>JAHCHX010000001.1:1447500-2647500 GCA_026129545.1 Saprospiraceae bacterium
TTTGCCCCAACATTTTGAACACGATGTGATTTTTATCGGCAACCCGCGCCCCGAAAGGATTAAGGCACTTGAGTCCATTTCAAAAAATTTTCCAACATTGAAGTTGGGGATATACGGCGCGGAATGGGCTAAAAGCAACTCCAACGAGTTGAAACCACACATCGTGAGCAGACATTTGTTTGGAAATGAGTTTGCAAGACTGATGAACCAGTCGCGCATTGCTATGAATATCATAGATGACACGAATTATCCGGCAGCGAATATGCGCTTCTTTGAAGCCTGCGTGGCGAAATCGCTGCAACTATCGAGCAAATGCCCGGAGTGGGAAGACGAGTATATTGATTCCAAACATTTGCTCTACTTCAACAACGAGGAAGACTTATGCACGAAAATAGAAAGTGCATTGTCTAATGAGAAAAGGTGTCTGGCGATTAGAAAATCCGGTTATCAGATTACGGTTGACAAAAACACCTACTTGCATCGCGCACAAAGCATCATTGATTTGTTCTTGCAAACAACGACATGAAACGAATACTCATCACCGGAGGGGCAGGATTTATTGGCAGTTCGCTGGCCGATGAACTTCAAAAAAACAGTGTAAACCAGATTGTATTGGTTGACAACTTGCTAACGGGAAAAGAAAAAAACATCCCCCACAAAGAAAACGTGACATTCATAAAAGCAGATGTGAATGAATACGGAGCAATGGAAAAAATCATGCTCCGTAATAAATTCGACTATGTTTTTCATTATGCCGCCGTAGTGGGAGTACAGCGCACATTGGACAATCCAATTATGGTGCTTCAAGACATAGACGGCATTAAAAACGTCTTGGAACTATGCAGGAAAACAGGTGTGCAGCGAGTGTTCTTTTCCTCCTCCTCGGAAGTGTATGGAGAACCGGTAAACACGCCTCAACACGAAGAGACAACTCCATTGAATTCGAGGCTGCCTTATGCCGTTGTCAAAAACTTGGGCGAATCCTTTTGTAGGGCCTATCATCAAGCATTTGGCTTGGATTACACGATATTCCGCTTTTTCAACACCTACGGAGAAAAACAAAGCGACGATTTCGTCATATCCAAATTCATCAGGGCAGCTTTGGAAGATAGAGACATCACGATATATGGCGATGGAAGCCAGTCCCGCACTTTTTGTTACATAGAAGATAATGTGGAATTTACGAGAAAGATATTGGAGGAAAATCTTTGTATCAACGAGGTCGTAAATGTTGGCAATGACCAACAATACTCGATTGCCGAACTGGCCGAAATCATTGTACGAGTCACAAACTCAACATCGAAAATAGTCTATCTCCCGCCGTTGAAAGAAGGCGACATGACCCGAAGGCAACCCGATATTTCCAAAATGAGGAGCATAATAAAGAGAGATTTGCTTCCATTGGAAGAAGGACTTAAGCGAATCCTGAAATCTTGGAGGGTGCCACAAGCGAAACCTGAATATGAACTATCGTAAGATTGTTTTTTTGAACACCCATCCTATTCAGTATTTCGCCCCCATGTACCAGGAAATGGCTGCTAAAAAAGTGTTCGATTTTGAAGTCTGGTACTGTACGAGACATGGATTAAACGCCGAAGTTGACAAGCAATTTGGGAAAGCAGTGAAGTGGGATATCCCAATTTTGGAAGGTTATCCACATAAATTTCTCAAAAACCATGCTCCCAAACCATCTCTATACAGCATTTGGGGAATTATCAATCCAAGCATCTTCAAGGAGATATTTCGGCTCCCCCGCAAAAGCGCCGTCGTGTTGTTCGGCTGGAACAACTTCACCTACCTCGCAGCCGTCATGGCTTGCAAATTAAGTGGTCAGGCAGTAATGATTCGCTGCGATACCCCATTTTTAAGAGAAAAACTGCGTAGGGGCTTTATGTCCCGATTTCAAAGAAAATTGCTGCAACACTTGCTGTTCCCGCTCATTGACCATTTCCTTTACATAGGCAAGCAAAACAAACTTTTCTATCAACGTTATGGCGTGCCTGAATCAAAATTAGCAAACTCACCATACGCGGTTGACAATGAACGCTTTCACCGACAAGCCACCGATTTACTGAAAAACAAACAATCCCTTAAACAAGAACTTGGCTTTCCTCCTGACAAAAAAGTAATTTTGTTTGTAGGAAAACTCATACCCATCAAGCGTCCACTTGATTTGATAATGGCCTTTAAAACCATCGCCAATGATGCCAATGCGGTGTTGGCGATAGTGGGTGATGGAGAAATGAAACAGGAAATAGAAGCCAAAATCGCAGCATACAGTTTAGATGACAAGGTACGCCTGTTCGGCTTCGTCAACCAATCCAAAATTGCTCAATTCTATGCCGTTTCAGATGTTTTGGTGCTGTGTTCTTCGAGCGAGGCGTGGGGGCTTGCCGTCAACGAGGCCATGAATTTTGGCTTGCCTGTCATTGTCTCCGACGCGGTTGGTTGTACCGATGACTTGGTGAAGGAAGGGCTAAACGGGTTTGTCGTCCCCACCGGCGATGTGGAGCAACTGGCCGAAAAACTACTCTATATCCTACAAAACGATGAATGGCGGCTGAAAGCCCGTCAAGTCTCTCACGAGGTAATAGCAGAGTATTCATATTCTGTTGCCATCAAGAATCTCGCCTCGCTCTAACTGCGCCCCAACCGACTCTTTACTCACCACGCGCGTCCTCACATGATTCACGGCAGCCGCAAAAGCAGAATCCTCGCCGGCATCTCGGCGAATGTGTTCGGCCAATTCGTCACGGTATGTGTGCAGTTGGCCGGTGTGCCGCTCATGCTCCATTATTGGGGAATGCAATACTACGGCGAATGGCTACTGATTTTCACAATACCCGGCTATCTGGGCATGAGCGATTTGGGGCTTGGCACGGTGGCGACCACCGAAATGTCCATGTGCGCAGCGAAACAAGACTATGAGCAGGCCAAACGCATTTTTCGCGGGGCATTCCTGAGCATCGTGGGAATCGGGCTGACGGTTTGTGCGACATTTTCAATCCTCATTTTTGCCTTGCCGTGGCACGATTGGCTCAAACTTCAACAAGTCGCCCCTGCCGAACTCAATTTGACCATGCTTCTGTTGACATGGTATATTTTTTTTGCCATTTTTCTCACGTTGCTGTTAGGCGCTTATCGAACCGTCGGGCGCTATGCACGCGGGCAGGTAATCTCCAATTTGTTCAGATTGTTGGAATTTGTGGCTTTGTTGACTGCAGTAATATCAGGAGCAGGAGTAGTTGCGGCGGCAGGCGCTTTCTTGGCAGCCCGCATCATGTACGCAAGTGTTATCTGGTTCGACATTCGACGCTTGGCGGGGTGGCTTCGTGTCGAAAAAATTGATTTTGAATGGCCAATCGTACGTCGTTTGTTGCCTCCGTCGCTTTCGATGATGACTGTTTACATGGGGCAAAATTTTTTGACACAAGGACTGGTCACCATTCTCGGCATCACCCTCGGGGCGGCAAGCGTGGTGCTTTTTTCCACCGTGCGCACATTGTGCAACTTTGCCAAACAGGTCATCGGCATTATCAATCTCTCGGTTTTTTCGGAATATGCGCTCAGCCTCGGCAAGCAAGATTTCGATGCGCTGCGCCGCTTGCACGCCCGTTCGGTGCAGGCCATCGTGGGGCTTACTTTGCTCTCCGTGTTAGGCCTTAAAATCTTCGGCCCGTTCATACTTGACTTTTGGACCAAAGGGCAGGTGACGGCGGAAGAGCCTTTTTTCACGCTTTATCTTTGTTACATACTGGTCAACAGCCTTTGGCTCGGCAGTTGGACATTGCTGCTGGGCTGCAATCGCCACCAGAAAATCACTCGATACTATTTGATGACGAGCCTCTTTGTGCTTGTATCGGCATATCTGTGTGTGGGTTCCATGGGTCTTAGCATCTTGCCGATTTTGCTGATTTTGTCCGATGTCGTGTTTTCGTTGATAGTGTTGCGGACAAGTCTCGGTTGGCTACAGCAGCCAGCACTTGATTTTGTGCGACAGACTTTGACTTTGCCCAAACCAAGGCTCATTTGGAAATGATTTTCAGGTCATTCATATCTGCCGTCCTGTTCATTTTCCTTGTCGCACATATTGTTTGGTATGAAGCGATTGCATTGGCGCTGTCGCTGTATTTCTTGCTCGATTTAATTGATTCAATCGGCAGAAAAATGCCTTTTTTGGAGATAGTGGTGGCCATTGCATTCCTGACTTGGGTAGCCATGCCCGTAGTGGCCTATGAAATTTTCAATGAGTACGATGCGCTGGCAAAACTTTGGATAACATTCATGCCGACCCCGGCCCCCGAATACTTCTCATATTCGCTTCCGGCTACCTTGTTGTTTGTTTTAGGGTTAAAAATGCCTTTGATGGGAGGCATTTGGAAAATGCCGCATTACAACGCGCGATTAAAAAGCTATCTTGCCGGCAAATCCTACATAGGCATCTATTTAATAGCCATCGGTATCGCGGCTACTTTTTTGATAAGAGTAACACCAGAGTCACTTAGGAACATCGTCCAGAATTTTGCGCTGCTCACTTATGTGGGGATGTTTTATGTGCTCTACTCGCCTTTTAAGCATAAAACCAAAGTCGTGTTATTTTGTGTGGGGCTTACTTTGGCACAATCCATCAGCTCGGGAATGTATGGCCAATTGATTTTTATGACGGTCATTAGCACGCTCATCCTGTTGGCAGGGAAAAAAATCAAATGGCGCACAAAAACACTTGTGTTGGGAGGTGGGGTCTTCTTGATATTTCTTATTCAATCTATCAAATTTGAATATAGAGCCGGCACTTGGTCAGGTTTGGAAAGAAGCGCAGACCCTTCATTGTTCGGGCAGTTGATTTGGCAGCGCCTCACCAACCCCTCGGAAATCTTCCAGCCCGAACGCATTTTCAACATGGCCGTTAGGGCCAATCAGGGCAATATTGTCTCCAAAGTGATGAACTATGTGCCCAAGTTCGAGCCGTTTGCGCAAGGGCGCACCGTACTCGACGCTGTGACGGCCTCTTTGGCGCCTCGTTTTTTGTGGCCCGACAAACCACGGGCTGGTGGAGCGGACATGGTGTGTCGTTATGTGGGAGACTGCGAATCAGTCCTGCGCGGCATCAGCTACAATGTTGGCCCAATCGGAGAGGCATATATCAATTTTGGCAAAATAGGCGGCTGTGTTTTCATGTTTTTTTACGGCATCTTGTTCAACTTTTTATTCAAGAAGGCATTGTTGATTGCCAGAAACACGCCTTCGCTCATCCTGTGGTTTCCGCTGTTGTTCATCAGTTTTTTTACAATGGAAAACGATGTGCTCAGTTTTTTAAACTCGTTCGTCAAAAGCGCCTTTTTTGTTTTTGTCATGTTTAAGTCGGCAAACTTGCTTTTCAAAATATCGCTATAATCCACTGGCCATTATCGCTTTGGCGGATTCTGAGGTGTCATCCCGGAAGAATGGAGGGGTGACATCTCAAAAACAGGTCGAGGTGTCACCTTTTTCGTTACTCAAAAGATGACACCTCTTACAAACCGAGAATGGTTGATAATCCCCTTCCCTAATCTTTTAAATCTTCCTCCTTCGCCATGACTGAACTTGCATTTTTTTCCCGCAAAAAGACCAAAGGAGCTTTCAGCATCGGCCAGATTTTCGAGAGCCTTGCAAAAGCATTGGCCGAACAAAGGCTGGTGACCGAATTGGAGCTTCCCTACCCTACCAACAGCATCTGGAATTTGTTGGGCAACCTTGCATCTGCGCGCCGCAACGCCATACATGGCGTGAACCACATCACCGGCGATGCGCACTATGTCGTGCTGGGCATCAATCGAGGACGAACGGTGCTGACAGTGCATGACTGCGTCCTGCTGGCGCGTACGCCCCGCCATAACCTCAAATACCACTTGTATAAATGGCTTTGGTACAAATGGCCGATTCGGAAGGCCGATGTCATCACCGCCATTTCTGAAAAATCCAAAGAAGAAATAGTGCGCTACACGGGCTGCTCGCCTGAAAAAATAAAAGTCATCCCAAACTGTGTAAACCCGATATATCGCTATTCGCCGCAGCCATTTGGAGCAGATGTCCCACGCATTCTGCACATCGGGACCGCGCCGCACAAAAACCTGCCCCGCGTCGTCGCTGCTTTGAAAGGGATTAACTGCGTGTTGGAAATCGTAGGCCAATTGAACACGGAACAACAGGCCATGCTCGCCGCTTCGGGTGTTCGCTACGAAAATCGCTTCAACCTGAGCCTCGAAACGCTGGCCAAACGCTACCGCGCCGCCGATTTGGTAGTATTTGCCTCCTTGTATGAGGGCTTCGGAATGCCCATCATCGAGGCTCAAGCCACCGGGCGGCCTGTGGTGACGAGCAACATCGAGCCGATGACGTGGGTGGCTGGCGAGGGTGGCGCTTGCTTCGTCAACCCGACAGACGTGCAATCCATTCGCACCGGGATGCTCAAGGTGTTGTATGATGCCGATTTTCGGGAAAAACTTATTCGGCAGGGGTTGGAAAACGTGCAACGATTTTCGGTCGAGCAGATTGCCAGCCAATACGCCGAGGTGTACGATAATTTATACCCCAAAGCCCCAAAAACCGTCAGGGAAACCTACCCAATCGTATAACCCACCCTCAAATCCGCAGTATGTGCGGAATAACCGGAATAATCGGCTCAGAGCCGATTGACGGCAAGCAAGCGCGCATCCGGCGCATGACACAACGGCTTGCCCACCGAGGCCCCGATGCGGAAGGCTTTTTCATTGAAAACGAAACCGCGCTGGGGCATCGCCGCCTTTCCATTATTGACCTTTCCGACGATTCCAATCAACCGATGTTCGATGCGAGCGGGCGTTACGTGCTGGTTTTCAATGGCGAAATCTACAATTACCGCGAGGTAAAAGCCTTGCTGCCCGACTATCCCTTCCGCACCCATTCCGATTCGGAAGTTATCCTCGCCGCATATTCCCGATGGGGCGCCGATTGCCTCCAACATTTCAACGGGATGTTTGCCTTCGCTATATGGGACAGGAAGCAGCAAGAACTCTTCGTCGCCCGCGACCGCCTCGGCGTGAAGCCATTATACTATTTCCACGATGGCGGTGTTTTTGCTTTTTCATCTGAAATACGCTCTTTGCTCGCCTCAGGTCTCATCCGAGCAAGACTTGACCCCGCCGCCACTTGCAACTATTTCATGTATCAATCGGTGTGCGCTCCCCTGACGATTGTGGAAGGCGTGTTTCGTGTGTTGCCGGGCGAATGTGGCATTTTCAAAAATGGAGAATTCAACAAGCGGTTGTATTGGCAAATAGAGCACTCTGGTGAGACTAATGTGGACGACGACCCTGCGAGGGTAGGCAAACAAATCCGCCGCTTGCTGACCGAATCGGTGGAACGGCGCATGGTGAGCGACGTGCCGTTGGGCGCTTTTTTGTCGGGCGGCATAGATTCGAGCACGGTGGTAGGTTTGATGGCGGAATGTTCGGCGCAACCCGTGAATACATTTTCCATCAATTTTGCAGAGCGAGAGTTCGACGAATCGAAGTATTCCTCCTTGATTGCCAAGCGGTTCAAGACGCATCACACACCCCTCTTGCTTCGCGCCAACGACTTTTTGGAAACCTTGCCCGAAGCTTTGGCCGCCTTGGACAGCCCCAGCGCCGATGGTTTCAATTCCTATTTGGTTGCTAAAATCACCAAAAAAGCAGGCATCACCGTGGCGCTCTCCGGCATTGGTGGCGATGAGTTGTTCGCCGGATATACGACGTTCTTGTATTGGCTGCGCATTCACCGGCAATGGTGGTGGTATTTGCCTGCCGGGCTGCGCACACTCGTCGGGCAAACGCTGCACCAATACAGTCGCACCGCCCGCATGATGCGCCTGAGCGATATTGCTTCCGCGAAATCGCCCGACATCGAGCATATTTACCCCTCTATGCGGCAGGTTTTGGCACCCCATCAGGCAATGAAATTGATGCGCAACGTGGAGCATATCGAGGACCCTTTGCAAAGCATCCTTCAAGCCCGTCGTGAAGCATTGCATCGTTTGCCTTTATTGAGCCAATATTCCGCTGCCGAGCTGCTCGGCTACACGTTCAATGTGCTGCTCAAAGACACCGACCAAATGAGCATGGCCTCTGCGCTCGAAGTGCGCGAGCCGTTTTTCGACTACAAACTCGTGGAGTATGTGTTGCAAATACCCGACGCGCTCAAATATCCGCATTACCCGAAAAGCCTGTTGGTGGAATCCATGTCGCCGCTCCTGCCCAACGAAATTGTCCACCGTCCCAAAAAGGGTTTTTCCATGCCATGGAAGTATTGGCTGCGCAATGAATTGAGCGGCTGGTGCAAAGAAAAATTGGACAACCTCTGCCAACGCTCGGAGTTCAACGCCGATGAAATCCAACAACTTAGCCGCCATTTTTTCCAAACCTCCAACGGCAAAACATGGGTGCAGGTCTTTCAAATGGCTGTTTTGGAGGACTGGCTCGAACGCAACGACGTCGTCGCTTGAAAATCCTTTTCCCCATCGGAACACTCTACCCCTCGCAGCAAGGCGGCCCCAGCAACACGGTATATTGGCTGGCGAAGGCGCTGGTGAAAGCGGGTATTGAGGTGACTTGCGTGACGACTGACATACTAACACAAGGCGTGCCGCGAGATAAATGGCTCTCCACAGACTATGGTGAGGTAATTTATTGCAGCACTCGCCATGCAATGTTCGCCGTTCGGATGATGTGGGAGTCGTTCAAAAAACTGTTCCACTGCGATGCAGTGCATCTTACTTCTGTGTTCAACACTGGGTCGTTGTTCATGGCTTTTTGCAGCACTCTTGTCGGAAAGCCCCTTGTTTGGTCACCAAGAGGAGAATTCGACAAAGAAGCATTAATTTATAGTTTTCACAAAAAGAAATGGGTGTTGTGGTTAGTAAAAAGAGTGTTTGCCAAAAAGGTGTTTTTTCATGCGACAAGTCCAATGGAGTGGTTTGATATAAAAAATGTAATGGGCGATAAAGTACAAATCATCGAAATCCCAAACTATATGGAACTTCCCGAAAAACGTTGCACAAAGTCCAGCGAGAGATATATCTTATTCATAGGCAGAATTCACCCTATAAAAGCGGTGGATAACCTAATACGAGCCATCGGACTATCAAAGAAATTTACAGCCTCCGGTTTCAGCTTGTGGATTGCGGGCAACGACAAAAACGAATACGCCGATAGCCTAAAAGCAATGGCTGAATCGTTGAACATTACCCATAATGTCAAATTCATCGGCCATGTGGAAGGCCTGGAAAAACAGGAGCTCTATGCGGGCGCGCACTTCACCCTGATGCCTTCGCACACGGAGAATTTTGGAAACGTCGTTATCGAATCACTGGCGCAAGGGACGCCGGTCATCGCCTCAACTGGTACGCCATGGAAAAAATTAGAAGAAAAAAAAGCAGGTTTTTGGTGCGGCAACGAGCCTGCTGAATTGAGTCGCCAAATTGAACGCGCTATTGAAATGAATGAAGAAGAATATAAACAATATCGGAGAAATGCTTTTCAATTAGCCACGCAGGAGTATAACATTTACGAAAACATCCACATCTGGATTGAGGCTTACGAGAAGTTGATAAACAGCGCGAAATGAAACCTGCCAATTTCAAAAACTTCTCCACCAGCTCTCTTGGCTTCGGCTGCGCAAAATTGACAGCACACGACAGCGAACAGGCTGCGCGGCGAACATTGGAAGTCGCCTTTGAGGAGGGCATACGACATTTCGATGTGGCTCGGCTCTACGGGTTTGGCCAAGCGGAAGGAATGTTGGGGCGTTTTATCCGGGACAAAAGAAGTCAGGTGACAGTGACGACCAAGTTCGGCCTCCACCCCCCTCGGCTGCCTTTTTTCAATTTGCGTTTGCTCAATCTGGCGCGGCGAGTTGTCTCCAAAATACCTTCGCTCAAAAACAAAGTTGTAGATTCGGCTGCCTTTTCGCCTGTTCGAGGTCGTTTTTCAGCAAAAGAAGCAGAGGAAAGTTTGAACACAAGCCTGCGAGAACTGCAAACCGATTATGTGGATATTTTGCTGTTGCACGAGTGTTCGCTGGAAGATGCCAATCAACCAGAGATATTGAAATTCTTAGACTCCGCCGTTCAAGCAGGCAAAATCCGACTGTCCGGCCTCGGCACGCATTGGCGCAATTTACCGATTGATTTTCACGACATCGCATCCGAATATTCAGTCATTCAGCTTGAAAACAACATACAGCAAAACGCGATTCAGCAGTTCGCCAACCGCGATGAGCGCCTGCTGATAACGCACGGGGTGTTCAACACCAGCCAAAGCAAAGACCCCGACACCGCGCTCGAATATGCCCGCAGCAGCAACCCCAACGGTATTACTCTCTTCAGTTCCACCAACATTGAGCACATTCGCCACAATGCTCGCATTTGGCGAAGTCTAATTTGAAACATGAGCATTGACTATTCAAAAATCGCTCCTTTGCGCAATTTTGCCAGACAAACCGGCTTGGTTTGGCTGCTATCGTTGCCCAGCCATTGGAAACGCTCACAGCGCAAATTCGAATACGAACGCACAAAACCTACTGTGGCAATCGTCGGTTTCGATAATTTGTCCGTCCAGATGCGCACGGAAAATCTCTATGAATGGATGCGCGCACAATCTTTCCACGACGACCAGCACATCATCAGCGCAGCTATGCGGCAGTTGCGACCCGGCGACAATTGCTGGGACATCGGGGCAAGCATCGGGTTGTATTCCGCTTTGTTTGGAAAAGCCGTCGGAGTGGGTGGGCAAGTGGTGAGTTTTGAGCCTGAAAACCGCTCGCGGGAAAAACTGCTGGCAAATATTGCCTTGAACGAACTGAAAAATATTCGCGTATTTCCAGTCGCATTAGGTCGAGAAAAGGGTCAATTTGATTTGGAACTGGCGACCGCCGCAAGTGCTGGCACTCACCGTTTGGTGACTTCGGGGCATTCGGAGAAAAAAGAAAACGTACAGCAAGTAGAGGTTTGGTCAGGCGATGAGTTTCGTGCTGCGAACCAACTCTCAGTACCGAATATGATTAAAGTTGACGTAGAGGGTCAAGAAGAAAATGTGTTGCTGGGCTTGAAAGACACACTCGCTGACCTCGCCTGTAAAGCTGTCGTCTGTGAAGTTCATTTTTCCATCTTGGCGGCCAATGGTGACGACGGCGCTCCAAAGCGAATCATGGAGTTGTTGAAATCCTGCGGTTTCAAGCAGCAAAATTGGATAGACGCTTCCCACTTAGCAGCCTACAAGTGATAATTGACTTCAATGATACTGCCCTTCCCGCCCATTTGGAAGCCGATTATTGCATCGTCGGCAGTGGGGTCGTCGGGTTAGCAATCTCGCTGGAGTTGCAAAAAACAGGCAAACAAATTCTCTTGCTCGAATCCGGCGACATGGAGCAAAATGGCTCTTACCAATCGCTCTACGATGCCGACATCACCGGACAACCGTTCAGCGGGCATCTGGAAGGTCGGTTCAGGATGTTCGGCGGAAGTTCCAACCGCTGGGGTGGCCAAGCACTTCCGTTACCGGAGATAATTTTTGAAGAACGAGACTGGATCCAACACAGCGGCTGGCCGATTCAACACTCTGATATTGAGCCTTTTTATCCGATGGCTGAACGATATTTGGGACTTGCCCCCCTGCCCTTCGAGACAGATTATTTTGCCAAGTTCAAGTTGCCAAATCTGAATCTCGATGAGCAGGTTTTGCAATATCATTTCTCTAAATGGAGCCCGCGCCCCAACTTGGGGAGAGAATATCTCAATCAACTCACCGCCTCACCCAACGTTCGGGTCGTGCTGCACGCCAACGTGACAAATTTGGAATTAGCCAAAGATTTAAAAACAGTTTGTCGAGCGAGTTTGCGATCCTTGGAAGGGAAAAATGGTGAAGCATCGGCCAAACGATTTATCCTCTGTTGTGGCGGCATCGAAAACGCTCGCTTGCTGCTGCTATCGAACAAACAACTGCCCGAAGGCATAGGTAATCAACGCGATTTGGTCGGACGTTTTTTTCAAGACCATCCCACCGTTCAAATTGCTACGCTGAAACCATTGGAGAAAGACCGAGTTCAAGCCTACTTCAATGCCCGTTTTTTGAACACAACTCGCCTCTTGCCACGCCTCTCTTTGAGCGATAAATACCAGAAGAAACACCGTCTCTTAAGCGCATCTTCTACCATTCAGTTCATCGTGCCGTCGGAAAATGCTGCCGAACAATTGCGGAGCATTTTCAGAAAAATCAGCCGGCGGCAGTTCGACACTTCACTGTTCGCCCACGCATGGAAAGCCGCTTTACAGTTGCCCGCCGCTGCCGCTACCGCAGCCGATTATCTGTTGAGCCAACGGGTTTATTTGCCCGGCTCAGAATACCGATTGGCGGTCATCATGGAGCAAGAACCTGACCCTGAAAGTCGAATTTATTTGTCTGAAAAATTGGACGCGCTGAGACAGGCTAAGACTGCAATCAATTGGAAACCAAGTGATTTGACACTCCGCACGCTAAAACATTTCAGCCGCGCAGCAAAAGAGGAATTGGAAAAAACCGGGCTTTGCAAAGTGGAACTTGACGACTGGCTAAATGAGCCACAGGACACTTGGCGCAAACAATTGGGCGACGCTTTTCACCACATCGGCACAACTCGCATGGCCGCTTCCGACTCAGAGGGAGTGGTGGACACCAACTGCAAGGTGTTCGGCACTGAGAATCTTTACATAGCGGGAAGTTCCGTTTTCCCTTCCGGCGGACATTCCAACCCAAGTCTGGCGGCTATCGCGTTGGGGTTTCGACTGGCAGAACATTTGAAAAATTGAAACTTTCCCTCACCGTCATCATCCTCACCTACAATGAGGAATTGCACCTCGAACGCTGCATCCGCAGCGTGCAGCCGGTGGCAGAGCGCATCGTCATCGTAGATTCTTATTCGACCGACGGAACTTTGGAAATCGCGCAATCGCTTGGCGCCGAGGTGTTTCAAAACCCGTTCGTCCATCAGGCGCAGCAATTCCAATGGGCATTGGACAACATCCCCGTCAGCTCCGAATGGGTGATGCGCATGGATGCCGACGAGTATATTTTCCCCGAACTGGCCGATGAACTTGCCGCCCGGCTCTCGCAACTCCCCCCCGAAACGACCGGCCTCGGCATCAAGCGCCGCGTTTTTTTTATGGACAAATGGATACGGCGCGGCTACTACCCCATGGTGCTGCTCCGCGTGTGGCGCAACGGAGCGGCCTACATCGAGCAAAAGTGGATGGACGAACACATCCGATTGAAACACGGACGAATGGAAGTGCTGCAATACGACATGGCCGACCACAACCTCAACAACCTGACTTGGTGGACGGCCAAGCACAATGCCTACGCCACCCGCGAAGCAGTGGAGCGGCTGAACGCACAGCACCATTTTTTGGAAAAAGCGCCGGGCGAAACGAGCGACAGCAAAACCAAGTGGCACAAACAGTTGTACACGCGGCTGCCCTTGTTTGTCCGACCTTTTCTCTACTTTTTCTATCGCTATTTCCTGCGCCTTGGCTTCCTCGAAGGCAAGCCGGGGTTGATTTGGCACGTCCTGCAAGGCTTCTGGTTCCAGTTTCTGGTGGATGCCAAAATTTACCAAATCAAGTATTTGGCAAAAAAACAAGGCAAGAGCGTACGGCAAGTTTTGACTGAGAATTTTGAAATAAAACTCCCTAACGAGTAATCCTCGCCCCCTCACTTTTTCATGTTCATCCTCTCCCTCAACGCCTACCACGGCGACGCCTCAGCCGCCATTTTTAAAAACGGCGAACTCATCGCTGCCACCGAAGAAGAGCGCATCCGCCGCGTGAAACACTGGGCAGGCCTGCCCGTCGAAGCCGCTCGATTTTGCTTGCAGGAGGCTGGTATTTCGCTGGATGAAGTAGATTTCATCACCGTCTCCCGCGACCCGAAAGCAAAGTTTTTGGAAAAAATAATCTACGCCCTCAAAAGCGGCACGGCCTTCGGCGCCCTTCGCAGCCGCGCCGCCAATTCGCTAAAAATCAGGTCAATCACCCAAGACTTGGCTGCCGCCCTCAATAATTCTAAATCCTCTAAATCTTCCCCCACTCATTTCATCGAACACCACCGCAGCCACCTCGCCTCGGCATTCTTCGTGTCGCCTTTTGAAGAGGCCGCGCTGCTCTCCGTTGACGGTTTCGGCGATTTCAGCAGCACCATGCGTGCCGTCGGTCGCGGCAACCGCATCGAAGTGCTCGACAGCGTGTCGTACCCCCATTCACTCGGCATTTTTTACACGGCTTTCACGCAGTACCTCGGCTTCCCGCACTATGGCGACGAGTACAAAGTCATGGGCTTGGCGCCTTACGGGAAACCCTCGCTCGTAGAGCAGGTTCGAGAGACTATTTTTTTGAAAAAAAACGGGTTGTTTGAACTCTCCCCCCGCTATTTCCGCCATTTCCGCGAAGGCGTGAACATGAGTTGGGAAGGGGGAGCGCCGCACATAGAGCCGCTTTTTTCAAATGAGTTTGTCAAAAAATTCGGCGCGGCGCGGCAAAAAGACGAACCCCTCGACGACCACCACCGCGACTTGGCCGCCTCGGTGCAAAAAGTCTGCGAAGAGGTGATTTTTCACCTTGCCAACGACCTGCAACACCGCACGGGTTTGAAAGCCCTCTGCCTCGCGGGTGGCGTGGCGCAAAACTCGGTGGCCAACGGCAAAATCGTGCAGAACACCTCCTTCGAGCGCCTTTTCGTCCCTCCGGCAGGCCACGACGCGGGCACGGCGGTGGGCGCGGGTTTGTATTTTTATCATCAAATGCTGGGCAATCCGCGCTCGCCATTTCGCCACCAAGCCTACACGGGCGCGCAATTTTCCAACGAGCAAATCGAAGCATGCCTGCGCAGCCGCAACATCGCCTTCGAACGCCTCGACGATGCGCAACTTTTTGACGCCGCGACCGATTGCCTGCTCGGCGGAGGCGTGGTCGGCTGGTTTCAAGGTCGGGCGGAATTCGGTCCGCGCGCGCTTGGCAACCGCTCCATCCTCGCCGACCCCCGCCGCGCCGATGCCAAAGATTTGCTCAACGCCAAAATCAAGCGCCGCGAGAGTTTTCGCCCTTTCGCGCCTTCCATTTTGAGAGAGTTTGCCGCCGAATATTTCGAGCAGGAAGACAGTGTGCCATTCATGGAAAAGGTGTTTTTAATCAAACCCGAAAAACGCCTGAGCATTCCCGCCGTGACCCACGTGGACGGCACAGGGCGCCTTCAAACCGTCGAGCAACAAGACAATCCGCGCTATCACGCCCTCATTCATCGTTTTTTTGAAAAAACAGGCGTGCCGATTTTGCTCAATACTTCTTTCAACGAAAACGAGCCGATTGTGAACACGCCCGAACACGCGCTGGAATGTTTCCTGCGCACGAAAATGGATATGCTCGTTTTGGAAAATTGGGTGGTGAGAAGATAAAGAACACAGAGGCACAGAGGCACGGAGCAAACTTTTACAAACACAATAAAAAAACTCTGTGCCTCCGTGTCTCTGTGTTTAATCATCTAAGGAACACAGAGGCACAGAGGCACGGAGCAAACTTTTACAAACACAATAAAAAAACTCTGTGCCTCCGTGTCTCTGTGTTTAACCATCTAAGGAACACAGAGGCACAGAGGCACGGAGCAAACTTTTACAAACACAATAAAAAAACTCTGTGCCTCCGTGTCTCTGTGTTTAACCATCTAAGGAACACAGAGGCACAGAGCAAATTTTTACAAACACAATAAAAAAACTCTGTGCCTCCGTGTCTCTGTGTTTAAAAAACAAAAACTTGAAACTCTCCATCGTCACCCCCGCCTTCAACAGCGCCGCGACCATCCGCGACACGCTGGAGAGTATTGAAAAGCAAGATTTTCCAAACTTGGAGCACATCATCGTGGACGGCGGCTCGACGGACGACACCCTCAAAATTGCAGCCGAATTTCCCCGCGTCAGTAAAATCATCAGCGAACCCGACAGAGGGCTTTACGATGCCATGAACAAGGGGGTGAGCATGGCAACCGGCGAGGTGGTGGTGGTTTTGAATTCCGATGATTTTTACGCCCATTCGCAGGTGCTTAGCCGCGTGGCAGCCAAATTTCGGGAGACCAACGCAGATACTTTGTACGCTGATTTGGAGTACGTTCACCCCGAAAACACGAGCCGCGTAGTGCGGCATTGGAAAGCGGGAGCATTTCACCCCAAAAATTTTCAACGCGGTTGGATGCCCCCCCACCCTACCTTCTTCGTGCGACGGCATTTGTACGAACGATTCGGCCTCTTTGACATCTCCCTCCGCTTCTCGGCAGACTACGAATTGATGCTCCGTTTTTTGTTAAAAAACAATGTCTCGACGTGCTACCTCCCCGAAGTCATCGTGCGGATGCGGGCGGGCGGTGCCAGCAACGCCAATTGGCGCAACCGCTTTCGAGCAAACCTCGAAGACCGCCGGGCTTGGAAAATGAACGGCCTGCGCCCCAAATTCTACACGCTCTACCTCAAACCGCTCCTGAAAATCCCGCAATACCTGTAATGTCGCTCGCCAACACGCTTCGATTCCTGCTCACCCACCCGCTCGCTCGCCGCAATCGCCCTGCGGCGTTCAGTCGTTTCATCAAATGGCAAATCAATGCCCGCTTGAACCCCCACCCCGTCGCTTATCCCTTCGTCGGCGACACCAAACTGCTGGCGTGGAAAGGATTGACAGGCGTCACGGGCAACATTTACGCAGGACTGCACGAGTTCGAGGACATGGCGTTTCTACTTCATTTTCTCCGTGAAAAAGATTTTTTCGCCGACATCGGGGCGAACGTGGGCAGTTACACCGTGCTGGCTGCCGGCGTTTGCGGAAGCAAGACCCTCGCCGCAGAACCCTTGCCCGACACTTTTAAAATACTCGCGGAGAATGTGGCAATCAACTATTTAGCCGAAAAAGTCATTTTGAAAAACATCGGCCTCGGCGAAAAAAACGGCGTGTTGCCTTTTACAAAATCGCTCGACACGACCAACCACGTCGCAATGGAGGGCGAAACCGACACCCTCGAAGTACCCGTGCAAACGCTCGACGAGACCCTGCCGGAAGCGCCGCAACTCATCAAAATTGATGTGGAAGGCTTCGAAATGTCCGTCCTGAAAGGAACAGTCAAAACATTGGCGAACCCGTCGCTGAAGGCGCTCATCATTGAAATCAACAGCGCCTCCAATCGCTATGGCCACAACAGCGACGAGGTGCATCAATTATTGGTCGAGCAAAATTTTCGCCCTTTCGAGTACGAGCCTTTTTCCCGAAAAATCTCGCCGCTTTCGGGGCCAAACGACGGGAACACGCTCTACCTGCGCGACCTTGATTTTGTAAAAAAACGTGTCGAAACTGCCAAGAAAATCAAGGTCTTGGAGCAAGAATTTTAACCCTTGAAAATCCACCTTATCGTCGGCGCTCGCCCCAATTTCGTCAAAGCGGCTGCGCTGTGGCAAGCCTTCCGCGAATACTCGGAACTCAATCTTGACATCATTCACACAGGTCAGCACTACGACGCGGCGCTCGACCGAATTTTTTTCCAACAACTCGAAATCCCCGAACCCGCCCATTGCCTCGGCGTGGGCAGCGACACCCCCGCCCGCCAGTTGGCGCAAATGCTCCTCGGCCTCGAACCCATTTTTGAAAAAGAAAAACCCGCGCTCGTCATCGTCGTCGGCGACACCAACTCGGCGCTCGCTGGCGCTCTGGCCGCTTCAAAAATGCAAATCACCCTCGCCCACGTCGAGGCGGGTTTGCGCAGCGGCGACCGCGCGATGCCAGAGGAAATCAACCGAATTTTGATTGACAACGTGGCGGACTATTTGTTCGTGACGGAACAGGCAGGGTTGGACAATCTCAGAACGCAACTTTCGGAAAGTTCGATGCCGAAAATATTTTTCACCGGCAACTGCATGCTCGACACGCTCGTGCGTTTTCGGGAAAAAGCCACCGCCACTTCGACGTTTCAACAACTTGGTTTGCAGGCAAAAAACTACGCCCTCGTCACCCTGCACCGCCCTTCCAACGTGGACACCCCCGAAGGCTTGGAGGCCGTCGTAAAAATGGTGGAAACAGTTTGCCAAGAAGTTCCAGTCATTTTTCCCCTGCATCCGCGCACACGATTTTCTTTGGAAAAATTTGGTTTGAAAGGGCGCTTAAAATCATTGAAAAACCTCCAACTCCTCGAACCGCAGGGGTATCTCGAATTTTTGAACCTCATGGAAAATGCAGCCCTCGTCGTCACCGATTCGGGCGGCGTGCAAGACGAAACCTCCTTTCTCGGCGTTCCTTGCCTGACCCTGCGCACCACGACCGAACGACCCGTGACCATCGAACTGGGAACGAACGAGCTAATGCCGACACCCGATGCAGAGCTCGTCAGAAAAAAAATTCGCCAAGCCCTCGAAGGCCAATGGAAACCCGGCGCCGTGCCGCCGCTCTGGGACGGGCAAGCCGGACGACGAATTGCGGAAATTCTGGTAAATTTGTCTCCTCAATCCGATTGAAGGGCAAGGTTTTTGCCTGCCCGCAGCAAAAAAATCAACTCGATGAAGAAAGCTTTAATCACCGGCATCACTGGGCAAGACGGGGCTTACCTCGCCGAACTGCTCCTGCAAAAAGGCTACGAAGTGCACGGCATCAAGCGCCGCAGCTCCTTGTTCAACACCGACCGCATTGACCACCTTTATCAAGACCCGCACGTCAATCACCGGAACTTTGTGCTGCACTACGGCGACTTGACCGACTCGACGAATCTGATTCGCATCGTGCAGCAGGTTCAACCCGACGAAATCTACAACCTCGGCGCGCAAAGCCACGTCCAAGTCAGTTTCGACACGCCCGAATACACCGCCAACGCCGACGCGGTGGGCGCTTTGCGGCTGTTGGAGGCCATTCGCCTGCTGGGTCTGACCGATAAAGTAAAATTTTACCAAGCCTCCACCTCCGAACTTTACGGCCTCGTGCAGGAAGTGCCGCAAAAAGAGACCACACCATTTTACCCGCGCTCGCCTTACGGGGTAGCAAAACTGTACGCCTACTGGATTACGGTCAACTACCGCGAATCCTACGGGATGTTCGCCTGCAACGGCATCCTCTTCAACCACGAAAGCCCGATTCGCGGCGAGACCTTCGTGACCCGTAAAATCACCCGTGCCGTCGCCAAAATTTCGCTCGGCCTCCAAGACAAACTCTGGCTCGGCAACCTCGATGCCAAGCGCGACTGGGGCCACGCCCGCGACTATGTGGAAGCCATGTGGCTCATGCTCCAGCAGCCTGTGGCCGAAGATTTCGTCATCGCTACCGGCAAGACGACCGAAGTGCGCGAGTTCGTTCGCATGGCTTTCCGTGAGGCTGGCATCGAAGTGGATTTTTACGGCGAAGGCATCAACGAAAAAGGCATGGTCGTCTCTTCAAAAAGCCCTCACGTCAGCGTCGGCCAAGAGGTCGTCGCCATTGACCCGCGCTATTTCCGACCAGCGGAGGTGGATTTGCTCATCGGCGACCCCTCGAAAGCGAAAGCAAAATTGGGCTGGTCGGCAAAACACTCGCTGGAAGAACTGGTGCAGGACATGGTGCAGTCGGACTTGAAATTGTTCGAGCGCGAAGAGTATTTGAAAAGCGGCGGTTTTGCGATTCAGAATCAGTTTGAATGATGTCCCTCATTATTCGTCACCCTGTAAGGGGTCTGCCCGCTTTGTGAAGGGGAACTTCGCAAAGCGGGCTTTTTCTTTTCAGCAAGATTTTTTTCAAAAAACTAACTTGCGCTCAAAATCAGGAATTATGACGACGACAGCAGCCGAAGCGCCTTTGTTGAAAAAACCGCGCAAGCCCAAAGCGGTGCCGGAATACCTCATCTACGAGGTATTGGACGGCATCCCCCTTTACTATGCGGGCTATGAGCAGGTTTTGAAAAACAAAAAAACGCTTGACGATATCATAGGTTACGGAAGCAAACAATGGGTTTTGTTGACCCTAATCGCCGATTATCTCCGTCCGCTTTTAAGCAATGACTTAATTCTGTTGCAAGGCGAAGGCGGCATCCATCTTTCCCACCGCACTAATCTTTCGCTTGATATAGCGATTTATGAGAAAGCCAAGTTGTCTTTTGACAAGTTGGAAAACAAATACTTCGACTTCCCGCCGAAGGTCATCATCGAAGTAGATACCAAAGCCCATCAGCCGGAATTTACCATTCCAAATTATTATCAGCGCAAAACCCAGCGCCTGCTCGACTTTGGGGTGGAACAAGTCGTATGGGTTTTTACCGACCCGCGCAAAATCACTTCGGCGAAAAACGAGGGGCCTTGGCTCACAGTCAACTGGCACGAAAACGTGGAAGTCATGGGACACACCCTGAACCTGCAATCTTTGGTGGACCAATTGAAATAGCCTGAATGACATTGTTTTGGTCGAATTGACGTTCTTTGCGGCGAACAACGCAACATGAACAGGCACGACAAAATTTACATCGCAGGGCACAAAGGGATGGTCGGCTCGGCGATTTTGAGAAAACTGCAACGAGAGGGTTTCGAGCATTTTGCGCTCGCCAATTCGCGGCAACTCGATTTGCGCAACCAATTGGAGACCAACGAGTTTTTCAGAAAAGAAAAACCCGACTACGTCTTCCTCGCTGCCGCCAAAGTGGGCGGCATCCTCGCCAACAACACCTTCCGCGCCGAATTTTTATACGACAATTTGATGATTGAAGCCAACGTCGTCGAGGCGGCTCGGCAAAATGGCGTGAAAAAACTCTTGAGACTCGGCTCTTCCACGATTTACCCAAAATTGGCGCCCCAACCAATGAAAGAAGAGTACCTCCTGACCGGTCTTTTGGAGCCGACCCACGAGCCGTATGCCATCGCCAAAATCGCAGGCATCAAACTTTGCGACACCTACCGCGCCCAATACGGCTGCAATTTTATCTCCCTGACCCCCACTAATTTGTACGGCCCGAACGACAATTTTCACCCTGAAAACAGCCATGTGGTACCGGGCTTGCTTCGCAAATTTCACGAGGCAAAAATGAAGGGCGAGCCTTTCGTCACCATCTGGGGCACAGGCAATCAGCGCCGCGAACTGCTTCACGTGGACGACCTCGCCGACGCTTGCTATTTCCTAATGCAACACTTCGATGAGCCGGGGTTCATCAATGTCGGAACGGGAGAGGATATCGCTATTTTGGAACTGGCACAGTTGGTGCAGCGCGTCGTGGGCTACGAGGGCGAAATACGCCGTGACACCTCAAAGCCCGATGGCGCGCCGCGCAAACTTTTAGATGTCGCCAAATTGAACGCACTTGGCTGGAAGGCAAAAATTGGACTGGCAGAGGGCATAAGTGCCGTGTACGACAACGTGAAAGAGCAATTGTAAAGGAACCAAATCCCAGAATAAAATGTATTTTTGTGTCGTAAAATTCTCTTGCACATGACAAGCCCGGAAATAGAAGAAAGATTCACGACGGTGGAGGCAGCCTTGGCTGAGTATATCATCACGACCAACCGCAGTCAGCTCAGGCTCGAACGCGCTTTGGAGCAGTTGTCCAAGGAAATGAAAGAGTTCAAAGATGAAATGAAAGGTTACAAGGAAGAATCGCGTCAAGAGTTTCGGGAAATGAAGAAACAATGGGGCGAATTGGCCAACAAAATGGGCACCTTGGTGGAAGACATCATCGCGCCAGCCGTGCGTCCGGTAATGGAACAATACTTCAAGGAAGAGGTAACTTATTTGGCTGTCAATGTTCGGAAAAAAGACAAGGCTCAAAATCTCCGAGGCGAATTCGATGTCATCGCTGCATCGGCTTCCCGTGTTTTTTTGATTGAAACCAAAAGCAGCCCCAAGAAGGAACAAATATCCACTTTCAAAAACGAGGTCATCCCTCGCTTTCGCCAACTTTTCCCCGAATACCACCACTTGCAACTCACCCCCGTCTTTTCAAGCCTCCGTTTTGAAGAAGATTTGATAGAGGTCGGCACTCAAGAAGGTATCTACATGATGGCCTACCGCGAGTGGGACTACATGGATTTGCTCAACTTCGAGGCACTTGCCAAGCCTTAATCTTTCCTGTTTAAATTTATGAAAAACACCAACCACACCTACGTCGCCATCATGGCCGGCGGCGTCGGAAGCCGTTTTTGGCCGGGCAGCCGGGAGGCGCGTCCCAAACAATTCCTCGATATGCTCGGCGTGGGCAAGAGCCTGCTGCGCCTCACCTTCGAGCGTTTCCTGCCGATTTGCCCCGCTTCCAATATTTTTATCGTCACGAATGTGGCGTATAAGGCGCTGATTAAGGAGCAAATTCCTGAAATAACGGATAACCAAATCCTCTGCGAGCCGAGCCGAAATAATACTGGCCCTTGCGTGGCTTACACTTCGTTCAAACTTGCCGCGCTCGACCCGGAAGCCAATTTCGTCATCGCGCCAAGCGACCATATCGTGTTGAAAGAGCAAGCATTTCTCGAAAAAATTCAACTCGCGCTCGACTTCGCAGCAGCAAACGACGCCCTCGTCACGCTCGGCATTCAGCCTTCCCGCCCCGACACGGGTTACGGCTACATTCAAATGGAAAATGAGTCCGCGACTGGCATCTTTAAAGTGAAAAGGTTTGCCGAAAAACCAGATTTGGAGACCGCCAAACAATTCGTCACTTCCGGCGAATACCTCTGGAACGCGGGCATTTTCGTCTGGAGCGTGCGCTCCATCCTCTCTGCTTTTGAAAACCTGTCGCCTGACATTTTCAATATTTTGCAACAAGGCGACGGCCTTTGGAACACCCCGCACGAGCAGGATTTTATTGATAAAAACTACCCTACCACGCCCAACATCTCGGTGGATTTCGCTATCATGGAAAAAGCAAAAAACGTCTTCACCGTGCCCGCCGAATTCGGTTGGTCGGACCTCGGCACTTGGGCGAGCCTCTACGCCGAATGCCCGAAAGACGAGCGCGGCAACGTGCTGCAAGGCGACCACATCTTGGCAATGGATATCGCGGATTGCTTGGTGCGCACCCCAAAAGGAAAGCTTGTGGTGTTGAAAGATTTGCGCGATTACATCGTCGTGGATGAAGGCGACGCGCTGCTTGTCTATCCAAAATCCAAGGAGCAGGAAATCAAACAAGTGACCGCCATAGTCAAGGAAAAGTTTGGCGAAACCTATCTGTGAAACACTTGCCAAGCGTCTGTTAACACAATTTAAAAAAAATTTCCTTGCAAAATTTTTGGCAATCAAAAACTTGCATACATTAGCCCCTGTAATTGTTTTACGGGCAAACCAACGAATATTTTGTTGCCTCGTCCGTTGCTCTTAACACTTTAATCCGCTTTTTTTACTCCGTTGAATTTGTAAAAGTCCCGGCCTGATTTGGTTTATTTTGTTCACTTACACACAAACGGCAGTCCGGATGAGAAACTTCACCGCAATCTCAGTCCACCCCGAAATTCAGGATGGAGCCCCCGTATTCAGCGGTACGCGCATTCGAATAGAAACCTTCTATGATTTCATGCGAATTGGTGTCAGTGTCAGCGAGTTTCTGGAAGAATTCCCTTCCATCACACGCGACCAAGCCATAGAAGTACACGACCTTGTGAAGCAGCATTACACCGTTGACCAAATCAAATCACTTGTGACAGGCCCGCTCAATCGCCCCGATGTGGTGGGCGGCCGCGCTTAACCTAAGCGACTCGTCATTTGTTTCCGTTGAAAAAATATGCTCCGAATTGGCCCTTCATAGGGTCGGTTCGGAGCGATTTTTTTATATGACCAAAAAGTCACCACACACCATCGCTCTTGTCGCCAACACGGCTTGGAACCTCTGGAATTTTCGGCGTTCGCTTATTGAGCTATTGGTGCGCGAAGGATTTCAAGTTATTTGCATAGCACCCGAAGATGACTATTCGAAGAAAATATCAGCCTTGACAGGTGTTCGGTTTGTCCCCCTCAATAAGTTGTCCCGAAAAAGCCTGTCACCTTTGAGCAACCTACAAACCCTCACCGAGCTCGCCCGGCTGCTGCGCCACGAGCACCCCGACCTTGCCATTTTTTATACAATTAAGCCCAACATATTCGGTGCCTTGGCCGCCCGATTGACAGATACGCCCGCCATTGCGACAGTGGAAGGGCTGGGTTACGCAGCCACTGCCTCACCTTTTTTCAGAAAAATCATTTTCACCCTCTATCGCTTCGCTTTTCGTTTTGTCGAAAAAGTCGTTTTCCTCAATCACGACGACCGCTCCGAATTTCTTTCTCACCACGCAGTGCCTGCCGACAAAACCTTGGTCGTCAAAGGAACAGGCATTGACACGACTTATTTTTATCCTGAAAAAAACGCCGCGACGGAATCTGTCTTCTTGTTCATCGGGCGGCTCTTGAGCGACAAAGGCATCCGCGAATTTGTGCAAGCGGCCAAGCAGGTGAAAGAGGTAGCCCCCTGGTCCCGCTTCCAAATTCTCGGCAGCGTGGACATCGGAAACCCAGCCTCCATCGAGCAGGGAGAACTGGCGCATTGGGTAGAAAACCAGCGCGTGGAGTACTTGGGACAAAGCGACGATGTGCGCCCGTCTATCGCCCGCGCCAGCGTCGTGGTGCTGCCGTCGTACCGCGAAGGGATGCCACGCGCCCTGCTCGAAGGCATGGCGATGGGCAAGCCCGTCATCACGACCGACAGCGTGGGCTGCCGCGAAACGGTGGACGAAGGACACAACGGCTTCATCGTCCCTTCTGAAAATGCTGAAGCCCTCGCCGAAGCCATGCTCCGTTACTTATCGCTCCCGCCCGACCAGCAATTGGCCATGGGGCTGCACAGCCGCCAGAAAGTGGAGACCGAATTCAGCAACCGCGTCGTGTTGCCGCAGTATCTTCAACTCATTCGGGAAGTGCTCTACCCCGCCAACAAATCGAGATAGCGCCTCGCAATTGCTTCCACCCTGTACGGCGAAATCGCCCGCTCCAAATCGGCTTCGCTCGGCAATTTTTTCTCTCCTTCCTGCCACGCCAGCCAGCGCCGTACCTCCTCCTCTCCCACCCTCCCGTTTTTTATTTTTAAACTGAAAACCAAATCGTCGCCTCCGAAAAACGCGGCAAAAGGGTCGTCGTCGGTGTAGGACAAATTGAGAATCGGCCTGCCTGCCGCCAAGTACTCGACCGCTTTGCTCGGCAGTTGAAAATCGGTCGTGTTGCCGATGTTCAGCAAAATATCTATGTCGTATAAAGCCTTTTGCACTTCCTCGCGCGAGCGAAGCCCATGTAGGCGAATGGCTGGTTGCGCGGCCAGCTTTTCAAAAAATTCAGGGAAAACCTCTCCATAAAAATGGACTTCGATTTTTCCTTTCAAATCTGGTCGAATAGAAAACGTTTTTTCCAGCAAATCCAAAAAAGCGTCGGGTGTGCGGACGGGGGCGTAGAGAGCGCCGAAGTAGGCGAGTCTGAGGGTTTGAAGGTTTGAAGGTTTGAGGGTTTGAGGGTTGGGTGCAGGGTGTAACAGTGGAGGAATGACGTGCATTTTCGCTACGGCTTTTTCTCCAAATTGCTCGCGGTATTTTTTCAGAGTGAAGACAGTCGTCACAATTGCGGCATCGGCACTTTCGAGGACTTTTTGCTCGAGGCGACGGCTTGTTTTTCCATACAAGAAATTGTTGTTCAACGGTTTGGCCTGAATACTGAAAGGGTCGCCGATGTCGGCTAACCATACTGTTTGTCCGTTTACGAAACTTTGAAAGTTTCGTAAACGCAGCCCGATGAGATGCCCCGTAAACGGCAGCGACACCGTAATCAGCGCATCGAATTTTTCTTGTTCGAGCAGTTTTCGCGCCTTCTTTTTTGCCGGAAAGTACCACAGGCAGGCATCGTCGGGGAAATAAATTTTTTTCCAAACGGCGTTGTAAAGCCAAGTCGCCAGACCAGTGAATGCGCCCGGCTTTTTTGGCAACACCCCTACCCTGCCCCGCGCGTTTTTGCTTCTAAAATAATAATACGCCACTTCCTTCAAAGAATCAAAACCTGAGCGACGGACGTGAACTCCGTTGACAATCGCCTCGTCGGGGCAATCACGGTGCCGAGCCGTGACCACATGAACCTCGTGCCCCGCCGCCGCCCAGTGCTCCGCCAGCGCCGTCCAGCGATGCGCGCGCGGATGGACGAAAGGGCGATACCAAGCCGTGACGATGAGTAGTTTCAAGGTGTGAGGTGTGAGGAGCGAGGCGTGAGGGTTTCGTAGAGAGCGCGGAGTTTTTGGGCGCTGTTTTTTACGTCGAAATTTTGCTCTACGTGGTGGCGGGCATTTTGGCTAAACTGCCGGTATTCCGCATTTTCCATGAAGTAGAAGCGGCGGATGTAGGCGGCCAAAACCTGCGCGTCGCCTTCGGGAGCGAGCAGGCCAGTGCGCTCGTGCAGCACCTCGTTGGGCAGGTCAAAATGGTCGGTCGCCAGCACCGGCAGCCCGGTGGCCTGCGCTTCCAGCAACACGACGGGCGTGGCCTCGTGGTCGCCATCGGGCGCATGGCAACTGGGATGGATGAAGGCATCGAATTGCCGAAGAAAGCCAGCCATGTCGTGGTGACCGATGAAGTCGAGCCAAGTGATGTTGCCTTCCAAACGATGCGTCGCAATGTAGTCGCGCAACCTGCTGACCAGCGCCTTGTCTTGTTGTTCGCCCGCCAAAGTCAAATGCAGGTCGGGACAATCCTTCAAAGCGAGGCGGAAGGCTTCGAGCGTGGTCAGGTGGCCTTTTTTGGGGGTAAAAGTGGCGACTTGCACGAGACGCAATTGCCTCGCCGTTTTTTTTCTTTCAAAAAAAGGAAACGCTTCGATACGGGGGCTGGGCGGCACGATGGCGAGTTTTTCCGCCGGGCAACCCATGCTTTTCAGTTTTTCGCAACCTGCCTCGCTTGCCGCCACCACTTTGGCCACCTCCGCAAAAAGTTGCCGATATTTTTCCCGAAAAACGGGTCGCAAGTTGGGAAGTTTGGAATAATCGAAGCCGTAAAACGTGACGACGAGCGGGCGGTTCAATTTTTTTGCCAACGGCAAATAGAGGCACCCCGTTGGACCGAAATGTGCGTGCAGAAGGTCGGGCGGAGCGTTTTGCAGGTTTTTTTCGAGAAAAAAAGGATACATCGGCAGGCGGCGCTGCGAGGCGGTGAAAAGTTTTTGCCAAAAAGGAAAATCGAACTCGGTGGCAGGCAAATGTACGCCGGAACGCTGTTCCGGCAGCGCCCTCGTCGGAACGCTGTTCCGGCGTACAAGGAGGCGCTGCGGCGGAAAGATGTGGTGCTTGAACTTGGGGTTGAAAAATTGGTTGCGAACCATCCACGGCGAGCCGATTTCCACTTCGACCTCTTGCAGCGAATCGAGCAGTTGCGCCACCCAACTGAGCGTGGACGGCAAATAAATGTCGAACAAGTGGAGCACTCTCATTTTGCTGCCGTTTCTTTTAGAATTTGATAAATCCGCTGCGCCGCCACATCCCAACTGAATTTTTGGCGCTGCACGCGCCCTTTCTCAATCAATTTCTGTCTCAAATTTTCGTCGCGCCAAAGTTTTTCCAAGCCCTCGGCAATGGCAATTTCGGAAAAAGGGTCAACGAGCAAAGCCGCATCGCCGGCCACCTCGGGCAGCGAAGTCGTGTTGGCGGTCAGCACCGGCGTGTCCGTGTTCATCGCTTCGAGCACCGGCAGGCCGAACCCCTCGCTGATGGAAACGTAGGTCAACGCCAGCGCCGAGGCCATGAGTTTCGGCAATTTTTCATTTTCAAGGTGGCCGAGAAAACGAATGTTGGCGCGGCTGTTCGCCTGCTCGAAGGCCGTTTTCACCTCGCCGGTTTCCCACGCGAAGCGCCCCGCGAGCAAGAGTTTCACCGGCGCGGCGGTTTTGTTGATAAACAAATCAAAAGCACGAATCAGGTGGGGAATGTTCTTGCGCGGGTGAATGGCACCGACATAAAAAAAGAAGGCTTGTCCGTTGGCGTATTCATTCCGAATTTGTTGTTTTTCAAAATCTTGAAGGGGATAAAAACCTTCGCGGCAGCCGTTGTGTACCGTCGTGATTTTTTCCAACGGGATGCCGCAAGTTTGAAAAATATCTTGGCGAACATAGTCTGAAACGGTCAAAACCCGGTCGGCGCGGCGCAGGTGTTTGGGCAAAAAATGAAGGAGGTAGTGGCGGTGAATCAAGGGAATTTGTGCGGGGTAATGCAGCGGCACGAGGTCGTGGCAAGTCATCACGCTCGGCGTTTTGGTCGAAAGGCTGCACATGGCATCGGGGGAGAAAAACACATCGGCGCCGATTGCTTTCAAGGCTTTCGGCACCGCCCATTCGAACCAAAAATAGAATTGCGGGGCAAACCGCGCGCGAGGCGGCAGCACGACGGGCGTGACATTTTTCCCATAGACAAACTGCGCGTCGAAAGGTCGGTCGAACAGGAAAAAGAACTCATCTTCAGGGTGTTGCACCGCCATTCGCCGCGCGATTTCGTGCGTGTACCAGCCGAAGCCTTCGAGTTGGCCGGGCAGGAGGAATCGGGTGTTGAGGGCGATTTTCAAGTGCTTGACGATAGATGACAAAACAAATCCGAGCATCACGAAATGGCGGGCAAAAGTAACGCAAAACCAAAGCGCCATCCCCTTTTTGTGGAGGATGGCGCTGAAAATCCCGTTAAGGTTTGGCTCAAAGTATCTCACTTAATCACTTTTGTGTGAAACGAGCCGTTTCGCAACCGAATAGTGTCTGGTGCTCCTGCGTAAGGTTTGATTTCCGTGATGAACGTGACATCAAAGGTACCTTTCAACTCCTTCGAGACCGTGTCGTAGGATGTGACCGTGATGAAACTCGAACTGTCGGCTTCCAGTATCTTATAGACACCGTATAGTATGTCAACATCCACATAGAAGAATTTGCTCCTGACCAGCGAGTCTTCCACTCCAGACGGGGCATCCAGTACGGGGTAGGTGCCTTTAATTGGTGGAACTCTGTAAAATGACAGTCTTTCTCTAAGAAAATTGTTTCTATCAAGTGAATCAATCAAAATACTCACTCTGTCAGGAAAATTCTTGCTCACTACGGCATAAGGACGCGCTTCCCAAATAATGTTGTCTTTTGAAGCAGCCGCATCCCCCCACCAAGGCCCCTGAGGCTCGGAGGGAAGCGGCTCTTTTTTACAGGAATAAAACAGTATCAGGAAGCACGCCAAGGTGCATAACGTTTTCATGCCAATTTCAAATTTGAGCGTGAAAGATACTTGATATCGTAGTAGTTTGTGTCAATTTGCACTTCGCCATATACTCTATCGCTTTCTTTCAGGACACGCAAGTAACCAGAGTAACATTCGTCGTCGGTGATTATCTCCCCACATGTGTCTCGGGCAATGATTTCTCCCATCCAGACAAAATCGCCGCTGGTGTATGATTCGACGTGTTTTGCTCTGAACTCGTAGAGCTTAGAGTCGCCAGGAATCTGAATTGCCATAATGCCGTTTGTCTGAATTTGTGGAAGACTCCCCAACTGTACGAGTTGAAGCGATTCGGCGTGCGGAGAGTTTTGATACTTTTGTTTGACAGCCAACTGTGTGGAGGTCAACTGCGCATCAGTTAGATAAACAGGATTGAGAAAAGAAGTGGAAGTTTGGGCATTTGCCTTGAAAGCCGCACAGGACAAAACTAAGGTAAGCGAAAGGCCGTGGAAGCCTAAATGAAAAAGGGCAGTAAGTTTGGATTGCCCCCCCCATTTTCAAACAAAATGTTTTTCATAAGTTTGAAATTTTAGTGAAGAGTGAATGTGAAACCGGACAAATAAACAAACAAATTATATGTTGACAAAGTCTGACGTAATATTTTTTCAACTGTGCAAGCACTACGTTCAAAGAATATAACGCCAGTATTACATCAAATTTCTGAAACTTCCTGCGTCCATCGCGGATTCAGGCTCATCATTGCACTCTTCCCAACGGCGTTCCAGTTCGGCCAATTCTTCTTCCGTAAATTCAAAATCATCCGCTTGCTGTTGGCGAAGGTTTTTGGGTTTTAAAAAAGCGACGAAATCGGCAACCTGTTTTTGCAGTTCGACGGGCAGCGATTCTATTTCATTGATTAGCACAACCTTGTTCATTTTTCCAGTATTTTAAAAAGAGTTCTTTGGCGCTCAGAAGTTATGGCAAAATGATAGGAGTGGCAACTTGACACATATTTTTACTGGACTTGAAAATCCTGCCCCCATCCCTCTGCGGCTTTGCTACATTTGCCGCCGCAAAATTCCTCATTCATAATTCATCATTCCTCATTTTCCCCTGATGCTCGATTTTTCCGCAGCCCGGCTCTCTCGCTTCGCCGCCACTTGGGTCGGCAACAAAAACCGCTACGAAGGCGTGGTCATCCCGAAACAAACCCTCGTCCCCCTGCACGACGTGGCCGAAGAAATGCTCATCTCGGCATTTCTCAAACCCTTTGAAAAAACGGAGGAGTTCTTCTACTTCCACCACGAGGAGGATGTGAGCAATCACCTTGTTTATCAAGCGTGTATGTCGGTCTTTCAAGACCCCGAATCGCTGTCGGAACAAGCGGGCAAACTCGCTCAGATGCTCTATGAGCATTGCGATAACCCGAAGGTGCAAGGCGGCGAATTGTTCGTCGCTTACTTTGAAGACTTGCTCTTGCAAGGCGAGCCGGTGAACGCCATCGGCCTTTGGAAAATCCAATCGAAAGACCCGTATTTAAAGACTGAGCGCACCGCCGAGTCCTTCGCGCTCAATGTGTTGGAGGGAATCCCTGTGACGGGCAAGCCCGAAGTCGCGGCGCTGATTTTCAGCCTCGACGAAGCGGAAGGTTATCGAATTTGTGCCCTCGACACGGTGTCGAAAAAAGACGAGCGCTCGTTCTGGAAAGACGAGTTTTTGCGCCTGCGCCCCATCGAGGACAACTACTTCAACACGCGGCACTACATCAGCCTGTCGAGCGAATTTATCACCCAAAAAGCGCCGTTCAAATTCGGTCTCGACCGCACGGACACGATTGACTTGCTCAACCGTTCGGGCGACTATTTCAAAGACAATGAGCAATTTGAGTTGAACGACTTTGCCGGAAGCCTGTTCCCGGAAGAAGAGCAGCAGGAGGCATTCCGCGAATTCCGCGACCAGTACGCGAAGGCTTACGCCGTGCCATTGGAGGACAAATTCGACATCAGCGGTCAGGCGGTGAAAAAGGAATTCAAGGTGTTCAAGAGCGTTTTGAAATTGGACAAAAACTTCCACATCTACGTCCACGGGCGGCGCGACCTCATCGAGCGCGGTTTCGACGAGGAGAAGGGGAAGAAATATTATAAGGTGTATTTTGAGAATGAGGAATAGTGGGTTTGAAGGTTTCTGGTTGGAAGGTTTGATGGTTGTGCGCTTATGAACCTCAAACCTTCCAACCTTCCAACCTCAAAACTCCAACACAATCACCCGCCAAACTTCACCCGTCGTCGCGTCAGGATAAATGTGCAAAGTCTGAAACCCCACCCGCTCGTGCGCGCGCATGGAACGGGTGTTTCGCTCGGCCACTTCCGTCACCGTAAAATCGTAGCGCAGGCGATACTCCGCCTTCATTTTGTGGTATAAACCATCGAAAATGCCCATGCCGCGATACCCTTCGGCGACACAGATTTGACCCATCACAAACCAGCGCGGGTTATCTTTCAAAGACTTATTTTTCCAGGACAAACCATTCAGCATTTCAAACATCGGCTCTAAAATCGGCACCTGCGGTGCGAATTCGCGCGGCATCACGAGCGCATAGCCAACCACTTGCTCACCGTCTTTGGCGATGACAGCGGGGGCGACCTCGTTCATGCGCTGCAACACCGCAGGGTCGTGGCGCACGGTGACGAACCCTTGGCTCGCCATCGTTTCGGCAGAAAGCGAGGTCGGCAGGTTTTGCGCCTGCAAATCGAGAATTTGTCGCACTTCATCAGGTGTGGCGACGGTGGTGAAAATGATTCCCATTGGCAAAATTTTATTTTTCAAAAATAAGTCACTTCATTCGATTATTCACTTTTCAGAAAACTCCTACTTTCGGCGCTACAATTCGTTGGCGGTCCACCAAAGAAATGATGGTGAAATCTATCGGCAGCGCAACGAACAACTTTCAACGAACAACAAACAACGAAAATGACGCTTGGCATTTTGAAAGAAGGCGACGGCGAGCAGCGTGTGGCCGTCACGCCCGATGCGGTTCCGACCTTGTTAAAATTAGGTTTTCAAAAAATTCTGGTTGAAAGCGGCGCGGGCGACACGGCTTTTTTCGACGACGCAAGTTACACCAAACAAGGCGCGCAAATCGCTGACACAGCGACGGTTCTGAAAGAATCGAACCTTTTGGTCAAAATCCATCCGCTCCCGAAAGCTGCACTCGGCAAACTCTCCGCAGGTCAAATTCTCATCGGCCAGTTCAACCCGCTCGTGCAAAAAGAAGTGGTGGACGACCTGCTGAAATCAGGCATTTCGGCTTTCAGCCTCGACCTCGCGCCGCGCACCACCCGCGCTCAGGCGCTCGACGTGCTTTCCTCGATGGCGACGGTGGCGGGCTACAAAGCCGTGTTGACGGCGGCCAACCACCTCCCGACTTTTTTCCCGATGTTCATGACTGCCGCAGGCACGATTAAACCCGCCAAAGTGCTCATCCTCGGCGCGGGCGTGGCAGGCCTCCAAGCCATCGCGACGGCCAAACGCCTCGGCGCAGTGGTGGAAGCCTTCGACGTGCGGGCTGCCGCGAAAGAAGAGGTGCTGAGCCTCGGCGCCAAATTCGTGGAAGTGGAAGGCGCGGTGGACGACAAATCGGCAGGCGGCTATGCAGTGGAGCAAACCGAAGAATTCAAACAAAAACAGGCGCAACTCATTCACGACCACGCCGTTGCAGCCGACGTGGTGATTTGCACGGCGCAGATTCCGGGTCGCAAAGCGCCGCTCTTGCTTCGCAAAGACACCGTCGCCGCCATGAAATCCGGCGCGGTCATCGTGGATTTGGCAGCCTCCACCGGCGGCAACTGCGAGGTGACGGAGAACGGGAAAACGATTCGCCACAACAACGTGACCATCATCGGCGACTCGAATCTTCCGGCTTCAATTCCGAAAGACGCGAGCGTGATGTACGGCAAAAACATCATCAACTTCCTCAAACTCATCATGCTCAAAGGCGAGTTGAGCCTCAATTTCGAGGACGACATCGTGGCGGCGACTTGCGTGGCGCACAAGGGCGAGATATTAAGTGAAAGGTTGAAGCAGGTGATGGCGACTGCGTAATTCGTCCTTTGTAGTCATTGAAGCCATTGCGTCATTTTTGTATCTTCGAACACTCTACGTTTGTCATCCTGTAAGGAACTGTCCGCTCTACGAACACTCTACGTTTGTCATTCTGCAAGAATCTACCAGACAATCACTTTTCGGATGATTCGATGAATGAATCTTGGGTAGATTCTTACAGAATGACAAAAAAATAAAACGTCCAATGTCAGAATTTTTTCTTGAAAATCAATCCCTTATCTACATCGTCATCCTGTCCATCCTTTTGGGTATCGAGGTGATTTCCAACGTGCCGGCCATCCTGCACACGCCGCTCATGTCGGGCGCGAATGCTATTCACGGCGTCGTCATCATCGGTGCCATCATCGTGATGGGCCACGCCTCGAGTGACGATTATCTCGCGCTCACGTTGGGTTTTCTCGCCGTTTTGCTCGGCACGCTCAACGTGGTCGGCGGCTTCGTCGTCACCAACCGGATGCTGGAAATGTTTAAGAAAAAGAAGGGTTGATGAAGGTTGATAAAGGTTTATGAAGGTTTATTATCAACCCTTATCAACCCTTATCAACCCTCATCAACCCTCATCAACCTACCGAAAATGTCAAAATTCTTACTCGAATTCTCCTACCTCATCGGCTCCATCACCTTCATTGTGGGGCTTAAAATGTTGAGCCATCCCGACAGTGCCCGCAAGGGAAATCTCGTAGCGGCAGCCGGGATGCTTATCGCCATCGTCGCGACGATTTTTTTTCATGAAAAAGACGGCCAACCTATTGGCAACATCCCTTGGATACTGGCGGCCATAGTCATCGGCACGGTCATCGGCTGGCTCATGGCGATGAAAGTAAAAATGACCGCCATGCCGCAAATGGTTTCGTTTTTCAACGGTATGGGCGGCGCGTGTGCGGCGATTATTTCCATCGTCGAATACAACGCGCACCCCGAAGGGTCGGCGGGCTACCTGCTCACCGTGTTCCTCGGCCTGGTCATCGGCAGCGTGTCGTTTAGCGGCAGCATAGTGGCCTATGGCAAGTTGGACGAAAAAATAAAAGACATCAACGCCTCTTACCTGACCTACCTGAATCTCGCTTTGTTGGCATTGATTTTTATCGTGCTGGGCGTGGCGATATTCTCGGCGGCGACCTTCGGCCACACTGTTGTATGGATTTTGCTGGCCTTGTCACTGCTCTACGGCGTGTTGTTCGTCATGCCCATCGGCGGCGCGGATATGCCGGTCGTCATTTCGCTGCTCAACTCGTTCACGGGTATGGCGGCGGCCTTCGGCGGCTTTTTGTACAACAACCAGGTCATGCTCACGGGCGGTATTCTGGTCGGCTCGGCGGGTACGATTCTGACGGTTTTGATGTGCAAAGCGATGAACCGTTCCTTGCTGAATGTCATCATCGGCTCCTTCGGCGGCGGTGGCGCAGCAGGCGCGAAAGGCGCATCGGGCGAACAAGTCGCCAAAGAAATCAACCTGACCGACGCGGCCATCACTTGCGCGTATGCCAGCAAAGTCGCCATCGTGCCGGGCTACGGCCTCGCGGTGGCGCAGGCGCAGCATATATGCCATGAACTGGAGAAAAAACTCGAAGAAAAAGGCGTGGAAGTCTATTACGCCATCCACCCGGTGGCAGGCCGGATGCCGGGGCACATGAACGTGTTGCTTGCCGAAGCCGACGTGCCGTACCCGAAACTCGTGGAAATGGAAGACGCCAACCCGCAAATGCCTTCGACCGACGTAGTTATCGTGGTCGGCGCGAACGACGTGGTGAACCCAGCCGCCGAAAACGACCCCGGCAGCCCGATTTACGGGATGCCTGTGCTGAAAGTGTGGGATGCGAAAAGCACCATCGTGCTCAAACGCAGTATGCGCGCAGGCTACGCGGGCATCGAAAACGAACTATTTTTCCTGCCCAAAACCAAGATGCTCTTCGGCGACGCGAAGGATACTTTGCAGAAGTTAGTGGGAGAGTTGAAGGAGTTGTGACCTTCGATGTACGACTTTTGCCGTTGTTGGCGTCCCGCCAACAACAAGCGGCGGAGTGAGCGGCCAAACCTGAAACTCAGATGCGCTTGGCATCGCTCGCACGGTGTTGTCGGCGAGACGCACGACAACGGCAAAAAATCGCCTACGAGCCAGACCTTATCGTTTTTTGCCGTTGTTGGCGTCCCGCCAACAACAAGCGGCGGAGTGAGCGGCCAAACCTGAAACTCAGATGCACTTGGCATCGCTCGCACGGTGTTGTCGGCGAGACGCACGACAACGGCACAGAGGATTTTCTTGCCGTTGTTGGCGTCCCGCCAACAACAAACGGCGGAGTGAGCGGCCAAACCTGAAACTTGAATAAAAATCCATGCGAAAGCGAACAGATGTACCACCGCTACTACGACATCTATTTCACCACCGCCACCATTCTCGAATGGAAACACCTGCTTCGGCAAAATGCCATGAAGGATTTGATAATCAACTCCTTGCGGTTTTTGGTGAAAGAGAAACGAGCGGTCGTGTACGCATTTGTCATCATGCCCAACCACATCCATTTGGTGTGGCACATCCCTGAAGAACACACATTGACAAATGTAAAAGCCTCGCTGCTCTCCTTCACTGCGCACCAGTTCAGAAAAATTTTATTGGCTGAAAACCCGACAGAATTAGAGCGATACCGAGTAGATTTGTCAGACCGAACTTATCAGTTTTGGGAGAGAAACCCTTTGTCGGTAGCGATTTACCACGACGAAGTGTTTTGGCAGAAGGTGCAGTATATTCATTGGAATCCCTGCACGGAGAAATGGCGATTGGCTGAATCACCTGAACTGTACAAGTATTCTTCGGCGTACTTAGTGGACGGACAGCCTTATTGGGATTTCGTGACATTGGGTTGAGTTGGAGGTGCGATTTGGGTTCGCTGAGTTTGGTCGCTGACTCCGCCGTTTGTTATCGGCGTCCCGCCAACAACAAGCGGCGGAGTCAGCGGCCAAACCTGAAACTCAGATGCACTTGGCATCGCTCGCACGGTGTTGTCGGCGAGACGCACGACAACGGCACAGAGATACAGAAAAAAATTTTTTTTGCCGTTGTTGGCGTCCCGCCAACAACAAGCGGCGGAGTCAGCGGCCAAACCTGAAACTCAGATGCGCTTGGCCTCTCACGCGCAATGTTGTCGGCGAGACGCACGACAACGGCACAGAGGATTTTAGAAAAAATAAACCGCATCACCATGTCCCGCCGCCACTTCACCACCTACCGCCTCAGCCCCGAAGAAATCCGCCAATACCGCGAGCAAGGCTACCTCGTGCTGCACGACGTGCTGACAGAGGAAGAAATGGCGACGCTCGACCCGTGGTTCGAGCATTTTATCACGGGCAAAGAGCCAAACATGGGCCGGGATTTTTGCGACATGAGCCAGCCTTACGGCACGCCGGTGGAGGAATTTCGCCTCGTCAATGCTATGCTGCCGAGCGTCTATCGCCCGGAATTCAAGAACAACATTTTCCACCAAGTGGCGCAAAGTATTGCCGACCAACTCTACCACGAAGGCGAGGCAGCGATGGATTACGAGCAGTTTTTGGCGAAAAAACCCAACAAGGCACAAGCGGAATTTGCCATGCACCAAGACTTGGGCTACTGGCCGAAAACGAAAAACACCTGGACGGCGACTTTTTCCCTCGCGCTCAACGACGCGACGACGGAAAACGGCTGTCTCCAAGTCGTGCCCGGCTCGAACCGCGAGCCTGAACTGCGCCCCCACCGCCCCAAAGATTATGGTTACCAGCAAGAAGGCGAAGTCAGCCGCGACGACTCTCACACCCTCGTCATTGAAATGAAACCCGACGATAAAATCATTTTCCTGCCCGTCAAGCGCGGCAGCGTCACCATCCACGATGAGCGCATTGTGCACGGCTCCGGAGGCAACTACACCGACGCATGGCGCAAAACTTATGTCATGGCTTTCCGCGATGCCAACACCATCGCCGAAGAGCGGGCAATGGGCTTCACTCACTCGCACAATGACACGGTGGATTGGGCGGAGATTATCAAGTGAGGTTTTACTGAATCATCGCCTCTATTTTAGTTGACTCAACGTGATTGATATGGCATTGCAATATGGATGGTATTGGTCTAGAAAAGGGTCTATTTGCCACTCACGCACAGTTTTGCCTGATTTCATTTTGATGTAATAGACACCTTGGTCAGCGCAGTCGGGGCATCCAAGTGTGCCGTTGGGTTCGTTAAGTAAAATTGAGGGAAACTCGGACAAGAGCGCCTGTGCAACGAGGACTTTATCGGTAGGAAGGCTCGTGGTGCCGAAGGCGATGTTGCCCGTCGAAAATTGAGTGTAGGTGATGTCGGCATCAGGGAAAAGTTGCTGGTTCTCTAATTTGTACAGCATCACGCAGCTGCTACCCACACAAAAACCAGAAGCCCTTCCAAAGATGAAGTAGTCGAGTTTGTCAAGGTCTATGGGAGAAGTAGTGTCTTTTTTGCAGCCAAGAATCAGCAAGAGCAACAACAGGAGAGATATTTTTTTCATCGCGCATTGTTTTTGGGAAAAAGACGGCATATCCCCCGCGTTTGGTTGGGTGCTTCTGTTCAGTAATAGAATTGGGAGGGGGGGGCGCTACTTTCCAAACCCTATTCCTCTGCGCACAAACAGGTTCAATTTATCCTTGTCGAAGGTGAACGTTGCCACATCGTCCAACGAGATGGTGTGGGTCAGTGGCTCTTCCTTGATTTTGGCTGCTGCGACACGGAGATTTTGGTTTTTGATGGCCTCCAACACGACTTGGCGCACGGTGCGAGCATTGCCAAAGTATTTGTCGCGGAATTGGTGGAGGAAGGCCATGTATTTGCCCAAGTGTTCGCGGGCCTCTTCTTCCACGCGGTAATTTTCTTGCTGGAACATGAACAGGGCGATTTCGAGCAATTCCTCTGGGCTATAGTCTTCGAAGCGCAGCACTTTGTCGAATCGGCTGGCCAATCCCGGGTTTGCCTTTAGGAAGTTGTCCATGCTTTCGGGATAGCCGGCCACAAACACGAAGAACTCGCCGCGCTTGTCTTCCATGCGTTTGAGCAAGGTCTGGATAGCCTCGTCGCCAAAGTCGCCACCATGCGAGCCGCGACTGGGGGTGGTCAGGGAATATGCCTCGTCTATGAAAAGCACACCGCCCATTGCCTCGTCCACACGCTCGGCGGTCTTGATAGCCGTCTGGCCCACAAAGCCCGCTACCAGTCCCTGACGGTCGGTTTCGACAGTGTGGCCACGCTCCAGCACTCCAAGCGCCTTGTATATCTTGGCAAGTATGCGGGCGACCGTGGTTTTGCCGGTGCCGGGGTTGCCCACAAATACGGTGTGGAGGTAGAAGCGCCCGAGCACGTCGCGCCCTGTTTCGCGGTAGTAGCGCACCAGATGGACAAGTTCACGAATGTCTTTTTTGACATTCTGCATCCCGATGAGGCTGTCGAGTTCGTGCAGTGCCTTGATGAGCAGGTTTTCATCCACCGGGATGTGCGGCAGGATGCGTTTGCGTGCCACACGCACCTTGTCCACGTCGTCGCTGAGTATCACCCGCAGTGCTTCTGGCGGCAAATCGCGCACCTCTGGATGGGCCATGATGCGCAAGCCGAGTTGTATTTTGGCTTTGTCAATAAGGTCGTGCACAAAACGGGCGTTGCCAAAAGCGCGGTCGCGGCTGCGGAATGCCTCAGTGATAAGTTCATCCACCAATTCCTTGGCCTCTTTGGAAAGGGTGACTTCTTTTTCGCGGGCGGCGTATTCGGCGATTTGGCTGAGTTCCTGCGGCAGGTAGTCGGGGAACTCGAAGGTGAGCTTGAAACGGCTGCGGAGGCCAGGGTTGCTGTCCAAGAAAGTTTTCATTTCTTTCGGATAGCCTGCCACGATGATGGCAATGTCGCCGGGGCCGTTGGAGAGTTCTTTCACCAAAATCTCAACAACTTCGCGTCCAAAATCCTTGGAATCCTCGGTGCTGCGTGCCAGCGCGTAGGCTTCGTCAATGAACAGTACGCCGCCCCGTGCCATCTCAATCGCATCTTTCACTTTAGGTGCGGTCTGGCCAATGTACTCTCCCACCAAATCGGTGCGGTCCACTTCATGGACGTGGCCCTTGGTAAGCAGCCCCATTTTTTTGTAGAGGCGGCCCATCATTTTGGCGACGGTGGTTTTGCCCGTTCCCGGATTGCCGATGAACACGGAATGCACGTTGATGCCATCTTTCTCCTCGAAGCCTTTTTCCTTTCTAAGTTGCAGGAATTGAATGTATTGCGCGTGTTCGCGGACTTTCATTTTTATTTCGGAGAGGCCGATAAGCGCGTCCAATTTTTGCAACACTTCTTCGAATGTCTCGGTGTCTTCCACTTCGGGTTGCAAGAAAATATGTTGGCCTTTGTCGGGCAGCCACACGCTGTTCACACCTTCTTCCCAGTCCAGCCCCACTTCAAATGGCATGATGGCAAGCAGTTGGTCCATGAATACGATTTCGGCGGTGTAGCGGTCATTACGCCACGAACCTTTCACGTTGCTCCCCCATCCGGCGGTGATTTTTAGAGTGTCATCGCTTTTTTCCACTCGATGAAGCCGCACCACTTGCCCCTTCAACTCGCGAGCATCGTTGTAAAATTTGATAAACAGCTCGCACTGCCATTGCTTGCTCGGCAGTAGGTTTTTGAGCGCCACTTCGGCGTATATGTAGCGCGTGTCCTCGCTGTGAAATCGCTTCATGTAGGCACGTTCGAACTCGGGCGTGTCGTCGTAAGGCCCTTCGTACATTCGCAGAGAGGTGATTTGGCAATATGGATTCTCCGTCTTGGTAAGCTGGCGACCTGCGTCCTCGATGTAGAAATACTTGGTGGCGACTTTCTCTCCCTCAATCCAAGCCTCCCAATAGTAGGTTCCTTTTTTCCAAAAAACGCCTTCTTGCTTGTTGCCCCACCCTTCGCGGATGTAGCCCACTGGGTCGTATTTACTCACTTTGCGGCGGAAAGGCAGGTTGCAGATTTCCTTGCGTTGTTTTTTCACCGAGTAGCAGCGAATCTCTACGTTTACTTCCCAATCCTCGATGTCGAAGTATTTGTTGTAAAACGAGAGCTCGGCGTATATATAGGTGGTCTCCAAGCGGTCGAATACTTGGCGATACTTCTTCTTGTTGTCGGCCAGCCATTCGGTGGAGGCGTATATCTTCAATTCGCGGAATTTCCAGCGTTTGAATTCCCCGCTTTCTTGCGGTGCTTGCGATTGATGGGTTCCAAATTGCATAAAGTCGCTCGGTCGAGTAATAAGTTTTGAGGGGTGGGCTGTGGATGGTCGCGCAACATCACAACCTGTTCCTGTCAATGAGTTCCAAGAGGTCTTCGCGGTAGTTTTTGCCGATGGGCAAAAGTTTTGGCTTGTCTTTCTCCTGCACCTCCACCATGTTGCCTTCGATGGCCGCTATTTTGTCCATCGCCACGATGTAGGAGCGGTGGATGCGCTTAAAGCGCCCTTGTGGCAACTTGTCTTCCAAGCTTTTCATGGTTTGCAGCGTGATGACGCGCCCATTGAGCAGCCGAATGATGACGTAATCTTTCAGCCCTTCGATGTAGATGATGTCGTCGAAATTGACCTTGACAAGCTTTTTGTCGGCTTTCACGAAGAAAAACTCCTGCCCGTCGTGGTGCTGAACGGGGGTGCTATCTCGAACGGCCATGTCCGCGTGTTCCACTGCCTTGTTCACCGCTTTCACGAATCGCTCCAACGAGATGGGCTTGAGCAAATAATCGAGCGCGTTGAGGTCAAAACCCTGAATGGCATAATTGGGATAAGCTGTCGTGAACACTATCATGGGAGGCTTGGTGAGCGTCTTCACGAAATCAATGCCGGTGAGTTGCGGCATCTGAATATCGAGGAACATGAGGTCTATGTCGTTGTTTTTGAGTGCATCGTTTGCTTCAAGAGCATTGGTGCAGCGCTTCACGAGGTTGAGTTCGGACATCTGGCCGATGTAAGTTTCGAGCACGTCAAGTGCAAGGGGTTCGTCGTCAACGATGAGTACGTTTAGCATGAGCAGCAGGGTTTTCGGTCTTGTCTTCGGTTTCTGAAAACGGTGATTGTGATTTGAGCAGGGTCAAATTTACAACTTTCAAGAAAACATATTGGGAAAGGATTTTTTTGCTAAATCATTTTCAGGTACAAGGTCACGGCGTATCGGTGTGGCTCGTCTTGCACGCTGAGCGTGTGGTTTTCGGGGTAGAGCAGCTGTAGGCGCTGACGAACATTGGCCAGCCCGATGCCGCCGCTTCGAGGGTGATTTTGTCGCGGCACGCTTTCGGCGGCTTTGCTGTTTTCGATAAAAAACTCGAGGTCTTCGCCTGACACGCGCAATCGCAGCCGCACGAACCCTCCGCCCTGAACGTGATGATTGAGGCCGTGCTTGAAACTATTTTCCAAAAAGGGCACAAACAAGAGCGGAGCAACCATTTGGTCGCTGATGTGGCCCTCGGTGACAAAGCGGATGTCGGCCTCTTTTGGCTGGCGCAGGCGCTCAAGGTCGAGATAATTGTGGATGTACTGAATTTCCTTGCTCAAAAGCACGCGCCGCTCGTTGCACTCGTAGAGCATATAACGCATGATTTCACTGAGCTTCAGCACGATTTCTGGCGCTTTGTCGCTCTTTTTGAGCGTGAGGGCATATAGGTTGTTGAGCGTGTTGAACAAAAAATGGGGGTTGATTTGGCTTTTCAGAAAACGCAGCTCGGATTGCATGCTCTGCGTGAGCAGCACTTGTTTTTCGGTCTGATAGTGCCACCAATCCATGATGACCCGCAGGACGGTGGAAAGCAGCGTGACAAAGAGGTTGCCCAAGAAAAGCAAGAACTGCCCTTCTATGAGATTGACGCGATATGTTGGCTCATCGAAGTATTTCAGGTAAAAAACCAACACCATGATGGGCGTGACGATGGCGCAGAGCGCGATGACCAATCCAAAATAGACAAATCCGTGTTTGGCCAAATAATTGGGAATCAAGTACAGCAGGTTCGCATAGACCAAAAAAGCATAGAACAGCAGGTGAATGGCCTCGTCTATCATGGCCATTTGGAGGTCGCCGTTTTTGAGGTAATTCGACCAGAGCATGATGCTGAACAACATCAGCCAGAACAACCCGTGATAGACAGGTCGCCTGTTGAGGAAGCGATAGATATTGTCGAGCAGCTGACGGGTTCTCATACCGTTCAGAGGAATGGTGGTCGGTGGTTTGTGACAGTTGACTGCAAAAAAACCGCTGACGTGTCGCGTGGTTTTTATTTTTAGATAAAACGGGAAACCATGCGGATGAAGCAGCGGTTTCGTGACTTCCAAACGGCATCAACGACTAAAGGCATGAAAGCGGTTTTAGACATACATTTGTGCCCGAAAAAAGAAGGGATTTTCCAATGGTTTACATCACAAGAATCGAAAGATTCAATGCCGCCCACAAACTCTGGGTGGACGACTGGACAGAAGAACAGAATCGCGAAGTGTTCGGCAAATGCTCCAACAAAAACTGGCACGGCCATAACTACACGCTCCACGTCACGGTGAAAGGTCGCCCCGACCCCGTCACAGGGTTTATCATGGACGTGAAGAAATTGAGCGACCTCATCAAATCGCACGTCATTGAGCATCTTGACCACAGCAACCTCAATCTCGACGTTGATTTTATCCCCAAGGGGATGCAACCAACCACGGAGAACCTTGTTATGGTGATTTGGCAACGCTTGGCTAAGGCCATTGAGCCTTTCCCCTGCCAATTACACGCCCTTAAACTTTGGGAAACAGAGACTATTTACGCAGAGTATTACGGGGAATAAAGCGGAAACGCCGATTGGGAAAAATGCAGATGCGCCTTTCGCAAATTCCTCATTGACAGAACGTTCCTGCCGAGTCTCTCGATCTGAACGCGCCACAACTCAACGACCGCATGGCTTACCGGAAATCAGACCATTACGACGATTCGCTCACCAATCTCCTCAAAAATGGCTACCACGAAATGCTGGCTGGCTTAGGCGAGGATGTTTCCAGGGAAGGCATCCTGAAAACACCCGAACGAGCCGCCAAGGCCATGCAATTCCTGACACAAGGCTACAAGCAGGATGCGGCCCAGATTATCCGCTCCGCCATGTTTAAGGAGGATTACAGCGAGATGGTCATCGTGAAAGACATTGAGCTGTACTCCTTGTGCGAACATCATATCCTGCCATTTTTTGGGAAAGCTCACGTTGCCTACATTCCGAATGGCTATATTGTTGGTCTGAGCAAAATCCCGCGCGTGGTGGATGTGTTTGCACGACGCCTGCAAGTACAGGAACGGCTTACCCTTGAAGTAAGGGATGTGATTCAAGAAACCCTCCAACCGCTCGGCGTGGCTGTGGTAGTGGAAGCCCAGCACCTGTGCATGATGATGCGCGGGGTGCAGAAACAAAACTCCGTGACCACCACCTCAGCCTTCACTGGCGAATTTAGAAACGAAGAGACAAGAAGCGAGTTTCTTCGTTTGATTGGCGCGAAACTCCACTAATTTCGCCCCAAAATCACGGTAGCCATCTCTAAGCCTTTTTTCCAACTGCTCCCATTTTTTGCTTGCGTCATTGCCTTCGTCGGCTCCGCACAACACGACCCTTTTTTCTGGGACACGGTGCAGTTAGCCTCCAAACACGCCCATCACTTTTACGAAAACGACCTGCTGTGGCTGCCCCTCCCCGAAGACATTGACAGTGGCCACCCACCCACTTTTGGCTATTATCTGGCCTGCGCGTGGTCGTTTTTCGGCAAAACTCTGCCCGTCAGTCATTGGGCCATGCTGCCTTTTTTGTTGCTAAATGTGTGGCTGCTCTATCGTTTGGGGCAGCAAATAGGCGATGGCCGTTGGGCCTTTTGGCTGCTTCCCCTCGTCCTCTTAGACCCCGTGGTGGCCAGCCAAAGCACCCTTGTCAGTCCAGACATAGTGCTAACGTGCGGCTTCTTGTTCGCCCTCAATGGCATATTGGACAAACACCGAACATTTGTCGTGTTCGGCATTCTCATGCTCTGTATGATTAGCCTGCGCGGCATGATGACCGCTGGCGCTTTGTTCATGTGGCAGGCAATACTGCATGGACGTAATTTGAGCAAGCTCGTCGGGGGCGCAGCCCCCTTTTTGCCGGGCTTTGCCTTCGCCGCCTGGTTTTTTGGGTGGCACCAAGCGGCCACCGGATGGATAGGCATGCATCCGAACTCGCCTTGGGCACCCACTTTCGAGCCTGCGAAGGACGCGATGCTTTTCCGAAACCTAATGGTCGTTGGCTGGCGCTGGCTCGACTTTGGCCGATTGTTCGAATGGCTCCTTTTGGCATGGCTTGGCTGGAGATACTGGCCACAGATAAAGAGCAACCATACCGCCCGCCATTTCGTCTTATTGTTGTTGTGCCTCGTTGCATTTTTGTCACCATCTGCGTTGCTCTTCGCCAACGTATCTGCGCATCGTTATTTTTTGCCGGGGTTTATCGCGCTGCATTTGCTTGTTTTTCAATTAGTTGCCACCATCAGATTCAAGAAAATTCGACCAAATCATTTGCTGACGACCCTCATCATCCTCTTTGCCTTGAGCAACTTATGGGTCTATCCTCGCGGTATCTCTGTGGGTTGGGATGCTACCTTGGCGCACATACCTTACCATCGGCTGCGGGCAGAGGCCGTTTCATTTCTAGAACAAGAATCCATTGATTTTGCGCTCGTCGGCTCATATTTCCCCAATCTGAACACCGGAGAGCACCTGTTACTCAATGGCGACCCACGACGTTTTTCAGGGAAAGACTTTGTGCGCAATCAATATGTTTTCGCATCCAATGTCTTCAACGACATTTCCGACGAGGATTTTCACATCCTGCAACGCGATTGGACGCTGCGAAAAAGTTGGACAGCAGCCTCAGTGTGGGTCGAGATTTATCAGAAAAAACATTGAAACACTTGATGTGTTTTCAAAAACATAAAATTTGCACTCCGAAAAATATATTGTCAAAGCCGACCTTTAAAGGCCAAAAGTTTGGGGAAACCCGCCATTCAACGAGGCATCTTTTTTTTCTTGCTGGAAAAAATATAAATTGCCGCGCCAACTTTCACAACGCATTGTCGTCCAAGCCCTATTTTAGTTTTATGCAAGTTTCCATCCGCACACTACTCCCCATACTCCTCTCTCTTTTCTCACATATCGCTTTCGCACAAGACTGCGCCAGCCTGATTATCGAAAACAAAAAAATATCGGGTGTTCAGCTAGCTCGCACCTCTTCGCTGACCGTCGTCGTGCGTGGCAGTTACAACTATGGCATCGAATTCTTCACCGACGAAAAAGGCATCTTTGCTCGTTTCACCTCTGTGGGCGGCATCGAGTTCAATCAAGACGACCAAGTCGCATTCGTTGATGCCAACGGCAAAGAGCAGATTTACAAATTCATTGGAATGGATGAAGTGGTCACAGGCACCGTCCCTACCCACCGAAACAATCTGCGCCTCGACCTCGATGCCCTCCGATGGATTGCAGGCACAACCATCACAGGCATCAACTTCATCAACTTCGTGGATCGCCAGAAGTACAAGTTTACCATCAACCCCAATCGCCAATCAGAACTAAAAACACTTGCCTCATGCTTCTTGACCGCCCTTGACCAAGGCTCGGTGAAAGACACCCCCGGAGCAGCTATCGTACCACCCGGCAAAACAGCCGAATCAGGAGCATCCACCACAGGAACCGGCAAGCCTGGTGCAAAAACTGCCGCCACCACAGGAAGCGGCGCACCCGCCAGCGATAACGAAGTGACCAACCTGCGGGCCGAACTGGAAAAGACCAAAGAGACGCTGCGCAAAGAAATCCAATTGGAAAAAGAACGCGCAGAGGCCATCAAGGCCCAATTGCAACAAGAAGTGGCCGCAGCACGCGAAGCAGCCAACCAGAAAAAACTGGAATACTCCAACGAGGTACTCGAAGCCCGCAAAAACAGCCTTGCCGAGATAGAAAAAGCGAAAGCCGAGGCGCAGTCCTACATCGCTCAAACACGCTCCAAAGCAGAGACCGAAGTCACCAAAATCACCGCAAATGTGGAAGAGGCTCGCCGCAACGCTGGCGAGGAAATACAAAAAGCAAGGCTCGCCTCTGCCGAAGAAGTGCAAAAAGCGCGTGAAAACGCAGCCAAAGAAATCGCCTCCGTCAAGGAAAAACTCGAACAAGCCAAACTCCAGTATGCCGACGAAATCGCCACCGCCCGCGGCAATGCAGATGAAGAACTCAAGCGCATCCGAGCAGAAAACACCCGCGCCATCACCGAGGCCCGCGAACGAGCCAAAACCGAGCAAGACAAAACCACAGAGGATGTGGTGACGAGCAAAAAAACCGCAGCAGAACAAATCCTCAAAATACGCGAGGAAACCGCCAATGAAATAGCCAAGACACGAGAAAACACCGTGCTCGAAAAACAACGGCTCGCAGCCGAGCTCGCCGAAAGCCGCCGCAAAGCCGCCGAAGAAAAGGCGCTCGTGCAGCAAAACTCCGCCAATGAACTGGCCGAAATCAAAGAGAACGTGGCCAAGCAAAAAGAAGCCTCCGCCACCGAAGTGGCAGAGGCGCGCAAACGCGCCGCAGAAGAAGTAGGCCGCATCCGCAGCGAGGTGGCCAACCAACAAAAAGCCGCAGAAGATGAAAAAGCCGACATTGCCAAACAGGTGTCGGACAGCAAGCAAAAAGCGGCTCAAACCATCCAACAAGTGCAAGATGAGGAGCGAAAGGCCATCGCGGATGCACAGGCACGCAGCAAAGCACAACGCGACTCCATCGCTACCCAAGTCGCCGTCTCCAAGAAGAAAGCAGATGAAGAAATTGCACGCATCCAAGAAGAATTGAACAAGGCCATCGCAGCCGCCAAAGAACAGGAAAACAAAATCAAACAGCAAAGCGCCGAAGAAGTGCAAAAAGCACGAGAGCGCAGCGCGCAGGAAGCCATCAAAGCCCAAGAAGAAGCCCGCGCCAAAGTGCAGGAAGCCAACACCAAAGCAGACCAAGCACAAAAACTTTATGCCGACGAAGTAGCAAGCTCCAAGCAGACAGCGGAAGAGCGCATCAAACAAATCCAAGCCGAAGCCGCCGCAGCAGTAGCGGAGGCCAAAAAGAAACAGCAGGAAACCATGACCGCCTCCGCTAGCGAAGTGGCGAGCTCGCGCGAAAAAGCCGCGGCAGAAATAGCAGCAGCCAAAGAGAAAGCAGCGCAGGAAATCGCCGCCGCCCGCGAGGCACAAGTGAGAGCGCAACAGGAAAGCAGCAACGCCGTCGCCGAGGCAAAACGACAAAGCGCGCAAGCTATCCTCGCCGTGAAAACTGCCGAAGCCGACAGTATCCGGGTAGCCCGCGAAAGCAGCGCCGCCCAACGCCAAAGCCTTGCCAACGAGGTAGCAGAGGCTCGCCAAAAAGCAGCCTCCGAGATAGCAGCGGCCAACCAACAAGCAGCCAACGAAGTGAAAACAGCGCGTGAAAATGCGGCACGCGAGAAACAACTCAGCGCAGAAGCAGTCGGCAAAGCCAAGCAAGAAGCCGCCGAACAAATCGCCTCAACCCGCGAAAACGCAGCCAAGGAAGTGGCCACTATCAAGCAACAGTCCATCGAGGCCATAGCAGCCGCCAAAAAAGATGCCGATGAAAAAAAAGCGGCTTATGCCAAAGAAGTGATGGATGCTCAAGAACGCTCGCGCAAAGAAGTGAACGAAGCACGAACACAAGCCGCCGCCGCCGTGGCCGAGGCACGCAAAGATGCCGAAGACAAGCGCAAGCAATACGCAGCCGAAGCAGCCGAAGCCCGCAAACGCACCACCGAGGAAATTGCAGCCGTGCAAAAAGAAACCGCCGACGCCGTGCAGAAGGCAAGGCAAGAATCAGCGGCTACCATCGCGCAAACCCGTGAGAATGAAGCCAAGGAAATAGCAAGCATAAAGTCCCAAAGCGCAGCTGAGGTGGCCAAGGTCAAAAATGAAACCGCGCAAATCATAGCTGCCGAAAACAAAAAAGCGGAGGAAGCCAAGCAACGCCAAGCAGCCGAAAGTCAAAAAGCGGAGGAGGCGCAGAAAAAACACGCCACCGAAGCACAGAAATTGACACAGCTCCAAGCAGAGGTGAAAAAGGCAGAAGACGAGTTGCGCAGGCTAAAGGAAGAGACAGAAAAATTGAAGAAGAAGGAGTGATATCTGTCTCATAAGTCCATGAATTGCAGGATGGTCTCCACCCAATTCTCCACAGGCGCATCCTCCTCGAATTTTAAAACCGGGCAGGCAAGTTGTTCCAACCATCGCAACTCACTTGCCCGGTTTCTTAGGTTGTCATTTTCAAAATCATACCTTTTGGCCCACGTCAGAAACTTCTCATAAACCAAATGTAAATCACCTCCTTCCGACAGCCTTTCCCGCCCATAGCGACGGACTTCGCGTTCTTGGATGCGAGCAAGCCGCACCGTCATTGGCAAACCGAGATGCACGACCAAATCAAAACGCGAGGCAAACACATCGCCCCAACCACACACGGCACCGGAAAGCACCCAAGCATCCGAATCTGCCAAATCTCTCCCCATAAGTTTCCTGCGATGTTCCACATTTCTTTTTCTCCGAAAAGGCAAATCGTCGTCGGTGAACCAAACGTAGTCATCAGTATCAAAATGAAAAAAGCCCAGCCGCTCGGCTAAGGCCTTCCCCAACGTCGTGACACCCGAGCCGGGCGCCCCTAAAATATGGATATGACGATAACGGCCCAATCACTCCTCTTTTTTGAAACGATATGAATACAAATCCGTCTCGCCTTCGTAGTAGCCATCAAGCACAAGACTATTGTAAGCGTTTCTGATGGCATCAATTGCCTCTGCGGCATTGTTGACCCGGTCCCCATTGACGCTCGAAATCACGAAGCCCGGTTGCATATTGGTCATAAAAACAATACTGCCCCGCCGCACGCTCGTCACCATAGCCCCCTTCAAGCGCAGCCGCTGCTCCTCATCGCGCGAAAGGTCGCGCAGCTCAAAGCCCAACTGTCCCTCCAATTCATCGCCGCGCACCCGCGCCAACGAGGTTGAGTTGTTCAAATCCTTCAATATCACCCGGATGCGCGATTTCTTGCCAGTTCGCCAATACTCAATGCTCACTTGGTCGCCGGGGCGGAATCGGCCAACATATTCCTGCAATTCGGACGTGCTCTTCACCCGCGTATTGTTGATGCCCGTCACCACATCGCCCACCTTCATGCCCGCATCCGCAGCTGCGCCATTGAGGGCAATGCGGTTGATGAGCACCCCTTGAGCATTGGGCAAACCAATATCGCGCGCAGTCTCACCATCCAAGTCCTGGATACCGACCCCCAAGTAAGCTCGTTGCACCTCTCCGAACTCGCGCAAATCGCGAATAACTTTTTGAGCTAAATTGGAAGGCACCGCAAACGAATAGCCCTCATAGCTTCCCGACTCCGTGATGATGGCCGTGTTGATACCAATCAATTCGCCAGCAGTGTTGACCAAAGCGCCCCCACTGTTGCCGGGATTGACTGCCGCATCCGTTTGAATGAAAGACTCGATGCTCGCCCCGCCTAAAATGTTGATGTTGCGCCCTTTGGCACTGATAATGCCCGCAGTGACCGTACTTTCCAAGTTGAAAGGGTTGCCAACGGCCAACACCCACTCACCAATGCGAATAGAATCGCTATTGCCAAACAAAAGAAAAGGTAATTCCACCTCATCAATTTTCAATAGTGCAATGTCGGTGGAAGGGTCGGAGCCAACCAGCTTGGCTTTGTAAACACGCTTGTCGGCCAACGTCACCTTGATGTCGGTGCTGCGCTCCACGACATGGTGGTTCGTCACGATGTAACCGTCGGGCGAAAGAATAACCCCCGACCCGGAAGAGCCAGTAAGTGTGCCCCCTCCCCAAATACCGCCACCCGTTTCCAACAGCGCGCGTATGTTCACCACCGCAGGCGTAGCAACCTCAGCCGCATCGGTGAAATGATTGGGAGCGGCAGAATAGAAATTGCCGTTGGAGCGAGCGTTGAACAATTTGTCAACCAGCCCCGTATAGCGCACCTCTCCGTCGTTGTTGTTCCATACAACTCGGTTGGGGCGCACAAAATGGCTGTAAAAAGCAACGGACAGCAAGGAACTGCTGAGCGAGATGAGGATAAATGGCAGGTACTTTCTCATAGAACTTAGCCAGTTGTTTTGATGGGCATTGCAAATTTAAACGAAAACGCAGTGCATTGGTTTTTAGTTTGGATGGACAATTTCTCTGCCGAAAAAGTTGGAAACAAGGAATATACACCATTCGTTTGTGGTGAAAATTTGACAAAAATGAAGTTCTGGAAATACCAAGGCGCTGGCAACGACTTCGTGATGCTCGACCAACGGCATCGCCGATGGCTCACACGCGATAGTAAAGACAAAATCGCCCATCTCTGCCACCGCCGATTCGGCATCGGAGCGGATGGGTTAATTTTGCTGGAAAATCGCCCCGGCTTCGACTTCGAGATGATTTATTTCAATGCCGACGGGCGCGAAAGCACCTTGTGTGGCAACGGCGGACGCTGCATCGCGGCATTTGCCAAACATCTGGGTATCATAGAGGAGTTTGGGCGATTTCTTGCCATTGATGGCGAGCATGAGGTAAAAATGGGGCGGGGCAACTGGGTAGAGCTCAAAATGTCGGATGTGCGAAACGTCGAGCGCGCGGGGAACATCTTTGTGCTTGATACAGGCTCGCCGCACTATGTGCGTTTTGAAGAAAACTTGCAAAATGCCGACATGGTGCAAGAAGGCCGCGCCATCCGATATTCGGAGCGATTCAAGGAGCAAGGAATCAACGTGAACCTCGTCCAATTAAACAGCGACGGAAGTCTCGACATCCGCACTTACGAACGTGGTGTCGAGGATGAGACACTCGCTTGTGGCACAGGTGTCACGGCAGCAGCCATTGCCTCGTTCTTGTTCCGTACGCCGAGCGCCGGGGCAGCCGACATACAAGTACACGCACGAGGTGGCGACTTGGCCGTGCGGTTCAAAGCAAACAACGATGGCTCTTTTTCGGACGTATGGCTCTGCGGGCCAGCCGAGCGCGTGTTCGAGGGCGAAATCCTACTGTGATTCGTCAAGATTTTCAGACGACCATGATTGATGCCCTTGATTTTAAACGAATTGCGATTTCAACCACGCTGAAAATTTGACGAAGTGAAGTATCCATAGCGCAAACATTCATTTCCAACATCTTGAAACAAAAACAACCCATCAATGGCAAAGCTTCTACTGTTTAGCCTCATCCTGCTCTCAAACGCGCTGCAAGCGCAAAACGACAGCTTGCCAGTACCCAAGCCGCAGCGCATTGCAGCAACTCGGCAAGAGCTCCTCGCATCTTTCCTCAACAACGACCCCGCTGCCACCTCGCTCTGGCGAGACTCGCTCATGCGCTTGGAAGATAGTGTCCGCGTCGCGTTGGTGTGGGATGAACGCTGGCTTCTCTATTACTGGGAAGAGGCTTACGGCAACTTGTTCGACGAAGTGCCGCGCCTCGACGCGGCAACCCGGCGGCAGCTGGCACTCAAAACCCCGCCTCCTAAAGACAGCTTGTTTGAATGGCTGGACTATATCCTCTATGAAAATCGTTTTCAAGTCTATGAAAACATCAGTCGAGGTTTTTTGACAGCGGAGGAGAAGCAGTTTGCCCTTATTCTGTTTGACTATTTGCTTCGCTTGAATCAGGATGAGGTAGAGGCGGGCGAATGGAACAAACGCCTTGATGCTTTTTTGGCACTGCATCCCGAATCGCCTTTCAAAAACTACATTCAAGCCAACCTATACACCCCTAAACCAGAATCAGACAAAACCCAAAGTTCTCAGGTCAACAGAAATCAAGGATTTGGGATAGACTTTCTGTTCACAAGTGGTCGCTGGCGCGATGAGTTGGAGCGAACCCTCCGCTCACCTTATGGTTTCGATATCGGCCTCAACTATTGGCTCAAGCGATGGAACTTTGGCTTGCGCTGCAATTTCAGTTGGCAAAAACTCAATCGCCCCATCTTCGAGGGCAACTTCGAGTGGCCGAAAAACGACCCCAGCTCGCTCATCATGCCTGCGTTGGAAGTAGGGTACGATGTTTTAAACAATAAGAAACTAAGGGTTTACCCCTCGGTCGTGGCGGGTCTCAGCATACTGAAGCCCCCCAGCCCCGACGAAGAGGAGGACGACCCGCTGCCAGACTACTACTCCAACTTTGTTTACACGAAAGGTTATCTCGGCGCAGCCCTCACCGCAGACATCAAACTGAAATACTTCAGCAGCTACGACGACAGGGTGCAGGACGCTTCTTACCTCAGCGCCCGCATCCGAATCGGCTATAATTGGTTGAATTGGGACAAGAAAAACGATGCCTTGCGCGGCGATATGTTTTACCTCGCATTAGGTGTCAATATCTTTGGCAACACCTTGTAGTTCAGCATGATTAAATCCAACTTTTCACCCGCTCCATTCGATTGGCTCTCAGACCTCCAACCTGCTTTTGCCGCCCAAGCGTCGTGGCTTGACGGCTCCTACAATCGAGAGGCACTTTTTCACCTGATGTATAAATCAGAGGGTGCCTTTGCCATATCCTGCGGCGCGGGGTTGCTGGCCGAGCATATTCGACGATTCCGATTTTCGGCAGAGGTGATACAGCATCTCGGTCAAGTGACAGATGAACATGGCCGCTCGGTATTCCGGGAAAGCTTCTTGAACTATTTGCAGCGGCTACGCCTACGGGTGCAGGTAAATATCGCGCCGGAAGGTGCCCTCCTGATGCCCGGAGAACCCATCTTGGTCGTGCAAGGCCCCTGGGCGCAAATCCAATTGATGGCCTCGGCTTTCCGGCTGTTGCTATGGGAATCAACACATTGGGCAACCATGGCGGCCATGGCTAGGTGGAAGCGCGGCGAATGGACGGAAGAGGACACCCCTTCTCCACCGCCCTACCCCTTCAATCCAGAGGGCTGGAAAATCCGAGCGGCATATATCGGAGGGGCTTCGGCTGACGAAATCCTGAAAAACGTGCGCAAGCACATCCGAGAGACGCTACCGGGAGAGGGCTTGATAAAAATCCAACACGAAACAGGCGAGCCAATGGTGCAGATTCGCCGACTGTTCAAGGGCAATCAGCCATTGGGCGACGTGTGGCTCACGCAAAGTCAGGAGGAAGAAGCCAGCGTGAGCAAGACCAGTGTTCGTTTCATGGACGAAAACACGGGCCAACCGACCGAGCTCCGCATGAACCGCTTCCAAAATCTTTACCAGCCCGTGTTGGTGAAAGGTCATCCCGTGTTGCCCCCCCCGCGCCTCGCATACCTGCGTCAGCGGATGCTCAAGCAAACAGAGGCGTTTCACACGGTGCAACCGAAAAACTACCCGCATGGGTGGTATTTGTAACGGACTCGCGCGAATCGGGCGTTGAAATCAATCGAGCTTGCCAACCAAGCCTTATCCCAAAGCTTTCTTGTAAGCTGCCAGACACCTTTCCCGCGCAAACGTGTGCTCGACCATAGGAGGCGGGTAGGCAGAAGTGCCGAACTCCGGCACCCATTTGCGGATGTATTTGTTTTCCGAATCGAACTTTTTGGCCTGCTCGGCGGGGTTGAAAATGCGAAAATACGGCGCGGCATCGGTGCCGCAGCCCGCTGCCCATTGCCAACCGCCAGAATTGCTGGCAAGGTCGAAGTCGAGTAATTTTTGGGCAAAATACGCCTCTCCAAGTCGCCAATCGAGCAATAGGTGCTTGGCCAAAAAACTGGCGACTATCATGCGCACGCGATTGTGCATATAGCCTGTGAGATTCAGCTCGCGCATACCCGCGTCCACGATGGGATAGCCCGTTTTCCCTTCCCGCCACTTTTCAAAATCTTCAGGCGAGTCTCGCCATTCCACTCGCTCATATTTTAGTTGAAAAGGGCGATGGACGACGTGCGGGAAATGTGCCAAAATTTGGCTGTAAAAATCTCTCCAGACCAACTCGTTGAGATACGTCGCGTTGAGTTTTTGCGCATGGCGGGCTTTTTCCCGAATACTGATGGTGCCAAAACGGAAATGCACCCCCAATCGAGAGGTGCCATGTAGCGCGGGAAAGTTGCGCGTTTGGTCATACTGTTTGATAAGTCCTCGCGCCACCGTCGCGGGAGGGAAGGGCACATCAGCTGGCTCAAAGCCCATTTCTTCCAGCGTGGGCATCGGGTACGGCGAAGTTTTTTGGAATTGGGCAAAATATCTGGCGCTGGGGTAGGAACTGAGATAAAACGAATTGCGCTCCTCCTCGTCATGTTCATTCGTGGTGAGCATCCACTTGGTTTGCAATTTCTCCAACCACCTTTTGCTATATGGAGTGAATACCGTGTAAGGCGTGCCATCCGATTTCAGTATCTCGTCTTTTTCAAAAATAACATGGTCTTTGAAGGTGTTGAACGCGACATCGCGTTCGGCAAGCAAAGCCCTCACAGCGGCATCGCGCTCCAACGCATAAGGCTCGTAGTCGCGGTTGGTATATACCGCTTCAATATCGTAGTTGGCCAACAGTTGTGACCATGCGGTTTCTGGATGGCCGTAAAAAACCAAAAGGGTGCTGCCCAACTCCTCCAGTCTCTTTTTCAAACCCGACACGGCTTGATGGATAAACTCCACACGCGCATCTTTTCGAGGCAAATCATCGAGAATGTGGCGGTCAAAAATGAAGACTGGCAACACGGGGTTCTTGCCTTTCAATGCGTGATACAACCCCGCGTTATCATCGAGGCGCAAATCGCGGCGAAACCAAAAGATGGAGATTGGCATGGTGAGTTGACGAGTTTGCGAGGCTCATTAACTGAGGCTGCATTTCAAATTGATAATTTTGCTCACGAAACAAATTATGCCCCGCATGGTTTTTCATCCAAGTCCCGCCAACCCCGCAAACCCGCCAATTATACCTTGACTCGCTAGAACTTGTCAGATGACCATGATTGCTCTCCCTGATTTTGAACAAATTGCGCTTTTTGCCATGCCCAAAACCTGGCAGAGCGAAGTATACTTAACCCGCCAACCCATTCGATGAGGGAATATCTGAACGAATTAGACCAATGGCTCGCCGGGGGCAAGCCATTCAGCGTTGCCACCGTCATCCACACTTGGGGCAGCGCGCCACGACCTGTAGGCACCACCATGTTTATCGGCGAAGCCTTGGAGATGCTCGGCTCCGTTTCAGGCGGTTGTGTGGAAGGAATCGTGTTGCGGTCGTCAGAAGAAACGACTGCCGGAGCAGCGGGGCGATTGTTGAAATTTGGTGTCAGCGACGACGATGCTTGGTCGGTCGGATTGACTTGCGGCGGCACTATCGAGATTTTTTTGGAAAAATTTCCCGGCTGCGACAATGCCGCTTTTTGGCAAACATTGCGTCAATGCCTGATCGAGAACAAGAGTTGCGTGTGGGCCACCCGCATTTCGGAAGGGCCAGCGGCGCATCACCTTTTCATGCCGGATTCCTCAAATAGCACACACGAATCACCGCTCGATTTGCACGAGCACGCGCGTCGTGCTTGGCGCGAGCGCAAAAGCCAAACAGTGCAACAGAGCGATGAGCAGTGGTTTTTGCGGGTCTTCCCGCGCAAACTGCAACTCTTCGTCATCGGGGCCGCACATGCTTCGGCGGAACTGGTGCATCTCGCCCGATATTTTGATTTCGAGACCATTGTGATAGACCCGCGAGCGGCTTTTGCTCGCAACACCCACTTCCCGACGCCGCCAGACCGAATCGTGGAGGAATATCCAGCAGAGGTGCTGCCCGATTATTCGCTTGATGAATACTCGTTTGCGGTAGTGATGGCACATGACCCTAAAATAGACGACCAAGCATTGCATTTGCTGCTTCGTTCGCGCGCTGCCTACATCGGTGCGCTGTCGAGCAAAGCCTCCAACGAGCGCCGGCGCGAGCGATTGCTGGACGCGGGATTTTCGGAGGACGAGTTTCGGCGCATACACGCGCCTGTCGGCCTGCCCATCAGGTCGCGCACCGCGAAAGAAATCGCGCTAAGCATCATGGCGCAAATAGTGGCTGTGAAAAATCAACACATGTAAAGCCTGTCACTCCACCATTGGCACGGCAGGTACCGCTGGCTTGAGCATCACGACTGTCCGGCGATTTTTTTGGCGCCCCTCAGCAGTGGCGTTGGATGTGAGCGGATAGTATTCGCCTTTGCCGACTGGCGTGAGCTGGTTGGCATTCACGTTGAAGTCGCGCACAAGGAGCCGCACGAGATTGGTGGCACGCCGCAGGCTCCAATCCCAAGTGTCGAGCAGGGTTTTGTCCTTCGGCAGGGCGTTGTCGGTGTGGCTGACGACCTCTACAGACACCTCCGGGCGTTCCGTCAGGATTTGGGCCAAAGGGGATAACAACGCCTTGCCGGAGTTGCTGATTTCCTGACCGTTTTTCGCATCGAACAAAGTTTTGTCGGGCAAAGAAAGCAGCACGGCTTCTCCTTCCACCACCACACTGACATCGGCTTGACCAGCATACTGCTTGGTTAGCTGTGCGCGAAGTTCTTCCAATGCCTTCTTGCGCTCCTGTTGTGCTTTTTGAACGCTCTCAAGCAAGGCGTTGCGCTTGGCAAGGGTGGCCCGCGTGGAGGCCAATTCGTTTTCGACAGCCGCTTTCTCGCCAGCTAATTTGCTTGACGATTCGCCCAATTTTTGGGTGCGGGCGGATAGTTCTGCGTTTAAGTCTTTGATTTCTTCTTCCTGATTGCCAATGGTGCGGTTGAGCTCGCCGAGCTGCTTTATCAGATTGGCATTTTCCTGCCTGCGCTCAAGCAATTCTTTTACCAGCACTTTTTCGCGGGCTTCCGCCGCGGCGCGGGTGGCGATTTCGGCTTGGTACACTTTGGGTTTCACACAGGCGTGAAGCCCAGACATCAAGAACAAGAAAAGTAAAAATCGGACTCTTGGCATAGGTATGTGAGTTTGTTGGACGGGCAAAGTTTTTGAAAAATTCTTAGCGACTCTCGGTGTCGGTGGTTTTTCTATTTTCGCCGTCGATTTTTGGCTCAATAGAATGAAAAACCTCCTGTCTTTGTTGCCGTTGCTCTTCGCCGCTTGCGGCTTGGATGTCAACCTGTTGGAAGGGCAATGGCAGGCCATAGCTTTCTATGAAAACGGCCAAGATGCGCCAGCGCCACTCGATTCCATCGCTATTTCTTTTTTAGCAGACAGCCGCAACGAATTTCGTACCATAGGTTTCTACCGCGAGGCGGGGCCGTTCAGGGTGGCAGACAGTTTTTTGTTTCTGACCGACACGACCGCAAAACAACCCAAAGAACGCGCTTTGAAAATCCTGTTTTTGTCTGCCGACACGTTAAAACTTCAAATGGAGAAAGCCGGACAAGGGCAAGTCCTTTTTTTGAAAAAAAATCTAACTTTCTGACAATGAAAAAAGTATCAAGACGTGGTTTTATGAAAAACACATCCCTTGCCGCTGCCGCCGTCGCGGTTCCGCTACCCAATGAAGGCGGGAAAAAGAAGAACATATTCGTGCATCACGTTTTCTTTTGGCTGAAAAATCCGAGTAGCGAGGCCGACAAAAACAAGTTGGTGGAGGGTCTCGAAACGCTTGTGAAGATACCAAGCGTTCGCTTGGCTCATATTGGCACTCCTGCCTCTACCAACCGAAGCGTGATAGAACGTTCGTATGCCATTTCTTGGCTGCTTTTTTTCGACACGCTCGAAGCGGAGGAAGTCTATCAAAAGCATCCAGCCCATTTGAAGTTCGTGGAGCAATACGCACACCTTTGGGAAAAGGTCATCGTGTACGACTCGGAAGGGAAAAAGCGATGAACCCGTTGATTTATCGCATTTTAGGCTGCCTGCGCTTGCCGCCGGGGCGAAATCCTTTACCGCCCATCATGGCCATCATGGAAGGACTCATGGCTTGGCCAGCCATTTTCAGTTGTTTTTCCACTTCCTTGATTTGCTCCTTGAGCATGGACTCGGTGACGTGGAGTTTTTTCACTTCGCTGAAGTGCGCTTGAGCCTGCTTCAAGTTGTTTTTGTTTGCATAAATCATCACCAGTTGAAGCAAGGCGGTCGCCCTTTCGTTTTCGGAGGGCAGGCCTGCGTCGAGCGATTTTTTCACCCACGCCTCCGCTGCATTGAAATCGCGGCGTTGCATGGCCAGTGCGCCATAAGTCATGTAATAGACCCCTTTGTAGCCAACGAGCAATGTTTTTGGGAAAAAAGTAAGGCCGAGCCTTTTTTCTGCCTCATCGAGGCGTTGTTGGGCGATTAGCTGATTGGCGGATAGAATGGTGCCGAGCATCAGGTAACCAGCCAGCATGACGATGCCCAGCAAAAGAAACGGGAACCCATACCAGAATCCGTAAGCAGCCCACAAGATGGCACCGCCCAAAATGCCGCCCACAATGAGGGCAAAACGAAGATAGATATTGATAGTAAACATGGTGTCGCTTAAAATTCGGGGGCAAAATTATGAAAGCCTGTCGGGGTTCTGTGTCTTTGCGCCGAAAAAGAAAATAGAACCGAGCCACCGCACCGTTGCCATATTATGCTGAAAGAGATATACCGTTTCCTCCATCCGCGTTTCAGAACCCTTTTTTTGGAATACCGCGTGGCGTTCAAGCCGCGCTACGGACACGGCAGCCCGCCTCACCGCGAACTCTACGAAATCATCCAAGCCAATCGCGCTGAATATGTGGAGAACCTGCGCACGATGCTGAGTTTCAAAGAAAATTTGCAGGCCATCAAACCAATGGCACGAGAAAACAACCCAGACAACCCGGGTTGGAACAACGGCTTTTTGCCCGGCCTCGACATCGCGGGCATCTACACCATGCTCGCCAAATATCGGCCTGCGCGTTATGTGGAAGTCGGCTCCGGGAACTCAACCAAAGTGGCTTTCAAGGCAAAAAAAGAGCAAAACCTACCCACCGAAATTATCTCGATTGACCCTTTCCCACGAGCGGAAATTGACCATCTGGCCAACAGCATCATTCGACAACCCTTTGAAAATGTTGATTTTGCACCCTTTTTGGCCGAGTTCAAGGCGGGGGATATATTGTTTATTGACAACTCGCACCGCATTTTGCCCAACTCCGATGCGATGGTGTTTTTTTTGGAGGTGCTCCCACGCTTGCCACAGGGGGTACTCGTTCACATCCACGATATCTATTTGCCTTACGACTACCCTCAGTTCATGTGCGATAGGTTCTATTCCGAACAGTATGGCTTGGCGATGTTCATATTGGCCAACCCAAAGCGATACAAGACCATTTTGCCTAACTACTTCATCTCCGAGGATGAGACCTTGAGCGACATGGTGAAGCCACTCTGGGAACATCCCAACTTGAAAGATGTGGAGCGGCATGGAGGGTCGTATTGGATTGAGATTGGCTGATTTTCCATGTTCTTTCTCAATCTTTTCACGTCCATCTAAAATCCCAATGTCCCTCACACTGCCACTGGTGCCTTTATCGCCGGCCACGGGTCGTAGTTCAACAACTCGAAATCCTCGTATCGGAAAGAAAAAATATCGCGTGTGGCGGGATTGAGCCGCATGGTCGGCAGGGGGCGCGGCTCGCGGGATAGTTGCAGGTCAACCTGCTCCAAATGGTTGACGTAGAGGTGCGTGTCGCCGCCCGTCCAGACAAAATCGCCCGGTTCGAAGGCGCAAACTTGGGCGAGCATCAGGGTCAAAAGCGCGTAGGAAGCGATGTTGAACGGTACGCCGAGAAACACGTCGGCGCTGCGTTGGTAGAGTTGGCAACTCAACTTTTCGTCGGCTACATAAAATTGAAACAAGCAATGACACGGTGCCAGCGCCATGTCGGGAATGTCCGCCGGATTCCACGCCGACACGATGATGCGTCGGCTGTCGGGATTTTTTTTCAGCGTGTTCACGACTTCCGAAATCTGGTCAATTGTCCTGCCATCGGGAGCAGCCCATGAGCGCCACTGTTTTCCATACACTGGACCAAGGTCGCCGTTGGCATCGGCCCACTCGTCCCAGATGCTCACGCCGTTTTCTTTCAAATACCGAATATTGGTTTCGCCTTGCAAAAACCACAGAAGTTCGTGGATGACGCTTTTGAGATGCACTTTTTTGGTCGTCACGAGCGGGAAACCTTCGGCAAGGTTGAACCGTATCTGGTAGCCGAACACCGAAATGGTGCCAGTGCCAGTGCGGTCGGATTTTCGGGTGCCGTGCTGGAGAATGTGTCGGAGGAGGTCGTGGTAGGCTTGCATTTCTTTATCTGAAAAATTGGAGGGGTACGGAAGTTGTGCCGCTTGTTAAATTGAAAGACGGCACATCGGCAAATCCATCAATTCTTTCAAAAGTCTCAAGGTGTCGGATTGGGCTGTTTCCAAACGCATACCCCGATTAAGGAGGAATTGAACCTGCCTCGCCAACTAGGTTCAACTCCTCTTTAATCGGGGCATGACATCCGTATTTTTAAACACTTACAAAGGTAAGGCAAACTTATACCTTGATTCGTTAGAATTTGTCAGATGCTCATGATTGCCCTCCCTGATTTCAGCGATTCTCGCTTTGTCGGGCTCTGAGGTGTCATCCCGGAAGAATGGAGGGGTGACACCTCAAGGACAGGCCGAGGTGTCACCTTTTTCGTTCCTCAAAAGATGACACCTCTTACAAACCGAGAATAGCTGTAGTCTGGGAAAAACTCCAAAAGTCAATAAAACAACTTTACCACATTGGTGTCGCCCTCGTAGCAAGGCACATATAACACAGTCGTTTCCGTAGGCTTATCTTTCTTTTGGAAATAAAGACTAACCATTACTGGAACTCCGGCCACAAACTGGCCATTGACTTTTCCCTGCGAGGTGTAGGTAGCCGTGCCTGCCTGACTCGGGCTCAACCGAGTGCTATCCTTGTCTGTGGCATCAACCGGGACTTTTTGAGAAAGGAAAACACTTGCCTGAAAATAAGAATCGTTGGGCACAAGCGGCTCGAAGACTACGCGCACCCAACCCGGTTTGCCCGCATAAAAAATGGTCTGAGCAGGGTCATTCCGATTGATGTGTTTTATGTCAAGATAACCATCATCTTCCATCCAAACCCGATGCACCTCTTCGGCACTCATAAATCTCCCATCCGCGTCAGTAACCGCAGTGCCAAGTGATGCAAGGTCTTTGCAGGTGGAGTCAGGGTGCAAATTATCTTGACGGCAACCAAGCATAACGACTGACACTTCAGCCAAAGGGCGCAGAGAAGGGAATTCAAGCAAAACGTTTGTGAACACGGGCTTTTCCTCCTTGCACTGCAAGAAAAGAAGCATAAACAGAAGCGCCACAGCGATTGAGAAAAGATTTTTCATGTGAATTTTTTTGCAAAGAAAAAAAAACCGTGAGTCGTTTAATGTTAATTTTTAGAAGGCTCGCAAACTGATGGGTGCAGCGAAAGACAAAGTTGCCGAAGCCCTTATTGATTGGCCGTTTGCTTTATTTTTGTGGAAATTTTTTTTTGGACATGAAACAAGAGGATTTGCTGAAGCGAATCACCACTGACGTACGTCGCTCGCCGCTTTGAACATCCTGTACTTTCTGCCAATCGCGCCACAATTCCTGCAATCCGGCGATGAACTCGTGGAAATAAGTTAGACTTGCCTCATTTTTGCCCCCACAAAAACAATTCTATCAAAAAAACGTATTTACCAACCTCGCAACCAGAAAGTCCGCGACCTACTAAGTATGCAATTCGTTTTTCCCGCGTTTCTCGCCGCCCTTGCCGTTTTAGCCGTTCCGATTATCATCCACCTTTTCTATTTCCGGCGATTCAAGAGAGTGTATTTCACCAATGTCCGTTTTTTGAAAGAGGTGAAGGAAGAGACAAGCAATCGCCAGAAACTGCGCAACCTGCTCGTGCTGCTCATGCGTTGCCTAGCCATTGCCGCGATGGTGTTGGCTTTTGCGCAGCCATTCATCCCCTTGTCCGCAGGCGTGAAAAAGGGTGAGCGAGCAGTGAGCGTATATGTGGACAACTCGTTCAGCATGAATGCCTTGTCGAAAAACGCGCCACTGCTCGAATTGGCCAAACAACGCGCCCGCGACATCGTGAACGCATACGGCGTGGAAGACCGCTTTCAGGTGCTGACCAACGACTTTGAAGGACGCGACCAACGCCTCATCAGCAAAGAGGACGCACTTGACCGAATCGAGGAAATCCGCACCAGCCCGGCATCGCGCGATATTTCAAAAGTGCTCATCCGCCAACAACAATGCCTCAACTCTGGCAAACAAGAAAACAAAACAGCCTACGTCGTCAGTGACTTTCAAGCCAACATCGCCGATGTCGCCGATTTCCGCGACACTTTGATAGAGGTCAATCTCGTGCCCATGCGGGCAGTGCAAGAGCGAAACGTGTCGGTGGATAGTGTGTGGTTTGAAAGCCCGGTCCAAATCCTCAATCAACCCGCGAACCTGCTCGTAAAACTCAGCAACCGCAGCGAAGGTGAAGCGACCGAACTTCGGCTCAGCCTCCAGCACGACGGCCAGTCGAAGCCCGTCGGTTCCCTCAATATCCCAGCGCGCGGCAGCAAAATTGACACAGTGAGTTTCAACATCCTGCGCTCCGGCTGGCATGAGGCCAAAATCTCGGTAACGGACTACCCCATCCAATTCGACGACAACTACTATCTTGCCTTTCATGTCGCCGAGCGAATCAACGTGTTGTCCATCAACGGCTTGCAACCCAACAAGTATCTGGAAAACGCCTTTTTGGGCGCTCGATACTTTCTACTGAACAACGTCAGCGCGGGTGCCTTGGATTATTCCAAATTCTCCGACTACCAACTCATCGTGCTCAACGAGCTGGGTGTCGTGTCGTCAGGTTTGGCCAACGAATTGAAGAATTTTGTTCAGAACGGCGGCAATGTGTTGGTATTTCCAAGCCAGACTGCCGACCTCAATTCGTACAATGCCTTTCTCCAAAACTTCGACGCTGGCAATCTCGGCGCATACGAACCCACCCCCCGGCAAGCCAGCGACATCAACACCGAAGAGTTCGTGTTCAAAGACGTGTTTCTGAACAAAGGCTCCAACCTGCGCCTGCCCATCACGCAAGGCAATTTCAAAATCGCCCCCGCTCGTGGCGAATACATTTTGACCTATCGCGATGGCTCCGCGATGCTAGCCAAATACACGCAAGGAGAAGGGGCGCTCTACCTCAATGCCGCACCGCTCAATGAACAGCTGAACGACCTTGTCCGCAACGGAGAAATTTTCGTGCCCATGCTGTTCAAAATGGCGATTGCTGGCACCAAAGGCCGTCAAGTCGCCTACACCATCGGCAAAGACGAAGTGTTGGAATCGAAGCACCAAGTCTCCATAAGCGGCGAGAGCATATACAAACTGCAAAGAGTAGCGGAAAACACCCCAACATCCGACCCAAATGTCGCGCCAGCCACTACGGAAGAGTTCATTCCCGAACAACGCATTCTCGGCTCTAAAGTGCTGCTTACCCCCGGCACACAGATGCGCGATGCCGGCTGGTATCGGCTCCGTCTGCGGGGCGACAGCACACTTGCGGTGTTCGCGTTCAATTATGACAGAAAAGAAAGCGACCTCCGCTATTTGACCAATGAAAAACTCGCGGAGAACCTGCCTAAAAACATAAAATTGATTGCGGAAACCGCCGAAGCCAATTTTGGGCAAGTGGTGGACGAGCGCGAACGCGGCATCGTGCTGTGGCGCTGGTGCGTCATGTTTGCCCTGCTGTTTTTGGCACTGGAAGTGTTGTTTTTGAGATTGTGGAAGGTGTAACTATGCTGGCTTGGAAAACAAAGTGCATAACCTTTTTGTAAAAACTTGGTCAGCCTTCAAGCGCAGAGGACTCGGTTGACAGGCTTATAGGTTTTTGACAGGATTTACAGGATTTACAAGATTTACAGGATTTTTGGCGGCTAAGCCACTTCATCATATCCTGTAAATCTTGTAAATCCTGTCAAAAATTGAATGTCCGCTGACCTGCCTAAGTTTTTACACCTTTTTCACCCATCTGGGGCGATGCCATCACTGGTTTCGCCCTTCTTATTTTGGCAAAAACACCTACTTTCGCCCCATCTTAATCAACACGACCCAAACACCATTTCACAAGATTTTTTTCATTCGCACTCATTGCTCATCGCTCTACACCTATGGGAGATATACAACTTGACGACTGGAAACTTGAACAGGAAGAGTGGCTCGAAGCCATCGAGGAAGTCCTTGAAAATCAGGGCAAAGGCCGCACGGAAGAGCTCTTTCAACGCCTTCGTCACCTCATTGCCCGCAGGGGCGTGGCCAACGGCGGCCCTGCCTTGAACACACCATACCTCAACACAATTGCGCCCGACGACCAACCCGCATACCCCGGCGACCTCGCGCTCGAACAACGCATCGAGAACGTCATCCGCTGGAATGCCCAAGCAATGGTGTTGCAAGCACAGGACAAAGACCTTGCATTGGGAGGTCACATTGCCACTTATGCGGCCTCCGCCACCATGACGGAGGTGCTGTTTCACCACTTCCTGCGCAAACGCTCGGCAGACTATGGCGGCGACCTCTTCATGTTTCAAGGCCACGCTTCGCCCGGCATCTATGCCCGCGCCGTGTGGGAAGGCCGCTTGCCCTTGCAGGCGATTGCCGATTTCCGGCAAGAGACAATTGGCGGCGTGTCGAGTTATCCCCACCCGCGCCGTATGCCCCAATTTTGGCAAGCACCCACCGTCAGCATGGGGCTTGGCCCCATGACCGCGCTTTATCAGGCGCGTTTTTACAAATACTTGGAAAACAGAGGATTGAAACCCCAAAACGGCGGCAAAGTATGGCATTTCATTGGCGACGGCGAAATTGACGAACCCGAAGTGTACGGAACCATCGGCCTGGCCAGCCGCGAACATCTGGACAACGTGATATTTGTGGTTCACTGCAATTTGCAACGCCTCGATGGCCCCGTGCGCGGCAACGGAAAAGTCATTCAAGAAGTGGAGCGCCATTTCTTTGGCGCGGGATGGGAAGTCATCAAAGTGATTTGGAGCAGCGATTGGGATGAATTGTTGGCAAAAGACGAGGAAGGCATCTTGCTCACGCGCTTTGAGCGCCTCGTGGATGGCCAATTTCAGGAAATGGCTTCTGCCAACGACGGCGCACTGACGCGCAAAATGCTCATCGGCAGTGACGAACTGAGCGAGCAGATTAGTGCCCTGCTGTCCGACATCTCCGACGAGCAGCTGGCCAAAATGCGGCGCGGCGGCCACGATGCGGAAAAAATATACGCAGCCTACGACCGCGCCGTGAAATCCAACAAGCCTGTCGCCATCATCGTCAAAACCGTCAAAGGCTACGGCATGGGAAAAGCCGCCGAAGGCAAAAACAAGGCGCACCAAACCAAAGACCTCAGCGACGACAGCCGCGTGGAGACCAAAAACCGCTACGGCATCCCGCTCTCCGACGAGGAAGCAAAGGCCGCCAAGTTTTGGTATCCAGATGCCAATGCGCCAGAGACAAAATACCTGTTGGAACGCCGCAAGGCATTAGGCGGTTTTTTGCCGGAACGCTCCGAAACCTTTGAAAAATTCAACCTGCCGTCGCTCGATTTTTTTGACAAACAGCTGAAAGGCAGCGATTCTGGCAAAACATTTTCCACTACTGGCGCAATGGTGGACATCATGCTTCAGTTGGCTCGAAATCAGGAAGTTGGCAAATACATCGTGCCAATCGTGCCCGACGAGGCACAGACCTTCGGCATGGAGTCACTGTTCAATTCCTTACAAATCTGGAATCAAAAAGGCCAACTCTACACCCCGCTCGAAATCGGCATTTCGGTCATCAAATACAAAGAGTCCAAAACAGGGCAAGTGCTCCAAGAAGGCATCAACGAGGACGGCGCGACAGCCTCTTTCACTGCTGCTGGCACAGCCTACTCCTTGCATGGGTTGCCGATGGTGCCTTTCTACATCTACTACTCCATGTTCGGCTTCCAGCGCGTGGGCGACATGGTATGGGCGGCTGCCGACATGATGGCCAAAGGCTTTTTGCTCGGCGCCACCGCTGGCCGCACCACGCTCAATGGCGAGGGTTTGCAGCACGAAGACGGCCACTCGGTGCTAATCGCCCAGACGGTTCCTTCCGTCATTCCGTACGACCCGGCATTTGCCTACGAACTAGCGGTCATCATACACGACGGCCTGCGGCGGATGTTTGTGGAGAACGAGCATAAAATCTACTATATCACGCTATACAACGAAAACCTCCTGATGCCGCCCATGCCAAAAGGGGTCGAGGAAGGCATCAAACGAGGGCTTTATCGTTACAAAAAATCCGATAAAAAACCCGCAAAAGACGGCGCAAAGGCACACCTCTTGGGTTCAGGCGTCATCATGGAGCAGGTACTCAAAGCAGCTGAAATCCTCGAAAGCGAAGGAGTCAGCACCGACGTGTGGAGCGCCACCTCGTGGACAGAACTTTACCGCGATGCAGTCTCTTGCGACCGTTGGAATATGCTGCACCCCGGCAAGGAAGAAAAAGTGCCGTACATACAGCAGGCTTTGAAAGGCGAACATGGCGTGTTCGTCAGCGCCAACGACTGGATTAAACTCACAGCAGGCCAGCTCGCCCCCTGGATGCCACAGGATTTCACCGCGCTCGGCACAGACGGCTTCGGCCTTTCCGACAGCCGCGAGAACCTGCGCGATTACTTCGAGATTTCGCCCAAATACATCGCCTTCGCGGCGGTGCGCCTTTTGCAAAAACAAGGCAAGGTGACGGAAAAAGCCGTGCTAGAATTTATGAAAAAATACGGCGTGGAGAGTGAGAAAGTGGAGCCGATGTCAGTCTAACTTTTTGAAAAATCCTGAATCGGCGCACACTAACTTTGCGGCTTGTTTTCACCACTTTCAATTTTTTTAAAATGACCATCAGAATCGTATCCGCCATCATCGCAATCACCCTTGCGTTTGCGTCGTGCAAAAACGACTCCCCCAAACAAGAGACAACACCTCCGGCTGATGCCGCCGCTACAGGCAATGCTATCGCTACCGAAGACGCCGCACAAATTGCACTTCCAGAGAGCAACATGCCCACCTTGTCCGCTCCCGGCTCGGCAGTTGCGACGCAACAACCCGCACCCGCCGCTACTGGCGGCAGCGGTGCCGCGCCAAAGACAAACCCGCCACACGGCCAACCGGGCCATGTGTGCGGAGTGCCTGTTGGGTCTCCGTTGGACGGCTCGGCCGCTGCCAAACCAGCAGCTACCCCCCAGCCCGCGTCCGCGCCCCCCCCTGCTCCCACACCGCAACCCGCCGCGAACGTGACCGTCGAGCCGGGCACCAACCCGCCTCACGGCCAACCGGGTCATGTGTGTGGCACCCCCGTCGGAGCGCCTTTGCCCAAGCAGTAAAAGAACGTTGTGCCCACACGGCTCGTGCTCCCAACCATCGGTTGGGAGCACGAGCCTTTTCCACTTAACGCCCTTTCATGTCTTCGTTCAATTGCCGATAATTGATTTTCCCACCGTTGCTTTTTAAGTGCGCCACAATGATGAGCGCCCGCTCAATGCGCTTTTCCGAGGCTTTCACTTGGCCAACGATGTAGAGGAGGGTGCGTATTTTGCCGGGAGTGAGCGCATGAAACAAGCGGCTGCCCTCCTCATCCTGCGCCAGCACCTCCGCCAATTCCTCGGGCATGGGCAAACCATACTCACTCTCGTCTTTGCGAAGGCTGACGCGTACCATCGAACCGGGTTGCAGCCCCAATTTATCGCGGGTCTTTTTGTTGACCATTATCAAAAAAGAACCATCTCCCTTAGGCAGCAACGCGCACTGATACTCCATTTTTTCATTCAACACGCACACGACACGGCGGGCATCCCCCTGAATGAGTGCACCTGCCACCGCATCGGGCACGACAAAATGAAAGCCCCACAGGTTGTTGCCAGAGGCTTCCAAAACAGATTGAAATTGATAGGTCTCGTCAGTATTCATAAGTGCAATGTGGTAATCCGTGAACGTGGAGGTTCGGGGCGATTTTTACTGAAATTCAACCACAAATTCGGCGGCACGCAACCCATCTTGCTCCACCACGCATTGCTCAGGCGTGGGCAACATTTCGGTCACGAGCAAAGGCCCGCGTTGTTGGCGCAGCATTTTTGCAAACAGCTGCATGGACAAGGGACTATTCACATCAAAGTATTGAGGTTTCCCATGTGAAAATCGGGCAAAGAATCTTTGAGGCACTTCTATGTCTGGCAGTTCTTTCCGAACCAGCCGAAAAAAACGCGACTCGCGCTGCTCAAAACGCCACCGTTCCAATAGCACGTCTTCTATGTTCCACATTTTTCGCGCTACAAACAAAGAGCCATGCGCCACCCGCTCCGCAACGCGCCAACCTGCCCCACCTTCCGCCCAACGACGATGAGCCAGCAACCGTTCCAACGATATTTGCGGCATCCCCAAGTGCCACAGCACCTGCATGGCGGGCGGGCGGGTTTTTGGTGCCTCAAGGCCGAGGTCAGAGAAAACAATGGGCTTATTGGATTCACGGTCAATCAATTGCAGGCAACCTGCCTTCCATCGTACCTCCAAACTGCCAAGCAACACCATCCGACCATCGCGCATCGGATTTGTTCGCCCATCGGGAACAGCAAGAGCATCGTGAAACAAAGCCGGTTGAAAATTGGCGTTCGACCACCCCTGCCACGGGAAGGCCACCGTCAGCACCTCTTCATCGAAGCCCGTCCCTTGGGGCCCATCCACGTTCCAATGCTGCAACTGCGATGTGGCCTCCGCCGGGAAAAGATGCAACCAGCGAGCGAACATTTTGCCCCCCCCCGCAAAAAGCGCGTTCACGACAGCGGAATAACCACCCGATTCGTTGCGAAAGACTTGCAAAAGCGCCCCCATCTTTCCCACAAAATCCTGAGCGCACCGCCCCGCTCTATTTTCCGAAGTCGCTGTGTTAGACGCAAAAAAACGTTCGCAAAAATCAAGGAACCCTAGATGCTGCCCATCTGCCATATTGCGCTGGGCAAATGCGACAAGTCTCGCACGGAAGGGCGGCATCGCTGATGCCTTGTTTGCTTGCCAGCAGGTTGCCAAGTCTTTTGCGAATGTTTCCATCGTTTCCAAGGGGACGTTGGATTCCACCGATTGAGTCACATCTTCGAAGAAAATTTGCTCGGGTGGGATGGCTGGCAACGAGCCGCCGTGTTTTTCAAAAAAAGCGCTCGCCATCTCAAGTGTCTCATGCTGCATGACCCGCGCATCCTCCAGCGGCTGGTGAGGCAGGGTGCGGGCCGCCACGCGCATCCACTGCAAAAACGCCGCGGCATCCACGAGCAAAGGCGTGTGGGCGGGCAAAAAACCGAGAAAGTTGTAGAGGGCGCCACACCATGCGGGTGACAAACCTTTTTCGGGCAACTCCCACTCCAAGAGCCCATAATCTATCAGGTCAAAAACCCTTGCTGCCACCTGAGCACGCGCGGCATCCACCTTTTCCTCCAATCGTGAGAGAATAATCGAGTAAAGCATTTTTCCGCCCTGTTCCAAAAGCCATTCCACGATAAGGCCTGCTATCGGGTCGCCTTCCAACTTTTGAAAAGACTCCTGTTCGCCATCAAAATAAAGCCAAGTCCAGCGAGGGTTCGTGTTCGCTCGAACGATGCTTGGATTCAGTGTAAGTTGGAGCGCCTCATAAAAAGCCGGTTCGCGCAGCAACATCTCGTAGAGCGCCGGCAGCATCGCAACATTGGGCGTGGCCTGTGATTTGCCAAAAGTCACTGCGGCTTGCGAGCCGTGTTGCCAAAGCGCCACCGTCGTGAATCGGCTCAAGGGCGAGGTTTTGACCACGGCGCGGGTTAAATATTGATAGAGCGAAAGCGCCGTCTGTCGGGACTTTTTATTCAAGCGGTCGAGCGAGCATTGCGAAAACTCTGGCAAACAGTGGAGCAAATCATGGCTGGCAAAAAGCAAGGCACGGCGCAGGTTTTCGTCGTTGGCTGCCTTCTGCATCAAGCGATAATTGTCCTTCACGACCTGTTCGTATCGCTGGTCGAAAGTGTCAAGCGCCTTCGTTTTTTCTTCCCAACGAAGCAGATTTTCAAGGAGTTGAGCGATGGCTGGCTCGTGCTGGTTTTCGAGAAGCAGTTGAAAAAAGGCCGCGCTTGGCATTTTCTTTTTTGCAAAAAAATCACGTCGCGCATTGTAAATGGCCGTGCGCAAGGGAGAAGCACCAAGCGCGACAAGGGCTGCGTCGAAACACTCCCGCACGCGCTCGGCCACCTGATCTTCCGCCGCCTCTTCTGATGGCCATTCGGCAGAAATTGTTTCGAGCCATCGCAAAGGCAACCCTGCGACCCGGATAAGCACCAATGGGGAAAGCGAAATGGAATGATGGCTGGTCATTGAGATGGGTCTTTTCGGTTGTTCAAGGTCATCATCATCAGCCGCGCAATTTCAACACTTCCCCCGATTTTATGGAAAAAATCTCATTGCTAACGGCACTTATCGTCTTGGCTTTTTCATTGAATGCCCAACAGGAAAACGAATCGTCGTTTTTCTGGGGGATGATGGCAGGATATGAGCACCAATTGCTCGGCATCGAGACATTGCCCAATAGCGAGCCTGACCGGATGTGGGCAGAGTCGAAGGGGCCGGCACACGGCGCGAGCCTAGGTGCCTTTTGCTCGTGGCGGTTCAGACAAGGTTTGGCCATCCGAACATCCTTGTCGGTCGCCACTATGCGCAATGGGGTTCATTTCCATCCGCAAGGCTTGCAGCATTTTCGGTTCACCGACGCGGAGTTGCCCTTGCATTTCGTGCTGACCAACCCTACAAAAAAAAACGCACCCTTGCATGGCTCGCTGTTGTTGGGTGCTCGGCTGGGATGGAATTTTGCTCGTCAAAATATTGAAAATCTAAGGCTTCTCAACGAAAGGGTCGGCTTGGACGTGGGGCTTGGGGTGGAAATAAAATTGAAGAGCTGGCGATTGCAGCCAGAGTTTGTCTATTCGCACTGCGTCAACAATCTGCACAACGTGACCAACGCAAAGTACGATTGGGTGACCGGCCGGGTGGTGCGCGACCGCTTGTCGCTGCGCGTGTTGGTGTGGAGATAATGAGTCAGGTCTGTTCGGCTTGGGCTGCCATAAACTTCGCGGCGCCGTCCAGCTCGTCATAGAATGCTTGCCCGTATTTGCGTACGATGGCATCCTTCACAAACTGATACACCAGCACTTGCTCCTTTTGGCCCAACTCGCAAGCGGCGCTACAAATATGCCACTCGTCGTAGTTGAGCGCCTCGAATCCCGCCACCACGTTCTTTGCAACCCTCACCGGGTACAGATGGCAAGAAATCGGCTTCTGAAAATCAATGATGCCCGCTTTCCACGCCCGCTCTATTCCACATTGGGCAATGCCCGTCGCGTCAAGCGTCATGTAAGCGCAAGGGCCATTGTCCACCAAGGAGGTAGCCCACTCTCCCGTCTCCTGCACCCGAACGTATTTGCCTTGCGCCTCAATGGCAGTGATGCCTGCCGGGCTTAGAAATGCTTTTATTTTTTCAAAAATAGTCTCCAAGACAGGCAACTCGCTCTCTTCCAACGGCGCTCCATAGTCGCCTTCCCAACAGCAAGCACCTTTGCAAGCGGTTAGGTTACAGACGAATTGTTGTTCCACCAAGTCGTCAGACACGAGTTTGTCTTGAACAATAATCATTTGTCGGTCAGTTTTTTCAACAATTCCTGCATTCGTTTTCGCTCTTCCCGTTTCTGGACGGTGACGGGCGGCGCGGCGCGTTCGGCACAGTCGGCCAAGGCGCAACGCTCGCAAGTGACGTTCACGGTGACGCGGGAGATGGCAGGGTCGTTCCAGAATCGGATGGTCTGCTTGGCGTGGTCATCTAGCAGCACGCCGATGGTGACGCTCACGTTGCGGCCCTTTGTCGGATAGCCGGGTTTTGCGACGGCGATGCAGAGGTATTCCTCACCCGTGTCGAGAAAGGCGGCTCGCTGCACGCCGCTCAAAAACCGCGAGCCTCCCCCCCCTTGTGCCTGCTGCAGTTGCAAATCGCGCAGCAAAGTGACTGAAAGCCAGCGACGGCAATAGTGCTCATTAAGTCCGGAGGCATGAGGTTGGTGACGGCGATTGAGGTGCAGTTCCTTATCAATGTCAAACATGTCACGGTCGAGGTCGTGAATAAAGCGGAGGAAAAACACCTTGTCGAGGTAAAAATCGTGGGTAAGCACATTGAATCGTTGGAACAAGACTTCGGGGCTGGCTTGATACTTCGCCATCATGTCGAGAAGCGCCGCGCCGTCCCATTTTTCTTTCGCAAAAAAATCGCCAATGTCTCGCACGAAAGCGCGGCGGTTGACCAAAATAGCCACCGCGAAGTAAGCCGCCTTGTAGTTGTTCAGGGTTTCCTCAAAAGAATTGACCCGCAGGAAATTCGACGCGAGGGGGCGTTCTTTGAGGTTGAGCACATTGAAGCCCAATTCCTTGGCCAATTGAAATGCTCGTTGTCGCTCATTGAGGCGGCTATTGAGCAGCAAGCGCCTTTTGTGCGGGTTGAACACCGAGCGCAGGCTGTGCAGCTCTGGATATTTCTCCAGCCCGCGCTCGTCTATTTGATAGCCAAATTGCTCACGCAGCAGCCCCGCCAACAGCGAGGAAGGCACCCCGCCGTTTTCCGGCAAATTGTATTTCTGAACAAACACGTCGGCAGCCCCTTCTATCTCCTCGAAATAGTTGCTGCGCAACTCTTGATATGCGCGCAATGCCGCGAAGAAAAAGTTCTCGTCGCGCAGTGAATAGTTGCGGGCAATTTCGAGCAATGCAGAGATGAAGGCGTTCACCCTGTCGGGCGCACGGGCGATGATTTCGACCACTTGCTGCACCTCTATGCCAAAAAGGTCGAGCGGAAGCTCGTTGAGAAAATTGCTTTTGAGCAAGTCGCTGAGCGGTGCGTATTGCTTGGTCAACTCCGATGAGGTCAAAAACGCGGGCGTGACACCCAACGCCTTCGCCAAACGGCGCTGGTTTTCGGGTTGCGGATATTTTTTCCCCTTCTCGATTTCGTTTAGGTACGAAACCGAGATGCCCGTCTGGCGGCTCAACTCTTCAAAATTCCAGCCACGTTCCTGCCGGAACTGCCTGATTTTCAGGCCGAAGATGATGCGTTGGTATTGAGTGGTGGCCATTTGCGGAGCAAAAGTAGGAAGTTCGTGGCTCGTTGCTTCCCGTCCGTTGTTTGTTCTGCGTTTTTTTGAAAAAGGAAGTCTGTGCCTTGTCGTTTTTTCTACTTTTGGCGCAAAAAATTGATTCTCCGAAACGAACAACTTTTACCGAACAACGAACGAAAAAATGCGCCAGCAAATCGTAGCCGGAAACTGGAAAATGAACAAGACCCTCGATGAAGGGCTGGAATTGACCAAAAACATCCTCGAAAAAGTAGAAAAGCCCAAAGGCTTGGTGGTGGTGGCGCCACCACTCACGCACTTGCGCGACGTGGGCAAAATGCTGAAGGTCAGAAAGCACTTCCACCTCGCGGCGCAAAATTGTCACCACGAGGAGAAAGGCGCTTTTACTGGCGAGGTGTCGGCGGACATGGTTGCTTCGGCGGGCGCTGAATTTGTCATCATCGGTCACTCCGAACGTCGCCAATACTTCAAGGAAAAAAACGACGTGCTGGCACAAAAAGTCAACATTGTGCTGGCGCGGGGGATGCGCCCCATTTTTTGCTGTGGTGAGCCGCTTCACATCCGGGAGGTGGACACGCACGTCGGCTATGTGGCCAAACAGTTGAAAGCCAGCCTGTTTCACCTCCGCGAAGAGGATTTCAGGAAAGTGGTCATCGCCTACGAACCCATCTGGGCCATCGGCACGGGTCGCACGGCCACGAGCGAACAGGCGCAAGAGATGCATTATGCGATTCGGGTGTTGGTGGCAAAAAAATATGGGAAAGCCATCGCCAACGACACAACCATTCTCTATGGCGGCTCTTGCAACGCGCAAAACGCGCCCGAACTTTTTGCCCAGCCCGATGTGGACGGCGGACTCATCGGCGGCGCATCGCTGAAAGCAGATGATTTTGCGGCCATCGTGGCGGCGCTCAAATAACGATGGGCAGGCTCCGACTTGATGCCGGGCGCGTTGCACGCACCCGCAGACTTATACCCCCTTCATGCTCAACGCCACCCGTTTCCGCGCAAAATCTACCTCCACCACGCGCACCGTCACTTGCTGGCCGAGCGAAACGACCTCCATCGGGTCGCGCACAAACTTGTCGGCCAATTGCGAGACATGGACAAGACCGCTGTCTTTCAAGCCAATGTCCACGAACGCGCCAAAGTTGGTGATGTTGGTCACGATGCCGGGCAGCACCATGCCGGGATGCAAGTCTTCGAGCGAGTGAACATTGGCAAACTCGAAGGGTTTGGCCGCGCCGCGCGGGTCGAGGCCGGGTTTTTCGAGCTCTTTCAGGATGTCTTGAAGCGTTGGCAAACCCACGTCGCCACGAACGTATTTTTTCAAATCAATTTTCGCCCGCAGAGATTTATCCTGCACTAAATCAGTTACTTTGCAGCCTAAGTCGGCGGACATTTCTTCCACGAGCGCGTAGCGTTCTGGGTGGACAGCCGTGTTGTCCAAAGGGTTTGCGGCTTCGCGGATTCGGAGAAACCCCGCGCATTGTTCGAAGGCTTTGTCGCCAAGGCGGGGGACTTTTTTGAGGTCGCTGCGTTTTTTGAACGCGCCGTTTTCAGCCCGGTAGTTCACGATGTTTTGCGCCAGCACGGGACCGAGGCCGGAGACGTAGGTGAGTAGGTGTTTGCTTGCAGTGTTGAGGTTGATGCCGACGGCGTTCACGCAGCTTTCCACCGTGCGGTCGAGGCTTTCTTTGAGTTGGGTCTGGTGCACATCGTGCTGGTACTGCCCTACCCCGATGCTTTTCGGGTCAATTTTCACCAACTCCGCCAACGGGTCGAGCAATCGTCGCCCGATGCTGACTGCGCCGCGCACCGTCACGTCGTGAGTCGGAAATTCGTCGCGGGCAACTTCCGAAGCCGAATAAATGGAAGCCCCCGCCTCGTTCACCTGAAAGACCTCGACGGGGTGTTGGAACTTGATTTTCCGCAAAAAATCCATCGTCTCGCGCCCGGCAGTACCGTTGCCGACCGAGATGGCCTCGATGCCGAATTTTTCTATCAAATGCTCGATTTCTGACTGGCTTTCAAATACTTGTCGCTGCGGCTCGTGCGGGTAAATGGTCGAGTTATGAAGCAGATTGCCGCTCGCGTCGAGACAAACGACCTTGCAGCCCGTGCGGAAACCGGGGTCAATGCCCAACACTCGTTTCTCCCCTAACGGAGCCGACAGAAGCAATTGGCGCAGGTTTTCGGCAAAAACGCGGATGGCCTCCGTGTCGGCTTTTTCCTTGCTCGAATTGCGAAATTCTGTTTCGATAGAGGGTTGCAACAGCCGTTTGTAACTGTCCTTGACGGCAGTGCGTACCTGTACCGCCGACTCGCCGTACCCAATCACATACATTTCTTCAAGGCTCTGCACGGCGCGTTCCTCCTCCGGCGCGATGGAGACTCGCAAGAAACCTTCTTCCTCGCCCCGACGCATGGCGAGCAAGCGGTGCGAGGGGCAGGATTTGAGCGGCTCGCTCCACTCAAAGTAGTCGCGGTATTTCGCCCCCTCTGTTTCCTTGCCTTTCACGAGTCGGGAGGCGATGACCGCGCCTCTCTCGAAATGCCGCCGCATCTTGTCGCGGGCTTTTATGTCCTCGCTCACCCATTCGGCGATGATGTCGCGCGCGCCTTGCAGCGCCTCTTCCACCGTCGGCACTTGCTCAGTAATGTATTGAGTAGCAATGGCTTCCAATTCTTTGTCTTTTTGTGCGAAAATTCTTTTCGCTAATGGTTCCAGGCCTTTTTCGATGGCGACGGATGCGCGGGTTTTGCGCTTGGGGCGGTAAGGCAGGTATAGGTCTTCCAACTCGGTCATGGTCGCCGCTCCCTCGATAGCCCTTCGGAGTTCGGGTGTCAGTTTCCCCTGCTCTTCGATGCTTTGCAGGATGGTCTCGCGGCGTTTGTCGAGTTCCTGCATTTTTTTCCATGTGTCTTGGATGTTGGCGATTTGCACCTCGTCGAGTTCGCCAGTTGCTTCTTTGCGGTATCGAGCAATAAAGGGAATCGTGGCACCGCCTTCGAGCAGTTCGATGACGGCCTCCACCCGGCGGGCGGAGATGTTTAGGAGGGGGGCGATGCGGGGAGCGTAGGACATCGTAGTTGCTGGTTGTTGTTTTTTTAGGGGCGGCAAATTTCTGTTTTCAAGGAAAAACAGGAGGCAGTTGAGCGGAAAAGTTATTCACAGTATTCTCGCGGCGGGTAAAAATCTTGCTCGAATATTCTATGACTGGCTTTGTATCAGCTCAATCCGTTGGCATTTCAAAACCTCCTTTTTAGGATGTAGGAAAAACTCGAAAGCCCCATCATGCTCGGGCGCATTTCAAATTGTCTCTCTTGTACGCTAGAACGCTGTTCCGGCAATATCGGAACAGCGTTCCGATTTACTTACGACAATTTAAAAGCACCATCATGCTCAAAGCCGTCGACTTAATACAGGTCAAAAAAAACGTGGCGGGCTGTGCGGGATTTTTGGAACAGTCGGAACCCGCTCACTCCAGTTGTGCCACAATGCGCCGAATCTCTTCCTCGTCGCTCACCCAGTAGTCTCCCTCCAAACCCGGTATCGCGGTGTCGCCCTTCATGCGTTTTTTCCCGGTGAAGTGAAATTCCTGCGCCCCTGTTGTCTCTGCGATGCTCCTGATATTTTGGGCAGTGATGCCAGCGCCCGGCATGATGATGATGCGCCCCGCTGCTTGTTGCACCAAGCGTTGCAATATGAAACGCCCCTCGTAGGCAGAGGCCGCTTGGCCAGAGCTCAATACCCGGTGAAAGCCAAGGGAGATGAGCTGTTCCAAGGCCGTCGCAGGGGCGGTTGTGAAATCGAAAGCGCGATGGCAGACAATCTCTATATCGCCAGCCATTTTTTTCATGGCCTCCATTTTGGGCAAATCCAGCTGCCGGTCGGCAGTCAGCGCGCCCACGACCACACCATGCACCCCGGCTTCGTGGCAAAATCGAATATCGTCGAGCATGATGTCCAATTCATAATCCGAATAGTGGAAATGCCCTTCTCGCGGGCGGATAAGCACATTGACGGGGATATTGAGCTGATGCACCGCGGCTCGAATGAGGCCGTGTGAAGGTGTGAGACCGCCGACGTCGAGTGCGACACAGAGTTCGATGCGATGTCCTCCGGCGCGTTCGGCGGCGATGGCTGATTGGATGTTGACGGCGCATATTTCAAATTGCATGGGCGGAGCGAGTTGGTGAACACGTTGCCCACCAAAGGTCGCAGTAATTTCAAAAACTGTTGTACTTTCAACCCGCAACATCTTCTTAGCACCAATATGCTTACACTTCGACTACTTACTTTACTGCTTTTTTGTGCCCTGACAATGAATGTATTGCGCGGACAAGACCTGCACTACTCGCAATTCTACCACAACCCGCTCCACCTTAGCCCCGCACTGACTGGCATCTTTCGCGGCGACCTCAGGGCAGCCGCTTCTTACCGCAGCCAATGGAAAAGTGTGCCTGTTTCTTACCAAACCTTTGCTGGCACTGTGGACTGGAAAACCCTTAAACGCGACGCAAACCTTCTTTCTGTCGGTCTTCAAATTCAGCACGACGGGGCAGGCGACGCAGGCCTGACGTGGACACAAGTGGGCGCGACGGCAAGCGTGGCGCATGCTTTGGGCGAGCGGCAAGCCCTATCGGCAGGCGTGGGATTGGCTGTGGCCCAGCGCTCCTTCGACATTTCCAAACTGACTTTCAAAAACCAATGGGCAGGGGACCAGTTCTCCTCCTCCCTTCCAACAGGCGAGGATTTTGGCAAAAGCTCTGGCTTCGCCCCTACCCTATCGGCCGGCCTCAACTGGCACTACGAACCCGCACAATCGCGCACTCGCCTCGACATCGGGGCAGGAGCCTTTCACCTCAATGCGCCTAAGGTCAATTTCCGCGACGACACCGACCAGCGGTTGCCCATGCGCCTCGCATTGATGTTCAATGGCGCCCTGCAAACGGGTGAATTCACTGATGTGGTTGCCTTTGGCGCGACCCAACAAATGGGCAAAGCGCGTGAAATACTCGCAGGCGCAGGCGTGCGCAGGGCGGTATCGGAAGATGTGGCGGTACAATTCACGCTCGGCACGCGCGTAGGCGACGCCATCATTCCTGCCTTTCAGGTGGATTGGCTCAATTGGACGGCGGGGCTGAGCTACGATTTGAATATTTCCGATTTTGATGTGGCCACTCGTGGTCGCGGCGGCATCGAAATCGCCGTTGTGTATCGCACCTTGCCCGTTCCGCCAGTCAAAACCTTCAAGTCGTGTCCTATTTTTTGAATCATTTCATTTTGTTAAAATTCGTCATTTCTTTGCCGCCGTGTCATGCTCACAGACTGAAACCCATTTATTGTGCGTTCAAACCTCCGACCATCAAAAAATCCCGAATCCGATAACGTAATCCATATTTTATGAAGTCCACATCCAGCCTTCTCCTCCCAATCTTCTGTCTTTTCCTTTCTTTCCCCACTATTTTTGGGCAGTCACTTCGCTCTTACGAACGCGCCGGCGACGATGCCGTCAAGAAAAAAGATTATGGCGCAGCGGTGCAACACTATGCGACCGTTCTCAAGCGCGACCAAGACAATATTTCCGTTTTATGGAAATATGCCGAAAGTGCGCGTTTGTATTTTGCCTATGCCGAAGCCGACAAGTCGTACCAAAAAATCGCCGTCTCCAAACGCCCCAACAAGGATTTCCCACTGCTCAATTTTCGCTTGGGCGAGGTCAAAAAAAGTCAGGGCAAGTATGACGCGGCAATTGATTATTTTGAAAAATTCCTGAAAGAAAGACCCATCAAAGCTGGGCCCGAATTTTTTGAAAAAGCCCTCGACGAGATTGAGGTGTGTCGCGCTGCCAAGGTAATGATGGCCGAAAGCCAACAAGTGGAGGTGAAAAACTTGGGCAGGGGCATCAATAGCCCATACAGCGATTTTGCGCCTGTCGTGATGGGCGACACCTTGTTTTTTTCCTCCTATCGTTTCGACAAAAAAGGCGACCGGAGCCAACCCAAATCAAAACTGACGAGGGTCATGATTTCCTCAAAGGGCGGCCGCGCCCGCGAACCGGGCAGGGGATTCCCGACTACTGACACCGCACACATCGCGCACACGGCTTTTTCTCCGGATGGCCACTATATGGTGTTCAGTGTCTGCAAGAACCTGAACGCTTACGATATTCGTTGCGAGTTGTGGCTCACAGTGGTGGACCGCCGCAATCGTTGGCTACCCGCCATTCGTCTGCCCGAACCCATCAACTTGCCGGGCTACACCGCCACCCAGCCCAACATCGGCTACGATGAGTACTATCAAGGCCCGGTGTTGTGGTTTGCAAGCGACCGACCCGGCGGCAAGGGCAACCTCGATTTGTGGTATGTGCCGCTTGATACGGTTTTTTTCTGCCCTTGCGCTTTGCCTTTGCCGGGCAAAACCATCACGCGGCTGCCTCGATTCCAAGAGCCACTCAACGCATCTGCGTTGAACACGCCCGAAAACGATGGGATGCCTTTCTTCTTTGCGCCAACCCAACAACTTTACTTCAGTTCGGAAGGTTGGCCAGGCTTGGGCGGCTGGGACGTTTTTTCGGTGCAAAAAGAAAAAACTGATTTCTCAAAACCCACAAATGCGGGGCCGGGCGTGAACACGAGTTACAACGATGTGTATTTTTTCCTAAAAGAGGACGGACAACACGGTTATCTTAGCAGTAATCGCCCGGGGTCGCTCTATCTTGATGAGGCGAACAAGGCTTGTTGCAATGACTTGTGGTCGTTCAAATTGCCCAAACCAGTGACACCGCCCAACTTGGCCGCCACCGATTCCGTGCCGACCATCTCTGCCAAATCGCCACCCGTGGAAACAGAAACACTGCCACAACTGCCCCAAGCGCCTCAATTACAGGATTTTGTGGGCTTGCCGCTCTATTTTGACAATGACGAGCCGGACAAGCGCACCCGACGCACCACCACACAAAAGACTTACGAAGAAACCGTACAATCCTATCTGGAACGCCAACGTGAATACCGCGACCGTTTTTCTGCGGGCCTCCCGCCTATGAGGGCTGACGATGCGGAGAGCATGATTGACGCTTTTTTTGAAAACGAAGTGCGACGCGGACACGACCGCTTGGGGCAGCTTTGCGATGTGTTGCTCGCCCGTTTGCAAAAAGGAGAATCCATCGAGGTCATGGTAAAAGGCTACACCAGCCCCCGAGCACGGACCGAGTACAACCTGAATCTGGGCAAACGGCGAGTCAGCAGCGTGAAAAATCATTTTGCTGCTTTTTCGGATGGTGCTTTTGCACCTTATCTGCGGTCGGGGCAGTTGAAAATCACCGAAGTGAGCTTTGGCGAAACTACCGCTCGCTCCGACATCAGCGACGACCTCGCCGATGAGCGAAACTCGATATATCACCCAGATGCTTCGCGAGAGAGGAGGGTGGAGATTGTAGAGATTAGGGAACGCTGAAAAACAAGCGTAACGATGCGGCAAAAAAATTTGTGACAAAAAAAATTTTTGCCGTTTCAAATGCCATTCGTTTAAATTTGCCGCAAGCAGAAACTAGGCTTTCACCGCATAGCCTTGATTATCAGAACCAAATTACACCCAGACATTGAGTAAAAAACGCGTTGTCAAAGACTACGATGCCCTCCCTGAAGACATCGTTCGTCTCGTAAAAATGAAGTACCCCACCGGGTACGCCAACCACCTTGTCTCCTACAATGACAAGGAAGGCAAAAAAGTCTCCGCATTGCCATTTGAAACGGACGACACTTATTATCTCATTCGCATGACCGTCCTCGAAGCCAAACGCATTGTGAAGGAAGATGAAGATTTTGACGAAGAAGGTGTGTTGCGTGAGGATTTTGCCGATGTCGAGGTAGATGATGAGTTCGACGGCGAAGGCGAAGATGATGATGAAATGGCCGATGGCACCTCTGATGAGGACGACCACATCATCGTGACCCGCCGCCGCGACGATGAAGAACATGACATCGCCGATGATACGGAATACTAGAGGAAGAATACAGGGGGGGCGTTAAAAAAAGAACCCGAAGTGAGCAAAGCCACTTTGGGTTCTTTTTTTTGGGCTTTTCGCAGCGTTTACGTTTTTTTTCATCTTTGCCCTCGGTTATGAGAATTTATACCCTGATTCGCTAGGATTTGCCAGATGGCCATGGTTGCTTTCCCTGATTTTGAACAGATTGCACTTTTAGCCATGCTCAAAAGTTAGCAGTGCAAGGGCATAAATTTTCTTCTCTTCAAACGGGTGCATTTCAAACTGACAGACACACCTCCATTCTTCAACATGGCCTTTTCTTCCACTACAAACACCCAAAGCGGCGGCGTACAAAAACCGCTACTATCCAACCGCGCCATCTGGAACATGAGTTTCGGCTTCCTTGGCATTCAGGCTGGGTTTGCCCTGCAAAATGGCAATGCAAGCGGCATTCTTCAAAGATATGGTGCTGACGTGCACGAATTGCCCAACTTTTGGTTGGTGGCTCCCATCGTCGGCATGATTGTGCAGCCTATCATCGGGCACTATTCCGACCGAACTTGGAACCGCTTGGGCCGGCGCAAGCCGTTTTTCCTTGCGGGGGCCATCGCCGCCTGCTTTGGCATGATGCTCATGCCCAATGCGGGGGCGCTCACCACGGCACTGCCCGCCGTGCTCATGGGCGCTGGCATGTTGATGATAATGGATGCTTCTTTCAATGTGGCTATGGAACCATTCCGAGCCTTAGTGGCCGACAAACTACCTTCTGAACAACGCACACTCGGCTTTTCAGTGCAAACGGCGTTGATTGGCATTGGCGCGGTGCTTGGATCTTGGCTACCGTGGTTTTTGGCAAACAGGGCGGGGGTGACAGACACCGCCCCGGAGGGTTTGGTGCCGGACAACGTGAAATGGTCGTTCTACATTGGCGCGATGATTTTTCTCGGTGCGATACTCTGGACGGTGTTCACGACGAAAGAGTATCCGCCGGAAGAGCAGGCGCGTTACTCGGGCGAAGAAACATCGGAGCCTGAAAAAGGGGGATTAGGGGTGATATTCAAAGATTTGGCAGCCATGCCCAAAGCGATGCGCCAGCTGGGACTTACCCAATTTTTCTCGTGGTTTGCTCTTTTCTCCATGTGGGTGTTCACCACGCCCGCGATAGCGCACCACGTGTATGGGGCTGCCATCAACGATACTAAATCCCAACTGTACAGCGACGCTCAAAACTGGACGGGGGTGATTTTTGGGGTCTATAACGCCGTCTCTGCTGTCATTGCGCTGACATTGCCACTTGTGGCCAAGCGCATCGGTCGCAAAAGAACGCATGCTGTTGCGTTGGCGTGCGGGGGGCTTGGTCTGATTTCGATGTATTTTGCAAATTCCCCGTCCTTCCTCCTATTCTCGATGGTGGGGGTAGGCATCGCATGGGCAAGCATTCTAGCAATGCCCTACGCTATGCTGGCGGGAGCGCTGCCTGCTCACAAAATGGGCGTTTACATGGGCATTTTTAATTTTTTCATCACGATTCCACAAATCATCAGCGGGGTGGCCAATCGCCCCATCGTCAAATATCTCTTTGGCAATCAAGCTATTTACGCCTTGGTGATGGCGGGTGTGCTACTAATTTGTGCTGCGGTATCCGTGATGTTTGTGGAAGATAAAGATGACGTGGTGAAATAGTTTTTTCAGAATCGGATTTCACGCTGGAACGCCTGTCCTCCCGACTGCAACCGATACTGGTATGCGCCGGGAGGCAAAAACCAATCGCTTGCTTTAAAATTGAAAATGTAACTGCCCGGTGTTTTGTATTCATCCACCAGCGTGCGGAGCACGTTGCCTGCTTTGTCCAAAATTTGTAGGCGCAGCGGCCCTTCTTTCATGATGGCGTACTTGATTTCCAGCGTGCCAGCGATGGTCTTGTGGGGGTTGTGTCCCAGCAGAGCGCATCTGTCGTTGTCGCCGAGCGAAGGCGTGGCCGCTGGCACAAGGCCATTCAGTATGGGGAATGGTTGTTGCCCCATTACGAAGTTGACCAATTCGGGTGTGTTGCCAAACCAATCTTGCAGAATAGTGGCATAAATAGAGCGGAAATCCACGCTGAACTCTGGGTCGGAGTATGGGTCTGGGTTGCTCAAGTCTTGATATTGCCCCATGAAGCCATTGCCCAAGCCACCACCGAACAAAAGCGAATGGGTGCCCCACCCATGGTCGGTGCCGCCCGAACCATTTTCAAAGATGGTGCGGCCAAATTCCGAGAATGTCATGCCCAGTACTTTTTGCTCCAGCCCACTGTTCCCATGCGAGAGGTCGTCAAAGAATGTTTTGACGGCGACTGCGACCTGATTGAGCAATTGCAGGTGGGTGTTGTATTGGGTGGCGTGTGTGTCGAACCCACTGAGTTCCACCATATAAATCTTGGTTCCGAGATTCCCCTTGATGAGTCGTGCGACAATGGCAAGTTGTTCGGCCAAGGGATTGTCGTCGGAATTTGGATAGGCCACATCGTTTTTGCCCTTCGAATATGCCTGCTGTATTGTGCCGGAGTAACGGAAGGCCGAGTTGGCTGCATTTCGGATGAAGGCCAATTCGATTTCTCGAAGCGAGTTGCCCAATGAGGCGGTCTCGTAAAGTTGGCCGCTCTGTGCGATTTGATAAAATTCCTGAGGGCTGCTGATGGCCAGCGACATATTGGCTTGGTCTGACCGAAACACAAGGTCATTTTGCAAACCAATTTGCAAAGCGGGAGGCACGATGGGCGGCGATTCGACAAAGGCGGCATATTCCGTGTCGAGAAAGCGCCCCAGCCAGCCAGTTTCCCAAACGGTATCGGCATCGCTTGCTGACGCGACGATGTCGTAGGAGCGGAAATGGCTCAGGTTGGGTTGCGGGTAGCCGACATTGAAGATTACTTTCATCATACCATTGTTCCACATGGGCTGCAGGGCATTGGTAGAAAGGGGCATGCCATATTGAGGGCTGAGCGCCCACATATTGTTTTCCTTGATGCCGATGTTCGGGCGGATATTGTAGTACTGCGAATTGCCGCGCTGAATGACGGTGTTCAAACCGTCGTTTCCGCCATCAAGCCGAATGAGGACAAGCATTCGGTCATTGCCTCCTGCGGCAGACAGGGCAGCCATCAAAGGCGTGGGCTGGAAGGTTTTGACGGGCAAATTACCCAACAGAAAACTGCCAGCTCCAAAAAGGCCCGTAGCGGTGAGGAAATCGCGGCGCGACCATTTGCGATGGTCGTTGGTGTGGGCTTCCCCGTGTTCAAGGGCTGCGCCGAGGCGTTTTTTATGTTGTTCGCACATTGCGATAAATGGTTGATTTGAAATGATTAAGTCAGCTGGTACTCTGGGAGTTTGGTCAAGTAGAGCAACAAGTTGAGGATTTGCTCGGGCGCCTCATCCCAATAGAGGTTCCAAGAGCCATCGAGGAAATAATTTTCGGGGATGCCAGCCTTGAAGTAGCCAATTGCAGCTTGAAGGTGAATGGGTTGCAGGCTCTGCCCCAGAAAGAAATCTATGAGGGCAGGCACAATCACGCTGGGGTCGTTGCTGCCATTGGTGAGGTCAAGCGCCATGGCTCGGAGGTTGCTGTGAATGTCATAATTCTGGCCAATGGAGTTGACTATGGCCGCCGCATATTTCCAGCGCAGGGAGAGGGTGCTTTCGTTAATCCAATTGCGATGCTCTTTCCAGCCTGCCACGTTGGGCGGTTCAAAGAGTTCTTGGTGGAGTATGTAAGCATAATAGTTTACCTCGTTGAGCCAGTGGTCGGTGATTTGGGCCGGATAGGTGGCTCCCACCATTTTCATCAGTGAGGCAAATGCCTCCAACGGGCTTTTGATTTTTGCACAAATAAATTGCTCTTCGAAGAAGTGCTCGCTCTTGAAGAGGCGTTTGAGCATGGGCAGCAATTCCCAATTGGCGCTTTTGAATGTGTTTGCCAACCCATCAACCACCACAGAGTCGGCGTGTTGATACACATACCACTTGTAGATTTTTTCCGGGATATAATGAGACACTTGCTCTGAGCGAACGGTGAATATCAGGTCGTGGGCGGCCTCGAAGCTGTAGTTGGAGGTTTGGCCGAATATCGTTTTTTGCCCGTTGTCGTGTTTGGAGGCATTGAACCACGATGGGTCGCAATCATCGTCGTCGGAGGTCCAGCCAGTGAGTGCGCGGGCCATGCCCACGATATCGGCTTGGGTGTATCCATTGCTTTCGCCCATGGTGAACAGTTCCATGAGTTCGCGGGCATAATTCTCGTTAGGTTGCCCCGCCACGTTCAGGTTGCCGTTCAAGTAGTGCAGCATACCGGGGCTTTTGCCGATGTCGAGGGCAAAATTTTTAAAATTGCCCAGCGCGTGTTTGTGTAGGAGATTGTAGTAGTCCCACAGCCATGCGTTGCACATGTGACCGGAGAGTTGTACCACGAAATGGTCGTGCCAGAAGAAGGCCATTTTGGAACGCACCCCTTCGTTGAGCATGTCAAGCAGCCAGCGGCGCTTCAGCTCTCGCTGGTGCGATATGACGAGCGGCAGGTCGTTGCCGTATTGGTTGGCATTCCAGTTCGCCCAGTTGGTTGGCGTGGGCGGGCCCAAGCCCGCGGCGTTGTCGAGCAACTGGTCCACCAGCGCGGAGGGCGAAATTTGAAGGCCTTGTTGTATCTGGGTGTGTGTGGCCCCCAAACCGAGCCGGCGGTATAGGTGCGCTACCCGGCGTGCGTTCCACGGCTTGGAGGCCGATGGGACGTACGGCGCGAGCGGGTCGAACACGGGAGGAAGTGTTGAGTTGGATTTTGCAGAATCCGTGTGGGAGGCAGGCATAGGACGATGCTTTACGGTCGTTTTCAGAAAGCAAAGATTAAAAAAGTTTGTTCACTTGCCCTTGTTAAACTTACAAACCCGCAAAACATTTTCCCGAAAGAACATTTAACATAAACATCTTTCTGCTGGGAAATGTGGAAAGGTGTACCTTCACTTTAATTTTCGACAACTAACTTGTCATGCGCCTGCGGATACTCCTCCCTATTCTGCTATTTGCGCTCACCAGCTTGAACGCTCAGGTGACGCTTTTCTCTGAAAACTTCAACAATTGCACCTTGCCGCCCGGTTGGCAGGTCAATTCTGTCGGCAACCAGAACCCCAAGTGGTCGGTCGGCATTTCGCAAAACAACAGCTCCCTTGGGCAAAGTATTGACGGCTCCTGTTTCCTTTTCATTGACGACCGGGGCTTGGGCAGCAATACTCAAGGCTACACCCTCAGCTTCACTTCTCCCCCCTTCAATGCCTCACAACATACGACTGTGGAGCTCACCATGGATGTCCACTATCGAGACTTGGATGGGACGAATGATTATTTAGAGGTGCTCGTGACAGATGGCACGACGGAAAAACTCGTCTCTCGCTTTGATAGATTTCGCAAGAATGGCTCCAACATCGCCGACCATTTCAAACTCAAGGCTGACCTAGCCTTGTTGACTCAATCCGCTACGGCACGGCTCATCATCCGTTACAGCGATGGGAATGCGGTGGCGTGGTGGGCTGGCGTGGACAACATCATGGTGGTTGGTTCTGGCACGGGCGTCAATGTGGTGCGAGAGTCGTTCAACGAATGCGCCAAACCCACTGGCTGGACAACTGAAATGGTGACGGGCAACAAGGATTGGCGATTTGGCCTCATCCCGACTGGCTCGAACGCCTTGCAAGGGGGCAATTCCAATTCGATGAACGGCACTTGCTTCGCCTTTTTCGACGATGACAACAATGGCGGCAATGCCGCACCCTCCATTGTGCGGTTGATGACTCCTTGGATTGATGGCACTCCGTTCTCCAACTTTCAATTGAGCTATGATTGGATGCTTCGGTTTTACAAGGAAAAAATGAGGGTTTTCGTGCAACACGCCTCAGGCGAGGAATTTCTCATCCGAGAAACCAATGGCGACGTGGGCGGCCCTTATTTCCCCAATTTCGTCCATGAATCGTATGATATTTCGCCTTATCGGGCTCAACAGATGCGTATTGTGTTCGAGTACGATGATGGCAAAGACTGGGGTTGGTGGGGCGGTATTGACAATGTGAAAGTGACTGGCTCCGGCGTTTCGCATGACTTGTGCAGCAAGGCTGTACAGCTGACGACTGGCGCCCCCTGCACATTGGAGAACAACATCTCGGCCACCTTTGACGGCCCGCTCGTCAATTGTTGGAATAGAAGCGTTGCCAGCTTGTGGTACATGTGGCAGGCTGACTTCACGGGGTCAGCAAAAATAACCACCCGTGCAGCTTTCAACGACGTGGTGGATGTGTTCTCTGGTGGGTGCGCCAGCCCCCAATTGATTGTGTGCGGCAATCGCGACGAGCACGGTTTTGGAGGTGAAACAACTTATTTTCAGGCGCAATCCGGCACGCAATACTTTATTCGGGTCAGTGGCGTGGAGAGCGACTTTGGGGCACCTCGTGGCGAGCTTTGTGTCGAAATAACGCAAGGGAACGCCCCCAATCCACCCGCCAACGACAACTGTGCCGACGCTATTCCGCTGACGGCCAATCACAACTGTACCATAGCCAGCAACTCCGATGCGACGATGTCGTCGGCATTGCCGTCGCTCAACCGTTTGGCCCGCGCCGATTTGTGGTACACATTCACTGCCGAAGCCATCGCAGCCGATGAAATTTTGGAAATTCAAAGCAATGCGTCTTTTTCTGACATCATCACGCTCTATACAGGGGGATGCAACAGTTTGCAAGAACTGTCGAGCAATCATCATGGGCGTTCGCTCCGACTGCCGCCCTTGACGGTGGGGCAAAATTATTGGGTTCAAATAGCAGGCAATTTTTCCACTATTGAAGGCAGTCTTTGCCCTCAACTAATAAAAAAAGATGCAGATGCGCCTTCCAACGACAATTGCCTGACAGCCAACCCTATTTCCCTCGGCAGCCAATGCACGGTTGGCAACAACCAAAGCGCCACCCCTTCGGGCTACCTTCCGACCTGCATCCAGTCCGTGCAGCGAGATATTTGGTTCTCCTTCACCGCGCCGCCTTCCGGCTCCGTGCACCTCAACAGCGGTGCCGATTTTGAACATTCGTTGGCCATCTGGAAAGGCACTTGCAACAACCTTTCGCAGGTCTTCTGCGCTTCCAACCCTCGGCGCTGCGATGGGTTTGTGACCGCCATAGGTTTGGAGGCCGGAGAAACGTATTACGTCCAGATTGCCTCGCGCACCAATGCCGCTGGCGACGTTTGTCTGAAAATTATCAATGGCGCCAACCCGCCCGATTTCCAGCCACTTTCATTGGAGGTGGACGAAAACTGCGTCGGGCAGGGCACTGCCGAATTGCAAGTGACGGTGAATGGCGGCGTGCAACCCTATTCCTATTTAGCCAATACAGACGGTGAAGTGCTTCCCAGCGGCGATACATTCCTTGTCATAGTCACTGATGCCAATGGCTGCGAGCGAAGCGTCACTGGCATCGTAGATGACTGCCAATCAGGCAACTGTGCACTGGCTGCCACCATAGAAGTAGTGCAGCCCAAGTGTTTTGGCGATGCCGATGGGATACTGAGCGCCTCATTGGTCAGCGGCACCGCTCCGTATCTATTCAAGTGGTCCAATACTGCCACCACTTCCTCCATTGCAAACTTGGTCGCTGGCAACTATTCCGTCACAATCACCGATGCGACAGGCTGCACCATCACGCTTAGCCAAAACTTGAGCGCCCCTGCTGCCGTGACTATCACCCCTACCGTCACGAACCCACTATGCTCTGGCCAAACCAATGGTGCCATCGCCACAGTAGTCACAGGCGGAACACAACCCTATCAGTATCAATGGTCGAACAACGCGACCACAGCCAATATCACCAATCTGGCATCGGGGACTTATTTGCTCACCGTGACCGACGTGAACGGGTGTTCCGGCACCACCACTCGAACGCTTACCGCGCCCGACCCCATCGCTATCGCAGCATTCCCACAAAACCCCAAATGCAGTGGAGAAGCAAACGGCTCCATCTCCATAAACGTGGATGGAGGCACAGCCCCGTTCCAATATCAGTGGTCGAACAACGCAACCACAGCCAACCTCAATAATCTGACAGCAGGCCCATACACCCTCACCGTCACGGATGCCAATGGCTGCAGCGCCACCATCACGCGCACACTCCTTGCACCTCCGGCACTTCAAATTGCGCAAGGAAACATTGTGCAACCCACTCAAGGTCAGAGCAATGGCACCATCCATGTGACAGTAACGGGCGGCACGGGCGCTTACAGTTTTATATGGTATAGAAACAACACGCTGTTTGCCAGCGGCACGGAAGACCTCATCAACGTCCCCGCAGGCGACTATCGGTTGGAGGTGACGGATGCCAATGGCTGCAAAGCGGTTTTCACCTATAACTTGACGGGAACTACCAGCACCTATCAGGCCAACGATGCCTTCTACGCAGAAGTGTTTCCAAATCCCGTCCACGAACGCGCTATCCTTGCGGTCGCCTTTGCCCAACCCCAACAACTGGAACTCATGCTAACCGACGCGACAGGCCGCACGCTCCATGCGTGGACGGTGGACAAGGTGACGAAACAGCATATTCCATTGGACCTTAACAACTTGCCAAGTGGAATGTACCAATTGAGAATTTTGGCTGGCAGCGATGTGGTCGGCAAAAAAATAGTGGTGGAGCGGTGACTGCTTCCATCGGGCAGCATCTAGACAATCACAGGCCAAACGGGATGCCCGTTTGGCCTGTGCTCTTTATGAGGATGGAGACACGAACCGCACTATGGCTTTAAGACCCTCTCCATCGACCGCTGCAATTGCCCGCGAAGGTCTTGGTTATCCGCCTCCAATACCTGAAGGTGCCCTTTTAGCACCTCAATGGTCTCATCCTTAGCAGCGACGACAGCCTCCGCGCCGTTCTGCACAAGGTAGTTGTTGGCATATCCGCCTTGTTGATTTTCGCTGTTAAAAATGGGGCTGTCAAGACCCATAAGCATGGCAGGAGCCACTCCCAATGCCTTTGCAAAAGCCTCGATTTGCTCCTGCGAGGCAATCCTGTCTGTCCGACTCGATTTTGCTGTAGTTGCTTTGCGACATACCCACTTCGCGGGCGAGGTCTTCCTGCGACCAGCCTTTGGCGAAGCGATAGCGAATTAGATTTTTACCTATGCGCATAAATATTCGTTTTATGCGAAAATTTATACCCAGATTAAAGAGGATTTGAAGATTTCCTTGATTGATTTGTGTGATTTTCAAAGGATTGCGAGCACCGTTCGTTCAAAACCACTTTGCGTTGACTATATGACAAAATCGAATGATTTAGAAGTCAGAAATTTTGCGGACATGAAAAGGCTCGCTACACCTCGCGCCGCCAAGTTTTCAGCATCGTCTAGGGTAACGTTTACTAAACTTTTGAAGTTTAGTAAACGTGATCTCATCCTTCCAACCATGCTGAAAACTTGGCGGCACGAGGTATAGCCGCTTTGGGTTTCGCCGTGCAGGGCAACTGTTCTGCTCCGTTTGAAGCCATGACCGCCAAGTATTGGCAATATCGAGACAACTTCAATAGACATTTCATACTGCACGACCGTGACTCGAGCGGTTGTGTCGGCGACGGTATTGGCCAAGATACCAGCAACTCTTGCGAGTTTTCAAAAGCAGGATATGGGTTGCCTGCACGAGCATCATAACATTTCTAAATGGTGGGCATGAGATGCGAGATAGAAATAAATCTGCGACTGCCGATTCAACATGGTATGACCCAGATTGTGGTAATGACGGCCCATATCTTGGAACATCTTATGAAGACAATGCAAAGCATAATGTCTTAGAAATGGGCTCCGAAACCCCACACCAAATGGGCAGGTATTAGGCAACATTAGCTACCGAATACGAGTTGCTGCGGCTCAACGGCCAACACGAGGAGAAACAGCGGACGCTGGAAGATCTTTTTCTTGGCCTGCAGGCGTACCGGCGGCTGGATATGCAGGCGCAGTGCTTGGCGCGAAAGCGATACGAAGAGATAGCAGAGTGGTTTGAGGTGGAGGTGTGCCATATTTCACATCCTCCCCCTCATCACGGCCCCTCCACCGCAACAACTCTATTAAAGTCGCTAGCGACAAAAGGTTATTTGGCTTCTTGTATGATATAAACATCTTCGTTGCTGCGCTTCATGTAATAGTGTTCGCGAGCAAATTTTTCTTTGGTCAACTCAAAATCGTCGGCTTCTTCTTTTGCTTCCTTTATTTTTTCTTGATAAAAAGCCCTGTCGGCCTCCAAGCGGTGCTGTGCGCGATAAAGGCGATACTGCGTCCAGACGCTATGCCGATCGAGAAAAATCATGATGAAGAAAAAGATGACCAGCGTGAGATAATAGCGGTTTTGCAGGGGCGCGGGCAGGTTTTGCCAAAATGCTTGCAAAGGGTTGGTCGGTAACGCCATATTCATTCTGTTGGGTGAACGATTGGGTCGAGGGATGCCCAAAAGTAGCGGGTTTTGGTCAATTCGCCCGCAAAACTTTTAGGCTCTTGCGGCAACGGCCGTTTGGTCAATCACATCCACCAAGCGTCCGAAGATTTCGTCAATGCTGCCTATCCCATTGACGCTGTGGCTTTTGCCCTTGGAAGCATAATAGTCGAACACTGGTGAGGTCTCGTTTTTATAGACCGAGATACGATTGCGAATAATCTCCTCGTCCGAGTCGTCAGTGCGACCCGACGTGGCTCCGCGCAGTTTGATGCGTTTCACGATTTCTTGGTCGTGCACCTGCAAGGCGATGAGCGCCATGACGGCGGTGCCTTTCTCCAAAAGCAACGTATCAAGCGCCTCCGCTTGCGCAATCGTGCGCGGGAAGCCATCAAAAATGAAGCCCTTTGCATCGGGGTGCGCCTCTACTTTGTTGCGCAACATTCCGATGGTAACGGAATCCGGCACCAATTCGCCTTTGGCGATATAGGCCTTGGCTTGCTGTCCGAGCGGGGTGTCGTGACTCATTTCATATCGAAACAAATCGCCCGTGCTAATATGGACAAGTCCGTATTTCTCGATAATTTTTTGGGCTTGAGTGCCCTTGCCAGAACCGGGCGGGCCAAAGAGTACAAGGTTGATCATAGTGTGTTCGAGGATTCGATACATAAGATTCCGGGGGTATCAAGATTTAAAAAAGAAGTGCGTATTAGCTCCGTCAAGGCTTCGCAGAGGGTTCTACTGAACCCTTCACGTCGAAGATGGGGCAGTTTTGGGTGGTGGAAAATGGCAAGGACGGGAACCGATTCGATGCGCAAAGTTAGAAAGCAACTTTTAATTTCAAAAATCACGAAAACGATACCGTTCGCCGTACTCCCTAATCCAACCCAACAATTTTTCCACATCAGCCTTGTGAAACAGCTCCGTGCCGGGATTCATAGTGGCCGCTGTGCCGCAAGCCACGCCTATCTGCGCCATGTCGTGGAATGTCTTGCCTTCGCTGAGCGCCCACACCATGCCAGCCACCATGCTATCGCCCGCTCCCACGGTGCTCCGTTTTCTCGCGGGCGGTGCCGGGATGTGCTCAAAGCCATCTCGAGTGACCAACAAGGCACCTTGTGCCCCGAGCGACACTACGACCACCTCGCAGCTGCCATGCTGTATCACTTCGAGCGCCGCGTCGTCCACCTGATTCATTTCCAGCTTCTCCACCCCAACCAATGCGCTCAATTCGGCGAGATTGGGCTTCAACAAATACAGCCCCTCGTCAGCAGCAGCCTTTAGAGCGGCCCCCGAAGTGTCGAGCACAAAACGAGTGTTGATTTTTTTCGCAAACGCAGCCACTTTCTCATAATAAGTCACAGGCAGCCCAGGCGGAAGGCTGCCACTCGCCACCAAGTAATCAGGTTGCAATTGTGCGACGATGTTGAGCATCGTGTCCGCCTGTGATTCCTCAACGTCAAGGCCGGGCAAGGTGAACCGATATTGAAGATTGGTGGAAGTCTCCGTCACCGAAAAATTCTCGCGCGTCTCGCCCGGCACGGCATGTACACGCATCTCGACACCTGCTTCCTGCAAAATAGCCTGCAATCGAAGCCCGGTGGCCCCGCCCGAAGGAAACACCGCCGTGCTGCGCCCGCCGAGCTTGTGGATGCCCTTGGAGACATTGATGCCACCACCACCCGCATCGAGCTGCAGCGGGCCGCAGCGCAGTTTGGATTCAGGGACAAGACGCTCGACGCTGCTACTTTTATCGAGCGCCGGATTAAGGGTAAGCGTAACAATTTTCACGGTTCGAGTATTTTTTCAAACAATTTTTGAAATCTGCGTTTCTTTTGTCGCTTGCAATGATAGTCAAACTTGACGAAACGAGCCTTAAAGAAGCTTCGCACTGGCTGGCCGCACGAGATGCGGCGCTGGCATTCGTGTTGGAAAAGTACGGATATCCGCCGCTTTGGTCGCGGAAGCCGGGTTTTTCCACCTTGGTTCACATCATTTTGGAACAACAGGTGTCACTCGCCTCTGCCAATGCCGCATTCCAACGTTTAAAAAACAAACTGGTTGACATCACCCCCGACGCATTTCTCCTGCTCGACGATTCAGCCTTGCGCGACATTGGATTTAGTCGTCAAAAAACAATGTATGCTCGCGCACTTGCCGAAGCCGTTTTAGCCCAAACATTTGATTTTGATTTACTCGCCACTTTGCGCGACGACGAGGCCCGAGCAGAGATGAAACGCTTAAAAGGTATCGGTGACTGGACCGCCGATATTTACCTGTCTGAATGTCTGCTTCGCCCCGATATTTTGCCCAAAGGCGACATCGCCATGCAAGAAGCCTTCCGCGTGCTAAACCGCCTCCCCAAACGCCCCAAACACGACGACTTTGAAGCAGCCACCCATCATTGGCGCCCATGGCGCAGCGTAGGGACGCGAATGTTGTGGCATTTCTATCTTTGCGAGCGAAAAAGAAACCCCTGAGCAAACGCCTCCCCCCATGCCGTCAACATCTCGTTCTCACATTAGTACTACACTACCACATGGCCAGCTTTTTCAAAAATAAACGTGTGTGGGTCACGGGCGCATCCTCTGGGATTGGGGAGGCTCTATCACTTGCTTTTGCCGAGCACAGCGCACACCTCATCATTTCTGCCCGCAATGAAAAGGAACTCAATCGGGTGGCGGCTGAATGTGCCAAATCGGGTGCCGCATCCATCATGGTCGTACCACTTGATTTGGCACAACATGATGCTATTTCGGGCATCGTCGAAAAAGTAGTCCGACAAGTAGGCAAGGTGGACATCCTGATTAACAACGGGGGTATATCGCAGCGGTCTTTGGCAAAAGACACGGCGCTTGATGTGGACAAAAAAATAATGGACATCAACTACTTCGGCACTATCATGCTCACCAAAGCCCTGTTGCCCAATATGTTGACACACCGGCTTGGGCACATAGTCACCATCACCAGCCTGACCGGCAAATTTGGTTCTCCCATGCGCTCTTCCTACGCAGCCTCCAAACACGCGCTACATGGTTTCTTCGACAGCCTCCGTGCCGAGCTTGCAGACACCCCCATCAAAGTCACGCTCATCTGCCCCGGTTTTGTCCGAACCAATGTCAGCATCAATGCCCTGACCGCTGATGGTTCCAAACAAAACAAAATGGACGAGGCCACGGACAAAGGGATGGCTCCAGAAGTGTTGGCTGCCAAGGTGTTGCGAGCTATCGAGCGAGGCAAAGAAGAAGCCTATTTCGGTGGGAAAGAAGTGCTAGGTGTGTATGTTAAGCGTTTTTTCCCAGCCTATTTTTCTCGCCTCATCAAACGAGCAAAAGTCATGTAATCACTTTACACGAGTAGTGGCCAACAGCTTTTTGATGCTATATCTACCACTTCCCTTGCCCGCCAGCATCAGTAGGCCACCGATGATGGCGATATTCTTCATAAACAAAATGCTCTCCTCTCTCAACTCCGCCTTTGAGGCATTCCAAAAGTCATGCAGAATAAAAGTGACAGGCACCCAATAGACGAGCAGCATAATAGCGCCAAGAGTCGAGCGGTAGCCCGTCAACACCATCAATCCACCCATTACCAGCAAAAAAATAGCGCCGTACAGTAAAAAATCTTGGCTCCAGTTGATACCATTTTCAGCCATTGTCTGCTTTGTTTTGTCAAAATAAAGCATGGAATCAATCGCCTCAAAAATGAAAATCGTGGCGAGAAAAATTCTTCCAATCAAATCAATAACGTCGCGCATAAAGCATTGCCAGCAAACAGCCAGCCGTGTTATGGTTAAGAATTTGGCTTAAAGCAGTGGCGAAGGTAGCGCAATTTATCAGTCATTCTTTTGGCCTTTTAAATTAGCATCATCCACCAGAGGTAGTACTGTTATCGTCTTAGGCTCCTTGTGCACCTCCCCCCCCTGCAAATCGTCGCGGAATGTATAGCGGAACATCTCCGGGCTACAATTACGATAATTTGAAACACCCCAACCCTCTCTAATCCATCTTTTTTCCCACAAAAAAAGCCCCCCTCCAACTTTAGGAGAGAGGCCATCCCAAAAACCGATTTTAAAGTATGTGTCTTTGAAAATCGCTTCCCGGACAATCCGTCAGGCGGTCGGCTCGTCCACCGCCTCATGCTTTTTTCTCTATCAAGGCGAAGAGGCGGGGAGGCAATCGCTTGCCCCCCCACTTCTTGCCTCAGTCAGAGACTCACTTCGTCTGCACCATTTTCTTGGTTGCCGAGTCGGTGGAGGTCTCCAGTTTGTAGTACATCAGGCCGCTGGTGCCCAGCAGGGCGCGGTCGACGGCGATGGCGTTGTGACCCTTGGCGAACGAGCCTTTCTGCACGAACAGCAGGCGGCCGCTCTCGTCGAACACCGTCAGCGTGGCATCCGCCGCCTCTGGCAGGTGGAAGCCGATGACCGTCTTGTTCACGAACGGGTTGGGCTGGTTCTGGTACAGCTCGAAGCCGACACCCGCGATGGTCGCGCCGCCCGCGCCGTTGAAGCGCAGCGCCACCTCCATGCGGTCGCTCGACAGCGAGTAGGCCTCCGCCCGCGTGATGCGGCTCGAAACGCCCAGCATCTCGCTCAAGCGGCCGGCCTTCACGGCGCGGAACGTCACCGAGAACTCGGCCGCGTCGCCGTCAACAGAAGTGGTCAGCGCGTCGGCGAACACGCCGAAGTTCGACGCCCGCACCTTCTCGCCCTCCTCGATGGAGGCGACCTCGAGGCCCGACAGGTTCAGCGTGAACTGCCAGCCCTGCACGCGCTCGGCGGCGCGGAACGTCACCGTCGCCAACTCGCCCGCGCGCAACTCGCGGTCGTCCACGTCGAACAGCAGCGTGCCGGCCGTGCGGTCGTCGCCTGACAGCAGCGAGCTCGGTATCGCCGTGCCGTTCACGTCGCCAACCTTCACCGCCACGAAGTCCTCGTTCAACTGGTCAACCGCGGAGCCGCTCACCGTCTTGATTTCGGGGAACTGCGTCTGGAACGGGTTGGCCTGGTTGGGGAACGCGAACGACTTGTCCACGAAGCGCCAAGAGGTGTTGTTCGGAAGCTCGGTGTAGATGCCGAGGATGAGCTTGCGCAGCTCCACGATGTCGAACGTCGTGATGGAGTTCGACTTGTTCGCGTCCGCCGCTATCATCTTGTACGGGCTGTTCAACGGCTCGAGGCCCAGGATGTGCTTCGAGATGAGCACCAGGTCGAACGTCGAGACCCCGTTGAGCGGGTTGTCGTCCTTCGTCGGCGTCACCGTGTACGGCGCGTTCTGCGCCACCAGGCCGTTGAACTGGTACTTGCCGTCGGCGTCCGTCATCGCGAAGTGGCTCATCGCGCCGCTCTGCAGGTTCACGTTCGCGTCCTCGAGGCCTTGCGCGTCCTCGGTCTTCAGCGCGCCGGCCACGTTGATGTTGTTGTTGCCGCAGTTGCCCGCGTTGTCCTGCACGTCAAGGTACGTCAGGCAGAAGTCGGCGTTGCCCGCCAAATCCTGCACCCACAGTTCCACCGGCTGCTGGCCCAGCTCCGCGCAGGTGAACGTCACCGACGTGATGGGGTTGCCCTGCGCGTCGACCGGGAAGCCCGTGCCCTGGCCAGCCTTGCGGATGCCGTACTTCAACAGGTTCGACGGCGTGCAGTTGTCCTCGCCGTACTGCAAAAAGTCGGATGCCCACAGCGTTATCATCTTCGTCGGCATGATGTTCACCGACAGGCCGTGCAGGCACACCACCGTCGGGGCCTTGCAGTCCTTCACCACGAAGTGGTACTCGCAAGTCTCCTCGTTGCCGCAGCCGTCGGAGATGGTCCACTTGATTTTGTGCGTCCCGTAGGGCAGTTGCGGAACCACGCCGGACGTGCCGTTCGGGTTGGCCGGCGTCGGCAGCTGCGCCTGTGTCTTCCACTGCACCGCAGCCGTGCGGGACGTGCCGCTCGTCGTGTAGTGCACCGCCCAGCGGTACACCTGCGCGGCCGGAACCGGGCGACCGTCGAACACCCGCGGCGTGCCGCCAGAGTAGTTCGGCGTGCCGAGGTTGTTGTAGTTCACCGTGCCGGGAGCCGGCGGGTTGTTGCTCGACACCACCGTCTCCATCGAGCCGTCGCCGTCCAAGTCGAGGAACAGCAGGTAGGTGATGTTCACGTTCGCGCCGGAGCAGGCGTCCGTCGCCGTGATGCTCAGCGGGGCGTCGCCCTCGCAAAGGTCGTGCGACACGCCGTCCCACCAGTACGACTGGTTCCACAGCAGCGGGTCGTTCGCCGACAGGTCGCAGTACTCCACCGGGGAGGCCGGGCAGTCAACCGTCGGCTTCTGGTTGTCTATTATCTTGATGATTTGCTTGTACCGGTAGCAGTTCGCCGTCGCGGACCAGAACGTGCAGAAGTTCGTCGGCGCCTGGCCGGGGGCGATGGCCACGTTCGTCGGAGCCCACGGGGCGGGCGTGCCGCACGGCGACACCGTCGGGCCCGTCAGGTTCTGCGGTGAGTTCGCCGTCGCGTTCGGCTCCGGGTTCGGAACCGTCACGCAGTTGGCGTTCGGGTTGTAGGTGCACCAGTTGATGATGGTCCACGTCCGCTCTATCTTGAAGCAGGCGTCCGGAACCACCGTGAACACCTGATCCTCGAACGACACGCCCAGCAGCTCGCAGTCCTGGGCGCCGTTGAACGTCGGCGCGCCGTAGTTGCCCGTGCCGTCGCACACCGTCACGATGACGTCGTTGGGGAACCGTATCCAGTAGTCCTGCTCGTACGTCACCACGATGCGCTGCGTGCACTGCGTGGACTGGCCGTGGCAGTCGTACACGCGGAACGTCCGCGTGATGGTGCCCCGGTTGCACAGCGTGTCGAACAGCGCGTAGCTCGCCGAGTGCTCAAGGCCGCACTGGCCCTGGTACACCCGGTTCTCGTCGAGGCAGCAGTTGTCCTGCACCGTCGGCTTGCCGTACGCCCACAGGCTCGGGTCGAAGGCCTCGCACGAGACCGTCACGTTCGCCGGCGAGATGCACACGGGCTTGATTTTGTCCTGAACCAGCACGTCTATCATGCAGGTGTTGTGTATCGGAGTGCCGTCGGGGCCGATGGCGAAGTTGCCGAAGGCGTCCAACTGGTACACGCGCAGTATCACCGTCTGCGTCGTGCCTACCTCGCAGCAGTAGAACTTGATGGAGTCCTGTTCCGCCACCGCGCGCTCGAACTCGCTCGGGAAGTCCGGGAACTGGTCGTCGCACGGCAAAAAGCCGTTGATGGAGTTCAGCGAGTTGATGCAGTCAGAGTACGGCGCCATCCGCTGTATCGTGAACTTGATGTTGTTGCAGTTGTCGTACGAGCCTTGGTCGAACGTCGAGGCCTTCACCCACGTCACGCCGCCAAACTCGCAGTCGCCCAGGGCGGGCGGCACGCCCAGGAAGCCCCCGGGGCCGTAGCAGTCGTACGGGTCGTCAACACCGATGCTCACCACCGTGAACTCGGTGCAGGCCGCCACCGGCGGAACGTAGTCGCGAACCGTCAGGCGGAACGAGCACGTCGAGGTGTTGCCGCAGTCGTCCTCGGCCTGGTAGATGACCGTGTGCGTGCCGGCGGGCAGGCACGGCGTCAGGCCAAAGGCGCCCAACGTGTCGAGGTCCCACAGGTTGTTGCCCGGGAAGTTGGTCAGCTGGCCGCCGATGGGGAACATCCCGATGGTGTCCAGCGTGAACGGGTCTATGCCGATTATCATCCCGCCGATGTTGTTGATGCGCGAGCAGTTGTCGCGGATAATCACGTCGGGAAGGTTCACGATGGCGCAGCACGAGAACGGGTCGGTCGAGACCGTCAGGTCGGCGGGGCACGAGATGGCGGGGCCGGTCTTGTCGAGCACCTTGATAATTTGGTTGTGCAGCAAGAACTGACCAACGCACCAGTCAATCACTTTCCATTCGCGTAGGACTTTGTAAGTGCCGTCGCAGATGTCTATGCGGGTGTCTATGTAGGTCCAGTTGATGGTGCAGCCATCAGAACTACCAAACACCGTTGGGGAGCCTTGCAAGCCCAAGCCTTGGATGTACTGCGGTGTGGGGTAGCCAGCAGTACAGGGAAGCGCCGGGGCATCAACGTCGTCGTAGTCAGGCGGGAACACCACGTCGCTCAAATTAGGACGCTGGAGGCTAATCACTTGGAGGCAAGTTTTTGTGTTGCCGGAAGCATCCACAGCCGTCCATTTGCGATTCACTCTCTTCGTCAAGCCAGAAGCGCAGTCTTGTGCCACTTCTGTGTCGAGATAGCTCAAGGTCACATCGGAGCAGTTCTCCAAAGCAGGTGAACCAGCCCCAGCAGGCACAACATAATTGCCGCCGCCAGCAGGGAACACGTTCACGTTGAGTTGCAAGTTATTCGGGAAGCCGGGGCTTTGAGAAACACCAGCAATGTTAATTTGAACAAAGCTTACTGGGCCAGCATCGCCACCAACAGCATCCACTACTGTGAGCACCCAAGTACCACTTGCATTCTGACCATTGAAGTTTGCCAACGGGTCAATGGAGCGATAAGTGCCCGGGCCGATAGCAGGAGGTGTAGCATTGCAAGTGTTTTCAAATTGAGCAGCAGTAAGTGTAGCTTGGTCATCAAAAACGACATCAATACCATCATTGGCACAGCCCAATGCCGTCGCGGGCACACCCGGACGGTCGAATAACTGAACCACCGTTCCGGAAGGCGAAGTCAAACGGGCGCTGATGTCACCGACCCAAGTATGGTTGGTACGGAACACCACATTCACATCCGTGATAGTTGCGCTTGCAGGGATATTGATGTTAGTGGTGGTGGTGGTGGCATCCAATATCGAAAAGTTGGCGCTACCCGAAGCAGTAATGGGCACGGAGGGTGCGGCAGGATTCAAGTCCGAGTTGCATGCTACCGTTTTATTGGTGCAAACCAATACTGGAGCCAACTTGTCTTCGACGAGCAGGTTGCCCCAGCAGCTGTTGCCAGTTTCGGGGTCCACCACGCGCACGGCGTAGGTTTTGCCGATGTCTTGAGGTCCCAACACGCCGGGTACCCACGGGCCATTGCCGAAAGGCGGTACTTTGTCCAACTGAACAATATAATCATTGTAACAGCCATAAGGACCGCCTTCGAGGATTTGGTCAGCATTGAGTGTCATGGTGCAGGATGCATCCAGCGACACGTTCACCCAGTCATTGCAAACGAGCGAAGTGATAGGGTTCGGGAATTCGTTCACCGTGACCGTGAAAGAGCATGTGCTCATGTTGCCAGCAAGGTCAGTTGCTTTCCAGATATTGGTCGTAGTCCCAATCGGGAACTCTGAGCCAGAAGGCAAGCCAGCAATCAGCGAAAGCGGGTCAACGGCGAAGCTGTAGTTGACACGGCCACTAAAGATGAAGTCCGGGAATACGTTGGGCGTACCAAATGGATAGTTAACCAAGTTGCCCGTTGTCTTGTTGATACGAATATTGGCATCCTGAATGAACCCAGTCTGTCCCATCTGAGCGACCAAGGGGCCACCCGCGAAGAACTGTTGGGAAGTCACATAAATACCGCGCGAAGAGTTGGCCGGAATCACGATACCTGGCGCTGCGCTAACATTTCTGAGGTTTAGCAGAACGAACGGAGCATTGAGTACCTGATTAGGACCAATTTTCGTCCATGCAGCTTGGTTGGTCTGGTTACCGACGTGGGTGGTAGCCGTAGTGGTGGCCCACACCTCCACCGTGATGGAGGCCAAACCTGGACGGATATTGAAATCAAAGCTGTTGATGGTGATAGGGAACGGTTGAAGGTTCTCCACCGTAAACATGTGACCAGCCTGACCAAAGCCGGGGTCGGCGGTGATTAGGTTGGCAACAGAGGCATCTGCAGTCACAGGGCAGTTGTCCGTTGCTTGCACAATGTAGCTAAACAGTGCCGTACAAGCCCCGGGAGGTAGATTGATTGTGACATTGGAGGGACACACAATCACTGGTGGCTCGTTGTCAGCCACGTTGATAATTTGCGTGGCCGTGCCAGAGGTCGCGTTGTTGGAGATGACAAACGTCTGCCATGTGATGACATTGGTGCCCTTTGGCAAGCCCGTGATGGTCACGTTAGCAGCTGGCAACGGAACGACGATGAATGGACCGCCATTCACACTATAACGAAGGCCTACCGACGTGCCGTCGGCACAGCCAGCAGGGTTGAAAGTCGGGATAGCAACCGTTGCCGAACCTACGCAAGTGCCCAATGTGGTACCTACGTTTTGAGTCGGACCAGCAATGGGGATACAAGCCGCTGGCTGCACAAATTCAATGCACTGGCCGTTGGTCAAGAAGTTTGAGTTGAAGCCCACTTGCGTGAATGGGCGCGGAGCAGGCAATTCGCCCTCAAGACCCACAGTGGCACTCAGACCATTGTCGAAGCCTGACTGAGAACCACCAAACACTACGTCCAGATACTTGAATTGAATTCTGTTGCCATTTTCAAACAAGCGAGTTTGGAAAGTAATGTGTTGGCCCGCAACAGCGGCAAAGTGGCCAATTTCAAACCATTCGATAGTGAAAATACGGTTGGGGGCTACGCCATCCACACGTTGGTACACACCCGAAAGCGGCGCGGCCACCGCGCTGGCGATGAGGTCGTCCCAGAAAGGATACAGTGCCGCACCAGCAGTTGCTGTGGGAAGCGCGACGTTGCCCAACCCGCGGTCGGTACCCGGCTGGAATACGATAAAGCCGTTGGTACTGACCCTGATTTGGGTGTAGTTGATGCCATAAAAGGCAAATGTGAATGGCAATGCGACCGTAAACTGAACGTCGTCGCCCGTACCAATAAGAGTGGTGCCTGCCTGCCCTTGCGCTACCACATAAGGGTCGGCGCAAGCAGTAGCCACATAAGGCAATTGAGCATTGGCCACTTGACAAGCCAAAAACGGCAGGCCAAGCACCAAAAGCCACTTGGTGGCATATAGCGAAGCATTTGATGATATGCTTTGCGTAAATTTCTTAATCATGAGAATTATTGTTTAATGATGAAAGATGATTGATTAGCGTTCAGAATGAGCGACTTAGTCATTCTGTAGCAAAATAGTCACTTCCTGATAATAGCCTTGCCACACCGCGACGGAAAGTGGGTTGGGGATTTCAACCTGACCCGATGCAGAGACACCATGGCTGCCTTGCGAAACAAACTTCAGGTAAGAATCATTGACAGCATTGTACACTGATTGGCCTTGCTCCAGATTGAAGACGATGATGCCATAGAATTTGCGCTTGTAAAGCAGTGGTTCGTTTGGCGGCCCGAGCAGCTGCTGGTCCATCGCCACAATCTGCTGATTGAGTGCAGCAACAGCCACGTTTTCAGGCTTCCAATTTTCGCCCGCGGGTTTGGGGATTCCCTGTGCATGTGCGCTTTCAGCAAAAAAGAAAGCGGCCAATGCAAAGACTACCACGCACGCAAGCGATTTGCGTAAACTAGGAAAGAACTTTGTCATGAGAAAAAAACTGTTTTAATGTTAAAAGTTTATTTCAGGCTTTGAAAAACAAAGACGATTATGCCCAAATAAGATGCAATAAGCAATCCCGGTATTCAGGGACGACCTGTGCCAATTATCAACTAAGTGTCATTTGCTTGAGTCCGAACTAAACTAGTCGACACGTTTTATTCACAAAGCCTACTCACGGCGGCTTTTGATATACGGTCGGAACACACGGCTAAACACAGTGACAAATAAATAATACAGGAATACCCCCTAAGGGCACCTGCAAAATCGGGATGGGAAAAAAGAGGAGAGGAAAGAGAAAAGCCGGGAATGAAAAAGGGCGGGTTTTCATGCGCCTACGCGCCATATTCTCTCCATGAGATTTACGGATTAAAGGATTAAAAAGAATTATTCAATGGCAAAGGTATTGGTAGAAGCGGAAAAAATCATGCCAAAGGCGATTTTTTTTTCGACACGAAAAACTTTTCTATTTTCGCCATAAAACATTGACAATGAATTTTTTAGAGAGAAAAATAGGCTTGTTCGGCCAATACTTCTCGCACAAAAGGGAAAAAATATTGTGAAAATGTGGTTGCCCGCACGTCCCTGAGAGATGTCAATGCAATCGGGTAAGTCAATACATAACATCACGCAATTTCTCCCGTCGGCAAAATCTCCATCTCCAGCATCCGCGAAGTAGCAGGGTCGTAAGCGTCGCTGCCCTCCGATGAGGCACCTGCGGCAATGTTGATTTCCAACCCTTCACTAATGGTGGCGACAGCCCGAGACACTTTGCCAGCATCCACCCGGGTATAAGCGATTACCTCGCGGTCAATCAACTGCCCCTTCATGTTGAAGGTGGCCAACACATACTCGTAATTCATCAGCTCAGCCTTCCACCATACCAGCGCGACAAAATCTTTTGTGTCGTCAATGGCGAAGCAGGGCACATACTCGGTGAATTCATCGTCGGGCGTTGTAGCCTCCGTCGGGAGGATGAATTGGGCAATCAACTCGTCGGATAGGGGCGAGTTTTCGGTGCTAAAAGCATGGTGGGTATCCTCGCCAAGCGTGACGGGCATGGCGATGGGGGGAAATTTGGCGACAAAATCGGGGAAGGTGAGTTTTTTCATGCCGTTTCAATTCGAGTGGCCACACCTTTATTATTTATGTGTGTCATAAAATTCGCCAGTTGCTCCCCCTTCATGACACGGGGGATTTTTGCTTGGCCATTGAACTTACCACGCTTGCCGAGCCATTCCAAAAATATCTCATTGGGCAGCAATTGCACGCGCACGTCTCTAAGTACATAATCACGCTCGACAGCGTAGTCGTCGTTGAGGCGGCGAAGCTCCGCATCAACGACCTGAGCAAATGCTTCGGGGGAGACTGCCGGATTTTCCACAGAGACGTACCACTGGTGCGCCCAATAGGAGCCTTCCCGTACACCCGCTACCGTAAACTCGCGCACACCCGCGTTCAGCATTTCATCGGCGCGGTGTACGGCAGCGTTCAAATTGTCAATGGATAGATGCTCGCCGCACACCGAAAGGAACTGCTTGGTGCGGCCCGTCAACCGAAACTCGCAACGCCGAAGGTTGGTGAATTGAATCGTGTCGCCCAACAAATAGCGCCACGCGCCCGCGCTGGTGGATATGAGCGTCGCGTAATGCGCTCCCTCGCTCACCTCCTCAAGGCTGAGGCTGGGCGGGAACGCGGAACGCAGGTCGCCGTTCTCGTCAAAATTCTCGTCGTTGAAAGGCACAAACTCAAAATAGACCCCACAATCCGTCAGCATACGCATGGCGCGGGTGTCGGGCCGATTTTGATATGCAAAAAAACCTTCGGAAGCCATATAGCTATCCACATAGTGCATGGAACGGCCAAAAAGTTGTTCCAGCGTGGGGCGATATGGCTCGAAGAAGACACCACCATGTACCAGCACCTCGTAATTGGGCCACAGTTCGTGAATGTTGCGAAGCTTGTATCGCTCCACTATTTTTTCCAAAATGAGTTGCAACCACATGGGGTTGCTCACCGAAAAGCCGATATCCCATGTGGGCGCTTCGGCCACGATGCGCTCGATGCGTTCGCTCCATTCGGGCAAATCCGTGATGTGGCGCCCCGGGCGATACGAGCGCTCCAGCCATATCGGGCGGTTCAGCCCGATGATGCCGCTCAAGTCGCCCGTCCAGTGCAGGCCTTCCCGCTTGGGCATGGTGCAAGAGCCGACCATAAGCATCTGTTTGGTGAACTGGCGGGAGGAAAGGCCAAATTTCGTGATGTCGAAAAAAAGCCGCCGCGAGCCACGCTTCATGTCGCGGAGCATATCCTCGGTGACGGGGATATACTTGGTGGACGACTGGCTTGTTCCGCTCGACAGGGCGTAGTAAGGAATCACGCCCGGCCAGCAGACATCGGGCTGGTCTTCCAGATGCGCCTTGTGCCACCAGCGGTCGTAGATGCCTTGATAATCAGTGGCGGGCACCTGCCGGACGAACGCCTTGGGAGGGTCGGGCGAGAGGAGTGCTTCGTGAAACCCGTGATAGCGCCCAAAGGCTGTGCGTTTGGCTTTTTGCAACAGCGTCAGCAGTTGATTGTACTGAAGGTCATGGGGAGAAAGGCGCGGGCGTTCGGCCAAAGAGCCTAATTGCGCGCCTCTGCGTATCAGCGTTCCGAGCAAGGACATAAGTATTTCAAAAAAACTATTGGCTTTAAAAAACGAGGGCAAAATTATCTTTTTGGACGCAGCGGGTAAAAATTTAGGATTTTGTTCACAAGGGCTTCGACCAACATCAAGGGAAATGGGTGCGTTTGATTTCGGCTTTGGGGCAAGAGCGGCAAAACGTAACGATAATTTAAACATCCGGTAACACAGGTAAACGTTCCTTTGTGCCGAAGTTAATTTTCGGTAAACCCATGTTCCTTAGAGCATATCGGCACGACGACAAAAGACATCTGCAGCAACTCTTTTTCGACACGGTGCACACCATCAATGCCCGTGACTATGCCCCTGAACAGCTGACGGCGTGGGCTCCCGTCGAGCCAGACCGAGAGGCTTGGGCACAGCTCGACCGCCAGCTTTGTTTTGTGGTGGAATGTCAAAAAGAAATTGTCGGGTTCATCAGTCTTACTGCCGAAGGGCTGATTGACTTCCTGTTTGTGCATAAAAATTTTCAGAACAAAGGCATCGCCTCTGCTTTGTTCAAACAAGTAGAGCGGGTCGCTCGCAAAAAGGGCATCGCCGTGCTTAGCGCCGAGGCGAGCATCACCGCAAGGGGATTTTTTGAAAAACAAGGTTTTCATGTGACTGGCGAGCAACGCAAGACTCTACGCGGCGTGGATTTTTTTAATTTTAAAATGGAAAAATCAATGGCGCAGGGGGCAAGGGGGTGACGCGGCAAAGGATTCGCAGCCCCAAGTATTGGAGCCGCCCAAAATGTCGTTCGCAGGCCGAGGTGTCGCGTTCGTTGATATTCCAGAAAAAAAACAATCACCAACTGCAACCTTGCCCCCGCCTTGCAAGTCTATTGAGCAACTTTTTGAAAACAACTCCAAAGCACCTTGCATTCTTACCAAATCATCTTTCCGTTAGTGTTTTTCAATAGCGAGTTCTGTCAGAATATGCTGGCTCACTGCGCGTTTTTGCCAGTTCGTCGCATATAGGGCAGTGTTCACGTCATTGCGTTGGCGTTTCGCGGGCAATGGAGGATAGTTTTGTGGCATCACTTGATAAAAAGCATTCGAAGCCATGAAAAGCATCGCCATCTCCATCATTTTTTCGGTCGCCACGTTCTTTTTGGTGCTTGACTATCTCGATAAAAATCAGTCAGTTATCATGCAGCAAACATTGCCAGCCGTTGAGATAAAAGCACCGAGCGCCGAGCCGGACACGACCGAGCAAAAGTTGCCCGAGGTCATCATCAGCGCCAAACGAAGCAAATTCACTTCTCGCGCAACGCGACACGCAACGACTTCATAAAACACTATGAGCCTCGCCGTCAATTTTTCGCATGGTTGAAGGCACAATCCGTTCAAAATCGAAAGCGACAATCATGCTCATCTGACAAATCTTGGCAAATCAAGTTGTAAAACAAGTTTAGCATAACCATAGCAGAGCAATAACACGGAGGTTTTGCAGGCACCCGACGCAAGCTGGGTGCCTGCTTTTTTGTCGAATAGGCAAGCTTATTGCCCCAAAAACAAGGGGTTCAATTGGCCTGTCAACCAATTGAACCCCCTCAAACTTCCGAGCGCACCCCCTTAATCGCTTCTTCGTGTGCCGTTCACCGTGTATTCATTGTCCCGGTTCCGTCGGCGGGTTGTTGCGCTCATAGAGATAAGCGCCCAACATGCCAAGACCGCCAAAAATGGCGATAAGCGCAAAGTAGAGGCCGGGGCCACTGATGCTGAGTGCTTTGGACAGCACAATCGCCAGAAGCAACCCAAGACCTGCCCCGATAAACAAAAGACTGTCTTTCAAGGTCTTGGAGGGATTCAGACGACGCTGCTCCTGCTCTTTGTTGGCTTTGGGGTCCATCCCCCGCTCTATCATCGCCATGTTTTCCTTGTTTTCAAGATAGCGCATACCCCAAATCATGAGAAACGTGCTGACTGGCACGACGCCAAAGAGGAACATGATGGCCATTTTACCTTCTTCCATATTCTGTATTTTTTTAGTTGTGAGGAAAGGTGGTTCTGAACGTTGTTGATGCCGCCTCTGACAGCATGGATGGAAGGTAGGTTACAGGGGAGGACGAGAAAGTTTTAGGGTTTTGGGTTTGGGGGACATTTCAAATTGTCGCTTATGTACGCCGGAACCCTGTTCTGGCATATATCGAAACAACGTTCTGATTTACTTGCGACAATTTGAAATGCCACCGTTTGAAGGTTTAAGGGTTTGGGATTGGCAGAAGTGCAAAAAAACCTCAAACCCTAAAGCCTTCAAACCGTGTGCGGCAAAAACACCTCTGCCATCATACATCGCGCTGAGCCACCGCCGTAGGTCTCAATGGTCTCGATGGGGCTGTGGAGCAGTCTGGTATGCGCCTCCAAGGTTTTGATTTGCGAGGGCGAAAGCGAACGATATGCCTGCTCGGACATGACGAGAATCGTGTCGCCAGTGGTGTTGCGCACTTGAAGCATATTCCCAGCGAAGGCGTTCATTTGTTCGAGCGTGATGTCCACGATTTCTTTGTTTGTCGCGGCAAATTTTTCTTCCAGCGCACGGCGTTCCTGCGGGTCGCGCACCGAGTCGAGGCAAATCACCACAAAAGTTTCGCCCAGCGCCATCATCACGTTGGTATGGTAGATGTCTTGCCCGTTGGCGTCCTGTGCGTGAAACACGACTTTCCGATACCCGATTTTCTGGCAAAGATTTTCGAGCAAGTCCGCGTCGGTACGCGGGCTGAGACAGGCGTACGCGAGTCGGTTTGGGTGGTCGAAAATGATGCTGCCCGTGCCTTCGAGGAAGCGGTCATTGGCCTCCTCGTTTTCGAGATGAATGCGCTGGTTGGAGGAAAAACCGCGTTGCAGGATTTCCGCAATCACTTCCTCGCGCCGCTCGCGCCGTCGCGTGGGCGCAAACATGGGGTAGGTGACGACATAGCCTTCCTGATGGAAAGTGACCCAATTGTTCGGAAACACCGCATCGGGCTTGGCAGGCGAGGCCGAATCGTCGGCGACAATGACATCCACGCCCGCCGCACGCAATTTGCTCACGAATTCATCAAACTCTCGAATGGCGTTTTGCCGCATGGCTTCGGCACTGAGCTTGCCGTCGCGGCTTTGAAAGGCATTGTTGGCGGCGGTTTCTTCGTTGAAGGCGAAATTGGCCGGGCGCACCATTAGAATGTGTGGAGTGGTTTGCTGACGCATGGATAGTGGCTTATGTTCGGTTGTATGATTGGTTGGCAGGCATTTTGGGCGCTCAAAGGTAGGGTGAGTTTGTTTGCGGGTTAAAAATCGGGCGTAATTTGGCGCTGAAATAAATCCTGCATGAAAAGGTATTGTCACAATTGCTTCCACCCGCTGCCATACAAGGCCAAGTTCTGTGCCCACTGCGGGCAAAAGGACACTGATGGCAAGTACACCATGAGGGAGCTGTTGTCGCGGCTTGGGCGGACGATTTTCCATTTGGAAGGCAAATTTTTGCGCACCGCGTGGCAACTGTTTGTGCCGGGCATGGTCACGTCGGAATTTTTCAAAGGCAAACAAGCCCGTTATCCGCATCCCTTCCGATTGTTTGCCGTGGCGATGTTTTTCTTTCTGCTCATGCTCAATTGGGCGCTGAAAGATGCCCAAGCCCGAAAGTCCAACAATCTCTTCAACACCAGTACCCTTGCCGTGAACGCACGAGGCGACACGGTGAGACTTGATAGCCGTTCTTTTTTCCAGCGAATAGAATACCGCGCCATCTTGGAGGATTTGAGACAAGACTATCGGCACTTGCCCGCCGATTGGCGCACCGCCGAAGCGGAACAGTGCATGGATAGTCTGCTCAAATCTTACCAAAGCAAGTATCTGGCAAAACTTGGTGTTGGCCTTTCCGATACCCTGCCATTGGACGTTGACACAATCACCATAGGCTTGGTGAACCGTGAGATTCGCATCTCCGCCCTTGATGTGGGGCGCTACACACCCGATGAAATCATGCAGCGGTACCAAATAACAGGACGATTCGACCAGGTTGCCGTCAGGCAGGGCATCAAAAGTCTGCGCGACCCCAACACGTTGGCGCACTCCATCATCGGCAGTCTGACATGGACGCTACTATCGCTAGTGGCGGTCATGGCGGGCCTGTTGAGCCTGCTCTACTTGAGGCAAAAACGCTATTATGTGGAGCATTTTATCTTCTTGCTGCATTTTCACACGGGCGCGCTGTTGGTCATGTTGCTGGCCATCATAGCTATCTGGCAAGGCTTGCTCCCATACGCCTCCCTTGGAGTGTTCGTCGTGGGCACCGCGTTGGCCATGTATTTCGCCATGTGGCGTTTTTACGGTCAAGGTTGGCTAACGACGCTCGCCAAGTGGCTGACATACTGCGTTCTCTACACGGCAGGCTTCGTGGTACTTTTCATCTTAGGCTCCATCGTTGTGTTTTTCATTTTTTAAAAAATGTCGTACGAAACCGTCATCGGACTCGAAATTCACGTCCAACTCGCCACCCGCTCCAAGGCTTTCTGTGGCGACGACGCCTCGTTCGGCGGCGCACCTAACACGCACACCAGCGCCGTCAGCCTCGCCCACCCCGGCACCCTGCCACGCTTGAACAAAAAGGCCATCGAATACGCCGCCAGGCTTGGCCTCGCGCTCGGCTGCGACATCGCCCGCCACAGCACGTTCGACCGAAAAAACTACTTCTACGCCGACCTGCCAAAGGGGTTTCAAACAACCCAGCAGAACAATCCCATTTGCCTTGGCGGGCAGCTCACGGTGGACAGCGGACGACGCACCGTGCGTTTGCATCACATTCACTTAGAAGAAGATGCGGGCAAAAGCCTGCACGAACAAGCGCCGCACGAATCGCTCATTGACCTCAATAGAGCGGGCGTGCCCCTGCTCGAAATCGTGACCGAGCCAGACCTGCGCAGCGCCGAGGAAGTCGCGGCCTTCATGTCCGAAATGCGCCGCCTCGTGCGGTGGCTCGGCATCAGCGACGGGAACATGGAAGAAGGCTCTTTGCGCTGCGACGTGAACGTGTCGGTGCGAAAGTCGGGCGAGCAAAAGCTCGGCCAACGATGCGAAATCAAAAACGTGAACTCCATGCGATTTGCCCGCCGCGCCATCGAATTTGAGGTGAAAAGACAAATCGGCATCCTCGAATCGGGCGGAAAAGTGGAGCAAGAAACTCGTGGTTTTGATGCGGCATCCGGCACCACCTACTCGCTCCGCGAAAAAGAGGAAGCACACGATTACCGCTATTTTCCCGAACCCGACTTGCCGCCCGTCGTGGTTTCAGCGGTGATGTTGGAAAAAATCGAATCCGAAATGCCGCCCTTGCCACAGGTGTTGGAACAATCATTTCAAACAAAATACGGCCTGCCCGCTCACGACGCGGCGCTACTCACGCAGGAACGCGAAATCGCCGACTATTTTCTGCAACTCACAACCCGCAACAACCCACAACCAGCAATCCCACCCCGACAAATCGCCAACCTGATTGTCAACAAATTGCTCCCGTGGTCTGCTTCGACCGGAACACCCATGAACGAGTGCCCCGTGCCCTCGGCGACATGGCTCGAGTTTCTGAATTTGATAGAAAGCGGGCAAGTCAGCACCTCCACCGCTTATCAACGGCTGTTCCCGATAATATTGGAAAAACCCGAACACTCCCCTACCCTTTTGGCCACCCAAATGAATCTGCTCCAAAATGCCGATGGCGATTTTTTGGAAAAAATAGCCGACGAAGTGCTGGCGCGTTTCCCAGAAAAAGTGGCCGAATACCGAAAAGGCAAAAAAGGGCTTATCGGCTTTTTCATGGGCGAAATGATGAAAGCCAGCAAGGGAAAAGCCGAGCCAAAAACCGCGACGCGATTGCTGGAGGAGAAATTGAGGTGATAAATTTTGCCACAAAGTCACGAGGCACAAAAGTCTCACTACCAACTTTCGCAACGACTTAGGCAGGACCGCAGCGCCCTAAAATCTCTCCCCTGCCTGATGAGAGCACCAAGCGTGACGGGAAATGTGTTTCGAGGCGCTGCCCTGCCTAAGTCGTTGCGAAAAATCTTTTAACGGGCGCATTTCAAAAGGCCGCTTTTGTACGCCGAAACGCTGCTCCGGCATATACCGAGACAGCGTTCCGATTTACTTGCCACAATTTGAAATGCCTCTTCCTTTTGACCTTGCGAAAAATGCGTATCGTATTCATCTCCGACACCCACCTGAAACATGACAGCCTGCCATTGCCGCCAGGCGATATGCTTGTCCATGCGGGCGATTTTTCGCGGCGCGGGCTGATGCACGAGGCACAGATATTTCTCGATTGGTTTTCGGCACAGCCGCATCGGCACAAAGTGCTTGTGGCTGGCAATCATGATTTTATCGCTGAAAACGAACCCGCCTTGTTCGAGAGCATGCTCCCCAAGAACGTGATTTATCTCAACGATTCGGGTCGCGAGGTCGAAGGCATCAAAATCTGGGGCAGCCCCATTCAGCCGTGGTTTTTCGATTGGGCATTCAACCGACAGCGCGGGGCCGACATTCGCCGTCACTGGGATTTGATTCCGGCAGATACCGAACTGCTCATCACGCACGGACCACCCTACGGCATACTCGACGAGGTGGCGCGCGACCCACGTCCCGTCGGCTGCCGCGATTTGCTGCACAAAGTCAGCGAGATGAGGCAATTGAAGATTCATGTGTTCGGCCACATCCACGAAGGCTACGGACGGCGCGAAGTAGGCGGCACTTTGTTTCTGAACGCTTCCGTATTGGACGAAAATTACAACACGAAAAACAAGCCTTTTTTAGTGGAATGGAGTGAGGTGAGCGTTTCCATTATTCACGAAAGCATCTGACCATCAATGAAAAAGAAACTCTTTGTATTGTTTGCTTGCTGTGTTGCCCGATTCGTGATGGCGCAACCCAAACCCGAACACAACCTGCTTTTTGACAAAACGCCCACTCGCTGGGAGAATGCCCTCCCCCTCGGCAACGGAATGCTGGGCTGCCTCATCTGGCAAAAAGAAAACAACCTTCGCTTCGCGCTTGACCGTGCCGACTTGTGGGATACTCGCCCCATGAAGGGACTTGCTCGGCCCGAGTTTTCTTACCAGTGGGTCGCGGAGCAAGTGAAAAAGGACAACTACGACCTCGTGCAAGAATACTTCGATAGGCCCTACGAGCAGGAAGCAGGGCCAACCAAATTGCCGGCAGCGGCTGTGGAATGGCAGATAACGGATGTCGAAATGCAACGCGCCGAATTGGATATTTCGACGGGGCTGGCCTCTATTTATCTGTCCAAAAAATTGGTTATCAGGACATTCGTCCATGCAAGCCGCGAGGAAGGCTGGTTCCGAATCGAAGGTGCCCCCGCCCATTTTCAAGATGCGTCGAACCCTCTCTTTAGCCTCATTGCTCCGGCCTACTCAGGCCCCGGAGACCTGTCTCGGTTGGGTTATCGGCAAGGTGCCATTGTCGAGGGCAAACACTTGCGGGCTTACACGCAACCCTATTACGGCGGGGCCAGTTATGAAGTTGCCATCGCGTGGCGTGCCTCAGCGGATGGCGCAGTGGAAGGCGTTTGGAGCGTATCCGCGCAATCGGGCGCAAAAAAATCCGTGCGAAAAGCACTCCGACGCGGCTTTGAAAAATCCTTTGCCGAATCAAAAAAATGGTGGGCGGGTTTCTGGGCAAAATCCTCCGTCTCGCTGCCCGACCCGGTCATCGAGCGCCAGTATTATCTCGACCTTTACAAATTTGGCTGCGCAGCCCGGGCAGGCGCGCCCATGATTAACCTGCAATCCGTGTGGACGGCAGACAACGGACGTCTGCCACCGTGGAAAAGCGATTTTCACCACGACCTGAACACCCAACTGAGTTATTGGCCCGCCTACACCGCCAATCACCTCGACTTGGCTATAGGCTATCTCAATCATCTGGAAAAAAACGGCTCAATACACCGCGCTTACACCCGCCGTTTTTTCGGCACGCCCGGGCTGAATGTTCCGGGGGTGGAATCGCTGAACGGCGAACCGCTCGGCGGCTGGATTCAATATGCCTGCTCTCCCACAACTTCGGCTTGGCTGGCTCAGCATTTTTACCTGCAATGGCGCTACTCGCAAGACCGTACTTTTTTGAAAAAACACGCATGGCCGTTTTTGCGCGACGCGGCCACTCACCTCGAAGCACTTTCTTTTTTCGACGAAAACGGCAAACGGATATTGCCCCTCAGCTCCAGCCCTGAAGTCAACGACAACCATGCAAGCGCTTGGTTTCCAAATTCATGGACTAATCACGACCTCGCCCTCGCACGTTTTCTTTTTGAAAAAACCGCCGAAGTGGCCAGCGATTTGAGTCACGACAAGGAGGCTGAAAAATGGCTCAAAGCCCTATCTCAACTGCCCTCATTTTACATGGAACAGAATGGCGCCCTAAAAATCGCCCCACAATTGACGCACCACGAAAGCCATCGGCATTTTTCGCATCTGCTCTCCATTCACCCGCTTCGATTGCTCGATTGGGGAAAAGAAGACGAACGCCGTGTCATCAAGCAATCGCTGACGCAGCTCCACGACACAGGGACGGGCGCTTGGACGGGTTATTCGTTCTCATGGTTTGCCAATTTGCTGGCTTGTGCACGCGATGGCAACGGCGCGCGCGATGCACTGCGCATTTTTGCCGAAGCTTTCGTCTCCCAAAACTCTTTCCATCTGAATGGCGACCAAACAGGCAAAGGCTACTCAAACAACGCCAGCGACCCGTTCACGCTGGAAGGCAATTTTGCCTTTGCAGCCGGGGTACTGGAAATGTTGTTGCAAAGCCCAAACGGCGCGATACGGGTTTTTCCCGCATTGCCGGACGACTGGCAAGAAGTCTCATTCAACAATTTGCTTGCGGAAGGGGCGATTCTCGTCAGCGCCACATTGAAAGAAGGAAGGCTCTCCAAAATCCACTTAAAAGCTTTGAAAGACACCCACCCTTTCCTTTTACCGATGCCAGACGACAATGGGGCACATTTCACGCTGAAAAACACAAAACTGGGTGGCTACGAGCCACATTCTGCTGCATGGAAGGTGGAAATGAAAGCTGGCGGCGAATTGATTTACGAGGCAAAGTAGCATGTGACGAAAGTTCGGAACGCGAGTTCGCAGTTATGCCCGGATGAAAATGATTTTGCGAGATTGCCTTGACTGACAACAGACTTGTTGCGGTGGATGCCTTTGGCGAAGGGAAAGCCCTTTTTCCGACTGGCTTCGTTACATTTTTCGCCGAATATGCCCGATTTCGACTGCAAAATTTGCTTCGCCAGCCGAAAAAATGACAATCCCCTTCACTCAAAGCCCTCCACCGGAACAAGTCTAATTTTCAGACCGATGCAACCCTTGCATTTGCGGTTGACCTAACATGGGAAAATACAACTCAACCATTTCACTCTAAAATTTTGTTTTCGATGAAAAAAATGATGCATCCCATGTTCATGTTGTCGGTATGGGCACTGGCATTGTTTGTCGCCTGCGACAAGCAGGAACAACAACTCACGGAGGAAGAGGCTATTGCCGAGGCGCTCTACAACGTTCAGGAGCGCGGCGGCTTGGGCAGGCTTGGCTGCTATGAGCTGCTGTTCCCGGTGGAATTCACGCTTCCTGACGGTAGCACTGCCGCAGCCAACTCTTACGACGACATGAAGCTGGCGCTTCGCGCTTGGTTTCATGCCAACGGTCCGGTTCGTTTCGCGCCGTCTTTGGTGTTCCCAATTTCAGTGCTGTCTGAAGAGGGCGACCTTATCGCGTTCAACAATGATAACGAGTTTCGCAGGCTCCGTGCGGATTGTCGGGGCAAGTTCGGCAACCAAGACCCACGGCAGCACACACGCCGTCAGTTGTCTTGTTTTGAAATCACTTTTCCCCTCACTGTACAGTTTCCCGATGGTACTACGGCATCGGTTGACAATCGGCTCCAACTCCACCAACTCGTTCGGGTGTGGCTCCACGATAATCCCGGCGCGGGGCATCCACACATCACGTTCCCGCTCACGGTGAAAATGACAGCGGACGGCTCCTTGGTGACGGTGAATAGTCGAGCGGAACTGCGCGATTTGAAAGCAGGTTGTGAGTGATGTGTTTGGCGAGTGTTCTTTCAGTCAGGTAAGCGGGAACGTTATACCCAGATTAAAGAGGATTTGAATCTGCCCGTTGACAAGACAGGGATTTCCTTCATCGATTTGTATGATTTTCAAAGGATTGCGAGCGCCGTTCGTTCAAAACAATCTTGTCAGAACCTACACTCAGGGGCTTGCCCGGCCAAGTGAAGCGGACGGGGCTGATTTGCGTTGACTATACTATCATCTTTCCTGGCTCATATTTTCCATGGGCTTATAGCTTTTCTTGATTGGATTGACAGCCTTTGGGTTCTATCCGAACGATTTCTCTTTTTGAGGGCATCTGCCGAGTTGTGCAGGCGAGGTTCGCCTACAACCGCCGACGGCAACAAACCGCTCCACCTTGATTCACGATGAGTCAAAAATTTTTTTTGGCCATTCTCAATGAGTGAGAATGGTGGGGCGCAACTTTGTGTCCGTCAAAGGCGAGCGTGGTCTTCTCGCCCGCTCGGAGCCAGCTCCTCGTCCAAAGCAATCATCATGCAACATCGCACCCTCCGCCTCGCTTTTTTGCTTTCCGCTTCCCTTCTGTGGGCGAATTCGTCGCGCAAGCAGAATACAAGCTACACGTCGCTGTTTACAAATGCTACTTATGTCAATTGCAGACAAGCCCAGTCCGGCACGCTGCGTTTTTTTGTGGCCGGGGTTGCGTGTATCCAGCCGATTCGAGTTGGATACACGCAACCCCGGCGGGCGACAAAGCGAATTTAACCGTCAATTAGGGGTGACGGGAAAGAAGAGTTATCCCAAACTAAAAAATAAAATAAAACAATAAAAATATAATATAAAAGCACTTGACAATGAAATAAAAAAGATGAAAAATGAAATATAAAACACTCACAGCGATACTCATTTGTGCCTCGATAAAGGCAATCGGGCAGATGCCGACTGCCCCGGGAATACCCATCCCGCAGCCGCCGCAACCCGCCACGCTTGCGCCGCAGGTGGTCATCAGTTTCCCAAACCCGCAGCCACAAACGGCAAACCCGTTTGCCCCGAACGCCAACATCCAGCGGCAAAACAAGATGATAATGCAGGAGGTGCAGCAGCACGAGCAGAGAAGGATGCAACAGCAGCAACTTTTGGCGGAAATAGAGCGGGATATGAACCCAAGAGAGGTAAAATACGAGTTTCCCGACCAAAGCCAAGTCGCAGGAACGGAGTTTTATCGCCAAGCCTTCGATGAAATAAACCAAATGCTGAAAGGTGAAAAGCCTTGTAACCTGAAACGAGCCGTTTTCCTGACAGAGAACGCTTATTACGACAACCGAATGACCTACGACTGGTTTTCGTCGGACATTTCAAGCAATGCCGACATCATCAAAACATACATCGAGCAAAACGGCTACGACTTCAATAAACCGACCGCCAAGAAATGGGGATTGCGGCAGTTTTGGCGGACACGGTGCAGTTGAAGGACGAAACAGGGAAGGTAACTTTCACGCACAAGCCCTACGGCTACGATTTTGAAGACCCTTGGGGCAAGCAGGACTGGTCAAAGCAGTTTGTGACGAAACTCATGGGCAGTGGCAAAGGTCAATGCCATTCCATGCCACTTTATACTTGATTTTGGCGGAGGAGATTGGCGTGGAGGCTTGGCTTTCTTATTCGCCCTCGCATACTTACATCAAAGTGGACAACGGGAAAGGCAATATTTGAACTACGAAGCGACCAACGGTTATTACACGACTGACGTTTGGGTGCAGAGTTCGGGCTACATCAAGGCGGAGGCGTTGCGGAGCGGTATCTACATGGATACCATGGGAAAGTGTGAAGTGATTGCCGCTTGCCTTGCTGACATGGCGAAAGGCTACGCCATCAAGTACGGATTTGACAATTTCGTGCTAAATTGCCTTGAAAAGTCGTTGGAATACAGCCCGAACAACGTCTATGCACTTCAACTGAAATCGGACTACCAGACTTATCTGTTCTTTTATGTCATTGACCAGTTGGGCAGACCGCCCGTCGAGCGGCTCCCCGAATTTCCGAAAGCCTACGAACTGTTTCTGAAAATGCACGAGGTTTACGGGCAGATTGACGGGATTGGGTTCGAGGAAATGCCGCAGGATGCCTACGAGCGTTGGTTGAAGTCCTTTGAAACGGAGAAGGGCAGACAGCCGAAAGAAATCATCAGACCATAACTTTGAAATCCATATCAACTATGCAAAAGTATCTGACACTCGTTTTTGCAATCCTTTTTGCGGCAGCCTTTTCGCTCAACACGAGCCGATACAGCCTTTCGAGGAACTGGGCATCAAGGTCAAGGTCTTGACTTTGAGCAACGGAAAGTACCAAGAGAGTTTTCCGAACGACACGACCTTTCGTTTTGGCTCGGTGATGTTCAACCGGGTGACTGGCGAGGTCGTCACCGTCATCGAAAACGATACGCTTTACGGGGAGTACAACTTAAAGGCGGAAGTGGTGAGCAGGTGGCTTTCGCCCGACCCGTTGGCGGCGAAGTATCCGAATTGGTCTCCGTATAATTACGCTATTGATAATCCGATACTTTTCATTGACCCGGATGGGATGGATATTATCATTTCAATCAAAGGGAGAGGCGATGCGGCAGATGCTCAACGTGGAACTTATCTTTCTCATCTTCAAAGTTTGACGAATGATAAGTTGACAATGGACAAGAGCGGCAAGGTAACCATCAGTGAACGGGCAAGTGGCAACACATCAGATATGTCTTTGTGTGCAGGAACCGAGTTAGTACGCAACTTGATTGAAGGTGTTCAGTCAGATGATGGAAGTGTGAAGAATTATACAGTTACAATTGTTGCAGGTGAAAACAATACAACCGACCCCGTAAATTCAAATGGAAAAATTACAGACGCTGCCAAAGCAGACGCTCAAAATGGTACGGGTACTGGTTCGGTGGTTTCATTTAATCCAAACAAAAAAGGTGATAATGTGGTAAATGAAGACGGTACGAGAGGACGACCTGCAAAAATCGGTTTAGCACATGAGTTGTATCATGCGGAAAGTAATATGGCCGGAAAAAATGACAAAACTGACACTGGGGTTGTTGCTCCAGAAAGCAAAACAGGTGCTACACTTTCAAGAGAAGAACTAAACACTCGAAAAAAAGAAAACGACATTAGGTACGAACAAAAAGTTAAACCAAGAAAAATTGACTGAAACATGAAAAACAGCATTACTTGCATATACTTAATTTTGCTTGTACTCTCGTGCAAAAGTCAAAGTTACATGGCTAAGTCTGACTTTAAATATCAAGTTTGGCAAAAAAACTTACTAACCCAATTTGACAATATAATTGAGAAAAACCAAGAAATCGCCCAAAAAGGATTGTCAAATATTGAAATGATTAGAAAAGAAATTTTTTATATTGACAGTGTTAAGTTAAAAGAAATTTTGGATTATTCATTAGCAAATAACCCTGTAAAAGAGTGGAGCAAAATATATTTCATACATCATTATTTTGAAGGGGAGGTAAACATAACATTGTCATCAATCATCTTTATAGCAAAAAGCGGCAAAATTACGGGGTTTACATATTCTCACAATCTAAACAAGTATTATCAAATTAAGAGTGAAACAACCATTAAAAAAGCGATAAGAACAAAATCAGGTATTGAAGCGTGCAATAATGGAATTTTTATTGTTTCAAAATTTGATACAAATTATATTAACACAGATAACAAAATTGTGATTGGGATGTGCAATTCAAGTTTACAGCCATTATTAAAAATTTATGATAAAGATGCTTTTGATTAAAAAAATATTGGGCAGTCATATTTGGACTTTTGCTTTCATGGCTCTTATGGCATGGGGGATGCCCTTATCCAGTCAATCAAAATACCAGGAAGCAATATTGACGTTAAAAGGTGGATTAGAACATGGGGGTCTTGCGTTTAAAGATGCTGTATTCTTGACCGAAGATACTTATTTCGACAACCTTCTTTACAGACAAGAATTTGAGGACGAACTGGAATTGTTGGTGCAACTGGTCATGATGCGTGAAAAAAGCGATAGTCTGATTTACGAAGGCAAAGATTTGGCAAAAATTAAGACCAATTCGGCAATGTTCAGGACGTTGGCTGATACGACGATTGCCCTGTTTTACGATACAGCATACTACGTTTTCATGCCATACAGGTATGATTTTGATGATATTTTTGGCAGCAAAGATTGGTCGAATATGTTTGTGACCAAACTCCTACGAACAAGGAAAGGGAATTGTCATTCTTTGCCATACCTGTACAAGATATTGGCGGATGAACTTGGGGTTAAGGCATACCTTTCGCTCGCCCCGAATCATACCTATATCAAGCAAAGAGCGGAAAAAGGCGGCTGGTACAACACCGAACTCACAAGTGCATCCTTTCCAATTGATGCTTGGCTCATGGCATCAGGCTACATTTCGCTCCAAGCAGTACAAAACGGCATCTATCTTGACACTTTGAGCGAAAAGGAAAGCATCGCCCTCTGCGTTCTCGATTTGGCACAAGGATATAACCACAAATATCCAGACAATGACGGGAAATTCGTCATTGAGTGCTGCGACCTCGCCCTGAAACACTTCCCCGATTATGTGAACGCAATCCTTCTGAAAGCAGAGACCCGCCTGAAACAACTGCAAGCCATGCAGAAGGAAATGAAATATGCCTATCTGAAAGAAGTAACAGCAATGCCCGAAGGCAAGGCGAAATGGGACGAAATGAACAGCCTCTACATGCAACTCTACAAACTCGGCTATCGGCAGATGCCCGAACAGATGTACGTCGAGTGGCTCACCTCGCTCAAAACGGAGAAGGAAAAGTACAGCAACAAGAACGCACCGGGAGCAACGAAGGACTGATAAAGCATCACCATCAGCGGAATATAAAAAATGGGATAACAACGGATGTGCGCCAATGCCGCCGAAAGCCCACCCGCAAAAGCCCACGCACGGCGGCACTGCGCACATCCAACCGTTCAGCGCAAAGACAACAGGACCGAACACCTGCTTGTCAATGCGTTCAACATAATTGAAACCATAATTTTTCACCCACCAAACAGTTTCATTATGAACGGTTTTCTCCATTTCCGATTTCCCCACATGCCGACAAACGCGCTTGGGACATTTCTGCTACTTGTTACGCTACCGATGCTTTCGAGCATTGCTGCATGGGGACAGGGCACTGAAATCTTCAAATGCCCTGAAAGCACCTACACGTTTACGGGGACTCCCGAGCAGACGCTCTGCGAGCAGTACCCCAACTTCAACTGCGAGACCCAGATTGGCGCGGGCACGCAGTTCCCGAAATCTTCTCTTATCGGCGCGTCTTTAAGCGGCAACGTGTGCGTCGTCGGCGACTTCGAGGTGGACGAGCCGTTTGTTTTCCAAAACGCGGTGGTAAAAATCAATCCCGGAGTGACCATCGCCATCGCGGGCAGCCCCAATCTGTATGACGGCGGCGCCTCCCTCGGAATAGACAATTCCAAGCTGTTCGCCTGCAACGGCCTTTGGAAAGGCATCACGCTGGGCTTCCTGTCCGGCATCTCGACCTACAACAACACAAGGATAGAGGATGCCGAAAAAGCAATCTCGACATTCGCGCTATGTGCCCTGTCCATACAACAGACGACCTTCAACCGAAATCGGATAGGAATAGGACTTTTCACCCAATACCCCAGCATCTGGGTGCCGGGGCCCTTGGTTTGGGTGTTTGCCAACAACCGGTTCACCTGCGACGCGCCCCTGAACGGCACGACAGACGAGATCACTTATGCCGGGGTCAAACTAAAAGATTCTTACCTCTACACTTTTCAGCCTGGGGCAAATACCTTTTCTGACATCCAATACGGCATATACTCGGAAGGCAGCGCATCGTATATCGGCACCCAAAATCTTATCTTTCAGCGTATCCGGCGCGATGGCATTTTTATGGACAAGGGCAACATCAACCTGAGAGCCTCACAATTTTTGAATGGGTACGACAAAGGCATCCACATCGAAAGTGCAAACAACGTCACCATTTCCGGCAATTGCTACTTTCGTTGGGACGACAACCTGCCATTGCTAATTTCAGGCCTGAATTTATACTATGGGGTTCATGTAGAAGGATACGCTGTCGCAAGCAATACCCAAATCTCTGGAAACCTTTTTTCTGCCGACCTGACATCGGGACAAAAAAGGGTCATCGGAGTCTGGCACCAAGGTTCCGATATCGGTGGGGGGGCGGCCATTGGCATGGCGCAGAACACGCTCCACTTTTATGGAGGCCCCGCGATAGGGATACTCTTGGGCGGCGATTTTCCAAGCGAGAGCCAAATAGACATCTACAACAATGATTTTGACATTCAAGACCAACTCAATGCCGGCAGCCCCACTTGCATTTGGAGTTCTGGGAACAAATACGACTTCGGCATCATCGGGAACAGGTTTTACAACGGCCTGCCAAAATTTGGTTGGGCTACTGGGATGATTCTGGAAGGGTCAGAAGGCACTGAAAATCAGGTGAGCGACAACCACTTTGAGCCAGGCCTGTATTTGCAGTCTTACCTCTGCGGCATACAGGTATCGAATTTCAAAAACACCAAGTTTTGCGCCAATACATCGCTGAACGCCAACCGCATGTTTTGTTTTGGCGGCCAGAACAACGGAACGGATTTGACCGGAAACATCGCTTACGGGTCACAACTCCTGACCCTCTTTGACCAGTCCTGGATCGAAGACCAAATCCAAAAGGGCAACCAGTGGACGGCGGAATACCAAGGGTTCATCTTTCCTTTTGTCATTACGCCACAGGCGGAGTGTATGAATCCGGATTTTGCTGAGATATCTGAATTCCGTGTCCACACACCGCAATCTACTGCCTTGACTGGCCCCGGTTTCAATCCATTCCACCCTCGGGATTTGTTCCCAGATAACAATATCGAGTGGTGGTTTCAAGAAAGCGGTACTCCGGCAGGCGCTTGTATTGACGAAATTGTGGGGCCGGGCAACGGCGACACCAAACTAAAAAGAGCGGTTGCCGACGGGACTCTGGCAGCGCAATTTAGCAACCCGTCCATGAACTGGCAGGCTGAGCACGCACTTTACTTCGCCCTAAAACTAAATCCCTCGCTTGAAAGCCTCTACCCGGCATACTCAACTTTCAAGTCCGCAAAAGAGGGCGGCAACATAGACAAATTGTATCAGGTTGCCGTTGCTTTGAATGCCGCGCGGAACGGAGACGCAACGCTGCGGAATGACGCAACGAACAACCGCATATCAATTGACGATATGCTGGTTCAAATAGAGGCTGCCGACCAGGCATGGCAGAACGCTGCGACGCCGGCCGAGCAAGAAGCCGCCAAAGCCGCCAAACAACAAAAAATGGCCGAGTTGATGGTGCTTTTGCAAAATGTCGCTAACTTCCAAGCCACCTACAAGCAAAATCTCCAAAGTGCCCTTGCAGGCGTACAACAAACCAACAACAGCATCAGCAACGCCAACGAATGGGAGGGTTACGAAAAGACCGTGAACTCGATTTTTATTGGCTACCTCCAAAACGGTGCGTTGGCAGAAGGAGAGCAGGGAAACTTGGAAACGATAGCGGAGTTGTGCCCCAAAATCGGAGGCATGGCCGTGTACAGGGCACGCAGCATCCTGCCCGAGTGCGCTCGATTGGTTGATGACAACCGTGCAGACTGCTACCCTGCACCCGAACCGCTTACGCCTGTTGAGCCTCGTTCGACCGAGTACTCCTCCCTGAAAAATGTTGAGCGCGCTCAGGTAGTCCCCAACCCTGCCTTCGAGATGGCTACTGTGATCGTTCCCAACGGCAAGCAAGGGAGTGTTAGGCTCCTTAGTGCCCTTGGCAGTTTGGTATCGGAGCAGCAGATTGTGTCTCCTCAGACAAGTGTTGGTGTGGCTATGTTGCCGCAGGGCATTTATTACCTCGAAATCCTCTATTCCGACGGGCAGCGCGAGTGCCTGAAATTCGTCGTGTCGAAATAAAGCAGGTTCACTTTGGGGCAAGCCGCACATGGCTTGCCCCGCTTTATTTTTCACTACAAAATCGTTTCAGGCCATGCGTATTATACTGCCTTTATTCTCGCTTTTTTTCTTGTCAGTATTTTTTGCAAATGCTCAACAAGGCTACGGCAACCAATGGATTTTTGGGCGTTTCAGTAGCCCCAATTACAGCCCGTCGGGTACCATTCTGAACTTCAATGATGATACCCTGAAAATAGAGCCTGTTGACAAGTCCATGGAACTGGAAGGCTCCTGCGCCATAATGTGCGATTCTTTGGGCAAGTTGCTGTTTTACTCCAACGGCTGCTACATCGCCAACGCCACCCACCAGATGATGGCAAACGGCCATTCTATTGGGAAAGACATGTTGGAAACCAGTTTTTGCAACACGGGCGGGAACCCTCTTATTCAGGGTATGATAGCCTTGTCCAAGCCGGGAAGCGACCATCTTTACTATTTGTTCTATACGGATATTGGCGACCCCTACTTTATGCAGCCGTTTTTCCCTCTTGCTCCGGTTACGCTATACTATTCCGTCATTGACATGGCAATGGAAAATGGATTGGGAAGGGTTATTGAGAAAAACGTAATTGTCTTGCAAGATACGTTTTCAAGAGGCATGATTCAGGCGACAAGGCATGCTAATGGCAAAGATTGGTGGATTATTCAGCCTAAATCCCATTCTAATTGCTATTGGACTTTTTTGCTGACTGAAAGCGGTATTGATACCACATTCGTGCAGTGTGTCGGGCAATTATGGGGCGACCGCGACCCACAAGGGCAAACTGTTTTTTCACCTAATTCAAATAAATATATTCGTTTTAATTTTTTTTATGGTTTGAATATTTTTAATTTTGACATAGCGACGGGTATGTTTTCTAATCCCATAAATATTAGTTTTGGTCAAGACACCTTTTATTATAGTGGTGCTGCCTTTTCCCCAAGTTCACGCTTTATTTATACTACATGTTACGATAAAATATGGCAATTCGACACTTGGGCATCTGATATATCTGCAAGCAGTGTCTTAATTGGAGAATTAAACACGCCCTCAACTATTCAGGATAAAACACATTTTATACAGTCACGTTTGGCTCCTGATGGGAAAATTTACATTGCTGGGAGAGGATCGAACAAGCACCTACACCTCATCAACCGCCCTAATTGTTACGGCCTGGAGTGCGACTTGCAACAATATGCCATCGAACTGGTCGCCCCTAATAGTAATACAATGCCCAATATACCGCATTACAAGCAGTGGAGTGAAAGTGATACTTGTGTGACGGTAAGTGCAACAGAGTCAAACCTCTTTATTCAAGGATTGATGAAACTATACCCAAATCCAGCCAATCAGTATGTGACTTTGGAGGGGTTGGAAAGCGGTGATGTAGTACAATGGATTAACATTTCAGGGAGGGTGGCTAAGACTTCAATCTGCCAAACAAATAGATTTGAAGTAGGCGACTTGAATCCCGGGTTTTACCTGCTAAAAGTACAGCGAAATGGGGCTTATATGGGTATATTCAAAATGGTAAAGGAATAAAATGCGCTGAACTTTGCACTCACGTCCATGCCTCCTAAACGTCGGCACGGGCGGGAGTGCCACCGTTCTACACAATAACAAAAATACAACAACATGGAACGGATCATTTACCAGATGCTTTTTTCAGTCTTGGCCCTCACCTTTAGCAATAGTCTAACGGGACAAGCGCCGATTTACCAAATACAAGGCCCTCATACTGAATACGAAGGGCCATACTACGTCAGGGTCTTCATCAATTACGTTCAAGTCCCAAACAATCTTTGGACACAGAACGTAGATTTGACATCCAGAACTGCGGGCATTCTTGATAGGCTGAATACAGCCTACAACCAACACGATATCTATTTTATCGGTTTCACAGAACCATGCAACGCTCCCTTTCAGGTGATTACGGCATCCAATTATGCGGCTTCCAACCTGCATACGAATGCACTGGATATTTTCGACCGTGGAGACAGCGGCGGTGCGGGGGGCTATGCTTTTAGTGTGCCGAGTGCCTATTGCGAAGTTTCGGGCGCTTACGGAGCATTGCCAGCCAGTCAGTCGGAGGTGGTGGTGCATGAGGTGGGGCACTGTTTGGGCTTGTCACATTTGTTTACCGGGTCAGACCCAGGGGAGTGTATGGAGACCGGAGGGCTGTGTCAGAACAGTGAACCAGATTGTTATTGCTGTGGCGATTATGTTTGCGATACCCCTGTTTCCCCACAGAACATAACAGTTAGTACGGATTGTTCACAATCTGTCTCCCCGGCGGGACTTCCGCCGGAAGTTTTCAGGAACTATATGTCTTATGCCGACCCGGGATCTTGTCGGGACAGGTTTACTCCCGGACAGGTAAGGCGTATGTGGGCCTACCTTGCGCTCGCACCGGCACTTCAAAGCATCCGCCTGCAAGACGTTGTTTATCCCGCATCAACTCCTTCCGGCGTTTCGGGGAACATCGTTGTTGAATCGGGGGAACTGGCCATCAGTTCGCTCCTGCAAATGCTGCCGGGCTCGACCATCCGGGTGAAGAAAGGAGCGAAACTAAGCGTTGCCTCTACCATTACTGCCGCATGCGGCAAAATGTGGCAGGGCGTAATTGTAGAGGGTGATGCCTTTGACCCAAGCCAGTCCTCTGCCAAACAAGGGCAGGTAGATGTCGTGAATGGTGGCATCATTGAACATGCGGTATGCGGCATTGATGTACAGGATGTGTCGGCGCCGAACGGAGGGGTAGGCACAGGGGGCGGCATTGTGCGGCTTTGGCTGAATGCCCAGATGAAGGACAACATCATCGGCATTCGTTTCGGCCAGTACAATTTTCAAAATCACAGCGGTTTTATCGCCCCCATATTTTCCGTAACAAACGAGTACAAAGGTGGCGACAAACAGCCAACTTTGCTCGAACTTAACGCTGTCAAAGGGATAAGCATCCGTTTGGGTCGTTTCTGGGATTTGCGCACCCAATGCCAGAATCCAACAAGACGGGCAATTGGCATAGATTCGAGGAACTCCGGTTTCAGGGTGTCGCTGTCCAGTCGTTTTGAGCAACTCTTTCGCGGCATACGCGCCGACAAACTGACCGAGACCAACGGGTCGCTTCATGTTTCCGGCTCCAACTTCATCGGTTGCTACAAAGAGATTGAGTTCATCTCGTCCGGCAGTTTTGCCGTCACGGGCAGTAATTTTTCGGTGAAAAAACCTGATGCATGTCCTTCGTTTATGTCCGAAGTAAAGGGTGTGGAAATCAGGGGCGTAACTACCGGGTTTACGCTCTCCCGAAACGATTTTTATTTCGACGGTCAGGATTTCCCCACGGAAATACTCATCGGTACAGACTGTATTGCACTTGAGGAGGGCATGGATAATACTATTTTCAAAAACAGTTATTCCAGCCTCATCATCGGCAACCGGGCTTCCGGGTTTAACGGTTACGACGAGGACGGCCTGCTTTACCTGTGCAATTCCAATGATGGCAATTTTGATGGCGACTTTCGTATCACTAGCGGGAGTATCAGAAAAACGCAGGGGGAAAAAGCAGATTTGGGAACAATACTCGCCGCAGGCAACATCTTTTCCGGCCCGCCGACGGATTTCTGGTGCACCATCGTCAACGAAGGCGCGCCGATTGACTATTACTTCTACAACGCCGACCCTGCGCAAGACCCGGGCACACCGGGCGACCCGAACAACATTTGTGATATAACCGGGTTTGTAAGAAAACCAACCTTCCAACCGAACAACAGTTGCGCTGACCCTGAGCTTTGTTTTCCCTGCCCGACAACTGAGGCCGAGATATGGAAGTCGCGTTTTCTGCAAAACCGCCAACAATGGTTGGCCAAGACCGCCGCATTCCCTGCCATAACCGACCCCGCGCAACAAGCGACGGAAACCGAGGCCATCAAACGGCTCCGCATTGACATGAACCGCGATGCCAACCGCATTCTGACACAATACAGCCTCGACACCACGAATGTGGAGACCGATTCCATCGTTCGGTGGCTGGGCTTGGTACAAACCTGGCCAGCCGATTTGCGTCTGGCGCGGCACTATTTTTTCACGGGTGAGTTTGGGCGTTTCGACACGCTTTGGGGCCAAATACCAGTAGGATACGCGTTGAATGAGGGACGCCAGAGCGAGTTCGACCGTTTGGACGGCGTGTACACCGCGCTGCGCCCCCACTTGCAGCAAGGGGTTTCCTTGAACGCCTTGTCGGATGCGCTTTTGGACACGCTTGCAGCCTACACCGCCCGATGCGATGAGGCCGGGTTTTTGGCGGAGGTGGTATTGCGCCGCAACGGCATAGAGCAGAGCCCGGACTGCTCGGAGTCGCAACTCCGATCCCTGCCTGAAAAACAAAAGGGAAGTATTCCTCCGGGCAAGCAAAGCAACCTGAAAATTTACCCAAACCCCGCCAGCGACGTGCTCCGCATCGAATATCCCGGTGGCAACTTGGGAGGGCATGTGCGCTTGTTCGACATACAAGGCAGGCTGCGACGCGAACTGCCACTGCCAGCATCCGGCGGCTTGTTGGAGATTTCGGTCAGCGACATGCCAAACGGTCTTTATGTGGCGCAATGGCTATGCAACGGGCAAACGGGCTATACAAAAGTAATCATTTCCCATTGAGACTCATTTTTTAACGCGGAGATGCCGGGGTGCCCGCAGCATCTCCGCACATCTTTATTGACATGGCAAAGTACAAATTTTTGGTTGTGTTCCAACTGTTGACAATCTCTGTAGTATATGGACAGAGCGGCACTTTCAATATGGCCATTTCATTGCCCTACCCGAGGAGCAATTTTGAACAATTCATTGTAATCGAAGATACGCTGATTGGCTATGGCACATGCTTCAACAACGACACCGAGTGGAAACAAGGGGTTTTTGTTGCCAAACTCGATTCGTCGGGCAATATCCTAAAACACAATTTCATATTAGACGCCCAGGGTGACCTGCTGGCCACAGATAAGGCTTGGGGAAATATAATACATACAGCAGATGGTGGCTATGCCGCAATTGCGGCGACAGTGGGCAGGAAAAGCGCATTTTTAATAAAACTGGACCATGAACTTCAAGTAGAATTCATCAAAGAATACCCCGATACGGTGAACCTGAGCAATTATTTTTACAAACTGCTCGAAACGCCGGGAGGCTATCTGCTTTACGGTTCTATCCAGCGTCCCGATTATTACGGTGATGGATTTATCCACTATGTGGATAAACTGGGGGAGACGATCTGGTTTAAGTATGTAGATCATACAGATTATTCCAATGGAGTAGTTTCATTACAAAGACTAAGCGATAGTCTTTATATTTATGGAATGGTAAATGGCGTTACTCCTTCAAGTTCCAATTCTTCCCTTCACTTAATAGATATTAACGGGGATATTCTTAAGTCTTGGATTACACCGCCCGAACCTGAAATAGGGTATTTGCGTAAAATAATACCACTCCCCAATGACGATATATTGATTTATGGATTAATGGTGGTCGAGACAATAAACAATAGCAAGCGGGTACAACCTACTTTGTCTAAATTGGATTCATCCTTTCAGACTAAATGGATCAGCCATTTCGGGCACATTGGAAGTTTAAACGCCTCTGTGATGCTTTGGGATTTCGCCCCTACCAGCGACGGCCACTACATTGGCGCGGGCGAAACATTAGTGAAAGAGGGCAATGACCCGACCCGCCGCGTAGGCTGGCTTTACAAATTCTCGACGGACGGCGACAGCATCTGGGAGCGGAAAATCAATGCGCCTTTTCTGCCGCTTTACTTTACCAACAGCGGCTTTTTTGCGGGGGTAGGCGTACTTAGCAGCGGCAACATCATTGCAGGCGGCTCTACCAATGAGGGCAACACACAATACTGCTGGTTGGTGAAAGTGACCAATGACGGGTGTCTTGATACGTTATTTTGTCAGCCAGTTTCGACTGTTGTCCAACCCGACAACAAACCTTTTCAGGTGGATATTTATCCTGTTCCCGCTTCCTCTTATTTCAATATCCAGTCTCCGGTAGAAATAAGACAAGTTACGGTTTTAGATGCTTGGGGAAAATTGGTTCTGAAGCGTCAAAACGTTGGAACGTTTGCAAGGATTGACTTGCCGACTTCTTTACCAACTGGGGTTTATTTCGTGGAAATACAAGATGAAGACGGAAATAGTATTCGCAAGAAGGTTTACATCAATAAATAGAACGTGTAGAACTATGCACTGCCAAACATAGCCCGTTAAGCGCGGCTACGTCGGCAGTGCTTCCGTTATGTCCAATTTAAAACAAATTTTTTCACCAAAAAGAGTAAATCATGAAAAAAGCATCTGATTTCAGTTTCTTGGGAAGGGCAAACGGTTTAATTTTTTTCACTGTATGCTACCTTATTTTACCCAATACTGGCCTTAGCCAGGTTCCAACAGTTGTCTTGAATGGCAACTCAATTACCGATTTCATACCACTTCATAGTGAGAAGTACGTTGAACCCAAACTCTTGCCAGAGGTAGACATTGCCGCTGTTCTGGCGGAAGACTTGGCAAATGGAGTTGAAATTCCACGGTTTGGCATAAAAATACCTACTTCAGTTTCAAAAAATGAAGGCGAAGCAGAGAACAACGGAGGTTTTATTATCTGGAAAAAATCGTTTACCGCTCCTGATGCAAAATCTTTAAATTTTGAGTTTACAGATTTAGAACTACCGGAGGGAGCTAAAATTTATGTTTATAATAGTATAGAAACAATGTATTCCGGCCCCATTGAGCGAAAACATGTGCATGAGGGAAAATATTCCACCGATGTAATAAGGGGCAATGAAGTAATAGTTGAGGCAGTCGTGCCGAAAGAAGCATATCCGTCATTTGCAGTCAATATTTCGAATGTAATTTACGGTTTTCAAGATATTGGCGGCTTTCAAGATAATACAGCAGAGGATAGAGCATATAATGATTCGGGGACATGCAATGTTGATGTTAACTGCCCTTCCGGTGCAGGCTGGGGAAATCAACGTGATGCAGTAGCAATGCTACTTCAAAACAATGTAGGGTTTTGTTCAGGCGCCTTGATAAATAATTCCTGCCAAGATTTTGATGCATTCCTTTTAACGGCTTTTCATTGTCTCCAAGGAGCATCAGGTTTTCTTAATTGGACTTTTAGGTTTAATTATAATAGCCCCAACCCGACAACGCCAGCATGTAGGGGTGCAGAGCCTACAACCTGGCTTACCTATTCAGGAGCAAACTTGCGTGCTTCATGGGCTACATCGGACTTTGCCCTTCTTGAATTAACAGGCTCGATTATTGGACAATCAACAACAGCCTTGGCAGGGTGGAATAGGGAAACAACAGCATCAACGAATGGAACATCGATTCATCATCCACATGGAGATGTAAAGAAAATATCAACATATAACACACCTGCAACAAGAGTTGATAATACCCCTTTAGTCCCGGGCGCACTTCATTGGCGTGTAACTTGGAATGAAGGTGTTACAGAACCAGGTTCTTCGGGCTCTCCATTGTTTGACCAAAACAGTAGAATTGTTGGGCAACTTAGTGGTGGGCCTTCTATTTGCGGTGGAGCAACATTACAAGACCTTTACGGCCGTTTTGATAATTCTTGGACAGGAGGAGGAACATCTACAACACGCCTAAGTGATTGGCTTGGAGCAAATGGGAATCCGCAGACTCTAAATGCCATTAGAGCCCCATTCATTAATGGGACAAGTCCGGTATGTACTTCTAATAAAACATTCTCTCTTACCAACCTTGATACAGGCAGAACCGTTACATGGGCAGTACTGCCTACCAATTTATTTGCAACCGGATCAGGGGCAGCCACATCCGGTTCAGGTACTACTGCAACTCTTCGAGCAGCCTCAAGTAATAGTTCAGGTTCCGCAACACTTTCGTTTACAATTGATCCGCTCTCTAATTGTAATGGTGCAATAGTTGTATCAATCCCGATATGGGTCGGTACGCCTAAAGCCACCCTTGAGGGAGATGATTATCTCTGTTTTAATTCCCCGGGGGTTGCGTCTCTTGATTTTGGATTGGGTACTACACCACTATTACAGGGAGCCTCTGTTTCTTGGTCGTTCGTTGGCCCACTTGGTCACCTTTATGGAGGCCCGGCAATTGCAAAATATAAATCATTAAGAACTGCCGGGTATGGATATATAACCGCATCGTTGACCAACTCCTGTGGCACAACACAACTTAGTTTTCCATACGAAGTTGCAGACTGTGGAGGCATTGGGAGAGGCCTATCAATTCAAACCTTCCCGAACCCGTCAAGAGGAACTACAACTATATCTGTTACAGAAGAGCCGGATGATAATAGCAGTCGCAGACCTGTTCAAGTTATTGAAGGCGAATATAAGATATACAATAAATTTGGCCGTCTTGCTATTAAAGGAAATTTAATTTCAAATGATCAGGAAATAGATACCTCTTTGCTAAGCCCGGATACATATATATTAGAAATTCAACGAGAAGGAGCCCGAGCAAGCACTAAATTAATGATAATAAAATAATTCTCAGGGTAGCTCAGCAAATGGGCTACCCTTTTTCATTTATATAAAAGCACGATTGTTATGAAATGCGGAATGCATGTATTTGTGATTTTTTTCTGTACAATTTCTATTTCATATTCTCAAAATATTTTTGATAACACTGAACTATCATTGGGCTACGCATTAAAAAGTCAGGACAGAAGGCTTTTTGAATTTCCTATGCAAACTGCAATACTTTACAATGAAGATAGTCGTATCGATTTTGAATATTCAATTTTATTGAATAAAATACTTTTTTATAACAAAAAGATAAATTTGTTATCCGGGCTTGGCTACTCCTTATCTCAAACAAATTTTAGCAGACCATTTGATCACACGTATTTTACAGGGTATATGTCTAAAGAGTTGCGTTATATTAAAAGATACCAACAACATAACATGATCTTTAATATCAACCCAAATATTGAAATCGTAAAACATAAAGATAAAAGTTTCTACATGAATGTTAACTCGTTAATTAAGTTTGCGATAAATAAAGACGTCGTTAGTGGAAGCCGTGAAATTTGGCATCATAATAAATGGAAGTTTGAAACAAGTGCTATCGAATTTAATATAGGCTTAGGTTATCAATATAAAAAAATTGGAATCAATTTAGCGTATAGAATCTTCAATATACAAAAAATTGACCCGGTCATATTCAATCAAATTCTATTTAATAGTCGAAATCCACCTTTTCTTGAAAAAAATTATGAGATAAGAAATGATAACAAATTTTGGCTTATTGTAACTTACCAAATAAGATAGAGGACATAACACCGGCTGTGCGAAAATGCCGCCTAAGCGGCGGCACATTCGCACAGCCAACCGCTAGCGGCAAACAGCATAAACCAATCGTAATCCGGCAGAAGAACACGCAGGCCGTGTAGGCCAAAAAGAAAAACGACATTGCTTCATCACACCGGAGACGAAAGTGTTTGGCCGTTTTGCCTCGCTAATCCTGTCGGGCATCCCCACTCCGGCAGGAAGCATAACGGGGTCATATCAAACACTTTCAAGAATGAAAAAGTTAATCATCATTCTGCTGTTTTGCAGCGCCATCACCTCGGGCCTTTATGCCCAGTGCGACGTGGGCATCCAAGTCCAGGCGAACCGTTTCGACATCAACGTCAAAACCCCGCAGGCCAGCTCCACCTATTCCTGGGCCACAGACAGCGGCCAGAGCGGCGGCGGCACGTCTTTTTCCATCCCGCGCAGCGCCGGCGCGCTCACGATTTTCCGCGACGGGGCGCCGGCGTCGAGAATCCCGTTTGAGGCCGAAAGCGAGTGCATGCAGGAAATCGGCGGGTTCCCGGGCACCTCGAACACCACGGGCAACGTCCGCTTCGGCTTCATGCTGGAGCAACGGGCCGGCGGCCGCTTCCTAAACGCCACCGTGTCGCACAACAACGCCCCCGCGCCCGGCCCCGACCCCTTCGGCGCTTACTACACGGTGGACTGTCGCAGGGTGGGCATCGGCTTCCGCTGCGACCCGGGCGCGTCCCTGGCGAGCAACGTGGACATCTTCGACAACAACGTCGGCATCAAGGTCGCCGGCGGCGACGGCATCCTGCTCGAAGGCCCGAACCCGGGCGCGGGGAACGTCAAGGTCAGGAACAACAGCGTCTCCCTGCACCACACCGGCGGCCGAAGCGGCATCCACCTCCTCAATTTCCGGGGCGCCGAGGTGAAAGAGGGCAACGCCGTCACCGTCAAGAACTTCTTTCACACCAAGGGCGTCTGGCTGGAAGCGTCGGCGAACAACACGCTCGACGCCAACACGGTGACCTACAACCAGCAGCCCACCTGGTCGGTCAGCGGCGTACAACTCGACAACAGCCCCGCCAACGCCGTGACCAACAACCACATCCACAACACCGGCGCGGCCCTGCTCTTCAACGGCGACTGCAGCGCGAAAAACCAGATACGCTGCAACCATTTTCACAACTCCCTGTACGGGATACACTACACCGATATGGCCCGCACGGGCAACCAGGAAAACACCAGCAACCGCTGGGAAAGCGCGGGCTACAACCCCGGCGGCGGGCTTACCGGAGCGCGGCACGACAGCCCGGACAAGGACTTTGTCCAACTGTCGCAGTACCAGACCCTTCAGGGCACGTCCACCCAATACCCCCGCACCTTCGAACTACAGCCGGGCATATTGCCGAGCGATTGGTTTACGCTGGGTGCCGACGCCCCTTGCGGGCCGACCCCGCCACAAATTATCAGCGAGGGCGAGGAAATGGCCGCAGGCACGGGCATCGCCACCGGTAACGACTTTGAGGACGGCTACAACTGGGTCAGCCGCCGACTGCTCTACCGCAAGTTGCGGGAAAACCCCGCTTTGGCGTCCTCCAGTACTGTGATACAGGATTTTTACCAGAATGCGCCCGGCACGAACGTCGGGGCTTACGACCACGTGGACGAGCGGCTGATGACGGCGGCACCCCTTTCTGCCGTCGCGGAGCAACAATTGTTGACGTACCAGACTGCCGCCGCCAACGCCGCCGCAATCATGGCTGTCAAGGAGGATGCCATCTGGAACGGCAGCCCTACGGCAGCCGAACTGCAAATATTGCTGGGCGAGTTTGCCACAGCGGCCGGCGATTACGCAGCGGCCAACGCCCAAATCAACGCCCTGCTCGCCAACTGGCGCAGCGGCCTGAGCGCAGAAATTGACGGCGCGGGCACAGAGAACGCCGGCCTCAACAGCGTCGAGACCTGGGAGAGCCGGGAAAAGACCCTCAACGCCCTGTGGCTCGGCAAAGTCCGCAACGGCCAGTGGCTAACGGGCGCAGACCTTGCCTACATCCGCGAAACGGCGGAGATGTGCCCCTGGGACGGTGGTTTCGGGGTATATAAGGCCCGGATGCTTTGGAACAGGCTGAGCGACGAAACGCTCACCCCTTCCGATTGTGCAGGCGCCTACCGCGAAGGCCCGAAACAGGCGAAGGCCGCCGGCTTCCGGCTCTACCCCAACCCCGCCCAGGAGCAGGTGGCGCTGGAACTGCCCGCAGAATGGACGCGCGACGGCGCGGCGCAGTACCGGCTTTACAACGCCCTCGGCTCGCTGGCCCACAGCGGCACGGCAGCGAAAGGCGCCGAGACGATGCTCGTTCCGCTCGCAGGACTGCCCGACGGACTGTACGTCTGCCAGGTGCTGCGCGACGGGAAGGTGCTCGGAACGGCCAAACTGTCCATCTTGAAAAATTAAACCACTTCTGTCCATGCCCCGCGCGCCGCACAGCGCGCGGGGCTTTTTATCCATCTGATATGAAAAAATGGCTCCTTTTGCTCCCGCTGACCCTGATAGGGGGCATAGATGCGCGCGCCCAACAGCACGACCGCTTTTGGATTACGGGATATTCATTGAACGGCTTGCCGCCTTACCTGTCCAACGTTATTGACTTTGTCTCCTCCCCGCCGACGGTCACGGCCACTGTCATCCCGATCGAAACCGTTGGCGCCACCTGCGCCATGAGCGACGCGGGGGGCAACCTGCTCTTCTACACCAACGGCGGGCAGGTGCGCAACAAGAATCACCAACTCATCGAAAATGGCGACAGTTTGAACGTTTCTCCGGGTGAGTACCCCGGCCTAAACGGTACGCAGGCTGCATACCCACTGACAAGCACGCTGCTAATTTTGCCCGGCACGCACAACAAGGACTGGTACCACATCATCCACCTCACCCATGTGTGGTGCGGACCCGCGCTGCCGGGTATCTGTAAGCGCCCGCTTTTGCATACGCTCGTGGATATGTCGGCAAACAATGGCGCGGGGAAAGTGGTGTTCAAAAACAAAATACTCTACGACACTTGGGCCATGGACAAGCCCATCGCTGTCAAACACGCAAACGGAAGAGATTGGTGGATTATGATGTCCGACCACCTTACCGACCTGCACCACACTCTGCTGTTTAACGATATGGGCGTAATAGATTCTTTTACACAAGTCGCCGGCTACAAGCCCGACCCGGCCGTCAAGCGGGACGCCGGTGGGAACAACGTCTTCTCCCCCGACGGCAGCGTGTATGTGGACTCCGACTCCCGCAACGGCCACCGCATCTTCGACTTCGACCGCTGCACGGGCCGGTTGAGCAACTTTCGCTGGATACAGTTGCCCGCGCAGCAGCCCTTTGGCGGGGCGGCCATATCGCCCAACTCCCGCTTCCTGTACATCACCGCCAGCGTGTGGGCCATGCAGTACGACCTATGGGAGACCGACGTGGCGGCATCGGTGGATACGGTGGCCGTGTGGGACGGGTTTTGCTCACCTTGTCCAAGCGCAAACACTACTTTTGGCGAATGCCAGTTGGGCATGAACGGGAAAATTTATGTCATTCCAAACAATAGCGTTTACCATATCAATTATATCGAATCCCCGGATGTAAAAGGTGTCGGCTGCAATTTCGTGCAGCATGGCTTTGAACTGCCCAATCTATTTGTCCTTGCCACTCCCGTCCACCCCAACTACCGCCTCGGCGCGCTGGCCGGCTCGCCCTGCGACACCCTCACGGTCAGCGCCAATGAGGCGACAAAGCCGCATGAGGGCTTGCGCCTCTACCCCAGTCCGGCGCAAGAGCGGGCGGTGCTGGAACTGCCCGAAACGTGGACGCGCCACGGAGCGGCGGAGTACCGGCTCTACAACACGATTGGCGCGCTGGCGCGCGGCGGTACGGTAGCAGAAGGCACTAAAACGGTGTTCGTTCCGCTCGCAGGCCTGCCCGGAGGGCTATATGTCTGCCAGGTATGGCGCGACGGACGGGTGCTTGGCGCCTCTAAATTATCCATAGTCAGGTAGTTGCAGGGTTTACGGGCTTCTATTTTTCAAAAAGTGCACAAAGCAGACTAATAAATAATGCCACTAACTTTGCATGGCCGCCGATAGCCGCTAAGCGCGGCTACCGCGTCCATGCCACCGAAGGCGGGTTTGTGTGGCGGGGCCGGGCATTTTTGATTAAGTCGCCATAGTCATTTTTTGAAAAACCGTCTTGAAAATGGCAAAAGCCACTTCGACAATCAAGGATTGACAAAATGCCTTTGTGTGACCCATTTTTCAAAACTTGACTGCCACCAACTACGCATAACCGACTATTGCTCCTAAAAAGTCACAACAGCGTTTATGCTGCCGAAAACGCATCAAAATCGTTATAAGGACCCTTATATCACCCTTTTATTGCGATGTCATTCCTTTCCACCGATTCGAACCGATTCGGGATTGGGAAGAGGAATAGTCGCCCTAAGAAAGGAAACAAAGCGCATTCTTTGGATAAATTTTTGATACGTTCGCTACAGGGGAGAGAACCGTCGAGATATGAGAAATGCGTATCAGAATTTGTAATCCAAGTACCACTGAAAGTGTTCCTCAATAAGCGCATTCTTTTCTGCTCGCAGGTATTGAAGAAAAGCAGCGGCCACAGGCGATAGTTTTTTTTCTTTCAGCCAGACCAAGCGCCAATTGGTCACGATGGGCAGCCCCTGCGAGGGAATGACGTGCAGTACACCTGCCTGCAATTCGTTTTTGATGCCAATGAGCGGGATGATGGAGTAGCCAATGCCCGCGACGACGGCCTGCTTGACCGCTTCATTGGAGGTCAATTCGATTTGTTTGCGACCTGTCACCTCGTTGAAGTAGCGGTCCATGGAAACCCGCGTGGCCGAACCAGCCTCCCGAAATATGAGCGGCGCATCGGGGTTGTACTGAGGAGTGTTCCCCACCAAGTATAGTTTGTTTTCCAGCAGTTGTTCCTCGTTGATGTCAATGCCCAAGGGCAGCACGGAGACAAGTGCAAAATCTATCTCGTTTTTTGTCAAACTGTTGATGACACGCTGTTTGTTCGTCACGTCCAGCACCAAATCTATGTCCGGGTGCCGCGCCAAAAAATTGCTTAGGAAATAAGGCATGACATACTTGCCAGTGCTCGCCGACGAAATTTTGAGTTTCCCAGTCAGCAGCCCTTGATACGATTTGGTGCGGTAGTTTATGGCCTCGGCTTCCTGTAGCACGTTGTCGGCCACCTCCGCGATAGCCCGCCCATAGTCTGTCACAAACAGCTTTTTGCCTACTATCTCCGTCAGCGGTATGTCGAACTGCTGCTGGAAATTCCGCAACTGTATCGAAACGGCAGGCTGCGTCATGTGCAGCGACTCGGCGGCGCGGGTCACGCTTTCGTGTTTCACGACCTCTACGAAAACTTGGAGTTGGCGGAGGGTGTAGTTCATGACAAAATGGGAAAACGCCGCTGTGGTGCGACGCATTTCGTTGGCAAAATTAGGGCGATACAATTGAAGTTTTCAAATTTTAATAAAAATAACTTATCAAAATAATTGAAAACATAAATAAATACTTATCCAACGATGCCCATACCTTTGCCTCAACATCATTCAAATTTGAGTAACTATGCAAAAAATAACTTTCGCAAAAGGCGACGGCATCGGCCCTGAAATCATGGATGCCACCTTGAAAATCCTGAACGCCGCTGGTGCCCGCATCGAGTGGGAAGAGATTGAAGTAGGGGAAAAAGTGTATCTCTCCGGCAACACCAGCGGAATCAGTGCCGACGCTTGGGACAGCCTGCGCCGCAACCGGGTGTTCTTGAAAGCCCCCATCACCACCCCACAAGGCTCAGGCTACAAGAGCTTGAACGTGACCATGCGCAAAACCCTCGGTTTGTATGCCAACGTCCGTCCTTGCAAGAGCTTCTACCCGTTTGTGCGCACCAAGCACCCGCAGCTGGACGTGGTCATTATCCGCGAAAATGAAGAAGACCTCTACGCGGGCATCGAGCACCAGCAGACTGACGAAGTGGTGCAGTGCCTGAAAATCATCACCCGACCCGGCTGCGAAAAAATCGTTCGATACGCCTTTGAATACGCCCGCCTATACAAGCGCAAAAAAGTGAGCTGCTTGGTCAAAGACAACATCATGAAGCTGACCGACGGACTTTTCCACCGCGTCTTTAAGGAAATCGCCGCCGAATATCCCGATGTGGAGTCCGACAGCTGGATTGTGGACATCGGCGCGGCCCGACTGTCCGACACGCCCGAAATTTTCGACGTGGTGGTGACTCCCAACCTGTATGGCGACGTGATTTCCGACATCACCGCCCAAATAAGCGGCTCGGTGGGCTTGGCTGGCTCGGCCAATATCGGAGAATCCTGCGCCATGTTCGAGGCCGTTCATGGCTCGGCGCCGACCATCGCGGGGCAAAACGTGGCCAACCCATCCGGCCTGCTTCGCGCCGCCTGCATGATGCTCAACCATATCGGCCAGCCCGATGTGGCAGAGCGTGTGCTGAACGCTTGGTCGTGCACCATTGAAGAGGGCATCCACACCCCAGACATCTACACCGAGGGCATCAGCCGCGTCAAGGTGGGTACCCAAGAATTTGCCGATGCCATCATCGAGCGTCTGGGGCAAAAGCCGAAACAACTGCAATCTTCCGAGTTCGCTCGCGGCGTGAAACTGAACGTGGGTGCCTACCACCGCCGCCAACCGGCACAGAAAGTACTCAAAGGAGTGGACATCTTCGTGGACTGGAAGGGCCAAAACCCAGAGGAATTGGCCGAGAAAATGCGGAAGCTGGACAACGAAATAAAATTGACCATGATTACCAACAGGGGGGTCAAGGTTTGGCCCAACGGTTTTTCCGAGACCTTCTGCACCGACCACTGGCGCTGCCGCTTCGAGGTGGAGAACGGGCATCCTGCGGATAAAAGGAACATACCCGCCATGTTGAGCGAAGCCATCGCCGAAGGGCTTGATGTCATCAAAACAGAAAACTTGTACGAGTTCGACGGCGTAAAAGGCTTCTCGCTCGGACAGGGACAATAAACACAGGGCAAACACAGCCATCCATAGACAGACAAAGTATCTAATCATGAAAACGAGGCTTTCTCCCGAGCGTTCTGATGGCCTTGCACAACAGTTTATCGGCCCTGCCATCGCGTGTTTGGCCATCGTATTGTGCGCTTACCAGAACTTCCCCATTAGGGCTGAATTACTGAGTGCCAGTTTTATCTTTCTGTTCCTCTCCGTGATTTCCAATCGCCCAAAATCATCAACGGCCGCTTTGGGCAGACGCAAGACCGCGTCTCGCGCCTATCATCATAGCATCTCCGACGCGGCAGGTTAAGAGTGACGTGTTTCGATAGGCGTTCCCTCGTCGTATTACCGCTCGGGGGAACGCCTTCTTTTTCGGCCGACAAGCTTGCGTCACAACTGCGCATTGTTTCTTTCTTTGCAACCAACGAAACAATGTATCGCATGAAAAACATTTGCCTTGCTGCTTTCACTTCCTTACTCGCTGCTCAAACTGCTTCCGCTCAAGCTCCCGTCATCGCTGCCGCCAACCCATCATCCAACACGGTGGAACAATGGGACAAATTCGAGGTGCAACTCGAGGTGAGCGCCATCTGGTCGAACCCTTACGACTACGACGAAATCCGAGTGGTTTGTACCTTCTCCGCTCCCGACGGCCAACTCCATGTCGTGGAAGGTTTTTTTATGCAGCATTACCAACTCAATGCGTCCAATGGCACGCTAACACCTGTTGGGAGCGGGGCTTTCAGGGTTCGTTTCTCGCCCAACAAAGTCGGGACTTGGCAATATGCGCTTTCCTGCACCAATACCTCGGGGACAGGTACTTTCCCCACGCAGTCGTTTCAATGCGTGGCACCCACGGGATTGCACAACAAAGGTTTTCTGCGAGCAGACCAAAGCAACTACCTGCATTTCGACGATGCGACACCCTATATCGCCATTGGGGAAAACATCGCCTGGCAACAAAACAACACAGTCCTTGACTATCAAAAATGGCTCGAAAAACTATCCGACAACGGTGGCAACTTTTTCCGCCTCTGGCAATGCCATTGGGGGCTGGGGTTGGAGTGGAAAAACGGCATGGCAGGTTATCAGGGGCTTCGCCGTTATCATCAGGCCAACGCTTTTTACACGGATTGGCTGCTCGATTTTTGCGCCCAACGCGGTATCTACCTGCTATACTGCTTGCAACATCACGGGCAGGTGTCCACGCAGGTGAACCCCAACTGGAACGAAAACCCCTACAACGCAAGCAACGGCGGCCCATGCCAACAGACATGGGATTTCTTCACCAACACACTGGCAAAAAACCACGCTAAAAACCGCTACCGTTATGTGCTTGCTCGTTGGGGATATTCGAGGAACATCCTCGCATGGGAGCTCTTCAATGAGGTGGACTGGACCGACCAGTTCGCCCAAAAAAAAGCCGATGTGGCCGACTGGCATTTGGAAATGGCTGCGTTTTTGAAAAACAAGGATGTGTCACGGCATCTGATTTCCACGAGCTTCGCCGAGGAACACTTCGACCCGCAAGTGTGGAATCAACCCGACATTGATTTCACTCAAACCCACCACTATGTGAACACGCCCAACATTGAACGGGTCTTGAGCAGCAGTGTCCGCAAATATCTCCAAGCGTTTGGCAAACCCACTTTGACCGGCGAATTTGGCCTCACCACCACCGGAGCCAACCTCTCTGATGCCGACCCGGACGGCATCCATGTGCACAATGCGCTGTGGGGAGCCCTGTTTGGGGGCGGCATGGGCACGGCCATGACGTGGTGGTGGGACAGTTACATCGAGCCTCAAAATCTCTATTATCACTTCGCGCCCATATCGGTCGTGGTGCCTAACATCCCTTTCCGCGATGCCAAGCTCGCCCCCGCCCCGTCCAAAGTATCAGGGGTGCCTGCCGACCTCTTGCTCACGCCCACGCTGAGCGGTTGGGGCGTTTTAGCCGACACCTCGTTCAGCATCGTAGATGGGCAAATCGAACCCGCCGCTTCGTTGGCAACCTTTCTGTACGGCAGCCAGTGGAACACACAGTATCGCCGTCCGCCCGTGTTTTATGTCAATTATCCCGCGAGTGGTCAATTTAGGGTAAAAACCGGCGGGCAAAGCGGCCAATCTCCCAAAATCGCTATTTGGCTTGACGGCGTGAAAGTGTTTGAGCAAAATGCTTCCATCCAGCAGACATATACTATAAATGTGTCTGCTGGTGCCCACACCATCAAAGTGGACAACACAGGGACGGATTGGATTCAGATAGAGGGATATGAACTCAGCGGTCTTGGTTCAGCCGTAGATGCATACATCATCAAGTCGGACAATGATGACAAGGTGGCAGGCTGGGTGCTAAACAACCGCTACAACCATGCTTATTTAAAAGCCAGCGGAACGCCCCCTCCCGCCTCCGGGGCGCTGCTAAATGTGCAAAACGTGCAAAATGGCACCTACCACGTCAAATACTACAACTGCCTTAGCGGTGTCCTGCACGCATTCGAAGAGGTGACAGTGCTCAACGGCTCGCTCGAACTCACCCTTCCTGAGACGCTCTGGGATTGGGTTTTCGTGGTGGACAATCAACCCCTCCGCTTGGCCGAATCGCCTCAACACTTGGACTTCGGCGTGTACCCCAACCCCGCCACCACCGGCCCCGTGACGCTTTCGCTCCCCGCAGCAGACATGGGAAGCGTCAGCGTCAGCTTACTTGACATGGCTGGCCGGACAGTGAGCAACTGGAGCATAGAACATCTTTCCGAAGGGCAGCCACAGGTTCATCTGGGCGCAAATTTGTCGTCGGGCGTATATTGGCTCAAAATGGAAAGCAACGGGAAAGTGGGCGTGAAGGCATTGGTGGTGCAACGAACTTGAAGTGTTCTACAGGCAAAAATATTCTGTCGCGCATGACGAACTGACAAATCTCGGCGATTCTCGCCTTGTCGGGCTCTGAGGTGTCATCCCGGAAGAATGGAGGGGGTGACATCTCAAAAACAGGTTGAGGTGTCACCTTTTTCGTTCCTCAAAAGAAAAAGATGACACCTCTTACAAACCGAGAATAGATGGATAAATCTCGGCGAATCAAGCCATAACTTTGCGACATGAAAGAATTGTTGCCCAGCAATTTGGAAGAACAGAACTATGTGGAGCTTCGCTCCGAGGAAGTTCAAGAAATACTCGGCACGCCCCCCCATTGGTTGGTGCGTTGGGGCACCGCCATCGTGTTGGTGGGCTTCACCCTGATGGTCTGCGCCGCGTGGTTCATCCGCTACCCCGACGTGGTAGAAGGAAAAGTGGTCATCACGACCGCAGTGCCGCCAGTCTATGTGACAGCCCAAACCAACGGGCAGGTATTGGAAGTCTTGGTACAAGACAAAATGACGGTGCGGGAAAACGACTTGCTGGCAGTGCTGAGAAGCACCGCCAACCACAAACACGTCCTTGACCTCGAAATGGCAGTAGATGCTTGGCAACGCTCCAACATAGACTCGCTCAAATCGGTGTCGCCCCCACGCAATCTCGTGCTCGGCGACGTTCAGGCCGACTACGCCGACTTTGTGCAGCAACTGGAGAACTTCCAATTAGGCAAAAGCAGCAAGACCTCCGCCGTCAGCTCCAACATCGGCTCCATTCAGCAACAAATCAGACAATTGGAACAAAGCATCGCTTATGAAGAGCGAGGCCTTAAACGAATCAGCGACCAACTCAGAATCGCCGAGGATTTGTACGAAAAACAAAAGGAACTCTACGAGCAAGGCATCACCTCGCGGGTTGACTTTGAGAAAGAACGCATCAAACTTGCCGATTTGGAGCGCCAACGCGACGTTTATGAAGACAACATACTGCGCAAACGAAGCGAAATCATCAATCTCAAAAAAGGCATCACCGACGAATCGCTCAGTCAAGCCGAAAACACATCCAGCACTACATCCCGTTTGCTCGGCAGCCTCAACACCCTTCGCAGCAGCATCAACAAGTGGAAGCAAACCTATCTGCTCACCGCCCCCATCGCAGGCCGCGTCTCCATCAATACCTCCATCGAAAAAAAATACTTGAAGGAAGGCGAACAAGTGCTGACCATCGTGCCGCCACAAAGCCGAGCCATCGTGGGACGGGTGCTCCTGCCAGTGGAGTCCAGCGGCAAGGTGAGGCCAGAGCAGCGCGTCATCACGAAATTGGACAACTACCCTCATCGAGAATATGGGGCGCTCAAGGGCTTCGTCGTGGACAAGTCGCTCGTCCCGAAAGACGGGTACTACACCATAATTATATCGGTGCCCACCAACGCCGAAAACAACCTCGTCACCACTACCGGCAAGGATATTCCGTTTGAACAGCAGATGCAGGGCAAGGTCGAGATTATCACCGACGAGAAAGGATTCATCGCCCGCATCACTGAGCAGATTTTCAATGTAAGATGATATAACCTGCACAAATTCAGCCGAAATCACACATTCCCGCCATCGAAAAATCGGCTGTTTCACCGACTTCAAAAAGGGTTTGATTTATTTTGGACAACGTTAACAGCGCAACTGTTTTTGGGCAAAATGTCTGCGCCTACTTTTGTCCCAACAATTCCGACGACTAACTCTATTCTTCATCAAAAACGGTATTTTCCGATGAAAAAAGTACTATCCATTCTCGCTTTCGTTCTGGTTGGCGCTTTCGCCGCAACTGCTCAATCTTCCGGCGCTGTCATGACTTTCGAGAGCACCACCGTTGACTACGGGACGATTGACAAAGGCGCTGAGCCCATTCGCAAGTTCAAGTTCACCAACACTGGCAACGAGCCGCTCATTATCAAATCGGCCAAAGGTTCATGCGGTTGCACCGTTCCTACCTACCCGAAAGAACCCATCATGCCCGGCGAAAGCAACGTCATCGAAGTGCGCTACGACACTCAGCGCGTAGGCCCGTTCACAAAGACGGTGACGCTCACTACCAACGAAGCAAAAGACACCCACACCCTCACCATCAAAGGTGATGTGAAAGGCGCTCCCACGCAAGAAAGCGTGCCAGCCAGCGCGGGTGGCATCAAAGGATAAATTTGACTGATTGATTTTTGGTTTGACGATACGAAGCTTGGCCGGTGCAATACTGGCCAAGCTTTTTTATTTCCCAAAAATATTTTCACAATGCCGTGCAACCAATTCAGCCCCACGTTTGTCTATGCAACAACTGTTTTTCGTCGGATAATAAGTTGCGTTCAAAGAAATTCTGTTACTTTCGTCCCATCTAAAAATGGAAGGCCATGAAGCAAAATTCTCTACCAAAATCACTTATACTTGCAGCCGCGGTTTTTAGTCTTACTGCCTTCGTTTTTGTCAACGTGCACGCCAACCTCACCATACCCGGTGAGGTGTGCAAACAGACGAGAACCGAACAACCGCAGCAGGTAAAAGAATGTGACGATGCTGATTCCCAAGAATTAAAGCTGCCAAACGTTACCGTATTGGGTCGTCTGCTTGGACTGGCACAAAAACTCATCCCGATTGCAATTTGAACTATTGCCGAATCAACCATATAAGCAACGTGAGTCATCCCGAAGGTTCGGTGATGACTCACGTTTTTTTACACCCAAACCGATTTTTCGAGTGATACCGACTCCTTCCATCGCGCCCGCCCCTTGGGATTTGCGTGGCGACGGCTACATGCTGTTTTACAAGTTCAGTCCCGAATGGGTGACTCGTCATGGCTTTGTGCCGCCGGCGCTCAACACCTCTTTTGATGGTTTTTTTGGCGCGTTGATGCTGGTCAACTACACCTCGTCGCCGGTGGGGCCTTACCGAGAACTGCTTTTTATCCCGGGAAAATTTCGCACGCCTCAGGGACGGCGGCAAAGCATCACCCGAATCGTGGTGGACTCGGAAGCAAGCACCCTTAGCGGCCGAGCCAATTGGGGCATCCCAAAGCACACCCATCCCTTCCGTGTCGAAAAAAACGGCACCACCGAACACATTGAGGTACTCGATGAGCATGGCGCTCCCGGTTTCGCCATCACGTTACGCGCCGGAGGCCCACACTTTCCCGTCACGACGGCATTTATCCCCATTCACCTGTATCAAATTTGGGAAGGCCGCGTTTTTTTGAGCACCCCCAAAGGAAGCGGCAAGGGTCAATTGGCGACACTATTGGATTTGCATATAAACCCTGCGTTTTTCCCCGATGTCAGCTCGGCCAAGCCATTGTTAGCCCTAAAAGTGAGCAACTTTAAGATGAAGTTTCCGAGCGCGAGCACGATTTGAATTGGATTTTTGCGTGAGGGGAAAGTATGTTTGCATCGTCGTTCAATGGAACCCGACAACATCTTTTTCACTTAAATAGAGCAAAAATGAACGTGACAATCAAGTTCTCCCTTCTTCTTTTCGCTGGCTTGTTGATGACCTCTTGCGTGAGCAAGAAAAAATTCACCAGCTTGCAATCCGAACTGGATGCTGCTAATAAAGACCTTGCCAAATGCGGACAAAGCCTTAGCGACTACCTGAACCGCCTATCTGCTTGCGACCAAGACAGGGAAAGGCTTCGGACAGAACTGCGCAACGCCCAAGGCACCGTGCAGCTGCGCGAGGAGCAGATGAAAGACCTGAGGGAGCAACTCGCGGACTTGAGAGCGCAACGCGACAAACAAATCACCCAAGTAGAAGGATTGACTACCCTTTCTCAATCGGCTACTGCCAACATCAGAGAGACACTGGCACAATTGGAACAAAAAGACAAGTACATCCACATGCTCCAAATGGCCAAAACACGCGCCGACTCAATCAACCTCGCCCTGGCCGTCAATCTGAAAAGTGTGTTGAGCGAAGGTCTCGACGACAAAGACATCGAGGTAAAAGTGGATAAAACCGTTGTTTTTGTCAACCTCTCTGACAAAATGCTCTTCCAAAGCGGCAGCGCCAACCTGACACCCAGAGCACAAGAAGTATTGGGCAAAATCGCCCAAATCGTCGAGTCTAGACCCGAAGTGGAAGTCATGGTGGAAGGATATACCGACAACGTGCCCATCAAAAATGCGTGCATGGACGACAACTGGGACTTGAGCGTGAAAAGAGCCACCTCGGTCGTGCGTGTGCTGCAAAACAATTTCAAAATAAACCCCAACAGGTTGATTGCAGCGGGCAGAGGCGAATACAACGCCCTCGCCAGCAATGCCACCGCCGAGGGCCGGGCCACCAATCGCCGCACTCGCATCATCATTCTGCCAAAGCTCGACCAGTTCTATGACTTGTTGAACCCGAACAACGTTCCGAAATAATCGGCGGCTGCAAAAGCGTCGCCTATGTTTTCTCGTCGAAAAAACTTGGCGCACCAACCCCGCCCTCGACACATTTCAGGCGGTGATTTGAAATCACCGCCTGAATAAGAAGTTGAATATCAAACGCCAAGAAATTTCAATCCCTCATTCGCGTTCCTCACTAAAAAAACAACAGCAATGAGTTTCTTCACACGACTTAGCAATGGCTGGCAACTGGCCCAAGTTAGTTTTGCGACCATCAACAAGAACAAGTCGCTCCTCCTTTTCCCCGTCTTTTCGTCCGTCTCGCTCATTCTTGTGTTGGCCACCTTTTTTGGCGGCACTTTCTTCTTCGTGGGCGAAGACGTGGAGCGTTTGCTCAACGATGAGCAGTATGGCGGCTTGCTGGGCTATGGCCTCATCTTCCTCTACTATCTAATCAACTTTTTCATCATCGTATTCTTCAACGCGGCCTTGATTCACTGCGCCATCAAAGTACTCGACGGCGAAGAGACCAGCGTGGAAGAGGGATTGTCGTTTGCGTTTTCCAAAATCGGAAAAATTTTCTCGTGGTCCGTATTCGCCGCGACGGTTGGCACTTTGTTGCAGGCGCTGCAAAATGCGGGGAAAGTCGGTGAAATTGTCGCTGCCATTGTCGGGATAGCATGGTCAATCATGACCTTTTTCGTCGTGCCTATCCTCATCTATGAGGACAGGGGCGTGATGGACGCAGTGAGGCAATCCGGCCGCCTGATGAAACAGAAATGGGGCGAGTCTTTGGCAGGCAACGTCAGTTTCGGGCTGTTCCACCTGTTGGGCGTGTTCGTTGCGATGGTGCTGTTCTTCCTGCTGAGCTCGGTCAACGTATTATTAGGCTTGGTCGTTGCGGTGTTGGCCATTTTGCTGGTAAGCACCATCGTCACGGCGGCTCGCACGGTGTTTGTCGCAGCCGTGTACAACCGCGTCACCGGCAAGCCAGTTGGCGAATTCAACGGCGATTTGTTGGATAGTGCTTTTGTCAAAAGATAAACGATGCCCCCACTCGTTGCTCCCTTGCCACCTGACCACGATGCCGAAGTGGCGGAATTGGCCGCGTTTTTTAATGAAACACTGGGCTTTTGCCCCAACAGCGTGCTGACCATGCAGCGGCGCCCAGCTATCGCCAAGGCATTTATCCATCTGAACAAAGCAGTGATGGAAAATCACGCTCGCGTCAGCAGCGCGCTCAAGCGACTTGTCGGCTTTGTGGCCAGCCAGACGGCGGGATGCCAATACTGTCAGGCACACACCGTCCGGGCAGCCGAACGATATGGCGCGGAGGGGGACAAATTGATGCACATTTGTCGCTATCAAACGCACCCAGCTTTTTCAGAAGCGGAACGTGCCGCGCTGGATTTTGCCGCAGCCGCCGCAACCGTACCCAACGCTGTGGACGATACCGTTGTCGAAAACTTGCGCCGCCATTGGGACGACGGCGAAATAGTGGAAATACTTGGTGTCGTCGCCCTGTTCGGCTACCTGAACCGCTGGAACGACAGCATGGGCACACCGTTGGAGTGGCCAGCGCACGAGAGCGGGGAAAAGTTCCTGGCAAAAGAAGGCTGGACAGGCGGAAAACACACAGGTTATGATTGATGCCTGTCAATCAGTTGGTCAGTTCGGAAAACGAACCTTATTTCTAAAAACTTAGGCAGCCCCAAGCGCATAAGACTCGGTTGACAGGCTTAGAGGTTTTTGACGGGATTTACAGGATAGATGAAGTGGCTTCGCCGCCAAAAATCCTGTAAATCCTGTCAAAAATTCAATGTCTGCTGTCCTGTCTAAGTTTTTTACCCTTATTTTTTATCAGACAAAAAAGTGGTGTCGGTCGGCAGTATCGGGACTTGATAGCCTCCCATTTCTATCCGCACACGGGGGAATCTCGCTGTCAGGAACGCGGTGTCGCCCGGTATCACTTTTGTTTGATAAAGAAACAATTGCCGCAAGTTCGGCAATCGGCTCAAGACGCTTACCCCCTCCGCGGTGACAGGAGTGCCGACCAAATTCAGGTAAGCCAACCGATTCAAATTTTGCAAATGGGCCAGCGACGAGTCCGCGATGTTCGTATGGTCAAGATGTAGCCTCGTGAGATTTTCGCAAGCGGAAACAACCACGAGCAAACTATCGTGCAAGGTCAAGCCTGACAAGTTGAGCCAAGCGATGTTCTCCCTCAGCGCATAAAGCGCTTGCAACAAATCGGGCGTAATCTGCTCCACATTCACAAAATTCACTGACACAAAAGGCTGTTCTTTACCTGTTGGCAACACCGCCGCATCCATCATTTGCAGCAGTTTCACAGCCTCCCAAGAGGGTTGCGACACCGTGGCGTTGGGAATATCTCTAAATGCGGCAACGCCCCCCTCTCCCGCCTCCATACCACCACCTCCCGTGCTCCAATACCCTTCCCCATGCGTCATCACGATGCCCCAATGCCCGGCAATCAAAATGCCCGGAAGCAGCAACAACATGACATAGTGATATGCCGCACGCCACGCACTTGACCTAAGCCAATATGCTGACAAAGAAACGATTGCCACCCCTATTCCCGCCCATTGATGGCGAACGAGCAAACCCTCTTCATATTCGCCACGCAGCGACAACAACCAACCCGTAAGGCAAGCAATCACCGCAGCCAATGCCCCCAACAGCAGCGTGACCGGCGCTGCGGGTCGCAGTGCCTGCCAGCGTCGGCTCCGGCGACCCATCCACTCGAACAACACGGCCAACAGCAATATGCCAATCGGCAAATGCACCAGCAAAGGGTGGAAACGACCAATGACTTGGCTCAGCTCGTTCATCGGCGGCTGTATCGTTTGCGCAAAAGACGCATGATATGGACGTTGATATCCCATTGGTCGGCCACAGGCTGTCTTGTGTAAGGCAGCGTAGGCATATAGGTCGGAGGGCCAAACTCGGTCAGGATGGTCAGCGGCAGCCCCGCGTTAGCCTTCGTTTCCACGATTTTATCCCACCAAGCGAGGTGCGCGTTCAAGGCATTTTCCCATTCGGGCGCACGCGGGTCGCTGACTTGGGGGCCTTCCGCATGGCCGATACGCGCATGGATGTGGTCGGTGCGCGACAATGCCAGCGCCACCGCATCTGCTTGGTCGCCCAGCAGCGACTCATGCACGTTGCACCAATGCGAGATGTCGAGTGTGAGGCGCAAATCAGGTATTTCTTCCAAAAAACGCCGAGTGACGTGTGCCGCAAAGCACAAGCGCCCGCGATGGGTCTCGTGGTAAATGGGAATGTTTGATTCGTAACGGAATTTCGCAGTAAGCGCAAAAAAGAGCTTAGCCTGCTCGAAGGTGAAATAGTCGCGCCCCGAATGACAATTGACATACAAAGGCCCCATGGCCAATGCGTTGCGGAGTTGATGCTCCAATTGCGAAAGGTGCTTTTCGACATTCGCATCCGAGCCGCCACACAACAAGCCCAATGACAGGCCATGTTTTTGCAGCGCCTCCAGCAGCGCCGCGCGGCTTTTCTCTTCGCCAGGCACCCACACCTCCACCCCGTCGTAGCCAGCCTCCTTCACTTTCGCAGCAAAGACCTCCCAAGTGCCCGAAAAACCCCAGTTAGTGGCCATCACTTGCAGGGAAAAATCAGGAGGGAGCGCAAAAGAGGCGACTCCCCAAGTCGGCAGGAGCCAAAGGCCGCTGCCAGCCCATGTCGTATGCTCGATGAATTGGCGACGTTTCATGGTATATGCTCTATTATTTCGCGGATATTTGGATACACGACAGGCCCGCTTGCCAACCAACTTTTGGGTTCTACCCAGCCTATTTGCTCAATATCCTCCTCTGTTTGAGGGACAAGATGTGAGTCGGAGGTTTTCATGCGAAACCACCATGTTTTTTTCAAAATACGCACGCCTTTCAAGGTGTAGGTGTGGTAGGTATGCGCGATGAAATCACCGAGCTCGAGACGCACCAACCCCGTTTCTTCCTGCACCTCCCGAATGGCCGCCTGCGCGGGAGTCTCCCCATCGTCAATTTTTCCTTTGGGCAAATCCCATGAGCCGCGCCGATAGAATACCAACAACTCGCCGCGAGGGTTTTGAACGTATCCGCCCGCTGCTTCGAGCACCACGAAACACGCCTGAAAATCCGCCCACAACGCCTCCACATTTTCATGGCAAATGACCACCGCACGCACCTCCCGGTTTTTATCCAGCAAATCGAGGTACTGCTTCAACATCTTTTTTTTGCCCAAATAAGGCGCTATGTACGTTGTTTTGTCGGGTTTGAAGCCCAAAGCAGCGGCACCTTCGGGAGTTGCCAGAAAAATGGGCGTTCCGTTATGGTAGATTTTATAGTTTTGCGCCATCCCTTTCAAGAGTTTTTTGCCACAAATGTAATTGAAAAGGTTTCAGAGCCTACCACACACAGCCCTGAGCCACCGAAAACCCGACACCTTTACAAATGCAAGCTGAAGTCGCCCGTAATTTACTCGAAATCAAAGCGGTGAAACTCAACCCGCGCGACCCGTTCACATGGGCATCGGGGCTGCTTTCGCCTATTTATTGCGACAATCGGGTGGCGCTTTCGCACCCCGGCGTTCGCACCTACCTCAAAAAGTGCTTAGCCGAAAAATCATCTTCCTTCGGCGACTTCGACGTGGTGGCAGGCGTGGCGACCGCTGGCATCCCTCATGGCGCGCTCTTGGCCGATGTGCTCAACAAACCATTCATCTATGTGCGCGGCAGCGCCAAGGAACACGGTCGGCGCAATCAAATAGAGGGAGAATTGCATCCGGGCCAATCCGTGCTGGTCATAGAAGACCTCATCAGCACGGGCGGAAGCTCGCTTTTGGCGGTGGATGCCTTGCGCGAAGCAGGCGCGGAAGTGGTGGGGGTATTGGCTATTTTCCAATACGGCTTTGAAAAGGCACATACCGCGTTTGCCGAAAAGCAACTCAAATTTCAGACACTTACCAATTACGATGCCCTCGTGAAAGAAGCTGCCCAGATGGGCTACGTCTCTCCCAAGGATTTGGATATTTTAAAACAATGGCGCGAAAACCCTGATGGTTGGGGTGCCCTTTACGCATAGACAATGCAAGTCATCACACCTAATTCTGAAAAATTCCTTCGGCAATACCTTAACAATGCCAGTCCAACCGGCCACGAGCAGTCGGGGCAAAAATTGTGGCTAGAATACCTTAAACCTTACATTGACGATTGGAAACTGGACAATTATGGCACTGCCTACGGCATCATCAACCCCGGACAGCCGTACAAAGTCGTGATTGAGGGTCACGCAGATGAAATCTCTTGGTTTGTCAATTACATCACGGACGACGGCTTTATCCATGTGATTCGAAATGGCGGCAGCGATTTTCTCATCGCGCCCTCCATGCGCGTGTGGATTCACCTACGCAAAGGAGGCAAGATTGGCGGTGTGTTTGGCTGGCCCGCGCTCCACACCCGCACCGACAAGGATGCCAATCTCGCGCCCGCTCTTGACAACATCACCATAGATGTAGGCGCGAAAGACAAAGACGAAGTATTGAAAATGGGCATCCATGTGGGTTGTGTGGTCACGTTTCAAGACGAATTCACCATATTGAATGACCGATACTATGTGGGCAGGGCCTTGGACAATCGCATCGGGGGATTTTGTATCGCGGAGGTAGCGCGGTTGTTGAAAGAGCATCAGATTCAGTTGCCCTACACGCTCTATGTGGTCAATTCCGTGCAAGAAGAAGTCGGATTACGCGGGGCCGAGATGGTGACCGAATCCATTCAACCCAACGTGGCCATCGTCACCGATGTGACGCACGACACGCAAACCCCGATGATAAACAAGAAAAAACACGGCGACGTGCGCTGTGGCAACGGCCCCAGCGTCACCTATGCCCCGGCAGTCCATCAAAAACTCATTGACCTCATCATAGACACGGCGGAGGCAAAGGAAATTCCATTTCAGCGCGAGGCCGCCAGCCGGGTCACCGGCACCGATACCGATGCCTTCGCCTACTCCAATGGCGGCGTGCCTTCGGCGCTCATCTCCTTGCCCTTGCGTTATATGCACACCACCGTGGAAATGGCGCACAAGGATGATGTCGGCAACCTGATTCGATTGATTTTTGAATCGCTGCAAAAAATCGAGAGGGGGCAGGATTTCCGTTATTTCTCAACCATTTAAAACTATGGAATACGCCGCCTGTCAAGTTGCCATCGCCCCGCTTCGCGCCCAGCCCTCCGACAAGAGCGAGATGGTGTCGCAGTTGCTGTTTGGAGAGACGGTAGAGGTGCACGAATCCAAAGACAACTGGCGGCACGTCACCTGCGCATGGGACGGCTTCACCGGCTGGGTTGATGCCAAGCAACTCAAACGCCTCACGCCCAGCGAATACGACGACTACGCCGCAAATCAGGCCATCAACCTGTCCCTCGTGGAGGGCCTTATGGCTGCCGACCATTTCATCCCGCTGACGATGGGGGCCGTGTTGCCGCGCTACGACGGGCTTCGATGCGCCCTGGGCGAGCAAACATTCCAGTTTTCAGGCCCCGTCGTCACACCCGGCCAACGACAACACGGCACCGAATGGGTGGTCAAGGTGGCCCGGCGCTACCTCCATGCTCCCTATTTGTGGGGCGGGCGCTCGCCTTTCGGCATTGATGGCTCCGGCCTGACACAGATGGTCTTCAAAATCGCGGGCGTGCGCCTGCTGCGCGATGCCGCGCAGCAAGTGACGCAAGGCCGCCCCGTTGATTTCATGGAGCAATGCCAATCAGGCGACCTCGCTTTTTTCGACAACGGCAAAGGACACATCAACCATGTCGGCATCATCCTGCCCGACTGCCACGTCATTCACGCCTCCGGCAAGGTGCGTGTGGACAAACTCGACCACTTCGGCATTTTCAACCGCGAACTGAACCGCTACACACACCAGCTTCGCATCGTGAAGCGCCTGCTGCCCGACGAGCCGGATGCCCTCGTTGCCGAAAACGAGGAGGATGCCAGAGCCGATGAATTGGCAGGACAGGGGGCGTTGTTCGGATAAGCCACTTGATAAATCTTGGCAAATCAAGGCATAACTTTGCCCCAAAATTCTTCGATTTGCCCACTTCCACCCTCCTCAAACTTGCAAAGCTGCATGGCCGTCCCGAAATCTTTTTTTCCATTCAGGGCGAAGGAAAAAGCATCGGCACGCCATCCGTCTTTGTGCGCACTTCGCTTTGCAACCTGCATTGTGTCTGGTGCGATACGGACTACACATGGAACTGGACGGGAACCCCCTTTCGCCACCTCAACGATGCCAAACCCGGTTATCAAAAATTTGACAAAAAAAAGTGGATTGCCGAGTGCGAGATAGATGCCGTGGCGGCGTCGGTAGCCGCTATTCCTTGCAAAAATGTGATATTGACGGGCGGGGAGCCTATGTTGCAGCAATCCGCCCTGACAACACTAATGTCGGCACTTAGACAACAATCGCCAGACTATCGGTTCGAGATAGAGACCAACGGAACCCTCGCGCCGCTCCCCGAATTTGACGCGGCCATAGACCAGTACAACGTGTCGCCAAAGCTGGAGAACAGCGGCAATCCACGCCGTTTGCGCGAAAAGCCAAAAGCCTGCCATTTTTTTGCCACCTCGCCAAAAGCCAATTTCAAATTCGTGTTGGCCGAAAAAGACGACCTCGACGAGGTGTTGTCCTTGATTTTCAGGTACGACATTCCACCGGACAAAGTATGGCTCATGCCAGAAGGCACCACCGCGCAAGCCTTGTCAAAACGCCGCAAATGGCTCGTGGAAATCTGCAAAACACACGGCTTTCGCTATTCCGACCGGTTGCACGTCCAGATTTGGGGAGCCAAAAAAGGCGTTTGAAAAAGGTTTTTCAAAAGCATCCCCCCAACCCCCTTTTATCTGTTGGAACAGTTGAGTACGTTTGCAAGGGAAAAAACAAAACAAAATATCTATGTCCACCAACTCTTTCCGCGACAACATGAACACCTCGCTCGACCAAGCAAAAGTGAAAGCCAAACGCATCTTCCGTATCACGATGTGGTCGTTGCTCATTGCAGGCATCCTTTTCGGCATCGGCTACTTCATCTATCGAACCTACCCTAAAAGCCAAAGCGAGCAGACAGGCACCCTGTTCAAGCTCGCTTATGATGGCTATGTCTTTAAGACTTATGAAGGCCAATTGCACCTCATCGGGAGCGCGATGATTACCTCGCAAAGCACTTGGAACTTTTCAATCAAGGATGAAAACACCTACAATGAACTGCAACAGTATGTGGGAAAAACTGTCAAGCTATACTACAAGGAATTGCCGGAGACAGCACTCCCTTGGCAAGGCAAGACACCCTACATCGTGTTTAAAGTGGAGCCGCTTCAATAAGGCTCGCTCCCCAACGGCCACCCAATCTTGCAGTTGAGGCAAGCCCCACCCTGTTTTCTCTAAAACCAGCTGCGAAAGGCGCCCCCTACCCTACCTTCGCCCCCTGTTATGCCAAACCCGAACTGTACCCGAATCGCGCTGCACGTCATTTTTTGGCTCACCTATTTGCCCATCAATGCCGTGCTCTCCTGCATTTTGCGTGGTCGGACGCTCGAAGAAGAATTCTTCCCCGCCCTTGTCGGCGAAGCCTACTCCCTTCCCGTCAAGCTCTTGCTCGTCTATTTCGTCTTTTACTATGTGATACCGCTCTATCTGGAACGCAGCAAAATTTGGCAGTTGGTTGGCCTGTTGCTCCTGTCGTTTTTGGTTGCCACCGTGCTATATCGCATAGAGATTGTATGGGTCTATTTCCCGCTCAACCATCCCAACGTATCTGTCAGCCTCTTCTCTTTCAAAGGGACATTGCTGACCGTTTTTGACTTGTTTATCACGCTGGCTGCCGCGGTGACTATCAAATTGCTGCGAATGCACTATAAAAGCCTCGAGTTTGAACAAGAGCTTATTCGGGAAAAACTATCCAGCGAACTGAATTTTCTTCGCGCCCAAACCAACCCGCATTTCCTGTTCAACACCCTGAACAACCTATATGTGTTGGCACGAAAAAAATCGGACAAAACCGCCGACGCTATCATGATGCTATCCAAAATCATGCGGTTTGTCCTCTATGAATGTCGTGCGCCGCGCATCGCCGTGGCAGATGAGGCCAGGGTTATTCAGGACTATATTGAATTGGAAAAACTGCGCTACAACCAGCGGCTTAAAGTACATTACGACGAGGAATTGGACAAGCCACACACGCCCATAGCGCCTTTGTTGTTATTGCCTTTTGTGGAAAATAGTTTCAAACATGGCGCAAGCGGCACTACCGGGGATGCAGCCATTTATATCAAACTCGTCCTGCGCGACAACGAGCTTGTTTTTTCTGTAAAAAACACGGTGGACAAAGATTTTGAGGCCACGTCTTGGGACAATAGCAACGGTATTGGCTTGAAAAACGTGCAGCGCCAACTTGATTTGCTCTATCCCGAACAATACGAACTCCGCCTTGAGCGTGAGAACGATTTTTTCAAAGCGGATTTAAAAATCAATCTTGACGAAACTTGAGTGAAAACCCATAAAGACCATATCTTGATGTTCATTCAAAACCACCCTGTCCGCCCCTGTATTCAAGCACTTGCCCGGCCAAGCGAAGCGGACGGGGTTGATTTACGTTGACTATGTCAGCCTTAAATTATTGGAAATATACTTTTCATCTTGTCACAACGGCAAACAATGCCGACGCAGCCGATATTCTCGTCGCCTATCTGGCAGAGCTCCCATTCGACACGTTCGAGGAACCAACCAACGGGCTGAATGCCTATCTTCCAGCGAACGTGGATGTCGGGGCGGTGGAAGACGTGTTGCGGGAAATGCAACAACAGTTTCAGTTCTCATGGGAAAAGTCATTCATCCCTGCCCAAAATTGGAACGAGATATGGGAACACAATTTTCACCCTGTCATCGTAGGCAATTTTTGTGCGGTTCGCGCCGACTTTCACGAGCCGATTCCGGGCATGAAACATGAGTTGGTCATCAATCCAAAAATGGCTTTTGGCACAGGTCATCACGAAACGACATGGCAGTGCATCGCTGCAATGGAACATCTGCCCTTTGCTCAAAAGAAAATACTGGATTTTGGCTGCGGCACGGGCGTGCTTGCCATTTTGGCTTCAAAGCTGGGCGCTACCGAGGTCGAGGCCATTGACATAGAAGAAGAATCGTACCTGAACACGCTGGAAAACAGCGCCGTGAACAACGTGAACAACGTAATCGCCCGTTGTGGCGCTTTGGAAGTTGTGAAAAGCCGCGACTTCGATGGCATTTTGGCTAACATCAACCGCAATGTGATTCTGGATGCGTTGCCCACCCTAAGTCGCCTTTTGAAGCCATACGCTTGGCTGCTTGTCTCTGGCATTCTGCTTCAAGATGAGGCCGTTGTGACGGATGCCGCAACAAAGGCGGGGTTTGAAAAAAAGAAAAAAACGGAGCGAGGAAATTGGTTGTGCATGGAGTTTTGGCGCAAATAGGCACTGGCAGGTTGTTTTGGCTGCTGGCAGGGATTGACGTGGTGCAAGCACATGCGCACGACTGAAGTTCGACATCTATCAGACATCAAATGTTACGGGCAAGTTACTTTGACATTCAACCCATGTAAAGTCGCGAAGAACCTCTCTATTTCTCATCGCAACAAGTCTAATAAGCGTAGCACTAGTATCCTTCCTTGGCGCATGAGCGGCAAGTAGAGTGGTTTTGATAGTGGAGACATTCTTAAAGGGAGGTTTTTAGTAGGTAAGTTTATAGGTTGTGGTGTCGTGTAAAATCAGAAAAACTGAATCACGAAACGGTGAAGCACTCAAAGAAGTGAAATACTTATGTCCCCAGTGTATCTTGGTGAACTCCTCTGCGGGCAAGCTGCGGTATTCTACATATTTTTCCCCAGCAGCTAGAACAAGAGGGAAATCGTAAAGATAAATATTGCCCAAAGACCCACCGCTTTCAAAAACGAAAGAGGGATTCTCAATTATCACATATATAGAATCTCTTTGCCCATTTTCGTTGGATATTTCTAATCGAAGTATGCCATCTCTCGGTACAAGTCGTATCTCCAAATTGTTCACCTCTCCCCGCTTAATTTTCAGATGTGCCTAGGCACATAACCTCCTTTCCGCACCTCAGAGTATATGCCGTCAAAATCTTCATCATGCGTATAATGAAACTCTCCTTGTGCGTCAGTGCTTAATGTCACGGTTTTATGCTCGGTCTTAATACTTCCACTCACATTTTTTTCGATTGTAAAATCAATAATAGCTGCGGCCCCTTCTATCGGCTCCCCCGTCTTTTTATCGGTTACCTTGCCATTGATTACGGTAGGGGAAGTTTTTTCCTTCTCACAGGCGAACAGCAAAATGCAGAACGCCGAAAGCAAAAGCGGAGCGAGCAAGCAAATCGGTTTAGACATGACAACAAAAAAGAAAGAAACGACTTGGGTGAAAAACCGAAACAAAAATATAGCGAGCCTTTTCATGTCCGCAAAATTTTTGACTTCTAAATCATTCGATTTTGTCATAAGCTTGCGCATAAAACGAATATTTATGCGCATAGGTAAAAATCTAATTCGCTATCGCTTCGCCAAGGGCTGGTCGCAGGAAGACCTCGCCCGCGAAGTGGGTATGTCGCAAGGCAACTACAGCAAAATCGAGTCGGACAGACAGGAGTGCCTCGCAGGAGCAAATCGAGGCTTTTGCAAAGGCATTGGGAGTGGCTCCTGCCATGCTTATCGGTCTTGACAGCCCCATTTTTAACAGCGAAAATCAACAAGGCGGATATGCCAGCAACTACCTTGTGCAGAACGGCGCGGAGGCTGTCAAAAAAAAACTCATCGGCCAGCTATAAATCGCGCTGCCAAGTTTGAGCATGGTTAAAAGCGCAATCTGTTAAAAATCAAGGGCATCAATCATAGTGAACTGACAAACCCCGACGAATCAAGGCATATCATCGGCCCATTGTCTTCTTCATAATAGCGCCTATTTGCGCCGGAGACTCCACGACGGTGATACCGTTTTCGGCCATGATGCGCATTTTGGCGGCGGCCGTGTCGTCAGCGCCCCCCACGATAGCGCCCGCGTGACCCATCTTGCGGCCTTTCGGGGCGGTCTGACCCGCGATGAATCCGACGACGGGTTTTTTATTGCCGTTCGCCCGAATCCAACGCGCCGCTTCTGCCTCAAGCCCGCCGCCGATTTCGCCTATCATCACGATTCCTTCTGTTTCAGGGTCATTCATAAAGAGTTCGATGGCTTCGCGTGTCGTGGTGCCGATGATGGGGTCGCCTCCGATACCGATGGCAGTGGTGATGCCCAGCCCTGCCTTGGCGATTTGGTCAGCGGCTTCGTAGGTCAGGGTGCCGGATTTGGACACCAACCCGATTGGCCCGCGCTTGAACACAAAACCCGGCATGATACCCACTTTAGCCTCATCGGGCGTGATGACACCGGGGCAGTTGGGGCCGACAAGCGTCACGCCTTTTCCCGACACATAAGCCTTCGCACGCACCATGTCTTGCACGGGTATGCCTTCCGTGATGGCCACAATGACCCTTATGCCCGACGCGGCAGCTTCTATGACGGCGTCGGCAGCAAATGCAGGCGGCACAAATATGATGGAAGTATCGGCACCCGCTTTCTGCACCGCGTCTTCCACGGTGTTGAACACCGGACGACCCAAGTGCATTTGGCCGCCTTTGCCGGGCGTTACGCCCCCTACCACGTTGGTGCCATAAGCAATCATTTGTTCGGCGTGAAACGTGCCTTCTTTGCCCGTGAACCCTTGGACGATAATGCGCGAATGTTTATTGACTAAAACAGACATCTGAATGTGAGTGTGTTATGGAATTAAATGGTTGAGAGAATCAAGTGTTTTAAAAAAAGTGGAAAAGGGTTGAGCAGCTGAGATTTTGAAGGACTCAACTTTTCTCAACCCTCCTCATTAGACTTGTTGCGGCGAAAAGTATTGGGGGAGGCCTCAATCCTTCGTCTCCCGCCTTTTCAACTCATCTCGAATTTTTGCGGCCGACTCATAATCTTCGGCCTCGAGCACTTCCGAAAGGCGCCGTTTCAAGACATCGATGGAATATGTTTCCAGCGCATCGCTGTCCAAATTGGCAGGCATCTTAGGTGTGCCGACCACACTAGCACCGCCCTCTTCCGAATCCTCCAACACTACACCGGCAGCCTCCAAAATGAAATCATAGGTGAAAATGGGGCACTCGAACCGCACAGCCATGGCAATCGCATCGGAAGTCCGGGAATCAATTTCGTAGAGCTCGCCATTTTTCATGCACACCAAGCGAGCATAAAAAATGCCGTCGAGCAGATTGTTGATGACCACCTCTTTCAATTGGATGCCGAACGTGTCGAGCGTGCTTTTAAAAAGGTCGTGCGTGAGCGGGCGGTTGGGCACCATGCGCTCCATGGCGACGGCGATTGCCTGCGCCTCAAAACTACCGATGACTATGGGGAGCCGGCGCTGCCCACGTCGCTCGCCTAGTACGACGGCGTAGTTGTGCGATTGGGTCATGCTGTGTGATAGCGCCACTATGTCCAGTTCAATGCGTTTCATTGCAAACGATTTAAAAGGTGCTTTATGGGGGAGCAAAAGTAGAAAAGCCGCCGCTAATTCAGCAGCAAAAATACGGCTCGTTTTGTAGCTGAGGGAACAAAATATACCAACAGAAGTTTGTCAAAAAAGAAACGCCCCGTTGGTTGCAGGGCGTTTCTTTTTCGTTTAAAAAACTGATTTTCAGCGTCAATTAGCCGCCTTGAATTTCTTGAAGGCCTCGTTGAGGCGAGGCACCACTTCGAACAGGTCTCCCACCACCCCATAGTCGGCAGCCTTGAAAAAGGGAGCCTCCGGGTCTTTATTCACGACCACAATGACTTTTGAGTTGTTCACGCCGGCCAAGTGCTGAATGGCGCCGCTGATGCCAATGGCGATGTAAAGATTGGGTCGAATGGCGATGCCCGTTTGCCCAACGTGTTCGTGGTGAGGGCGCCAATGACTATCAGCCACCGGACGCGAGCAAGCCGTGGTGGCTCCTAGTATCTCCGCCAACTCTTCCACGATGCCCCAATGCTCCGGCCCTTTCATGCCCCGGCCTGCCGAAACGACGATTTCCGCCTCTGGCAACGGCACGCGACCTTCTTGAGTTTTCACGTCCTTGACACGAATGCGGCCCGCACCACCAGTGCTGACGGATATGTTTTCCACAGAGACGGGATTGCCCGTAGCCTCCGGCTTGACCGCATTGCTCATGAGCGAAATGATTTTCACCGGACTATTTATTTCGTATTCGGCGATAGCTTTTCCTGAAAAAACCGATTTTTTCACCCGCAAAGCACCGCCCTCCACACTTGGGAGACTGTTCACCCCCGAGACCAACCCCGCGTTCAGGCGAATGGCGAGACGCCCTGCCACTGCTTTGCCTGTCGAGGTATGGCTGGTGATGACGACGGAAGCGCCGTTGTTTTTTGCCACATCGGCGATAGCAGCCGCGTGCGATTGACTGTCGAATTTTTCAAACGACGCATCGCCAGCGTTCAAGACGCGACTGGCTCCGTAGCGTCCGAGCTCGGCGGCATCTTTCACGGTGCCTAATGTGAGTGCGACGCAATCCGTGCCAAGCAATTCGGCTACTTTTTTTCCATAAGTGACAGCCTCTAAGGCCGCTTTTTTGAGGTTGCCGCGAGGGCTTTCTGCAAATACAAGTACCATATCTTAATTTGAGAATTGGCGAGTGAATGGATTGGAGAGCTGGGGATTTGGGGAGTTTTAGAATCCTCGTCAAATTACCTTGGCTTCCTCGTGCAGCAGGCGCACCAGTTCGTCCATGTTGTCTGGCTCCACGAGTTTCACGCCCGCTTTGGCGGGAGGGAGTGTGAAACGGACGGCTTTCACAGGCTCATCGAACGATACAGGCTGCACCTCTTTGAGCGGTTTGGTGCGAGCAGTCATGATGCCGCGCATATTCGGGATGCGCTGTTCGGCCATGCCTTTGGCGGCACTCACCACAAAGGGCAAATCCACTTCCAACACCTCTACCCCACCCTCGATGTCGCGCTCAAGCGTAGCCACATTACCATTCAGGTCGAGCTTGGACGCATAAGATATATAGGGCAAATCGAGATATTCAGCGACCATAGCACCCACTTCGGAGCCGTTGTAGTCAATCGTTTCCTTGCCCAAAAAAATGATGTCGAACTTTTCATTGCGGGCATATTCCGCGATTTGTTTTGCGGTATATGCCGCACTTTTAGGCTCGGCATTGATGCGCACAGCCTCGTCGGCACCAATGGCGAGCGCCTTGCGGATAGTGGTTTCGTTGCTCGCGGGGCCGACATTGAGCGCCACGACGGCCCCCCCCAAAGCCTCGCGCAACTCGCAGGCTCGCACGAGCGCGTACCACTCGTCGTAGGGGTTCATGATAAACTGAACACCGGCAGCGTTGAACTCCGTGCCGTCGGCATTGAAGGAGACCTTTGCGGTGGTGTCCGGTGTTTGACTGATGCAGACTAATAATTTCATGCTGAGAACAGGTTGAATGGATTTGGGTCAACGGGTTGAAATTCAAGCCCTACTTTTGCGGGCGGGCAAAGGTAGGAAGCGCGTTTTGCTCAAAAAAACTTCGCGCGAACTTTCGCTTGCCAAAACAACCAAATAGCCCAAGCGTTCATCAACACTCTAAAATGAGCAAACGCCTCCCACATTTATTACAGTTGCTGGAATCCTCGCCTGAGGATTCGTTCCTGCTATTTGCCGTCGCAAAAGAATATGAAATAACTGGCGACCGGGCTAAATCCATGGAGTTCTACTTGCGATTGCGCGATGCCGACCCAAGTTATGTGGGTCTTTATTATCATCTGGGCAAGCTCTTCGAGCAGCAATTGGATATCGAAAACGCTATCCTTACCTACAAACAAGGCATCGAAACGGCACGCAAAGCCAATGATTTTCATGCTATGGGCGAACTGCAAGGAGCGCTCTTAAATCTGGAGGACCCGGAAGAATGAAAAAACCATGTATGGATAAAACTGACAACGGCAAAGTGGAATGGCACACCCGACCTGCCGCAACAAGCCTCACAAATGGGTTCAGATATTTCGCCTTATTATTGTTGCTCGTTGGCATATCGGCGCAGGATTCAGGTTGTCGTCGCCGCAAAGTGCCAAGTGGTCCCGCCAAGCCTGCCACGGTAGTGTTGCCTGCCAATTTTTTGCAGGACAAATTGCGGAACCGAGATGTGTCTGGTATCCAGACCCTTTCGGCCCGTGCCGATATTTATGCCGAAGGAGACGGGCAAGCCGTTTCTGCCAACGCCAACATCATCTGGATTCGAGACAGCGTGTTGTGGGTAAACGTGAAAAAGCTGGGCATCGAAGCCGCCCGGGCTTTGGTGACAAAAGATTCGATCTATCTCCTCAATCGCCTAGACAAGACATACACGATACAGGGCTTGGAATCCTTGCAACGACAATACAGTTTGCCTGCCGGATTCGACTTGTTGCAAAGTGCCGTGCTCGCTTCGGCATGGTTTTTTCCAGATATAAGTCTGCAATCCGACATAAAAGAAGGCTTCCACAGGTTGAGTGGCTCGAATGGCAGCACCGGAACGGAGTACAAAATGGAAGAAGGCTCCTATGTTCTGAGGAGCGAGACATTTGTGCAGACACGCGACACACGAGTAGTGACGTTCGGCTTTGACCGCTACAAAAAACTGGCCGGAGCGGGTTTTTTCCCTTATTTTCGCAGTGTTGAAGCATATAGCCCCGAGACCGGCACCCTTCGACTGCAACTACAATTGTCGGATGTGGAAGTCAATGTTCCCAAAAATTATCGCTTTCAAATTCCCGAGCATTATGAGCGAATCGAATAAAACTCACACCTTGTCACCGCTTGCACTCACCCTGCTTGTCGCCATTTTCCTTTGCCCCGCCTATGCTTTTTCTCAAAGCAAAAAGGAATTGGAAGACAAACGCAAAAAGCTCATGCGCGACATAGAGGTGACAAACAATCTGCTGAAAAAGACCACCAAAACCAAAGAGGCAACTTACGACCGATACATCGCGCTGCAAAAGCAGATAGAGCGCCGGGAAAAACTCATCACCAACATCGAGGCCGAAATCGTGTTCGCCGAGCGCGGCATCACGCGCAACGCAGCCGTGCTGGAGTCGCTCAACCGCGACATCGAGAAGATGCAGGCCGAGTATGGCAGAATGGTACGCAGCGCATTTCGCCAGCGGGTGCTCAGCAACCCGCTCCTGTATATTCTTTCGGCAGACAATCTCAACCAAGCATTCCGGCGCTGGCTTTTTATGCGCAAATACGACAGTTTCAGAAAAAAACAGGCAGACGCAATCGTCGACACGCGAGAAATGCTTTCCAAAAAAGTCTCTTCGCTGGAAGACACAAGGCGTGAGAAAGAAACCCTCTTGCTTTCGTTGCGCAGCCAAAAGACCATTCTTACCACCGAGCTGAGCGACAAAGACAACCTGTTAAAATCCCTCTCCCAAGACGAGTCACGGTTGAAAACCGATTTGGAAAAAAAACAAGCTGCGCATGAAGCCCTCAACAAAGCCATAGAGCGCATTATTCAAGACGAAATAAACAGAAGAACCGCAGAGTCCCGCAATCGCCCCGCCGCCACCCCCTCTCAGCCAAAGTCGAACACCGCCACCACTCCCAGCCCAAACGCGGCAGCGCCCACGGCTGCCCCCGAAGTGCAAGACAACCTCTCCCGCGCTTTTCAACAAAAACGCGGTCAGTTGCCCTGGCCAGTCGAGGGCGGTTTCGTGGCCCGCACCTTTGGACGCCAAAAACACCCCACTTTGAAAAACATCGAAATCACCAACAATGGCATTGACATACGCACCGAGGAAAACGCTGCCGTCAGATCTGTCTATGATGGTTTTGTGGCGGGCGTGCAATACATTCCCGGCCACGACTACACCGTGATTATACAGCATGGCAATTATTACACGGTCTATTCCAATTTGGTCGAGACGAGCGTCGCCAAGGGCGACGAGGTGCGCGGTCGGCAAATCATCGGGCGCGTCAGCACCAACGTAGTCACGGGTGCTTCGGAGCTCCATTTTGAAGTGTGGAACCAAAAAGAGCGTATGAACCCCGAAGGCTGGATTCGCAAATGAACCGACCAACACTTTTTAACCCGAACGCGGTATTCAAAACACATGGGAGCGCCAACAAATTTTCATTTTAACTAAATGTGGCACGATTCTGGCGCGGATTTCAACGTCCTTTATAATCTCATGGAGTTTTCTTTGTAATCGTTTATCATCAGCTGCATAAAAAGGCTCTCTGCAAAAAGCGGGGGGCCTTTTTCTCTTTTATACCGAACATGCCAAATTTTGGGCATGGATAAAAGCACAATCTGCTCATAATTGAGGAGAGCAATCATGAACATCCGGCCAGCTCCGGCGAATCATGGTATAAAACATACCCTTCGCCCAAACGTTCGGAATCCCCATTCTCCCTACCTTGCGCCCTTCAATCGTTTCATCGTGAAGGCACTTATCCTCAACGCATTGCACCAACCTCTCGTTTTCGGCGACATGCCAGAACCTGCACCCGTCAAGGGCGAAACCATCGTTCGCCTGCGTACAGCCGCGCTCAACCACCGCGACGTGTACATCACGAAGGGACTGTATGCCAATATCAAGTTTCCATGCGTGCTCGGCTCTGACGGGGCTGGAGAGTCGGAGGGCAAAAGGGTGGTCATCTACCCAGCATTGGATTGGGGCGACGACCCTCGTTTTCAGGGAAAGCAATTTCGGGTGCTGGGGATGCCGGAAGATGGCACTTTCGCCGAAATGATTCGGGTGCCAAGCAGCCACATTTTCCCGGCACCAGCTCACTTGACCTGGGAGCAATCTGCCGCCCTTCCGCTTGCAGGCCTCACGGCTTGGCGAACGCTTTTTTCCCGATGTCAATTAAAAAAAGGCGAAAAGGTGCTCATTTCGGGTGTCGGAGGTGGAGTCGCGCTGATGGCCCTTCAAATTGCGCTCGCTGCCCAAGCAGAGGTGTTTGTCACTTCGGGGGCAGATTCAAAGATAGAACGCGCGTCAAAAATGGGTGCCAAAGGAGGGGCAAACTACCGCGAGGCAGGATGGGATAAAAAACTCAAACAAGATGCAGGCGGCTTCGATGTCATCGTGGATGCCGCGGCAGGCGACGGGTTCAGCGCTTTCCCTGCCTTGTGCAATCCGGGCGGACGCATAGGCATCTATGGTGGCTCGTTGGGGAAAATAAACGGTTTGAGCATGCAACCTGTTTTTTGGAAGCAAATCAGCATACTCGGCTCCACCATGGGTACCTTGGATGAGTTCGGCAACATGCTCAAATTTGTGGAAAAACATGGCATCGTGCCGATTGTGGACTCGGTGTTCCCCCTCTCTATGGGAAATGATGCATTCGAAAAAATGGACAAAGGCCAGCAATTCGGGAAAATTGTCCTGAGCATCCGACCTTGACTACTCGAACAGCTTCCAGCCGCAATACTTGCAATGAGACGCGTCGTCATCGTGCCCTTCTTGAGAACAATGGCGGCATACTTGCGTGTTGTTTTGCTTCTGATTGGCCACCAATTCAGCCGACACGATACCCGTCGGCACGGCTATGATGGCATAGCCAATCACCATGACCAAAGTCGCCAAAAACTTCCCGAACGGGGTCTCAGGAGTGACATCGCCGAATCCTACCGTGGTCAGCGTCACCACAGCCCAATAGATACTCTGCGGTATGCTCGAAAAACCATCATTCGATGGCCCCTCCACGAAATACATCACCGCGCCAATGATGATGACCAGTTGCGCCACGAAAAACACAAACACCACTAATTTATGCCGACTGGCTTTAAGCGCCCTTGAGATGATATGCCCTGCCCAGAGGAAGCGCCCCATCCGAAGTATCCTGAACACACGCAGCAAGCGCAAGATGCGCACAACCAAAAGCGTCTGCGAACCAGCAACGAACAAACTGAGATATGTAGGTAAGATAGACACAAGGTCAATCAATCCGAAAGCGCTTTTGGCATATCGCAAGGGAGCGTTCACGACGTAGAGCCGAAGGAGATACTCGATGGTGAAAATGACGGTGAAACACCATTCGATGGCATAAAACCAATGGAAGTACCGCTCGTGAAGGGAGGGAATCGTCTCCAGCATGACCACCGCCACACTCAAAAGAATGAGTCCCAACAATGCGAGGTCGAACCGCTTGCCCGCTTTGGTGTCGGCCTCGAATATAACTTCATGGAGCTTAGCCCTGAATCCTTCGGTTTTATCCTCCATTTGATTGCGATTTTATACCTTGATTCGCTGGAATTTGTCAGATGGCCATGATTAATGCCTCAGATTTTGAGTGGATTGCGATTGCAGTCATGCCCAAAACTTGGCGGTAGGAGGCACATCATGTCTTCGAGGGCTGCTCCCACAACTCGATTTTGTTCCCTTCTGGGTCGAGCAACCAAGCGAATTTGCCAAACTCTTCTTCCAATGGCTCCCCGATGAGCTCTACCCCCTCGTTGCGCAGCTCGGCCACCAATGCGTCCAAGTCAGCCACCCTCAGATTGAGCATGAAAGGGGACTCGGACGGGTCGAAATAGTCCGTGCTCTGTTTGAAAAAGCTCAGCACGGAATATGCCTCCGGGTGAACCTCATCTTTAAGGTTGAACTGTGCGCCCCAGCTTTCGAGGCAAACGCCCAGATGCTTGGCATACCAGGCACGGGTACTCTCCACATCGCGGCATTTGAAAAAAACGCCGCCAATGCCAATAACTCGTTTCATGTGACTGCTTTCTTAGCTCAATAATTTTTGTTCGGCCAAAAGTAGTTTCTTTTTGAAAAAGAAAAACTTTTTGTGTTTAAAAACATTTGTTTTCAAGCACCGCACAGTAGCAAGTTAACAAATTCAAAAGTCGCGGCAGCCCGGAAATATGCTTTCCTATCTTTGCCCTCGCCAACCTAACCGCATGACGAACACACTCGAACAATTTCAGGCAATAATAAGCCGATGCCGTGACCTCTTTTTGAAAAAAACCGCCGATTACGGCACGGCTTGGCGCATTCTGCGGCCTGCCAGCATCACCGACCAGCTCTACATCAAGGCGCTGCGCATTCGCAGCATCGAGGAAAAAGGAACACAAAAAGTGGCCGACAGCGTGGAATCCGAGTTCATCGGGTTGGTGAATTACAGCGTGTTGGCGCTCATTCAACTCGAACTGCCACCCGATGCCGCTTTGGAACTCGACGTGCAACAAGCCGCCCAACTTTATGACCAACACGTCGCGGAAAACATTCGGCTGCTTCAAGCCAAAAACCACGATTATGGGGAAGCGTGGCGATTGATGCGTGTGAGCAGCATGACCGATTTGATTTTGCAAAAACTACTCAGAATCAAACAAATAGAAGACAACGCGGGCCAGACGCTAGTGTCCGAAGGGTTGGAAGCGAACTATCGCGACATTATCAACTACGCGGTATTCGCGCTAATTCGTCTGGAAGAAAACCACCCCGCATGAATGAACAAACCATCACGCAAACAAAAGATTCGACGATAAAGCATGACTTCCTTACCTACCCTTTTGATTTCTTTCGCCGTCATCGGCGCAGGCTTGACCGCATGGACGGTTCGGATAAAAGAACACAAATCAATTTTTATCACTTTTCTACAGCATTTTTGCGGCGTTTGGTTCATCTTTTCGGGGTTGGTGAAAGCCGTTGACCCCATCGGGACGGCCTACAAAATGGAAGATTATTTCGCTGCTTTCGAGCCAACCTTCGCGGGGCTGAACAATGTTTTTGCAGGGCTTGCGCCCCTGTTCCCGTGGTTGAGCAAATACAGCGAGGGCTTTTCGATATTTATGATTGTGCTCGAAATCGCGCTCGGCGTGATGCTCATCGTGGGTTTCAAGCGGCGCCTGACCGCTTGGCTTTTTTTTCTCGTTGTTTTCTTCTTCACCGTGTTGACGGGATTTACCTATCTGACAGGGTTCGTCCCCTCGGAAGCCAACTTTTTTGATTTCGCAAAATGGGGGCCGTACATAAAAACCCAAATGCGCGTGACGGACTGTGGCTGTTTCGGCGATTTCATCAAGTTGGACCCAAAAATTTCCTTTTTCAAAGATGTGGGCCTGATGGTTCCCGCGCTGTTGTTCCTCTTCCGCTGGCGCAATATGCACGAACTGTGGAACGGCACTGTCCAGAATCTGTCAGTAGGCATAGCGACAGCCGCTTCGCTGTTTTTCTGTTTTCAAAATACCTATTGGAATCTCCCAATAGTTGATTTTCGCCCCTTCAAAATCGGCTCCAACGTCCGCGAGCGCCTGGAGTTGGAATCCAACGCGAAAATTGACATTCTCGGATGGGTTTTGGAAAATGACAGCCTGGGCAAAGTAGTGAAATTCATGGAGCCAGAACCCGGCAAAATAACCTATTACAAAGAGTACCCCAAAACCGATGGCTGGAAGGTGAAAGACCAAATCCAGACCGATTGGTATGTGGAAATTGACGGTCAAAAAATGCCGATAACCAAGACCAAAGTGAGCGACTTTGCCGTGGAAAGCACCGAAAACGGAGAGGTAACGGAGGAAATACTTGCAGAGGAAGGCTACAGCCTTATGATTGTCGCTTACAAACTCAAAGGACAAAAGCAAACGGAAACCCTCGTGCAACCCGACACTGTATGGGCGACCGATACTGTCCGCCTGAGCAAGGATTCTTTCCATTTGCAGCAAAGGATAGTTTCCGTGGAGCAAAGAAAAATTGAGCGCGAAGCCTTTATTCCCACACCTGCTTATGCCGAGCGCTTTCAAAAGGAAGTGAACCCGCTAGCCGAATCGGCAGCCAAAGCTGGTTGGAAAGTATATGCCATCACCACTTATGGCGACGCGGAAGCGGCAGAAGATTTTGCCGCGCGAGTGCAGGCGAGGTATCCGTTCTACAAAGCCGACGATAAATTGCTCAAAACCATCATCCGCGCCAATCCAGGCATCGTTGTGTGGAAAGACGGCAAGGTGCTCGATATGTACCACCACCGGCACATTCCGACTTTTGAGAAGATAAGCCAAAGGTGGAAATGAGAATGGGCAAGACTTGAGAGATGTTTGGGAGCGTTCAGTACAACGATTTCTCCAACACCTCGAACTCAAGCGGCTGCGTCGGAACGCCAAATCGGGGGTCTGCCGGGTAGGGAAGTCGCTCACCCGTTTTCAGATAGCCATGCCTTTCGTACCAAGCCACCAACTCCTCCCTCACGGAGAAAACCGTCATGTAGATGGAGTGGCACCCCTGCTCCTTGGCATGTCCTTCTGCGGCTGCCAAAAGTTTTTTCCCGATGCCTCCGCCCTGCAAGTCTGGTCTCACGGTCAGCATACCGAGGTACATACCGCGTTCCTTTTTTTGCAGAGAAACACAGCCTTGCAGTTCGTTGCGCTCATCGCAGTATTTGAGTATGACCGCCCCGGGCGTGTCGAAAAGTGTGCGTAGCGTTGATTCGTCGGTACGGCGCGTTCCATCCAACAAATCAGCCTCATGCGTCCAGCCGCGGCGGGCCGAATCGCCGCGAAAAGCGCCGTTTACCAACGCAAGCAATGCGGAGATGTCGGCGTGTTGGGCCTTCAAAACGGACATTTTTATGTAGTTTGGTGAAAAACAGGTGGAGGGTAGAAGGTGGCAGGCTGCGAACAAATCAAAGTCGCCCGATGCTTGGCCTCACTTCATTTTCCGTCCCGTGTATTCGCTGTAATCGGGCAAAATTGCCTGATATTCATTAAGCATGAGCGGGGAAGTCAGCAAAAAATCAGCAGTGGCGCGGTCACAGGCAATTAGGATATTCCACACCACGCCAATCCGCAGCAATGCCTTTATGTCAGGGTCGTGGGGTTGGGCCTCCATGGGGTCCCAGAAAAAGATGAGCACATCTATTTTTCCTTCCGCTATCAGCGCCCCAATCTGGAGGTCGCCGCCCAATGGTCCGCTATGCAAGGCACTCACAGGTCTGTCGAGCGCTTCCGTCAGCAGCCTGCCAGTGGTACCTGTGGCGTACAATTCGTGCCGAGACAGCACGGTTCGATTGTAAAACGCCCAATCAATCAGGTCCTTTTTTTTGTTGTCGTGGGCCACAAGGGCAATTCGTTTTCTCGCAGGCAAAGTGCGAGCGTGCAAATTTGCCATAAACGCTATGTTGTTGATTTGATAAATAGATATAAGTACTAAGACAAAATTATTCAAGCATTTCACACGACGACACAACGGCACGAAGAATTGATTATCAGAAAAATAAAATCGTAGTGTCGCAGTGTCGTTGTGTGAAATAAATCTGTCCGGGTACTTACACGGAAAAAGCAGGAGCCGTTTGCCCCAAAAGCAAACGGCTCCCCCTCGAACGTCAGTCGAACATAGCAGAATATCCGTCGTCAATTACTCTTCTTCCTGCAACTCACGCTCCAACTCTTCCATCTTCACATAGTCAATTGCCTCGCTCAGTGTAGGCACAAGGGTGAGGATGGTATCGAGCCGCGAAATTTCAATCAGTTTGACCACCATCGGGTGCAATTGGCCAGCGATGACGAAAGAACTTCCATCCTTCCAAAGGCGATGGCCTGTCAAAATGGCGCTCAGGCCACTACTGTCCACAAATTTGACATTGGAAAGGTCGAGTATCAGGTTGCGCACACCCTCTTGGCTAAAGAAGATAAGGTCACTTTTCAAATTCGGCGCAATCGTGGAATTCAGGTTTTCCTCATCGAGCGTGAGCACGGCATATTGGTCCTGTTTGTCAATCCGATATTTCATAAGAACCTGATTTTCAGAAAAATCAATTTGATTAAGTTTGTGAAACGAATCTTTAGGAAGGACAAAAGTAACCAATACCCAATTGATTGCAAGAAAATTTTCGGGGATTCCCCGCACCTGCCATAGCGTCAGCCCTTATTCACAATGGCATTGTTTTTTCAGCGTTTCGAAAAACTAAAAAAAAAGGAATCGCGTGCCATGCAAATGGAGAAATCGCGCCCCAAAACCGAACACAGAAAAAATTGTTATAAACCCATTAAAAAGAGTCCTGCGATTATCCTAAACTTGTCCCGGCAAAAGAAAGGCGCTTGAAAAAGTCAAGCGAGCAAAGACTTCAAGTTTCGCGGCAAAGAACGCCACTTTTTCGGAAACAACTGCGACAGCATCAACGACACTAATTCTCGTAATGAATAAGAAATTTTCCCCTGTTGTCAAACAAATCATCAACCAAAGCGGCCAAGAAGCCAGACGTTTGGGACATGATTACATCGGCGCAGAACATTTGCTGCTCGGCATCATCGCCGAACGCGATTGCCTGCCAGTAAGGGTACTCGACGCACTTTTGGTGGACGTGCCCGAACTAAAAAAGCGCTTGGAGCGGTCCATCCCGCGCTACAGCGCCTACCCACCGGCCGAAAATCTTTATGTAGGCGAATACCAAGTGACCACTCAGGTGCAGCGCGTCTTGAAGGTGACTTTTCTCGAAGCCAAAATGATGAAGAACGAGGAAATCTACCCAGAGCATCTTTTGCTCTCGCTCCTGAAACATCAGGACACTTTTGCTACCAAACTTTTAAACGAATACGACGTGGACTACGATACCTTCAAAAAAGAACTGGAGTATGTGCGCTCCGAACAAGACCTCGCGTCGCCCAATATTTTTGCCCAAGCCCCCAGCGAAGGCGATTTTGATGACGACGACGAGCGCCGTGGCTACCAATCCACCCCCAAGCGCGAACAAAAAAGCCGCACACCGGTGCTCGACAATTTTGGGCGCGACATCACTAAGTTGGCTGAAGAGGGCAAACTCGACCCCATCATAGGTCGCGAGCGCGAAATCGAGCGCGTCAGCCAAATTCTCAGCCGCCGCAAGAAAAACAACCCAATCCTCATCGGCGAGCCGGGCGTCGGCAAAACCGCCATCGTGGAGGGCCTCGCCCTTCGCATCAATCAGAAAAAAGTCAGCCGAACCTTGTTCAACAAGCGCATCGTGATGCTCGACTTGGCGGCTTTGGTGGCTGGCACCAAATACAGAGGCCAATTTGAGGAGCGCATCAAAGCGATTATGAACGAACTGGAGAAAAGCCGCGACGTGATTTTGTTCATTGACGAAATTCACACCATGGTAGGCGCTGGCGGTGCCACAGGTTCGCTTGATGCCTCCAACATATTCAAGCCCGCCCTCGCCCGTGGAGAACTGCAGTGCATCGGCGCTTCCACACTCGACGAATACCGCCAATACATTGAAAAGGACGGGGCACTCGACCGCCGCTTCCAACGGGTGATGGTGGACCCGCCCAGCCAAGAAGACACTATCCACATTCTCAGAAACATCCAGCCAAAATACGAGGACTTCCACAACGTCACTTATTCGGAGGAAGCCATCAAAGCCTGCGTCCGGCTAAGCGACCGATACATCACCGACCGCTTCTTGCCAGACAAGGCCATAGATGTGCTGGACGAGGTCGGGGCACGCGTTCACTTGAAGAACATCGTCGTCCCGAAACACATCGAGGATTTGGAAAAACGCATCGAGGAACTCAAAGAGCAGAAAAACTTGGCGGTCAAGAATCAGCAGTACGAAGATGCCGCCAACCTGCGCGACCAGGAGAGCAAACTTGTTCGCCAGCTCGAGTTTTCCAAAATGGAATGGGAAGACGAGACAAAGACACGGCGCTATCCGGTGGAAGAGGATGATATTGCCGAAGTTGTGGCGATGATGACGGGCATTCCCGTGCGCAAAGTGGGGCAAAGCGAAAGCAAAAAACTTGTGAACATGGCCGACGACCTGAAAAAAATGGTCATTGGTCAAGACGACGCGGTTTTAAAAATTTCCAAGGCCATCCAACGCAATCGCGTCGGCCTTAAAGACCCAAAAAAGCCAGTCGGCTCATTTATCTTCTTAGGGCCTACCGGGGTGGGCAAGACCGAACTGGCTCGTGCGCTTGCTCGCTACCTGTTTGATAGCGACGATTCGTTGGTTCGCATTGACATGTCGGAGTACATGGAAAAGTTCACCGTCAGCCGTTTGATTGGCGCGCCTCCGGGCTATGTGGGCTACGAAGAGGGCGGGCAATTGACCGAGAAAGTACGTCGCAAACCATATTCTGTCGTGTTGCTCGATGAAATCGAGAAAGCACACCCGGACGTTTACAACATCTTGCTTCAAGTGCTCGACGATGGTCAGTTGACCGACGGATTGGGCCGCAAAGTGGATTTCAAAAATACCATCATCATCATGACCTCAAACATCGGGGTGCGGCAATTGAAGGATTTTGGCCAAGGGGTCGGATTTGCCACCAAGGCACGCATGGAAGCTGCCGAGGATAACAGCAAGACGATTATCCAGAACGCATTGAAAAAGACTTTTTCGCCCGAGTTCCTCAATCGCATTGATGATGTGATGGTGTTCAACTCCCTCGGCCGCGATGAAATCTTTAAAATCATTGACAACGCACTCGAAGGATTGATGAAGCGCCTGAACAACATGAAGTTCACCCTCACTCTGACGGAGGAGGCCAAAGACTTTGTGGCTGAAAAAGGTTACGACCCACAGTTCGGTGCCCGCCCCTTGCATCGCGCCATTCAAAAGTACATCGAAGACCCCCTTGCAGAGTTTATCCTAAACGAAAACCCGGGCGAAGGCTCCATGCTGACAGCCTCACTGAACGAAGCGAAAGATGGTTTGGTGATTGCTTTTGCCGCAGCTGAAACGCCAAGCGGCCCTGACACGCCCAAAAAGAAGGAGCGAGGCAAAACAGTGGAAGGGTAGAGGCCCAACAGATGTTGTTCGATAAAGTGTTCAACCCCGTTTTTGTAGCAAACAGCTGCGGAAACGGGGTTTTTCATTGGGCATCCAAGCTCATTCGAATCCTGCGCTCAGGCGGCAGATAGTTGTTCATCCGACCGGGCAATACCTTCACCCAACCGAGGTTCAGCCCTTCATATCGAGCAAGCGCCCAACCATGCAATGTATCAGACGGCAACTCAAACGTCTCTTTTTTCAAAAAACGCAGGGCCTGTTCTCGCTCCAAATCGAGCGCAGGCAAATTGGTGGCGATGCGCCGGCTCAACGCCAAAGCGTGAGAGGGCACAAAGTCTTTTCCCTTCAATTCGCCGACCATAGTGCCGAACCACTTGGTTTTCAAAAACTTGTCCAGCACGAGGTATTCGTTTTCCAATCGAGCGGGCAAAGCCAGCATCTCGCCGGAAGGTGTTTGAAAGTACTTTGCCTCCGTGTCTGGATGTAGCCATCTGCTTATTTCAGGGACAAACCCTTTCGCCAAAGGATTGATGTTTTTGAAAGCCGCTGCCGTGCGATGTTTTTGCCCTATCCCATCTTTTTTCCTCAATATGGACATAAAAAAACCTTCACCTCTCAGCTTGTGTGGAAAAAAGCGATAACCGTGTGCGCTGGCAGTGATGCCCCAATCGGCTGGGATTTCCAAAGTAAGCCTTTCGAGGGGGAACGTTTTCAAGAGCCAATCCACATTGCCTTCGTTTTCTGTGGCATTGAACGTGCAGGTGCTATAAGCCAACACCCCACCCGGCCTAAGGGTCGCCACTGCCGCCGCCAGAATGTGGCGCTGCCGCACCGAGCACATCTCAACATGGGCAGGCGACCACTCGCGCACCGAATCGGGGTCCTTGCGAAACAAGCCCTCACCGCTACACGGCGCGTCGGCCACAACTACATCAAACCAATCTTCCAACGCCGCATATTCTCCCGCGTCGGCATGGGTGACGGCGATATTCCAAGCGCCCCATTTTTCCAGATTTTCTCGCAGGGCAGCCACGCGGGGGCGAATGGCTTCGTTGGCGACCAACAAACTCTCAGGCGAAATCAAATCGGCCAGAAGGGTGCTTTTCCCACCGGGGGCTGCGCATAAATCCAAGAGCCTCAAAGGCTCGGAAAAATCCACGGTTTGCCGCAGCGCCTCATGCAGAAACATGGACGATGCTTCCTGCACATAATATGCCCCCGCGTGGAAGGACGGGTCGAGCGTGAAAACAGGGCGTTCGGGCAAATAAAGCCCCCACGGATGCCAAGGCACCTTAGCGGTTCCCCTACCCCACCCATCTCCAATATCGCTTTTCGGTTGCTTGGAGGGGTTCAGTCGAATGCTTACGGGAGCCTGTTGCCTCATGGTCTCTACAAACCTGTCGAACCCCTCTTTGTCAAGGAGTTCTCGCATCGTTTGTAGGAATGGAGCGGGTAACATGGTGTGTGGAAATCAAAGAATCCAATTCAGAAGTCGCAAGACGGACAAAAATCGGACGAATCCATTGAAAGCAAAAAATCGTATCTATTTTTACAGCTGCAAGAGCCTTGTTTAAGCACCGAAAACATTTTGCCAACACCTATCCCGCGCAACGCCTCCATGCAAGTCAACAGCGCCATCTTGGCCGTCGTCCAACAAATCAACCATGTCCTTGAACAGTTGGAGCCTCACGAATATCGTCGCCAACTGCCTGAATTTGAGGGCCATACATTAGGACAGCACTTCCGCCACATACTTGAATTTTTTCAATGCCTCGAAAAAGGCGTTTCAGTGGGCATGGTGGATTACGCCGCCCGCGAGCGAAATTTGCTCTACGAGGACAATCCGGGCATCGCAGCGGCGGCCTTTGAAGCCTTTGCCGACGTTTTGCTCGAATTGGACACCGCCAAACCCATCGGCGTCCGCGCAGAATTTGGCGGGCAGGAGCGCCCTTCCTATTCGAGCACTGTGGGTCGAGAACTGATGTTTGTTTATGACCATGCCATTCACCATTTGGCTATTATCAAGATTGGGTTGCTGTGTCATTTACCTCATGTGCAGACCGCTCGGGACATGGGTGTTTCGCCCTCCACCATCAAAGCCCGGGCGATGAGGAGACATTAAGGGGCAGACATACCGTCCAGACCAACTCACCCTCGTTTGGCAGGGCTATTTTTTCAAACTGAAGGTGGTATGCCTGCCGAACCCTCTCTTTTTCAACCCACCCTATCGAGCGTCCGCGTTGCTCTTTCCAGTCAAACGGCTCTACACGCAAATGAGCGCGAAAGTCGAGCGCTTTCAAGCCATACGCTTTGTAAAGGCTTTCCTTGGCCGTCCAGAAAACGTGCAGTAGGTCAAACTGAGCGGCTGCTGAGTGTTGCCGGACAAATTTTTCTTCCTCCTCGCTCAAAAACTTCGAGGCCAATCGCGGCATTTTGCTCACCAGTACTTGGATATCGCAGCCACAAGTGATGCGTTGTTGGTTGTTGCCCGCCCGGATGAACATCCGTTCGGACGGGGTTGTTTGCTGCTCGCCCAATATCAATGCGCCTACGATGCCGTGCGAGTGGCTAAGGGAGCAGGCAAGTTGCTGATTTTCAGGAAAAAAAGGTTTTGAAAATGCGTCTTTGGCAAGCGGAAGGCGCTGGGGGGAACCAGTGAGTTTGTGGAGGAGCCATCGTCCGGCGAGCCATTCGTGGCGACGCAAGTCGTGTTTGAGACGGGTTATTTCGGCCTCCTCTTCTGGCGACAACGGCAATTCCTCCCGAAAAAAAACCTCTTCCTCGGCTGCTTGCCAAATGCCGAACGTGGTGTCGGGAGCGGGATGCCGGGTGAGGAGCAGGGGCATATTGAGACGCGAATGAGAAAGGGTGGGTTAAGCCTTGATTTTAAGATTGGCCTCAATCCCGTAGTCAGACAACACGGCATCCAAATCGTTCAGGAAATCGGCTCGTAACACCTCATACTGCTCCACGATGAGCGCATCGTCAGCATCCGCCTTGCTGTGTTCCGCAATCATAATGTTGAGGCGTTCGATTTGCTGTAGAATTTCGACGACTTGGGTATGCTTGAGGTCAGGGTCGGATGTATTCATATTTTTCATGGCGCAAAGATGGAAAGGGAAGGGAGATTCGGCGGTTTTTCTCAAAAATTATTCATAACTCCAATACCACCTTGCCCCTTGTTTTTCCACTTTGAAACAACTTGATAGCCTCGTGCATCTGTTCAAAAGGCAAAACATGGCCAACGTGCGGCGGTGCCAGTCTCAACTCTTTGATTTCTCCCAAAAGTTGGTGCATCAGCTCCGCCCGTTCGTAGAGCCAAATCAAGTTGAAACCCATAACGCCCTTGTTCGTTTCCGGCAATTGCTGCGGGTCAATTTTGGGGCGCGTGAGAAAGTAGTAGAGCAGCCGAAAGAGGTTGGGACGATTGCCCACGCTGGTGTATCGCGACGAACCGACCACGATGAGCCTTCCCATCGGGGCGAGCAATTTGAACGGGATGGAAAAATATCGCCCGCCTACCGTGTCAATTACGAGATTCAGCGGGCGGCTGCCGAGCGCGTCCTTCAGTTGTTTTTCAAAATCCGCGGCACGCACGATAACCATATCGCAGCCCTCTTTTTGGGCAAAATCCACTTTGGCTCCGCTCCCTACCGTGCCGACGACAAAACACTCGTGCGCCTTGGCGATTTTGAGCGCCTGCAAACCCACACCGCCTGCCACGCTGTGAATCAGCACGTTTTGCCCACGCTCCAATGCGCCGAGCGTTTTCAGGCCGTAATAAGCCGTCAGCGTCTGCACAAGATAGGCGGCGCCTGTTTTGAAATCCCAATCCACAGGCAGGGGGATGACGTAGCGAGCGTCAATATTGAGATGTGAGGTATAGCCGCCAAAGCGCGTCACGCCCATCACTCGGTCGCCGGGGCTTAGGTGGTGCACGCCGGGACCAACTGCTTCCACGATGCCCGCGTATTCAAGGCCGGGCGTGAACTCGCCCTTAGGCGTGGCGCCATATAGCCCCCAAATCGCGTAAATGTCGGCAAAATTCAAACCAACGGCACGGACAGCCACGCGTACCTCGCCGGGAGCAGGAGCTGGCAGGGTGAATTCGCGCAGTTTCATATTGGCCAGACTTCCGGCTCGGAGTATGTAGCGGTGCATCATGAGTTCGCATGGTTTGTGCAGCGCCAAATATCTCTTATTTTGCCAAAACGCACAGGTGCAAGTTGCATGAGCATCCTGCCTACCCTAAGGTGCGCTACATATTGGCGAGCAAATAAGAAATATAGGTAGCGTAGATAAGCAGAAACACGATTCCTTTCCACCGGAAAATCACGCGAGGCTTTTTCAGACAAAAAACAAAAAGCAGGACGGTGGCAAAAACACAAGTGCCGAAGTCTGTGGCGGTGATGCCAGCGAGCGGCAAAGGGGCAATCGCTGCACTCACGCCCAAAATCATGAACACATTGAAGATATTGGAGCCTACCACGTTGCCCACCACGAGGTCCGCGTTGCCCCTTCGGGCAGCCACGATAGAGGTAGCCAATTCGGGGACAGAGGTTCCGATGGAAACCAAAGTGAGGCCAATGACCGCCTCACTCACCCCCAACCAGCGCGCGATTTCGACCGCCGATTCCACAAACACATCCCCGCCTATAGCCAAAGCGACCACGCCACCCACCACCATCGCCACCGCCAACCACACTGCCACCTGAGGCGAATCGGAATTGTCCACCACGGGGTTTTCCAAAGCCATCTCGAACATATAGTACAGGTAAATGAACAAAAAACAGAGCAGGACCAAACCATCGCTGCGCGAAATAACGGAGGGTGCGTCGTTGTCAATCAGTATGTCGTTGGCCACCAAAAACGCGACGATAATGCCCATGAGGCTGAACGGGATTTCCTTCCAAACCGTGCTGGAATGAATGCGTAGCGGCGCTAAAATAGCCGAAAACCCCAAGATGAGGCAGATGTTGACCAAATTGCTACCCACCACGTTCCCAATGGCCACATCCGCTTGGCCGGATTTCGCCGCAACTACAGACACCACCAACTCGGGCGCAGAAGTGCCAAAGGCCACAATGGTGAGGCCAATAGCCAAGTCGGAAACCTTGAACCGCTTGGCCACAGAGGACGCACCGCTTACCAAGTACTTCGCGCCATAATTGACCAACACAATGCCCAACGCAAGCAAGAAAAAGTGATGCAACATCTTGTGGACTGGAAAGATGAGATAAAATCGAGGGGCAAATATGGCGATAAAACCACGCAAACATGACTACGGGCTTCTGGTGGAAAGACGACAAATTTTATTTTCCAAAAAAAGGAATATCGCTATTCACCTATTTTTACCCGCCTTTTTTCAATCCTGACGACAATCCTTCCTTCTTATCATTTGACAATCAATGCCGAACCGACAGGGGTGTTCCGCATCCGTGCCTTCGTCTGGCTCAAAAACCACTGCTTTTATCATCCAATTCCTCCGTGAACATGAAACAGACCTTACAACTGATTACACGTCTGATGACTCCTCGCAACCACGCAAGTCTTTTTTTTCTCCCTTTGATTATCGCGCTTTGCCCCCCTGCCCTTCGAGCGCAGTCGTTTATCATCGGGGCAAACAACGGAAGCAACACGAACATGAGTTACCCCACGCCTTTTGGCGACGACCGTTCGAGTACCCGAGCACAGTACCTCTATCGCGCCTCAGAGTTGGTGAATGCAGGCGTGTCAGAGGGTAACATCATCAAATTGGGCTTTTTTGTGGAAAGCCTCAACGACGCAGGCGTGCATGACAATTACACCATCAAATTGCTGCTGACCAGTTCCGTCTCGCTCATTGCGGGCACATGGCAAGATGGCGCGCAAATACTTTATGGGCCAGTCAACTATACACCAACACTCGGGCTGAATGAGTTTGCGCTTTCAGCTCCTTTTTACTGGAACGGAGCATCCAACGCCAATCTGGTCGTGGAAATCTGTCACTATCCGCCTAACCCAGGACCTTTTGCATCCAACAATGCATCCGTGCAATGGACTACGGGATTGGCGTTCAATGGCTCGCGTACGAGAGCGCAAAACAACAATACCGACATTTGTTCAACAACGGCAAACAATGAAGATGGCACCCCGACCAACCGCCCCGTCCTCCATCTCACCTTCTGCTACCCACCCACGGCGCTCACATTGAATAACGTGACCTCCACGACAGCCACCGCGAACTGGACCGCTCCGGCGGGCGGCGACCCGGCTGGATACGACTACACCTACGGCCTGGAAGGTTACGTCCCAGGCAGCGTGGGTAGTGCGCTCGGCGGCGGCTCCACTACCACGCCCAACGCTACCATCACCGGACTGAATGGCATCACCACATACGCACTTTGGGTGCGCTCCGACTGTGGCGACGGGGTGAGCAGATGGACTGGCCCGCTTAACTTCACAACCGACCCAAGCTGCAACGATATTTTCGCAGACCCTGGCGGATTTGCATTTCCATATAGCGCAGACACGAGTGTTCTAAAGACACTTTGCCCGGATATTCCAGACAATGCGTTGACCATTTCTTTTTTTACTCCCATCTCAATCGGTAGTGGAGACACTTTGCGGATTTACAATGGCAACGACACCTTGTCGCCACTATTGGCAGCATTAACTGGAGTATATGACGACCCGGTTCCGGGGCCATTTACAGCCAGCTCAGCCTCTGGTTGTCTGACGTTTTATTTCACCTCTGACGAGACCGATGAGGGCAACGGATGGATAGCTATTCTAAGCTGCGCCCCCTTAGAGCCTGACACCTGTTACCCCGTGCTTGGGCTTGAAGCGACCAATATCACATTCACGGGAGCCAATATGTCGTGGCAAGAGATTTTTGGTGCCGCCGACTACGATTGGGAGTTGGTGGAGCTTCCCTATGTCGGCTCATCGTCCGTGATACAATCGGCCACGGGATATGTGGGCAGTTCGGTCAATTTCAACAGTTTGGAAGCTGGCACGGCCTACCAATTTGCCATTCGCAGCAATTGTGTCAACAATTTTAGCAGTGATTGGGACACCTTAGTGTTCATTATCCCTGTCAACTGCAATGGCATAGAGATACAGTGTCTTTCGCCCGCAATGTTTAGCGCCGCCAAAACGGGCATCTGGAATTCCAACGAGTGCGGCTCCAACTCTCCCGGCAAGGAGCGCGTGTTCCGATTTGTAGCCCCGCACACTCGCTCCTACTCTTTCGAGGTAACAAACGCCTCCGGCGGTTTTGTCAATTATTTCTACAAAATAGCAAGCGATGACTGCAACGGGGACGACTGGCAATGTATAGGCGATTTTAATGTGCCGGGCAGCTCGTCTTTTCCCCCCATACCCGATGCCACATTGACCGCTGGAACGCTCTACTACATACTTGCCGACCCACAAGTGACCACCAACGTATCTCAAACTTTCAGAATCACGGATTGTGGCGTGCCAAATGACCAACCTGAAGATGCCATCGAGATTATCGTTGGCTCGCCCTGCCTCAGCAATGTGTACTCCAACGTCGGCGCTACAGTTGACCCCGACGAACCTAACCCCGACGTAGATGATTCGGATGGCTTGGTCGGTCGCTGGCTCGATGCTGCGGACGAAACGGTGTGGTTCAAGTTCCAAGCGCCGCCCTCCGGCACTGTCACCATCTTCACGGACCCATTCGGCACACATCAGCCCAACGACGACACGCAGGTGGCGCTCTACCGCGTCGGCGACCCATCGGACTATTCCACTTATGAGCTGTTGGTCAGTGACGAGAACAACGGCAACACCTATCTGGGTTTCAACTCTGTGGTGTCCTATTCGGGTTTAGTGGACGGTGATTACTACTACATTCAGGTGGACGGCTGGGGTGTCAATAGCGGGGCATTTTGCATCTCGGTGCTCGAAACAGTCGAACGGGTGGAAGAGGCCAACTGCGACATTGATTTCTTTGTCGCCAACGTCAATGAGGAAAAGTGGTACAACATCTATGCTACGGTCAACGACCTTGACATCGGCCCCTTGGTGGCGGCCATCAACCCCCACGGACTCAACTTGGACACCGTGTTTTGTCGCGCTTTGAAGTACGACGAGATTCCATATTCATCGCCCAACTTTCCCTATCTGCCGCTCTATTACAATTTTTCCTCCTCTCAATCATTCACGGGCAACGTCTCGCTGCGCCTGTTTTTCACCAACGCTGAATTTGCCGCGTTGAAAGACAGCGCCAACGCGCCCGCAGCCACGCTGAGCGAGCTCGAAGTCACCCGTTTCAACGGAGACACTTCCGACTGTTTCATGACGAACAATGCAGGGGCGTTCCATTTAATCAGCGGGGTCAATCCCGTGCCAATGGTCGGAACATTTTACTTGGAATTTAGCACAGATTCATTGGGCGAGTTTGGCGCAAGGCTTGATGCCCTCGCGCTCCCGCTGCAACTCAAATCATTCAGCGGAAAGGTGGAAAGCACATACAACTTGCTCGAATGGACCACCCTAACAGAGCAAAACGTGCAGTGGCACATCGTCGAGCGTTCGCTCAACGGAAGCACTTGGGTAGAGGTGGGGAGGAAGCCCGGCCAAGCGAACTCGACCGAACCGCTCTATTATTTTCTGGAAGACCGCCTGCCTCCCGCCAAGGCATATTATCGCCTCCGCTCGGTGGATTTTGATGGCACTGTCTCCATGTCGCAAGTCATCCTGCTGACGCGGCGCTCGGAGGTGTTTGGCATCACAAGCGCGTTCCCGTCCCCCATGAGCGACGGGCTGACCGTTCAGTTCAACACCCAACAGGAGGAGGACGCGGTCGTTCGGTTGACCGACATCGTGGGACGTGTTGTATTGGAACAACCCTTGTTCTCAGGAAAAGGCATCAATACCGTCCACCTTTCGGTGCACAATCTGCCAGCCGGCGTTTTTCTCGTCACCGTCGCAAACGACACCGCCGTGTCGGCACCAGTTCGAGTGGTGAAGCAATAGAGGCCGCCTCATAAGTTTGAATACTGACAGGATTGACAACATTTCCAGGATTTTTTCCCAAAAAGGGGGGGGCAATCCTGTGAATGTTGTCAATCCTGTCAACAACTCTCAAACTATTCAAACTCTGTCCGCTCCGCCTAGCGGGGCAAGCCCTCAAACAATCAATAATACCGCCCCATCATCGGGTGCTCAACGATGGCTCGTTTCAGTTCGAGAAAATCCACGTCGCCTTGGTAGCTCCACACCACCTTGCCGCCGGGTTCTACAAGAAGTGTGTAGGGCAAGGCACCGTTCCAATTTTTATCCACTGCCTCGATAAGGGCATACTTGTCGTTTTCGGAAAAAAGGTAGTTCGTCACCGCCGACTGTCTGCCTTTTAGAAAATCCAGCACTTTTTCTTCCTGTTCGGGTTTGTCGGCGGAGATGGAGACAAACTCAAAATCGCGCTCGCCATACATCCGCTGTATCTCGATGAAAGACGGGTATTCTCTCACACAAGGCCCACACCAAGTGGCCCACACATTCACGAGGCGCAACTTTTTGGAATCCTCATTTTTTAAAAGTGCCTGCACGCCTTTCACGTCCAACTTGTTGAGCGTCACTTTGCGCTTGGCCCAATCGCGCTCGGCTTTTTCTTTGAGGTCAGCTTTCCAAGCCCATTTGGTGGAGCAGCCAAAGGTTTTCGTGACGGGGTCTGCGATGGTGCCACCTGATAGAATGGCATCAATCGCCGCACGAGCATCTTCGGCATTGGCGCTGCCGGGTTTCTCGGACTTGTCGAGGCGACCTGTGTAGCGCAGTTTTTTCGCTGCATCAAAAATAAAAACATGGGGTGTGGCAACGGGACCATACTGCAAAGAGGCGGCGTGGGTGTCGCCGTCATAGAGGTAGGGGAAATTGAATTTTTTGTACTCCGCGCGAAGTTTGCCCGCTTCATAGTCGTCGTTCAAATCGCTATATCCCAGTTCCTCCGGCAGCAGGCCCAATGGACTGTTGGGCGAAATGGCGACCACCGCCACGCTCTTTCCCTTGTAGTCGTTCGTCAGGGCGATGATGCGGTCTTCATAAGCCTGTGCGGTGGGGCAGTGGTTGCAAGTGAAAACGACCACCAATGCCTTTGCATCCTTGAAGTCTTGCAAGGTGTAGTACCGGCCATCCACGTCGGGCAGGTTAAAGTCTGGCGCATCCGCCCCGATGTCGAGGGTTTTCACATTTTGCTTCGCAACAAGCTGTGGCTGGCCGGGAGCGGTGGGTTGCTGCACCGATTGACTTGCCTGATTGGGCGACGATTGGCAAGCAGCCAGCATGAGCGCAAAAAAGGGGACGAGGTAAGGTTGAATTTTCATGTCAACAGATTTTTTTTCAGTAACGACAGGATGGCGAAGATAGGAACACCACCCAAACCCTCATCAGCCCGGCAGTGATATTTTGCCCATCCCCACCAACGGCACTCCGCCCAGCACCGCGCCTTCCATCGCCTCGCCTGCCACGGATTCATTGGCCAACACCGCAAAAAGAACCGCTTCCTTTGCGTCGCCATCCACGCCCAACACACGCATCGGGCGAATCTTCCAACCTCGAAAATTGTTTTTCAAATACTGCACAATCAACGGGTTGTGAGCACCGCCGCCGCTGAGATAGAGCGACGGTTCGTGTTGGTGTGCGACGCTGTTCAAAGCATCCGCGATAGTGTCGGAGGTAAGGCGAGTGAGCGTGGCGAACAAGTCATAAGGGTTGGGGTTTCCTTTGGGTAGTTGGCGCACTGCGGCCTCGACCCAGCGAGTGGAAAAAAGTTCGGGCCCAGTGGTTTTGGGGAGGGGCTTGGCGAAAAAAGGCTCCGCTTTAAAAATGTCGAGCAAGCGTTCATCCACCCGCCCTGCTTTGGCGAGGAGTGCCTCCTCGTCGAAAGGAACATCGAACAAAGCGCGAGCAAAGGCATCCAAAAGTGTGTTGCCCGGGCCTGTGTCCGTTGCAAATGCCTTTGTGGGATTGCCGTCGGCAGGCAGATAAGTGAAATTGGCGATGCCGCCGATATTGAGCAAAAAGCGTTCTTCTCCATTTTTTGAAAACAAATAATAGTCGCCGTAAAGGGCAAGCGGAGCGCCTTCGCCACCTGCCGCCAAGTGTTTTTGCCGAAAATCGGATATTGTGACAATGCCCGTGCGACGAGCGATATGGTCGCCGTCGCCAATTTGCAAGGTCGCGTTGGGGTAATCGGGCAGGCCATGCAACACACGGGGCGCGTGAAACACCGTCTGCCCATGACTTGCTACCAAATCCACCTCAGAGGCGGCAACGCCCCATTCCAAAAGGCATTGGTTGACGATGCTCGCGTGGCGCTCGGCCACCAGCGCATTGAGCAAGACGAGGTGCTGAAAATCAATTTCTTTTTGGGCAAAAACTCGCCGTATTTCCGCCTTGAAATGTCCGTCGTAAGGCACGGTCTTGAATCGCTCGACCTTTACGCGCGTGCGTTGCCCGGCACCACTAAATGCGCACAGCGCGACATCTAGGCCATCCAACGAGGTGCCGGACATGAGACCGATGATGCGTCGGCGACGCTTGCGGGCGATGGCGGCGAGTTGACGAATGTGCTGCTTCATAATTTTTACCTTGATTCGCCATGGTTTATCAGTTCACCATGATTGCTCTCCATGGACTTTAAGCGGACTGCCCTTGTAGCCATGTCCCAAACTTGGCGACGTGAGGTATCGAGGGTGTGCCCGCCCGCTGTTCGGGCGATTTGCCATCGGCAAACGTAGGGAAAAAACGCACCTCACATTCGACAAGTTTTCTCAGTACAGCATGATTGATGTCCTTGATTTTGAATGGATTGAAACTTCAATTATACTGAAAACCTGACGACACGAGACACAAGAGGCTTGTTTTTCCCAAAAAAAGAACACTCTAACACTACTTTTGGCTTCCAGATTTTTCGTCAAGCGGTTCAGGGGAATTGCGGACGAACGCTGCCTTGCTGATTCAACCGTCATTTGTCATGTATCAAATAGAGCCTGATATTCGTCGCGCCACCACCCTACCCGGCGCGTTTTACAATTCGCCAGAGGGTTTTGCCTCCTATCGGGAGCAAATTTTTGCCCGGTCGTGGCAAATGGTCACACACGCGGAAGCGCTCGTGAAGTTGCCTTTCGATGCCATGCCATTTCAGTTCATGGACAAGTTTATAGAGGAGCCGCTGCTGTTGTTGCGCGACGCGGACAACACCTTGCGCTGTATGTCAAACGTCTGCACGCACCGAGGGAAAATTTTGGTGGAACATCCGGGCAAACTCGAGCGCGGCATCGTCTGTGGTTATCATGGCCGGCGCTTTCTTTTGAACGGAAATTTTGCCGCGATGCCCGAAACCGAGGGGATGGAAAATTTTCCATGCGCCGACGACAATCTAACTCAAATCCCTGTGCGACAATGGAGGCAGTTTGTGTTCACCTCGCTCGCGCCCGCATTTCCTTTCGAGGACTGGATTGCCGACATGGAACGCAAAATCGGGTTTATGCCACTGGAGCATTTCCGATTCGACGCGGCACGTTCGCGCGACTATTTGGTGAAGGCAAACTGGGCTTTGTACTGCGACAACTACCTTGAAGGGTTCCATATTCCGTTCGTTCACAAGGGTTTGGCCACTTCGCTGGATTGGGGAGCCTATCGCACGGAATTGTTCGACTGGAGCAATGTGCAGGTTGGCGTTTCCAAAGGAGGCGAGGATGTTTTCGACCTTCCCGCCGGGCATGAGGACTACGGACAAGCCATAGCGGGCTACTACTTCTGGCTTTTTCCCAACATCATGTTCAATTTTTACCCCTGGGGGCTGTCGCTCAATATCGTGCGCCCGTTGCAGTTGGACTTGACCAAAGTCAGTTTTCGCGCTTATGTCTGGGATGCCTCAAAATTGGGTCGGGGTGCTGGGGCCGATGTTGACCTCGTGGAGCGCGAAGACGAGGCAGTCGTGGAGCAAGTGCAAATCGGCACCCGCTCGCGGTTCTATCGGCACGGGCGTTTTTCGCCAAAACAGGAGCGAGGGGTGCATCATTTTCACCAGTTGGTGACAAGGATGATTTCGTGAATGGGCCAAAGGCAAAATCGAAGATATTTTTTTGATACCTTTCGCCGCGAAACCCGAGCATTTCTAATCTGACTACTGCCATGAGCAATTTTTTATTCCGGCTGCTCCCTGCCGCATCGTTGTTTTTATTGTGCCAACACACTGGCTATGCCTCCTGCGCCGATAGTGTGGGCTTAAAAATCAGTTCTGTGCAGTGTTATGGTTTGCGCAATGGCATCGTCCGCATAGACACCGTTTACGGTGGCGAGAAACCATTTTTTTACTCTCTTGATGGTCAAACTTTTAGCACCAACCCAACATTCGACCATCTATGGCCGGGCATTTACACGCTCTATGTGCGCGATGCCTCCAACTGTGTGCGTGAATGGCTGGTCAATGTGCCGGAACCTGAAGAGTTGCGTGTTTATTTGATAACGGATGCCGACACGGTGACAGAGGGGGAGCCGTTCAGGCTAAATGCGATTGTCACCCCAGAAAGCACGCCCATTTCGGCGATTGAGTGGCGCCCGCCGAATCTGTTTCAAGAGCAGAACATGCTGACGCAAATGACCCGGATATACGAAACCACCACCTTTGCCGTCGAAATCCGAACACCCTACGGCTGCCTTGCCCGCGACCAAGCAACCGTGCAGGTGGAAAAAGCCAACCTTTTTTTCCCGAACGTCATCAAACCCGGCAGCAACCAAGATGCTTATTTCACCATATTCTCAGGGGAAGGGGTGACGAGAGTGGTGCTGATGCAGGTGTTCAGTCGGGGAGGAGGATTGGTGTTCGAGCGGCGCGACTTTGCGCCCAACGACCCCATAAAAGGCTGGAATGGGCGCTGGCAAGGCAAATACGTCCAATCGGGGGTGTATCCGTGGACAGCTATTGTGGAATACGAGGATGGTCGGCAAAAGCAATTTCACGGGAACGTCACGGTAGTCAATTGAAGCACTTTTGCCCTGCGAGTTTTCGGGGCCTCCCCTCTTCCGGCCCACAACATCAATCAATATTCCAGTTTGAAGGTATCGCCTTTTTGATATGTGCCTATGGAGCGTTTGGCCGTGAGCGCTTGGCCTTCCACAGTAGTGAATTTTTGGCCGTCCTGTAGTTTTAGATTGTATTGTATCACGGTCTGTGCCGCATCGTAAAGCACAGCGTGTACTTCCGACAGCGATTGTGGCACGTTGACGATTTCCATGTCCGTGAAACCGAGTTCTTGCAAGCCCCAAGTGAAGGCGCTACTTTGCTCGCCTTCCTGCGTCATGCCAAAATATGCCCAACAATACACCGGGAGGGTCTGGTGGTCGCGCATATTTTGCGCAGCAGCCACATAAAAACCTTTGGACAGCAGCAGGTATTGGTCAGCCATGTACACGCCACAGGCATTGGTCTGCTCCATCACGCCCGCCACGACCGCAGTAAACAACTTGTACAGATCCAATGTCTTGTTTTCGGTGCCAACGACCGAAATAAGCACTTGACTCTGATGGCGAAGCGCCTCTTCGGTGCCAGATTTCCACAACCAAGAAAGACGGGCGGCGGTGGCGACATCGGCAGCAGGTGCCGGATAATCGAGAAAGGCCACCATCACGGTGGCCGCTCCCGGCCCCACAAACACGACGGTTTTCTCGCCCACGTTGACCGAATCGGTTTTCAACTTCCAATCTTTTCTCAGCGTGGCCAATATCTTCTGGGCATCAGGTGCTGTTTTGTCGTTGAGCAGCACGATGCCGCTGACGACTTTTTGTTCCAATTTTTGGGCAATGATATTTTTAGAAAAAATGGCGAGCAGCGCCGCAACGAGTATGATCAATCGCATGGTGGGTTCGAGTAGTTTTTGAAAATGCGGCACAAGAACGATGGAATTTTTCTTTTGGTCTTGAAACCACTGTGAAAACTCCCCTCACCGTATCAACACCACGTCCCCCTTCTTGGCTTCCACATATCCATCTTGGTACTCCACTTCTACATACCAGACATAAATGCCGGGGTCGCAGGGCTTGCCTCGAAATGAACCGTCCCAACCGCGCGCATCATCGTTGACCGCGAAGTCTTTGTCTTGATAGACCAACTCGCCCCAACGATTATAGACATTGAAGGTCAGCACACTGCGGATTTGCAAGCTTTTGCCATACACCACGAGCAAGTCGTTGTTAAGGTCGCCATTGGGGGTGAAACCCGTTGGCACATACACGCCGCGCGGCTTTTCCACGCTGACCGTGACTTGGGCCTCGCCTTTGCATCCGTTTTCATCCGTGACTTTCACGACATAGGTGTTTGGCTGATAGGGCCGCACCAGAATCATGCTACAATCCGGCGAGTCAACGCACACAAAATTTTCCACCAAAAAACTTCGCCACTCGTAGTCCACGAACCCTACGGCATTAAATACATCCGCGCTTAGCACGAGACTGTCGCCAAGCGTGACAGTTGTATCCGTCCCTGCCGACACCTCTATCTGCATCGGCTGGCCGAGCACTTCCGCGAGCGAGGTAATGCACCCATTCCCATCCTGCACCCGCACGATATAGTCGCCCGCTGCCAAGCCCAAAAAGATGCTGCTTCCACTAAAAGGCCCATTGTTCAGGCTGTAGCGGAATGGGCCTTGCCCTCCCGTCAAAACCACCCGCAAGCGACCGTCTTTTCCCCCAAAACATTTAGGCTCTGTTTTTTCTGTTCGAATTTCCAATGCGCCGGGCCGCTCGATGGTGACAGAATCAACGACCGTGCAACCATTTTTGTCCACCACATCAAGCACATACAGCCCCGGGCCAAGGTTGCCGATTTGGGAAGTATTGGCTCCATTGTTCCAAGTCAGGGTGTATTCTGGTGTCCCACCTGCCACGTTGGCGGCAATGACGGCGTTGCTATCATCTGGGCACACCAACGTTTGCACCGCGAAATCAACGCGCAAAAGGTCGGGTTGCGTGATGATTACGGTGTCAACATCCGTACACCCTTTGGCATCCAGAATGGTGAGAAAGTAAGTGCCGGGCAACAAATTCTGGATGATGGGGCCTGTCGTGTTGTTGCTCCAAGTATATACGACAGGCTGTGTGGCTCCCTCCACTCCCATCACTTGGGCCAATCCGTCGGAGAGGCCGAAACAGGTAATGTTTTTTTGGGCAATTTGCGCCACGATGGGAGGTGGCTGAGGCATAAAGAAGGAGGTACTGCCCGAGCAACCCGCAGAGTCTGTGGCCGTGACGGAATAGTTCTGCCCACCCAACAGCCCATCCACAAACAGCGCGTTGGGCGTGCCGGGGATGTTCCATTGATAGTTGTATTTTGCGGTATCGCCCATGCCAGCCCCTCCCACCACCAAATTGACAGCCGCCTGACCGTCGGAGCGCCCATGACAGGTCGGTTGCACGAACGCGATGCCGACTTCTATTTTTGAAAATTGCTGAATCGCCACGCTGGCTATGGCGGTACAGCCCCGATTGTCGGTGGCTGTCACATTGATAAGCCCGGGATGAAGCCCAGTGACAAAAGCGCCCGTTAGCCCATTGCTCCACAAATACGAGAAGGGTGCCCCGTTGCCACCCAAAGCCGCAGCGACCGCCTCTCCGTTGTTTTCCCCAAAACAGGCTGTCCGGGTCTGTGATGCGATAATCTCCAAAGGAGTGGCTGGCTGCGTCACGGATGTATTGGCCGTAGTGGTGCAGCCATTTGCGTCAACGACGGTGACGATGTAGTTGCCAATTGGCAGGCTGCTGATGGTCTGAGTGGTCGGCCCCCAATTCCATGCGTACTGATACGGCTCTGTGCCGCCTGCTGGAATGGCCGTAGCGATGCCGTCGCTGCCCCCAAAACAGGCCACGTCTGTCTTGTTGATGGTGGCGCTCAACGGTGCGGGCTGCGTAACTTGAGCAGATGCCGTGACGACACACCCGTTACCATCCGTGATGAGGACGGTGTAATTGCCGGGAGACAGGTTCACTGCCACAGGGCCTACTTGTTGGCTTGGGTCGTTCCATTGATAGCCAAGCGCCCCCGTGCCGCCTCGCGCATACACCCTGACTTGCCCGTTGTTGTTGCCAAAACAATTGACGGACTGCGGCACAATGCTATCCACCACAATCGCCTCTGGGCATGGCAGCTGTATCGTATCGCTGAAAACACAACCCACGCCATCTGTCAGAGTCATGCGATACTCACCGCAAGCAAGATTTGCGATGTTACTGCCCGTCACATTGTTGCTCCACTGAATCAAATAGGGCAGCTGCCCTCCCACCGCATTGGCGAAGATGGAGCCATCTTGAATGCCCGCGCATGAAGGAGGCACGCTGTCAATAAAAACCTCAATCGGAGTAGCCCCACTAATCGTCACTTTGTCAATCACCGCGCAACCAAGTATGTCCCGAACTTCCAGTAGATATGTGCCGGGACATAGATTGTTCACCGTAGCAAAACCATCGGGCAAGGAAGGGTCGTCCCAATAATAATCGTAGGGCGGCGCGCCGCCCATCACTTGGGCGGTTGCCGAGCCATTGCAAGCGCCCGCACAAGTTTCATTCGCGACATTTATGAAGCCAAGTGTTAAGGTAGGAGAAGAGCCTACCGTCACAGAGGCAGTGAACGAACAACCTTTTAGGTCAGTTACCGTGACCGTGTAAGTGCCTGCGGTAAGGTTCACCGCTGTTTGCGTAATCTGACCTTGTGCGTCGCTCCATTCGTAAGAGTAGGGCATGGTGCCGCCTTTTGCGAACACAGTGGCCGAACCGTTGGCAGCCCCGGCACAAGAGGTATTGGTCGAGGTCGTGCTATCCAATGAGAACAATAAAGGCTCCAGCACGATGACAAGCGTGGCGACCAAACAGCCCGCACCATCCGTGATAGTGACAAAATGAAATCCCGCATTCAAGCTATCGGCAGTGGGAGTGGTGTCGCCGTTGTCCCAGATATACTGATAGGGCGAGGTGCCCCCCGATACCTCAATCGTGGCCGAGCCATCCGAATAGCCCTTGCAGCTCACCGGAGTCTGTGACGAATTGAAAGCGAAAGGCAGCGGCTCGCCCACTACCACGCTATCCACCGCCGTGCAGCCATTGGCATCCGTCGCCGTCACTCGATAACAACCCGCGTAGAGGTCTGTCACCGTCGCGCCGTTGGTGACGGGGCCTCCGCCACATCGCTGCCAAGAAAAAGTGATGGTGCCGGTGCCACCCGTAGCCGAAGCTGTCGCGGAGCCGCTAGGGTCTCCATTGCAAATTGCGTTCGTCGCCGCGGCCGTCAAAATGATGGGCTGAGGGCAGGGTTGAGAAAAGGCGGGGGCGGCAAGTGCCGTGAACAAGAATAGGATTATCGGTTTTGTCATTACAGGTATGAGTTTAATGTGCACGGGATGGATTAAAGGACAAAAAAAAGCAAAATACCGGACACGCGCAGGAATGATTTCGCTGCTTATGTCCCTGCTGTCAGCACTCAGGTTGTAGGCACTTGCTTACTTCAATTCTTTTTCGGCCTCGGCATTCCAACCAGCGCTCGCTTTTGCAAAATCAGCCTGCAACAGGTCGGAGAATTTGTCAATACGCTCCAACGTGCCTGCGGCGCCTTTTAGGCTAGTACTCAGCATCTCATATTCTTTTTTGGCCTCCTCGGTCTTGATTTTTCCTGCTGCATAGTCCGCCGACAACTGCTTGAATCTGTTGAGCATATCTTTGTACTGTGCTTCGGTTGCTTGCACTTTTCCAGCCAACGCAACACTGCGCTCCAATATGGATTGCATTTCGGGCGTGTTGCTGTTTCTGAGGGCTTCGGGGGCTTTGTTGATTTGTTCAATAGTCATGTTGGCCATTTCTACGGTTTTTCCCAACGTTGGCACCAATTCCTCCGCATTAGCGATGTCGCTTTGCATCGTGCTGACTAGTGACGGGTCTACTTTATTGCAGGCTGCTGCCAAAAACAGTATTGAAAAAATAGCGGGCAAAAACAGATTTTTCATGTCGTTGTGTTTTAGTTGATTGTTGAAACAAGAGGCAAAGGTATGGCGACGCACGACTGTCCATGACGCATAGAGGCGCAAAAAAATCATCTTCTTATGTTTGCCCATGCTTGCTTTCTGTTCGGCTTCCACATTTTGTGCATATTTGCCGCCGATTAACGACCTGAATATGCAGCCTGAATTTGCCAAGAAGTACATCAATGTCTATCTCGGATTGGGAAGCAATGTGGGCGACCGTGCCGCACAGCTCCACTCCGCCACCCAATTGATTTCAAAAAACATCGGAAAAGTCGCCAGAAAAAGCCACATCTACGAAACCCAACCTTGGGGCAACACCGAGCAGGAGGCTTTTCTAAACCAGATTATCATGGTCAACACGATGCTCTCCCCGCGTGAGCTGCTCGAAAAAATCGGGAAAATCGAGCGCGAATTGGGCCGTGAACGCCGCCGAGACCAAGATAAATGGGGACCTCGAAGCATTGACATTGACATCCTTTTTTACGGCAAACGGGTGGTACGCGACAAGGGGCTGGAAATCCCGCACCCAGAGCTCCACAAACGCGCTTTCGTCTTGGCTCCAATGCTTGAAATCGCGCCCGACTTGGAACATCCCTTGCTGAAAAAGCCAATGGACGAACTGTTCATGGAGTGCACGGACGAGTCTGAGGTGGTCATGTTGGACATCAGCTGAGACCCACTTGCCACACACATAGTCTCATGGCTGCTTTGGCAGTTATTCTCAACTTGCAAAAACGACATAACTCACACAGTGGAAGCTCCACTATCTCACCCGGACACGCGGGGCAATCAATCATCTCCCTCCTATTCTTTCATCGCTATCGAGGGCAATATCGGAGCAGGCAAGACTACCTTGTGCCATCGGCTGGCCGACCGTTTTGGCTGCGCCTTGGTGCTTGAGCAATTCACCGACAACCCCTTTCTCCCTTTTTTTTACCTTCAACCCGAGCGGTATGCATTCCCAGTAGAGTTGTTTTTTATGACCGAGCGCCACAAACAACTGCTCGAGCACTTCTCCAAGCCCAACCTTTTTCACACCTGCACCGTGGCGGACTATTTTTTTGTAAAAACCCTCTTATTTGCAAAAAACAACCTTAGCGAAGAGGAATTCCGCTTGTTTCAGCGGCTCTTCGGAGTACTAAACTCCACATTCCCCAAACCAGACCTGCTGCTTTTTCTTCACCGCCCGGTGGACGTGCTGTTGCGCCACATTCACAAACGCGGACGCGACATCGAGCGCAACATCAGCGCAGCTTACCTCGAAGACATCCAGAACGCCTATCTGGAATACTTGAAATCCGAGACACAAACCCCTGTGCTCGTGCTCGAACTTGGCAAAGCGAGCTTCGAACACGATGATGCCGTTTTTGAAGCGATTGCGCACCTGCTCGCCGAACGACACCCCACAGGCTTTGCCGTGAAAACCCTGTGACAATCAAGCCTGCCCAGCCTTACCCAGCCGCAACGCCCCCTGCATGAACAGCCAAATCGCTCCGCACATCCATAAGTGAGCAATGTCGAAATAACTGAGCCACACGCTCGCCGATATTTTGAAAATGTGCATGGACACAGCGACCACAAGCACCGCGATGCCCCACAGCACAAAGCGGCTGACTTCCGAGCGAAACCTTAGCAACAGCATACTTTCCAAAGGCGCTACCACAAGCAGCAACCCAACCGCAGAGTGAATTTCTACAGCAGGGAACCACAAAGTAGCAAACATAAACCACAGCGCCACAGTAAGTTGCACAATGTTCGCCCAGCTCAGCACCCGCCCCCATCGCCCTCCCAAAAAAGGCGCGGCCCGCAAGATGGAAACTTGTTCCAAGGCCGAAACTGCTATCATGCCCAACGCCCATCCGGGAACCTTGAACACAAAAGGCAACTGGTGCATGAACGCATGACCCACCAAGCCTCCCAGCAAACTGGAAAAGCCCATGAGCAAAAAAAAGACATTGAACAACCGTGCGGCATCATCGGCACTTTTTGCTTTTCCGAGCCGCTGCCATGCGTAAAAACAAAAAAGCGCCACCAACAGAGAGGTCAGCGCAATCACTGGTTCGCCAATGCGAAAGCCCCACAAAGAGATGTCGGGCTGAAAATTGGCAGTAGGCAAAATTTCCACGAGTTACGATTTGTGCGAATCAATTATTGAAAAGCCTCGGAGAGGCGGAATGTTGGTAGAAATTTAGCCCACACAACAAACCCAAGCCTCGGAGAGGCGGAATGTTGGCACGAGCATTCCACACTTCGCCCGCTGGGGCTATTCCAATCCTTGATTCGAACGATTTACGACTACTCACCTAGCCACGCGCAGCGGACGGAGTTTGAAGCAAAATGAAATTTATTTTTGTTTCAAAACAAAAAATTTTGAATTTTGCCACGCCAATACCTCATCGCATCCCCAAATCAACGAATCCACAAACCACCAAACCACCACATCAACAAACCCACAAATTTTGTCAAAAAATCTCGCAAACGAACCCAACAACGGCGAAGAAAAGCTTGTCGAAAAGGCACTTCGCCCAAAACTGCTGGATGAGTTCAGCGGCCAACAGAAGATTGTGGACAACCTGCAAGTCTTCATCCAAGCAGCCAAGCAGCGCGGCGAAGCACTCGACCATCTGCTGCTGCACGGCCCCCCAGGGCTTGGCAAAACGACCCTCTCGCACATCGTCGCCAACGAGCTCGGTGCCTCATTGAAAATGAGCAGCGGCCCCGTGCTCGAAAAACCCGGCGACCTTGCCGGCCTGCTCACCAACCTTGAACCCGGCGACGTGCTGTTCATTGATGAAATCCACCGGCTCAACACCGTCGTCGAAGAATACCTCTACTCCGCCATGGAGGACTACCGCATAGACATCATGATTGACTCCGGCCCCAACGCCCGCAGCATCCAAATCACACTCAACCCATTCACCCTCATCGGTGCCACCACGCGCATGGGACTGCTCACCTCGCCGCTTCGCGCCCGCTTCGGCATCAATTGCCACCTCGACTACTACGACGTGCCGACGCTCGAACGCATCCTTCACCGCTCGGCGGCCATCCTCGACATCCCCATCGCGCCAGAGGGCGCGCATGAAATCGCCCGGCGCAGTCGCGGCACACCGCGCATCGCCAACGCGCTGCTTCGCCGCATCCGTGACTTTGCCCAAATAAAAGGCGACGGCTCTGTGAATCAGGAAATCGCCCGCTATGGCCTTGCCGCCCTCGACGTGGATGAGGCAGGTCTCGACGAAATGGACATCCGCATCCTGACGACGATTATCCACAAATTCAAAGGCGGTCCCGTCGGCCTCACCACCATCGCAACGGCAGTAGGCGAAGAGGCCGGCACCATCGAGGAGGTGCACGAGCCTTTCCTCATCATGGAAGGCTACATCCAGCGCACTCCAAGAGGGCGCACCGCGACGGAAAAGGCGTATAAACACATCGGGGCGGTGATGCCGGGGCGGGAAGGGAGGTTGTTTTAAATAGCAAGTCCCCCTCCCTAAAAACCTCACAAACTCGGCAGCACCTCTTCCAAATAAGCCTCCAATTGGCTCCGCACGATGAGGCGGGACAGCACCTTCCGCTCGCGGTCAATCGAAATCAAGGTGGGGGTGCTCGGTGAAGGGAACTGCCGATTGATTTCCCGACGCTGGTGCGCCGGGATGAAGACATTGAGCCACGGGGTCGGTTCTTTTTCGAGGTGCGTTCTCCAGTCTTGCTCCATCTTGTCGCTCGAAAGCGCAAAAACCTCCACCCCTAGCGGACGATATTTCCCGTAAATCTCCATCAATCGAGGCTCGAACTCCTTGCAGTGCGAGCAGTTGCTGCGCCAGAAGAGCAGAAGCGTCATTTTGTTTTTGGCGCACACTTCCCCAAGCGAGACGATTTGGCCACTCAAGTCGGGCAGTCTCAAATCCGGGACGAGTTTGCCCGGCTCGCAGTTTTTGAGCGCTTCCAACAGATTGAGGGTGCTATTGGGCAAAGGATTTTCGTCGGGGCAATCTGGCAAATACCATGTGAGCAGATAGGTTAGGCCCGCCTCGTCCTTGTAGTCCATCATCTTGTCGAGCAGATAACGGAACACATAGTTGTCCACCTCGTCGTTGCCGTTGCGCCGCGACATCACGCCATCTATGTATTGCTTGCCACCTTCGGGCGACTTGCGGTCGAAATAGTGGTAATACCGATTGAGCGCCTTCACAAAACCTGTGTGATAGAGCACTCGCTCATAGCGGAACGGCACCTCGTCGAGCGAATATGCGACCGCAAACTCGTTGGCGGTCATGTTGGCCACTTTCGGGTTGTTTGGGTAGTCTTGCTTTTGAGGCTGGATGAGCAATGGTGCCACGATGTCGCCCGAAAAAGTACCCTTGTGCTGCGTTGCGATGTCGCGACAAAGTCGATTGAGGTCGCGTTCGGCGGCCTCTATCTGGGCTAAGGTGGCCTTGCGCTCGCTGTCGCGCAGCTTGGCCAACCCATGCTGCGCCGACATGAGGGTGTGGTACAGGTCGTTTTCGGGCGAGCCTACCACACGCGCCGGTCCTCCATCCATTAGGTTGAAATCCATGTCGAACACCAATTCCCGCTCCTCCTGAGCGGGTGCCGGCAATAAAAAATCCGCCCAATATCTGGGTTGGTTCACCATGCGCAACCGGGCTTGGGCTTGCACAGGCGCGTCCACGCTGACGCTGAAAGAGCCGTCCGAGTCGAGCGTGATGGTCTCCAACTGTTGCCAGCGTTCGGTGTTCCAGTATTCCAAGATGGCCTTTTTGACAGCGTTTGGTGGCACGTTGGCGATTTTTCCGCGCAGGGAGATTTGAGCAGCCATTCCATTAAGACCAAAGATGGAAAGCAGTAGCAGGCAATGTAGATTTTTCATGCTTTCTATAAATTATACCTTGATTCGCAAGGACTTGTCAGATGACCATAATTGATGTCCCTGATTTTGAACAGATTGCGCTTTTGGCCATGTCCAAAACCTAACGGAGCGAAGTATAAACCCCCAAAAAAACAAAAATACAACCCATTGAATGGCTCGTGGTTGCGGTTTTATTTGATTTTTGCACCGCAAAAGATTCTTTACAAAACAAAACTGAACAAATTCCTCATGCAGCACATCGGAACGAGCGCCTCCCTTTGGAGCGCCACAACAGTCTGTTATGCTTGGCTTATTTGCCTCGCAACACTCATCGCCTCCCCCACCCTACATGCCCAAAAACTCGAGGCTGGCTTCGACAAATTGGAGTACTTGGATATGCTGCGAATCGCGGCGCGGGTGGCGGATACACCGTGGACTTCAGAAAGCGTGAAACTGCCTGAGCCGAGGTTTTACAAGTTGGTGTATCGCTCCCCAACGGTTGGCCTGGAAAACAAATGGGACTTGTGGCGCAGCCGCGACGGAAGGGCTGTGGTCAGTGTGCGCGGCACCACGACGGAGCTTGTGAGTTGGCTTGCCAATTTTTATGCGGCGATGGTGCCGGCAAAAGGCAGCATCCAAATTTCCAACACCTACACTTTCCACTACAAACTCGCCGAAAACCCTCGCGCAGCCGTCCATGTGGGTTGGCTCGTGGCATTGGCCTGCCTGCAAGGCGACATCGTGGAAAAAATAAAAAGCGTTTATGACGAGGGGGTGCGCGATGTTGTGCTGACAGGGCATAGCCAAGGCGGAGCCATCACCTATTTGCTTACCTCACACCTATATTATCTGCAAAAAGAGGGGAAGCTGCCCAAAGACATCCGTTTCAAGACCTACTGCGGGGCTGGCCCCAAACCGGGCAATCTCTACTATGCCTACGATTACGAAAACCTGACGCGCGATGGCTGGGCGTTCAATGTGGTGAACGCATTGGATTGGGTGCCGGAAGTGCCGTTCTCGGTGCAAACCGTGAACGATTACAACCGAATCAATCCTTTTGTGAACGCAAGAGCCGTTATCAAAAAACAGGGGTTTCCGAAGAACATGGTGCTGAAGGGGGTTTACAAGCGAATGACCAAGCCCTCGCTGAAGGCGCAGCGCCGTTATCAAAAATACTTGGGCAAAATGCTATCGAAAGAAGTAAAGAAAACCTTGCCCGAATTTAAACCACCCCAATACTACGATAGCAACCACTATGTACGCACCGGGAGCATGATTGTGCTGATTCCCGACGCGGCTTATCTGGCTCTATATCCCGACAATGACCCAGCCCAGCTATTCATTCACCATTTGCCGGGGCCTTATCATTTTTTGGTGGAGAAATGGTGAACACTCAAATCCATAAAGTGACAATGCAGATAATACTTCCCCTTTTTCGGTTCCAGACAACGCTAATGTGCCTGTTGCTGCTGACTATTTCAGCCCCATGTTGCAAACACAAACCTGCAGCTACTGAATCGGGTGTGCTCGAAATCGGCCTGATATGTTCCGACCTGCCACAATCGCTGGATTTTTACAAAAACATTGTTGGCATGAAAGAGATAGGCGGCTTTGAGGTGGAGGGTGATTTCAGCGCCGATATTGGCCTTTCAAATGGCAAAGCGTTCAATGTCAGGCGATTGAAACTGGTGGACAGCCCCTGCGCCACCATTCTGAAGCTAGCTTGTTGCAGCGATTCGACGACCACTCGCACGGCGCATGCCAGCGTGCTTCCGGGGGTGCGCTACCTTACCTTCGAGGTGGCCTCCACACAAATCATCAAGGAAAATCTTCAAAGACGCGGTATCCCGTTGCTCGGCAAAACGCCCGTAGATATGGGCGACGGGACGGAGTTGCTCATGTGCCAAGACCCCGACGGGGTATTTGTGGAAATCGTTGGGGGCAAGTGAGCGTTCGCTCAACAAACTTACTGTCGTATGGGTGGCGAAATTCGCGGTGGGTTCATTTTTGGAAGTGAGGCAATGGTACAGTATTTGTCTTAGGGCGACGTTCCTAATAACTAACGATTTCAATGACGCAAACCATGGGAGAATCAAGACAGCAAGGGAAAGTCAGGCTGCTCGAATTAGACGCTTTGAGAGGCATCGCCGCATTGATGGTGGTGCTTTTTCATTTTACGATGGACCGCCCGGAAATGTATATGGGGTTCAAGTACGGGGTCACCGGGGTTGATTTCTTTTTCATCATCAGTGGTTTCGTCATTTTTCTGACGCTCTCCAACACCAAAAACTGGAAGGATTTTGTCGTCAGCCGATTCTCTCGCCTCTATCCTACTTACTGGGCGGCGGTGACCTTCACTGCTATCATGACGGTGGTCTATCGCCTCATTCACCATGAGTCCATGTCGGGGTTGCTTGTGCAGGATTTGGCCAACATGACCATGTTCCAGTGGTACTTCAAAATCCCCAATCTCGACGAGCCGTATTGGACGCTGCTGATTGAGATGCAATTCTATGCGGTGATGTTGCTGTTTTTTTACCTTAAATGGCTCGACCGCATCACGTTAATTGGAATTGGCGGTTTGTCGTTCGTTTTGCTCAACCACTTTGTTTTCAGCCAGTCCGCGCCTTTTATCTTCAAATACTCGCGTGGTTTGTTCAGTTTGGTTAATCATTTCCCACTTTTTTTCGCGGGTATTTTGTTCTACAAAATCAAGTTTCGACAAGGGCGCATTCGCTTTAAAGTGCCTTTGTTGGCGGCCTGCTTTGCCACCCAGATTATCCTTTATCCCGATGGCGGCACTTCGTATCTCTATATTTCTCAAGCCGAGTATGCCGTGATGCTGTCGCTGTACTTCGCTGTTTTCTCTCTTTATGCCTTTGATGTGACGCTACACATCGTCAATCGCGCAACGGTGTTTCTCGGCACCATTTCCTACAGCCTTTACTTGGTGCACAAGTTTGTTTGCAAGAGTCTGATTATTCCTTTGTTGGAAGAGGAAATGCACCTCAATTTCTGGTTTGTTGTGTTCGGGGTGTGCCTGCCTTTGGTCATTATCTTGGCGACTTTGATTACTTATTTGGTGGAAAAGCCAGCGTTGGAGTATATCCGCAGGCGCTACAAGAGATTTTCCCAAAGAAAAGCGCTGATGGAGCAGTTGGCGAATTGAGGCAATGCGCTAACTCGCGGTGGTTGACGCGAATGGGGAGGTGACGTATAGTGTTGAAAATGTGCGCTATTGAGGCGGTGGTTTGAAATTACCGCCCGATTAAGAGTTTGAATATCAAGCCTCAATTAATTTCAACCCCTCATTCGCATGATTGGTCAATTCGCGGGTCGCTCATCCTTGCTTTAAGGTGAAAAGGGGCCGGAGTCAAGCCTTTACAAGGTTTCGTGAACTTGGGAAGTCGGGCTGACAAAGAGGGGATGAGCGTTGCGGAGGGAATTTTGCGAGACATGAAGGGTGAACTAAAAACAACAGCCGATTCGGGAGTGTCCCGAATCGGCTGTTGTTTTTAGTTCGTGCCGTCGAACTTCAACTTATCGGACGAATGAAAAATCGTCCGACAAATGCGGCGTATGTATACCTTGATTCGCTAGGATTTGTTAGATGAACATGATTGATGTTCTTGATTTTTAGCAGATTGCGATTGCAGCCATGCCCAAAACCTAACGGCGCGAAGTATACCTACTGTCCCGCATTGGCTTCCAAGAGCCGTTCCACCTTGCCCACAAACGCGAACGGCACGGAATGGGTTGGGTCAAAATTGGTGTTGACGGTGATGATTTTGTAAAAATCGCCTTCCCGCTGCGCATCGTAGGTGGCTCTGATGATGCCCGTTTCGCCGGGGCGAATGGGCTCTTGCGACCAATCTACCGTCACGCAAAAACAGGCGCTGCGCACTTGAAGCAGAATGAGGTTTTCCTTGCTGATGTTTTTGACCGCAAACTCGCGGGTGACGGGTGTGCCGAAGGCAGTCTTTCCCGCGTCAGCCGAACGATTGAGCCATTCCACTTTACCCACGTTCTGGGTGTCGTCCACTGCTTTAAGGGTTTGAGCCGTAGAAACAAGGGCGGTCATCAGGGCTATGGTGCATGAGAGCGAGAATATTATCTTTTTCATAGGAAAAGGTTTTGGCAAACAATTTCAAACACCAAGCCAAAAAAAGGCGAATTGTCAGATTAGGTACAAAAACGCCGGTTGCCCCAATGCGGGACAACCGGCGGAAAGTTTAACATCTTGACAAGTACAAGCCTATCGCTGCACGGCCACTTTCACATACTTAGCTGCGTTGCCTGCCTGAATGCGCAAAGTGTACATGGCTGCTGGCAAATGCCCGTAATCGAAATTGCGATTCAATACACCTGCGCCAAAGTCAACAACTTCGCGCTTGACCATCTGGCCGTAAGTATTGAAAAGCACAAACTCGACTTCTTGGGTTGGTGTACCAGTCATTTCCACAATGAAGGCTCCCGTGTTCGGGTTTGGATACAATTTGAACTCGCTCAACCATGTTGGCTCTTCGGCACTGACCATTGTGATGTTTATGGTTTGCTGAAGGGTGCTGGCTCCGCACACATTGATGGCAGTAAGTTCTACGGTGTACATTCCGTTGGCCGAGTAGGTATGCGTCGGGTTGGTTTGCGAGCTGGTATTTCCGTCGCCAAAATTCCACTGGTAGGTCGTCGCATCCATCGAAAGATTGTTGAACGACACCGTGTTTTGATTGATGTTATATGCAAAACCCGCAGTGGGCACATTCAGCGCCCACACCTCATTCGGAATCGTCAAAGTGTCGGAGCCATACTGATTAGTGACAACAAGCGTGACGGGGAATGAGCCTGTGGCATTGTAAACGACCGTCGGGTTTTTGTCTGTGGAGGTTTGCGGAACACCGCCGGGGAATTCCCAATACCATGCAATGGGGCTGCCAGCAGATTGGTCAGTGAACACCACGTCAAAAGGTATGCAACCAGCGTTTTCGCTCGCGCTGAAAGCAGCGATAGGCGCACTGCCTTCAATAGCGACTTGCAGGGAGAATTCCTTGGTGCCACATTCATTGGTAGCTGTGAGTACGACGGTGAATGTTCCTGTTGTGCCGTAGTTGTGTGTTGGGTTCGCTTCCGTGCTGGTGTTGCCATCGCCGAAATCCCACAAATAAGAATCAGCCCCCGTAGTGGTGTTGTTCAGCACTACGGAAAGCCCTGCGGTTTGGGCCGTGAAGCCTGCATTGGGCAATCCATTCACCGTCACGGTAGCGGAAGTGGTGTCGCTGCCCACTATGTTGGAAGCAATGAGCGTGACCGTGTAGGTACCCGCTTGGTTCCACGTCACCGATGGGTTTGTCTCGTTGGAAGTAGCAGGCTGTCCGTTCTCGAAGAGCCATTCAAACGAAGTCGCGTTTTGGCTCGATTGATTGGTGAACTGAACCGTAAATGGCGCACAACCCTCTGAACTGCTCATAGTAAATGCCGCGCTGGGAGCGGCCTCTGTGACAATCTGCTGCGTAAAGGTAGTGGTACCGCATTGATTGGTCGCTGTGAGCGTCACGGTGTAAGTCCCACTGGTTTCATACTTATGTGTTGGGTTGGTCTCAATGCTCGTGCTGCCATCGCCGAAGTTCCACAGGTAGGAAGTCGCATTTTGAGAAGTATTGGTGAAAACGACCGTCGTACCATTCGTGCTGCTGGTAAAAGACGTGGTCGGAGGCCCCAACACGGTGATGAACCCTTGTTGCGTATAAGTGCTACTGCCGCCCGGTGAGGAAGCCACCAACGTCACATCATACACACCCGGTGTGTTATACACCACGAGGGGGTTCTGTGCCGTCGAACTCGACGGCGTGCCGCCGGGGAATGTCCATTCCCAAGACGTGCTGTTGGCAGAAGAGAGATTTTGGAACTGAACGGTCAAGGCTGCGCAGCCTGTGGTGGTGTTGGCGGTGAAGCCTGCGCTGGGTGCAGTGATGATGACAACATTTTGGGTGAACGTCGTGGTGCCACAGGCATTTGTGGCGGTCAGCGTCACCGAGTAGGTGCCGTCTTGCGCGTAGGTATGCGTGGGGTTTGTGGCAGTGCTGGTGTTACCGTCACCGAAGTTCCACAGATAGGACGTGGCGTTGTTCGACGTGTTGTTGAACGTCGCGGTCAAACTGTCAACGCTGCTATTGAAACCTGCTGTGGGCAACGCGCCCACTGTGACATAGTTGGTTTGCGTGGCGGTGTTGGAGCCTGCGGCGTTGCTCACTGTCAGCGTCACGGAGTATGCGCCCGGCGTGTTGTACGTCACCGTCGGGTTTTGTGCCGTCGAACTCGACGGCGTGCCGCCGGGGAACTGCCAGTTGAAGGTGGTGGCGTTGGCCGACGATTGGTTGGTGAACTGAACGGTCAGGGGGGCGCAGCCGCTTGTCGGCGAGGCCGTGAAGCCCGCCGTCGGCGGGGTCACGATGACCACCGTTTGCGTGGCCGTCGTGGTGCCGCAGGCGTTGGTTGCCGTCAGCGTCACCGAGTAGGTGCCGTCGGCGGCGTAGGTGTGCGTGGGGTTGGTGGCGTTGCTGGTGTTGCCGTCGCCGAAGTTCCACAGGTAGGATGTGGCGTTGTTCGACGTGTTGTTGAACGTCACCGTCGCGCCGTTCGTGTTGCTTGTGAAGCCTGCTGTCGGCACCGTGTTCACCGTGATGTAGTTGGTTTGCGTGGCGGTGTTGGAGCCTGCGGCGTTGCTCACCGTCAGCGTCACGGAGTAGGTGCCCGGCGTGTTGTACGTCACCGTCGGGTTTTGTGCCGTCGAACTCGACGGCGTGCCGCCGGGGAACTGCCAGCTCCACGAGGTGGGGCCGCCGCTGGACTGGTCGCTGAATTGAACAGCCAATGGCCCACAACCACTGGTGGGGTTTGCGCTGAAATTGGCCGAAGGCGGGGAAGAGACAACTACTGTCTTTACGATAGTGTTACTGCCGCAGTCGTTTGTGGAGGTCAATGTCACATTGTAAGTGCCCCCAATTGCGTAGGTGTGGACGGGGTTTTGCAAGTTGCTGGTATTGCCATCGCCAAAGCTCCACATATAGGAAGTGGCACCGTTGGAGTTGTTGGTGAATGTCACCGTCAGCCCGTTGACTGATTGAGTGAAATTGGCGGATGGGATGGCCGTCACGTTGATGTAATTATTCTTAATCATCGTGTTGGTGCCGACCGAGTTGATGGCTACCAACGTGACATTGAAACTTCCGGAGGTGGGATATTGCACCACGGGGTTTTGTTGATTCGACGACGAGGGTATGCCACCGGGGAACAGCCAAGAGTAGGAGGAAGCATTGGGGGAAGATAAGTTGGTGAACTGCACCGTCAATGTGGCACAACCACTTGTGGGATTGGCTGTGAAATCCGCCGTCGGTGCAGTATTGACAATTCTGGTTCTCGTCGCAGTACCGCATTCGTTAGTCACGGTCAGCACCACCGTGTAAACACCTGCTAGCGCATAAGTGTGCACGGGGTTTTGCTCATTGCTGATGTTGCCATCGCCAAAATCCCAGAAATAAGTAAGCGCATTGGAGGCGGTCGCCGTAAAGTTGACCGTCAATCCAGTCACCGTAAAGTTGAAATCGGAGGTTGGGTTAGCCAATATCGTGACTGGTTTTGAGGTGGAAACTGGCCCGCCTATCCCTGTGAGCGTCAAGGTCACGTTGAAGGTGCCGCCATTGTTCCATGTCACCACCGGATTTTGCTGCGTGGATGAGGGTGGGCTGCCGCCGGGAAAAGTCCATACGCGGGTTGCGATGTTACCAGAGGATTGGTCCGTAAATTGAACGGGTTGCCCTTGGCAACCGGGGTTAGGATTCCAATCAAAATCTGCCACCAACGGCTGTGGCGGCGGGCCGCAGGGCGACAAACACCCGTTGTTGATAATTGGGCCGATATAGTTGTTGATGGAGTTGATGGATTGACTGCTCCATGAGTTGGAGGTGTTGACGGAGGGGCACATTATCCAGTTGTTGGGGCAGCCCGAATTGTCGTGGTTGGCGCTGAAATTGTGCCCCAATTCATGGGCTTGCAGCACACGCAACAATTGCTGGTTGGCACTAAAGTCCTGACAGCAATTGTATTTAAAACTGTTGCACACGCCGCTCAAATAGGCAATACCAATGGTGCTGCCATCAAAATCGCGGTTCGTCCAGAGGGTAGCCACGTCAAACGTCACCCCGAAATTGCCTGCTTGGCCCCAAGTCCGAAAACTTGCCAGCAAAGTGCCGGCGTTGTTTGAGTTTGACCAAGGGTCATTTCCCGTCGAGACAAATATCGTCACAATTTCCAGTTCAAGGTCGTGATTGAAGCTGCCATTGTAGTTGTTTTGCACGTTGTTCAAAACAGTGGTGACATGATTCTCCACCCCAGACACAGAACCGTACTTGTTGACCATTGAATTGTCGGCTGCCAAAGCGACTTCCACTTGATAGCAAGCCAACACCTTGGAAGCGGAATCGTGGTCGTGTCCATCATCGGGAGTCATTTCCTTCATCTTGTTTTCCATTTCCAGCAGCATACAAGTACCCTCAACGTTATCCCGCCTAACGGACGCGCTCTCATACACCACAATCATATCCGGAGTGGCGGAGGGTTCGTAGTTGCGATACGGCTCGATGTACCATGTTTTGTCGCCTTCCGTGATGAAGCCCGACAGATAGTCCGCATCCACCACGAAGCGAACTTCGCCGCCCTTGGATTCCATTCCTTTGAATGCCTTGTTCTCGGTTGGCTTCGTCACTTGCAGGCCCGTCGGGGTGAGCACTTGCAGCGTGTATTGGCCCGGTTTGATGATACCGCTCGGCAACAAATTAAATTTCCAGTGGTGGCCGCCAAGGCGCAGTTCATTTTGACTGACATTCGGGTTGTTTTTCACCCAATTGTTGAAGGCTATCAAATCAAGTTGATAGACTTCGACGGTGGTGAAACGCTCATTCAAGGCGTTGGAAAACACAGTGTTAGGAGCTCCGTTGAAAATCTGCGCCTGCAATTGGGCGGCAAAAAAACAGCACGCGCACAACAGGTAAAACAGACGTAAGCGTAGAGTCATGGTCTGATTTAGTTTGACTTAAGTGATTGAAAAATTAGTTGGCACAAAAAGAAAACAACGACCTCGCGGAATGCGGGGTTGCGTCGAGTCATGTCAGCATTGGAAGTGAGAAAGGGGGAATCGGTGTTCGGAATGAGGTGAAGAGGGCGCTCATTTTCATCGGCGAAAGTAGCGTTTGTCCCAAATTTCATTTTCACTCAAAATAAAAAAATGCTTGTTTAGTCAAAAACCAGACGAAATACCGTGCCCCGTGCATCCTTGTCGAATCGTGTGAAAATTGTTCAAACTTATACCTTTGCTGCGCCTAAACAATTCAATCTCACTGTTAAACACCCTGCAATATGCGCTTTCAAAAGTATTGTATGGCCTTAGTGGCCGTTGGTCTCCTCTTCTTTGCCCAAGATGGTCTTGCACAGAGCAAAAGCAAGAAAAAAAGTGATTCTTCTTCGGAATTCAAGTCGCGGCTGTGGTATGGCGGCGGGTTGTTGCTGGGGTTCTCCGGCAGCAGCTTCGGCAACTTGTTTCAATTCGGCCTTGCCCCACAAGTGGGCTACAAAATTGTGGAGCCGCTTTCTATTGGCCCACGAGCTTCCTTTGTTTTTGGCTCTTACAAGCAACCCGGCTTCAAGGCGACCAACCTTTTCAACACCGACATCGGCGGCTTTGTCCGCTTCCGTGTGTATCAAGGCTTCTTCCTGCAAGGCGAGCTGACCAACGAATGGTATCAAGGGGTTGACCGCAACACGACGAGCAAGTTCAAACGCACCCGTTTCAACCAGCGCATCGGGGCGGGCTACAACTTCGCTGGCGGCAGAGGCGGCGCAGGCTCCGAAATCGCCATCATGTACAACTTTGCCATCGCCAATGACCTCGACACTTATGAAAACCCGTTGGAATACCGCCTCGGATTCACTTGGAACTTTTAGACTTGCAACAATAAAGCGCTTAACCAACCACCAAATTTTTTCTTCATGGCAAATCAAAAAATACTCGACCTGCTTGGCGACAAGGCCAAATTCTACCTCGAACACGAATGCAAAACCATTGACAAAAAATCCCTTCACGCACCCTCGCGCGACCATGTGGACAAAATATGGCTGCCAAGCAACCGCAACGCCCAAACGCTCCGAAGCATTCGGCAGATTCTCGGCACGGGTCGGCTCGCCAACACGGGTTATGTCAGCATCCTGCCCGTTGACCAAGGCATAGAGCACTCGGCGGGTGCCTCGTTTGCACCGAATCCGGCTTTTTTCGACCCGGAAAACATCGTGAAACTCGCCATAGAGGGCGGCTGCAACGCCGTCGCAAGCACTTATGGCGTGTTGGGCATTGTCGCCCGAAAATACGCGCACAACATCCCTTTTGTGGTGAAAATCAACCACAATGAGTTCCTCTCTTACCCCAACAAGTTCGACCAAATCATGTTTGGTACCATCCGCGACGCATGGAACATGGGGGCCGTGGCAGTGGGCGCTACTATTTATTTTGGCTCCGCCGAAAGCAGCCGCCAAATCGTGGAAGTCAGTCAGGCTTTTGAAATGGCTCACGAACTCGGCATGGCAACGATTCTTTGGTGCTACACCCGCAACAACGCCTTCAAAAAAGATGGTACCGACTATCATACCTCCGCCGACCTGACGGGGCAAGCCAACCATCTCGGCGTCACGATTCAAGCCGACATCATCAAACAAAAACTGCCAACCAACAACGGCGGCTACAATGCCCTCCAATTCGGCAAAACACATCCAAAGGTGTATTCGGAGCTGACGAGCGACCATCCGATTGACCTGACGCGCTATCAGGTGGCGAACTGCTACATGGGTCGCGTTGGCCTCATCAATTCGGGCGGCGAATCGAAAGGCGCCAGCGATTTGCAGGAGGCCGTCATCACTGCCGTCGTGAACAAACGCGCTGGTGGCATGGGCCTTATCAGCGGTCGAAAAGCTTTTCAAAAGCCAGTGAAAGAAGGCGTTGCGCTGCTTAACGCGATTCAGGATGTTTACTTGGACAGGTCAATCAAGTTGGCTTAGTTGTGCGAAGATGTCTCACAGGTGGTAGTTGCTGACAGGATTGACGAGACTTAAAGGCTCCCTGCCTTTTTCGGGAAAAAACTGTAAATCTGTCGTTCCTGTCGAAATTTCGACCTGTGATACAGCCGCTCATTTGTTGTAAAAAGAACCCAGCCGACACCGTGTGCGGTGTCGGCTGGGTTCTTTTCTCTACTTTGCGGCGAAATTTTGGAAACGCCGCCATGACTCTCCTCATCATTTTCGGCTGCATAGCCCTGCTCATTTTGCTCATTAGTTGGGGCAGGCTGAATGCTTTCATTGCATTTTTGCTTGTGTCGCTTCTGGCAGGTTGGACGCTTGGCATTCCGGTCTCTGAACTGGCCCGCGCGGTGAAGAAAGGCATCGGCGATATGCTGGGCGAGTTGATTATCATTATTTGTCTTGGCGCGATGTTGGGGAAATTGGTGGCGGAAAGTGGCGCGGCACAAAGAATATCGGATGTACTACTCAAAACCTTTGGGCAAAAAAATATCCAGTGGGCTATGATGCTGACTGGTTTTGTGGTCGGCATCCCGTTGTTTTACAATGTCGGATTCGTGCTGCTCGTGCCGCTGCTTTTTTCCGTCGTTTATCGCACCGGATTGCCCGCCGTGTACATCGGCATTCCGATGCTCGCGGCATTGTCGGTCACGCATGGCTTTTTGCCACCACACCCCTCTCCCGCCGCTCTGGTCAATCAGTTTGGTGCGAACCTCGGCCTGACGCTGCTCTACGGGATTGTCATTGCCGTGCCGACCATCATTCTGGCCGGGCCTGTTTTCGCCAAAACTTTGAAAAACATTCGCTCCACGCCACTGCAAACTTTTCAGGCAAAACCCATCCCGGCTGAACACCTGCCCGGCGCGGCGAACAGCTTCTTGTCTGCGCTATTGCCCGTTATCTTATTGCTCGTCACCACCGCTATTCCGCTTTTTTTCCCGCTAAACTTTATTGCCCGCGATATCGTCGCCTTTGTTGGCGATTCCATCATCGTCATGTTGGTCTCCTTGTTGGTGGCGACGTTTTCTCTTGGGCTGGCCAATGGGAAAAGCATGAAAACCATCTCCGAGTTTTATGGAGACGCGGTGAAAGACGTGTCGCTCATCTTGCTTGTGGTAGCGGGTGCCGGCGCGTTGAAACAAGTGCTGGTGGATAGCGGCGTAAGCAACGAAATCGGGGCGATGTTGCAGGGATTGTCCATCAATCCCTTGATTTTGGGCTGGACAATCGCCGCCGTCATACGAGTCTGCGTTGGCTCTGCGACGGTGGCAGGACTGACAGCGGCCGGCATTATGGTGCCAGTAGTGATGCAATCGGGCGTTGACCCCAACCTGATGGTATTGTCGGTGGGCGCGGGCAGCCTCGTGCTTTCTCATGTCAACGACTCTGGTTTTTGGATGTACAAAGAGTATTTCAATCTTTCTATCAAGGACACCCTGCGCTCTTGGACGGTGATGGAAACCATCGTGGCTGTGGCAGGTTTGGCAGGTGTGTTGATAATGGATGCGCTTCTTCGCGCAGCATGAATAGAGGTTATTTGATGGCAAGCCTTCCAAAAAACACCTGCGCTTCCTCTATCGCCGCCACCAAATGGTCAATTTCCTCCCTTGAATTGTAAATCGAAAAAGATGCTCTCACCGTGCCGGGTATTTCCAAAAAATCCATGAGCGGCTGTGCGCAATGGTGGCCTGCGCGAACGCAGATGCTCCTTTGGTCGAGAAAAGTAGCCAAATCGTGCGGATGAATGTCGCCGAGCAAAAACGAAATGATGCCCGATTTTTTCGGCGCTTGGCCGATGATACGCAGCCCCGGCACCGATTGAAGTCGAGCCGTCGCGTACGCTAAAAGCGTTTGAACGTGCCGCTCGATGTTTTTCCGCTCGATGTTTTCTATCCAATCAAGCGCCGCCCCCAACCCAACGATGCCCGCCATGTTGGGTGTGCCTGCCTCGAATTTTTGCGGCGTTGAGGCAAAAGTGGTTTTTTCAAACGCCACGTCCCGAATCATACCACCGCCAAAGACTGTTGGCGACATGGAGTCGAGCCATTTTTCTTTGCCGTAGAGAATACCTGTCCCCGTTGGCCCAAACATTTTATGTCCCGAAAAAACAAGGAAGTCAGCATCAAGTGCCTGCACATCAAGCGGGTGTGCCGCTATGCTTTGCGCGGCATCTACCAGCACCACCGCACTATATTTTCGCGCCAACGCGAGTATATCGTCTATTGGGTTCAACGTGCCCAACGCATTGGAAACGTGGGAGATGGCAACTGCTTTCACCTTGCCCGATTCGATTTCCAATATCTTTTCAAAGGCCGTCATGTCCAGAACCCCCTCATGGGAAATGGGTGCGACGAGCAATCTTGCTTTGTTTTTCAAACAAACTTGTTGCCAAGGAATTAGGTTGGCATGGTGCTCCATCGCCGTGACCAGAATGGCATCCCCCTCCTTCACCCGCTCGGCTGCAAAACTTTGTGCCACAAGGTTGATGCTTGCCGTGGTGCCGCTTGTGAAAATGATTTGGCGGGCGCTTGGCGCATTCAGGAAAGCGCGTGTTTTTTCCCGAACGGCCTCGCAAGCAGCAGTTGCCTTCTCCGCAAGCCCATAAGCACCGCGATGCACGTTGGCGTTGAGATGCTCATAAAAAAATCGCTCGGCTTCCACGACAGCGGTTGGCTTTTGGGTCGTGGAGGCATTGTCGAGGTAGGCCAGTTCGGGACGATGTCGGAATAAGGGAAAATCGTGTCGCAGGGAGGCCGTGTGCATGGGAGACCGATGTTGGAGCATACTGAAAATATGGTGGCGGGAAGTGTGTTTTTGGAGGATTGTGACACCTTGTCTGCGTCCTACCTATCGGTCATCCAGTCTTTCAAAGCTTGCCACGACAGGACGGCACATTTCTTCCTGCTTGGGAATTGATGTGCCATCAAAAAAGTCGCCATTTCAGGGTCGGAAAGCTGGGCTTCCGTGCCATTTTCGACCATTTTCAAAAAACCGTCCATCAGGCTCGGCAATTGTTTCAAGGCCTGGCCTTGGATGTTTCGCATCAACACCGACGTTGAGGCTTTTGAGACCGCACATCCATAGCCATGAAACGTGGCGGCGGCAATGTTTTCGCCATCAATATCCAGATACAACTTGAACTTGTCGCCGCAAAGAGGATTGTACGCTTCTATCACGCATTGCGCGTCGGGGCGCTTTTCGTAGAACAAAGGCGCTCGGTTATGTTCAAGTATTACATCTTGATAGAGCAGCGACAGGTTGTCTTCCATGGTGGGTGTTTGTTTTTTTTAAATCCTATTCGCCCAACATCGCCTGTTGCCAACTGACGAATTTCTTTTTTGGCAGTAGACTTGTTGCGGTGGAGGGCTTTGAGTAAAGGGGATTGTCATTTTTTCGACTGGCAAGGCAAATTTTGCAGTCGAAATCGGGCATATTCGGCGAAAAATTTAACGAAGCCAGTCGGAAAAAGGGCTTTCTCTTCGCCAAAGGCATCCACCGCAACAAGTCTAGTATTAACATGATTTACAAGATTGGTTTTGTGGTTTGAATGCCACTGCCAAAAAACATTTCCAATAAAATCTGTCAGTCGGCAATTGTGCAAGGTGTCAACATTACGGATAAATTTCCTTTTTGCAAGCTTTCAGGGTATTCATCAGGAGCGCCGTCACGGTCATCAGCCCCACGCCGCCGGGCACAGGGGTGATGTGGCTGCATTTGGGGGCGACTGCCTCAAAATCAACATCGCCTACCAACCGATAGCCTGATTTTTTGGTCGCGTCTGGGAAGCGGTTGATGCCCACATCAATCACGACCGCGCCTTCTTTTACCCAATCGCCTTTAATAAATTGTGGAATGCCGATGGCGGCCACCACAATGTCTGCGCGTCGCACTTCTGCGGGCAAGTTTTGGGTGCGCGAGTGCGTCAGTGTCACTGTGCAATCGCCGGGATAACCTTTTCTCGAAAGCAATATGCTTATAGGTGTGCCCACGATGTTGCTCCGCCCTACCACGACGCAATGCTTGCCGGCCGTTTCGATGTTGTATCGGCGCAACATTTCCACAATGCCAAAGGGAGTGGCTGGCAGAAATGCTGGCATCCCTTGCGCCATGCGCCCAAAGTTGATGGGGTGAAAGCCATCCACGTCTTTTCGATGGTCAATGGCAAGCGTGATTTTTTCCTCGTTGATATGGCTTGGCAACGGCAACTGCACAATGAACCCATCCACGTCGGGGTCCTCATTGAGTTGTCGAACGACATCCAGCAATTCTTGCTCCGATGTGTCGGCAGGGCGCTGAATCAGGCTGCTCTTGAAGCCCACCTGCTCGCATGATTTGATTTTGGAACTTACATAAACTTGGCTCGCGGGATTTTCGCCCACCAAAACGGCGGCGAGGTGTGGTGTTTTGCCGCCCCTGCCACGCAATGCCTCGGCTTCAGCGGCAAGTTCGGCTTTGATATTTTCAGAAAGGAGTTTTCCGTCAAGTAGTTGCATGTGTGAATATTTTGGGCAAAGGTAATGCCCAGCGCCGGAAGGCAGTCAGTTTTAGTAGCCGCGAAGGAGGCCACTGAATTTTCTCAATGAGTGTTCGTAAAGAGCCTTATGGTCAAGGTTCGGCACTATCATCCCCTCCCCCTTTTGTGCGGGCGATTGCTCCATGCCCAACACCGCGCGAGCCAACTGCATGGCTCCCGATGCCGATGCGTCTGCCCCTTCATCGTTCACCCAGACGGGTTTTTGGAAAATATCGGCCAGCATTTGTACCCATGCTTGATTCTTGGAGAAGCCACCGCCTGCATGAAGCGTCAGCGTCGGTTGTCGCGCTTCCAACGGCTCGGCGATAATTTTCAGATTGAACAAAACGCCCTCCATGACCGCACGCACCATATTATTATGTGTGTGTCGCGCACTCAGTCCCTGAAAGCTGCCGAGTGCCGCGGCATCGTAGAGGGGTGCGCGTTCGCCATGCAGATAGGGCAAAAAAAGCAGTCCGTCCGAACCGGGCTGGATGCTCAGCGCCTGATTGGCAAACGCATCGGCATCAAGTTCGGACTGCATGATGTGCCGGCGCAGCCACTCCAAGGCATTGGTTCCGTTGTTGCTCGCGCCCCCTACGATACAGCGCCCCTCATCCAGACGATAACAAAATGTGCGCATCTTTTCGTCCAACAATGGCTCATTTGCAACCATCCGAATGGCGGCGCTGGTGCCGATGGTGACGGCGACTTGACCGGGAGCCGTCGCGCCGGAGCCGATGTTGGCCAAGGCACCGTCGCTGGCGCCAATAATGAGCATAGGGAGCATATCCGTGGCAGGGAAAGTGGTGGAAGGCGAGACCAATTGGGGCAGTTGCTCGGCGGAGATGCCCGCGAGCCTCAAAGCGTCTTCGTCCCAATTGTTCGTCCAGATATTCAACAAACCCGTCGCGGAGGCCAAAGAAAGGTCGGACTCGTACCTGCCAGTTAGCCTGTGCCACAAAAACTCCTTGATACCCAGAAACTTGCGCGCATTTTGAAACACCGCTGGCTGGTTTTTTCTTAGCCAAATCAACTTGCACAATGGCGACATGGCGTGGATGGGCACACCTGTGCGACGATAGATTTCCATGCCTTGGCCATCCTGCCGGAGCTGTTTGGCAATGGAGTCTGCACGCAAATCCGACCAAAGAAGAAAATTCGTCAGGGGCCGCCCCGCCTTGTCGAGCGCGACCAGCCCATGCATGGCCGCAGAGAATACGACTGCTCGGATTTTATTCTTCTTGGGAGCCACGGCCTCCAACACCTCTTGCGTATGTCGGAAAACTCTGTCAGGCTCTTGTTCGCTCCATCCATATTCGGGGGTCAGTGTGGTGTTGGCTCTTTCTGCGGTCGTAACGACATGGCCCTCGTCGTTCCATGCGACGGCTTTCACATTCGTGGTGCCAATGTCTATACTGATGAGCATAAGGTACGGACAGGGGAGCTCTTGTTCAGGCAATAATTTGAAGCTATCGCCTGAATAACACGCAAGTCTATTTTTTTTCCACCGCGTGGCCGCCGAATTCATTGCGCAATGCGGCCACCACCTTGCCAGCAAAAGTGTCTTCCTGTTGGGAGCGATAGCGCATCAGCAACGAAAGTGCGATAACAGGGGTCGGCACGCCGAGGTCAAGCGCGGTCTCAAGGGTCCATTTGCCCTCGCCTGATGAGTGCATCACGCCGCGAATAGCATCCAGATGGGGGTCTTTGGAGAAGGCATTGGCGGTGAGTTCCATGAGCCATGAGCGAACCACCGAGCCATGATTCCAAAGCGTGGCGACTTGCTGAAAATCAATGTCATAACTCGATTTTTCCAACACCTCGAAGCCCTCGGCAATGGCTTGCATCATGCCGTATTCTATGCCGTTGTGCACCATTTTGGTAAAATGGCCAGCCCCCGGCCCACCAATGTAGAGAGAGCCTCCAGGCAAGGAAATATCATCGAAAATAGGACGACACAAATCATACACCGCTCGCTCGCCACCAATCATCGTGCACGCCCCATGCAAGGCGCCCGAAGTGCCGCCAGAGGTGCCGCAGTCGAGGAATTCGACACTCATTTTTTTCAGAAAGTGGTAGCGTCGAATCGAATCGTTGAAGTTGGAGTTGCCACCATCAATCAGGATATCGCCCGCCACCAGATGAGGGAGCAAGTTTTCAATCACTTCGTCCACTACATTGCCAGCCGGCACCATTAGCCAGATGACACGCCGAGGGGAGAGCTGACCGCATAACTCCGCGAGGGAGTTGGCGGCGAAGATGTCTTTTTCAGTCGAAATTTTTGCAGTCAACGCTGCGGAATGGTCGTGCGCGACGACTTGATGACCATGCTCGCGCAAATTGAGGGCAAGATTGTAACCCATTTTGCCGAGACCGATTAAGCCAATGTGCATGAGTGAAATGTGGGAATTTGAGAACGTGATAATGTGGGAATTGCGAGGTTTTGGGAGATGCTGTGATAATCGTCAACGAGGTTTTACTTGTTGCAGGTCAATGTGCAAGAAGCACTTTTAGTGGTGAGTCAAAGGTGGTCGCGGATTTTTTTGGGCAGTTTGGCTTTGACCAATTCGTAAGACCGACGCACAAAAAACGCCCATTCCTCCTTGTTCAGCAAGCCATATTCAGCCACCGACACCCATTTGGCGCTCGCTAAATACGGGGCGGGTTTGAAGCCGGGGCGGGTGGAAACCTCATCAAACGAATCGTCAGGCACTTTGAATGATATGGGACTGTCAGGCTCCAGCCCTGTGGCACAAAACATTTTTCCGCCCACGCAAAAACAAAGGTCGTTCTCCCATTTGATGTCCTCCGTGGCACCGGGAAGAGAAAGACAAAGGGTGCGAAGCATTTCGATATCCATATCATTTCAGTTCGAGCAGACCAAAAATGCCAGCATCAATCCAGCCTCTGTTTTTGTCTTCGCCTTCCACGCGCACCGAGCCGATAAAATGTTCTCGTTCGGGCGAGTAGTCGTTGTCGCAATACGCCAATGCGAACCCCAGCTTTTTGCCCGCTTTGAGCATGCGAGGGATATTGTCGCCCCCCTCCACATATCGGTTTCCGTCGAAGATTTTGATAGCCACCTCCCATGTGGTCACGTTGCCGTTGGTGACACGCCGCATGGTGCAGTGGTCGTCATAGTAGCGAGGTTTTTTGTCCGAAGCGATATCCACCACCCTGCCGTCGAGCGCGATATGGTAGGCAAAGGCGTTGTGGTTATATTGGTGGTCGCCCCCCGAAGCATCCTCATCCACAAAAATTTCGAGGCAGTCATCGTCCCAGTAGTGATACAGCCCATCGGCATGAATATCGAGCAAGGTGTCATCCGTGATTTCGGCCAACACATACAAATTATTCTCGTCCCAAAGAATCTTGTAGCGCCCGGAAAAATCCGCTGCGGTGGGAGGCGGGTCGCCCAGCCAAACTTGGTCGAGCGGAAGCCACACCGCGTTTTGCCAAGCAAGGTCGTCGCTTGTTCCATCAATGGTGGGTGTGCCGTAGTTTGCCTCAAAACGCTGTCTCGATGCGAGTTCATCCGCTTCGGAGGCCTTCCTCCCGGGTGACTGTTGAAAAAGCACAAAAAGCACCGCTGCCAGCGCGATGGAAAGGCCGATAAGTGTGTTGCGTTCCATATAATTTTTTTTGGACAAAGGTGCCTGTTTTTTGAAAATTTGAAATAAAATTCGGCAAAATCAGGAGCTGCGAATTTAAATAACTCCGCATCTAAAAATGCGCCGAAAAGCCGTGTTTGTTTCTCGAAAGAGCAAAACTCTTGGCACGATTTTCGGGCAAATTGACAAGGCAAACACCAAGATTGGCGCTAAAATCTTTTAATGAAGAATTTATCAGCCATGTCTTTGACCTCTACTTGGGAAGCGCGTAATTTGCATAACATTTGCCTCGTCTTCCTCTACCAAACAGCTGCTAAAAATCGGGCTGTTTCCCCTCAATAATCCTTTTCCCTTGAGCGAATAAATTGTTGATAAGGAACGGTACGCCTGCGACCGTTCAGTTGATGTGCGCAGGCTAATCCTAATCACGGTTTTTGCAATTTCAAAAACTAAACTTCGATGTACGACGGACTAAAGCAATATGAAAATCACCTCGACGAATCAGAGCCTCGCTGGTTTGCGGTTTACACCAAATACAAGCGGGAAAAACTGGTGCAGAAACGCCTTCAAGAAAAAGGAATTCACGCCTACCTCCCCACACAGCGACTGACTCGACGCTACGAGCGAAAGGTGAAAACGGTAGAGTTGCCACTCATTAGTTGTTATGTGTTCACGAGAATTACTCGGCAAAACTACGTCCCCGTTTTGGACACCACCGATGTGCTCCAGTTCGTCAAATTCTCCCAAAATCTGATAGCCATTCCCGAGCGAGAGATACAACTGCTCCAACGCATCGCTGCCGATGGCATCAGCGTGGAAGCGACGGCCCCATCCATGCTTGTAGGCGAAGAAGTAGAAATAGTGGCAGGAAATTTGGCTGGTGTCAGAGGCATTTTGTTGGAAAAAGAGCGAAAGAAAAACTTTGTGGTGGAGCTGCAGGCCATTGGCTGCTCCCTGCGCATCCACATTGACCCCACCATGCTTAGGCCCCTCTGCAACCCAGCCCTACCCAATTGAGCCTCTTCATAAATGTGCTTTTCCCTTAAAAACCGATATAATACACAACCGCCGAAGTTAACAATGACGAAAAGGCAAAAAAAAATTTTTGCAATGCCAAGCCAGATTAAGTCCTTTGCGACTTATCGTCGGCGAAGCCATATTTTCCTGATAATGAGTAACTCCGACCATGTCATCTTTCCACAACTTTAATACGCGAATGAAAAACTTCACCCTTCTCGGAGCCGCTGGCTACATCGCCCCGCGGCACATGTTGGCCATCAAAGAAACGGGAAACACCCTCGTGGCTGCTTTGGACAAACACGACAATGTGGGCGTCATTGACAGTTATTTCCCGGAGGCCTACTTCTTCACGGAATTTGAACGTTTCGACCGCTTCGTGAGCAAGCTGAAGCGAGAAGATATGGATATTGACTATGTCTCTATTTGCTCGCCCAACTACCTGCACGACGCGCACATTCGATTCGGCTTGCGCATCGGTGCCGACGTGATTTGCGAAAAACCACTCGTGCTCAACCCATGGAACTTGGATGCGCTGCGCGCAGAAGAAGAGTATTTTGGCAAATCCGTGTACACTATCCTCCAACTGCGGCTACACCCGCACATGCTCGACCTGAAGCGCAGGGTGGAAGCGGCCCCTCCCGACAAAGTGTTCGACGTGGAGGTGACTTACATCACCTCTCGTGGCAACTGGTACTACACCAGTTGGAAAAGCCAAACCGAAAAATCAGGAGGCATCGCCACCAACATCGGCATCCATTTTTTCGATGCGCTGACTTGGATTTTTGGCAACGTGAAAGAAAACGAGGTACATCTGCACACACACGATAGAGCAGCGGGCTACCTTGAATTTGACCGGGCACGGGTGCGCTGGTTCCTCAGCATCAATTACGACACCATCCCCACCGACGTGCGCGTGAGTGGCGGACGCACCTTCCGCTCTTTTCTGGTGGACGGGGAAGAAATCGAGTTCAGCGATGGCTTCCGTGATTTGCACACGAAAAGTTACGAGGCCGTCTTACAAGGAGAAGGCTTCGGTCTCGACGACGCAGAAGAGGCGGTGCGCATCACCTACGACATTCGTAACGCGAAGCCGAAAGGATTTGCCGACAACAGCCACCGCTTGGTATCTTTGCCCCTGTCGCCGCACCCTTTCGAAAGGGAGGAAATGATTGAGTTCCAATAAATCTTCATCAATGTTGGGCTTCGAGCCACATTTTCTCCATATATTGCGCGGCTCGAAGCCCTTCTTTCATAATCCTTCAATCCATCACAAAAAAACAATCGTATATCCCACATCCCACTATGAAAAACTCGATTTACGCACATCAAACACCTCCGGCTATGCCGACCGGGCCCGCTCAATTTCTCAAGAACCTGTTCTCGCCTTATTTTGGAGGACAGACGAAAATAGGAACACACCTTTCGGTGGACATCCATGCCCACTGGCTTCCCGGTGTTGACGACGGCGCTCAAACCGAAAAAGAAGGATTGGCCATGGTAAGAGGGTTGGTCGAGCTGGGCTATCGGAAGCTTGTCGCCACACCACACATCAAGGAAACCTTTCCAAACGAGCCTCGAAACCTTCGGCGCGTCTTCGAGCACTTCAAAAAAACGGTGCACAAAGCAGGTATAGAGGTGGAATTGGCGCTGGGCGCAGAATATATGCTCGACGCTGGCTTCGATGCTCATCTGGAAAGCGGCGATTTGCTCACGGTGCATGGAAAATATCTGCTGGTGGAACTCAACACCCAACAAGTGCAAATACTTCCGGCATTGCAAAAAATACTGTCCAACATCCAGAAAAAAGGCTACGTCCCTATTCTTGCCCACCCAGAACGCTACGCCTATTATTGCAACAACTGGAACACCATGGAAGGATTGAAGGAGACCGGGCTTCTTTTCCAAGGCAACGCGATGGCCGTCTCTGGCTTGGAAGGCAAGGAAATGGCCAAACGAGCGCGCAAAATCCTCGACAATGGTTGGTACGAATTCATCGGCACCGACATTCACACCGTAGCCCATTTGAAGCATCTGAGCAAGGCGGGATTTTCCCAAAAATTTCGGAACGAACAATTCTTGCAATTGGCGTAAGTGCAACCCCGTTCATCGCCTCAACGTCCCCAAATGCCCTTCGCACACTTGGCACGGTTTTGTTAATGCAAAAATCGTTGAATTTAATCCGCTGTTTTCCAGCCTTTGGTGTCCTAAATAGTTCACAAAACATTTTCCCAATAGTTACAATGACGAATCATACACCTACCCCACTCGCGGCGGCCTTGGTCGTCGCTTTTATTGCCCTGATGAGCAGCTGTGGCAGCGTCAAACACCGCGAAATGCTCATGTTGCAAGACATCCAAGCACAGCTGAGCGCCATCGACACATTCCCAGCCCTTAAAATCCAAACGGACGACATCCTGAACATCCACGTCACCAGCAAATCCGAAGAAGCGATTAGGGCTTTTCAATCTCAACAGATTCAATCCTTTGCAGGCTCTGGCGAAACCGCGCTGGGTGTTTTGGAAGGCTATCGAGTGGACGAGGGTGGCTATATCTATATGCCTTATCTGGGCAAGATAAAAGCTACTGGCAAGACGGTTTTCCAGCTGCGGCAAGAAATCCAGAGCGACTTGGTTTCGTTTTTCGCCGACGCTACCGTGCAAATACGCTTTCAGAATTTCCGCGTCACGATGATTGGCGAATTCACCCGACCCAACACCTACACCATACCCAACGAACACCTCAACATTCTCGAAGCCGTCGGTATGGCGGGCGACTTCACCCCTTACGCTCGCCGCAACAACGTCCTCGTCATCCGCGAACGCAATCAAGTGCGCGAATTCGGACGCATCAACACGCAGGACACATCCCTTTTCAACTCTCCCTATTTTTATCTCCGCCCCAACGACGTGGTGTATGTGGAGCCGCTGAAAGCCAAAGAGTTCGCCACACAAGGCGACTTTTGGTCGAGATACGCCAACGCCATGTTCCCAATAGTCTCATTGGTGACCTTCGTGCTGGGCATTGCGATTACTAGATAAAAAGCCATTTTCAAAAACGAGTTTTCGATGACAATGCGCGTCGGTTCGACCTGACAAGCAAGTCGAAAACCATCAAAAAAGCACTTCAATCGTGAATAAAGAAGATAAAATTGATTACGGCCAATTGCTCCGCAAAGCAATAAAATACTGGTGGCTCTACCTCCTCATCCTCCCGCTCTGCGTGGGGCTTTCGGTCCTCTACCTCCGCAAAACCCACCCCAAATACGAGGCAACCGCCATGTTGCTCATCAAAGACGAGGAAAAATCAGGGGCAGTGGTGGAACAAGCAGTCCTTGACGGGCTGGGCATCAAAGACATCAAGAAAAAAGGCTTGGAAAACGAGGTACACATCCTCAAATCCACCCCCTTGATGGAAAACGTGGTGCGCAATCTGGAGACCCAATACGAGTACTACAGCATCGAGTGGATGAAGCGCCGCGACATCAGCAAGGACAGCCCCGTGAAAGTGGTGGACTGGAAACCCGCTTACGACAACGCCACCGTGGAAGGCGACGTGCATTTTGTCGGCAATGGCGGTTATCTTTTAAAACTGAAAAAAGCCGAGTATCAAGGAGAGTTTGGCAAAGAACTGCGGATGCCAGAAGGCAAACTAACACTGGCCTTCAATCGCTCAAAAGAATCGGACGGGCCAATCGGCATCAGGGTGCTGACCCCGGCCATCAAGGCATTGGAACTGATTGAAGGGCTGGATGTGAAGGCAGTTGGCGAAGAGGCAAGTATATTGCGCCTCACGCTCAAGGACCACGTCGCCTCTCGCGCGGAAGCCACGCTGACCGAACTCATCAAACTATACAACCAGCAATCCATTGACGAGAAAAACAAAGTTTTTGAAAACAGCCTCAACCTCCTCAACGAACGCATCAACTTGATTGCCCAAGAGCTCTCCGCGGCGGAAAGCAACGTGGAAAGCTACAAGCGAAGCAACAGCATCTACGAAATCAGCGCGGAAGGCAGCCTTTTGCTCAGTGAAATGGCCAACCACAACAGAGAAATCGCCGCGACCGACGTGCAATTGCAAATCCTGAACTCCATTCAGGATTTCCTTACGGCTAACAAAGAGAACTTCGAGTTTGTCCCGACCAACATCAGCATCAACAACCTGACGCTGACCAACCAACTCGCTCAATTCAACACCCTGCTGTCCGACCGCGACAGGATGAAGACCAATCTCGGCCCTTCTCACCCGGACTTGATTTTGGTGGAAAAGCAAATACGCAACCTCCGCCAAACCATCATCGAGAACATACGCGGCATCAAGGCCGACATCCAACTGAACCGAAACGCCAAAGAGCAGTTGAGCTCCAACGTGCAAAATCGAATGTTGAGCCTCCCCCGCCGCGAGCGCGTGTTGGTGGACTTGGAGCGCAACAAAACGCTCAAGGAAAACCTCTACCTCTACCTTTTGGAAAAACGCGAGCAATCAGCCATCTCGCTGGCCGTCACCACCGCCACAGGCCGCGTCATCGAGCCAGCCAAAGCGTTCGACCCCATCAGCCCTAAAAAAGCACAGATTTACCTCATCGCGCTCTTCTTGGGCCTGGCCATCCCGACGGGCATCGTCTTCGCCATCCACAGCCTCAACAACAAGGTAATGACAGAAGACGACGTGCAACGCGCCGTATCGGCCCCCATGGCTGGCGTGCTGGCATTGAGCCGGAGAAAATCGCGCGTGGTGGTCAAAGAAAACAGCACTAGCGCCGCCGCAGAGATGTTCCGCGCGTTGCGTGCCAACCTCGCCTTCATCGCGCCGGGCAAAAAAATCCAGACCATGATTGTCACCTCCAGCATACCCGGAGAAGGCAAATCATTTGTCGCGCTCAATTTCGGCGTGACACAAGCATTGGCTGGCAAAAAAGTAATTCTACTCGAACTTGACCTACGCAAGCCCAGCCAGCAATTCGACGACTTGGAAACCTCCGAAGAAGGCGTGGTCAACTACCTCATTGACCCCTCCCTCAAAGTGGATGACATCATCGAAAACACCGGGCTGCACCACAACTACGACGTGATTCGCTGTGGCATCAAACCACCAAACCCAAGCGAGCTGCTGCTATCCGAGCGACTGCGCGAACTCATCAACATCTTGCGCCAACGGTACGATTTCATCATACTCGACACCCCGCCAGTAGTGGTCGTGGCCGATGCGGTGCAAATCAAGGATGTCGCCGATGCCACCATGTATGTGCTGCGTTCGGGTTACACGCCCAAAGCACAGCTCCGATACGTCCGCGACCTTGTGGAAAAAGACAAGTTGCCCATGCCCTTCATGGTACTCAATGCGGTAAACCTCAACAAGGACACTTACGGAGGGTACTATACCTCTTATTACGGGAAAGAAGATTGAGCAAAAGGGTTGAACTCGTTCCATGTCGCTGAAACAAAAGACGATAAAGGGGTTGTCGTGGGCATTTGTTGACCGCTTCGCCAACCAAATATCTCAATTCATTTTTGGGATTATTCTGGCAAGATTGCTGTCGCCTGCCGAATACGGGTTGATTGGGATGTTGGCGATATTTTTTGAAATCGCCGACACCTTCGTGGTGGCTGGATACAGCGAAGCCCTCATCAGAAAAAGCGACCCTTCGAGAAAAGATTACTCGACCGTTTTTTTGGTCAATATCGCCACCGGTATTTTGTTCTATGGGCTGCTGTGCGTCGCTGCGCCGAGCATCAGTTGGTTTTTCAACGAGGCGCAGCTGACCCCCATCATTTGGGTCATGGGCAGCACCATCGTCATCAGCGCCTTGGGCATGGTAGCAAGGGTGCCGCTGACCAAAAACATGGACTTCAAATCGCTGGCCACTATCTCAGTGACGAGCAATATCATCTCTGGTGGAGTCGCCATCGTGTTGGCTTTTCAAGGTTGGGGCGTTTGGAGCTTGGTGTGGCGCAGCATCGTGCAAAGCATTGTCTCCACCTTGTTGGTGTTTGTTTTTTCGAGGCCAAAATTCGGGCTGGAGTTTAGCCGCGCCTCTTTCCGCGAGATTTTTGGGTTTGGCTCCAAACTGCTCGCATCGCGTCTGTTTCTCGAATTTTACAACAACCTCTACTACATACTCATCGGCAAATTTTTCAGTGCCAGAGAATTGGGTCTTTTCACGCGGGCCAATGGCTACAAGGATATGTTTTCGCGGACGCTGCACAACGTCATCCAATCCGTGAGTTTCCCGGCTTTGGCCACCATCAAAGACGACAACGAGCGGCTAAAAAGCGCCTATCGAAAACTGGTGCAAATCACCACTTTCCTCACTGCTACCTTGATGTTTGGGCTGGCCGCCACCGCCGACAACTTTATTCTGGGGCTGATTGGCCCCAAATGGGCCGACGCGATTCCGTACCTCCAATTGCTCAGCATAGCTGGCATCTTTTATCCTCTACACTACATCAACCTCAACATATTAGTCATCAAAGGAAAATCTGGCACACATTTTAAGTTGGAATTCTTGACCAAACTCATTGCGGTGCCAGCGTTGGTCACAGGATATTTCTTCGGCATCAAGGCCATGATAGTGTGCATGATTTTCACATGGGCGCTCGATTATCTGGTAACTTCCTCCACCGCTGGGCGCGAAATAAACTACCCGCTCAAGGAGCAAATCCACGACATCCTATCATGCTTCCTATTTGCGTTGGCGTTGGGTACCTTTGTTTGGCTAATCGGTCAAGCGCTGACATTGCACCCGTTGCTCACGCTCCTGATTCAGGTCTCGCTCGGTGCGCTGTTCACCGTGTTTGTCTCCAATCAATTCAAAATCAAGCCTTTTTTAGAAATACAAGAGATTGTTTTGCAAAAAATAAGAAAACCCGCAATAGGCTGAAACACCGACAACAAACAACCAACAACAAACAACCAACAACGAACAACAAACAACGAACAACAAACAACCAGCAACAAACAACCAGCAACAAACAACCACCAACGAACAACAAACAACGAACAACAAACAACCAACAACAAACAACCAACAACAAACAACCAACAACAAACAACCATCAACGAACAACAAACAACAAACAACGAACAACAAACAACGAACAACCAACAACAAACAACAAACAGCCCCCCCATCAACAAATCAACAACAACAATGACTGACTTAATCTCCTTGGTCGTGCCATCCTACAATCGCGCTCATCTTTTGAAAGACGCGATAGAGAGCACCTTGACGCAGACCTACCCGCATTGGGAAATGCTCATCGTGGACGACAAATCCACCGACAACACCGCCGAAGTGGCCCAATCTTATGCGACGAAAGACCCTCGAGTCAAGTATTTTTTGAATCCCGAAAAAGGGGTGAGCTCCGCCCGCAACTACGGCATCAAAATGTCGCAAGGGCAATACATCGCCTTTCTCGACGACGACGACATCAACCTGCCGCACCGATTTGAGTCACAACTGAAGGCCATGAAAAAATCCGGCAACGGATTTCTGGTTTCAGGCTTTCAATCGTGCGACCGCGAGACAGGAGCAGTGCTCGAGGTGCAAAAACTGGAATTGAAAGCATCCTGCACCGGCTTCCCCTCGCGCTGGATGATTCGCAAAGACTTGCTCGACAAGGTGGGAGGTTTTGACCAAGCAGCCGCTCCGTTGGAAGACATCGAACTGAGCGCCCGCTTGGCCGCTCACGAGACTTTCGCCCTGCACGACGACATCGTGTCCGTCACCTACCCCACCGAAGACTCGGCCAGCACCGCCACCGAAAAAAAAGTGCGCGCCCGCTTAGTGCTGCTCGAACGCGGCAAAGACATCTTTCCTCCCATGGAGACCGCATGGTGGGAATTTGCGGCAGCCACCGATTACTATATGCTTGGGCAAAAAGACAAGACCTTGGAATTTTTGAAAAAAGCCTCCAAAGGAGACCAACGAGGCCTATACAACCTCGCCTATCAATACTTCAGAATCGCCAAAGGAATAAACGGCCCCTTCAAGCGCGTGCACCTGAAAGTGCTGGCAACCCTGCGCGAATACAATTTTCCGACTTTGGTGCAGCACCCCGTCGTCAGCAATGACTGAATGCCCTACATGATGGCTGGCACATATCAGCCCCCCAAGCACAGGGTCGAACAAGGCGATTTTGAAAATGGTAGCCCGAAGGTTTTCAATCTGTTCAATCGAATCAATCTTCAAAAATCGGAGCATTCGACCATATTGGTATGCAATTTGGACTTTACATCATAAATCAAAACACTATCGCAACCTGCTAATGAAAATCGCAGTAACCGGTGCCACCGGATTTTTGGGAAGGCGAATTGTCAAGAAATTGAAGGAACGCGGCGAACAACCCACTGTCACCTCATTGAGCCTCGGCGTTGATTTGAGAGATTGGGAACAAGCCATCGGATTTTTTGAAAAAGAAAAACCCGAAATCCTATTGAACTGCGCCTCCTTCGTCGGCGGCATCCAATTTGGCTACAAGTACCCCGTTGACCTCTTCGAGAACAACCTCCTGATGAACGTCAACATCCTCAAAGCTGCGCGACAGACCGGCGTGAAACGCATCGTCAATCCGATTTCCAACTGCGTCTATCCTGCCAAGGCCACGCTCTTCAAGGAGCCAGAAATATGGGATGGCCCCATGCACGAATCCGTTTTGGTCTATGGCTTTGTCCGCAAGGCGTTTTGGGTGGGTTCGTGGGCCGCTCATCGGCAATACGGCATGGACATCATCAACATAGTGCTCTCCAACATGTATGGCCCCGAAGACCACTTTGAGGAAGAGCGCTCGCACGCTCTGGGCGCACTCATCATGAAATTCGTGGAAGCCAAACGCTCTGGCGCCCCTTTCGTGAATGTGTGGGGCAGCGGCAAGCCCGTGCGCGAGTGGATGCACGTGGACGATGGCGCAGAAACAATGATACGCAGCATCCAAATGCCTGCCACAGAAGATTTTGTAAACATAGGCGTTGGGCAAGGCATATCGGTCATCGAAATGTGCGAACTCATCAAGGAACTCGTCGGTTATCAAGGCGAAATAAAACTCGACCCCACCAAGCCCGACGGTGCCGCCTACAAAACGGTGGATGGCACGCGCGGCGAGCAACTGCTTGGCTGGCGACCTGAAATTCCGTTTCGTGAAGGCGTGGCCCAAGCAATCAAGTGGTACGAGGACAACCACTAAAATTGACGTGGATATACTTCGCGCCGTCAAGTTTTCAGCACATGTGAACTCCTGCTTCATTCAAAATCAGGAAGAGCAATCTCAAGCATCTGACAAATCTTGGCGAATCAGGGTATAAGACCCTACTTGTTTTAATCTTTCATCCCCTTCAAAAACAAAAATTTGTTCACGGAAAAAAAAGTCAGCAACACCCGATGACTGCTCTGCAATCTACCGAACTTGCCATCAATGGTGGCCAACCCATCTCGAAAGAGCCCATCCTGATTCACAAACCCACCATCGCGGAAGAAGACATCCAAGCGGTGGCGGAAGCCATGCGCACCACGTTCGTGAGCGGCGATGGGCCTGCTTGCCGCGAGTTTGAAAAACGCCTCGCCGCCTATCTGGGCGTGAAGCATGTTTTGTTTCTCAACTCTTGCACCACTGCCCTCGATTTGGCCTTTATGATTAAAAACTTCCCCCCGGGAAGTGAAGTGATTGTGCCCAATTTCACCTACACCAGCACTGCGTTAGGCCCGATTCTGAACAACCTGAAAATCGTGCTTGCCGATGTGCGCCCCGACAACGGGAACCTCGACGTGGAGAAATTGGAATCCTACATCACCCCAAAAACGGTGGCCATCATGCCCGTGGATTACGCAGGCAACCCTGCCGAAATGGATGAAATCAACGCCATTGCCCGCAAGCATGGCCTCTATGTCGTACAGGACTCGGCGCAGTCCATCGGCTCGAAGTACAAAGGCTTCTATACAGGCAATCAAGCCCATGTCAGCACCTTTTCTTTCCATGGCACCAAAAACATGACGACTGGCGAAGGCGGTGCCATCGTGACCAACGATGACGAATTTGCCGACCTCATCAAAATCATGCGCGAAAAGGGCACAGACAAATACTCCTTCTTGACCGACAACGTGACACGCGGCTACTATGAGTATGTGAACAAGGGAAACAGCTATGTGCAATCAAACATCAACGGTGCCATGGGCGTGACCCAACTGGCCCGCCTTAACGAGATGAACGGGCAGCGCCGCGAGATTGCAGCGTTTTATTTGAAGGCGCTGACAGGTTTGCCCGGCCTCGATTTTCTGCAAATCACCGAAGGCGCGGAACACAACTGGCACTTGTTTGGCCTACTGGTGCCCGCCGAAAAGAAATACTGGATAATGGATGCGCTCCGGGCTGAAGGCGTGATGGCGAATGTGCATTACACACCGCTCCACCGCAACAAATACTACAAAGACCTCGGCACCGATGCCGACTTCCCCGGCTCCATGACCTTTTTCAACCGCCTGCTCCGCATCCCCATCTATCCCTCCTTGACGGTGGACGAACGCGAGAAGGTGGCGGAAGCAGTTGTGAAAGTGTTCTCCAATCTCTGAAATTGTGGTTGGTGAGGGTTGATAAAAGTTGATGAGAGGTGAGATGTGCACGCGCTTTCAATCAAAATGCCCTACGGATTGAATAAAAAAACCTCATCAACCCTCATCACACCATACAAAACCTATCAAAACATACACGATGAAAGTCTTGCTGCTCGTCCCCGAACGATATGGTTTTCACCATACCTTCAAGGAACTATTCACCTATATGGGTGGCGAAATACAAACCATTGACTATTACCATCTTGTGCAAGGTTGGCAAGAAAAAGTCAACACACAGATGTACCGCTTGCCCGACAAGTACCGCCTCAAATGGGAGGGATACTACTATGAGCGCATCAACAAGTTTTACAGGCAAGAATATGAGCGTCTGAAACCCGACTTGGTGTTCATATACAACAACGAATTGTTGGTGCCCGACACGATTGAGTATTTCAAAAAGAGAGGCTCCAAGATTGCCTTTTTCCTTGGCGACTGCCCTTACTACACCCCCACCAACCGACATTTTCTGCCCATTCTCTTTCATGCCGACGCGATTTACACCTACGATTCTTTCTGGGTGGACGCAATGAAAAAATTGGGCATCAAGAACATACATTACCTTTACCCCAACCTTCCAGTCAACCAGCATTTTGAGAAAAAACTCTCGCCGGAAAAGTACGATGAATTGAAATCGGAGGTGCTGTATGTGGGTATGTGCTACAAGACCAGTTGGGGCATGAAGAAGGCGAAGTTTTTGAGCTGTTTCACGGAATTCGACTTGCAGATACACGGCGACGAATCGTGGGTGCGCTGGTTTGGTTATTTTCCCGAACTCAAAAAACGTTACAAACCGCGTCAAGGCAGTGGGCATATCACGGTGGAAAAACTGAACGATATGTACAACGCCACCAAATTTGCCCCAGTTGACGCTAATCCCGGCCTCCTCCATGCCATTCACTGGCGCTTTGTGGAAGCCCTTTGCTCCGGCGCGCTGCCCATCCTGGAATGGCAGCAAAACGTGGTGGAGATATTCGGCGATGCCGATGTGCCTGCGGTGAAGAATTTCGAGGAAGCCCCCGAAATCGTGCGCTACTACCTCCAACATGAGGACAAGCGCGTCGAAAAGGTACGGTGGATGCGAAAAGTCATGGAAGAAAAATACTCCATCCCAAACAATGCAGATTTCTTATCCAACACCTTACGTCTCCGCTGAGCAAGCTGCTCCCGATGCGACGCACGCAGAGCCGACCTCCGACCGCTCAGACATTCGGAAACTGACTGAGTTCGTCGTGCTGGTCATGTTGTCCATTGGGGCGAACTATTACGTTCCGAACTTCATCGGCGACATTTTTTTTCTCGGCACCTTAGTTGCTTACTTCCGCTCTAAGGACGAAGCCTTCTGGCTTGCGTTTTTCCTAACAATGTCCGATGGCTTTTTTGGCTTTTTTGGCTTATACAAAACGAACATTTCCGTTTTGCCGGGCCTGCCGGAGGCTGAGGTCGGCCAAATATACATTTGGCTGACATTGGTGAAAGCCGCCAGCAGGCCGCTCAATCACCGAATATTTTACTCCGGGTTTTTGACGATATTGCTGATATACACCATCTTCTTGTTGGTCCAAGGATACGTCATCGGTGTGGATATGGAGATAAATGTGCAGTTCAGGCTTATTAAATGGATTGCGCCGCTTTTTTTGCTCTATTCAATTCCCCGACTATTTACCAACGTAAGGCAATACCGCGATTTATTCCTTTATCTTTTTCTGGTGGCATTTGCCGCGTTGGGGGCGCAGGTATTCACCATCGCCACTTCGCAAAGCCCCCCACAATATGCTGGTGTGGCAAACAAGGCGTGGTTTGCGATAAAAGTGTCGAAGGAGAAGACCTATCGCGGCCTCTACAATGAGGCAATTTTGCTGATATCGTACTTTGGGGCGCTTTTCTTTTTGGCGTTCAAGCCGGGCAAGTATCTTCCGGTCTGGCTGTGCTTTGCCGTCGTCATGGCCAATTTCGCTTCTGTCTTTCTCTCTGCCACGAGAGGTTGGGTATTGAGTTTTAGCTTGTCGTTGGTATTGGCCATGCTTTTTGTGCTGCAGCTTAGCCCACGACGACTCGTCACTATCGCGATATTGGGTGGCATTTTTCTCTTTGGCGCGCAATCCTTGCCGATCATAGGCGTGCAGATACAAAACGCGGTGAAACGCCTCTTGACATTGGAAAAACTGGCAGAAGGCGACACCACGGCGGGCGGCACCCTGATACGCCTCAACACGCGCGGCCCCGCGGTGATGAAAAAATGGGCGGAATCACCGCTAACGGGATGGGGATTTTCCAATGAGTTCATGGATGCCAATGACTTCCACGTCGGCAATCAAAATATACTGCTACACTCAGGCATCATCGGATATGCTCTGATGCACTTGTTTTTCCTCTATTTTGGGGTGACGCTGTTTTTCCGCAGCCTCAATCAGACAAGGGGTAGTCCTTACACGCACTCCCTCCGACTTTTCCCCCTGTTCTTTCTTGCTTGGTTTATGTTGCACTCCTCCTCGCAACAGTTTTTCTCTTATTACCAATATGTCACCATAGGCATTATCCAAGCTGTCTTTTTCAGTATGGCGGCTTTGATGTACCAACTTTCAGAAGAACACAAATAGACTATGAAACCAGTGCATTACGTCATGTGGCAAATCGGGCCAGGTGGCTTAGAGTTGGTGGTCAAACAGTATAGCGAATACTTTTATCAGCATAGAAAGCTCTATGCTTATGGTTTGCGCCCCAACTGGTACCAAATATACGACGAGTCGAAAGTAGAGGTGGCGGCAGGCAACAGTGGAAAGCTGCGCCCTTACTGGCAGTATTATCGGTATTGCCGCAAGTATCGCGACGACATTTTTCACCTACAAAGCGTGGGGCCGCTCATTCTGTTGCTTCATCTGCTGGCGGGCGGGAAAAATGTGATTTACCACATTCACGGCACGATTTATTGGAAATCCGCGCTCCAAAAAATCTATTTGGGGGCGGGCTGGCGATGGGTAAAAAGGCTTCTGCCCAAGGTGAAAGCCACCTTCGTCGCCAATTCAAAATACAGCGCGTCCATATTTAGGGAAAAGGTGCTGCCCGTGCCAACCGAGGTCATCTACAACGGCTTCGATGTGCAGAAATTTGCGGCAAAAAAACACTTGCGCACAAGCGTAAAGCGCATCGGTTATGCAGGAAGGCTTTGGGAAGGGAAAAACACGGAGTTGCTCATTCGGCTTTTTGAAGAGGTGGCAGACCAACATCCCGAACTGGAACTGCACTTTGCGGGCGAAGGCCCTTTGAAAGAAGCATTGGAGCAACAAGCCCAAGCGACGCGCTTCGCAGACCGCATTTTCTTTCATGGGTATCTGAAGGATATTCCGTCGTTCTATGCCTCTTTGGACATCTTCTTGTTTTTGAGCGCACACGAATCGTTTGGCAACGTTATTGCCGAAGCGCTTCTGACTGGCCTCCCTACTTTGACCAGCGACGTGCCTGTGTTCGAGGAAATTTTTGGGCAAGGAAATGGTTTTGTTTTGGGCAGCCCTCAACAATACGACTTAATTAAAAAGAATTTCCTGAAAGCAATAGACAATTTCCCCCACTTGGCACAAGCCGCTTTGGAAATCAGTGATTCCATTGAGGCGCAATGCAGCATAGAAAACCATTTAAAGCAGATAGAAAAAGTCTATGAAAAACATTAGTCCGCCGATATTTTACTATCACTCGGTCGCGCCCAATATGTTCGAGAGTTGGCTACTCAAGTTCTTGACCATCAAGTTGGCGAGCTTTGAGCAGCAATTGGCTTGGCTGAAGCGACATCATTATCAATCCATCTTTCTAGATGATTGGTACCGAATCCGCATCGGCCACCAATCGGCCAAAGGTAAAGAAGTGTGCCTCAGCTTCGACGACGGCCTGCTCGACAATTGGGTGTATGCTTGGCCGGTTGCCAAAAAATACGGCATGAAGTTCACCATCTTCGTCTCTCCTGAATGTATAGAGCCGCGTTCCATCGTGCGCCCCACTTTGGAAGATGTCTGGAACGGCCAGTGCAAGGAGGATGAGCTGGAGGCGTTGGGTTATCTTTCTTGGGATGAGCTCAAAATCATGCAGGAATCGGGCATCGTGGATGTGCAGTCACACACGATGACCCACGCCAAATACACCTGCTCCACCAATTTGAGAGGGTTCTACTACGGTGGCTTTTCGGGCTACCATCCCATATTGAATGCCCACCCAGAGCTGAGGGCCACCTATGTGCGCGACCCTGATTTTGAAAAAAGGCTGCCATGGGGTACCCCGCTGTTTGAGGAAACATCGGCGGTAGTGGCCCGAAAGCATTTTATCAGTGCCGATTTTTCAAAAGAAGTCAGCGAACTCGCCACCAAGCATCAACCGCAAAACGAAACGGAACGCCCTGAATATGAAAAAGCAGTCCGGCAACTAACCGACGAATACGCCAGAGCAGGAAAGATACTAGAGAGCATGGAGAAGGATGAGGATTTCCGCGCTCGCCTTCACTACGAGATTGTTGACTCCAAAAGAATCATCGAGGAAAAACTCGGCAAACCTGTTCAATTTCTTTGCTGGCCACACGGCGACAACAGCACCGCCGCACATACGCTTGCCAGAGAAGCAGGCTACGCCGCCACCACCTCCGGCAAGATGACGCGCGAGCAGAATAATACCGACCGCATCCCGCGCATAGGCGGCGACTTTGACAATGGGCCATGGATGAGCCGTCAAAAATTTAGTTTCAAACTGGCTGCGCACTATCACAGACAGCCTTATCATGCCATCACCCAATTGAACGAGTGGAAAAACCGGGCTATGGGCAAATGATTGGCAAAAAGACCGAACCATGTTTTTTTACCTCGACATAAGACCGTCGGAAAATATCCAGACGGACATCATGCGCTTGCAGGAAGGGGCGGCACTGCCGTCTATTCCCGAAGCCAATGCGCTCTACATACAAGTCGGCAAGCAAAAGTTGTTGGAATTTGAAGTGCCGACAGGCAAGTTCCTGCTTTTGGGAGACCCCATCTTTCAGCCGGAGGAAAATCTGTTTGAGCGCATCGTGTCCACTGCCGACAACGTGCACCTAGACCTCCTTTTCAACAAAATCAAAGGTCACTACTACTGGTTCTACATGTCATCGTCGGCAAGGGGACACTTCAAATGTGGCACTTCGTTCGGCGCGATTTACCCTATATATTACCACTTTGAGAAACACGGCACGCTCGTCAGTTCGTCGGCCTTCACGCTCGCCCGACAAACCAACGCCGATGTCAAAGACAAGCGCAACTTGCTCGAACGCCTCCTGTTCAACTACCCTTTTTTCAACTCTACATGGTGGGCCAACATACACCTGCTGGACGCGCACCGCTATCTTGATATCGGGGAAAATAGCACAAAAGTATCTGGCACTTTTGAGGTGAGCGACTACTTCGGCACCCCCACGCACACCACCCGGGATTGCCTGTCGGAGCTGGCAGCCCTTTTCCAGCGCGAAACCGAATTGTTCTTCCCCGACGAGCCTTTCGCGGTCTCGCTGACAGGCGGATTCGACGGGCGCACACTCGTGGCAGCGGCGCAAAAAGCAAACCGCGAGTTCGTGGCATACAGTTTTGGGCGACCGGACTCCACCGACGTAAGTATGCCTGCCGCGCAAGCCACAAAAATCGGCATCCCTTATTGGCCTATTCTGCTCGACCGCGTGTATGTGGAACAGCATTCCCTTGATTCAGGTCGGAAATTCATGCAACTGACCGAGTACAACGGCAATTGGGGGCGCCCCCACTATCATTACGCCGCCCGCTCCTTGTCCGAACGAACAAACTACATTCTCACCGGCAATTTTGGCAGCGAACTCTTCCGCGCCCTACACGAACCCGGCGTGATGCTCAGTGAGTACCTGATTCGCGTTTTTTCGTCAACCGATGATTCTTGGAAGGATTATTTGCGGCAGGCTGCCCAGTATTGGGACAAAAATTTCTTCAAAGAGGAGATTGAATCCCTCATCGCGGACATCGAAAATTACCTTGTCAAGATGCAAGGTTGGGATGCCAACCACAAATTTTACCATTTTGTGTTCAACGAGATTTTTAGAAAATACTTTGGCGCAGAATTGGTGATGCAAAGCACATATCTCAACAACCGGACACCCTACCTCAACCTACATTTGTTCCAAGAACTGAACAAAACGATATGGTCAGGCGTGCACGCCCGTTTGTTTGAAAAAATGAAAAGCAAGCGGATGAAAGGGCAAGTGTTTTACGCCACCTTTATCCGCCAAATCGCCCCTCAGCTCTACCATCTGAACACCAACAAAGGGTATAGCCCCGCCGACGTGTTGGAGCCTTGGCGATTGCCCCTGTTGGCAAGCCGCGTCGTGTGGCACAAATACCTGAACCGAAATGACATAGACGACAACTCTGTGGAAGCCTTCATCCAGAAATACCATTTGACCATCGCACGACAATTGACAGACGCAACCTCATCGCTTTTCCGCCCGTATCTTGAAAGAGCCAACGCCGAGATTCCATTGGGGCACGATATTGACAAGCATATCAAGATGTACTCCATTGCGACGGGTTGGCAAGCAGCCGATGTCGCGTCGGTACCGATTGCTCAAGATGTACCAACCATTCAAACTTGAAAGACGTGCAAGCCAACAACACCATCGTGTTTGCCACTCCGAACCCCACCAACCAAACCGCCGACGGTAGTCGGCAACCTATGACCGCATCTATCATCGAATCGTTTCCCGGCCAAGAATTCTGGCTCGAATTCAGCGAGCTCTGGCACAACAGCTTACACAAGCCAGTATTCAAATCGCCTCACTACATTCAGTATCTGGCGGATAGATACAAGGATAATTTGGCGATATTGAAATTCAGCAAAAACGGCGAGTCGAAGGGCATGGTGTTTTTCCGAAAAGAGAACAGCATGCTGAGACTGCTGACGGATGTGAAAGCCGACCACAACTTTTTTGTGCTGCACAAGTCCTGCACCCATGAGGAGATTGACGAATTTTTTGATTGCTTTCTTATGACGGTGAAGGAACGGCGATGGACAATTCAGATGCGCGTTCTCCCCTTGTGGGCATCATATTCCCCTGCGTTTATAAGAGCGGCGAACAACAGCGGTCTGTTCTGGAATGTGTCGAGCCGTTCGGTCTGTCCCATTCTGGAGGAAGAATCTCCCAAGGCATTGTTCGACAAATTGAACAGTTCCCGGGAGCTGCGCTACCGAGTCAACCGTATCAAAAGCCAGCTGGGAGGAGAGTACGAAATACTCACGGACGCGCACGATTTAGATGAGTGGGTGCGCAAGTTTTGCACGTTGCACATCAAGCGTTGGGAAGGCACCCGCAGCCCCTCGCGCTATGAGGACGCGTCGGAGCAACTTTTTTTGAAAAACTGCCTCATGGCGTGGATTCAAGACCAAACCCTCGTGCGTTTCGCCGTGAAAGTGAATGGAGAGCGTATCGCCTTCGTTATCTGCCTCATCCAGCAAAACTCGCTCATACACCATTCCACCGCCTACGATGACGACTACTACAAATACAGCCCCGGCAAAGCATTGATACTGGTCATCGCCGAATGGATGAAAAACCACAACCTCAATATCCTTGATTTTGGCGAAGGCGCAGAGCCTTACAAATACGCCTACACCAACAAAGAGCGCGAACTAAACGAAATCTCGCTGTCGCCCTTCTCCAATATCTCCTTCATCCTCAGAGTGAAAATCAAGCAAATACTCCGAGAACAAGTCAGCGCCCACCCCGGAATCAAACAATTTTTTGTCGAAAAAATGAAACCCCTGCTTCGCCCCAAAAAACAACACGAACCTCAAGACTGATTCATTTCCAAATCCGATAATCAAAACACAATGAGAAAACTTCGGCTCGCCATCTTGAAAATCGAAATTGACAAAGACTACCAACTGTGGGAAACCGTCTGTCACGAGATGCGGGATTTTGTGGAACAACAGACGGTGGACATCGGGCACTCCGATTGGTTGGAAATCGTGAAAAACGGTCGTTTCGACGGGCTGCTCGCCATGCCCCCCAACATCACGAACGTCAGCAAAAACATGTACGACGAGCGGGTACGCATCCTTCACACCATTCTTGGCCTGCCTGTTTTTCCTTTTTTGGAAGAAATCGAGATCTACGAGAACAAAAAATATCTTTCCTACTGGCTTGCCGCCAACGACATCCCGCACCCCAAGACCTGGGTGTTTTATGAACAGCATGAGGCACTCGATTTTGTCTCAAACACCCCAACGCCCATCGTGGGCAAAACAAACATTGGCGCGTCGGGGCGCGGGGTGTCCATCCTGAAATCGAACGACGAAGCTGTCGAATATGTAAAAGACACCTTCTCCGGCAAAGGCGCCGCCCGCAGCATAGGCCCTAATTTTCAAAAAAGCGGCTTGGTGGTGCGAGCCATCAAAAAACTGAGCAACCCGAAAGCCTTCATGGAGCGCCTCCGACACTATCGGGCGGAAGGCTCCGAAGTCCAGAAAGACTACGTCATTTTCCAAGAATACATTCCCCACCAATATGAGTGGCGCTGCGTGCGCATCGGCGACTCCTTTTTTGCCCACAAAAAAATGGTGAAGGGCGAGAAAGCCAGCGGCAGCCTCATCAAGGGATACGAAAACCCTCCTCCCGAACTGCTCGACTTCGTAAAAGAAGTGACCGACAAGCGTCGTTTTCGCTCCCAATCGGTGGATATCTTCGAAGCCGCCGATGGTCGTTGGCTAGTCAACGAAATGCAATGCACCTTTGGCCAGAGCGACCCCTATCAGATGCTTGTGGACGGTGTACCGGGTCGTTATTGCCTCCACGACAAACAATGGGTCTTTGAACCCGGCGATTTCAACAAATATCAATCCTACCTGCTCCGCCTCGAATACTTTGTGGAAGTGCTGACTTCCAATCAATTGGAAATCCAACGATGAAAGTACTTTTCGTGGTCAGCGGCAGCAGTCAGTATCAGAATGTCGCACCATCTACCCGCTCGCTGGGCGATTCCCTCGCGGCAGAAGGAGTGGACGTGGCTTATTTCACGGTGAAAGGCGGGAGCGCTGCCCACCATTGGCGCAGCGCCCGGTCTTTGCGCAGACATCTGAAATCTGAGCCTGTGGACATCGTCCACGCGCACCACGCCCTGTCGGGGTGGGTGGCAGCATTGGCGGCGTTCGGTCGCCTGCCACTCGTGCTATCCTATGATGGCCCCGATGTGCTCGGCAGCTTCACCGGACAGGGAAAACGAACCCTCAGGAGCAAGTTGTTGGCGGCGCTTGGGAAAATCGTCCAGCCTTTCATGTCGGCCACAATATGCAAGTCACAACAAATAGCAGCAGCCACCATCACCCGAAAAAGATGTCACCTCATTCCTGATGGCGTCAGGCTCGAAAGATTCAAGGCACAAGAGAAAATCCATAGAAAAGAACTAGGGCTGGACAAAAACACCCAATACGTCCTGTTCCTCGCTGACCCTTCCGACCCCAACAAAAACGTGGCGCTGGTGGAAGCCGCCTTGGAGATTCTGAACAAGCCGGATGTGGAACTGCTCATCCGATACAAAATATCGCATCATGCGGTGTCAAAATACCTCAACATCGCCGATGTGTTCGTCGTCAGTTCATTTTCTGAGGGAGCATCCAATCTGGTGAAAGAGGCCATGGCCTGCAACTGCCCCATCGTTGCCACAAACGTGGGCGATGTGGCATGGGTGTTGGGCGACACCCCCGGCTGCTACCTCTCGCCCTCCCACAAGCCCGCCGATTTTGCAAAAAAATTGCGCCACGCGCTCCAGTATTCCGAAAAATATGGCCGCACAAAAGGCCGAGAGCGAATACTGGCATTGGGTTTGGATGCAGAGAGCACAGCAAGAAAGGTCATCGGCATATACGAGCAAGTGTCAAACAAAAAATTAGGAGCACGACCATCCCAAACCGAACGATTGCAGGCGTAAACATTCTATGAAGAGACTACTTTACAAAATACTTCGACACTCCGGCTTGGTCTTTATTTTCCGAGAAATCATTCAGCGGAACAAAGTAACCTTTCTGCTCTATCACGACCTGAGCCGAGAGGCGGCGGAAAAGACATTCCCCTATCTGAAAAAACACTACAACATCATCCCGCTTGCCGATTACATAAAAGCCCACCAAGACCCAAACAAACACTCATTGCCCAAAAAAGCCCTCGTCATCACCTTCGACGATGGCCACGTGCGCAACTATCAGTTGCTGCCAGTGGCACAGCGACTCCAACTCCCCATCACGATTTTCCTCTGCGCAGGCATCATCAATACCAATCGGCACTACTGGTTCACCTATAAACATCCCAACCTATCGAAAGCCGCCCTAAAACGCGCCTCTAACAAACAACGGCTCAAAATGCTCCGCGAAGCAGGGTTCACACCCGAACGCGAATTCCAGACCCCACAAGCCATGAATCGCCAACAAATACTCGAAGCCAAAGACCATTTCGACCTACAAGCACACACCATGACCCACCCCTGCCTCCCCCGATGCACCGACGCGGAGGCAAAAGAGGAAATCATCGAATCAAAAAAAGTGCTTGAAAACGATTATGGCTTGCACATCAACGCGCTGGCCTACCCCAACGGCGACTATTCCGACCGCGACATCTCGCTGGCCCAAGAGGCCGGCTACGAATGTGCCATCACGGTTGACTTTGGCTACAACACACTCCAAACCGACCCGTACCGCCTCAAGCGGCTAAGCGTGAACGATACCGCCGACTTGGACGAACTGGCCGTGAAAGCAAGCGGCGTGTGGCAGTTCTTCAAAACCCGCAACGGAAAAAAACAAGGCTATGGCTGGACAAACCGAGTGGAACACTAAACACCTTCACATACATCCAAGCATCAAACACAAAGAGAAACAATGAAAGTACTATTCGTTGTCAGCGGCAACAACAAGCATTACGAGGTCGCCCCATTCATCCAATCACAAGGCGAGTCGCTTCGAGCAGCGGGCGTCGAGTTGGATTATTTCGGCATAAAAGGAAAAGGCTTGAAATACCTCAACAACGTGGGCAGGCTCCGCCGACTACTGCGCGAAAACCACTACGATGTCATTCACGCCCACTATTCCTTCTGTGGCTGGATCCCCCTGCTCACAGGCACACGCCGCCCCATAGTGCTGTCGCTCATGGGCGATGACGCGACCGGGACTTTTGCCGGTGTCAACAAAATAACTTTCAAGAGCCGCGTGCTCATGTTCCTTGCATGGGCCATCCAACCCTTCATGGATGCCATCATCTCCAAATCGCCCAACATCGAGTCGTTCGTATATTTGAAGAAAAAATCGCACCTCGTCCCCAACGGCGTTCGGCTTGAGCAGTTCAGCCTGTTCGACAGAAAAACGCTTAGAGAAAAACTGGGGATGAGCCCCGACAAGAAGTACGTGCTTTTTCTAGGCAACAAAGCCGACCCCAACAAAAACTACGCGCTGGCAGCCGATGCGGTGGCAACACTCAATCGCCCCGACGTGGAGCTAATCAACCCATTCAGAATCACCCACGACCAAGTGGTGGAGTATCTCAACGCAGCCGACGTGTTTGTGCTTTGCTCCTTTTCCGAAGGCTCGCCCAACGTGGTGAAAGAAGCAATGGCCTGCAACTGCCCCGCCGTCGTGACCGATGTGGGCGACGCGGCATGGGTGGTCAGCGAGACAGAAGGCTGCCACGTCGGCTCCTTCGAACCTGCCGATTTTGCGCAGAAAATCGCTCTTTCCTTACAATATGCCTCGGAAAAAGGCCGCACGAAAGGTCGAGAGCGACTGCTCGAACTCGGCCTCGACGCGGAAAGCATTGCCCACAAAATCATAGACATCTACAAAAGCCTGCTCAAAACCAACAAACAAACACAACCAACCCTTCAAAGCGAACAAGTCAGCTAACCCATGAAAATTCAACTCTTCGCCACCCACGCCCAATTCAAAGAAGCCGGATTGCTCGAAGCGTTCGGAGATTTTATGCGAGCGCATCCGCATGGCAATTTTTTCCAAAGCGCCACATTCTTCGAATTCATCGAAGACGTGCCCGGTTATCAACCTTTTTTGCTGGTCGCCATCAGCGACAAAGGCAGCATAGCGGGGTCGTTGCTCGGCGTGTTCCAGACCAATGGCACGGGCGTGAAATCGTGGCTGTCGCGCAGGCTCATCGTGTGGGGAGGCCCCATCGTCGTCCCTGTGTCCACTGCCCAGACCCAATCGGTGACACGGGGCCTGTTGGACGAGATGAAAAAACACGCCAACAGCCGCTCCATTTACATCGAGTTTCGCAACTTTTTCGACACCGCCGCACTGCGCAAAACCTTTGAGCAATCAGGATTTGTGTTCAAGCCACACCTCAACTATCTGGTGAAATGCGACGACGAGGCCGCAGCAAAAAAACGCATGAGCAGCAGCCGCACCCGCCAGATAAAATCGAGCGTGAAAATGGGTGCGGAAATCATGGAAGCACGTTCGGAGGAAGACGTGGTAGCATTCTACAAAATCCTTCACCAGCTATACAAGGAAAAAGTAAGAAAGCCGCTGCCGAGCCACGAATTGTTTTTAAAATTCTGGCAAAAAGGCATCGGAAAAACCTTTGTCGTGCTGCACGAGGAGAAAGTCGTGGGAGGCATTATGTGTCCGGTTTTTGAAAACAAAGTGATATACGAATGGTACGTCTGCGGGATGGATGGCTTGGCACAGGGTTTGCACCCCAGCGTGCTGGCAACCTGGGCACCCATAGAGTTCGGATGCAGAAACGGCTTCGAGCATTTCGACTTCATGGGGGCGGGAAAGCCCGATGAGGACTATGGCGTGCGCGAGTTCAAAGCCCGCTTTGGAGGCGACGAGGTAGCCTACGGCAGATATGAAATCGTTGTGAACAAACCTTTGTTCCAAATAGGCAAAATCGGATTGAAAATTTATCAGACCGTCCGATAAACAAGAAAAAGAAGTCTCTTGCTAATCAGATAAAAACATCACCTACCATGCGCGTGATAATTGATGTGGGGCACCCAGGCGATTTTCATCTCTTCAAAAACCTGGCGCACTTGCTCAACAAAAACGGTGGGAAAGTTCTCTTCACCACTCGTCAAAAAGAATTTGAGATAGAACTCTTGCGCTCCGAAAATCTCGCTTACAAAAGCTTCGGGAAGCACTATCTGAGCATCACTGGCAAACTATGGGGACTGCTCAAGTTCAACGCGCAGATGTTGGCGACCGCGCTCAAGTTCAAGCCGGACCTGTTCATCAGTCACGGCTCCGTCTATGCAGCCCCAGTCTCTTTTTTGCTTGGGAAAAAACACCTCTCCATGGAAGACACGGGCAACATGGAGCAAATAACGCTCTATCGCCCTTTCACCGACACCATTCTCACCCCCGACGTATTCTATCGAGAGCTTGGCCCCAAGCAAGTGCGCTACAATGGCTTCCATGAAATCGCCTATCTGCATCCCGACCACTTCACGCCCGACCCGAAGATATATCAGTGGCTTGGCCTAAATGAAGACGAGCGATACGCGATTGTTCGCTTTGTTGCCTGGAAGGCCACGCACGACATCGGACACAAAGGGCTGTCTAACGAAGACAAAGTGAGATTAGTAAAGAAACTGTCGGAGAAAATGCGCGTGTTTATCACCTCCGAAGCGAAACTCACAGACGAACTGGAACCTTACCGCTTCAAAATCGGCCCCGAAAAACTTCACCACGCGCTCAACTATGCCTCCATCGTCGTGAGCGAGGGCTCCACAGTGGCATCGGAGGCAGGCGTGTTGGGCACCCCCGCCATCTATATCAATCCTATGCCTATGGCCTACTGCCAAGAGCAGGAGAAATATGGGTTGGTGTTCAACACGAGCGAGCCCGAAAGAGTATTTTCCCTCGTGGACGAAATCCTGGGACAAGACCGACAAGCGTTTCGGGAAAAAAGCAAAAAAATGCTGGCCGAAAAGGTGAACGTCACGCAGTTCCTCTATGACTTTATCCAAGAGAAGTACATGAAAAACTAAACGAGATTTCTATCCGTTGGCCTCCGCCTAATACTACGATCCCAATCCTTCCCCCTCTCGGCAATTGACAAAACCGATACCATGCTTTTCAACTCGATTGACTTTGCCATATTCCTGCCTATTGTTTTTTTGTTGTTCTGGTTCGTTGCCCAGCGCAGCATCAAATGGCAGAACCTGCTGCTGCTTACCGCCAGTTATATTTTCTACGGGTGGTGGGACTGGCGCTTCTTGTCGCTGCTGGCTTTTAGCTCGGTGGTTGACTATTTTGTGGGGGGAGTGTTGCATAGAGAGACGAATGAGCGCAAGCGAAAAGCGCTTTTTATCACGAGCATGGGGGTCAACCTCGCGTTGCTTGGCTTCTTCAAGTACTTCAATTTTTTTGCCGACAGTTTTGTTCATGCGTTTTCATTTTTTGGGCAAGAGTTCAGCGCCCGTCGGCTGAACATCATTCTGCCTGTCGGTATCAGTTTTTACACGTTTCAGTCCATGAGCTACGCCATTGACATCTATCGGCGCAAGCTCACGCCCACCAACGACCTGATTGCTTTCTTGGCGTTTGTCAGTTTCTTCCCGCAGTTGGTGGCAGGCCCCATCGAACGGGCCTCTCACCTGTTGCCTCAATTTTTCAAGCCAAAGACCATCAGCTATCAGATGATGTCGGGGGGGCTAAAAATCATGCTGTTGGGTTTTCTCATGAAAGTGGTCGTGGCCGACCGGGTCGCACTGTATGTGGATGCGGTGTACAACAACGTCGGGCTGCACACAGGCTGGTCGTATATGCTTGCCACCTTTTTCTTTGCCTTTCAGATATACGGCGATTTCGCGGGGTACTCTCTCATCGCTATTGGCACGGCAAGGCTATTCGGGTTCGATTTGATGCAAAATTTCAATCGGCCCTACTTCTCTGCCTCTTTTCGTGAATTTTGGGGTCGCTGGCACATCTCGCTTTCCACTTGGTTCAGGGACTATCTCTACATACCGCTTGGCGGAAGCCGAGGCAGCAAGGCTCGAACATATTCCAACCTGTTCACCACCTTTTTGGTGAGTGGTCTGTGGCACGGAGCCAATTGGACATTCGTGATGTGGGGCGCCATTCATGGCACTTATCAAGTAGTGGAGCGTCTGGCACAAGAATTGAATTTCCCCCGACTGCCCAAATGGTTGAGCATACCGTTGGTGTTTGTGGGAGCTTGCCTTGCTTGGGTGTTCTTTCGCGCCGCCACCGTGCAGGATGCCTTCCATATTGTTGGTGCCATTCTCACCAATCCGGGGCATGGAATCCATGTGGGCGACATCGGCATCATGGCGTTTTCCCTTGCGGGCGTATTTCTCCTGCTTGGCATCGAAATCGCAATGGAATACTTCCCCAATGTGAGCCTGCTGCACCATCGTTGGGCACCTGTTCGCTTTGCGACCATTCTGGCCATGCTGGTCTGGATTATCACATTAGGCGTTTTTGACGGGAGCCAATTTATCTATTTCCAATTCTAAAATGAAAAAACTACTCATCCATATTGCCATTGTGCTCGCGTTGCTTGCTGTCGTGGACCGACTGGCGGGCTGGGGATTGGATTGGCTGCGCGACCATTCTCCCGATGGGCGATATTTTAAGACAAAATACTCGCTGGAAATCGCGCAAGAGGATGTCATTGTGCTGGGAAGCTCGCGTGGCGAAATGAACTATGTGTCGCAAGTAATCGAAGATTCGCTGGGAATGAGTTGCTGGAACGCCAGCCGCGGCGGGCAAGGCATGCCCTATTTTCGCGCCATTCAGGAAGGCATCTTGAATAGATACGCGCCCAAAATAGTGATATTGAACGTGGATGATTATGACTTGGAGTTTCCGCCCAACTACGAGCACGCCGGCGTGCTCAGGCCATTCTACCACAATCATCCTGAGATTCACCACATACTGGACCAAACCTCGACTTTTGAGTGGTTGCTGATGCAATCGCGCCTTTATGCCTACAATTCGAGCTACTATTATTTGATTCGCCCCTACTTTGTGCAAGGATTGGATGGCAAGACGAGCGACAAAGGCTGGAAGCCCCGCATGGATACCATGAGCGTCGAGAGGGGATTTAACTTGGAGCCAGAACCGCCCAAGATGCCACTCAACCCGGAGGGAGTCGCCTTGTTCGATACCCTCGTGAAACAATTCCAAGACAAAGGCTGCAAGATGTTTATGGTAGTCTCGCCCAATTTCGGGCGTTCGGTGGATTCCTCAACCACCATAGAATACCTGCGCAAGACATCGCGCGAGCGCAACATCCCACTATTTGTCTATTCCAATGACTCGGCTTTCATCACCAAGCCCGATTATTTCACAGACCCCAATCACTTGAATGTGGAAGGTGCCCGCCTGTTTACCAGCGACTTGGTGCGTCACATCAAACCACTCGTCGTCCACAACCAGCAGCTTTCCAGCCATGATTGACAAACTCGCAAAACTTGCCAAAAGAGAATGGGCCAACCTTAGCTTTTCGAAGAAACTAAATGTGCAGCCCCCCCACCCCATCGTGTCGTTCACGTTCGACGACGCGCCAGTGTCCGCTTTCGAACACGGGGCTGATATTTTAGCAAAACATGGGTTTGGTGGCACATTTTACATTTCTTTGTCGCTGATGAACGGCCCCGAAGCAGACACGAGGTTTACCTCCACGCATTTAAGGAAAGCTTTGGCTCGCAACAACGAACTCGGATGCCACACATACGGCCACATTGACTTGGCCCAAACAAAAACACAAGAAGGCATCGCCGACATAAAACGAAATCAAGAGACGCTGCATAAACTATTGCCGGGCTTGGAATTCAAAAACTTCTCCTATCCCTTCGGTGCGCAAACCCGCCTTATCAAAAAATTCGCCAGCGAACACTTCAGAACCGCTCGCGGCATCGAAGAAGGTCTCAACGTCGGCACTACCGATGCTTGCAATCTCAAAACAGTCAAGCTATACGAAAGCAAGCACACATTGGACTATATCTCCCAGAAAATCAGCGAAGCCCAAAAAAGCAATGCTTGGCTCATATTCTACACCCACGATGTCACCGACAAATACTCGGTATGGGGCTGTTCGCCAGCCTATTTTGAGGCAGTCGTGCAAGAATGTGCGCAACGTGGCATCACGGTAACAACCATCAACGAAGCTTTGAACCTGATAGAAAGCACCCGACATGAAAGTTAATCTACTCATCACCGGCGGTGCCGGTTTCATCGGCTCCAACCTTGTGGAGCGTTTTCTCGACGACCCCCGAATCGGCCTTGTGCGTGTCCTCGACGACCTTTCCAATGGTCTCTTCGAGAATATCGCCCCGTTTGAGTTCCATCCAAAATTTGAGTTCATCGAAGGCGACATCTGCGACTACGAAACCTGTCGGCACGCCATGAAGGGCATTCACAAAGTCACGCATCAGGCTGCGCTTGGCTCCGTGCCACGCTCCATCGAAAACCCCATGCGCACCAATGAGGTCAATGTGGGCGGCACGGTCAATGTGCTACACGCCGCCAAAGAGGCAGGTGCCGACCGCGTGGTGCTGGCATTTTCTTCGAGTACCTATGGCGACAGCCGCGAGCTGCCCAAAGTAGAAGAGCGCATCGGCAACCCGCTCTCGCCTTATGCCGTGAGCAAACTCGCGTGCGAACACTACGCACAAGTGTTCTGCAAAACTTACGGACTTCACTTCATCGGCCTCCGCTATTTCAACATTTTCGGTCCCAAACAAAACCCCGACAACCCTTATGCCGCAGTCATACCACTCTTCTGCCGAGCCTTCATAGGAGGCCACTCACCGCGCATCAACGGCGACGGCTCTCACAGCCGCGACTTCACATACGTGGAAAACGTGCTACACGCCAACGACTTGGCACTTTTCACCGACAATGCCGACGCGCTCGACCAAGTGTACAACGTCGCCTGTGGCGCTCAAGTCACCCTGAACGAAATGGTGGATATGCTCCGCCAAATATCGGGCAAGGATATTCGTCCGATTTACGGCCCAGAGCGAATGGGCGACGTGAAACACTCCAACGCCGACATTTCCAAGATACGCGAAAAATTGGGCTACGAACCCAAAGTCAAAATGTTTGAGGGCATGAAAAACGTGTATGAATGGAACAAAAAAGTGTACGAAGAGCGGCTCATGCAAGTGCAGCCCTGAAATGGTCCCAGCATCGTCAATTAAACCCATTGATAACTTACACCTTGCGCCGCCAAGTTTTGAACATGACAATAATCGCAATCTGCCCAAAATCAGGGAGAACAATCATGGCCCTCTAACAAACCTAAGCGAATCAAGGTATAAATCCTGTCGAAGAACAAAATGCGCGACTTCACCCTATCGGCCTACCATGCGCTGCTCGACCAATTGCAAGCAGCCCAATATCGGTTTCAAACATTTTCGGCTTTCCTGCAAAATCCGGCAGAACGCACCGTGATGCTGCGCCACGACGTGGACGACCGCAAGCTGCACTCGCTTGCATTCGCCAAAATCCAACACGAACGCGGCATCGTGGGCACTTACTATTTTCGCATGGTGCCGGAAAGCTTCGATGAAGGGGTGATACGCGAAATGCGCGACATGGGACACGAAATCGGCTACCATTACGAAGACATGGATTTTGCCAACGGCGACCCACACCTCGCGGTGCAGCTGTTTGAAAAACACCTGGAAAAACTCCGCAAAGTAGCCCCCATCACCTCGATTTGCATGCATGGCAGCCCACGCTCCAAATACGACAACAAGGATGTATGGAAACACTACGACTACAAAAAATACGGCATCATCGGGGAGCCATACTTCGATATTGATTTTTCAAAAGTGTATTATCTCACGGATACTGGCCGCCAATGGGATGGTCACAAAGTAAGCGTGAGAGACAAAGTGGATAACCATTTCGGTCTATCTTTCCATTCGACTTATGATGTAATTGAGGGTATTCGCCATGGGAAATTGCCTGACAAGGTGATGTTTAACTTCCACCCGCAACGTTGGACCGACGCTCCCCTACTTTGGCTGAAAGAAAAAAATATACAGCGGGCGAAGAATCTGGCTAAGTATTTGCTTATTAAGTTCAGACAAAACAAAACCCCAAATCACAACGCACCGGCGTGAAAAGGGCAGCCCAAGCAAAACGGTCTGTATTTTCCGGTTCAATCTCTCCCCCGCCTGTTCCATTACGGAGCGAATTGATTCCACTCTTTTCAAGCACAAGCAAGTGTCCACCCAATTTATTCGGACGACCGTGCGATAATCATTCAATACCGAATTCAAACGATGAAACAACCTCTACACCATTTTGCCGACCAAACCCAAACTACGCAGCCTAATGCGTACCGCAAGATGCTGTACAGCGAGGTGCCTGCTCAGGTAGTTGACCTTATCGAAGAAACCGTTGATTTGGACAACCCCTGGGATGCAGCCATTTTGCAGACTTCCTCGCCCGTCAACCTTGTCAATTTTGCTTCCAATCGCGGTTATGGCGAATCAGGTCTCGGTTGCATCACAAACCTCAAGAAAATCAACGACATCCGCTTCGTCAACAAATTCTTGGAATCCGCAAACGAATGTCTCCGCTACGGAGGAACCCTCATAGGTTGCGTCGAAACAGCGCAACAACGCAAAGACCGCCTCATGGCGAAATTCCCATTCCCGCTCAACAAAGTGTACTACTTCTTCGACTTTTGGGTGAAGCGGGTGTGGCCTAAACTACCATACTTCAAACAGCTTTATTTCTTCATCACCACAGGACGCAATCGCGTGATTTCCGAAATGGAAACTTACGGACGGCTCTACTCTTGTGGCTTCCGCCTGAAAAAAACCCTCAACTCTGACGGTCTGCTCTACTTTGTGGCCGAAAAAACGGGCGAACCAGACTACAACAACGAGGCTTCCTACGGGCCGCTCATCAAACTTCGGCGCGTGGGCAAAAACGGCAGAGTGTTTGGCGTATATAAATTCCGCACGATGTATCCCTACTCAGAATACATCCAAGAGTTTGTCTATCAGCACAACGGCCTGCAGCCGGGTGGCAAAATAAAAGAAGACCCTCGTGTCAACTCCGCCGGGCGCTTCATGCGCAAATACTGGCTCGACGAGCTGCCCATGCTTTGGAACTTCCTCAAAGGCGATATGAAACTCATCGGGGTGCGCCCGCTCAGCCGCCACTACATGAGCCTCTACCCGAAAGATTTTCAGGAATATCGCCAGCGGTTCAAGCCCGGTTTGATTCCTCCGGTCTATGTCGAAATCCCGGAGACGCTGGAAGACGTGGTCGCCATCGAAGGGCGCTATCTGGCTGCTTATGAGCGCAACCCACTGCTCACCGATTTTCGCTACTTTTGCAGGGCTTTTTACAACATCGTCATCAAAAGGGTAAGAAGCAAATAGGCCAATGGAACATCCCAGTCTGGAGACCAACGATTTAGGCTCTTACCAAGACCTGCTCGAAAAATTCCTCTCGCGGAATTATCAGTTCGTTTTTTTTCGGGAGTTGACCCAGCCAATGGGCCAACTGGCGCTGCGCCACGACATTGATTTTGACACTCATTTCGCCTTGCGCACAGCACGCATCGAGGCCGAATTGGGCATCAAAGCCACCTATTTCTTTTTGCTGCGCTCCAACTTCTACAACATCCTTTCGGCAGACGATGCGCTCAACGTGCACAAAATCAAAGAGCTCGGCCACACCGTCAGCATTCATTTCGACCCTGTCATCTATGATGACTTCCACGAAGGCTTGTTGTTGGAGGCAGACATTTTCCAGCGGTATTTCAATGTGCCAGTCAACATCATCAGCCTGCACCGTCCCAACCAGTTTTTCAGAGAATACGATTCACCAATCAAAGGCATAGAGCATACTTACCAGTCCAAATACTTCAAAGACATCAAATACTTTTCGGACTCGACTGGCCAATGGCGCTTTGGCGCACCGACCGATTCCGTAGAGTTTATGCAGGGCAAGTCGCTCCATGTACTCATTCACCCTGTGTGGTGGATGGTGGCCGGCGCGTCCAATCTCGACAAATTGCAAAAGTATTTTGGCCAGCGCACCCAATTGCTCAAAAAAGAATTCTTCGACAACTGCCTACCTTTCCGGGAAATTTACGCCCATGTTTGACAATATCGCCCTGTTTGGCTGCAAATCCACCACGCGATTTCTGCTTGAAAACCTACAAATCCCATTCAAAATCCGACATCTTATTTCCATTGGCCCGGCGCAGGGCGAGCGACACGAAGTGGCTGATTATGACGATTTGTCGGAACTCGCTCACCAACACGGCATTACTTTCTATCAGGCTAAACAATACTCATTAAAAAACGAGACCGACCAAGACTACATCCGCTCCCTTGGCATTGACATAGCCTTTGTCATTGGATGGCAGCGACTTGTGCCCGCAGATATATTAAACAGCCTCCGCATTGGCGCATTCGGAATGCACGGCAGCGCCATGAACCTGCCTCTGGGAAGAGGGCGCTCTCCCATGAACTGGTCTATCATCGAGGGCAGGCGAGCCTTCTATACCAACCTCTTCAGATACGACCCTGGCGTGGACTCTGGCGACATAGTGGATACTTTCAAATTCCAAATCACGCCCCGCGACACCGCAGAGACCATGCACTTTAAAAATACGCTTGCCATGAAATTCCTCGTCGAGCGTAACATTGAGCGCCTCGCCAACAACACCTTCAAAACCTTCCCGCAGGATATTTCCACCAAGCCCACCTATTACCCCAAGCGCAATCCGTCAGACAGTTTGATTGACTGGAATCAAGACATTTCGTTCATCGAGCGTTTTGTCAGAGCGGTCACGCGCCCCTTCAATGGCGCATTCGCCTTTGTCGGAAACCACAAAGTGGTCATTCTGGACGCTCAAATGTTCGATGTGAGCGATTTTGGCTACGAAGCCCTAAAAGCAGGAACAGTGGCGGCTGTTTTTGACAGCGGAAAATTTTTGGTAAAATGCTATGGCGGCCTGCTGCTGGTGAATGCCTGCGAAACAGATGCCATTCTGAAACCCGGGATGAGATTTCACAACAACGGGCTGGAAGTCAGACAGTTTGAACGAAATAGCTTGGGATACTTTGATATAGAAGAAGACGAATAGACAAACACGATTTGCCCCAAAACGACGAGGTGGCTTTCGCAAACAAGCGAAAGCCACCTCGTCGTTTTGGGGTGATTATGCTACTCGTGGTGCGCCTCGTATGCGGCTTCCACCTTTTCGCGAAACTGCTCATAAATCTCGACGGGTATCTTGTGCCGGATGGATTGCAGAAACTGACGCAGCTTCAGGTACTCGCTTTCCGTCAAGATATCGTCCTCCATGAATGCGTTGAACAGCTCGAGAAAGTTTTCGCTCACATTTCGGGCAAACTCGATGCGCTTCACTTTGTCTTCAATAAAAGCAAGAAAATAAAGCCCTTCGGTGTAGTTGAGCCGACGGCGCATCACGAGGCTATCCACCTCATTTTTGATTTCTTCCAGTCGGCGCCCAGCCACATCGGCACTGATGACCTGCGTCTCAAAGCCGCTGTACACCTGTTGCGCACGTTCGCCGTAGCGCCGAATGATTTGCTCCCGCCGACGAAACAACCACCAACCAAACAGCATGGTGAGCAAGGCAGTGGATGCCACCATCGTGATTTCCACCAGATAGCCCGTGTCGTCGAGATACTGTATCTGCCTCGACAGGAAATTGGAGCCTTGTTCCAATCCGTTGGTGCGAACAGTGAAGTCGAGCGGCTCGAAGTCTTCTTCCGTCAAGGCACGCGAGGGGCGCAGCGCATTGATGTGGTTGAGATACGTCTCCTTGAACTGCGACAAATCTTCTTCGCGGTAATAGTTGCGGATGTTGCTACCATGTCCCAATTGAAAGCCTTGGCCGTATCGCGTGGTTATCAATTGATTGGTTTTTAGAAAATAAAATAAAAATCTCTGCAACTGCGCAGTGTCGCGCAGTGCGGCTAAGCGGCTTGCGTCGGCACTGTCGAGCTCGGTTTGTTTGGAAAGTTTCTGGGCTTGTTGATGAAGCAGCCCAAGCAATTCTCGAGCATCGGGATGAAGGATATGTTGCCGTCCGAGGCGCTTGAAATGCTCCTCGTTCATTTCGATAAGAGAGCCCGGCCCGAGATGCGTGACGGAAATGAAATAAAAATTGGGTGGGACGGTCACTGGTTTCCCGCCTAAATAAGCGGTGTCGCGCGAGCTGCTCAAGGATTCCCACAGCTCGGGGCCGAAAAACGTTTCGGGATTGATTTTATCAAAATTATCGGCCACTGCCACGAATTTCTGTTCGGGGAAACGCTTGCAATTTTCCCAAAACTCAACGAGCCGCCCGGGCTCAAACTTGCCATCCTCCTCTTCTCCGATATATTTTTTGTGGAAATCCAAATCGAACTGCGGGGCGCAGTTGATTTCAAGCAAGTTTTCCGGGCGATTGGCAATCAGGCGAGAAAGATGCCTCGGCAATTTAGTGCCTCCCACTCCGGTCACCCCTGAGACCACCACAAACTTTCTATCCAACACCGCCTCGGCAAGTGCTCGAAAACGCGACCACTCAATGACAGAGATATAGGGTTTGGAAACCAGTTTGAGGGCAGTAGAGTCGCCCGTTTTATAGGGAAGATTATGTATTCGGCAGTAAAGAAGTTGCAACGAGTCAGGTGCTTCTTCGAGGGTCAAATGGCGCTGCCTCAACAGCATACCTGCTTCATCCCACAAGGGGTCGGGACGATTGCGCAGACCAAACCAACAGCCAACAGCCAGCAAGGGCAGCAAAAACAAGTATAAACGGACAGGAGGGAAGGACATATTTGGCGGATTACAAGATTTTGTTGGGCGAAGGTAGCGGAAGTAAGCAGAATGTCTGTGCCGTCAATTTGTCAACAAATGCAAAAAGATGAACATGAAGATAGAATCGCTCGAAACAACCCTGCTTTGGGCACCGGGGGGCTTCACCGTATTTTAGCGCACCGTACTTTTGCGGGCATGATTCAACACAACTATCCCACTCCCGACTCCTTTACCCGCACCCGCAGCGGCGAACTGTTTGAGAGTGCCAAGACGTATTTTCCCGGCGGGGTACATTCGCCCGTACGCGCATTCAATAGCGTGCAAGGTCCGCCGATATTTTTTCAAAAGGGTGAGGGCTGCCATTTGCACGATGTTGATGGACAGAGGTTTGTTGATTTTTGCTGTTCGTGGGGGCCACTCATTCTTGGTCACTGCCATCCAGCGGTGGTGCAGCGCGTGCAGGAAACCGTCGCCAATGGGATGTCGTTCGGCACCCCTACGCCACATGACAATTTAATCGGGAAATTGATACTCGACCACCACCGCTATATTGAGATGATTCGATTCGTGAGCAGCGGCACGGAAGCCGTGATGAGTGCCTTGCGCCTTGCCCGCGGCGTGACCGGGCGCAGCAAAGTCATCAAGTTCGAGGGCTGTTATCATGGTCATGTGGACGCGCTGTTGGTGAAAGCCGGTTCGGGGCTGGTCACGTTTGGCATCAGCACCTCGGCGGGCATCCCGGCATCTTTTGCCCAAGAGACTCTCGTGGTGCCATTGGCCGACCCTGCAGCGCTCGAAGCAGCGTTGAGCGCCCACGAAGGGGAAGTGGCTTGTGTAATTGTGGAGCCGATTCCGGCAAACAATGGCCTCTTGCTGCAAGATGTTGGCTTTCTGCAATTTGTGAGGGAAAAGACACGCGAACACGGTGTGTTGCTCATTTTCGACGAGGTCATCTCCGGCTTTCGCGTGGGGTTTGAGGGCGCGGCGGGCTTGTTTGACATTCAGCCTGACATCATCACTTTTGGGAAAATTATCGGCGGCGGGATGCCGGTCGGTGCTTACGCCGCCAGCAAGGAAATCATGGAACACGTTGCGCCAGTCGGCCCGGTATATCAGGCTGGCACCTTGAGCGCCAACCCGGTCGCCATGGCTGCAGGGTTCGCCACCTTGACCGAACTGCTTAAACCCGGTTTTTATGAAAATCTGGAGGCGAAGACGCGCCAGTTCACAGGGCACTTGCAGGAATTCTGCGACAGGCGGGGCTATGAGGCAACTTTCCCCAGCATCGGCTCTATTTTTTGGCCCACCTTCACTCGAAAACACATTCACCGTTCGGACGAAATTGATGGCTCGCGCATGGAATATTTCAAAAAAATGCACCTTGAGTGTCTAAAACGCGGGGTTTATTTCGGCCCTTCCGGCTATGAGGTGGGTTTCGTGTCGGCAGCGCACACGGAGGCCGCGCTGGATTTTGCCGCAGAAAAAATTTGCGCAAGTTTGGATGTGGTGTTCGGATAAGGAATATGCTTTGGGAGTGGCTCATTTTGTTGACAGGTTTGACATGATTTACAGGATTGGTCGTGGTGTTGTTAAATCATGTCAATCTTGTCAACAAAAATTTCCAATAGAGCCTGTCAGTTGAACAAAAGAAACGGCTTAGTCCCACTTGAAGTAAGTGCCGAGCGAGAGCGCCGGTCTTTGTGGCACCAAATCTCCCTGAAAGGCGCCCGCCGCGGTCACGATAGCGCCCCAAAAGCGATTGAACTCGTAGATGCCTTTTGCGCCAAACGACCAGTAGCTTTGGTTGGGAAGAAACATTCCGGTGTTGAGGTTGGGAATCGGGGAAAAATACACCTTGGAGCCAGTGTTTTCCCACAAATCGGTAAAAGCGATGGCCCAGCATTTGCCTATTTTGACACCGCCCTCCAAGCCGAAATTGACGAAATGGTTTTCCCACCCCCCCCTGCCTCCCCAGCCTCCGTAGCCAAACCAATAGTGCTTGCCATAACCGCGACCGATGCTGACGGTGGTCAGTAGGCTGAGCGCGTCGTATCCTGTTCGCAAGCCCGTTCCCTCTTGATAGCGATTGTTGGGCATATCCACGCGCAGCTGGCCGCTCAGCGTCCATTTTTCGGCCACAAAGTTTTGCCGAACCGCCACCGTGATGTTGCCCAGCCCAGTCAGTATGCCTTCCCGGACAATCGGGTTGCCACCTGCGGTTACGATTTTCCCAGATTTCAACACGCGATAAGGCACTGCCACCCACACCGTCGTTTTTCGGGCAATGCCGTACTCGCCATAAAACTGGAAGGCGTTTTCCGTGATTTCGCGCTCCAAGGAGCGCGTTCCGTCGGTTGCCTTTCGGTCAAAAATGGCATCGTACGTCGGGATGTGCTGCCATGCTCCCTGCGCATAAAAGCCTGCCTTGTTGCGCGTCCATGGGCTTTGCGCGTTCAGGGGAGCTGGTGCGATTGCCCAAAACGTTGTCAAGAGACAAAATACAATAGGCAAGAATGTAGGCATGAGACATTGAGTGCGGCTAGTACAATATAGCTTAATTCCGCCACAAAGGCGCTAAGACACAAAGGTTTTAAAATCAATTCCTTAGGGGACTTTGCGACTTTGTGGCGATTTCAAGAAATTCAAATTATGGTGTCGTTAGGGTTTGTATTCGCTTTGAATGGCAGATTTCACCACGCGGATGAAGGTTTTTTCATCCACCATGAGTCGCACGACAGGGCCATCAATTTTGGTGATTTTCCCGATGATGCCCGCGTTGGTGATGACATCCAATCCCTCGCGCAGGCTTTCCTGAAACTTTTGGGTTTCCTTTTGTCGCTTGATTTGAGGCCGAATGAGAAAGAAGTAAAATACAACGAGAATGAGTAAGGGGAACAGCATGCTGAGAAATGCGCTGCCGCCGGGCTGCTGTGCCTGCAAGAAGATAAATTGCAACATGGTTGTCAATTATTTGTGAAAGAAAAACACCCTGCAGCCGAAGCGACAGGGTGCGCAAATGTAGTATTTTTTGAAGGCAAAGGGCTGCGCCCTACGGTTTACAGCTTGAAAACCTTATCGTCAATGCCACCATTTACTTTCAATTCTTTTACCACGCCTTTGAGCGGCACTGGCATGATGCCGATGAGCGTCACGGTATGGGGAAACAAAACGCCATTCATCTCCTTGTAGTCGGCAAGGTCGGTCGTCATGCTGGCTGGCTGACCGTCTTGGCCGGTCACGCTGCTGACTTCACGCACTTTGAGGCTGGTCTTCATATCGTAGTACTCCGTGCGCTTTTTCCCATCGGGGCGTTCCACCTCTACGATGTAGGCATCGCTACCGTTGATTTGCTCCAGCCCTTTGAGGGCTAGTTTATAGCCGCCTGTCAGGTAGGTGGCTTCTTTGCAAAAGAGTGCCTGCTCCTTCAAGTCGTTGAGGTCTTCGCCTTCCAAGTCGCGCGAGCCGCCCATGCCTGATTCCTTTGCTTTGGTGCCGTCGAACTGTTGTTTCGACATGGACATACCGTTCATGGTCATGTCGGTGGCGATTTTGCCGTCTTTCTGCCATGTGGACAAAGTCAGTTCAGGCCCGCCCGTTTGTATCACGCTTGTCATTTTCAGGTCTTTGATGGCCGCGATTTTCGCGGTGCCGCCGATAGCGTTCACATAATCCTCGATGACCTTTTCCGCCGTCATGCCAGCGGGCAGCTTGGCGCCAGAGGGAATGATGGGATTGCCATAAACGTCGTACATATTGACTTTTCCTTCGGGCGAGAATTGCTTCAGGCGGTCGGCCACATCATCTTTGTTGCCTACCACGAGAATGTGCGCGCGGTCGGGGTTGATGTACTTTTTGGCCATAGCAGCGACATCTTGGGGTGTCACGTTTTGCAGCACTTGGAGGTATTTTTCATAATAGTCGGCTGGCAACTTGAAGCGGGCGGTCGAGAGCGCGAAATTGGCCACCGTGCCGGGCTGCTCGAGGCTTTGCGAAAACTGCCCAGTCAAAACGTTTTTCACCACTTGCAGCTCATCGTTGGGTACCGGCTCGGAGGCCATGCGCCGCATTTCTTTCAACAGCTCGATGATAGAGCTATCGGTCACCGCATTGCGGACGCTCGCGGTGGCATTGAAAGAACCTACCAGACGGTCGGGATTGAGCGAGCTGCGCGCGCCGTAGGTCCAGCCGTGTCCTTCACGCAAATTGGCGTTGATGCGGCTGTTGAAATACCCTCCAAACAATGCGTTGGCCACACGCCCCTTAATGGCCTCCTGAGTGCCGGGCAGGAGGTCAACCGGGTAAGTGATGTTGATGACCGACTGCACAGCCCCGGGTTTGTGCACGAAATCCACTTGAGTCTTGGCGGGTGCTTGTGGCACGGCGTATTTGTGCATGGGCACATCGCCTTTTTGCCATTTGCCAAAATACTGCTTCGCGTATTTCTCCGCTTGCGCTTTGGTCACATCGCCCACCACCACGAAATAGGCGATATTGGGCTTGAAATAAGTGTTGTAGTGGCCTCGAATCTGGTCGAGGTTGATTTTTGCCAACGACTCTTCGGTCATGATTTCGCCATAAGGATGGTTTTTGCCGTAGCGCAACACCGAGCCTACATTGTTGGCAATCGCGTTCGCATCATCTTTGTTGGCCGCGAGACCGCTCTCTTGGCGACGCTTTGCTTTTTCCAACTCTTCTGCCGGAAAGCTTGGGTTGAGCAACACGTCGGACATGATTTCCAACAGCTTTTCGGAATGTTTGGACAGGCATGAGCCATTCACCCCATTTTGGCTGGAAGAAAGCGTGGCGCCAATAAAATCCACCGCTTCATCTATCTGCGATTTGGTGCGGGTCTTGGTGCCTTTGGAAAGCAATTCGCCCATCATTTGGACATAGCCCGCTGCGTCTTTCTCTTGCACGGGGTCATTGTCCACAAAAATTTGAAATGAAGCTCTGGGCAACTTATGGTTTTCGACCACGATGACCGTGAGGCCGTTGTCGAGTTTGAACGTCTCCGCTTTCCCGATTTGAATTTTGGGAGCAGAGCCGGGAGCGGGAGCAGCCTGACGAACATTGCCGCTTGGCATGGGTATGGCAGGTGCGCCGCTGGGCGTTTGTTGGGCTACAACGGTGGAACAAAATGCTGCCGCCAGCAAAAAAGCTGTGACGGCTGTTATTTTTGAAAAATACTTCATGGTGTGCTATATGGCAAATGATTGATTGTAAATTGTTTGTTGCTGATGAATGGCAGAAAAAGCGGGTTCATCGGGTTCATCAGGGTTGTCTTGTTTTGGGCAGCCAGTAGAGCACCACGCGGGCATTCTTGTTGAAATACTTGTTGGCCGCATTGCGAATGTCTTCGCGGGTCACTTTGCGATAGCGTTCGAGTTCCGTGTTGATGAGGTTGGCATCGCCGTAGTACATTTTGTAGTTGGCGAGGCTTTCCGCGATGCCGGCCACCGTGTTGTTGGCCGTCACGAAATCTGTTTCAACCTGATTTTGAAGTTTTTGAAACTCCGTCTCCGGTATCAGATTGGTCTGCACGTCAGAGATGACGGCATCCATTGATTTTTCCAAATCGGAGGGGTCCACGCCCATGTTGCCGATGGCAAAGCAGATGTTCACGCCGGGGTCTTCGAGCTCGAGCGGGAATGAGCCTGCGAACACGGCCTTTTGCTGCTCGTCCACGATGATTTTTTGCATCCGGCTGCTTTCGCCTTGGCTGAGCAGCATGCCGAGCATCTTCACGGCATAGAAGTCTTTGGTGCCTTGCGCAGGGATGTGGTAGCCTAGCACCACGGCTGGCAGCTGCACGTTGTCGTACACCGTGTCGCGCAACTCACGAGTCATGGGTGGTTCCTGCGGAAATTTGCGTTGTATTTCCCCTTTGCCACGCGGGATGTCTTTGAAGAAAGCATCTATAAGCTTTTTCGTCTGCTCTATGTCTATATCGCCAGCGATGGATAGAATGGCGTTGTCAGGACGATAGAAGTCTTTATAGAATTGTTGATAGTCGGCTTCTTCCGCCGCATCGAGGTCTTCCATGGAGCCGATGACGGAGCTCTTGTAGGGATGCACCTTGTAGAGCCGCTTCATGGTCTCTTCGAGCAGGCGGCCATAGGGCTGATTGTCCACCCGTTGGCGGCGCTCCTCTTTCACCACCTGGCGCTGGGTTTCGATGCCGATGTTCTCGACTTTTGCGTGGAGCATGCGCTCGCTTTCGAGCCAAAGGCCGAGCGCGAGTTGGTTGCTGGGCAACACCTCAAAGTAGTAGGTGCGGTCGTACCAAGTGTTGGCATTGTTGCTGCCACCGGCATTGTTGATGTAGTCGTCGAATTCGCCGCGCTTGATGTTTTCAGAACCCTCGAAAAGCAAGTGCTCAAAGAAGTGCGCGAAGCCCGAACGCTTGGGTTTTTCATTTTTGGAGCCTACATGATACATGACGGACACCGCCACGATGGGGGTAGAATGGTCTTCGTGAAGGATGACTTTCAGACCGTTGGGCAGCTCGTATTCCACGAACTTGATGTTCTGGGCAACGGCGGCTTGGAGCAAGAAAGCACAAAGAAAAAGGGACAGAGAGAGACTCTTCATAGCCTGTTATTGTGTTAATGTGAAAAAATGCCCGCGAAGGTGGGCCAATTGCTGGCGAAAACGCAGGGGTTTAGATGAATGTTTGTCGCCGTTCGGCAAAAAACAAACAAGCCCGGTCAAAACAGCCGGGCTTTAGGTTTCTCTTAGTTAGCTTTGGCTTCGCCAAAAGTGATTTTTTGTGAATGATGCGAAGGGGAAGTTTTGCCTAAAAAAAAATCGAGTGAAATCTCGTCTTCCAAATGACCGAACGTCTCATAACTCCACTTTTCATTAGCGTTCTGACGGCTGTAAACAGCCACTAAGGGTTCATATTGGTTCACAATCAAGTAATAGCGCAGGGTGGGGAAATGCTCGGTGTATTCCTTGGGCTTGGCTTTGTGGTCACGATTGTACGAGTCTTCCGAGTCTACTTCGATAATCAATTCAGCATCTTTCACCTCATTTGTGTGTCGGATGGAGGCCGTTGGCACGACCACCAGTTCAATCTTCTCGCAAACAAATTCATGGCACTCTTCCAAGCGTTTTTCCAACTCGAAGTATTCCTCGGCAGTATATGGTCTTGTCGCCGTCGCACTTTCTGCCTCCAGCATAAGATTGAGAAGTTTTGGGCAAAAATAAGGTTTTTTCGAGAGTGTTCAGAAAACTGTGTCATCCCAAGGGAGACGATGAGATAACACAGAGGCACGAAGGACACAGAGTTTTGGTTTTCAATAATTTACATTCCTTTAAGCACGGTGTGTATTGCGTAAAAAGAAAACATCCGGTATGGTTTGACACACTTTTCTGAACACTCTCGATTTTTCAAAAAAACAGGGGCGACTTGTGGCCGCCCCTTATCGTGCATAAGAGTTTTCCAAAATAAAAACAGTGTGCCGTGTACCGTCAAATCACCTTGTCGGCGCACGACGACGAGGCAAAAGCATCGGGCTTGGCCTTGAACACGAAGCCCATGCTCAGGATGTAGCCCATTGCCTCTTTTAGTGCCGTGTTGCTCTCGAACGACGGGTCGGTGTTGATGTCGGCGTGCACCTCAAGCGCCACATCGTGCTCGTCGAGCAGGTGGCAGAGCGCGTAGGCAACCTCCACCGAGCGCCCCACTTCCAATATCATGCGCTCGCGCAGGGTTGTCTTGCGGGTCGTTTTGTCGTTTGAGATGAACATAAAACCACCGCGTTTCTCGCGCAAAAACACGATGACGGTCGCGTAATGCACCTCGTCGCCGATGACTTGAGAATCGGTGCCGATGCACACTTTGAGTTTGTGACCAGCCGCTTTTTCACGCCGGATGGTCTCTTCCACTGCCGAGAGCAGCGGCAATTCGATGCGTTGGCCGTTGAGCCTTCTCCACTCCATGGTGTTTACTGATTGGTTATGAAAAATGATGGCACTTTAAATCTCGAATATGCTGGCCAAAAAGGGCTGCGCAAAATTTGCACGGCCAAAAATGGCACTTTTCCCCTAAAAAGTTTTACGCCTCGACAAAATTTAATGTTCCGTTAAACAATACATTTGCCCGCCAAGTTTCCCAGACAGCATGACACCAGCATCTTTCCAACAATTGGTCAACACGCCGTGGCGCATGCGCCTTTTTATGTTGTGGAAACTTCCCGCAGCATGGTTTATGGGTATAAGCATCCGGCATTGCGACGGGGAGCGAGCGGTGGTGCGCTTGCCTTATCGGTGGCGCTCACAGAATCCTTTTCGCTCCATCTACTTTGCGGCACAATGTGCTGCGGGAGAAATGTCAACCGGGATGTTGGCGCTCATGCACCTGCAAGGCAAGGCTGCCGTTTCGATGCTTGTGACCAAAGTGGAGGCCGAGTTTTTAAAAAAAGCATCTGCAACATTGCTGTTTACCTGTGAGGATGGGAAGGCTTTGGAGGCTTCGATTCAGCAGGCCTTGGAGACGGGCGAACCGCAGGTTTTCAAGGCAACTTCTATTGGCACACTACCCGACGGGACGGAAGCAGCGAGGATATGGATTACTTGGTCGTTCAAAAGAAAAGGGACATAACTTGGGTAGAAGATGGATGGAGACTGTTCAGAAAAGCAACGGCCTCATGTCCAAAATTTCTTGCCAAACCACCGCTACCGTCGCCAAAACAGGATAATAAACATTGCGCACATAGAACTTGAGCCTACGGCGGTTGGGCCTGAAGCCCATTTTTTCAAAAAGGTGAGAATAAAAAGTCGTGTGTTCTTCCTCGCTCAGGTTGTGCTCCTTGTTCACCAAGCAGCGGCCAAAAATGGCAAATTGTATCATGACAGCCGCATACACTGGCAGCGACCACTGCCAACTAAATAAGAACGGGGCTACCCACGCCAGCAGGGTGACGAGCAGGTGTAGCCAAAAGAACAAGTTGGATTTCAATGTTTGAGTAGTCATTTTCAATGCTTTGCCGAACTTTCCCTAAAGCGGTTTTCGCATGAGCCAGTCAGGCTGCGGGTCGTCGCCCACCCAAAAGGTTTCGATGCCAAAGATAGTGTATCCGTGTCGCTCGTAGAATTGTATGGTGCGCGGCGATTTTTGCCACACGCTGAGCCACACCCAAGTCGCGCTGGTTTCGCGGGCGCGTTGTTCCACAAATTGCAGCAATTCCGCTCCAAGCCCTTGGCTTTGAACATCTTGGCGTACATAGATGCGTTCGAGTTGAAGTGCCTTGCCAAAAAATTGGCCCGATGGCTGGGGGGCATCATCTGCTGGGGGGCTTTTGTCAATATTCAATTTCAAATAGGCTATTGGCTCGCCGTTTTTCATCGCAAAATAAAACTCTGAGCTGGATGCGGCGAGTTCGGCTCGCATATTTTCCAATGAAAAATTCTCACTGCAATATGCTTCAAATGCGACTGGGTCATTTTGGGTCTGCCACGCGTCGCGGAAGGTGCGCTCGGCGAGGGTGCGGAGGGTTTCCGCATCGGCTGGTTGGACTTTTTTGATGGTCATGTTCGACACTCGGTTTGACCCGGCAAATGTTGAAAAAACCGCCCAATTCGGTCTTGTCATTTTGAAGAAACAATTTCGTTTGCCAGCGCAAAAATCGCCCGCCGCATGAATTCACCCATCGAAGCAATCAAACAGGCCGTCGCCGAAAACCGCACGAGCGATGCGCTCTCCCGCCTGCTCGAACTCACGCAAAGGAACAAGCAACTCCATGACGCCATCCACATCGTGTTGGCCGAGTTCAACGACCTGACTTCGCAACGACTCAAAGGCACAATTGACAACAGCGAAGCCACCCGGCGGCTGAATGTCATTCACGATAAAATTCTTGTTGCGTTGGGGGCTTTTGATAGTGCGGGGAGGGTGCTGCCGGGGAGTGCATCTGTTAAAAAGAACACAGCCACCTCTACTCTAAAAACAATTGCTTTCTCTTTGCTTGGGGCTGGCTCTGTTGTATTTCTTTTGGGTTGGTGGTATTACAAAACCCATGACAATGACGCTTCTATTGAAAATCAAGAAATTATTTATCTGTTTAGGGAGACTGGTATTTACCTGCTTATTGCTGGGGCAACATCTTTTGTAGGGTACATAATCGCGTTGGTCCTAAAGGCCATTCAAAAATAACGAGCCTCCCTTTTTTGTCATGTTGGAAACATCTGTCCGCTCTACGAGGGGAAAACCGCGTGAAAACCGCCCGTAGAGCGGACAGATCCTTACAAGGATGACAAAAAGGGAAGTAGCAAAAATTTACGCAGTCACCACAATCGCCCGCTGGTTCATTTCAACCACGTCGTTGTGTGTCAATTCTCTCATAATCAGGGAAAAATTAGCCTCGAAGAGAAGAAGTAAATCACTGTTCTGATATTTCCGGTGGTGAGGAAAAGAAGTTTGTGAGGCACGCGCAAGAGCAAAAATCGTTTCAGGAAATCAGAATCTTTGGAAATTACCACCCGGCTTTCTTTTACGCTTTTCTTGCAGATATCAAGGTCGGGCATTTGCTGCCCCGCCCGCAAAGTGTTGACATGAACAGCGTCGAATCCTTTTGCCAAAAGGAAGCGACAGAGCGATTCCGGCAACTGTTCATCCACAAAAAACTTCATGCCGCCGATTGAAGGTCAAAAGTTTTGAATTGGGCGAGCCGGGCGGCAAATTCGAGGCTGGCCAATATGTCATTTTCCTCCAAGCCGGGATAGTCGGCCAAAATCTCTTCATGGGTCATACCCGCCGACAACAATTCCAGAATGGTCGCTACCAGCATCCGCGAGCCGCGAATGGTGGGTTTGCCGTGACATATTTCCGGGTTGACCGTGATTCGTTCTTGCAAGCGCATATTTTTGAAAATTTTTACAAAGTTATCAAAAAAACCATCCACTCAGCAAACAACGACCCTAAATGACCTCAATTACACTTGAATCACCCCCACATTAAACTTCTCCACCGGCGCGTTGTTCGCCGCTTCGATGCCCATCGAAATCCATTGGCGAGTGTCGCGCGGGTCAATGATGGCATCCACCCAGAGGCGGGCGGCGGCGTAGTAGGGTGAGGTCTGGGCGATGTAGCGGGCTTTTATTTTTTCAAAAAGTTCTTTTTCCGCAGCCGGGTCGGGGGCTTCGCCTTTGCCTTTTAGAGTCTCTACTTGTATCTGTGTCAAGACTTTGGCGGCCTGTTCGCCGCCCATGACGGCGATTTTGGCGGTCGGCCAAGCGGCGATGAGGCGCGGGTCGTAGGCTTTGCCGCACATGGCGTAATTGCCCGCGCCATAGGAGTTGCCGATGACGATGCTGAATTTCGGCACGGTCGAGTTGGACACGGCGTTCACCATTTTCGCGCCGTCTTTGATGATGCCGCCGTGTTCGGAGCGCGTGCCGACCATGAAGCCCGTCACGTCGTGGAGGAACACGAGGGGGATTTTTTTCTGGTTGCAATTCAGGATAAATCGCGTGGCCTTGTCCGCCGAATCCGAATAAATGACGCCGCCAAACTGGATTTCGCCTTTCGCATTTTTGCTGACCAAACGGTTGTTCGCCACAATGCCCACCGCCCAGCCATCTATGCGGGCGTAAGCGGTGATGATGGTTTTGCCGTAATGTTCTTTATACTGCGTGAGTTTGCCCTCGTCCACGAGGCGGCGCAGAAGTTCGACCGTGTCGTAGGGTTTTGCGCCGTTTTCAGGGTAAATTTCAAAAATATCGTCGGGTTTGCCAAAGGCAGGTTGCGGCTCGATGCGGTCGAACCCGGCATTTTCAAATCGGCCAAATTTATCCACCAAATCCTTCACCGTGTCGAGGCAGGTTTTGTCGTCAGGCATTTTGTAGTCGGTCACGCCAGAGATTTCGGAGTGCGTGGCCGCGCCGCCGAGGGTTTCCTGGTCGGCATTTTCGCCGATGGCGGCTTTCACGAGGTAGGGGCCGGCGAGAAAAACGGAGCCGGTTTTTTCCACAATCAAAGCCTCGTCGGACATGATGGGGAGGTACGCGCCGCCCGCCACGCAAGCGCCCATGATGGCGGCGATTTGAGGAATTCCGGCGGACGACATCTTCGCGTTGTTGCGGAAAATCCGTCCGAAATGTTCTTTATCAGGGAAAATTTCGTCCTGCATGGGTAGGTAAACGCCCGCTGAGTCCACGAGGTAAATGATGGGCAGACGGTTTTCCATCGCGATTTCCTGCGCCCGCAAATTCTTTTTGCCCGTGATGGGAAACCACGCCCCGGCCTTCACGGTCGCATCGTTGGCGACGACGATGACTTGCCGCCCGCGCACGTAACCGATGACGACCACTACCCCACCCGCCGGGCAGCCGCCGTGTTCCTGGTACATCTCGTAGCCTGCGAACGCGCCGACTTCGATGCGGGGTTTGTCTTTATCCAGCAGATATTCGATGCGTTCGCGGGCGGTCATTTTGCCCTGTTGGTGAAGTTTTTCGATGCGCTTTGGGCCGCCGCCTTCGTGGATTTTTTCGAGTCGGCGATTCAGGTTGGAGACAGCGAGTTTGAAAGCATCGGTGTTTTTTTCGGCTTCAAGGCTGAGAGTGTTTGTGGTGGACATGGTCGGACTGGTTCGATTTACGATTTACGATTTTGGATGTACGATTGCCGAGCAAGACTTTGCGATTGATGATTTGGGCGAGCAAAAGTCTGTGGAAAATTCATGAAACCGAAATGTACGGCAGGTTTGGGAATAGGGAAACTTGTATGTTTCCGACAAAATCCGACCAATCAATCGTAAATCGTAAATCGTAAATCGTAAATCGCATATCAGACCATGGCAACTTGTAAAAACTGCGCACACGAGTTCGAGGGAAAATTCTGCCCTCAATGCGGGCAGAAAGCAAAGACGAAACGCATCACCACCAAGCAGGTATTCAAAGAGGCGCGGGAACGGCTCTTCCACTACGACCAAGGCTTCTTTTACACGATGAAGGAAATGTTGGTGCGCCCCGGCCATAGCGTGAGAGAGTATCTGGAGGGCAAAAGGGTGCGACATTTCAAGCCACTCAAATTTTTGTTTTGGTCAGCGGCTATCAATTTCTTGATTTTCCATTACATCGGCCTTGACAAGGAGTTGATGCAAAAGTTGTCGGACCAACAACAAGGCAGTCACCCCATCGGCCAGCGATTGTCGCAAAAAGTTTTTCAGGTGCTCAGCGACCACCCTGCCCTCATGCTTTTTTGCATGATTCCTTTCATTGCCTTTTGGTCGTGGCTTTTGTTTCGACGGAGAGGCTACAACTACGCCGAACATTTTGTGCTCAACACCTTTTTGATGGGCGAACTAACGATGGCAAGCGTCGTCACCTTGCCCATCTCAAAGTTTTTGAGCAGCGTTTCGACTACTGCTTGGCCGATGACGTTGTTCTCGCTCATGCTTTGGGTGGTATATTTTGGCTGGGCTTACAGTCAATTGTTGCAGCATCGCAAAATTGGGGTCTGGCTGAAGGGAGGCTTGTCTATTTTGCTGGGATACATCTTTTTGATAATGGTCATCACGATTTTTGTGGTCATCGTCATCATCTTTTTCAGGCCTCAAATGGAGGCTTGGCTGGCGAGTTGATGACCGCGTTAGGCATTCAGGCAAACCATACATTGATTCGTTACGATTTGCCAGTTCACCATGGTTGCTCTTCTTGATTTTGAGCAGGTTGCGCTTATTGCCATACCCAAAACTTGAGAGTTCGAGGTATAGAAGTTGACTGTTTTGGCGTTTGACATCAATCTCTTGTTCAGGCGATGATTTGAAATCACCACACATTTTCAACACCCCGCTTCAACCCATTATTCGAATAGACTTGTTGCGGTGGAGGGCTTTGAGAGAAGGGGATTGTCATTTTTTCGACTGGCAAGGCAAATTTTGCAGTCGAAATCCGGCATATTCGGCGAAAAATTTAACGAAGCCAGTCGGAAAAAGGGCTTTCCCTTCACCCAAAGGCATCTACCGCAACAAGTCTAATACCTATCGTCAAATGAAACGCCGGATATTTTGATGAGTCCTAATCGGGCGCTCAACAAGTGTCGTTGATTTTAGGGAATGCCCTATTTTTGGCTCAGTCGAACTGAACAAGCATCAATCGTGTAAGTTTGCCCCATCCTTGACGATTCCGAACCCAACTCACTACTCACCATCCGTTAATTCACAACTTCTATGGAAAAAAGAACCTTTCTAAAAACAAGCCTTGTTCTTGGCATTGCCGCTGCGGCTGCCCCCATTCTAAAAGCTTGCAAAGGCTCGTCAAAAAATCCAAGCGCCACCACAGGCTACCCGGTCATTCCGCCTCCAAAAATGCGGCGCACCACCCCCTTCGAATTGCCCAAACTTCCCTACGACATCGCCGCACTGGAGCCGCACATTGACAAAATGACGATGGAAATCCATCATGGCCGCCACCACAACGCCTACGTCTCCAACCTCAACGAGGCCGTCAAGAACACCGTGTATGCTGAATACGAGTTGGAAGACATCGTGACGCGCGTTACCTCCAGCGACGAGGACAAAAAAATCCGCAACAACGCGGGCGGCCACTGGAACCACACATTTTTCTGGCAAATCATGGCCCCTCCATCCAACGGAGGCGGAGGCCTTCCTTTTGGGCAATTGGCCACCGCCATCAATAGCCAATTCGGCTCGTTTGAAAAATTTCAGGAAGAATTTGGCAACGCAGCCAAAAGCGTGTTTGGCTCTGGTTGGGCTTGGCTATGTGTGGGGAAAGACAAAGGCCTATTCATCAGCACGACACCCAATCAGGACAACCCGTTGATGCTCAGCATCGTGAAGCAAACAGGCACCCCCATTCTTGGCCTTGATGTGTGGGAACACGCCTACTATCTCAAGTATCAAAACAAGCGCCCCGACTATGTGACGGCCTTCTGGAACCTCATCCATTGGAAAGAGGTAGGGCTGCGATATGAAAAGGCATTGTTCGGATAAGAATGTGCCCGCGTGGAATCAAGGGGTGTTGACTCCGAACATCTCCTCCAACTTTCTCCATCGGTAGTCAAAAATCTCGTTGAGTTGGCGGCGAATGAAAAGCCAGTTGGCAAAATCGCCCAAAAAGCCCAAGGGGATTTTGTAATGCACCAAGTCCGTCATTTCCACCCCACCCGGGACGGATTTGAAATGATGTTGATGGTGCCAGATGGAGTATGGGCCTACGCGCTGCTCGTCCACGAAGAACTTTTTGTCTTCGACGTGCGTGATTTCCGTCATCCAAAAAAGCGGGATGCCCAACAAGGGTTTCACCGTATAAGAAATGATTTGCCCGGCATACATCTTTTCCAAAAAGGCTGGGTCGGACGTGACTTGAAAACCCATGTAGGGGGGCGTTATTTCCTTCAAATTCAGAGGAGAGGAGAAAAAATCCCATGCTTCGTCCAACGAGATGGGGAGGCGCTGAACGCGCTTCAACGAATAAACGGCCATGAAAACAAGGTGTTGTTCCCGAGATGTCGGGGTGAGTGTTTGTTTTTGGCCCTCATAACCAGCACATGGTCAGATTGTTCAAACACTGCGATACAACAGGGGAAGTCACTCAAACAAAAAGGCTGCGGCACAAAGCCCAGTTCCAGGCGGCATGAAATTCAGGCCATCCCGAACCGGGCTTGTGGCGCAGCCTCATAGAGACGAGGGCCGATGCCAACCAATCGCTCGTCACACCATGTTCTCGTGCACGAACTTATCCAGATTCTCTGGATACTCCTTCGAGTGTTCGTAGCGGATGATGTCGGTAGAGGTCACGATGCCAAGCAGTTCGCGTTTGTCATTCACAATCGGCACCGCGTGAAAAAGGTGGCGAGTGAGCACGTCAGCCACCGCGCCGAGATGCTGGTCGGGTTCCAACGTGGCAATTTTGGTCGTCATGATTTCGCTGACCTTCATGGACTGGTAGTCGTCGGCTGCTTTGCCGAGTTTGAACAAATCCCATGATGTCACCATGCCCACCAGCATCTTGTTTTCCACGATGGGAATGTGATGGATGCGTTTTTTCAGCAAAATATCGCGTGCCTCCCCGAGCGTACTGTCTGGTTTGAGGGTGATGACGTTGGTCGTCATGTGTTGGCGTATAGGTTCGTTCATCATAGGCCGTGAAAATTTATTTGTGAAACGGTTCAAGTTCGTCCCGAAAGTAGGGGGGCAATCTGAAATTGCCAAAAGAAAATTTGAGTAAACTCAAAAAAGTACAAAAATGTGTTAATTGCCTTGCGCATTCGGCTTGAGGCCGCACTCACTTGCCCAACTCCTTTGCCCGCTCAAACGCTGCTCTTGCACCAGCCATGATGCCTTCGTGCAAACCAGTGTTGCCCCACACGCGCAATGCTGCTTCCGTCGTGCCGCCTTTTGAGGCGACCTTCGCTATCCAATCTTGACAACTCAAGTCGGTTTTGTTGTACAAATCCACCGCGCCAGTAAAAGTCTGACTGACCAACAGCTCAGCCTCCGAATCCGAAAATCCCATCTGTCTGGCCGCCTCCATCAGCGCGTTCATGAAATAATAGATGTACGCCGGACCAGAACCCGAAATAGCCGTGGAGGCATCAATCATTTCTTCCCGTTCCACATAGATGGTCTTCCCGGTGGTGCTGAGCAGGTTTTGCACCATCACCAACTCTATGCGCGTCACCGCGTCAGTGGAGGTAAAAGCCGTCGCGCCTGCGCCGATTTGCGCAGGCAGGTTGGGCATGGCGCGAATGATTTTGTCGGCGCGGAGTGCTTCTCCGATGGTCGCGATGCGCACACCGGCCATAATGCTCAAGTAAACCTGCCCGGGTTGTGCGAGGTCGCCGATTTCCTCAAAAAGTTTGGGGGAATCTTGCGGTTTTACAGCCAAAATGAGCAAGTCGGCATCAGGGACACAAAGGCGAGGGTCGCTGAAAAAGCGGCCTTCGTGCGTTTCGCTCAGTTGGTTGGCCTTTTCGTAGGTGCGGCAAAGCACCATCAAGTTGTCGGCAGTCACGATGCGGCTGCGCAAGAAACTTTGGGCGTAAGTCATGCCCATATTGCCGCCGCCAAGAATGAGGATTTTCATTTTTTATGTCGAAATGTTTGTCCGCAGATGCGATGATTTTGATGACTTTTGTGAGTGTTCGATTTTGGGCAAAATTCAATCTTTCTGGCTTATGAAAAAAATCGCCTTTTCGGTAGCTATCACGGCCCTGTTCATCATCAGTTGTAAAAACAAAATGCAACACGTTGAAAGCCAACAGCCGACAGCCAATCGCCCCGAATACGCACTTGCCATACACGGCGGAGCAGGCGCGCTCAGACGCGCAGCCATGTCGCCCGAAAAAGAGGCGGAATATCGTGCGGCACTCGATTCGGCACTTACCATCGGGGAAAACATACTGCGGAATGGAGGCTCGGCACTCGACGCGGTGGAGCAAACCATCGTTTTTTTGGAAAACAACCCACTGTTCAATGCGGGTCGCGGCGCCGTTTTCACGCACGATGGAAAAAACGAGTTGGATGCCAGCATCATGGACGGCACCACACAAAAAGCAGGGGCCATCGGAGGGGTGACGACGGTCAAAAACCCCATTCGATTGGCGCGTGCGGTCATGGAACAATCGCCCCACGTTTTTCTCAGCGGGCGCGGCGCGGAACAATTTGCCGCCGAACGCGGCCTCGAACTCGTTGACCCAGCGTGGTTTTACACGGAAGAGCGGTGGGATGTCTTGCAAAAACTTTTGAGAGAAGAAAAAGAGAAAACCGGCAAACAAGGACACCTCAAGCTTTCGCAGCATCGCCCGTCCGAACCAACTACCGATGAAAAATTCGGCACCGTCGGATGCGTCGCGCTCGACAAAAACGGTCACCTCGCCGCAGGCACCAGCACGGGCGGCATGACCAACAAACGCTGGAACCGCATAGGCGATGCGCCCGTGATTGGCGCTGGCACTTACGCCTCCGGCGATGCCTGCGCGGTTTCTTGCACGGGGCATGGCGAGTTTTTCATTCGATATGCCGTAGCGCACGACGTGTGGGCGCTCATGGCCTATAAAGGACTTGCGCTGGCTGAAGCCGCCGATTTTGTGGTAAATAAAAAACTGGTGGAAAAAGGCGGCGAGGGCGGCCTCATCGCGGTGGACAAGGACGGAAACATTGCCATGCCGTTCAATTCCGAGGGAATGTACCGAGGATTTGCCAAGCCGGGAGCGCGTGGCGTGGCTATTTACAACGAATAGGCAATTAAGCCGAATGCCTTGACTCCGTTGTGGAAACCATACGCATGGGAAAGCGGTTTGCGAAAAAATGCTCGTTGATTTCCGTTCAGGCAGTAGTTTCAAATCACTACGATAAAGGGGAACGAGTTTGGGAAACCCGAACTCGATAGCGCCAAAACCCAAATATACTTGGCACCGCCATGTGTTGAGCATGGCTAAAAACGCAATCTGCTCAAAATCAGGGTGAACAATCATGGCCATCCGACAAATCATAGTGAATCAAGGTATAAATTTTGCACATGAAAGAAAAAATCGTTGTCAGCGATTGGGTCTCGCTCACAGAGTTCAGGGAAGAAGACAAACCCAATTTGGTGCGCTACCTGAATGACCCTTTGGTGTTCCAAAACACGCTGACCATTCCCAACCCCTACACCGAGCTCGACGCAGGCGAATGGCTCGAAAAAACACGGGTCAATCTCGAAAAATATGGACAGCTGACCAACTGGGCCATTCGCCACCGAGAGGCAGGGCTGATAGGCGGCATCGGCACTTTCGTGCACACGGGCATAGAAGGGCATCGGGATGAAATCGGCTATTGGTTGGCCGAGCCATTTCGGGGGCAAGGCATCATGACAGCGGTGGTAGCCGAGATGACCGCGTATATGTTCCAAACTCGGCCCTTGGTGCGCATAGAGGCATGGGTGTTTGCGCACAATCCCGCTTCTGCGAGATTGCTGGAAAAAACAGGGTTTCAGCGCGAGGGCTTTGCCCGAAAATTCGCGAAGAAAGGCGAGCAGTACATGGACGCGATTCTATTGGCCAAAATCAAAGACTGATTCAGATTTCCTCCACATAGTCCAAGTCCTTGCTAAAGGTCTCCTTCATGCCCCACAACGCGACGAACGCAATGCCCAGACAAGCCGCTCCCACGATATAGCCCGCCGTGATTACACTGCCCGTCACCGCAGCGCCTTTAAGGTACTTGAAAGACTCGTTGATGGGCACTTGCATGCCTCTGGCAAAATTAGGGACCGAGGTGGCGACCGTAGAGCGAAGGTTTGTGCCAAACTGCTCCGCGCCAATGGTGACAAAAATGACCCAAAAACCAACCGAGAACCCCAGCAAAAAATGGCTGGCATAAAACATCAAAGGGCTGCTGAACGGCAATATCAAGTAAACCGCGATAGCGATGGCATCTAACGCAAGAAAAATGGCCATCACCTTGACCCGGCTTCGGAGCAGCTGACTGAGGGCACCCGACACCAAATCACCCAAGATAAGGCCGGAATAGCAAATGGCAATGGCGTTGGGGGCAGAAATGCCTTCCAGCCCTTTGGCTTTCCCAAACTCCGGTGCCAACATGACCAAAATGCCCACCACAAACCAAGTAGTGGTGCCAATGAAAATGCAGCGCAAAAAGCGTGTGAAGCGGTCCCAATCGTTGAACAAAGCGAAAAAATTACCTCTGCTAATGTGCGATTGTGCCTGCACATTGCGGAAAATGCCCGACTCGGACACGCTGATGCGCACGATGAGCAACAAAACCCCCAACCCACCGCCGATAAAGTAGCACACGCGCCACGGGAAAAAATACTCAATTACCCAAGCCAACAACGCCCCTGAAAGACCAATGCTTGCCACCACCATTGTGCCAATGCCGCGTTTTTCCTTGGGCAACACTTCTGCCACCAACGTGATGCCCGCGCCCAATTCGCCAGCCAAGCCAATGCCCGCGATGAGGCGATAAAATGAATAGTCGCCATACCCCGTGACAAAGCCGTTGAGCAGGTTGGCGATAGAGTAGAGCGCGATGGAAAAATACAGCACGCGCACCCGCCCCAATTTGTCGCCCAACACGCCCCAAAGGATACCGCCAATAAGCATGCCGCCCATTTGCCAGTTTTGAAGCGAAAGACCGTGGTCGGTCAGTTCTTGGCCTGAGAACCCCAAGTCTGTCAGACTTTTGATGCGCACAAAGCCAAACAACAGCAGGTCGTAGATGTCCACAAAGTAACCAAGCGCGGCGACGATGACGGCGGCGTTAAGGATTTTATCAGAAGAAGTCTGACTGAAGTTTTTGGTTTGCATATTACTGGTTGTACCCAATCTTTTCAGAATAATGCCTTAACCCTCACCCCCCCTGTAAGAATCATCCCAGTTTTCCGGCTTCGGCTCTCCCAGCTTGCCCAAACTGCTGGCCACTATCATGGAGGCAGTAGCATCACTCGTCACGTTTGCCACCGTGCGGCACATATCCAATGGCCTATCCACCGCGAGAATGAGTGCCAACCCCGCTTCCGGGATGCCAGCCTGAGACAACACAATGACCAACATCACCATGCCTGCACCCGGCACTGCCGCCGAACCGATAGAGGCCAAGGTAGCCGTCAGGATGATGCCAAGCTGCGCACCTAGCGACAAATCCATGCCGTAAGCTTGGGCGATGAAAACCGCCGCCACCGCCTGATAAAGCGCCGTGCCATCCATATTGACCGTCGCCCCGATGGGCATCACAAAACTGGCCACATCTTCATGCACGCCGAGATGCTCTTTCACGCGCTCCATGCTCACAGGCAAGGTGGCCGCGCTGGAACTGGTGGAGAACGCCAACAACTGCGCCGGCGCAAAGCCTTTGAGGAAAAATCCCGGACTCTTTTTGGCAAAAATGCGCACCAGCGTCGGGTAAAACACCAATACCATAAATACCAACCCTGCCACCACCGTCCCCATGTATCCCAACAAAGCCACGAAAATATCGGGTGTGGGAGATTCCACTATTAAGGCGGCCAGCAACGCAAATACGCCAAACGGAGCAGCCAGCATGATAAGGTCCACCATTTTCATCACCACGTCGTTCAGGCCGCTAAAAAACGCGACGACCGGTCGCGCACTTTCTTCAGGTATAAGTATCAGCCCTATGCCGAAGAAGATGACGAAGAATATCACCTGCAACATGTTGCCGTTCGACGACGCGGCTCCGAACACGTTTTCCGGCACCATATCCACCAAGGGCTGCAAAGGCGATTTGCTTTTTTGCTTCTCGGCATCGGAAATTTTGGCGGTAGCGGCACTTGCATAGGTGCTGTTCAAACGTTCTTGCGTTTCTTTGCTGACAAAATGACCCGGCTGCGTGATATTGACCGCGATTAGCCCGATGGATACCGCAATGGCTGTGGTGACGATGTATATGCCCAACGTTCGCGCTCCCATGGAGGAAAGCTTGGAAATATCTTTCAAATCGGTCACGCCCTTGATGAGCGAACCGATGATGAGCGGCACCGCAATTAGTTTCAGCAGATTGAGAAAGACATTGCCGAAAGGTTTTACCCAGTCCCGAACGAAGTCGTTCCAACCTGCCCAAGCGGCCATCGTGCCAAATGCAACCCCCAGCACCATGCCGATAATGATTTTCCAATGCAACGCGAGATTTCTCATACAAGCTCTTTTTTTTAGACTTGTTGCGGTGAAGGCCTTTGGCGAAGGGAAGGCCCTCACCGCAACAAGTCTTTTACATTGTTTTGAAAATGCGGCTGTTTGAGCGGCCAAAATACAGCAATTCACCACATTCTTCCCGAACGCGATTTTTGTGCGAGGGAGGCAAAGAAAAACATCCATCTTCCGTGAAAGACCCACAACCCTGGCAGGTGCTCGCTCGCCGTTATGTGCTCGACCGCCAACCTTACATGACGCTGCGAGAAGACACGGTACAATTGCCCAACGGCACCCTTATCCATGATTATTTCGTGTTTGAATATCCAGATTGGGTCAATGCGTTGGCACTGACCGACGACCATCAATTTGTGTTGGTGCGCCAATACCGTCATGGCAACGAGGGCATTCACTACGAGTTGCCCGGCGGCGTGGCAGACCCCGGCGAACCGCATTTGCTTGGCGCTCAGCGCGAGTTGTTGGAGGAGACAGGCTATGGGGGAGGAGAATGGCAGCATTGGGTGACGCTGTCGCCTAATCCAGCGACCCACACGAACAACTGCCACATTTTTCTGGCGACTGGTGTGCGGCGACTGAACAATCAACAATTGGACGACACGGAAGACATAGCGGTGCGGCTCCTTTCGCCTCATGATGCTCTTGAAATGTTGAAAAGCGGTGGGGTGTCGCAGGCGCTCCACGCGGCAGCCCTGTGGCGCTTTTTCGCGGAATTCGGCCTGCCAGAGTAGGCTCTTGGCATCGCGGCCTATACTTCGCGCCGTACAGAGCCTAGCAAATCAAGGTCTAATACTGCTTTCCCGGTGTGTCGCTGCGAAACATCTCCATGCCTTTTCTATCCTGCAAGGTGACGTACACCGTGCGCCCGTCTTTGCCACCAAAGACGAGGTTGCTGCATCTTTTGCCTTTCAAACCAATTTCTCTCAGCAACACTCCTTCCGGCGATACTATCGCAACGGCCCCCTTCCCCCATCGTGCGATGTAGAGATTGCCAGCCTTGTCGCATTTCATTCCATCAAGGCCAAAATCAGGAAATTCGATGAACAGGCTTTTGTTCGACACATTGCCAACGGCATCCACTTCGTATCGCCACACCTTGCGCTGAACGCTCTCGTTCACGTACAAGAATTTCTCGTCGGGACTGAGTTCGATGCCATTGGTCGTGCCCATGCCCGATTCGAGCAACGTTGCCCGCCCGTTCGGCCCGATGCGCCAAAGTTGACCGGTGCCATCTGCCCATTTTGGGTCGGATGCAAAAATCTGGTCTTTGGCATTGATGCACAAATCGTTGGGCTGGTTGAACCGTTCGTCGTGGCAAAACACGCTGACCCGTTTGGTCTGCATATCTACTTTCAAAATGTTGTGTTGCGAGAAATCCGCCAGCAGCATTTCGCCTCGGCTATTGAACTGGATGCTGTTGGCGATGCTTCCCTGAGGCAGCTGCACGAACAGCTCGCAAGAGCCGTCGGCATGCACCTTGCCAATCGTGCCGTCGCGTTGAAAATTCACGACGTAGAGTTGGCCTATTTTGTCGAAAGCGGGGCCTTCGATGTTTTCCGAAAACAGGTTTTCGGCGGTGAAGTCCTGGGGGGCGAAAAGAGGCAAAGCAGTCTTGCAGCAAAAGTTGGCAAGAAGCAAAAACACTAGCAATGTTGTCGGTTGGTGTGTCATGGCTATTCAAAGCATATATTGAGCAGTTTCATCGTTGAACGACATAAGTGAGGCTGGATATATTTCAATTGTAACCCAGAATACCATTCCGGAACGCGCGAAACAACATTCCGCGATATGTTTCGGTACAATTCGAAGTGCTCCCTTGAGCCTTACTTTCTGGTGCCATTTGCAAGACATTTGCGCAGAGAATACAACCTTTTAAAACGAAAATTTGTCCTACATTCAAAATACAGTGCCCTCCATGCGATTAAAAAGACTTTTGAAAATTTTCTCCGTCGTATTTGGCTTGCTTGCCACCGCTGGCTTTTTGGTGGTGGAAAAAGTGCTGCCTTATACGGGCATCAAGCCTTACCGGATGGTAGCGGCACATAACACTTGGCGTTTCCCCAACGGATTTTTGCCCCAAAACTACGACTTGCGCGGCAAGGAAGTTTTCATCACTACCCCCGACAGTATTTTGCTCAAAGGGTGGTTTTTGAAAACCCAGCGCGACACCGTGCGAGGCACGGTCATCATCCTGCATGGCATCAGCAGCTGCAAGGAAACCCAGTTCGGGCGAGCCAAGATATTGGCTGAAAGAGGGTTCAACAGCCTTGCTCTCGACTTGCGGGCACATGGGGAAAGCGGGGGTGACTATTGCACTTTTGGTTTTTATGAAAAGCACGACATTGCGGCAGCTGTGGACTCGGTGTTGAGGTGGACGAATGAGAAACCCGTGGGCATCTGGGGGGCTTCGCTGGGGGCCGCCATCGCCTTACAAACGATGGCAATGGATGAGCGCATAGGATTTGGCATCATTGAAAGCACTTTTGACGAATTTGAAAAAGTAGCGGAGGAATATGGCGCTGATTATATGCTCGGGCTTCGCAGCAAATATCTTGTGCAGCGTGTGATAAGCAAGTCTGCGCAGATTGCCCAGTTTGACCCTCGCGCGGTGAAGCCAGTGGAGGCCGCCGCTACCATCGCTCGCCCGATGCTTTTCATACATGGCGACGCGGACGACAAAATTCCCTTTGAGTTCAATCGCCGCAACTTTGAGGCCGTCCCATCGGCTGACAAACATTGGGTGACGGTGGAGGGCGGAGGGCACAGCAATCTTTGGCGCTTGCAAGGGGAACGGTTGAGCCGGGAAGTGGGGGCATTTTTGGAGCAGCGCAAGTGGCAATAGCGATTATTCGCTTCTCTCTTTCTTTATTGCCCATTTGACAAAACGCGGCAATGTGCTTTCGGAAGTTTCCATACTTTCGCTGCTGTACCTTCCTTAGTGCATGATGAATCGTCTTTATTATCTCATTTTCTTCTTTTTTTCATTACAAACATCACTTTTTGCCACCCATATTGTGGGCGGCGAGCTCACTTACAAGTGCCTCGGCAATAACCGATATGAAATCACCCTGACAGTATTTCGGGACTGTTACACGGGTGTCCCGTGGTTCGACAGCCCCGCTTCGATAGGCATTTATGACGCGGGCTGGAAACTGAAAGGCGAGCTAAAGATACCTTACGACGCTACCTCCAACGACACGTTGCCCATCATTCTCAACGACCCTTGCTTATCGGTTCCGCCCGATGTCTGTGCGCATGGCACTCGCTACAAAGGCATTGTGGAGTTGCCTTTTGCCGCGGGCGGTTATTCGCTCGTCTATCAGCGGTGCTGTCGCAACCAATTGATTCGCAACATCATTCGCCCCTTGCGCACGGGCATCACTATCATCACCAACATCTCCGAACAGGCATTGCTGGGCTGCAACAACAGCGCCACTTTCAATCAATGGCCTCCCGTGGCTATCTGTATCCATCAGCCGATTGATTTCGACCACTCGGCCACTGACCCGGATGGCGATTCTTTGGTCTATCGGCTTTGCACACCCTTGCAAGGGGCCGATTCGCTGGCACCCATTCCCCAGCCGCCCCTCCCCGGCCCCTATTTGGAAGTAGAGTGGCGCGACCCGCCTTACAATCTGTCGAACGTGTTGGGAGGCGACCCGCTCACCATTGACCCCGTGACGGGTTTTCTGACGGGCGTGCCCAATCTGATTGGCAACTTTGTGGTGGGTGTCTGCGTGGACGAATACCGCGATGGCTCGTTGATTTCAACGACACGACGCGACTTCCAATACAACGTGTCTGACTGTGGGCAGCCTATCGCCGCGTTTTTTGTGCCGGAAGTGGTGTGCGATACCTTGGGGGTTCGATTTCTCAATCAAGGTTTGCAAACCCACGGGTACCAATGGTTTTTCGACTTGGATGGCAACCCCAATCTGACCTCATCGGCCTATTCGCCTACCTGGGTTTATCCAGACACGGGGCTTTACACGGTCATGTTGATTGCGGAATCAAAACCCACCTGCCGCGACACGACGGTCAAAACCATTCATCTGACCAATGGCTATGTCGAGGCGGGGCTTGATGTCGGCTATCCTGATTGTGATGAAACAGGATTGTATGTACAGGTCACTGACCTCAGCACCGATACTCTTTATGGCGTGACGGCTTGGAGATGGACGCTCAGTGGCCCCGGCGGGCTTTCAGTGCAATCCATGGAGCAAAACCCGCTTTTCACAGTGGAAAAATCTGGGACATACGCGCTAAGTCTGGTAGCCACTTCCGGGAATGGATGCACATCCACGCTCGTGCTGCCGTTTGTCGCTCCAATTCCGCCGACCGATATGCTCCCGCCCAACCTGCTCATTTGCCCCGGCGATAGCGTCCCGTTGTTTCCCGGTGCCGATGTTTCGTACAATTATTCGTGGATGCCCGAAACGGCACTTTCCGACGCTGCCGCTCCCAACCCATTGGCTTTCCCCAACACCACCACCAACTATACAGTGACCATAAGTGGCAACGGCCCTTGTTTGGTGGAAAAGAATGTGCTGGTCATGGTGACCGACCCGGGCGTGTTGCAAGCCTCGGCATCGCCAGATACGATTTTTCAAGGGGAAAGCACTCAACTAAATGCAGTAGCCTCTGGCGCGTTTCAGTATTTGTGGCAGCCTTCTGGCTCGCTTTCCAACCCAAACATTCAGAACCCGATTGCCACGCCCAGTGTGACGACTGACTATGTCGTCACCGTGCCGGTATCGGCTTCCTGTGTGTTGCGCGACACGGTTCGTGTGGTGGTGCGCTCCATCGTATGCGACGAGCCTTATGTGTTTTTTCCGACAGGCTTTTCTCCCAACGGCGACAATCAAAATGACGCGCTCAAGTTGGAAAGCAGCATAGCCACAGAAGTATATTGGGTCATTTTCAACCGCTGGGGAGAAAAACTATTCGAGGCCAGCTCGCTTGACGACGCGTGGGACGGCTCTTTTCGCGGGAAACCTCAGCCAGCCGAGACCTACGGTTATTACCTGCGCGTCGGCTGCATCGGAGGGGAGGTACTGGAAAAAAAGGGGAACGTGACCCTATTGCGATAGCAAGTGGATTTTACTTGAAAGTTCCTTTCAAAACATCCTCCCGCAAAGAGTCGGAATCCCATTCCTTGTCAAAATTGAGGTCGTTGTCGAAGCCGTCCGCTCGCAGAAGTTGTTCCAGTTCGGCGATGCGTTCCCGAGCTGCGCTGATGTAGAGGTTTCGGTCGGCCCAAGTGTCGGCCAAGTCGCGCAAGGCTTTTTCATCGTGCTCGTAGAATTTTTGAGCGACGTTGCGAGCGTTGTATGCGCGGAAGCCCAACATTTGCATTGCGTCGGCACCCATGCGCAGCGAGGTGTCGAGCGTTTCCCGATAGACGTGTTTCACCCCCATGCTAAGCAGGTCGTAGGCGTCGGGGCGGTCGGTAGCTCGCACCAACAGCGCCAGATGCGGAAAATGTTTTTGGGCCTCCTCCACCAAGCGCAGGGTTTGTTCGGGGTCATCAAGTGCGATGATGAGCAATTTTGCCTCCTTGGCACCTGCTGCTTGCAGCAAATCAAGCCTTGAGGCATCCCCGTAATATACTTTAAGACCCAATTTGCGCAACAACTCCACCCGGTCGGCATCGTTATCAAGCACTGTCGTGCCCACGTCTTTAGCTTTCAATAGGCGGCCCACCACACTCCCAAAACGGCCAAAACCCGCGATGATGACAGGGTTTTTTTCCTCTATGACATCGGGTGCTATATCCTTGGCTAAGGCAGCAGTGATGCGCGGCTGCACCACCTTTTCATTGACAAGAAAAAACAACGGGGTGAGCGCCATGCTGAGCGCGGTGACGACTAGCAGCAAGCCGGATAGCTCCTCAGGGAAAATGCCATAGCGCGAGGCAAAGGTGAGCAGGACGAATGCAAACTCTCCCATTTGGCAGAGCGCAAAGGCAAAAGTGCTGTTTTGGTCAATGCCCATGCGAAACGCTCTCCCTATAGCAAAAAGAATCACCCCTTTGATAAGCATGACCCCCAACACCGCACCAAAAATGAAAACAGGCTGCTCGGCGACGAATCCCAAGTTGATGGATGCCCCGATGGAGATGAAAAAAGTACCCAATAGCAGCCCCTTGAATGGCTCGATATCACTTTCCAATTCGTGCCGATATTCACTATTGGCCAACACCACACCGCCCAAAAACGCACCCAAAGCAGGGCTTAATCCCACCGAACTCGTGACTAATTCTATTGCGATGACCAACAACAATGCCGTGGCCGTGAACAACTCCCGCAATTTGGTCTTTGCCACCGCGTGGAAAATCGGGCGAACCAGATACTTGCCGCCCACGATGATGGCGGCTATGGCACCGATGCCAAGTAGCGTGTTCATCCAGCCCTGTTGTTCAAAAGGCGCATCTTCTCCCACTGGCTGCACGAAAGATGCGTCGGCGAGCAGGGGGAACAGGGCCAGAATAGGGATGACGGCAATGTCCTGAAACAACAATACCGCAAAAGAACTTTGCCCTGCGGGTGTTCGAATCAGTCCTTTCTCTTGCAAGGTCTGCAATATGATGGCGGTGGAGGACAAGGAAAGCAGCAAGCCTACCGCAATCGCCGCCTTCCACGGCAGCCCAAACGCAAGACCGATTGTGAAAAACACTAAACTTGTCGCCACCACCTGCACCCCACCCATGCCAAGTATATTGACGCGCAGCCGCCACAAGACGGAAGGCTCCAGCTCAAGGCCAATGACGAAAAGCATCATCACCACGCCAAACTCCGCAAAGTGCATGATTTCCTGACGTTCCTCGCCGACCAAGCCCAACACTTCGGGGCCTATGATAAGACCTGCCAACAAATAGCCGAGCACGGAGCCAAGCCCGAAGCGTTTGGCGAGCGGCACCATCACGACGGCAGCGGCGAGATATACGAAAGCAATATAGAAAAAAGAGCCAGACTGCATAGGTTTTAAAGCAATTGATTGAAGAATTCGACGCGCCCGACCGCATCAAGGTCGAACTTGTCGTCGCGCAAATCTCTTAGAAGCGTCGCGTACCGCTCTGCCTGCGCCTCTATTTCCGCGTCGTTCATGCGGTGCGTGCCTTGCACCACAAAAGGCGGCAAGTAGCTCATTCGGCACAGCCGAACCGTTTGCTCGAAAGGGATGAGGAACTGCCGCAAGGGAAAACGATTGAATCCGTTCGGATGATAAGCCATTTCCCCGCCACCCGTGGTGATAGCATTCAGGACATATTTGCCCTCCAACGCCCGCCCACCAGAGCCGTAGGCCCAGCCATGCGTGAGCACCAAATCAATCCATTGTTTAAGCAAAGGAGGGCAGCTGTACCAGTACATGGGGTGATGCCACACGATGATGTCGTGTTGGGTGAGCAATTGTTGTTCAGCGGCCACGTCAATGAAAAAATCAGGGTACGATTCATACAAATCGCAGAATGTCAGGCTATTGACGGACTTGGCTGCTTGCGCCAGACGAATGTTGACCCGCGATTTTTCCAAGGCTGGGTGTGCAAAAAGGACAAGGATGCGCGACATGGGGGGCAAATTAGGGATATTTAAAGGGCAAAACCTAAATTAGGCTTAATTGCCCAACAGGAAAAAAGGAACAGTTCGGGCAAACAAAAGACTGCCTTCAAAGTTTTACCACTCGTGTTTCAAAGGAATTTTCTTTAACAAGAAACCACGCCAGCAGAAAGATGAAACGTCGTGCAATTGTTTGGTTCCGGCAGGATTTGCGCCTCCACGACAACGAGGCAATCAGTACAGCGCTCAGAATGGCAGAAGAAGTCATCCCCGTCTATGTGTTTGACGAACGGACTTTTATGGGCAAGACGCGCTTTGGCTTTCCGAAGACGGGAAAATTTCGCACACAGTTCATCATCGAAAGCGTGGCCGACTTGCGGCAAAATTTGCGCAAGCTCGGCGCTGACCTTTTGATTCGTGTCGGCAAACCCGAATGTATCCTCTCCGATTTCGCCCGCGACCTCAAAGCCTCGTGGGTGCTGTGCAATCGAGAGCGCACGCAAGAGGAAGTGTTCGTGCAGGATGCGCTGGAGCAAAAACTCTGGGCTGGCGGCATCGAGTTGCTCTATGTGCGCGGCAAAATGCTCTATCACACACAAGACCTTCCCGTGCCGGTGCATCACACGCCCGATATTTTTACCCAGTTTCGCAAAGACAACGAGCATATCACCCCGGTTCGGGAGCCTCTGCCCACCCCGTCGGCCATGCCGCCTTTGCCCGCTAGCTTGGAACCGGGCGAACTTCCCTCACTGACCGACTTTGGACATGAGCCTTTTGAAACGGACCCGCGAGCCGTGTTGCCGTTCAAGGGCGGGGAAACCGAAGGCCTGCGTCGTCTGAGATACTATTTTTGGGAAAAAGACCTCGTTTCGACCTATAAGGAGACGCGCAATGGGCTACTCGGAGGCGACTATTCTTCCAAATTCTCCCCGTGGCTTTCGCAAGGCTGCTTGTCGCCCAAACTGGTTTACCATGAGCTCAAGCGATACGAACGTGAGCGCGTCAGCAATGAAAGCACCTACTGGCTGTTTTTTGAGTTGCTATGGCGCGACTTCTTCCGGCTTATGGGAAAAAAACACGGCAACCATATTTTCCTAAAAGGTGGCATTCAGAACAAAACTCAAAAATGTTGGAAAAATAGTTGGGAAACCTTCAAGCCTTGGGCCGAGGGCAAAACGGGGGTGCCGTTTGTGGATGCCAATATGCGCGAGCTCAACGCCACTGGCTGGATGAGCAACCGCGGGCGCCAGAATGTGGCTTCCTTCCTTGTCAAAGACCTCAAAGTGAATTGGCAAATGGGCGCAGAGTATTTTGAAAGCCAATTGCTCGACTACGACCCATGCAGCAATTGGGGCAACTGGAACTATGTGGCGGGCGTGGGAAGCGACCCCCGCGAAGACCGATATTTCAATATTCTCACCCAAGCTAAAAATTATGACCCGCGCGGTGAATTCGTGCGTTTGTGGTGCCCGGAGCTTTGTCAGGTGCCGATAGACAAAATTCACCGGCCCGATTTGCTCACGCCTGCCGACCGTCAGGAGTTCGGCGTGAATGGCTATCCAAAAGCTTTGGTGCGCATCGAAAAGTGGGTGAGTTAAGCCCCTATCGCCTCAGGACTCGACTTTTTTCCCTTTTTTCTTGCGATATGGGCAGTGCCGACAGCCGCTGCCACAACAATGGCCGCGTTTCAGAAGAAAATGCTCCGTCAGCACAAACAAGCCCTTCTCTATGTAGTAGTCCACTCCCTCCACCAAAGGCATTGGTGTTGCTGTTTGTTTGATTTCTTCATCGGACAACATGGCTGGGAAACATGAATGAGGGTAGAAAGTTTTTGCTCAATTTGATGCGACGAACTCCCGCAACGAACCTCAAATAAAAATGCGGGCGGAATCTTGCATCCGTCCGCATGATGTGTCGTAAAGCTGTGTCGAGGCTATCGGCATCAGCATTTGGGAACACTGAATTGGCTACAGGATTAAAGAAAAGCGGGATTCACTTGTTCAAGTGATAGGCGGATTAAAATATGACCCAAGTTTGTATGTAGGCGCAGGGATATTTCGCAAGCGATTGCTGCAAAAGTAGTGTTTGGCGTGAGTTTGCAAAATATTTTAACACAAAAAATGCGAATGAGGGGTTGAAATTTCTTGGCGTTTGATATTCAACTTCTCAAATTGCCGTAACTAAATCGGAACGCCGTTCCGGTATATGCGGGCACGGCGTTCCGACACACAAAAGTGGCAATTTGAAATGCGCCCAACATTCACAGTGTTTTTTCCATTTTGAAATGCGGTATCGTGACCTCTTCGAATTGTTCGCCAACGGTGCGATAATCGAGCCTCAGGTAGAATGGCACGGCGATGTCGCGGGCGTGAAGGAGCATTGTCTTGAAGCCTGAGTGCCTGGCCAATGTTTCCGATGCCTCCACCAATTTCCTCCCCACTCCTTTGCCTTGCCAATCTGGATGAACCGCCACCTGCCGCATTTTCACTTTTGATTCATCGAGTGGGGTCAGGCACAGATAGCCAATCAATTGGCCGGAAGGGTCGTAGGCGGCAAGATGGATGTCCGAGTATTCAGCGGCGAGTTGTTCGGGTGTGAATTCCAGCCCCAATGGGCGGCGCAGCACTTCGTAGCGCAGGCGCACGGCTTCGTCGTATTCAGGCGTGGCAAACTCGATTTGAGCGATGTTCATGTCAGAGAAATTTTCTGCAAATGTCACGTTTTGTGCAAAAAAGCCTGACTACCTTCGCTGCCGAACAATCAAATTTTTTAACAAAAAACACATCAAAATGGAAGACATGAACCAACCTTTAGATTCGGGCATAGCATCGAATGTGCCTGAACAGCGGCTTCAATTCACCGAATCGGTACGCGCCGACCTCATCGAAACCTCCAAATGGGCGATGTTTTTTGCCGTGCTGCTATTCATTGTGCTGGGCTTTATTGCCTTTGGCGCTCTCTTCGCCATGTTGAGTGGGCCAAGCGGCTTTTTTGTGGGCGTTGTGCTATTGGGGCTATATGGGGTGCTTTTGTTTTTTCCGGCGTGGTACTACTACAAATTTGCCAGCCTTACCCGCCAAGGGGTTGATTTCGAGAACAATCAGATACTCGACGAGGGTTTTGCCTATCTGCGGCGCTTTTACAACTTTGTCGGCATTCTCGTTATCGTTTTGCTCAGCTTTTACCTGCTGATACTTGTTTTCGGCCTGTTCACGGCAGGCAATCTGTTCCGTAATTTCTAACTTTCAAAAACTCAAACTGACATGGAAGTCTTTGACAATCAATTCTCTCAAGCGCCTCATAGCGAACAAGGTTTGCAGGTGACGCGCAACATGCGCCTCAATTGGCTCACCACCTCCAAATGGGCGATTTTTTTCTCCGTTCTGGGTTTCATCTATGTTGCCTTGATGCTCATCGTGTCGTTTGCCCTGATGCCGATGCTGCAAACAATTATGTCAATGAGCGGACAGGATGCCATGGCAAGATTGATTGACTCAGCAGGCGTATGGATAATGCTGTTGTTCTTGTTGGCAGTTGCCGTCATTTTTCTCATCAGCCTTTTTCACCTTCGTTTTGCCAGCAACATACAGCGGGCGATGCAGTACGATAGTCAGCAAGCTTTTGAGTCGGCATGGCGCAACCTTCGCAATTATTTCAGAATCAATGGCATCTTCACCATTGTGTCCATTGTGTTGTATATCATAGGCATCATCGCGGCAGGTAGCATCTTGAATGCCACGAGGATGGGGACAGGCTTTTGAGAGTGGGCGCATATCGCTTACCGAAAAAAAATCCCCCCCGACATTGCTGCCGGAGAGGACATCCCAAAAACCGATTACATCTTTATTGAAAAGAATGACCGACCCGCCCCACATTGGGCGCGTCCGTGCATCGCATCAAACTTCAAAACTTGTCAGCCCATAGTCAGCAATCTGAAGAGGCCGCACGAGAGTGCCTGCGGCGGGGGGAGGCAGGATGGCTGAACGGCATTAGACTTGTCGCGGTGGAGGGCTTTGAGTGAAGGTGATTGCCATTTTTTCGACTGGCAAGGCAAATTTTGCAGTCGAAATCGGGCATATTCGCCGAAAAATTTAACGAAGCCAGTCGGAAAAAGGGCTTTCCCTTCGCCAAAGGCACCCACCGCAACAAGTCTATTCATAGGATTATAATTTGCTGTTCAAAGAGAAGGCGGATTATGTGGCACAAAAGTAGGTTAAAAGCCTTGCCTGCCAATACCCGCCTCGCGGTAATTTAAACAGAAAGTTACTTGAATTTCATTTTTGGAAAAAATGCGGGTATCGGAACTTCCGGCACTGCCTGGATTTGGAAGTTCTTGTTTGGGGCGGCAGTGCTTGCCTACTGCCTTGCCTATTCGCCTTATGGCATCAACGAAACCGATGGGGGCTTCGTCACTGGGTTGGCGTGGCAAGTGCTGAGCGGAAAGACGCTGTACGATGAGGTCATCTATGTGCGTCCTCCGCTGACCGTTTGGTGGCGCGCGCTGGAGATGAGCCTGTTGCCGGAACACGGCGCGGTGCTGTGGGAGCGATGGATTTTTTATCTGAAAGTGGGGGCGTACTCGTGGCTTGGCGCCTCGGTGTTGGCTGTTGGGGAGCGGCGCTGGATGCTTGCCACATTGGGTTTTGTGGTTTCCGCGCATTGTTACCCCCCGATGGCTTGGCACACCGTGGATGGGATATTGTTCGCCGTGTGGGGGATTTGGCTTTGGAGCAAGATTTCGGCGGGTTGGGGAGCGGCTTTGGCGGGCATCGCGATGGCTGCTTCGCTGCTGTGCAAGCAGTCGTTTTACCCTATGGCGGTGGTCTTTCTGTGGATGTTGCTGCTTGATAAAAGATGGGGCCGGTTGAGCTGGGGCGTGGCGGCTTTTTGTTTAGTTTTTCTTTGCTTTTTTGCTTATTTGAAACACAACGATTTGCTGCTCAACTATTTGCAATGGACGGGTGGCGCGGCTTCGGGTTCGCAGGCGTTCCAGCATGGCTTGCTCGACTATTTTCGCGTGAAGCCCATTTTGGTACTTGCAAGTCTCGCGTGTTTGCCAGCCGTTGTTTGGTATTTTTGGAAAGAAAAAAATCTGCGCATAGCCAAGTGGGCTTGGGTGCTCTGGCTGTTTTTTCTCGGTGCTTTTTATGCCTACGAATTGTTGAGCGAACGGCGCTTTGTGGCTCCTTTTGCGCAGTCGAGGTTGTTGTTTTGGGTTGGGGTGGTATATGTGTTGTGGCCTGTTGCCAACTTCGCAAAAGCGCGAGCGGCATCCGTATCCATCCGTATGAACGCGGTTGCGTTCTTCGCGGCGTTGAACACCCGTTTGCTTGCTTTGCTCGCGGTTTCTTGGTGCGCTTCTGTCAGTTGGGGCTACAATCTGCCCATTTTGTTTGCGGTGCCGTGGGTTTTCGCGGCTATGGACATTTCGAGGTTGTTCTGGACAAAGGGCCATCCTGTGCGTGATGGTAGCTGGCACAGGCATTGGCCGGGAGTCGTCGTGGTATTGGCGCTGCTGGGTTGTTTTCGCCTTGCTTATGAGTTTGTTTATCGCGACGGACGGCGCGGCGAAATGACTGCTCACTTGGGCGATGTTTTTCCGGCGCTTCACGGCATCTATACCACGCAAGAGAAAATGCTGCTTTACCGTGATTTGAAAAATTTGGCGGTGCGTTATCCAAGTTTTAAAACTCTCCCGGCATTTCCGCAGGCCAATTTTCTGACACGCACTCGCCCTCGGCTCCCACTTGATTGGGTCGTGGAGCGAGAAATGGGGCAGAACGACGCACTGGTTTTGAAAAATTTAAAAGAAAACGAACCAGTATTGTTTGTTGAAAAAACATACGCGGAGAAAATCAAAAGCGACCCAGAGATGCGCCTGACCCACGAGGTGATGGAGCAGGGAATACGGTTGGAGGAGACGGTGTATTTTTGGGTGCTGTCATTGAAATCGCGGTGAATCGCGCATCTTTGCACATTCGTTTTACTCAACTTGCTCAACTCATTTTCCGATGAAGTATCTTTTTCTTTTCCTGCTAAGTTTTTCGTTGCAGCTTGTCTTCGCCCAAGAATCGAGCCGCCGCACCTCGCCTCAAACTTCCGAAGAATGGGCTGCCGTGGCTGTCGAACGTTTTCAGGGGCGGCTGGGAAACCTTCGCGCTGCCATAGACGACATCAATGTTTCTTCCATGGTGCGCCACCATGCCGACTTGCTGGGCGATGTTCGTGCCACGGTTGAGCAGGAGGCGAGACAGGCTTCCGACGGCGAACGGCTCGCCTCCATGCAGGTCATTTTTGACAAACTTTCCTTGTTCATCTTCGACCCAGAAAAGCCTGAGGAGTTGAAGGCTTATTTGCCCGAATATGAGGCGTTTTTGGTGCTGTTGAGAAAAAGCAGATAAAGGGTTATTGCGTTGGGCGTTTGGGCTGTACGACCATTGTTGCCATGTTGTTTCGCGCCAACACAAAAAACGTCTCGCCTCTGATTGTTATCGGTCTGATGCGCCGCACCTGACCCTTCACTATCAAATCGCCCATAGGGAATGCTTCCATCATGCCGTTTTTGCCGATGGTAAGTACGTTGCCATAGTTGGCATCGTAGCGCCCCATTTCTATGTTGCAATCGTAAAAATTTCCTCCCAGCATCACTTCCGCTTTGCCGTCGCCGTCGAAGTCGTGGAGCGCAGCGGCGTTTAGAGTGCTGAATTGGAGCACGTCGGGCAAGGGGTGCGCCTTGAACGTGAAATTGCCAGTGTTTTCAAAATAAGTGCTTTTGAAATGGTCGGCTTCACGCACGACAGATTTGGCTAATTTTTCTTTGCCCAACAGCTCTGGCACGGTTGCCTTGGCGAAATTGGCGGCATATAGATATTTCTTCTTCAGGTTGGGCAGTTGTTTGGTGATTTCGGCGTGGTTGGCAAAGGGGATTTCCCGGCCTTTGAGGTAGTATGTTAGTATTTGTTCCACCTGCCCGTTATCGTCAAAGTCATTGACGTACATCCTCACCGGCTCGTTGGGTGAGGGTTTGAACTTGGCGTTTTCACCTAGGTTGCCAGCCAAAATATCCACGTCGCCGTCGCCGTCGAAGTCGTGCGCAAGCACGAAATTCCACCAACCTTTACCTGTTTCAAGCACTTTTTTCTCAAAACGCCCACGGTTGTTGAGAAATACCGTGAGCGGTTCCCACTCCATAGCCAGCAACAAATCCAAATCGCCGTCGCCATCCAAATCGGCCCAGGCACCGTTTTTCACCAAGCCAACATCTTGCAAACCCGGCGCGATTTGTTGGGTGACTTCCTCGAACACACCGTTGCCTTTGTTTAGCATCAAGTATGAGTTGGGGGTGAAACCATAGTTCCAAGGAATAGCCCGCCCGCCGAAAAAGAAGTCCATCAACCCGTCGCCATTGAAGTCGGCAGGGAGTACGCAGGAGGCGGTCATGAAGAGGCTGGGGAAGGGGTCGGCGCGGGTGAAGTTCCCTTTGCCGTCGTTGAGGTAGGCGCGTTGTTTCATGGCTTCTTCCTTGCCTCGGTATTCGTTGCCTCCTGCGGCGATGACGAGGTCGAGGTCGCCATCGTTGTCTATGTCCACAAAACAGGCATCCACGTCCTCAAAAAGACTGTCTTGCTGGATAGTCAAAGGGGTGTTTTCGTGGAAAGTGCCATTAGGGCGCTGTAGGAACAAAGCGCTTTTCTTTCGCTTGGACGAACCAAAAAAAACGTCTTCCAATCCGTCGCCGTTTATGTCGCCGATAGCCAACGCGGGGCCTTCGGAAGAGACCATGTGGGGGATGAGTCGCTCGCGGTTGAATTCAACAAAAGGGTTTTCGGCGTGTTGGAAATTCAAATTTGTCGTGGCTGTCGCGTTGCTGAAAGCATAAAGCGGCGCTGGTTTTTGTAAACTATTGAAATCAAAGATTGGCAAACCGGCACGCCAAGCGAGCGTTTGCAAGGTGTTGAATTTCAAATCTAACACCCTATTGCAGCTTCGGTCAGGCCAAATCACGACGACTGAATCTATCGCGTTTTGGTCACCGATGCCGATGTGCAAGGGAATGTGCGCGCTGGATTGATAGCCTCGAACGGGGTAGAATTCTTCAACTTGCCGCTCGCCGTTTTTCCTGTAAATCAATATTTTAGTGCCGATACCGTGAATATTTCCGGGCTGGCCTTTGAAGATGAAGGACAGGAAGGAGTTGCTGGCGCGGATAGCAGCAACGGCAGAGGAAGAAGTAGCAGTGGCATTTTCTTGAAGCAGGTTTTTGTAGATATAAGGCTCGTCTTCGAGGTTGTTCACCACGAGGTCGAGGTCGCCGTCGTTGTCGAGGTCAGCGTAAATGGCACCGTTGGAAAAAGTGGGGAGGTTGTTTTTCACCTGCACAGCCAAGTCGTCGAAGGTAAGACGGCCAGTATTTCGGTAGAATTTGTTAGGCAGTTTGATTTTAGGCATTTTATCCACGACGCTGAGTTCTTCTTCCTTCACATCGCGGGTAGTTCCTTGTTTCAACCCCAACTCTCTGTTTTCCTGAAACTTAACGTAGTCTATGTCGTTCATGCGGCGGGGTATGCCGTTGCTCACGAAGAGGTCTTTGTAGCCGTCGCAGTCAAAATCCATGAACAGCGGCGACCATGACCAATCGGTGGCGGCGATACCTGTGTACAACCCGATTTCGCTGAAAGTGCCCCCACTTTCACCCCTCTTCCCGAATGGGAGGGAGGCGATACCGTTGTTAAGTTGCAGGTTATTGCGTGTGTATTGGTAATAATAGCCGAATCCAATTTTGTACTGGAACACATTGTAATCATCCTCACCAAGTGAGGTTTTAAGTATATAGGGGTCTTCCGGCAACATATCAAGCGAGATGATATCCGTCCAGCCGTCATTGTTCACGTCGGCCATATCCACGCCCATTGAGAATTGGCTGGTGTGCATCATGGCATCGGCCATTGACTCACGAAAGGTACCATCGCCTTGATTGATGTATAGGTAGTCGTTTTCATGGAAATCATTGCCGATGTAGATGTCGGGCCAACCGTCGTTGTTAACATCGCCGGTGATGATGCCGAGGCCGTAACCGATGACAGTAGAGTGAATGCCAGCCTGTTGCGTTACGTCAATAAATTTTCCGTTGTCGTTTCGAAAGAGTTTATCCCCCGCCATCTGATGTATTTTTCCTACAAAATTTTTGCGCGGCCCAAAAGTGCCATTTTGATGAAGCGTGTGATTAAGTTGAAACATATCCAAGTCGCCATCAAGGTCGTAATCAAAGAATACAGCTTGCGTGGAAAAGCCCGTCAAATCAAGTCCATAGTAAATCGCTTCATCTTCATAAATCGGTATTCCGTCCTTGATTTCTTTACAAATGAAGAGTTGGTTTCGTCCTTTAATGCTCTGATACTCACCTAGTTGACCAACATAAAGGTCAAGTAGGCCATCGTTGTTGATATCCACTACGCAAATGCCGGATGTCCAACCATCTTGACCTGCCACGCCTGCTTGCTCAGTCACATCTTTGAATTTCATGTTGCCTTCGTTGAGGAACATCTTGTTCGGCCCCATGTTGTTTGTGAAATACAAATCCACGAGACCGTCGTTGTTGAAATCGCCCGCGCCCACGCCACCGCCGTTGAAAAAATACATGTAGTTGAACACGTTGAACTCGCTGCTTTGGCGCAGCACGTTTTCAAATTCGAGTCCGGTCGCGTCTTTTCGGAGGAGTTGAAAAAGGGGAGGGGCTTGCTCGCTGCGGTTGCAAGCGAATGAAAAACAGATAATTAGCGCGAGGCTATATTTGAGCATGGTCATAATTCAGATTATATCGAAGCAAGGGAATGCCGCCTTGTTCGACGATTTTTCGGAGCGTTCCATTGCGGTCACGCCAGGCGTGGCCTTCTTGCCTTCTTTTGTGACTTCCAAGGTCTATGTGTCCCTTTTTGCGCCATGTTTTTCACCCAATTCATTGAACTTCTGCCTTCTCCTGCATCTTTATCTCAAAAAGTCGAGGCTTCTCGTTGTTCACCGTCGCCAGCAGATATTTTTTCCCCTCGGTATTCAACGGAATAAGCGATTTTATTTCGCCTTTCACGAAGAAGCCTGAAGTGCGATTTTCCACCCATGCGTACTGCCCGCCACCTTTATTCAAAAGTACATGACCAAAACTGGCATCGAGCCTCGAAAACTGGGGCATGAAGCCTATGTCATTGCCGCCCAACACGAGGTCGTTTCTCCCGTCTCCGTCCAAATCGCCGCACCATATAGCACAGACACTGGAGAACTGAACTTCGCGTGGCAGAGGCACAAGCGTAAATTGCCCCTGGCCGTCGTTGAGCGCCACCACTGATTGAAAATAGTTCCCCTCCATGACGATGCTTTTTTTCAACATTTCCGGCTCAAATAAATCTTGAATGGACTTTTTGGCATAGTCGGCGTGTTTGAGGCTCGACTTTTTGAGGCTGGGTATTTGTCCCGTCAGTTCCTTCTTCATCGCCACTGGCATATCCTCGCCATCAATTTGCCGGGTGAGTATTTTGTCAATGGTCCCGTTTTGGTCGAAGTCGCCGACCCAGATTTTTGCGGGAGATTGTTGACTTCCCGTAAAATAGAAATTTTCTCCTCGGTTGCCGAGTATCAAGTCCATGTCGCCGTCGCCGTCCACGTCGTCGGCTTCAAGCGCATACCACCAGCCGGAATAGTTGTCTAAGTTGGATTGGACGGGGATGAGTTGTTTGTTTTTGATTTCAAAGATTTTTGGGTTGCGCCACTCCCCCACAATCACCAGCTCTGGGGTGGCATCACCTAACAGATTGACCAGTTTTGCGTCAGTCACCATGCCGAGGCGTGGGAAATCGGGCGCTGCGGTTTTTGAGGCATCGCGGAAATTTCCATGCCCGTCATTTTCATATAAAAAATGTCGTGGCGGCACCCCATACTGCGCTGGCATACTTCTGCTGCCCACAAACAGGTCAAGGTCGCCATCGCCATCAAAATCAAGCGGCACGGCCACTGCGGCATTGAAGCCATTGAGTGGCAGGGCGCGTTGTTGGTGGGTGAAATGCCCCTTGCCATCGTTGAGGTAAATGCGGCTCTGCATAAATCTCGAATTAAGCGGCTGGGCGTTGCCGCCCGAACCAACGAACAAATCCATGTCGCCATCGCCGTCGGCATCGAAAAACACCACGGCGGTATCCTCGAAAAGCGAGTCGGGGTCAAATGTGGCGCGACTATGCCGGATGAAGGCGCCACTGCCAGTTTGCAAGTAAAGTTGTCCGGGCTGGCCTGTGGCGCCTCCTATGTAGATGTCGTCGCGCCCGTCGCTATTCACATCGGCGACGGCAGCGCGTGGCCCTTCCCGCGAAAGCATTCGGTAGCTCAATCCTTCTTGATAAAAATCTATAAAATCGTCTTCACGGTGCTTCTCGAAGCTGTGGTTAATTTCTTGGAAAAATGCATTTTCTGGAAAAAAGTCGAAGGTGTTGCCCGCCAAGTTGTTGGAGGATTTTTCCCAAGAGATGGAGAGCGTTGTGTCAATGGCAGGATTGAGGAGGACTGATTGGGCTCTGTCTGGCCAAACGACGACGACCGAGTCCACAGATGTTTTTTGCCCAAGGCCAAACACCATCTTGTAGTCCACAGATGATTGGAAGCCGCGAGAGGGTATGAGTTGGAAGTGCTGAATTTCTTTGCCAACGTGGACGGAAACGGTGGAGCCAATAGCGTATGTGTTTTGTTCTTTGCCTTTAAGTTCGATGGTCAGATGATGAGGCTTCAGTATTTCTTTCGAGCGGTTTTTATAGAGAAAGATGGGCTGGTTGACGTTGTTGATGATCAAGTCAAGGTCGCCGTCGTTGTCGAGGTCGCCATAAGCGGCACCGTTTGAAAAGGAGGGGGTGACGAAGCCCCATTTTTCGCCGATGTCCTCAAATGTAAGGTCGCCGCGATTGCGAAAGGCTTTGTTGAGAATGGGGACGGAGGGCATCCTGTTCAGTACTTCGTTGAGTTGCTCTTTTTTCCCGGTCAAGGCCATGCGCTGCACCACCTCGTCGGCAAAGAAATCAATGAAATCTTGGTCAATCACATCTTTGTAGATGCCGTTGCAGACATAGATATCGCGCCAGCCGTCGCTGTCCATGTCGAACATAAGGGCGCCCCAGCTCCAATCGGTGGCGGCAACGCCAGCATAGTAGGCTATCTCGCTGAATGTTTTGTCTTTGTTATTGAGTTGCAGCGTGTTTTGCATGTACTGGTGATAGAAACCGCGCTCTTGTTTAAGTTGATAAATGTTATAGTTCTCAAACAGGGTGGTCGTTTTGAGGCGGGTTTCATCTCCTGGCAACATTTCGGTGGTGAAAATATCGGGAAAGCCGTCGTTGTTGATATCGGCCATGTCTGCTCCCATAGAGGCATGGCTGAGGTGCATCATCCAATTTTCGATTTCTTCCTTGAAGGTTCCATCCTTTTGGTTGATATAAAGATAGTCGCGCTCGTAAAAGTCGTTTGACACAAACAGGTCGGGCCAATGGTCGCCATTGACATCGCCGACCGTGATGCCGAGACCGAAGCCGATGAGGCTGCCGAAAATGCCGGCTTCCTTGGTGACGTTGATGAAGCCCCCCTTGGCGCCTCCAAGAGGGGGGATAGCGTCGTTGCGAAGCAGTTTGTCGCCGCCACCTTTCAAGAAGTCTCTCACAGGCCAGTCTTCGGCGTAGAGTTCGCGGTTGTTGCTGTAGTTGAGCGTATTGACGGGCATGAAGCTGTTGTTGAGGATGTAACAGTCCAAATCGCCGTCGAGGTCGTAATCGAAAAAGGCTGCGTGGGTGGTGTAGCCGTCGTCGTTCAGTCCGTATTCGGCGGCTTTTTCGATGAATGTTGGGATGGCGTCTTTGTTGCCTTGATTGATAAAGAGTTCGTTTTCAGGTTTTTCCCCTTTGTCGTAGCCCGCATTGCAAACGTATATGTCGAGCAAGCCATCGGCGTTGATATCTACCATGACCACGCCAGTGCTCCAGAATTTGGAGCCGCCCACGCCTGCTTGTTCGGTCACGTCCTCAAACTGGAAGCTGCCCTTGTTCAGGTACAACTTGTTTTCGCCCATGTTCGAGGTGAGGAATATATCCGCCCACCCGTCGCCGTTGACATCACCGATGGCCACGCCGCCGCCGTTGTAGAAATTGCGGTAATTGAAGATGTTGAAGTCTTCGGTGTTTTCGACTTTGTTGATGAAGTGGATATTGGAATGCGTAGCGTCTATTTTTTCAAAAAGGATTGAATCAGGTTGTTTGGAGGTGCAGCCAATCAAGCCCAAAATAAACCCAACGGAAAGTAGAATCGGTCTCAAATCTGTGTTTTTAAAAAATGAATTGCGTCAAACGTACGAGATGTGGCTTACAGTAAAAAATGGACTTGTTGCGTTGGAGGCCTTTGGCGAAGGGGAAGATCCTTTTCCAACTGGCATCGTTAAATATTTCGCCGAATATGCCCGATTTCGACTGCAAAATTTGCCTTGTCAGTCGAAAAAATGACAATCCCTTTCACTCAAAACCCTCCACCGCAACATGTCTAATGAAACTACTCGTCAGTTTTAGGTGAAAAACAACAGGCCACCTCTATGGGCGGCCTGTTGTCATTTTATTCTTCCACTTCAAGGAAGTAACAAGCAAAGCAATTAGTACCCGGCATTCTGTTGCAGATTCGGGTTGGAATCCAGCGCCTGCTGTGGAATCGGGAACAAAACTTTTGTCGGGTCGGCCACGGTTTTGAATGACCACTCGTCGTCGAATGTGCCAAACCGTACTTGGTCAACTCTTCGGATGCCTTCCCAATAGAGCTCACGGCCACGTTCATCAAGCAAACTTGCGTCGCTTATGGAAGATAAAGGAGACGCGCCACGTGTTTGACGCAAGCTATTGACCAAAGATAGTGCTGTTTGGCCACCAGAGGCGGTTCCGCCACGGTGGATGGCTTCTGCTTTCATCAGCAACACATCGGCATAACGGAAGAAAATATACTGTCCTGCGTTTGCTGGGTGATATTTGATGACACGAATACCTTTATCGGTGCCAGCACCGCTAAGTGGCACATCTTGAGTAAAAAAGAGCGGCTTTTGTGTGCGCGTGTCAATCAAAATAGAACCGTCGTCTTTGTATTGTTGGCCAAAAAGGAATCCACGACCTATACCGGAGAAATTAGAGCCGTCTGGCGGAGGATAGTTCCCTTTACGCTGGTCATTGTCTTCAAACTTGGCATAGAAATCTGCCAAAGTCGTGAATCCATTCCAACCACTCGGATTCTGATTATAGTGTAGAGTCATGAACCAACGATTCTGTGGAGTGCCCTCTATGCTGGTAAAGATAATCTCTTTAGAAGCACTTGTGCTAAAATTGGCAAAGTACTCTGTTTCCAAGCTATAACCTGCGGCTTCAACGGCTTCGCAGTATTGAATGACCTTGTTCATGTCGGCTGCATCAAACTGGTAGGGCCCCTCTGGGCGAGTTGCTTTGTAAACCGCTTTGTTCAGATACAGGCGAGCCAGCAAAGTATTGGCAGCAGCCTGTGTGGCCGAGGAATTAGTAGCGATTGGGCCAGTATTGGGCAAGAGAGGCAGCGCCTCCTCCAAATCCTTCACGATGAGGTCATACGCTTCAGAGCGTGTAAACACACGTGGATTCACATCAACGCCTTCATCAACTTCACGATTGGGCACTTGGCCAAAAAGATCCATGACGTGATAGCGATAGAATGCACGCAAGAACTTAGCTTCAGCAGCTTGTTGCGGATTTGGATTGGATGCCAAGATTTGGTTGCATTTGAACGCACGCTGGTTGAGCTGATTCCATGCGCCCAATACTGCGGGGTGAGTAGCATCCCATGTATGTTGGTGCAGTGTGCGCCACACTCCATTGTCCCCCCAATCCACTCCGCGCGTTGGTGGAATCATCTCATCGGAAGTGTGATTGTAAAGCGCGTAGATATTATTCTGGTCAGTAAAAGCGCTCAAATCTTTGTATGCTGAAATGAGCAGCTCACCCGGGTCGCCTGGAACAAAACCGCCACCTGCATCTACGAGCACAATGGAGTCCTTTGCATTAGGCTCCAAGTCAGTGCAAGCCGAGAACAAGAATACGCTCAGCGCACCAAGCAATAGTGATGTTGAAATTCTTGTGTTATTCATGTTTATAAAGTTTTGCAGTTAGAAAGAAACACTTGCGCCAATGATGATGGTTCTTGGACGGGGGTATGCGGTGTAATCAATGCCCGCAGATGGCACACCGTCAATGGCTTTGTTGATGTTTACTTCAGGATCCTGACCGCTGTAGTTTGTAAACACAGCAAGGTTTTGGCCAGTCACATATAAGCGAAGCGAAGAAATTGCACTGGTAGTGCGAGGCTTTAATGAATAGCCTATGGTCATGTCTTGAATACGCACAAAGCCGCCATCTTCGAGGAAGCGAGTGGAAACATCCGGTGCGTTCAGGTTGGATTCGCCATTGCCAGGAACATCAGTGGTAACATTTCGCCCATTGGCTAACGAGCCAGCAGTAAAGAATGCGTTGGCTGTGTTGTTGTAAATTTTGTTGCCGAACTGACCGTACAGGTTGAATCCTGCATCAAAGTTGCCAAAGTTGAAGCTGCTCCCCAAACCCGAATATATCGTAGGCAATGGGCTACCGATGAATTGTTGGAAGTCGCCGTCGTTGTAAACAGAGATACCATTGTCGTCGTAGCCAGCGAAGTCACGGACAAAAAATGCGTACAATGGTTGTCCCTGAGCAATGCGCTGAGCGAATGCACCCGACAAACCTTGGCCGTTGATGGCACCCGTGTTAATCAAGCCATTGAAGTCTTTCACCTCGTTCTTATTATACGCGATATTGAAATTGATGTTCCAACCAAACGAAGGGGTGCTCACGGCCACAATGTTAAGGCCGAGTTCTACCCCTTTGTTTTCAACGTCGGCATCCAAGTTTCTCCACACAAAAGGCGATACCGCTGGTTGTGCGCTCGTGACTTGAATCAACAGGTCGTCTGTGTTTTTCTTGTAAAAATCCAACGAACCAGCCACGCGACCCTGTCCGAAAGCATAGTCAACACCGAAGTTCCATTGTTTTGTGGTCTCCCACTTAAGGCCGGGGTTGGCAAAAGTTACATCGCCCAAACCTCCACCACTAAGATTGTCGCCACCATTGTTAATATCCCAATCGCCATACCGCTGACGGGGCTGATGAAGGTTGTGCGGTATCTCTTGGTTGCCCGTGATACCCCATCCCAATCGAATCCCCATAGAAGAAAGGGCTTCCGGCATAAAGGATTCTGTACCTATCCGCCACTTGGCCGCAAAGGATGGGAAATAACCGTACTTGTTGTCACCTCCAAAACGAGTAGAACCGTCTGCACGGAGGGTACCCGTAAACACATATTTGTCAGCAATGTCAAAATTGAGGCGGCCAAAATAAGATTGAATCTCGTCGAAGGCCTTTGTAGAGTTGCGGCCTGCGGCGCTTCCCAATTGGCCTTGATTGGCAGAAGCAATGTTGTTTATCATCAAATCCAGATCGCTCGTGGCAAAATTGGCATATTCAACGCCTCTTGATGCAATGTCGAAACTTTGATAGGAGTAGCCCAAAATACCCGTGAACACTGTTCTGCCAAAACCTTTGTTGTAGGTGAAGTAGTTCTCCCACAATCGGTTGTCAATTTCAACGTCATTGATGAACAACCGGCCAATGTTAGAGATAGAAGTGACGTTCAAATCCTTTGAAAAGGCTGACTTGCGGTTAGATAGGGAACGGTCAAAGCCTAAAATGGTTTTGAAAGAAAGCCCCTCAAAAATGTCAATTTCAGCCGTAACACCACCCAAAGTACGAAGTGTTTTGGTGAAATCCCTTGTATACTCCAACATGGCAGCAGGGTTGGGCTCTGTGTTGCTGGGTTGAACGAATTTGCCATCTGGACCCCTTACCGCTTGGCTTGGATTAGCCTTCAACATAGCGCCCAGTAGGTCGCCCTCGAAGCCAGAATTGTTGGAAATAGGTGCGTTGTCATCATCTATGTTGGCAATCATGATGTTCGCACCAAGTTTCAATCGGTCATTGATGAATTTCTTTGAGCCGTTGAATCGGGCATTGTACTTTTTCATGCCGCTGGTCTTCACGATACCATCCTGATCTTGAAATCCAAAGGAGAACCGGTAGTCTGAACCGGGGGTGGCGCCTCCAAAAGAGACATTGTGTGTGTGGGTGAGTGCGGTACGAAACACTTCATCTTGCCAGTCTGTATTGGCTCCTCCATCAAGCGCCGCACGAGCATCCGCACCGTTGAACTCTTCATAAGCATTCAAGAATGCGTCACGAGCAAGCAAATCATACCGATTGGCAATTTTTCCAATACCCAGAGAGTAGTTATAGTTGAGTGCGCCTTTTCCTTGCTGACCTCTTTTAGTGGTGATGATGACAACACCATTGGCCCCCCGTGCGCCGTAAATAGCCGTGGCAGACGCATCTTTCAAAATGTCAATGCTGGCAATGTCATCAGGATTGATGAAATTGAGCGGGTTTCGCGGAGAGCTGGTACCAAAACCCGCGTCCGGCCCACCTGCTTGGGTATCATCCCCACTAAGTGGAATGCCATCCAACACAAAAAGCGGGTTGTTGCCACTTCGGACAGAGGATGTGCCGCGAATACGGACATTGATGCCAGCACCCGGTTCGCCGCTCGAAGTAGTGACCTGAACCCCGGCCACACGGCCCTGCATCAGCTGCTCAGGAGCAACGATGACACCTCTATTGAAATCTTTGCTCGAAATGGTAGAGACGGCACCTGTTACATCGTCTTTCCTTACAGCCCCATACCCTATCACCACAATTTCGTCCAACACGCTGCCAGGTTTCATGGCGATATCAACCGTGTTGGAAGCCCCGATTTCCACCACTTCCTCTTTGTAGCCAGTGTAGGCGAATCGCAGTTGCGTGCTGCCATCAGGAACACCGACGGAATAATTGCCGTCAATGTCAGTGACGGCGCCTCGCGTCGTGCCGACCACAGAAACGGTAGCGCCAATAAGCGGCTCGCCGTTCTCGGCATCGGTGACTTTGCCAGTCACGGTGCGCTGTGCCAGTGCGGCATTGCCCAACAGCAGAAAAACTGCTGCCAGCAATCCGCCCTTGGTAAAGGTGTGCAAAAAATTCATACGAAAATTGAGTTTAGTTTAGTGAAAAGTATGTGTCACTTGAGGTGAAAATCCTTCGCTACGTCTGGGGAATATGCCAAGACGCGGATTAAAACTGCCAGCTAAGCGTGCTGCGAAACAGGATTTTATTCGGAAAGGCGAAGGCTCGTTAAGGGAAGGGTAGCAGGTGTGTGGTGCACCTTTAAAGCGGGGCTAAGGTAGTGATACGTTCGTGATACACGCAACGCCTTTTTTTTAATTTTTTATTTTTCCAAAAAATCCAAATTAGATTATCCTTAGAAAAGGCTTAGATTGTCCTTAGAAAGCCCACTGCCATCCTACAACGCCGTTGTTTTCATTTCTCCTTTTGAAATAAAATTTTTCTTTGCCCAAATTTTACTTTTGCCCCCCAACGCTCGAAAAAATGCCCATCTCGCCTTTCTCTACCCGCCGCCTCCCTGCCGAATGGGAACCGCAAAGCGCCGTCCAGCTCACCTTCCCTCATGCCAACACCGACTGGGCCGATGTGCTCGACGAGGTGCTGCCGTGTTTCGTAAGCATCGCCGAGACCATCAGCCAATTTCAAAAAGTGCTCATAGTCTGTGAAAACATGGCATCCACGAAAAGGCTTTTGAAAAATGCCGTTCAAGAAAATTTGCTCCTCGTCGAATGCGACTCCAACGACACTTGGGCACGCGACCACGGCGGCATCACGGTATTTGAAAATGGGAAAACCATCGTGCTGGATTTCGTCTTCAACGGCTGGGGACTGAAATTTGCGGCAGACAAGGACAACCTAATTACCCGACACCTATACAACAGTGGTGTTTTCAATGCCGACATCCAACACGGCGGCATCGTGCTCGAAGGTGGCGGCATCGAAAGCGACGGGCAGGGCACCCTCCTCACCACAGCGGAATGCATGCTCTCGCCCAACCGAAACCCTCACCTCTCGAAAAGCCAAATTGAAGCCCAACTCAAAGACCTGTTTGGCCTCGCCCGCGTGCTTTGGCTCCATCACGGCTACCTTGCCGGCGACGACACGGACTCGCACGTTGACACCCTTGCCCGCTTCTGCACTCCCGACACGATTGCCTACATCAAATGCCCCGACCCTAAGGACGAGCATTTTGAGGAACTACAAAAAATGGAGGCCGAACTCCAAACCTTCCGAAAAACCGACGGCTCCCCCTACCGCCTCGTCGCGCTCCCTTGGCCCGATGCCTGCTATGACGAACAGGGGCAACGCTTGCCGGCCACCTATGCCAATTTCCTGCTCATCAACGGTGCCGTGCTTGTGCCCACCTACCGCGTCGCTCAAGACGCAGAGGCACTGGAAGTCCTAAAAACGGTTTTCCCCGCTCACCAAATCATCGGGATTGATTGCCGCCCGCTAATTTTGCAACACGGCTCGCTGCATTGTGTCACCATGCAATACCCTGCGGGAGTGGTTTGACACTCGTTGGTGCACCCTCGCAGGTTTCGCAAACGTTCGCATTCTTAACTCATCATTCATTGTCCCATGAAAATAGGCCTCGTCCAACAATCCTGCTCCGAAGACAAAAAATCGAACATCGCCAAATCCCTGCGCGGCATCGCCGAATGCGCCGCCAAAGGGGCCGAACTCGTCGTGCTGCAAGAGCTCCACTGCGGCATCTATTTCTGTCAGGCCGAAGACACACGGATGTTCGACCTCGCCGAACCGATACCCGGCACCGACACGGAGATTTTTTCCGCTGCCGCAAAAAAGCACAACGTGGTGCTCGTCACCTCCCTTTTTGAAAAACGCGCCCCGGGCATATACCACAACACTGCTGTCGTGTTTGAAAAAGATGGCTCATTGGCGGGCAAATACCGCAAAATGCACATCCCCGACGACCCGGCCTACTACGAAAAATTCTACTTCACGCCCGGCGACTTGGGCTTCGCCCCCATCCAAACCTCCGCCGGCAAACTCGGCCTGCTCGTCTGCTGGGACCAATGGTACCCCGAAGCCGCCCGCCTAATGGCGCTGGCTGGAGCGGAAATGTTGATTTACCCCACCGCCATTGGTTGGGAAAGCAGCGACCCGCAGCCTGAAAAAGACCGCCAACACGGCGCATGGTTCACCATCCAGCGCGGCCATGCCGTAGCAAACGGCCTGCCCGTCGTCACCGTCAACAGGGTCGGCCATGAACTCGACTGGACGGGCGTGACAGGCGGCATACAGTTCTGGGGGCAAAGTTTTGTGGCCGGGCCACAAGGCGAAATCCTCCACCTTTCGAGCGCCGACCAAGAGGAAAATGTCGTGGTGGAAATTGACAAACAACGCACCGAGGACGTGCGCCGCATCTGGCCTTTTTTCCGCGACCGCAGGATTGATGCTTATGGCAACTTGACGAAGCGGTATATTGACTAAGTCTCGCCCAACAAACAACTTATGCTTTTGACGGCCCCAGTGCTTTATCCGGGCAGCTGACAGCGGCTTATCTAAGTCGGGTTTTACCCTCCCCCAAGCCCACATTCCGGGTTAAAACTCATCCCTTTCTTGCCCGTTTCTTTTTCTCCCGATAGAAGCTCAGAGGATAGCCAAATCGTAAACTTTTGTGTCGTGCGTCATAAAGATTCGCCCTTAGAATAATTTTCTGATAGCAAGATTCACCCCCCACCACCCTGCTGGCCTTCATTCCTCTCCACCGATAGGAGGAGAGGAATGACAGTTTGGGTCTGGAAATGCCGTAGAAAGCCCTATTTTTGCGCAACCATCTACTGATATTTCAAATAGGCACCGAAATGAACCAGAAACGCCACATCGAGGAAGACATCCCATTGGAAGACTTGCAAGGACGCACTCCCTTGCCCGAAATCTCGGATACGGACAATGGCGAGGACATACCTGCTGTCGAAGATTTGTATGAGCGCCACGAAATTGTGGCCGACCCTAAGCAAGGTGTCATCAGGCTCGACAAGTTTCTGAACGACCGGCTTTCCAACCGCTCCCGCAACAAAGTGCAAAACGCGATTCGGGCTGGCTCTGTGAAAGTGAACGACCGCGAGGTAAAGCCCAACTACAAAGTGAAGCCCGGCAATGTCATCACCATCGTATTGCCCAAAGCGCTGGAAGAGGTGTACGACATCAACCCACAAAACATCCCGCTGCAAATAGTGTACGAAGACGAGGATGTGCTGGTCATCAACAAGCCTTTTGGTTTGGCCGTGCATCCCGGCGTAGGCATACCCAATGGCACGCTGGTGAACGCCGTCGCTTGGCATTTGCAAGCACAAATGAAAGAATTGCCCGTCAAAGAAGGCAACGAGCCCGACCGTGCAGGCATCGTGCATCGCATTGACAAGGACACAACCGGCCTAATGGTAGTGGCCAAAAACGATTTGGCCATGACCCACCTTGCAAGCCAATTCTACTACCACACGATTGAGCGGCGCTACTGGGCTTTAGTGTGGGGCGACATGGAGAAAGATAGTGGCACCATTGAAGGAAACATCGGGCGCAACCCAAACGACCGCCGATTGTTCATGGTGTTCCCAGAAGGCGAAGACGGCAAATGGGCCAAAACACACTGGCGCGTACTTGAGCGATTTTATTACGTCACGCTCATCGAGTGTCAGTTGGAAACAGGCCGCACCCACCAAATTCGCGTCCACATGAAATCCATCGGACACACGCTTTTCGGCGACCCTCGCTACGGTGGCAACCAAATTTTAAAAGGCACCCTCTATTCAAAGTACAAGCAGTTTGTTGAAAACCAGCTTGCCCTGCTGCCACGTCAGGCACTTCATGCCAAAGTGCTCGGCTTCAAGCACCCACGAACAGGCGAGCACATTCGCTTCGAATCCGAGCTGCCGGAGGACATGCAAACGGTGATTGACAGATGGCGGGTCTATGTGAACGCCCGAAAGGAGTCCTTGTAACAACTACGAACAATGGAAGAATCCCATCCTTACATAAAAAACGAGTTTTTGGCTGGCCTGCTCCGCCCCAAACGCATCCTCTTCATCGTCAACCCCAAAGCGGGCACCCATTTGCACAAACACATCCGCGAAAGTGTGAACAAACACCTCAATCACCGGAAGTTTGAATATGGTTTTCGCTTCACCGAAAGGTCGGAACACGCAAAAGAAATAACAAAAGAAGGCATCGCCGAAGGCTACGAAATCATCGTGGCGGTAGGAGGCGATGGCTCCGTCAACGAAGTGGCGTCGGCGCTCTTGGGTACCGATGCAGTGCTGGGCATCGTGCCGGCAGGCTCTGGCAATGGTCTTGCCATGCACTTGGGCTATGGCCGTGACATTGACGAGGCTGTCAGAAAAATAAACACCGCAGAGGAACGCCTCATTGACATCGGCCTGATGAACGGCCATCCTTTCATCAACATCGCAGGCATCGGTTTCGACGGATTGGTGAGCAACATGATGAAAGGCAGCAATTGGCGAGGCTTCTTGCCGTACTTTTTAAAATCAGTCGAAGCAGGCTTGAAATACACCCCCAGAGAATGTCGCATCGAGCTGGAAGACCGGGTGCTGACAGAAAAATGTTTCATCATTTCCATTGCCAACGGCCCCATGTGGGGCTATCACTTCCAAATCGCGCCCGACGCTCGCCTCGATGATGGTTTTTTTGAAGTGGTCATCCTCAAAGAAGCGCCCAAATGGCAGTATTTCGCCGCCGTTCCCTCCACTTTGAACGGAAAAATCTATGACGCAGAGTTTGTCGAGCATTTTACCACAAAGCGGGTCAAAATTTCCGCACCGGGCAAAAACTACGTTCACCTCGACGGCGAAGGAATGGTGCTCGAAGGCGACTTAGAATTTGAAATAAAACCAAAGGCACTCAAAATATTGGTGCCGAAACAAAAGATTGATTCATAAACAGCCCTAAGGCAGGGTCAGCGCCCCGAAACCTATTCTGGGGCACCGACCCCTGCCACACACCTGATATCAACACACATTCACATCGAGCAATGAGCAAAAAAAACACCCTCGGTGGCCTTGTTTTTTCCACCGACCCACATTTCAAGCCTCAACAGGACGACGACGAACCAGACACTTCGTTGCCCCCCGACAAGCAAGTGCTCCGTATCTGGCTCGAACGCGGCAAAGGCGGCAAGGAAGCCACCGTCGTCAAAGGCTACATCGGCCCCAGCGGACAGCTGGAAGAATTGGCGAAACTGCTGAAAAACAAATGCGCAGCCGGAGGCAATGCCAAAGACGGCGTTATCATCATACAAGGCGACCACCGCGACAAAGTGCTAAAATTGCTGACAGAGCAGGGGTTCAAGAATGTGAAGAAAGCAGGGGGGTAAAATTTTTTCACTCGCGATATACGACTTCCCGCTCATGGCTCGTATTTACACCTCCAACAACCCAACTTTTCAACTCTAAGCCCTACCAATTCTGCTCAGCATCGACCTGATTTTGAAGCGTTTTTCAAAGAAATACATCGTGAATAAATACTTTCTCCCTCTCCTGCTCTCACCCTTCATGCTCGCCTGCACCCCCAAGGCAGCGCCCACCATTCGCCCCAACCAAACCGCCAGACCACCTGCCCAACGGCCCGCCCAAAACACACCGATAGACACCATTCGATGGGCTGCCCCAACCAACCCCAAACCACCCATCGGCACTCAACCCACCCAACCGACGCGCCCACCCTCCAGCGGACTTGGCGACACCTACACCATAGGCCTTCTGATGCCCTTCCTCACTAGCCAAGCAAGCGGCAACACGGTGCCAGACAGAAGCCGCCTCGCGCTACAGTTCTACGCAGGCGCCAAAATCGCCTTGCAGGAAATATCCGAGACGGAGCAAATCAACCTCGTCGTGGATGTGTACGACACACAGAGCAACGATGCCGATTTCCTTCAAGTGATGAACACCCCACGCTTGCAAAAAGCCGACGTGTTCATCGGGCCAGTGCGCAACTCGCACGTGGAGGCCTTTGCGAATTGGACCAAGCGCAATCGAAAAATCCTCGTCTCCCCAGAAACACCCACCTCCGAACTGACCACCCAGAACCCCGACTTCATCCAAACCAACCCTTCCTTGCGGGCGCACTGCGAAGCCATCACGCAGTATGTGCTCAACAGCCACCGCGCCGATGCCGTCACACTCGTCTGCAAAGAAAAAGAGGCCGACCGCCTGCCCTATTTTCATCACGCAAATAGGAGCGGCACCCTGTTCACCGAACTTATGGTGCCAGATGCAGCCCTGAATTTCGACAAAGTTGATTTGAAAAAACACTTAAAGCCAGGCCGCACTTCGGTATTCATACTGCCCACTTGGGCGAGCCAAGATTTCGTGATGGCCTTTTTGCGAAAATTGAAAGACGTGAAAGGCAGCGCCAAGGTGGAAGTGTACGGCATGCCGCAATGGAAAAACTACGATGGCATCGACCCCGAATATCTGGCGAGCATGAACGTCCATATCAGTTCGGCCTCTTACCTCGACTACTCGCTGCCACAAATCAAGACATTTCAGCAAAAATTTTATGAGGCCACCGGCACCCTCCCCGACGAGGAGGCGTTCAATGGCTACGACGTGACGCTGTTCACAGGCAAAATGCTGCGCCGATACGGCCTGTCGTTCCCCGAAAAACTCCACTACGAGACCTTCAGAGGATTGCGCAGCGATTTCCGGTTTTCAAGAATATTCGTTTCAGGCAATGTGGACGACGGGCGCAACCAACCCGACTATCTGGAAAACACCTTTGTCCACATCTTGAAGTTCGGAACATTCGGATTCGCACCAGCGGAATAAATCTGTCGGCTTGCCCCCTGCGACCAACAACCCACGCAAAAAATGAACCCTACCCGCGAACAAAAGCTCCGCGCCGTCATCCGACAGTCGCAACCCGACCTGACGGTGGTGCTGGAGAACATTTTCGACCCGCTGAACATATCGGCGGTGCTGCGCTCCTGCGACGCAGTGGGGGTGCGCGAGGTGTTCGTGATTTACACCAAAAAATACTTGGACAAACGCGGGCTTGTGTTGGGCAAGCGCACCTCGGGCGGCACGTTCAAATGGCTCGACGTGTATTTCTTTGAAGACATGGAGGAATGTTTCAAACGTGTGAAAGAACGATACGGGCGAATTTTGGCAACTTTGCCGCCCGGAGAAGGCGTGCCATCGTTGTACGCACACGACCTCGCCCAGCCCACCGCGCTGCTCTTTGGCAACGAGGATGAGGGCGTTAGCGCAGAAGCGCTGGCACTGGCGGATGGCAGCTTCACCATTCCGCAATCGGGCTTTGCCGAAAGTCTGAACATCTCGGTGGCCTGCGCCGTCACCTTGTTCGAGGCAAAGCGACAAAGGGCTGAAAAAGGCTTTTACGACGACAACCCGCGCCTCTCACTGGTGCAGCAAGAGCAGCTTTTTGAGCGTTGGGCCTCCATGTTAAAAAGCAATAAAGACCACCAAAAACCCTCGATAGTCAGCAAGGACAGCGAACCGCTACTGCCTGTTTACATTCGGCGGAAAGACGAAGTGCCGAGGTCGAAGATTCAGATAATGCCATTGACGAAATTTGAACTATAAGATAACGATTTTTATATGACTTGGACAAAAGAACAAGACATCATTACATTTTACCTCTACCGAGCAGGTATAAAAACAAGTTCTGCGAAGGCAGAAGAGATTCGTAAGACAATGCAAATTGAGAAAAAAAACTTCTCTTCGCCGAAGAATTGATAACTTCAAGTATCTTGATAGTATAGGTACTCAAAGCCACTTTGCCCAAATGACAAAAGAAGTGTTCGATGAACACAAAAATTTAAGCTTAGAAGAACTAGAACAACTCGCCTCCAAAATTCTTTCAGACCACTCCCGCCGTTGAGATTTTTGAAATGAACATTTCCATCGTCATCCCGCTCAAAAACGAAGTCGAGAGCCTGCCCGAACTCGAAGCATGGATTCGCCGCGTGTGCGACACCAACAATCTTTCCTACGAAATCATCATGGTGGACGACGGCAGCACCGACGGCTCGTGGAAGGTGATTGAAGCATTGCAGGCCAGCGACCATCGTGTGCGCGGCATCAAATTCCGCCGCAACTACGGCAAGTCCGCCGCACTGCACACTGGCTTCCAAGCCACGCGGGGGGAAGTCGTCATCACGATGGATGCCGACTTGCAGGACAGCCCCGACGAGATTCCCGAACTATACCGAATGATAAAAGAAGAAGGGTACGACCTCGTGTCAGGCTGGAAAAAAAAGCGTTACGACCCGCTCAGCAAGACGCTCCCGACCAAGCTTTTCAACGCCGCGACGCGCTGGATGAGCGGCATACGCCTCCACGACTTCAACTGCGGCCTCAAGGCATATCGCGGCGACGTGGTGAAAGCCATCGAAGTCTATGGCGAGATGCATCGCTACATCCCGGTGCTGGCCAAATGGGCAGGATTCACGAAAATCGGCGAAAAAGTGGTCGAACACCGCGCCCGAAAATTTGGTCACACCAAATTCGGCGGGTGGGAACGCTTCATCAACGGCCCGCTCGATTTGATGAGCATTTCCTTCGTGGGCAAATTTGGCAAACGCCCCATGCACTTTTTCGGCACGCTGGGCTTGCTCTCATTTTTTATCGGTTTCGTCATTTTGGTTTACCTGAGCATCGCCAAAACAATTTTCAAGGAATATGGCATCGCTGACAGGCCATTGTTCTATTTCGGCATTTTGGCGCTCATCATTGGCAGCCAACTTTTTCTCACCGGCTTCGTGGGGGAGATGATAAACCGCAATTCGGCCACTCGAAACAACTACCTAATCGAAAAGGAAATCTGACCCGCTCTTTCAAAGGCCCACCAAATCCGCGGGGGTGTCCACCCCCCTCGTCTCCAATTCCGTAATACCGACGGCAATGCGAATCCCATGCTCAAGCCAACGCAGCTGCTCCAGCGATTCAGCGCGTTCGAGAGACGTGGGCGCAAGGCGAGCAAGACGCAACAATGTGGCACGACGAAACCCGTACAATCCGATGTGTTTGTAAAAAACATGATGCTCCAGCCAATCCCGCTCCTCCACACCGCGCAAAAATGGGATGGGATGACGGCTGAAATAGAGCGCGCCATTTTTTTCGGAAAAAACCACCTTCACCACATTCGGATTGAGCAATGCCTCCTGCGTCTCTATCTTTTTTGCCAACGTCGCGATCGGGAAACGAGCGCTTGACGCAAGTATCTCAGCGAGCAAATCAATTTGTTCCGGCTGGATGAAAGGCTCGTCGCCCTGCACATTGAGCACCCACCGAGCCTGCGGAAAATACCCGGCCACCTCCGCGCAGCGGTCGGTGCCACTGGGATGAGCGGCGCGAGTCATCATCACCTCGCCGCCAAACGAACGAACATGCTCGAAAATGCGCTCGTCGTCGGTAGCGACAACGGCCTTGTCCACACGCCCACAGCGGGCGACCTGCTCACACACACGCTGAATCATGGTCTTGCCGCCAATGTCGGCAAGCGGTTTTCCGGGGAAACGAGTAGAGGCCCAACGGGCCGGGATAACAGCAAGTAGCATTGGGCAGATTGATGTATATTTGCGCAAAGAAGGAACAAAAAAACCTGTTTACTATGAGCCGACTACCCCTTTTTTTATTTTGCCTATTTTGGTTGCCAAACATGGCCCCTGCACAGAACGGCGAATCAAAAGAACCCGTTCCACTGCTTACCCCACAAGACTCGCTTTTCCTCCTCATCGAGAACGGCAAAAAGTTCATCCAGCATCCGGTCAAGGCCAAGCAGACGCTCTACACCATATCGAAGTATTACAGCCTGAGCATGGAGGAGCTGTACGCCAACAATCCGTCGCTAAGCACCAACCCTACCCTATCGGCTGGGACGAGGCTCAAAATCCCGATACCCAACATGGCCATCAAACGATACAAAAACACAAAGTTCGTGGCCAGCAAAAACGCACCCATTTACTATGTGGTGCAGGAAGGCGACAATCTGTACGGCATCTGCAAACGCAATTTTAATATGCCGGTGGACAGCATCGTGAAGCGCAACAACCTGAAAGGAAGCAGCATACGACCCGGCCAGACCCTATTGGTCGCTTGGCTCGGCACCGAAGGCGTGTTGCCCGAATGGCGCCCGGTCCGCCAGCACACCAAGTCTTCCGCTCTCAAAGAAAAATACGATTTGGAAAAAACGAAACGCAAGGAAGTCGCCTCGCAAGGAGTCTGTTTCTGGCAAAAAGACAGCAAAGAAAAAGGCGACCTCTACGCCCTGCACCGCGAGGCCGCTATTGGCACCCCTATTTGCGTCATCAACCCCATGGGCGAACGCTCCGTGTACGCCAAGGTGATTGGCCGCATCCCCAATGGGTACGAGCGCAACATCGAAGTGGTGCTTTCGCCCGAAGCCGCTCGCAACATCGGCGCACTCGACCCCAAGTTCTTCGTAAAAGTAAAGTTTCTGAAATGACTACTTTTGCGGCGATTTAACCGAGTCACTTCATTAAAAATGCAAAAACTACTCTTTACGACGCTGCTGCTCAGCCTTATTTGCGTTGCTGCCTGCAAACGCGACTCAAAATCAAACGATACGCCCAATGCGCCCCTGACCGCCAATTCCGACCTGTTGGGTGGCGACTGGATAGCCATTGACTTTTGTTCACGCGCCCACCAATACGGCTCCGTGTTGGAAGCCATGAACAACGCGCACATCCCTTATGCATATGCCATCACCTTCAACCCCGGCGAACCAGACAGCGTGACCTGCTACAATGGATTCGAGTCTTGGAAATTGCAAGTGAAATACAACGCCGACACCCTCGAACTCGTCGGCGCACGCCCAGGCAAATCAGTCTTCCTTGTCTATGACTCCCAACACGACAAAGACCTCACCATGTTCGATGCCACCACCGGACAAGTCAACCTCGACAAATTCATCAAATCGAAGGCTGGAGCCAAGGATGGCTACGCTTCATTCCAAGTGGCACTCAACCACAATGTCTTCGGAGGTCTTTTCATATTGCAAGGCAAAGGCGCTACGGGCGACATCCAATTCACACCCGGGGGGTTCATTCAAGGCCTGAAAGATTATGACCGCTATGAGATTTGTGCCGGCGGAGACTGCTTCGTGGCAGGTCAGGATATTGACGTGGTGACGCTTTCCAATTCAAAAGTGGCAAATTCGGCCAAATTCTTTGGCTACCGCTACAGCGCCCAAAACGACACGCTTTCCATCTTCAACCTTGTGAATGCCAATCCCGAAGAAAAAGATGCGCACAAAGTAGGCTCCAAGGCTTACACGCTGACAAGGAAGAAAAAAGAAGGTTAAAAACCCGTTCACTTATTTCACTCTATGGCATCCGCGCTAAAAAATCTCTCTGCTTACGACGACAGCTCCCTTCCGGCAGCCGACGAAATGCTCTTTGGCATCGTAGTGGCAGACTGGAACCCCCGCATCACCCACGCGCTTTATGAGGGATGCTACGACACCCTGCTCAAACACGGCGCAAAAACAGAAAACATACATACCATGCAGGTGCCGGGCTCCTTCGAACTACCCGCCGGAGCGCGATTGTTGGTCGCCAAACACAATGTGGATGCGGTGATTTGCTTGGGTTGTGTCATCAAGGGCGAAACAAGCCACAACGAGTATATCAACCATGCCGTCGCAAACGGCTTGGTCAATCTTAGCATCGCTACGGGACGTCCCCACATTTTTGGATTGCTCACCACCGACAATGAGCAGCAGGCCCTCGACCGTGCGGGAGGGCAGCATGGCAACAAAGGAGTGGAAGCCGCAGTGACCGCCATTCGCATGGCGGCGCTCAAGCGAGACGATAAGGAAGGCAAGCGGAAAATCGGTTTTTAGACATGAAACTCACTTCCATACACTGCGGCTTTTTAAAACTGGACGGCGGGGCTATGTTCGGCATCGTGCCCCGGCGTTTGTGGGAAAAACTAAACCCACCCGACGAGCACAACCTCTGCACTTGGGCAATGAGGGCTTTGCTGGTGCAAACAGCCGACCGCAACATTCTGATTGACACGGGCATAGGCAACAAGCAGGACGACAAGTTTCGCTCACATTTCGAGCCACGCGACGAAGCGGCCATGTTTGCCTCCGTCGCGGCAGCAGGGCTAAGCCGCCACGACATTACCGATGTGTTTCTCACGCATTTGCATTTCGACCACTGCGGTGGCGCATTGTGGAAAAATGAAACCACCGGAGAAGTTGAAGTGTCGTTTCCCAACGCCACTTATTGGTCCAATCAGCGCCACTTCGACTGGGCGATGCAGCCCAATGCCCGCGAGAAAGCTTCTTTTTTGAAGGAAAATTTTCTTCCGCTGCACGAACAAGGGAAACTTCGGTTTTTGGAAGTGAAAGAAGAAGTTGAGTTCGCCAAGGGGTTCCATGTCCGCTTTTACAATGGCCACACGGAAGCCATGATGGCGCCACTGCTACACACCGAGCATGGCACCGTGCTCTACTGCGCCGATGCCATGCCGTCTCGGTGGCACATCGGCATGCCCTACGTCATGGCCTACGATGTGCGCCCATTGGTCACGTTGGAAGAAAAAGCCCGCATATTGGCCGATGCGGCGCAGCACAGGCACCTGCTGTTTTTCGAGCACGACCCTACTGTGGAGTGTGGCACCGTCCAACGCGATGAATCTGGCAGAATCGTGCTCGAAAAAGCAGGGCGGTTATCAGATTTTCTGCAATAGCCCCCACCCCACCCCTACTTCACTTCATAGAACACGAAAGAGGCCCGTTCGGGCATCACGGCAGCCGCGTCGTCGCCCTCCGCCACCACATAATAGTGTTTCGCCAAATCGGCCGAGACGGTCGCCGTGAAAATGCCGTCGTCTGCCTTTGCATCGCCGTGGGTGCCATCGTCGTACATTTCCACACGGGTAAAGGCAAACATCTTGTGTGAGCGGTGCATGAGCCAGCCTTTTTCGGCACCGGTGAATTGCGCCGTCACTTTCACTTTGTCACCTTCTTTGGTGTGTTTCACCTCACCGATGACGGGTTGGGTGCGATTGAGCAGCGGCAATTGGTTGAGCCATTGAGTGCGTTTGTCGAGCAGTTGGCGCAGACCGATGACGTTGTCGGGACCGCTCTTCATCGTTTTGTCCAAAGAATTTTGGAAGTCTGCGTAAGAGTAAAGTTTGAGCGAGTCGGCCTTCACCCATGGGTCTATTTCTTTCATCATTTCCTGAGAGCGGGTGAGCCATTTGCCGCTGGTCAGCCAATCTTTCATAATGGTGCGGAAGTGAGCGAGATAGATTTTTTGGTAGAGCGGGTTGCGCAAAAGTTTGTAGATGAGCGGCCGGCGCGTGTTGTTGATTTCCGCCAACGGGTGGTATTTGACCAGCTCCTCGTCTTTCATTTCCTCAAAAGAAAAATTGCGGCGCCAGCCGCCAAAGGCCATGTTGAGGTCCCATATCAGCGGATGGCACACTCCCGTCGTGTCTGCCCACAGATAATAATTGTGCGAAAGCGAGCCGTTGTAGCTGTCAAGGTTGACGGTGGAGTTGTTGAGCGCGAGCATCCACAGGGTCTGGTCCACGTTGAGCACGGTCTCTATTTTCTCGGGGGTTTTATTCAGCACCCGAATGAGGTTGAGCAGGGGTTTCCAAGCGGCGGGGTCGTCCACCTCGTAGAATGCGTCGTAGCAACCGATGTTGTCGTTCAGATAGACGAGGGAAGCGTTTTCGCCTTTGGGGCAACCACTTTGGCTGCGCACTCGTTGCCAGTTGTCAGGGTCACATTTGATGAGAAAACCCTCGGTGGTGCCAAAGTGCTTTTCCAGAAATTTGGAATCAATGGACTCGGTGTTGACATAGAGGCCATAGAATTTGTTGTTGACATACATTTTGGTAAAGTTGCACTGAGGCGCAGGCATATAGTCGCGAATAATCTCGTAAGCCAGCGGGTCGCGGATGAAACTAGGGTCCAGAAAGGCATTGGACAGTTTGACGCTGGTGTGGCCGCCCGGCAGTTTCTGGGTTTTTATTTTGTAGTCAAGTTTGATGTTGAAGGGCAACTTCTTGTAGGTTTCGTTGCGGGTGCGGTGATATGAGCTATTGCCCTTGAATCGGATGCCCGTGCTATCGAATCGGATACCGTTTATCGAAGCCATACCGGTAAGTCGAGCGTCGGGGTTTTTCCGTTTGATGGAATCGAGTTTGAAGTCCCAGTCTGGGTAGGGCAACTCGACGCGCACTTCCTGAATGCCCGGGCCGTAGAAATCGGTGGATTTTGCTCTTTGTTGTGCATGGGTCTGGAGCGCGATGGATAATACGAAAGGCAGTAGAAGTGGGAGGTTTTTCATAAAAAAACGGTGTGCTAAGTTTACGATTCAATCCTTGCCAAATGGCAATATCGGATGGGTAACAAGTTTGCGCAAAAAAACAACAAACCACCGGGCGGCAAAACATCCGCCCGGTGGTTTTTATTGTGAACATGGGTCATCCGAAAGATTCGGCAACTTTATTTGTTCAAATCGGCGAGTTTCACGGTGTATGGGTGGTTCACATAGTCGAGCGGGGCAAAAGCGACCGTACCGGCATTTTCGGAAAGAATGTAGTAGGTCAATTTCGCGTCTGGGTCTTTGGCCTCGATGGTGGCGAAATATGCTTTGGTGCCGGAAGGCAAATTGCCCGCCGCCTCCTCGCTCATGGGCACCATAGAGTATGGGTCGTTGTCCGAGAAGCGATAGTACACCGACACCCGCTGCGGGAAACGGTCGGCACGGGCAGTGATGTGGAACGAATTGACGCGCTGATTCTCAAACTTGCCGCGCCCCACCACGTTCACTTGGCTGATAGCCGAAGGCAAAGGGGTGAGTTCGGGGTGCGATTTGAGGTAGCGTGCGCGGCGCGCCATCAATTCCGAGATGCCCGGTATCCGGCTTTTTTTGCCTATCGTCTCACGAAGGCTGCGCTGAAAATCATCAAGGCTGTACAGTTTGTTCTTGTCGTCGTTGAAAGGCACCACTATCATGCCCTGCAATTCCTGAGCGCGTTTCTCGTAGGCGCCGTTGGCGAAGTTTTCGTCCACGATTTGACGGATGTGCGCCAAGTAGATTTTCTTGTAGAGCGGGTCGGCAAGCAGTTGGCGAATCAGCGGTTTGTACGGGTTGTCGGCATGGAGCAGCGGGTCGAGGTTTTGCAGCCCTTTGAGGTCGAGGTCGCTGCCCTTCCCGGTGTTTTTGAAGCTGCCGAAAGACAGGTTCAGGTCCCAGTGAAGCGGTTGAAAGCGTCCGTGTTGGTCGCGGTAGAGATAGTAGTTGATGCTTTGGCTGCCAGAGTAGCTGCTGAGATTGACCATCACGTTGTTGAGCGCGAGCATCCAAAGGGTGCGGTCCACGTCGAGGATTCGCTCGATTTTGCTCGGTTCCTTGTTCAGGATGCGCGTGAGTTCTTGCAGTTCCGACCAGCCGCTGGAGGAGTTCATCTCAAAGTTGCCTTTGTAACATTCGAGGTCTTCCTCGTATTCGAGCGAGCCGAAGATATTTTGTTTGCAGGTGGCTGGCACCTCGGGTTTGTAGTCAACCCCGGCTTTGAAAAAAGCATTGCCGCTGGAGCCAAAGTGGGTTTGCAGCATCTGCTTCTCGGGATTCTCCACGTTGACGAATATGCCGACATACTCGTCGTTCACATACAGTTTGGTGTAGCAAGCCTGCGAGGCAGGCATATACTTGGCCGCGATTTCATAAAACAAAATCTCGCGCACCATGCTAGGGTCGCGCAAAGAGGAGGAAAGTTTGAGCGAGGTGTAGCCCTGATGGTTTTGCTCTGGGTCGGCGTGGTTGAGTCTGATGGTGTATGGGTTTCTTTTAAGCCCCATTTGATACGACTTGTCGCCGCGAAAGCGCACACCCACGCCGTCATACTTCACCCCATCCACGGTAGCCGACCCACCTAGCATACCCATTCCGTAGATACGCATGGAGTCGAGCGCGTCCACCCAATTGGTAGCTGGCAACGTGAGTCGAATTTCACCAATTGATTTTTTGTCGAAAAGCGGCCTGACCGACTTGCCACTTTGCGCCGACGCGGCTAAGGGCAAAATTGCGAGCAAGGCAAAAAGCGTTTTTTTCATGTTAAACTGACTGCTGACGGGTTTTGAAATTGATGTCTTTAAATGTGGGGGCAATGATACGGAAATATAAGTTAATTGAAAGGTTTGAGGAGTTTGAGGGCTTGCCCGGCCAAGCGCAGCGAACGGGGTTTGAAAATTTTTAAGAGATTGAGGAGTAGAGACGGTTCATCCTTACGATGAAATAGCCGGGCTGTGGGGCTTTGAGCGCAATGACCTTCTCCAAAAATTAGCACAACCCGCGCCGAGACATCGGGATTGTCAGATTATTTCCTCAAAAACGTCGTGCTCTTCGAGCGGGAAAGCGCGCGCCATCGCGCCCATGCGGGTTTTGTGCATCTGCTGAAAATGGTCGAGCACCTGTTCGACAAATGCGGCATCCACCCATTGTCGCACGTTTTCCAGCGTGGCGAGGCGTTCGTCCTGCCCCAGTTTGAAAGTCAATTCATACAAAGCGTTCTCAAACTTGACGCTCACGCGCTCGTCCATTCTGAACACGGTGATTTTCAGGTGAGGATGCTCAATGTAACCAATGATGCGCATGAGACGAGCCAATAATAAACAAGGTGAAAGATGGAGGAGGGTTTGAGCGGCAAAAATGAGAAAAACCGCGAAAGGCCAATGTGGTCAATGCTCTTGTGTCAGTTGAAACGCAGAGGCCGCCGCCGCGGCACCGAGCGGCGTGGCGAGCAGATAAAGCCAAAAGTCGCCCCAATCGAACATGCCCGCGATGGAGGCACCAAAGGCAGTCGCTGGGCTAAAAACACCGCCCGAAATACCACCAAACGCCCATATCATGCCGGCAAGGGCAAGGCCAATGGCGACCCCATAGTGCGAGTGATTCGTTCGTGCGTACGACACGCTCAACGCAACGTATGCCCATGCGAAGGCGCCCAAAAACTCGCTCACAAAAGAACACAACCCGTTCTTGTTCACGTGCGCGCTGACGGTGGCTGCTTCGCTGCAATTAAGTAGAAACACCGCAAACAATGAAGCCAACACCGCCCCCGTCATCTGCGCCACAATATAATATAGCGCATCGGTGCGGTCAATGTGCCCGCGCACTAGCACCGCTATCGTGACCGCAGGATTGAAGTGAGCTCTGGAAACATGCCAACCAGCATACACCATCCCCACAAGCACCAAACCAATCGCCAACGGTGCCATTTGAGACGTGTCATTATTGGAGGTCATCACTACCGTCAGCACGAGAAAAAGGGTGCCGATGGCTTCCACAAGGTACTTTTTCATAAGTCTTTCGCTTGAATTTGTTGAAAAACGCGAATTTGCCGCAAACTTTTCGCTCAAAAGTATTTCAAAACCATGATTCGCATTTCGCTTGTTTTTGTTTCCACCCTTATGCTCATAGCTTCAGCAACCATCGCTCAAAATCAGCGCCTCACCCCCGAACTACTCTGGAAAATTGGCCGCGTCACGCTTGACTGTGTTTCTCCCGATGGCAAATTCGCTGTTTACGGCGTGCAACGTTACGACGTGCCCAAGAACAAAAGCACGCGCACCCTCTACATTTTGAACATTCAAACTGGCGACACACGGGCGCTCACCAGCCCCGACGAGACGGCCAACAGTGCCGAATTTCGCCCCGACGGCAAGCGCATAGGCTTCCTCCGCGATGGCAAGATGTGCGAGGTGTCGCCGGAAGGCTCTGCCGTTCAGCAAGTTAGCGATTTGGAAATCAGTGGTTTTCACTATTCGCCCAACGGCCAATATGTGCTTTTCGCCCAAGAGGTAAAACTGGACAACACTGCCGCAGAAAACAACCCGGACTTGCCCAATACCTCCGGGCGCGTCATTGATGGGCTGTTTTTCCGCCATTGGAAAAGCTGGCACGACTACAAGTACAGCAATATCTTCTACGCCAACTATGCCGATGGCAAACTGACCTCGCGGCCGCTCAACATCATGAACGAGCGCTTCGATAGCCCCCTCAAGCCGATGGGAGGCATGGAGCAAATCACTTGGAGTCCCGACAGCCGCTTCATCGTTTATACCTGCCGCAAGCTTCACGGCACCGCAGAAGCCCAAAGCACCAATTCCGACCTGTATGCCTACGAATTGGCCACTGGGCAAACGCTCAACTTCACCGCCGATTTGCCCGGCTACGACCTTGAGCCTGTGTTTTCGCCCGACGGGCGCTACCTCGCGTGGACCAGTATGGCTCGCGCTGGCAACGAATCCGACCGAACCCGATTGTTCGTGCTCGACACCCGCACCCAACAGCGCCAAGAGCTGACCGATGGCTGGGATTTTGAGGCCAACCACCCCCAATGGGCCGCCGACAGCAAATCGCTCTATTTTATGAGCGCCGAAAACTTCACCTACCAATACTATCAGATAAACCTGTCCGACAAGAAGATACGCCGCATCACCGATGGCCAACACGACTACCAATCGCTCAAAGTGGCTGGCAGCGAGCTGCTCGGCACAAGGGTCTCCATGGCCGACCCTGCGGAGATTTTTGCGGTGAGTGCAAAATCCGGCGCGGCGCGGCGGCTGACCACCGTCACCGACGACCCTTGGAAAAACATCTCGAAAGGAAAGGTGGAGCACCGCAGCGTGAAAACCGCAGATGGCAAAGACATGAACGTGTGGTTCATATTGCCTCCTGATTTCGACCCTTCGAGACGGTATCCGGCGTTGCTCTATTGCCAAGGCGGCCCCCAATCCCCGCTCAGCCAGTTTTTTTCGTACCGTTGGAACATGCAGCTCATGGCCGCCAACGGATACGTCGTGGTGGCACCCTGCCGACGCGGGATGCCCGGCTCCGGCTCGGCTTGGAACGACGCGATTTCGGGCGACTGGGGCGGCGGGGCCATGCAGGATTTGCTCGCCGCGGCTGACTATGCCGCCAAGGAGCCATACATTGACGGCAACCGCTTAGGCGCGGCAGGAGCCAGTTTTGGCGGCTATTCGGTGTTTTGGCTGGCCGGCAACCACCAAAAGCGATTCAAAACCTTCATCGCGCACTGCGGCATATTCAACCTGGAGAGTTTTTACGGCGAGACGGAGGAAATCTGGTTTGTCAACAACGACCTCGAAGGCCCGTATTGGAAAGCCCCCAAGCCTAAAAGCTACACACAGTTCAGCCCGCACCTCTATGTGCAAAATTGGGACACCCCTATTCTAGTCATTCACAACGAACTGGATTTTCGCATTCCAGTGACGCAGGGCATGCAAGCGTTCACCGCTGCGCAACTGCGCGGCATCCCCTCTCGCTTGCTGTATTTCCCCGACGAAGGGCATTGGATGCAAAAAGCGCAAAACAGTATTTTGTGGCAGCGCACCTTTTTTGATTGGCTCGACAAGTATTTGAAAGAGTGAAAAAAACCGCATAACAAATTGCAATATCTGCCGTTTTCTGCCCTAAAATTTTCTTAACGCCGATTGCGTCACAACTCGCCAGCCCCGCATCTTTACACCCAAGCCAGACCCACCAAAAAATGTTCACCTACTTGATTTCCTCGTTTCAAATGATGTTCCGCTCTGCCCTTTTGTTTGCGCTGTGCTCTGTCGCGCCCGCGCTTTCCGCCCAAAACAACACCGAAAAAATGACGGGCCTGCTGTGGCAAATTTCAGGCAACGGCGCTGCCAAGCCGGGCTATCTCTACGGCACCATGCACGTCTCCGAGAAACTGGTGTTCAACCTCAGCGACTCTTTTTTCATCGCCCTGCGCGACGTGGACATGGTCGCCTTGGAGACCGACCACGACGAATGGCAACAATTCACGGAGGACATCAATAGCAGCGACGACGAAACGGTTTTTTTCCAAGGCATCTTCGGTGGCCGCCGCAACTACCAAAACCTCTACAACGAGTCGTTCAAATTTGCAGCGCCCGAGACCGATTTGCTGGGTGCCATCTTGTCGTCGAAACCCATGATGACCAATGAATTCCTCTATCGCTCCAACTCTTACCGGCAGGAATACGAGGAAGACACCTACCTCGACCTTTTCATATTTCAGGCCGGCCGCAAACTAGGCAAAAAGGTCATTGGGCTTGAAACCATCGAGGGCAGCTACGAAGCGGCGATGCGTGCCCAAATCCCAGACGACGAGGAGGAAAAACGCAACAACCGCCCTTATCGAGCCTACTTTGACGCATCCAAAATGGAAGAAGCCTACCGCAACCAAGACCTCAGCCTGCTCGATTCGCTGAACAAAATAAGCAGCCCGGGGAAAAATTTTCAACGCTGGATGCTCGACGAGCGCAACATCGTGATGGCCAATCGGATAGATTCTATTTTGCAATCTGGCACCTCGCTCTTTTCCGCCGTAGGCGCAGCGCACCTGCCGGGCGAAATGGGCGTCATCATCCTGCTCCGAAACAAAGGATACACCGTGCGTCCTGTGCGTTTCACCGCCACTCCCGACAAAAAGGACAAGGAACAAATTGACAAAATTCGCTTCCCCGCGCAACTCTCCACCCAATGGGCGCACGATTCGCTCTGGTCAACAGACGCGCCCGGCAAATTTTACCCCACAGCCAACTATCAAGGCTTTACCCAACACCTCAGTGCCGACATGAACAACGGGGTTTTCTATGCCGTCTATCGCATGAGCACCAACGGTTGGTGGACAGGGCAAAGCCAAGCCTACATTGCAGAGCGTCTTGATAGCCTTATTTACGAAAAAATACCCGGGAAAATTCAAGAGCGCAAACGCATCGAAACTCCTTTCCCAGGACATGAAATCACCACTCGCACCCGTCGGGGCGACGTGCAGCGATACAAAATTTTCGTGACCCCCTTCGAGGTAGTTATGTTCACCACAGGCGGCAATGGCGACTACGCCTTTGGCCCGGAAGCCGACCGTTTTTTGAACAACATCCGGTTCTCCGAAAAACTTTTGTCGGTGAAAAACCAGCCCACCACGCTGCGCCCCACACATGGCGGCTATCGGGTCACGTTTCCCGCTACCCTGCTGCTCAACACGACCGAAGACAAGAAAGCAGCCCAACACTTCGCCGCCACCCAGACCCCTTCGGATAGCGCATGGTATTTTCTGTACCGCACCGAATATCACGATTGGAGTTTTATCGAAGAGGACTCCTTCGAACTCAACATAATTGGAGAAAAAATAGCAGAGCAATTCACGAAGACACCTCCGCGAATGACGCTCGTCTCCGAATCGCCCTACCCCACGCAGGATGTGACATTCCGCTCCGACCGGGATAGCAGCTTTTACTTTGCCCGCTTGGTGATAGACGGCCCTCACTATTACTTGCTCGGCAGCCGCAACAAAACCGGCAACACGCCCACAGCATTTTTTGAGTCGTTTTCCATAGAAACCACAAAATATCCCGAAGGCTGGAAAGAGACGAAAGACACCACGCTCAGCTTCGAGGTGAAAGCACTACCCGTGCCAGAACGCAACCGCCAAGCCTATCTGGACAATTTGAAAAAAATCTTCGAGGAAGGCTACCGCAAACGCAGCCGTGGCTACTACGGCGAAGAACCCGACGACCCCTATGAATGGTCCAAGAATGGCACACGCATTTTCAAATCGCCCCTCACGGGCGAAGAAGTGTCGGTGCGCTCTTTCGAGTTCAGGGCTAACATGGCCCCACCCACGCGAGACTCTTTTGAGATGGAAATCCAAAAAAGATTCTCCCGCGAACAAAAGATGACAATTAAAGAAAGCCGATGGGAAACGCGAGACTCCATGCTCTTAGGTCATTTTCTGCTGGAAGACACCAACAGCACACGCGGCATTCGCGCAAAAGTAGTGGTGGCTGGCAAACGTCAATATACCCTGTTGGCCACCGTGAACTTGCAAGCGCCCGAAAGCGAGTTCGTGCAATCGGTGTTTTCCTCTTTCACCCCCACCGATACGATAGAAGGCCCTGTGCGATTTGGGGAAGGCTACAGCACCGCGTTTTTGAACAACATTTATTCCCCCGACACCCTCACCCGCAACGCCGCTTTATCGGAAATGCGCAAGTTCTGGCCCTCTCGCTACAAAGCCACCGATTTCTCGACTCTCAAAGCCACAGTGGAACATCCGGCCTTTGACTCCCTGAAATTCAGCGACCGTTACAAACTTCTGGACGCCATCGGGCGCACCAAATCGCCCGCCGCGATAACATGGCTACGCGATTTTTATCGCAAAAACCCCGACTCAGTGCGGTATCAGGCAACCGTGTTGCAGTCGCTCTCCAACTTGAAAACCAAAGAAGCGTTCAGGACGCTGCTCGACCTGTGGCTCGAACATCCGGTGTATATGCGCAACAGCCGGACACAGGTGTTTCACAACCTGCGCGACACCTTGGCGCTCACAGCCCAGCTGTTCCCTGATTTGTTGAAATTTGCCGACATAGAAACCAACCGCGAACAAGTGCTGGATTTGTTGAACGCCGCAGTGAAAAAAGGATTGGTGAAGCCTAAAACTTACGCCCACCTCAAAGGCACTCTTTTGCGCGAAACGGCTTGGCACCTTTCTCAATTGCAGGTGCAGGAAGAAGAAAAACGCTCCTCGAAAAAAGGTAGCAACGACTACAGTCGCTACGAGTACTACGCCTACGGCTCATCTACCGTGGAAGCCACCATCGAGCGCAATTTCAACCTTCTGGGCCCTTTCTACCAAAAGGACAAGGAGGTACAGGCCATTGTGGAACGCGCCGTGCGCTTTGGCAACAAGCCCACCCAGCTGCTGGCCTACGGTTTTTATCTGCAAAACAACATGCCCGTCGCGCCCGAAAAACTCAAGCCATTCAGCGAGGACGACCAAACCCGCTATTTGCTTTTTGAAAAACTGGTCAAAATGAAAAAAGTGCGTGGGTACGCCGCGTGGTTCAAAGACACGACCGCATTGGCCCGCTCTTACATCGTGGGCAAAGGCCAACAACGGGGGGTGGATTCCGTGCAGTTCATCAGCGGACACCGAACAGTTCAAAACAACAAGCCAGCCACGCTTTATTTCTTCGACGTAAAACGCGAAGGCGATAAAGAATGGGGGTTGGCCAGCGTGGTCATCCCAAGAGATTTTGGCTACTTGCTCAAAGAGCAGGAAACGAGCGACGGCGAGGAGGAAGTCATTTATGAGGAAGGTGAATACTCGGATTACACCGAGCCTGCCTACTACTACGATGGCTACAACTACAATAATAGAGGCCCCTCCGTACAATTCATGCTCGACCTCTACGGCAAGGAAAAAGAGGAATATATAAGCAAGAAAATCGGCGAGATGCGGTTTGCCAACCGCGAGCGATACATCAGCACCAGCTCAGATGGGCGGTACTACTATGATAGCGGGTATTGAAGGCGGCGACGGTCGAGGTTTGTGCTGCTTGCCTTTTTATACCGCAATTCGCTAGGATTGGTCAGACGAGCATGATTGATGCCCTTGGTTTTGAACAGATTGCACTTTTGGCCATGCCCAAAAATTGGCTGCGCGAAATGTAGATAAATTGTTGGGTTTGCCACAAAGTCGCAAAGACGCATGGAAGTTGAGTGAAGCATCTTTGCGCCTTCGTGACTTTGTGGCAAACTTCAAAACACGAGGAGGATTCACAAACTCTGAATCACGTCATACTGTGTGAGCACATGCAGCCCACCGGAGCGGTCGGTGGCGATGACCGCCGGAATGGATTTGCTGATGTATCGGTTGAGTTGGCTGATAGGCAAATCATCGCGCACGACGGGAAACGCTTTGCCCATGATGTCGCCCACCGTTTTTTCCGAATTTTGCATCGGGTTTTCCAAGAGGAAATGCAACACCTGCGTCTCGGTGATGGAGCCGACGATTTGCTCGCCATCCTGCACCGGCATCTGGCTGATGTCGTGCGATTTCATCAAGTTGAAAGCATTGCGCACCGTGTCGTTCACCTGCACGGCGAAGAAGTGGCGGTCTTTTTTGCGGGCAATCAAGTCGCTGATTTTCAATTCATCTTCCAAAAAGCCACGCTCGCGCATCCAGTCGTCGTTGTAGATTTTGCCCACATAGCGGCTGCCGTGGTCGTGAAAAATAACGACGACGACATCGTCTTTTTTCAACTGATTGCGCAGTTGCCACAACGCCCCCATCGCGCTGCCCGCCGAATAGCCGAGCAGCAAACCTTCTTCACGCGCCAGCCGCCGCGCCCACAAAGCCGCGTCCTTGTCGCTCACTTTTTCAAAGGTTGAAATCAGGCTGAAATCCACGTTGGCGGGCAGGATGTCCTCGCCGATGCCTTCCGTGATATAGGGGTAAATTTCCTTCGGGTCGAACACGCCCGTCTCGTGGTATTTTTTGAACACTGAGCCATAAGTGTCGGCACCCCAAATTTGAATGTTCGGATTTTTCTCTTTCAAATACTTCGCCACACCACTCACCGTACCGCCCGTGCCGACACCCACCACCAAATGGGTGACTTTGCCGTCGGTTTGTTCCCAAATCTCAGGCCCGGTGCTTTCGTAATGTGCCTGGCGATTGGAGAGGTTGTCGTACTGATTGCACCAGAAGGAGTTGGGAATCTCCTGACTCAAGCGCCGAGCCACCGAGTAGTAGGAGCGCGGGTCTTCCGGCTCTACATTGGTGGGGCACACGATGACCTCCGCGCCGAGGGCTTTGAGCATATCCACTTTTTCTTTGCTCTGCTTGTCGGTCGTGGTGAAAATGCAGCGATAGCCACGCACACAGCCCACGAGCGCGAGGCCCATGCCAGTGTTGCCCGACGTGCATTCGATGATGGTGCCGCCGGGCTTGAGGTCGCCGCGTTTTTCGGCATCGTCAATCATCTTGACGGCCATTCGGTCTTTGATGCTGTGGCCGGGGTTGAAGGTTTCGACCTTCGCCAACACGAGGGCCGGGATGTCGGCAGCGATTCGGTTGAGTTTCACAAGCGGCGTGTCGCCGATGGTTTCGAGGATGTTGTTACGGTAGTTCATGTTTGTAAAGTAGTTTGGATGGTCTGAGGGTTCGAGGGTTTGAGGGATTGCCCGGCCAAGCGGGGCGGACGGGGTTTGAGGCGGCTCAAAAAATTGTGCCATTTATGAGTTTGTTCATTGAGAATCAGAGCGTTGTTTTTTGAACAGCGTTGTGGGCATCGTTCGCGGGAAGAGATTGCACCCTTCCAAACGCCTACCCGAACCGCTCTCCATAAAACGACACCACTCGTTCATCCGTAATCACATCTTGTGGCCTAATGCGTTGCCGTAGCACGATGCCTTCCAAGGTGCGACAACGGCTGAGGGCCACATAGAGCTGTCCGTGCTCGAAAGCGCCGCCGCCGAGGTCAATCAGCACCCGGTCGAAGGTCTTTCCTTGGCTTTTGTGAATAGTGATGGCCCAAGCCAATTTTATCGGGTATTGGATGAACGAGCCGATGCTCTCGGTCTCGATGCCACCCGCAGCCCCACTTTTGTATCGAATGATTTCCCATTCGGATTTTGGCACTTCTATTTTTCGCTTTTTGCCACCTTGCTCCTCTGTCTGCACCACGATGGTTTCTTTGTCCAACTCGGTGATTTTGCCGATGGTGCCATTGACGAACTGTCGTTCTTCCACGTCGTTGCGCACAAACATGACCTGTGCGCCTTTTTTCAGCCGGAGAACTGCTTCGGTGGGATAAAGCATCGGGTCGAAATGGCCTCTCACATCCGCCAGAAATTCAAATTCGGGGGTCTGAAGGAGGCTGAGTTCGCGGCGGTTGATGGCATCAGCCGTGTTGTTGCGCGAGCAGAGCGTGATGTATCCGTCCGTGTCCTTGAAATTCGGCAGATGTCGCTCGTTGAGGTCTTCCAAGTCGTCGCGGTCAATTTCGTTGACGCGCACTGCTTCAAGCAACCGCAGAAAATGCCGTGACTCTTGGCGATAGACTTTGCGCAGTTCGAGTGTTTCTAATTGGAAATCAGGTTCATTGAAAATTTTTGCCGAAAAAAAATAAGGAGAGTCGTAGTAGTCCCGAAAATAGGCTGCCTCTATGGGGTCGCGCGTCACCACCGGAGGCAGTTGGAACAGGTCGCCGAAAAAAACTACTTGCACACCGCCGAATGGGCGGAAATTTTCGCGGTTGACACGCAGGAATTTGTCCATTCCGTCAAGCATATCGGCCCGTACCATCGAGATTTCGTCCACGATGAGCACTTCGAGGTTGTTGTAGATTCGCAATTTGTCCTTGCGCGTGACTTTTTGCCCTGCTTCTTTGGGCGTGACGATACGGGGCGGGAATCCAAAAAACGAATGAATAGTCTGCCCCTGCACATTGAGCGCCGCCACGCCCGTCGGGGCGAGCACGGCACAGTTTTTTTTAGTGGTGTTGCGAAAAAGTTGGAGCAAGGTGCTTTTGCCCGTGCCTGCCTTGCCTGTGACGAACAAAGAGTTGTCCGTTTTTTCCAACACGTCGAGCGCGTAGCGAAAATCGTCGTTGAGGAGCAATGGCGATTGGTCAAGCATGGGGGCAAAGATGCGAATTGCCGATGGGGTTCTTATATTGCGCCCTATTCAAAAATCTAATTCTCTATGCAATTCAATTGGCATGTCCTTTTTATCGCTGCATTGGTACCCCTTGTGGTAGGCTTCGCGTGGTTTCACCCAAAAGTTTTTGGAAGAACATGGATGGCTGCCGCTAGCATGACTGAGGCTCCCGCCCGGGGCGCCAACATGGTGAAGTTGCTTGGGCTGACTTACTTGTTTGGGCTGCTCGCGGCCAGCGCCTTGATGCCTCTCACCATCCACCAACTTGGTTTTTATTCCATCTTGGCGGATGAGCCGGGGTTTCGGGACCCACAGTCGGAAATAGCCCAATTTGCGAGTGGATTCATGGACAAATACGGCCACAACTTTCGCACTTTCCGCCACGGCGCGTTTCATGGGCTAATTGCGGGCATTTTTTTAGCCTTGCCCGTGAGCGGCACCATCGCGCTCCACGAACGAAGGAGCTTTGCCTACATCGCTGTGAATGTAGGCTTTTGGATGGTCTGCTTTGCCATCATGGGCGGGATGGTGTGCGCTTGGGCGTGAGGGTTGTTTGAGGGCTTGCCCGGCCAAGCGCAGCGGACGGGGGGTCGAGTTTAGGGTTGCCCTTCCCATTCAAGCCCTCGATTTTTTAGTCCTTCCAAAGTTTCCTTCAGTTTTTGGTCAATTGCTGCCTTCTCGGCAGCGATGTTGGCTTGCACGCGATGTATCCCCGTCTCGGTATCGAACTTGAGTTTGTTTTTCACTTGATTGCTCAGCAAGGTTGTTTGTTCGAGGTTGGCCATTTGAAAGACGTGCTCCTGTTGATGCAACACAAAATCGTAGGGGCTGCGGTAAGAGATGAGCTTGACCACGATGGGGGCGGTCTCAACGGCGACGAACAAGAGGGTGATGAAGATGCTGGCGTAAAAGATGGCGAGGCTTTTTGCCGACAACCTCGACAGCGCATCAATTCGAGCCGCAAGACCATCGTATTTGGAGCGGTCAAGTGTGGCGACATCGCGCTGCGCAGCTGCTTCCAACGCCTGTACTGCCAGTTCTTTCTCGCGGATAAGTGGCTGATTTTCGGTGAGGGTGTAGGCAAGTTCTGCCTGTGCCTGCTCCGCCTCGGCCTTTTTGGCGCGGTAGATGGGGCCAAGATTGCGCTGGCGCGAGCCACCTGTGCCATCGGCTTCCTGCACGGCTGCTTGAGCAAGCGAATCGCGGGCGGCGGACTTTGCCGCGATTTCTCCTTTGAGCGCGGCGATTTGGGTGCGCAAATCTTCTATCTGAGCACGGTAGCGTTCCTGCACGCGGTCTTCTTGTTGTTTAAAAACCTCTTGCTCCATCTGCACCATCTCCGCGCGGATTTCTTTTTCAAAAATTTTCAGTTCAAGCGGTTTTGAAATCACGATGGCCAACAGGATAGCCAACACGAGACGCGGAAAAGCCACAAACAGGTCGCGCCACCATTGGCCATTGCTTTTCATGCTCATCACGATGTAGCGGTCGAGGTTGAAAATCATCAGCCCCCACACCAACCCAAACGCAATGGACAATGGATATGAATCGAAAACGGTGAAAAGCGCATAGCCGGAGGAGAAAAACGCGAGCACCCCCGTGAAAAAAACGGTGGCGCCGATGCCAGCATACTTGTTGCGGTCGGTGGGGCATTTTTCCAAAACGGAGACCTCCACACCGGAGCAAAAAAGGAAAAAGTCTTGTAGTGTTTTCATAGCAAGAGCGATGACAAGTTGTTCAAAGCAACTCGTAAACGCTGCGAGGGAAAAAGTATTTTCGATAAAAAAGGTACTTGGCGAGACAAAATACCTGCTTTGGCCAAAAACGACACGTCACACCCGCTCCCGCCACCTGCTCTCTGTCGGCTCCACTACCTTCAATTGCCGCTTGTGTTCCAAATGCAGCCTCAACGCTATAAGGGCTGCTGCCTCTGCTGCGCCTTGTTGGCTTTCAATAAGCTTTTCCGGCGAAAAATACTGCTGCACGAAATGCGTGTCGAAGTCGGCGGAAACGAATGCGGGGTGGTCGAGCACAAACTGGCCGAAAGGCAAAGTGGTGGCCACGCCTTCCACCTCGTAAGCGGCTATGGCTTCTTTCATTTTCTGAATTGCCTCGTCGCGGGTGGCCCCATGCGCCACCAGTTTGGCAAGCATCGGGTCGTAATAAATCGGCACCTCCATGCCTTCCTCGTAGCCCCCGTCCACCCGGATGTCGGGGCCAGTCGGGATGCGGTATTTGACAAGTGTGCCGACTGACGGAAGGAAATTGTTGAGGGGGTCTTCGGCATAGACGCGCAGCTCGAGCGCGTGACCATTGATGCGCAAATCATCCTGCGAGAAAGGTAGTTTCTCGCCACGCGCCACACGGATTTGCCATTCCACCAAATCGAGACCCGTAATCATCTCCGTCACGGGATGCTCCACTTGGAGACGGGTGTTCATTTCCAAAAAATAGAAATTGCGCTCGGCATCCACGAGAAACTCAACCGTGCCAGCCCCCACATAATCGCAGGCCTGAGCCACCCGAACAGCGGCCTCGCCCATTGCCTTGCGCAACACTGGGGTCAGGATGGCAGAGGGCGCTTCTTCCACGACTTTTTGGTGGCGACGTTGGATACTGCACTCGCGTTCAAAGAGATAGACGATGTTGCCATGCGTGTCGCCCATGACTTGCACTTCGACGTGACGCGGCCCAGTGACGTATTTTTCGATGAAAACCGAGCCGTCGCCAAAGGCGGAGACTGCTTCGGAAATGGCGCGTTCCATCTGCTCTTTCAAATCCTGCTCGCGTTCCACGATTCGCATTCCTTTGCCGCCCCCACCCGCGGAGGCCTTGATTAAAATCGGGTAGCCGACGCGCCGTCCGATTTCCTTTGCCATTTCCACATCGGTGATGGCTTCCTCTATGCCCGGCACCATCGGCACGTTGAATTTTTTGGCGGCTTCCTTGGCGGCAAGTTTGCTGCCCATCATCTCTATGCTGGAGGGGCGTGGCCCGATGAAAGTGATGCTTGCATCCGTCACCATTTGGGCGAAGGCGGCATTTTCGCTCAAAAAACCATAGCCGGGGTGAATGCCGTCCACGCCGAGTTTTTTGGCTGCTTCAATGATTTTTTCCGCTCGCAAATAACTCTGGGCTGAGGGCGCGGGGCCGAGCAACACGGCCTCGTCGGCGAAGCGGACGTGTGGCGCATTGCGGTCGGCTTCCGAATACACGGCGACCGTGCGGATGCCCATGCGGCGGGCGGTGCGCATGATGCGAAGGGCGATTTCGCCCCGATTGGCGACAAGAATTTTTTGCATTTAGTCGAACAGTTGAAATTGGGCCAACTCGCGGCAAAAGTAGGAGTTCTCGGAAAAGAATTGCCATATCCCCACCGCCACCGATGCAACGACTTGTTCAAAGTACCGCTAAGGAAGTTGGTACCTGTAGATATTAGAATCACTCGTCAGGGCGAGTTGAGTGTCCCCCGATGCGTTCTTCCAGCAAACAGCGGCATCGTTCAAACGAGCAGGCTGGTTGCCTTCGCAAGGGGGCGAAACCAACATTCGCAACTGCCCGGTGTGAATATCGAATACGGTGCATTCATTGTATTTTGAAGTAACGAGCAGGCCAAGTTGGAAATCCGTGTGAGTGTATGGACTTGCGGCCTGTCGCAATCTGTACCGTCGAGAAAGCGTGGCCATATCGTAGGCAACAATGTCTTGCCCACTCGTTTTTACCAGCATCAGTTGTTGATTTGCCCAGACCTTTTCGCCATGCACAAAGGCTCCATACTCACCAACAGGCAGTTTGGCGGATGCCTTAATCGTCCCTGTTAGTATATCCAACGCCAAAATTTCATCAAGCAAAAGGATGTAGGAAAGGCCACTATTCGCCACCGCCACATCATTGACGGAATAATGGGAGGGCTGCGCATTGAGTTGCTTGCGTTCGTACACCCACTTCTGATGGGCGATGTCGTAAAGCCCCATGAAAGTCAACGTCTTGTATTCGTCTGTTGGCTCCATGAAAATCACAATCAGGTATTCTTTGTTGTCGGAATCCGCCCATGTGGCCAACTTGGCCACTCTTCCATAACCGCACCAATGCGTATACACTTGACGGCTATATTTTGGGGTGATGTATTCGCCGAAATCCGCCGACGAGGCAAGCGAGCCTTTATAAAGCGTCTCAAAATGTCTGCCGTTGGCATCCATGATTTTGCCTGCCACAAAAAAACTTGAACCTATTCCCGTGAGAGATTTGCCGTCGAGGGTGCAATCGGGCAAATTGAGTTCCCAAGCCAAGCGGCCTGTGCTCGTGTTCATGGCAACGACAGCGGCGCTTGAGGCGGCACAGGCCAAATCGCCGTTTGAATACAATCGGGTGGCGCTGGAAAAAACCCTCCGGGCATTGGTGGAGTTTGCCCGTCCCAACGTGGTGCCAGTCTGCACATCATACCACGCTACCCCATCGGGGGTGGTGAAGAGTGCGCAGGAACCATTGGTTAAGCGCACAGACGACAGCATCCAGCCGGGTTCAAGTGCCGAAAAACCCGCAGGGGAGATTTTGCCTGTGGTGTCGCAGGTGATTTCGACCTCAGGGAAAACAGCTTTCAGCAGCAATCGGCGTCCGTCGTCGGCGCAGGAAGACAGTATGATGGATGCAATGACGAAAAACAAAAATGTCCTTTTCATAGTGTTTACCAATTTTGTTCAGCAATGTTTGCTGGGTCTTGTTTAAAAACTGAGACAAAAGTCAGCCTGTCATTGCGTTGGTTTGAATTGACATTCGTTCGAGACAGATAATTTTTTATTCCATTTGAAGACAAACTCAATTGTCACCCCGTCTATGAGCCAATACCTAATTTTCGGTCTCAATTTGAAACATCAGAATGCATTGCCGACGCTCGTGAGGATGCTGGTTTTCAAGCCTAACTGTTTTTGGGCTACCAAACTGGAATAGGAGGCCGTGCCGCCCAAAATATTCCGAGCGTCGAGGCGGTCGTGACAAGTGTGGCCGATGGAGAGGAAGTTCATGTTGGGGCGAAGTTACAGGGAGTTTAGAACGGTCACCCCTTTATACCCATTTAGAACCGTTTACTCGAACAGTTGAAATTGAACCATCGTCGTTTTCCGCTTTAGCAGCTGGTCATTATTGCGCAAATGAGCGGCCGGCAAAACTAAGGCCTCTTGCATTTCATTTCTCAAATCTTCGGATGAGCCGAGGTGGTAAAAATGGTTGAAAGTTCTGATTTCGAGGCCGTTCCAAAAGTTGTCAATGTGGTCGTTTCTGCGGTATTTGTTTTCGAGCCACATGGAAAGGGCAAATCCGCAAGGCAGTTTTTGCGCCAGTTCTGCCAGTTCGACGGCATCTTTTTCTGTCCATTGGTTGAAATAGTCGGTATGTCGCCCGATGTAGGGAGGGTCGAGATAAACGAAGTCATTTGCTCTGGCTTTTAAAAGGGTCATTCGCCAATCAGCAACTTCAAATGTCCAATCCCGGCCTTTCATCATCTTTTTGACCCAAGAGATTTGGTGGACTATTTTTGTGATGTAGGCTTGGGCGAAACGTTCGGGTTTGTGGCCGAAAGGGACGTTGTATTCACCCTTTGAATTGAAGCGCATCATGCCGTTGAAGCAACTGCGATTGAGGAACAAAAAATCCAACGGTGAGCCTGTTTGATTGAATCTTTTCCGAACTTCCATGTAGTAGTCTTGCCCGCCGTTTTTCAATTTTTCATCTGCTTCTTTCAAATATTCTTTTACCAAAACTTCGTCAACTTGACCGCTTTGAATCTGCTGGTACAGATTGATTATGTGTTTGTTGGTGTCAGAAACCAATGCGCGTTCGGGTTGAATGTTGAACAACACCACGCCCGAACCGAGAAACGGCTCAATCCATTTGCCCATTCCGTCCCACTCAATATTTTCCGCGATGAAGTTGACCAATTTTGTCTTGATGCCTTGGCACTTCACCGGCGGAACTCCTACTTTTTCGATATGACGGGGCAGTTTACTCATGGTTGATTCCTTTATAAGTCAAGTACGATTTGAGGTTGTTGTAATGCGGTTTTTCCAGCCCAATGGCTTTTGCCATGTCAGTCGTTAGGTAGTTCATCCAGTAATCATCAAAGACCTGCTGGCCGTTTTTTATTTTTGTGAAAAGCGCTGTGCCGTTTTTCAACTCTTTGATGCTGGTTGTGGAGCCGATGTTTTTGGTATTGCCGCTACCGGGGCGGTCTATGGCAATTTTCCATTTTTCCTGAATGAAAAAGTCAAAGTCCCTCACGACGGAGGCAATGTTTGGCAAGTCATCAATCGAATAGTGTATGCGCTCATCAATTTCGTTTTCCGAAGCAGAATATAGCACCCCCAGAATGTAATGCTTCGAATAATCATTGTACGGGAACGAGATGTTTTTGCTCGAATTCCGATTGCGAAAGTAGCCTGTGAAAGCCCCCAAAGTCATTCCGTTCACTTTTTCGCTGTTGACCCGGTAAGTGCTTTTCAGGTCAACGGCGATTTTTTCTCGGTTTTTTCCATGAATGAAGGTCAAATCGGGGTAATGATTTTGATGCGCAGAAAGAACAAGTTCGTAGTCATTTTCCTTAGCAAACTTGACAATCACAGGGAAAATCATCAACTCGATAATCTTGGAAACAACCTTCGTGTCAATCGAAATCGTGTAAATGTTTTTGTAAAGGTCAATGAAACCTTTGACTGTCCACTCGCCAGTATCTGTCGAGACAAGAGAGAAGAACTCTGTAAAGCAGGTTTCCAACGATTCCTTGAATTTATCTTTCATTGGAGGCAAAAGTAAAGTTCTCTCAGAATAGTTCGTGGTATCAAATGAAACTTCCGGCTTCTGCCTACTTTTGCGCCCGTTTTTGAAAAGGTCATTATCAGTCATTCGAAGAAGTCATTGAAGTCTTTTTTCAAAAATTGATTTCAAAATAATGACTCCGAATGACCTTAATGACCCTTATTGACCATTTCGTTCATGTCCAATTTCCTTTCAGAACTCCATCGCCGCCGCACCTTCGCCATCGTCGCCCACCCCGACGCGGGCAAAACGACTTTGACCGAAAAACTGCTCCTGTTTGGCGGCGCCATCCAGACCGCCGGCGCGGTGAAAAGCAACAAAATCAAAAAAAGCACCGTGTCGGACTTTATGGAAATCGAGCGGCAACGCGGTATTTCCGTGAGTACCTCGGTCATGGGTTTCGAGTACAGAGACTTGCAAATCAACATCTTGGACACGCCGGGCCACGAGGATTTTGCTGAAGACACTTACCGGACTTTGACTGCCGTTGACTCGGCCATCGTGGTGGTGGACGTGGCGAACGGCGTGGAAAAGCAGACCGAAAAACTTACCAAAGTCTGCCGGATGCGCGACACGCCGCTCATCTTCTTTGTCAATAAAATGGACCGCGAGGGCAAAGATGCGTTCGACTTGCTGGACGAAATCGAGCAAAAATTAGATGTGAAAGTGCGTCCTCTTTCGTGGCCGATTGGCATGGGGCAAAGGTTCAAAGGCGTGTATAATTTGTACGAGCGGAAACTCGTGCTGTTCAACCCGCACGGCAAGCAGGAGGACGAGGAAATCATTGTGTTTGAAGACCTCGCAAACCCCGATTTGGAAAAACACATCGGCGAAAGCGCCGCCCGCGAACTGCGCCACGACGTGGAAGTCATCGAAACCGTCTATCCGCCTTTCAAAATCAAGGACTACCAATCGGGCGCGATTTGCCCCGTGTTTTTCGGCTCGGCGGTGAATAATTTTGGCGTGAAAGAACTTTTGGATTGTTTCGTCGAAATCGCCCCTACCCCACTCCCGCGCGAGGCCGAAGAACGCCTCGTGGAGCCGGAAGAGCCGAAAATGAGCGGCTTCGTGTTCAAGATTTTTGCCAACATGGACCCACGCCACCGCGACCGCATCGCTTTCCTGCGCATCTGCTCCGGCAAGTTTGAACGAAACAAAAACTACCGCCACATCCGGCTGGGGCGCGACATGAAATTTCCCAACCCTACGATGTTCATGGCCTCGAAAAAGACTTTGCTGGAAGAGGCCTACCCCGGCGACGTGGTGGGTCTCTACGATTCGGGCAATTTCAAAATCGGCGACACGCTGACGGAGGGCGAAATGCTGCATTTCAAAGGGATTCCCTCTTTTTCGCCCGAACAGTTCCGCTATGTCGAGAACGCCGACCCGATGAAACAGAAGCAATTTGCCAAAGGTCTCGACCAACTCATGGACGAGGGCGTGGCGCAAATGTTCACTCGCCAGAGCGACGGTCGGCGCATCATCGGCACGGTGGGTCAACTGCAATTCGAGGTCATCCAGCACCGCCTCGAAAGCGAGTACGGCGCGAAATGCCGCTACGAACCCGTGAATCTGCACAAAGCCTGCTGGGTGAGCGCGACCGACCCGAAGGCGCTCGAAGAATTCCTCGAGCGCCGCAAACGCGACATCGCCAAAGACAGCGAGGGGCAGTTGGTTTTCCTTGCCGAAACCCCGTGGATTCTGCAAACGGCGCAGGAGAACTTTCCGAAAATCAGGTTTTCGTTTACGAGTGAAGGGTGAAAGGCTCGACAAGATGCCCTATATTTGCACAAAGATTTAAAAAAGGAGGTGCTTATGCACAACTTGGCCGAACGCAAACAAGAACTTATCCAAGAGGTGTCGCAAATCAGCGACGAGCAGGAATTTGCTCAATTGGAAGAGACGCTTCGCAAAATCAAGGCGCGACAGGAACGCATCCGAAAATATCGCAGACCCATGCCGAAAAAGACCGACCCCGAAGCCATAAAACGGCAACGTGGATTCAAAGGACATGACAAAGAAGCCTTCATGCACCTCATACGAGAAATGAATGTCCAAGAACCCGTTGAAGAACTGCTTGCCATGCTGACCAAATGATTTACCAATTCGACACCAACATCGTCGTCCACTATCTGCGCGAATCGGAAGTGATGTACCGCGTCGAGCAGATGTTCGACCCTTTCAATCCTGCCAATGAAATTTGGATTTGCGTGGTTTCGCTCGGCGAATTAAAGTCTATGGCCATTCAAGCCAAGTGGGGCGCAAAAAGACTGCGACAGTTAGAGACCCTGTTGGATATTCTCAACCCGATTGACGCAGAAGACATTCTCGACCGCTATGCCGAAATAGACGCTTTCAGTCAGAACAAATTGCCCACCCAACCACTCAGTCTCACAGCTCGCAACATGGGCAAAAACGACTTGTGGATTGCTGCCACCGCTTCCATACTTGACGCCCAATTACTCACTACCGATTTTGATTTCGACCATTTGAACGGCGTGTTTCTGAATGTTGGAAAAGTGTGAACAGAGTCTTGGCAAACGACGCAAGAAAATTTTCCCAAAATCAGGTTTTCGTTTACGAGCGAGGGGTAGGTTTGTTTGACAGGATTTACATGATTTTTACAAGTCGTTTTTCCTGTGAATCATGTAAATCCTGTCAAAAACTCAATCACATATTCACGAACACCTCGTAGGAATATGTCCATTTGCGCTCCTCGCCGGGTTTGAGTTCGACGACCCATTCGAGGTTGTACGAAGGATTCACCCGAAGCGTCGCCTGCTCTTGTTTGAGCGTCCATTTTTGCTCGGATTTCAATGGCGTGCCTTCGATGCTGCGGCAGATTTTGAGCGTCACCGGCTCGGTTTTGTAGTTCACGACAAGCACTTGCGCCTCTATTTTCACCTTGTCATAGGTCGTGCTGAAAAACTTTTTAGCGTTCTCCACGCGGTCCACGTCGCCTTCGCCGTGGGTGATTTTTATTTCGGGGGTTTGCGCGATTTTCACTTTGCAGGTGGCGCCGGGCACGGTGTATGGCAGCATATCCTGACTCAGAGGTTGCAGCCCCGCTTTGCTTTGTGAGAGCAAATTGGCCGCGCCGGTCGTCCACGGGTAGTTGGTCATGTTTTTGAACTCGACGTAGTGCGTTACGGGGATTTTCTCCTCCGGGCCGCTTCTTTTTTCCTGATAATAATAAGGGCGCTGCGTGTTGGAAGATGGCAGGTTACACTCGTAGAAATGCGTCGGCTGAACGTCCGTTTCAAAAATCGGGAACTGATAGCGGCTGTTTTTGGGGAAATTGCCGGGGCGGATGGAGTAAAAATAAAAATCCTCCGCCTGCGAGCCGTCAAGCCTACCCTCCATCGGAACGACGCGCTCTTCATAGGTCTCGGCGTCAAAAGCGATTTGGTAAGCATTAGAATATTGGCTGGAAATTCTTGACATCGCGTTTCCCCTGTAAGGGTCAAAATCTTCTCTCGTTGTCTCAGGGCCGAAGTCGAACAAGAGCGATTTTTTGTTGGCGAACGTAAAATTCGGAATACCAACGGCCAGCCTGAGCTCGGCATCGCCCAAGTCCTCCGCGTCGTTGGCGATTTCGGCGCGAAGCGACAGGCGGCCTTTCGTCTTGTCGAGCAGTTCGAGGCGATACACCGGCATCCAGCCGAGATTGTTCACCAGATACGAGAGGCCGATTTCTTGCTCGGCCTTTTGGGTTTTAAAATTCAAATCGAGGCGTTTTTGGGCTTTCTTGGCCGAAATATTGAAATCTGGGGCATCGGAAAAATCGAAGCGCCGAATTTGGTTCGTTTGAATCGTCGCCCAAGCGCCAGACTCTGTTTTCACCACGAGGTATTCCGCCCCGTTTTGCCCTCTCATCAACCGCTCCCCAACGCCTATGATGGTCATATCGCCCCGCTCGTGACTTCCTGCGACATAAAAAACCGCTTTTTTGCCGAGGTTTTTGCGAAGAATATCGCCTGTGTTGACGATTGGGTCGGAAATATTTACCGAGTCCTGCACGGTGAACACCGACGACAACTCGTCGCCAGCCACCCAATAAGTGCCGAACAGGGCGTCGGGTAGTTCAGCCATGGAGTGGCGACCATTCTTCGCCTGAACTTTGCCTGACTTAAAGAGCAGGGATTTTCCGTTTTTGAAAATGGTGACGTGTTTGATGGGGAGATTTTGTGCATTCAGGCCAACGGCAAGGCTGAACAAGAGGAGGGTGCAAAGATGTTTTTTCATAAAAGGAAGGTTGTTTGAGGGAAAAAACGTTCAAAAAGGGGGAATCGTGTTTCCGAGCGAACACTTCGCCACGCCGCTTGTTTGTCCTGCAAAAAAAATTCAAGCCATGCGCAAAATGCTTTGGATACTCGCAGCCGCGCTGTTGCTTCTTGGCGCAGCCGCCTTCACCTACAACTCCATTCGCAGCAAAACCCTCGCCCGTCCCATGCAAACAACCGTTGCAGATTCTACCAAAACTTCTTTCTACAGTTTCACCGTCAACTCGTTGGACGGTCAGCCCGTCTCCTTCGAGCAATTTCGCGGAAAAAAAATTATTGTGCTGAACACAGCCTCCGAGTGCGGCTACACGCCTCAGTACGCCGATTGGGAGAAATTTTATGCCGAAAGCAAAGACCAAGTCGTGGTGCTGGGTTTCCCATGCAACGACTTTGGCGGTCAGGAACCCGGCTCGGCGGAGGACATCAAAAGTTTCTGTCAAAAAAACTATGGGGTGACGTTCCCGATGTTTGAAAAAGTAGCAGTGAAAGGCGCGGACAAATCGCCCGTCTATCAGTGGCTGACCGACCCCGCGCAAAACGGCTGGAACAGCCAGGAGCCGTCGTGGAACTTTTGCAAATACGTCCTCGATGAGCAGGGCAATCTCACCCATTTTTTCGCTTCCAAAATAAAGCCCAGTAGCGAGGAATTTCTGAAAGCCATGGGGATGTGAAGGGGTGTTAGGGGTCATTAAGGGTCATTAGGGGTCATTGAAAAATAGCAAAAATGACCCTTAATGACCCTCAATGACCCCTAATGACCCCTGATTACCCTACTCTCCTCAACTGCCCATACGTCCGGTAGCCGGGGTTTTCGGGCGAAGCGATGATGAAGACTTTGGCACCTGAGAGGGTCTGAAGTTCGATGTTCGAAGCATCCGTGATTTGCACAAAATCCGACTCTTTGGCATCCTCACCGTTGAACAAAGCCTCGCCTTCAATGACGTAGGCCGAGTAGATTTTCCCTTTTTCGGCAGGCAGTGAATAGGAGCCGTTTTCCATTTCAATTTGAAGAACCTCTACGCCCGGCGTGTCCATGCGAAACGGGCTGCCAGCGCCGACGAGCGTTTTTACCGTCGCGTCGTTCACCGTTTTCACTGGAAAATCAGCAGATTTGTAGTCATCGTAGGTGGCGGGTTTTTCGAGGGTTTTGCTCAAATCTGGGTCGAACCAGATTTGGAAAATCTCGCCGTCTTTGGCAAGAAATTCAGAATGACTGATGCCGTTACCGGCTCGGATGATTTGCACATCGCCTGCTTTCAAAGGTCGCCATTCTTTCAGTTTGGTGTCGTAGTGGCGGATTTCGCCTTTCAGGACAAAGGAACAGATTTCGAAACCCTGGTGCGGGTGCAGCCCGATGGTGCTGTCGGTCACGGCTTTTGCGTGCGCCCAATAAAAAAGGTTGGAATAAGGCCGCACACTCGAATGGTCTTGCGGGAAGCCAATGGGTTTGTTCTCAACAATCTCGCCGCCATTGAAAGCGCCGTAGCCTTGTTGTTCTTTCGGAATGATTCGGACAGGCATGACTTTGTTGTTTAAAAATTTAGGATTAAAACACTTAAATCAATGTTTGGTTTTTCAAAAAATTCTGTTCCGAACGAATCCTTACTTTTGCCCGCCACATCACCACTTTGCCTGTGAATTTCATTGCCCGAATGCTCCGACGCTGGTACCGCTCCATCCCTCGAGATGAAAGCGGCAAACTCCTGTGGGGCAAATACTTCCGACGCTTGTTGCTCCGGCTGACGCTGTGGTTTTTCGGCCTCACTATTGGATTCACGCTGCTCTACGCCGTCGTGCCGGTGCCGCTCACGCCCTTGATGCTTATTCGATGCTGGGAACAAGCTTGGGACGGCGACCGCAGCGTGCGCCTGCGCCACCAATGGGTTCCGCTCGATGCGCTATCGCCCCATCTCCAGCTCGCCGTTGTTTGCTCTGAAGACCAGTATTTTCTTGAACACACGGGTTTTGACTTTCAAGCAATCGAAAAAGCGTACACCCACAATAAAACCCACAAACGCAAGCGCGGCGCTAGCACCATAAGCCAACAAACAGCCAAAAACGTGTTCCTCTGGCCCAAACGCTCTTGGCTGCGAAAGGGATTGGAAGTGTATTTCACTTTCCTCATAGAGACCTTGTGGAGCAAACAACGCATCATGACCGTGTATCTCAACAGTATTGAATTCGGCGATGGCATCTACGGCGCGGAGGCTGCGGCCAAATATTTTTTTGGTAAAAATGCCGCACAACTCAACCGCCAAGAATCCGCCCTGCTCGCAGCCGTGCTGCCCAACCCTATTGTCAGAAAGGTGGAAAAACCTTCCGCGGAAGTGCGCGAGCGTCAGCTTTGGGTGCTTGGGCAAATGCGTATGTGGGGCGGCAAAATTGACTACGAAGAACCCAACACGCCCAAAAAACCGGGAAACAAATAGACGCGCTCCCTACCAGAAATTATGGCAAAGAAAAATAAGAAAGCAGCCTCTGCGCCTGCTCCTCCGTCGGTAAAAACACCCGCTGTGGCCAAAGCCACCGTCGCGGTCGGAACCTCCTTGTTCGAGCGCCCGTGGTTGCCACAATTGATATTGGTAGCCGCAGTCGTGGCGGTCTATGCCGCCTCGCTTGACAATGGGCTGGTTTTTTTCGACGACGACAAGGCCATTCTTTACAACCACACCCTGCAAAATCCATCACTCGCCAAGTTCTTCTCTGGCCAAAATCTCGGCATGTACGCCCCGCTTTCGTGGATGGCCTATTGGGTCGGCAGCCTCATTTCGGGGCAAGAGGCGTGGGGCTATCACTTGCTCAGCCTCGTCCTTCATGCACTCAACGCGACGCTGGTATTCACCCTACTCAAGCAACTGACCAACAAACACTGGGCAGCGTTTTTCGCGGCATTGTTGTTTGCCGTGCATCCCGTGCAAGTGGAAGCCGTGAGCTGGGCCGCCGCGCTGAGCACCGTCCTGTTTTCCACGTTTTATCTCTGTAGCGTGCTGGCATATCTGCACTGGCGACGCTCCTCCGCCACAACCTGGATTGGCTTGTCGCTCCTGGCGTTTGCGGCTGCCTGTTTGTCGAAATCCGCCGCCGTCACGTTGCCACTCGTACTCGTTGCGATAGATTATTATTTGAGCTGGAAAAACCAATTGGGGAAATCTTGGCTAAGTAAAGTCCCGTATTTTGCCATCGCACTTGCTTTCGGCCTCTACACTTTTGTGACGCGGGAGCAAGAAGGTCACGACATTGAGGCCACCTCAGCAGCTTTCACCGCGCTCGACCGTTTTTTCATGGTGTGCCAAACCCTTTTGTTCTACCCCGTGAAAATGCTTTTGCCTTTTGGGTTTTCCATTTCATACCCCTTTGTCAAAATAGGCGGCGCATGGGATTGGACGTACTATGCTGCGCCGCTTGTGCTCATTGCGCTTGCTTTTTTTGTTTGGAAAAAATGGCGCGACCAACCCAATCTGCTGCTTGGCGTGGGGCTTTATCTGTTGCCGCTTGCGGTGATGCTGCCCTTCCGAACGGTGGGCAGCTTCGAACTCCGCTCCGACCGATACGTTTACCTTTCCTGCGTGGGCCTGTTCTTCATAGCAGGTGTTTTTTTGGAAAAAACAAAAGCGCAAATCCGCAATGGCATCATGGTGGCGCTGGCCGCCGTGTTAGGCTTTCTTGCGTTCAAACAAACAGCCGTCTGGGAAAATGGCGTGGCCCTATTCAATAATTGCACGGAAAAAACACCCGAATCGGCGCTTTGCCAGTGCAATTTGGCCTACAACCAACTGCTCGGTCTCGATTTTCAGGGGGCCATCCGGCACTACTCCGAGGCGCTGAAATACGACCCTACCACCATAGAGGCCTACAACGGCCGCGGGCAAGCGTATTTTCAGATGCGGCAAATACCCGAAGCATTCGAAGACTTCAACAATGCCATCAAGGCCGGGCTGTCGTCTCCGAAGCTCTTCCTCAATCGCGGCAAATGCCATGTGATGCTCAATCGCCCGAAAGAGGCCATCCCCGATTTGACACGCAGTCTCGAACTGGAGCCAAAATCTGCGGAGGCGCACTATTTCCGCGCGTTTGCCCGCGAAAAAACCGGCGACCCGGAAAACGCGATACGCGATTACGGCAGCGCCATTCAACTGAACCCCAACTATGTGGAAGCATTGGTCAATCGTGGCCTGCTGCGATACACCGCAGGCCAACTCAAAGAGGCCATCACCGATTATTCGGAGGCGTTGAAAACGGCTGCCCAACAGGTGCAACCGATGATTCTGAACAACCGGGCCAACGCCTATCTGCAAGCGGGCCAACTCAACGAAGCACTCGACGACGTGAACAGGGCGTTGGCCGTCAATCCCCAATACCCGAGGGCCTATCAGACTCGAAGCGCTGTTTACAACAAACTCGGCCAACCAGCCAAGGCACAGGCAGACTTGCAGGTAGCGCAACAAATGACGGGACGTTGAGCGGGTCGGTTGGAAAACAAAAAGCGATAGGCACTCAACCGCCTCACGCATTTGGGCTTTCACACTTCGCACCGCCAAGTTTTGAGCACGGTGAAAAGCGCAATCTGTTCAAAACCACGACATCAATCACGGACATCTGACTAGTATCGACAAATCAAGGTGTACTTTCGGCATTGAATAGTTTGTTAACCTACCAATGGGTGTGGGGTGCATTGCTATTTTTGCCGCTCATTTTCAAAAAAAATCGGCTCTGCCCTGACTTTTTCTCATGAAGAAAGCGCTACTTCCCTTCTTGTTTTTTGCCCTGATTTTGCCCACTGTTTACGCTCAAAAAAACTACGAGTTGACAAACGGCAGCTGGTACAACGGCAAAGATTTTACGCCCGGCACTTGGTATGTGACAAATGGCTTGCTCAGCAAAAAAGCACCCGCAAAAGTTGATTCGGTCGTTGATTTGCTCAATCGTTATGTCATACCACCCATGGGCGACGTGTTCTGCTCAAACGTGGCCGACAACCCTTCGGCAGCCAACATGGTAAAAATCTACACCGATGAAGGCTCTTTCTATCTTCAAATCCTTTCCAACACGCAAGAGGGACGCGCCAAAACACAGACCTTGCTCAACAAACCCGGCGCACCCGATGCGGTTTTTGCCAACGGCGGCATCACTTGCACCCTGGGTTTCCCTTTCGTCAAATACGAGGCTCCCGCGCAGGGTTTCCGCAACCCAGAGGCCATCGCTCAGAATTACGAATCGCTCCGCGCCTCCAGCAAGATGCTCGGCGATGGGTATTGGTTCATTGACAGCAAACAAACCCTCGACAAGAACTGGGAAAAAATAATGACCCAAAAACCCGGTGTCATTTCAATATACCTGCTTGATAGCCAGCGTAGTGGCGGCAAAGAAAACAGGGGGCTTACCCCCGATGTGGCCAAGGCCGTCGTCAAAAAAGCCCACAAGGCCAAACTGCCCGTGTGGGCCCATGTGGAGACCGTCGAGGACGTTCGACTCGGCCTCAAACTCGGTGTGGATGGCTTCGCCAATCTTCCCGGCCACAATTGGGACGGCACCGGCGACGTAAAGCAATACGAGCTCACTGATGCCGACTTACAACTCTTGGCAAAGAAAAAAACGGCCGTAGCCACTTTGTTCTCTCACGCGCAATCAGCCACACCGCGCCCAGCCGTGCAGAATTTCCACACCAACACCCTCAAGCGCCTTTTCAGCAACAAAGTGAACGTGGTGCTTGGCTCCGACGACCCGCAACGCGGCGGCAGAGCCGAACTCAACTACTGGCACCTACTTGGCGGCCTCGATGAGGCAAGTGTCTTGAAAACCCTCTGCGAAAACACCCCGCGAGCCATTTTTCCCAAGCGAAAAATCGGCAAAATCGAGGAGGGCTACGAAGCCAGTTTTCTAGTGCTCAACGACAACCCGCTGACCAATATCCTCAAGGTGCGCGCCTCCGCTTTCAAAATGAAAAACGGGCAGTGGGTGAAATAAAGAGGACTTTTGACGGGATTGACAGGGCACCCCGATTCAAAACGGGCGTGAAAAAACCTGCCAATCCCGTCAAAAACAGTTGTGCGAGACGAGCACACATTCCTCCAAAGAGTGCCTCCTTTTGACAAAAACAATTTGGATGAAGGCGAATCAAAAAATAATCCGTTTTTTTCGCCTCGAAATTCTAATCACACTTACACATCATCCACCATGAGGCAATTTTCCAAACCGATTCTGCTGTTCGCCTTCCTAATTCTGCTCCTCGACCAATCATCCGCCCAAGACCCTCGTTTCTCCCAGTTCTACGCTTCCCCTTGGAACCTCAACCCTGCCATGACAGGGCTTTTCAACGGCCGCTGGCGCGTCACAGCCAACTACCGCGACCAATGGAGCAGTTTTCTCAACCCCGTGCCGTTCCGTACCTACGCGGCAGCCTTTGACGCGCGTTTTGAAGTAGGGCGCGACGACTACGCAGCCTTTGGCATCGGTGCCATGCACGACGAGGCCGGCACGGCACGCTTCGTGCAAAACAAGGCACAAATCGGGGGCGCGTTTCTCAAGCAGCTCACGGGCGGGCGTTATCGCGCGCAAAACTACCTATCGGCAGGTGCCCAACTGGGGTTAGGGCAAAACTCGATTGACTGGAGTCGTTTGTGGTTCAGCCGTCAATTTGACAGCGCCAACGAACGCCCCAACACCGACCTCTCCAACGGCGAGCCTAACGCCAACGCCAACTCTAAAGCATACCTTGATTTCAATGCGGGGCTACTGTGGTATGTGTTGTTTGGCACCGACGGCTTCCTCTATGCCGGAGGCGCCTTGCACCACATCAACTCCCCAGCCATCTCGCTCAACGACGACGACCAAGAAACCCTCTATTCGCGCTGGTCGGGTCACGCAGGGGGGCAATTTCCGCTCACCGACAATTTTAGCGCCCTGCCCGGAGTGCTTGTGATGAAACAAGGCCCTGCCTTTGAAACTGATTTTGGGGTAAACTTTCGCTATTCCAACAATGACTTGAACGAGCTGGCACTCCGTGCGGGCGCGTGGGCAAGGCTTGGCAACAAATTGGACAGCGGCCTGCAAATGGATGCCATCACCATCGTCGGTATGCTCGAACTCAACCGATGGACACTTGGCCTCAGCTACGACATCACCACTTCCAGCCTCACGGCAGCGAACAACTCTCGCGGTGCGTTTGAGATTTCGCTGAGCTACTTCCATCCCGGCGAGCGCCGGGCACGCATCGTCTGTCCGAATTTTTAAAATTTCCTTTGCTATGAGAAACCCCCTCCTTCTTTTCGCGTTCCTGCTACCCTGCTCGCTCGCAGCTCAATCAAACTGGGCAAACTTAAAAATCACGCCCGCGCAACCCAAGCCCGGAGAAGCGATCCGCATTGAGTACAACTGGCTCGGAGGCCCGTTGAAAGACGCGGAAAAGATTGAAATGCTGGTGTTGGAATATGTGGAAAAGACCCCCGAATTGAAAGAGTTGGACTTGCGCAGCGAGGGGAATCGCGTCGTTGGCACCTACACCTCACACCCTCAAGCATTGGTGGCGGGCATCGTGATACAGGCTGGCGAACGGCGCGACAACAACCAGCGCAAAGGCTATTTCATTCAAATGTGCGATGCCTCGAAGCATCCGATGCCGGAGGCACTTGCCGCACAGGCCGTTCTGTTTTCCGATTGGGGACGCTTGCTCGACTTGGAAAACCAACCCGAATGGGCGCTCGACTGGCTCAATCAAGCCTTCGTCGCACGCCCCGACTTGAAGAAAAAGTATTTCAATACATACGTCAACGCCACACTGCGAGCCAAACGCGGCGACGACGGCAAGAAAGAGGCGCTGGCAGTGTTGGAAGAAATGGAAAACAACCCCGGCCTATCGGAAAACGACCTGAACTCGCTCATCAACACCTACAACCGTCTTAAAGAAACGAGCAGAGCTACCGCGGCGCGAGAAAAATTCAAGTCAAAATTCCCAGACGCTGCCGCCCGCCAAGACCGATTCCGAGCGGCCAGCACGGAGTCCGACCTGAGCAAGCGAGAAGCATTGCTGGATGCGTTCAAGAAAGATTTTCCGCCAAAAAACGACGAGGAAAAAAACGCGCTGGAACAGCAGTACGCACAAATACTGGGTCAGTTGGGCGAACAAAAAAGCTGGCAAGCATTCAGCGCCGTAGCAGCCAAGACTTCTGCCGCGCAGCGTGCCAACGTTTACAACAACATCGCATGGGAATTGGCTGAAAAGGGCGAGGATTTGGCAATGGCTCAAAAATTGGCCGCCGAAGCCGCCACATGGGCAAAGCGAGAAATCACAGCCCCTACCGATGCCAAGCCCGCGGTTTTGACCAAAAAAGCATGGGACGACAGGCGCAAGAATACTTACGCCATGTACGCCGACACCTACGCCTACATACTCGACAAGACTGGCGACCCGCTCAAAGCCTCCGAATATCAAGCAGAGGCAGTGGCCATCAACGAGTACGGCAACATGGACTTCAATGAGCGTTTCACGGGTTACCTCGAACGCGCAGGCTCGCCCGACCTCCGTCATCAACTCGAAGGATTCATCCTAAAAGGCGCGGCCAGCGCGAAGATGAAAGCACAGTTCCAGAAAGCATATCTCGCCGAAGACAAATCCAGCACCGGCTATGCGGTCTATCTGGCATCGTTGGAGCGCATCGCGCACAACAATCGCAGGGAAGAGTTATTGAAAAAAATGCTCGACGAGCCTGCCCCATCCTTCACGCTGAAAAACTTGAAAGGCGAAACGGTCAGCCTCGAAAAACTGCGTGGCAAGGTGGTCGTCGTTGACTTTTGGGCAACATGGTGCGGCCCATGCAAAGCGTCTTTCCCCGGTATGCAGCAGGCTGTGGACAAATATCAGAGCGACCCCAACGTGGCCTTCGTTTTTGTGGACACTTGGGAAAACGTCGCGGAAAAAGAGAAAAACGCCAATGAATTTATCAAGAACAACGGATACACTTTCAATGTGTTGATGGACAACGACAACAAAGTGGTCACTTCGTTTGGCGTGTCAGGCATCCCCACCAAGTTTGTGGTGGACGGAAAGGGTAAAATCCGCTTCAAAAGCATCGGCTACAGCGGCAGCGCCGATGCACTGGTGGAGGAGTTGAGCCTGATGATTGAAGCCGCCAAAGCAGCGCCATAAGCCATAAAGGTTGAATTTTTTGATGCTCAATTTTTCCCGCCCCCTTATTCTCGCTTCTCAAAGCCCGCGTCGCAAGCAACTGTTGCAGGAGGCGGGCTTTGATTTTTCGGTGCAAGCGTTTGATGTGGATGAAAGTTTCCCCCCGGAAATGCCTCCGACGGAGGTGGCCCCGTGGCTGGCCCAACGCAAAGCCCACGCGGCGGCACATCTGATAAAAGCACGCGAAGTTGTGTTGGCCGCCGATTCGGTCGTCATTTTGGACAATGCCATTTTCAACAAACCCAGCGATTATGGCGATGCTTTTCGCATGATTCGGCAGCTTTCTGGCAAGCAACACACCGTCGTCACGGGTGTCTGCTTGTTGGCAAAAGAAAGGGAAAAGGTATTTGCAGGCATCACAAAAGTCTGGTTCGCCGAACTGAGCGACGAGGAAATTGACTACTACATCCGCATCTGGCAGCCTTTCGACAAGGCAGGCTCTTATGGCGCGCAGGATTGGATTGGCCACTGTAAAATCACCCGGATTGAAGGCACATTTCAGAATGTGATGGGACTACCCGTTGACTTGGTGTATGCGGCCTTGCGTGACTTTTTATGATACTTTTAACAGATGTCACCCACCTGGCGATGAACTAATTTTATGAGTTCCATCGTTCACGCTTTGTTTTTCCCAACAATTAACCAGTTAAACTTTTTTTCTATCATGTCACACTACCTCGCAGAACGCAACGAGCGCCAAAGCCGACGCCACGCTTTGGTGCTGGCCATCGCCCTCCACCTTGCTCTTGCAGCCCTTTTGTACCTCTACACGAGCGAGGAGTCCTCGAACCAACCGCGCATCCCCGAACCAGTCAAGCTCGAAAAAGAACGACCACAGCCGCAAGCAAAGGCTGTCAATCTGCCATAAGCCCCTGTACCAACCCAAGGGGAAAACAAGAGAACAGAAGTCGCACCTATCCCACAGGTGCGACTTTTTTTATTTTAGCCAAACCCGCATCAGGTAGTCGTCCGCCGTGAGGTAAAGCGCCTTCCCCTCATTGCCAAAAGCGCAGTTGGAAGTTGCCTGCCCAGTGTCTATCCTGCCGAGTATCGTTCCGTCTGGATGAAAAACCCACACACCTCCCGGCCCTGTGGCGAATATGATTCCTTGTGCATTGACCTTGAGGCCATCTGGCAGACCGGGCATCTCCTTCGACACTTTGGAGGTGGCATCGTGAAACAAGCGGCCATGGCCCAGCATCCCGTCGGGCTGCACATCGTAAGCCACCCAGATGGCTTTGTTCGGGTCGGAATTGGCGACGTACAGCGTCCTTTCGTCAGGCGAAAAAGCGATACCGTTGGGGCGAGTGAGCGAATCAACCAAGAGGTTCAGCGTGCCATCGGGTTGAAGCAGGTAAACCCCTTGAAAAGGGATTTCTTTGAACGGGTCATCCATTTGTTTTTCCAAACCATAAGGCGGGTCGGTGAAATACAATCGGCCTTTACTGTCAAAGACAGCATCGTTAGGGCTGTTGAGCCGCTTGCCATCCCATCGGTCGGCGAGGGTCGTGAATTCGGGTTGGGGTTGTTGGAGCGGCGCGTTCATGCGAGCGACGCGGCGGTCGCCATGTTGGCAAAGCACGAGCAGGCCATTGCCGTCAAGCAGCAATCCGTTGGCGCCCGGCTCGCCCGTGCGAGTTTGCTTGCCAGTATAGCCGGAAGGTGTCAAATAGATGCTCGTCCCCTCCCCTTCTTTCCAGCGCATGATTCGGTTGGGCGGAATATCGGTGAACAGGAGAAAGGCACCATCCTTTATCCAAATCGGGCCTTCTGCCCATTCAAATCCTTCAGCCAGTATTTCGATGTTGGCATCGAAGGCGATGATGCTGTCAAGCAAAGGGTGGAAGCGCTCGATTTTGCCAGTAGTGGCATAACGAGATTGCGTCGGGGACGTTTTTTGAGAAGCTTCTTGTTTGCAGGCTACCAACAACAGGGCAGCAAAGCAGAAAGGTAGCAAGGAGAAATGTGGTGTCATAATAGAGTTCGATTGATTCGATTATCCGCATGGTTGAGCCGTTCGGACGGCCCGCTTGGTCGTAACATTTGTAAAATGGGGGTCAATGTCGCTCGCCAAAAATCAAACTCCCGATGCGCACTATCGTGCTCCCCTCTTCCACGGCAATGCGCCAATCGTCCGACATTCCCATCGAGATTTCGCGGAAATGTAGGCTTGAGGAGAAGTAATTCGTTTTGAGGTTTTGAAAAATAGATTTCAAATGTCGGAATTCGCGGCGCACCTGTCCCGCATCATCGGTGAAGGTAGCCATGCCCATCACACCGCAAACCCGTACGTTTTTCATTTGCTGGAATGTCTCGCTGGCGAGCAATGTGCTGGCTTCCGCTTCGTCGAGACCGAACTTGGTCTCTTCCTTAGCGATGTGAAACTGTAGCAGACAATCCACGACGCGATGCACCTTGCTTGCTTGTTTGTCAATTTCTTGGAGCAGTTTCAGGCTGTCCACCGAATGAATCATCCGCACAAAAGGCGCGATGAATTTCACTTTGTTTGTCTGCAAATGGCCAATCAAGTGCCATTCGATGTCGGCGGGCAGCGCGGCTTGTTTTGCAAGCATCTCCTGTACGCGGTTCTCGCCGAAGATGCGATGGCCTTGCCGATAGATTTCCATCACTCGTTCGGGTGGATGAGTTTTGGAAACCGCAACCAGGGTAACATTTTTGGCAGCAAGTTCGCGGAGTAGTTCGTTTAGCATCATTTTTGATACCCAAATTGAAGAGGGTTTGAAGATTTCCTTGATTGATTTGTATGATTTTCAAAGGATTGCGAGCGCCGCTCGTTCATAACCACCTTGTCAGACCCTGTACTCAGGGGCTTGCCCGGCCAAGGGAAGCGGACGGGGCTGACTTGCGTTGACTAGAAATGAAAAGCAGGCAGTAAAAGTAGGGTGAAAGTCAACTTTTGGAAAAAACGGAAAGGTTCGCGTGTGAATTTTTTGCAAAGCCTTACCCATCGCGTGTTATCGTTGAGATGCTTTGCGGCTTTTTGCCATACCTTAGCCGCCCTAATTACCCAAAGCTGTTTTTTGACAAAAAATCCCGTGTTTCATCCAATTATTGAAGTCCGAATTTCAATTATGTCATCCCGCTTTTTACTCCCATTTGCATTTTTTGCGCTCTGCTTTTCTTCCCAAAAGTCATTTTCCCAAGTCACGATTTGGCAAGAAAACTTTAGTGGTGCCAACCAAGGTTGGACCCAAGACTTTACCGATTGCGACGGCTCTGGCTCTGCGGGCGTGCAGAATGGCCGCTTCGAAGTAATTGACATGGAAGGCTCTCCATGCTGCCCCACTGGTGCCACCACGGGTGGCGCCAACAACAACGAGTGGCTCACCAATGCCATCAACACGGAGAATTTTTGCAACATCGGCATTTCGGTTCAATATGGATTTATTGGGACGTTTGAGTGCTCGCCGGGAGGCCCTTATTTCGCTTGCTCCGGCGACCCATTTGTGGACAACGGCCACGACCAGATGGTGTTTGAATATGAACTCGACAACAACGGAACGTGGGTACAGTTCGCCTACATCTGTGGCGGTCAAGCGGGCACGGCAGTTGTCAATAACCTCACCTGCAATTCTATCCGAATCAGAATAAGGCCCGCCAATAAAGCCATTGCGGAGACCTATTGGTTCGACAATGTTACTGTTTCTGGCATTCCGCGCCCCACGGTCAACCCGGTAAACGACATCACTGCTTGTTCTGGGCAGCAGGTTGGCGTGACTTTTAGCGGGATGGGCACCCCGCCGCCGACTTTCTCTTGGACGAACAGCAACACGGCCATTGGCTTGGGTGCTGCCGGCACCGGAAACATCAATTTCACGACTCCGGCAGGTTTGGGTAGCCCGCAGTCTGCCACGATAACCGTGACACCCACCTCGGCCGGTTGCACGGGCACACCCGAAACATTCAACATCACCGTGAACCCCGGCCCAACAGTAGACCCTGTGGCCAACCTTACCGTTTGCCCCGGTGATGCTGTGAATATCCTTTTTTCGGGCGATACTCCGGGTGCCACCTACAACTGGACGGCAAGCCTGCCTATACCTGGCGCAGGTGGCAGCGGTCAAGGGAACATTATTATTCCGAATGTGCCCATCATTCCATTCCCGATAACGGCTACCGTGACCGTGACTGCTTCGTTCGGCGGTTGCACCGGGCCGCCCCAAGTCTTCACGGTTTCGGGTTTTCCCAACCCAAGCGGCAATTTGACTTTGACCGGCCCGGCCAATATCTGTCAAGGGCAGAACGCGGTGTTTTCGGTCAGCATGACCAACGGCAGTGCTCCATTCACCTTTGTTTATGCACTTGACGGGGCGCCCCAACCTCCCGTGACCGCAAACAATACGCCGTTCACTTGGAATTTCCCCATCACGAGCAGCGCCAATGTGAGTTTGGTAAGCGTGACGGCCAGCAATACCTGTGAAGGAAATGGCACTGGCAGCGCCAACATCACGGTGACCCCCACCCCCACCGCAACCCTGACTAGCGGAAACAGCACCGCCTGTACGGGGCAGGGCACTAATTTGGAAATCAACTTTGATGGGGGCAATGGAACATACACGTTTGTGTATAGAATAAATGGTGTCAACCAACCGCCCATCACCACGACAGGGCCAAATTATACACTCACGGTAACGCCCAATACACCCGGCACGTTCAACTACACTTTGGCCAGCGTGACCAGCAACGGCTGCACAGGCACAGTAGGCGGCTCTTATTCGCTTACCGTAGCCCAATCGCCCACCGCAACGCTCATAGGTGGCGGCACCGTCTGTGCTGGGCAACCCATCACACTGACCATCACGTTTACGGGCGGGGGGCCCTACACCGTCAATTACACCGCGAATGGCGACCCGCAACCTCCCATCACGACTTCCAGCAACACATATCTTTTTAGTGTCGCGCCAGCCACCTCAACCACTTATGAACTTACGGACGTGACCGCCAATGGATGTCCGGGCACCGTGCAAGGCATCGCCATCGTGAACGTGAATCCCAGTCCGTCGGGCACGTTGGTTAGTGGGAACAGTGCTATATGTAACGGGGAGCCTGTCGTGCTGACGTTCAACTTTACTGGCCCAAGTCCTTACAATTTTGTCTATTCGGTCAACAACGTCAACCAGCCCGCTATCAACACCTCACAAAGCACCTACACCTTGACGGTAAACCCGACTATCAACAGCACTTACACATTGGTCAGCGTGACGGGCGGCGGATGCAACGGTGCCGTGAATGGAACTTATACCGTGACGGTAGGGACACCGCCCACAGCGAGCATTAGCGGCGACACGATTATTTGCCCAGGGGACACGGCTAATTTGCTTGTCAATTTTACCGGAACGGCTCCCTTCACTTTTGTTTACAAAGCGAACGGCATCAACCAACCAGCTGTTACAACCTCAAACAACCCTTACATCCTTCAAGTAGCGCCTTCAACGCTTACAGCATATATGCTGGACAGCGTTGCTTCCAACGGCTGTTCCGGCACGGTGTCAGGCATGGCTACGGTGAGCTTGGCCCCAGCCATTTCCGCGACCATTTCAGGGGGCGGACAGATTTGCACTGGTGGCAGCGGCACGAATGTCTTCATCAATTTCACGGGACCAGGGCCGTATACTTTTATTCTGACTGCCAACAATGTACCGATTGATACCATCACGACGGATACGACTTTTTATTCGATACCCGTAAACCCACCAAACGGCACGATTTACCGCTTGTTGAGTGTAAGCAATGGTTTTTGCAACGGGACGGTTTCGGGCCAAGCGGTGGTGTTTGTGTTCACTCCGCCTACAGCCATTTTGAGCGGAGACCAGACCTTCTGCGATTCGGCCAACACAAATGTCATGATAGACTTTACCGGCACCGGGCCGTTTTCTGTCTATTATTCCATCAATGGCATAGCGCAAATTCCAGACACGACCTTCGACGACCCTTATTTTATCCCAATCGTGACGACGGTGACGACTACCATCACGTTGGATAGCATCAAGTCGCCGGGATGTGATGGCATACCCATGGGCTCTGCCACCATAACCGTGAACTACGCCCCTTCCTACACCAACTTGACCACGAATTGCAATTTTGTAGCGGGCACTTACACTATTTCCTTCAATGTGTTGGGGGCTACGCTTCCGCTGACACTACTGAGCGGCTCCGGCACTTTCACGGGGACACAATTCACCAGCAACCCTATTCCCATTGGTCAGCCCTACAATTTTGTTTTTCGAGATGCCAATGACTGCGGCAACGTAACTGTTAGTGGGCCTTCCAATTGCAATTGCCAGACGAACGCCGGCACGATGAACTTGACCCCCATCGAAGTTTGCGTGGGCGAGACGGCTACTGCCACGCACAATGGCAATTTTGTGAACGACGGGGATGACATCTTGAGGTTCATTCTGCACACCAATCCGGCTTTGCCCATCGGAACCATTCTTGGCTGGAACACCACGCCATCATTCACTTTTGGAGCCAACATGACGGCAGGTGTCACATATTATATTTCGGCTATTGCCGGAAACAATGACGGTACGGGTAATGTGGATTTGAATGACCCTTGTCGCTCCGTTTCGCAAGGCACACCCGTCACATTCTTCCAACCACCTACTGCCAACATGGGGCAGGGCGACACAATATGTGCTGGCAATCAGGCCATCATCCCTGTAACGCTGACGGGCATCTCGCCATTTTCGCTCACTTGGGCCATAAACGGAGTGCCCCAACCCACCGTGAACAACATCACCAATTCGACCTACCAAATTGCCATCACACCAGTGGACGACGTTACGATTACTTTGATTTCGGTGGGTGATGCTCGGTGTGTCGCCTCTATTGCCGATACCGCCATCGTGGTGGTCAACACGCCGCCGCAGGTGTCCAATCTGCTCGTAACCTGCGATTTTCAGACGCAGACTTACACCTTGACGCTCGACGTGGCAGGTGCGCCACCTTACACTGTGAGCGGGGGCATCGGTGGCAGTTTTGTGGGCAATGTGTTCACTAGCAACCCCATCCCGGTGAGCAGCCCCAATTATTTGCTCACCATAGCGGATGCCAATATGTGCAGCCAAGCGACGGTGAGTGGCACTGCCAATTGCAACTGCCCCACAAACGCCGGCACCATGAGCCAAACCCAAGTCGGTGTTTGCGAAAACGCCACTTTAAACGTACCTCCTACCGCCGGCGAGACCTTGGAAGCAGACGACGAATTGCTCTACATCCTGCACACCACACCCGGAAGCCCGCCCGGGACGATTCTCGCTTGGAACAATATCCCACAGTTCAATTTTCAACCGGGTATGTTGACCAACACCACCTACTATGTGTCGGCGATTGCGGGCAACCCTGGCGCACCCGGCCAGATTGATTTGAACGACCCATGTGTTTCCATCGCGCAGGGCACTCCTGTCATTTTCTATGCGCAGCCGACTGCCGATTTGGTAGCTTTGGACACGGGCATTTGTGAAAATAGATTGGTGACCATCACTGTCAATTTCACGGGAACAGCCCCGTTTTCGTTTGTGTATTCCGTCAATAATGTGCCCCAACCTGCCGTGACGGGTATCAACGTAAATACTTTTTCCTTCACTACTACCTATTCTCAAAACACACAAATCCGCTTGGTGAGCGTCAGCGACCAGTTCTGCTCCGAGGGTATCGTGCAAGGTGAGGTAAATATCACTATTGAGGGCATCCCGTTGATAACCAATGTGCAGACCATTTGCGATGCCACTGGCAATAATTACACGGTAAGTTTCACTATTCAAGGAGGTGAGCCGCCGTACAGCGTGACAGGGGTCATGGGCACGGTGACAGGCAATCAATTTGAGAGCGCCCCGATTCCGTCTGGCAACCCGTATTCGATTAACCTGAGCGATGCAAATATCTGTGGCGTGACCTTCCTTGTCGGTTCATACTCTTGCGATTGCTCCACTATGGCTGGCACTTTGATACAAACACCGCTCACGCTTTGCTCGCAAGACGTGGCGGCGCTACCTGCTGCTACGGGCACTGTGCTGGACGGCAACGATGCCTTGATATACCTGCTCGTCACCACAACGAATCCAAGCACTTGGACGATTTTGGCATCCAACAACACACCCACCTTCAGTTTTAACGCGGCCATCATGTCTCCAAACACACCTTACTTTATTGTCGCGGTGGCTGGGAATAGCACAGGCAGCGGTGTTGATTTGACCGATATATGTCTCTCCGTCGCTGTGGGGCCAACGGTGACTTGGCGAGCACCCGTCACTGCGGTTATTTCTGGCCCCACGAGTGTGTGCGCCGGAGTCCCCACCACTCTGAATGTGGCATTTACCGGTGCCGGGCCTTTCACTTTTACCTACAACAACGGAACCCCGCAGACCATCACAACTTCGGACAACCCCTACTCATTGGCCGTCACACCTTCAACAAACGTGACGGGCATCACACTCAACAGCGTGACGGGAGCAGGCAATTGCGCTGGCACAGTAAGCGGCAACGTAGTGGTGTCGCCCGTCATTCAGGCGCTCAACGTGCAAACGATATGCGATTTTGCCACCCAGACTTATACCCTTCAATTCGACATCAGCAATGGGGCCGCTCCCAACACGACCTACACGATTACGGGCGTCACAGGTACTTTGACGGATACTTCATTTGTGTCCAACCCCATACCCGGCACACAACCCTACAACGTGACCATCACCAGCCCAGATGGTTGTTCCACGGCTATCGCTGGTGAGGCGAACTGCCTATGCACGACGGAGGCAGGCACGCTCACCGTAGTGGCCGCCAACGCCTGCCTGCCCGACGGTCAGGTGTCTGTGCAAGTGAGCGGCCAAGTACTCGATGCCAACGACGTGTTGCAGTACATTCTGTACCAAGATGCGACCCAGCTTCCCAACGGCATCTTGGCGGTGAGCAACACACCACAACTCGGCTTTCAAACGGGCATGACGGCTGGCACGACCTATTTCGTGTCGGCAATAGTGGGCAACAATGATGGCACAGGCAACGTAAACCTCAATGATTTGTGCCTTTCCATTTCGCCGGGGGTGCCTGTAGTGTTCCGCCAGCCGCCCACGGCGACGCTCGCTGGCAGCTCATCTTTCTGCGCGGGCGGCAATGCTGCTTTTCAAATTCAATTTACCGGCACTGCACCGTTCAAATTTGTCTATGCGGTCAACGGCAACCCTCAGTCGCCCATCACAGCACCCGGCAACACATTCAATATCAGCACCAATAACGTTCAGCAGAATCAGGTTTTCACGTTGATTTCTGTGGAAGATGCGTTTTGCACGGGCACAGTCAGTGGCCAAGCCGACGTCAGCATTATCCCACCGCCCACAGGCTCACTTCTCGGCGACGCGACGATATGCGCAGGAGGTTCGACCACCTTGGGCTTGTCGCTCACAGGCGGCACTTCCTACGACGTGACGATTGGCGGGGGCAGCACTCCCATCGTGCTGACGGGTGTTCAGAATGGTGCAACCGTTGACGTGATGCCTGCCGTCACCACTACCTACACCATCACCAACCTTGTCGCGCAGGGCAATGCGTGCCCGCCCGTGATTGGCTTGTCATCTACTGTGACGGTCTCTGATTTGACGGGAAATGCGACCGTATCGAACTACAATGGGTTTGGCGTGAGTTGCCCCAACGGCGACGACGGCAGCATCGCCATCACACCGAGCGGAGATATTTCGCAGGTGACCGCAGTTTGGAGCAACGGTGCCACTGGTCTGCAATTGAACAATTTGCCCCCCGGCGATTATGCCGTCACCCTGACCAATGCCGTTGGCTGCACTTGGACGCAATCGTTCCAACTTTCCGCGCCACCGGGTTTGAGCATACAAGTGTCCACCACTTCGCCTACTTGCTTTGGCGATAGCGATGGCTCGCTCACCGTGCAATCCATCTCTGGCGGAGCCACTCCGTTTATCCTGACGCTGAACAACTTGACCAATACGGTGGTCAATTCATTCCCCATCACGCTGAGCAATCTGGAAGCAGGCACTTATCTGTTGGCAGTGGCCGATGCGAATGACTGCGTCACGGAGCAAAGCGTGGATATTGTCGCACCTCCCCAGTTGACGGTTGACTTGGGGCCGGATGTGACCATCAGTTTTGGTGACAGTATTCAACTGAATGCAAGGCTCAACATGACCGCTTTTGAGTCGTTCGCATGGTCGCCAACCGACTATTTGCTCACACCCGACTCGCTCTCCACTATGGCCAAGCCTCCCGTGAGTCAGATATACGCCATCACCGTGATTGACACGACTGGCTGCCCGGCTACCGACCAACTGCGCATCATCGTCCAAAAACAAAATCGCGTTTATCTGCCCAATATCATCAAGCCGGAGTCCAATGAACTGAACGATGCCTTCACGGTGTACGCAGGTGCCGAGGTGGCGCGAGTGCGACTCATGCGCATTTATGACCGCTGGGGCGAGTTGTTGTTTGAAAACAAAGACTTTGCCCCTAATGATGAGCAATCGGGCTGGCGAGGACGCGCCAAGGGCAATCTGGTCAATCCGGGCGTTTTTGTCTATGTGGTGGAAGTAGAATACTTTGACGGCACTTCGCAAATACTGTCAGGAGATGTGACAGTGATTCGATAATTGTTGAATGACACGCTGGAAGTGGCACACGTCTCGCCGTGAATTTTTTGAGGAAAATTCACGGCGAGACGTGTGCCACTCTTTATTTTGCCCCTACCTATGGCTACAACACTGCTAATAGAGAACAATAGCCAAAAAATATTTTACATCTGGGCAACCCTTTCCCCATCATTTCCACCAATTAAGCGTTTACAGCCTCATGCAACAGTTGAACGACCAGGAATTGGTAAGTGGCGTGCTACGCGGCAGTCCGGCGCACCAAACGGCGCTATATCGCCAATATAGCGTGCCCATGTTCCGAGTGGTGCTGCGGTTTGCTCGGGACAAGGCCGAGGCTGAAGATATGTTGCAAGATGGGTTTATCCGGGTGTTCCGCGACATGACGCAGTTTCGCGGCGATGGGGCGCTCGGAGGTTGGATTCGACGCATCATGGTCAACACTGCCCTGAGCCACCTCCGAAAGCAGCGCGATTTCATACGCGACACGGGAGACTTCAGCCCCTTCGAGAGCCGATTCCGCACCGAGGAAGATTTTGCAGCCAATTTGGATGCCGAAACATTGATGAAATACCTCCAAAAATTACCACCCGGCTATCGCGCCGTGTTCAACTTATACGCCATAGAGGGTTTCACCCATGAGGAAATTGCCGAACAATTGGGTATTTCCATCGGAACCAGCAAAAGCCAGTTGTTCAAGGCGAGAGAATACCTCAAAAAAATACTGGACAAATCATTTATTTCATAAGCACGCCTTTCAATTGATTCATTCTCAAACCAATGGCTGAGCACAAAGAATTTGAGTCGCTCGACGAACTCTTCCGAAAAACATTTCAGGACCTGCCTGACACGCCCTCCACTTCGGGCTGGGACACACCCTCCGAGCGGGTTTGGCAACACGTTCAAAAACAAATAAAACCACCTCGTTCGGGTTGGAGCACACAAACCGTTGCACTCTTGGCGGCTTTTGCTGTCACACTTGTGTTGGGCCTGTATTTGCTCCTGAACCGACCGGAGGCACAAACAGAGACACCAGTTGTCGCGCCGGAATTGCCATCAGCCAATGTCGAAGCCAACGACCCGACGTTCGACGAAGCGACAGCACGCACAAAGGAAGAAGTCAATGTCGCTCACAAAGAACAACTTGCGACACCATTGAGACCGAAGCAAGGGAAAAAGGCATTCGTGCGGCAACCAACCGCCTCACAAATTAAAGCAGAGTCAGAGGCAGCGAATGCACCCCAAGCCGAGTCTGCACAGTCAGAAACAGTTGAAAAATCTGTTGCTGAAAAAATGCCCGTGTCACCCAACACGACCAAACGCCTCAAAGCCGAACTGGCAAAAAAAGCACAAGAGGCATGGGAAACTCCGCTGGCCCCGCTCCCCCAACGCTGGCCCGGAAAGCCGAACAAGTGACTTTATTCCAAGCTGATGCGTTTCAAAAACCGACAACATTTTAGCAGTAGTATAAAAGCCCGGCGGAGGAGTCTGCCGGGCTTGTTTTTTCTACCTGATTAATTTCACGTTGCGTGCGATAGGCTCCCCACGCTCGTTTTTTCCCATCGTGAACTCCACCATATCACCCTCGCGCAAGTCGTTGAAATCCGTGTCAACGAGGAAAGAATAGTGAAAGAACAAGTTGTTGGTTTGAGGGTAAGAGATGAACCCGTAGCCATCCTTCATGCTAAAAATAGTGCTGGTCTTCACTTCGCCCTCCTCCACTTCCACCGTCTCCTCGCTGCCATTCAACACGGGTATCTTTTTGCGCTCGACAAACAATCGGCTCACCGCGAAGCCCTCGTCGTCGTCTTTTTCGATGAACTTCTCCATCGCAATCGGGTACGTCACTTCTTCCCACAGATACTGCGAGGTGACGGTGGTGCGGCGGCGGCCCTCCTCGTCGAAGTATTCATAGTCCCACCCCAACAACATCACGCGAACGCCGAGCGTGTGCAACTTGCGCACGAGCGGCACGAAATCACTATCGGAAGCGATAAGCACCACCGCGTCGAACTGCTTGTGCAATGCCAACTCAAAAGCTTCCAAGGCCATCCACACATCAATGCCTCGCTCTTGGCGAAAGCCCTGAAAAGTGGTGCGCACGGGCAGGTAGTGGGTCGTCACCCCCTCCATCATAAGTATATCGTCGAAAAGACGGTCGTAGAAAAGGCGATTGCCCTCGGCGCTGGCTTCTTGGGCAGAGAGGCGCCCCCGAAAATAGTGCGCGTCCACGATTTGGCAAAGATGGAAATCCTTGCCCTCTTCTTCCGCGATGCGGTGCCGAACGAACTCGTGCAGGCCAGCGATGCTGAGGCGGCTGCGTCGTTCGTGGTGGTAGGCGTAATAGTTGGAAACGTGAAGGAAATAATTACCGTCGTAAAAGACCCCTATTCGGGTCAACTTCTGCTGACTATCAGACATTTACTGCTAGATTTTGATGCTTTAATTGTTAAACCGACGAATCACTTTGGCACAGGGAACGAACGCATCATTTTGGCAATAATCCTTGGTTGTTTTTCTATGGAAGCAGTCGTGATGGCAAATCAATACGGGGTGCAAAGGACAGTTATTTCAACGGGAAAAACCATGCCGTTTTGAAATAAAAAATCAATAAAAAAATTACCCGAAAGGCAGGAAGCACAAGCCTCCATGGAGCATATCTATGATTCCAAATCCGCAAAGAATTTCCTTAGCTCCGTCGCATCTTTTGGCTTGATGCGGCCACCGAGAATAAGGCGCAATTCGCGGCGGCGAGCGGCGCTCTCGTAGAGTTGTTGTTCTTCGCTGGAAAGGGGCAGGACGGGTGGCACCTGCACTGGATTTTTCCTTTTATCGTCAACGGCAACAAAGGTGAAGTATGCGTGATTGCAGCGCCGGGGCTTTTGCCCTTTGATGTCGTTGGCAAAAACCTCGACGTAAATTTCCACAGAAGTGTTGAAGGCTCGCGTCACACAGGCCTCCAATGTGATGACATCGCCCAGATGAATCGGGTTTTGAAACGAAATATAGTCCACTGCCACCGTCACCACATGTGCCTCGCAGTGCTTGCCCGCACAAATGGCGCTCACAATATCCATCCATCGCATCAGATACCCGCCCATCAGGTTGCCCATTGGGTTCGTGTCGTTGGGCATGATGAGCTCCGTCATCACGGTCTTGCTTTCAGATACTTTTTTGGGTGTCAGGTTTTGTTTTGCCATAAAAGGGTTGACAACAATTGTTGTGTTAGTGTTGGTTATACTTCACGCCGCCGGGTTTTGGGCATGGGAAAAAGTGCAATCTGCTCAAAATCAGGGAGAGCGAGCAGGGCCGTCTAATAAATCCTAACGAATCAAGGTATAAAAAAGGAGCGCCCGTTGGGTGGACCTTCATCAACTTTTCCCCATGCTCATCAGCCATTTTCCCCTCAACGCCCACTCATAAGTGCCAAACAGCACGCCCGAAAAGAACAAATCACCCATCACCGTATTCTTCAAGAAAGGCAAACCAGCCGTGTAGCAAGCCATAAGGCCAGCAGCCGTCTTGGGGTACATCGCACCTTCGAACCAAACACTAAAATTGGTGACAAGGAAAAAAATGAGGGAAGCGGTAAGGCTTGCGGCCACCACGCGCAGCGGCGCCACTTTTCTGCTGAGCATCCACCAGCCCACGACCATGACAATGCCAAACGCCGCATAAATCCACCACGATGTAATCAACGTGAAGCTCGGGTAATACTGCTGGTAGATGACATTGTTCAGAATCAAATCGCTGAAAAACAGCGCCAAAAAGGGGATGGCCAAGGTCAGTGCCTGACGGCTGAAATAAGCAGCGCCAAAAAGTGCCATAGCGCCTATGGGCGAAAAATTGTAGGGCGGATGGGGCAACAGGTTCAATCCCAAACGGGTGAAAGCGGCAAGGAACATCAGGGCTATTGCGAGACGAATCTTCATCTTGTCAAAATTTTGTTTGCGGGGCGAAGATACGGCGAACACGGCTTGACTTATGCCGTTTTTCGGAAAAACAGTTTTGCCAAAAAGCAATTGCTGTATCATTGCGCCCACGCTGAATCACGATTTTTGCGTTCTATCTGGAAATATCTTTTTCGCAAAACCCGCTCAATCACTCGAAGAATATGCTCAAACAAACGCTCTCGCTCTTCATCCTACTGCTCGCCTCGCACGCTTTCGCCCAGCCCGAACGCTGGCAGCAACGCGCCGACTACGAGATGACCATTGACATGGATGCCGCCAAAAACCAATATCGCGGCTCGCAACGCATCACTTACACCAACAACAGCCCCGACACGCTCCACCGAGTGTTTTACCATCTATATTTCAATGCCTTCCAGCCGGGCAGCATGATGGACGTGCGCTCGCGCACCATCGCCGATGCCGACGGACGTGTAGCCGACCGCATCTCGAAGCTCAAAGCCAACGAGCAGGGATGGATAAAAGTAAAATCGCTCCAACACGACGGCAAACCAGCCAGATTCAAAATAAGCGAGACCATTCTGGAAGTATCCCTCCCCCAGCCCATCCTACCGCATAGCACCTCTCTGTTGGAGATGGAGTGGGATGCCCAAGTGCCGCTCCAAATTCGACGTTCTGGCCGCGACAACAACGAGGGCGTGCGATTTTCCATGACCCAATGGTACCCCAAACTATGCGAGTACGATTATCAAGGCTGGCATGCCAACCCCTATATCGGTCGAGAGTTCTACGGCATCTGGGGCGATTTCGACGTGAAAATTTTGATTGACAAAAACTACCTCGTCGCCGCGGGTGGCTATCTGCAAAACCCGCAAGAAGTCGGCTACGGATACGAAACCTCCGGTCAGCTCGTGACCCGCCCCGCAGGCGACAAATTGCTCTGGCATTTCAAAGCCCCAGACGTACACGACTTTGCATGGGCTGCCGACCCTGATTTCACGCACACGAAAATCAACGCCGACGACGGCACGGTGATGCATTTTGTGTGGCAAAAAGGCATGGGCTACGATGCCCAATGGGAAAAACTGCCCAGCATCATGAACCGCGCCCGCACAATTATGAACGAACGCTTTGGAAAATACCCGCACCGCGAGTACTATTTCATACAAGGTGGCGACGGCGGAATGGAATACCCGCTGGCCACGCTCATCACCGGCAACCGCCCGCTCAATAGTCTGGTGGGCGTGTCCATCCACGAACAAGTGCACTCGTGGTACCAGATGGTGCTAGGCAGCAACGAGAGCCTTTACGCATGGATGGACGAGGGATTCACCTCCTATGCCTCCGATATTGTGGAAAACGAACTTGCCCGCGAGGGGCTATTGCCCGGAAGAAAAGCGAGCACCAATCCTTTTGCAGGCACTTATTCGGCTTACAGGCAGCTGGCACTCAGCGGATTGGAAGAGCCGCTCACCACCCACGCCGACCGATTCAACACCAACTATGCTTACGGATTGGCCGCCTATGTGAAAGGCTCGGTTTTTCTTCACCAATTAGAATATGTCATTGGGAAAAAAGCCTTGGCGGAGGGGTTGCTCCGCTACTTCGACACATGGAAATTCAAACACCCGAACGCCAACGACGTGATTCGAGTGTTTGAAAAACAAAGTGGCCTTGAACTGGATTGGTACAAAGAAGATTGGGTGCACACGACGAACACCATCGACTATTCCATCAATGAGGTGGTGGCCGACGGCAGACGCGCCACCAAGGTGGTCATCGGGCGAAATGGCCGCATGGCCATGCCTTTGGACATCGTGGTCACTTACGAAAAAGGAGAGCAGGAACTGTTTTACGTCCCGCTCGAAAGCATGCGCGGCGAAAAACCCGCCGAGGACGGCACCAAGCGCACCGTGCTGCCCGCCCACAGATGGGTGGACCCCACTTACGAGTTTGAAATCCCGGAACGACTGAAAAACATTTCCAAAATAGAGATAGACCCCTCTGGACGCTTGGCGGATGTGAAACGGGAAGACAATGTGTGGGAGCGGAAGGATTGAAAATGACAAGCCCTCCCCTCTGTCATTGTTCTCCAAAAATATAGCCACTCGAAGACACAGGGCATCGCCCTGGCAAACACATTTCTTTGCAATTCCTTAACTTTGCAGGTGTAAAAGTCCCCCAATCATAAGCAGACCTTTGCGTTTGGCTTTAGTTTATGTCTGTCATATTCAAATCGTTCCGAGTTTTCATGTTCGTTGCCGCCGCTTGTTTGGTGGTCAATGATGTTGCGCGACTGGTCTTCCCTTTTGCGCAACAGACGCTTGTCATGCAAGACAGCGGAGACGAGGAGCAAGACGACAACAGCAGCCAAAACGCATATTCTTTTTTCGAGGAGGAGGTAAAAAGCACCTCCCACAAAGAGCGCCTACAACAGTGGTTCTCTGTCTCTTGCGAAGTGGAGGCCTCCGTCGCACATCTCATCAAGGATGACAAGGTCAGGCATCTGGCTTTCATCCCGATTTTTTCACCCCCTCCCAACCTTTCCCCTTTGTAAGGGACGACGACCTCCGTTCCCTATGGTCGCCCTTGTCGTGCATCAATCCTGACTTTTCCGCTACCCGGCTGTATCTCCGACGTGTTATTGTTTCCAGCACCTAAAACTCGCGCAAACGCCTGACGGCGAATTGTCGCGCTCCCGGCTGACCCATCTATTTTTCACAACAACTCTCCTCATCCCTCTCTATGGACGGGCTGAACAAAACATTTAATTCCATGCAAAAGACTAACCTTTTCGCACACCTGAAACAAGATTTGCCAGCAGGCTTGGTTGTGTTCCTCATAGCGCTTCCATTGTGCCTCGGCATCGCTCTGGCATCGGGCGCCCCACTTTTTTCAGGCATGATCGCCGGCTTTGTGGGTGGCATCGTCATCGGGATGCTGAGCAATTCGCACACGAGCGTGAGCGGGCCGGCAGCGGGACTCACAGCGGTTGTTCTGGTTGCCATTCAGCAGCTCGGCGCTTTCGAGACATTTTTGCTGGCCGTGATGCTGGCAGGGGCGTTGCAACTGGTGCTGGGATTTGCCCGCGCAGGTTCCATCGCCGATTTTTTCCCCTCTAGTGTCATTAAGGGTATGCTCACAGCCATTGGTGTCATCATTATTTTGAAACAGATACCACACGCGCTGGGCTACGACAAAACCGCCGAGGGGCATCTATCCTTTTTTGAAAACAACGGCAGCAACACCTTCACCTCCATATGGCAGACCGTGACGCATTACATTCATCCGGGCGCCACATTGGTATCGCTTGTGGCCATTGGCATTTTGTTGCTTTGGGAAAAACCTGTCATCAAAAAGCGGACGGGTTTTGTGCCCGGTGCCTTGATAGCCGTGATAGCCAGCGTGCTCCTCAACGAGTTGTTCAAAACTTGGGGCGGCTCTTGGGTCATCATGTCAGAGCATCTCGTCAGCATTCCAGTGCCGGAAAACATGGGGGCCTTTTTGGGGCAATTCACCTTACCTGACTTTAGCCAGTTGTCCAACCCAAAAGTTTACACAGCCGCCTTCACCATCTGCGTGATTGCATCCATCGAAACCTTGCTGTGCATAGAGGCTGTGGACAACATAGACCCCTACAAACGCAGCACAAATCCCAACAAAGAACTGAAAGCACAAGGCGTAGGCAATTTGCTGTCGGGCCTTATTGGTGGCTTGCCCATCACCTCTGTCATAGTGCGTAGCTCAGCCAACGTCAACGCAGGTGCTCGCACCAAAATGGCTGCCATCCTGCACGGGATGTTTTTGCTCATCTGCCTTGCTTTAATACCCAGCCTTCTCAATCTTATCCCCTTGTCTGCTTTGGCAGCGGTACTCATCTTAACAGGATACAAACTCGCCAAAATTTCTATTTTCAAAGAAATGTGGAACAACGGGAAATACCAGTGGTGGCCATTCATCATCACGGTGGTGGCGGTGGTGTTCACCGATTTGCTCACCGGCGTGGGTATCGGCTTGGCAGCCAGCGCGTTTGCCATTTTGCGCGGCAATATGAAAAACTCCTACTATTTCCGAAAGGAAAAATATCAGGATGGCGATTTGATTCACATCAAACTGTCGCAAGAAGTTTCCTTCCTCAACAAAGCCAGCATCAAACAAACACTCGAACACTTGCCAGAAAAATCGCGGGTGCTGATAGATGCCACTGACACGGCTTACATTGATTTCGACGTGTTGGAAATCATCAAGGATTTCTGCAACGTGAAAGCCCCCAACATGGATATTGATGTGACGCTTAAAGGCTTCCACGAACGCTACAACATTGGCGAGTCAGACTTTGTGACCTATGAACCAGCAGAAGAGGGCGCTGGCAAGACATGGAAAAACGGGCATCCACCTAAGGGCAAAAAGGCAGATGCTTTGGCCAATTGAATTTCCTCTTTTTTTTGAGATTTGTGGCGTACCCAGAAGCAATTCGGTGCGCCACTTTTTTTAGCGCAATTCCCTTTTCTGGGCATCCTTCAACAAGGATTTTGCTCAGACGCGCCACTCCGTTCTTGATTTCCTCCACCACCTCCGGGTTCAGCAAAGTGGAAATATCGCTCAGATTGGAGGTCTCTCCTTCGGCGATTTTCCGCAAGATGCGGCGCATGATTTTCCCCGAACGGGTTAGAGCGACTTGACAAGTGCCAAAAACTCGTCAATCCGAATCCGCGTCACTTTTGGAAAAGGAATTTGTTCCAATATGTCGAAATGCCCGTCTTCCGAAACCAGCATATCTGCGCCATAGGCAATGCAAGTGTCCACATACTTGTCGTCGTCCTCATCGGCTGCTATCAAGCGCCACTGAAAGTAGGATTGAACAAAGTGGACATTCGGCAGAATATGCAACAAATCAATGAAATTCTGTGCAGTGCGCTCGCCATATTTTTCTGTGATAATTTCCTCATATTCAAGCAGAATGTCGTGATTCACTGCCAGTTCAAATTTTTGCGCCACGAGCGCGAGATAAATCGGGTGGTACTTCGAGCGAGAAGTCAGCGACATCACCCAAACGTTGGTGTCAATAACGAATTTAGGCATTTCAGCGAGTTGAGGATGTTTTCACCCGCTTATGTCCCTGTTTCCAAGATTCGATATCCGCTTGCGAATAGCCCCTTTCGTCAAAGGCTTTGTCTGCTTCTGCTACTGTTTTTTTGGCAAGAAACTCGATGATGATGGCTTTCAGTTCTGCCAAATCGCGCTCCGACATTGGGCGTGCGAGCAATTGCAGAATTTCTCGTTGAGCAGGATTGAGTGCAGACATGGTTGTTTTTTTTACAAAAGTAGCCGTTTTTGTTCAAATTTTAGTCGCCCCAACTTTAATCTCCTCCACCACCTCCGGGTTCAGCAAAGTGGAAATATCGCCCAGATTGGAGGTCTCTCCCTCTGCGATTTTCCGCAAGATGCGCCGCATGATTTCGAGTACTTCATTCTCCCGATTGCTGCAATACTTGACGATAAGGACTATCGTGGATGTAGAAGTTCGCTTTAATTCGCAGGTCATCCAGAATTGGGCGTAAAAGAGTTATCAACCCGGCATTCTTCGCTCGCATGAACACACCCAACAGCCCAATGATTTTGAGTCCTTCAGCAAGCGCGGCCTCCCTGCCTTCTATCTCGTCAATCAACAAATAATCTGCTCCGATTTCCTTAGCCAGTGCTATGGCTTCGGATTCCCCATCATCCAAAAAGGCACGCAGCAGATTGACATGAGCAACGTTTTGCACTACGGCGACCTCTAACCAAGAAGCGTTTTTCAGAACGAAAAGATTATGCCTGAAATCGGTTTCCAGCAACTGCAATTCCGACATCACTTTTGTAGGCACAATGACTTTTTTGAAAAGAGCAGGCAACAAATCCAATTGCCCCACCAAAAACAAGGCAGAAAGGGGCGAGGTATCGCTAACCACAATCATCAGGCGGGCATATTTTCAATGGTGCGTAAATCTTCTTCAAACTGCTCGATGCCATAGTGCACGGGGACATTTCGTTCGGCGAGTATTTGCCGAAAACGAAACCAATCCAATCCCGCCAGTTTGCGTGCCTTGCCAAAAGACATTTTGTTGGCAGCATACATGGCAATTGCTATTTCAAGGCGTAGTTCCTCTTCTGTCATTTTTGCACCAAGCAATTCATCAGGAATGGTGAGTGTCATTGCCTTATTTTTTTTTACAAAAGTAGCCGTTTTTGTTCAAATTTTAGTTGCCCCAACTTTAATCTCCTCCACCACCTCCGGGTTCAGCAAAGTGGAAATATCGCCCAGATTGGAGGTCTCTCCCTCTGCGATTTTCCGCAAGATGCGCCGCATGATTTTCCCCGAACGGGTCTTTGGCAGCCCCGGCACGATTTGAATCTTGTCGGGCTTGGCGATGGGGCCGATTTCCTTTGTCACCACTTCCAGCACCTCTTTCCTGAATTGGTTCAGGTCTTCTGGTTCCACGGGGTGATTAGTGATGACGTAGGCGTAGATGCCCTGCCCCTTGATGTCGTGCGGGTAGCCCACTACCGCCGATTCCACGATGTTGTCGTGGTTGTTAATCGCGTCTTCCACTTCCGCCGTGCCGATGCGGTGGCCGCTCACATTGATGACATCGTCCACGCGCCCGATGATGCGGTAGTAGCCGTCGTGGTCGCGGCGCGCGCCGTCGCCGGTGAAGTATTTGTTTTTGAACGTGGCAAAATAGTTTTGTCGGCAGCGTTCGTGGTCGCCCCAAGTGGTGCGGATGATGCCCGGCCACGGGAATTTGATGCAAAGCAGCCCTTCCACATCATTGCCCTCCAATTCTTTCCCGTTCGCATCCACAAGGCAAGGTTGGATGCCGGGCAGGGGCAAGGTGGCGTAGCATGGCTTCGTCGGCGTGATGCCCGCGAGTGGCGAAATCATCATGCCGCCCGTCTCCGTTTGCCACCAAGTGTCCACGATGGGGCAGCGTTTTTTGCCGATTTTCTCGTGGTACCAATGCCAAGCCTCGTCGTTGATTGGCTCGCCCACCGTGCCGAGCACGCGGAGCGAGGGCATCCGGCGGTTTTTGACAAAATCATCGCCTGCCGCCATGAGCGCCCGAATCGCCGTCGGCGCGGTGTAAAAGATGTTGACTTTGTGGCGCTGCACGACATCCCAGAAGCGCCCCGCGTCGGGGTAGGTCGGGATGCCCTCGAACATCAATGTGGTAGCCCCAGCGAGCAGCGGGCCATAGATAATATAGGAATGGCCGGTTATCCAGCCCACGTCGGCGGTGCACCAATAAACGTCACCGTCTTGGTATTGGAACACGTTGCGGAAAGTGTATTCGGTGTAAACCATGTAGCCGCCACAAGTGTGCACCACGCCTTTGGGCTTGCCTGTGGAGCCGGAAGTGTAGAGGATAAAAAGCGGGTCTTCCGCGTCCATCGTTTGGGCTTTGCAGGATTTGCGTTTTCCGGCGATGGCATCGTGCCACCAAGTGTCGCGGCCTTCCGTCCAATCCACTTTTTCGCCTGTGTTTTTATGCACAATGACCCTGCGCACGGAGTCGCAACCGAGCGCAAGCGCCTCGTCCACAATGGCTTTGACGGGTATGTTCTTCGCGCCGCGTGCATTGTAGTCGGAAGTGATGACGACGGAACATTCGGAATCTTTGATGCGGTCGGCGAGCGAGACGGCGCTGAAGCCCGCAAACACGACCGAATGAATCGCCCCGATGCGAGCGCAGGCGAGCACGGCGAACATCAGTTCAGGCGTCATCGGCATATAGATGCAAATACGGTCGCCTTTTTTCACGCCCTGCGCTTTCAAGGCATTGGCAAACTGGCAGACTTGCTGGTACAACTGTTTGTAAGTCAGTTTGCGCGGCTTTGCTTTCGGGTCGTTCGGCTCCCAGATGAGGGCGGTTTGTTTGGCGCGAGTGGCCAAGTGCCGGTCGAGGCAGTTTTCGGTGATATTGAGTTTTCCGCCCAAAAACCACTTGGTTTCGGCTTTTTGAAAATTCCATTTCAAGACTTTTTTCCACGGTTTTTTCCACTGAAAAGTGGCGGCTTGTTCAGCCCAAAAACCTTCTGGGTCGGCGACGGAGCGGGCGTAAACTTCACGGTATTGGTCAAGGGTCTTTATTTGTAAAGTCACGGCAAGAAGTTTTGAGAACAAAAAAATTGATTTTTGGAAAGACAAACAAAAATCTTTCCGACTGCGGAAGTCGGGGCGAATTAAAGCCAAAAAAGTGGAGTGGGAAAGGAGAGAATTGTCTTAATCGTCGTAATGCCCCAACGCTGCGTGAACAATCACAAATTCATCGGTGACTTTGTAAACCAAACGATGTTCATGGTCAATTCGCCGCGACCAGAAGCCGCTTTTGTCACCTTTTAGTAGTTCTGGCTTGCCAATTCCGCCGAAGGGGTCGCGTTGACATTCGTCAATCAGACGCATAACGCGGTCGAGCATTCGCCTGTCATTGCGAAGCAATGGCGCAAATGCTCCCATGCTTCGGGTTCAATTTGTAGTTTTCGCATCGGCTTTTAAGATTTTGTGCCGCTCAAAAGCGGCCTCTAAATCGTAGTTTTCGTTGGACGACACTTCTTTCACCATTGATGAAAATTCTTCGGCGCTGAATTGATAGGTATAAGGGGATTTTTCATTCCGCTCGATGACATCCCATATCGAAGACGAACCAGAGGAACCCACGCCTTCTCGAACGGAAATGCGCACTTTCTTGCCTTTGAAGAGGGTTTTTATCGCTTGAACAAAGTCATCGTTCAACTCATCGGCGGAGACTTCGTAGTTTAAAACTGGCATGGCTCAAATTTTTTTAAGAGTACAAAAATACGGGTTTTATCGTTCCATGCCGCCATACTCCCCCCTCCAGGCATACCACCCGAACAGCGCCAGCCCCGCCATAATCGGCGTGAAAATCGGGATGACGATGAACCAGAACATTCGCTGATTCAAGATTTCGTCGGGCTTGCCGGAGGCGACGGCGTGGCCGATTTCAAGGTTGGCGCGATAGAGCATGAAGACGACCGTCGCGGCAGCGAGCGTAATCCAGAGAAAACCGGCTGTTTTTTTCAAGGTGTTCATAATCAAAAGGGTTGATAAGGGTTGATGAGGGTTTATGAAGGTTGATGAGGGTTGATGAGGGTTTATGAAGGTTGATGAGGGTTGATGAAGGTTGATGAGGGTTGATGAGGGTTGATGAAGGTTTATGAGGGTTGATGAGGGTTGATGAGGGTTGATGAGGGTTGATGAGGGTTGATGAAGGTTGATGAAGGTTGATGAAGGTTGATAAATCGAGAAGCACTCTACGTTATCAACCCTCATCAACCCTCATAAACCTTCATCAACCCTCATCAACCCTCATCAACCCTCATCAACCCTCATCAACTTGATTTCGAGTTGGCAAATAAAGCAAACCTATCACAAAACAAACCGCCGCAATCGCAATCGGGTACCACAGCCCGAAATAGGGGTCGGTGTTGCCGTCGGGGGTAAAGTTCTTGCTCTCCGTCACCAATCGCGTGGCAATGTAGGGCGTGAGGCCGCCGAAGATGCCATTGCCGATATGGTACGGCAGCGACATGGACGTGTAGCGAATGCGCGTCGGGAACAACTCCACCAAGAAGGCCGCGATGGGGCCATAAACCATCGTGACGTAGAGGATTTGTAGAAAAACCAAGAAGGTCATCCACCAAAAAGCCGACGAGGAAAGCCACACCGTGCGGGACGTTTCAGTTTTGGCTTGCAAAGTTTTATCGGCAAAAACCGTCTGCTTCGCCGCCATTTTTATGACCGTGCCATTCGGGTTTTCTTCCCACAAGGTTTTGACAGTCAAAGAATCGCCGCTTGGGAGCAACGATGCGTTGAAGGATTCAACCCGGCTCGTTTTTGCAACATCGGTCTCCGTCAGGCCGTGCATCGCCTTGTAAATCGGTCGGTAGGTCAGCACCGCCAGCAACATCCCGGCGAGCATGATGGGCTTGCGCCCGATTCGGTCCGACCACGCGCCGAACACGAGGAAAAACGGCGTGGCCGCCAAAATAGCGATGCAGAGCAAGTAGCGCGTCTGCTCGAACTCCACGCCGAGCGTGCGTTCGATAAAAGTTTGCGCGTAAAACTGCCCCGTGTACCACACCACGCCTTGCCCCATCACCGCGCCGAATAGGGCGAGCAGCACCATTTTCAAATTTTCTTTTTTGGCAAACGACTCCTTCAAGGGGTTTTTCGAGATTTTCCCTTCCTTTTTGATTTTTGCAAACAAAGGAGATTCAGCCATGCGCAGCCGGATATAGACCGAAATGCCAATCAGGAAAATGGACACGAGAAAGGGTACGCGCCAGCCCCAACGGTCGAACGCCTCCACGCCCACAGCGTTGCGCACGAGCAAAATCACGCCGAGCGAGAGGAAAAAGCCCAGCGTCGCCGTCGTTTGGATGTAAGAAGTATAGTAGCCGCGCCTGCCGGAAGGAGCGTGTTCGGCCACATAAGTCGCCGCGCCGCCGTACTCGCCGCCGAGCGCCAGCCCTTGCAACAGCCTGAGCACGAGGATGATAAACGGCGCCCACATCCCGATTTGCTCGTAGCCCGGAATCAGGCCGATGGCAAACGTGGAGCCGCCCATGAGCAAGAGCGTGACCAGGAACGTGTATTTTCGCCCAATCAGGTCGCCCAAGCGCCCGAACACGAGCGCCCCGAAAGGCCGCACGATGAAGCCTGCGGCGAACGTCGCCAGCGTCGCCAAAAAACCCGCCGTCGGGTTTTCTTTGGGAAAAAACTGCCCGGCGATGATGGTGCTCATGGCGCCGTAAATGTAAAAGTCGTACCACTCGATGAGCGTACCTACCGAGGAGGCGAGAATGACCTGCATGAGGCCGCGTTCGGGAGTTTCGGAGGTAGAAGTTGACATGAAAAAAGCCCTTTCGTTTTCGAGGCCAAGTGTAGGGCGAATTTTGGTTTTTGAAAGAAAAATGTACGCCAGATTCCCAAATCCGTCGTTTACATGGCAATGCGGCGGATTTGGAAATCCGTCCTACTTTTGCCCCGCATGAAAAACTACCTCTCCCAGACACTGAGCCTTGCTCTTCTCGTGCTGCTCCTGCTGACTGGCCTCTCGCTCTTGCCAGATAACATGAGCATTGGAGGCCTCCCGCTCCGCAAGATGGATATTTTTGCAGACATCCGCAGCGATGCCGAGGCCATGCTGCCGGAGCAGGAAACGCCACCGCCAGACACGACCGCCTTTGCCCCCCAAGACACATCCGCTTTGGTGGATTTGGATACTTTGGCAACCGATTCCGTCGGGCCATTGCCGCCGAAGGACTCGGCTTTCTTTGGGAAAATCATAGAGGACTATACCTTTGAACAAGCAGGCTTGGGGCGTTTTTTTGAAGCCCTTGATTCAATCAGATGGGGCCGCAAAGTCCGCGTTGCCTGGTATGGCGATTCGTTTGTGGAGGGCGATATTTTGGTGGGCGACTTGCGCGACACGTTGCAAAGCATTTGGGGGGGCGCTGGGGTTGGTTTCGTGCCGATTACTTCGGAAGTGGCTCAATTCAAACGCACCTTTAAGCATAGTTTCAGGGGATGGAGCACTTTTTCCATTGTGAAAAAGACAGAAAGCCGCCCGCCGCTCGGCATCAATGGCTACGCCTATTGCCCCGTGGAAGCAGATGCCAAAATTCATTACGAAGGCTCCGACTATTTCCGCCACACGAAATCATGGACCGAGTTCAGCCTTTTTTACACGGCCCAACAGGACCGTTTTTTTGTGTGGCAGGAGCAAGGCGAGGCACCCAAAACAGAGCTCCTGAAAGCCACATCGGGCCGGGTAGGTCAATGGATTTGGGAGTCGAACTACCCCGGCGCCACGGGGTTTGCTTGTCGGTTTCCCGACTCTGCCGCGGGGCTGTTTCTTTACGGCGCATCGCTCGAAAGCGGGCCGGGCATCTACTTCGACAATTTTTCGGTGCGTGGCAACAGCGGTGGGCCGTTGCGCCTGCTAAAACCCGATTTTATTCGCCAATTCGATGCTTGCCAGAACTACGACCTCGTTGTGCTGCAAGTTGGCCTGAACGCGGTGACCAATTCGCTCAACAATATCAACTGGTATGAGGCTGAGCTCGACCGGACGTTTCAGCACCTGAAAGCGTGTTTTCCCGGAAAAGCGATTCTAATTGTCAGCGTGGGCGACCGAGCGGGTAAAAGCGGCACCGAGCTCGTCACCATGCGTGGGGTGCCGGCCATTGTGGCCATGCAGCGCGACCTGGCTCGAAAACACGGCTTTCTATTCTATGACTTGTACTGGGGCATGGGCGGCCCCGGCTCCATCATCGAGATGGCGCATCACAAACCGCGCTATGCCAATACCGACTACACGCACCTGACACATGAGGGCGGGAGGGTGATGGGGCATCTGTTTGCCAAGTTGTTCGTGGAAGAGCAGGCAGCATGGAGAGCGGGCAAGCCCAAAATATGAGCGCCTTGCATCAGCCTGTCAGGAACTGGCATTTGTCATTTCCAATTTTTCGGGGGATTTTGGCAGCGCAAAAACCGTATCAAGAATAATTCGGCAAGACATATACCATGCGTTTCTCTTTACTCCCCCTCCTACCCCACACCACCGTCATGCGCCTTGTGGCCAGCCTTGCTTTTCTGACTTTTTTTGTCAGTCAATGCCAGTCCCAATTTCGCCCACCGCAGGTCGAAATCGAGATGGTTGATACTGTGGATTATGCTTTTTTGCGGCAGGATGAAAATCAAATTGAAAACGTGGGCTACCTCGACCCGCTGTTTCAAAAACTCTACGAGCAACGGGTGCGTGGCGGGAAAAAAATCAGCATCGTGCATATCGGCGACTCGCACATCCTCGGCAACTACCTGACTCGCGAGGTGCGCGCACGCCTGCAAAATGCCTTCGGCGACGCGGGACGGGGGCTGATTTTTCCTTATCGGCTGGCGAACGCCTGGGGGCCGCGCGACTATCTCGTGGAGACCAACACACGCTGGATTGGCTCCAATTGCCAGCGAATCCTGAGCTCGCCATCGCCATTTGGCATTTCAGGCTTTTCGCTTCAGACTTCCAATCTGAATGCCGAACTGACTTTCAAACTCCGCGACACCGCCACATCAGAGACGCGGTTGTTCACCAAAGTCATTGTTTTTCAACATAAAACAGGCTACGAATACAACGTGGAAGTGCTTGACGAGACTTCGGGACAAAAGGCAAAACTCTTCATAGAAGACCAGTATTCGCAGTCGTACTACTTTGAGCGCCCGGTGAGCCAAGCCACCGTGCGGACGCGCAAACTTACCAGCCAGCAAAGCTATTTCACACTTGATGGGATTGCGCTGGAAAACGAACTCTCAGGCGTGGTTTATCACTCTGTCGGTGTCAATGGGGCCAAGTTCAACGACTTTGTGCGTGCCAAGCATTTCACCCGCCAACTGTCCGAACTCGCCCCTGACCTCGTCATAATCTCCCTCGGCACCAACGAGGCACAGGGCAAAATAGACCCCAAGTATTTTACCCGAAACATTCAGAACCTCATCGAGAAAATACACGAACACTCTCCCAATGCCCTCGTCATGCTCACCACACCCGCCGACTCCTACTTGCGTGGTGGCAAGAGTTTCAACCCCAATATGCCTTCCGTGAGCGAAGCTATTCGCAAACTGGCCCGCGAAAAGGGCTACGCGCTCTGGGACTTGCACCATTTTGCAGGCGGCGAGAACTCCGCCCAGCAATGGAAATCGAACGGCCTGATGTCGTCAGACTCTGTGCATTTTTCCAAACTGGGTTATGCGGTGCAAGGCAAGCTCCTGTATCAGTCGTTAATAAAGGGCTACAATGGGTTCGCGGCGGCCAAACCGTGACTATCGCCTCATTGCAATACGACTTCGGTCTCCCACTGTTCTTTGGGTTGGGCGTAAATGCGCCAAAACTCTCCTGCAATCAAATCGGGGTCGAACCTCGTGCCAGGCTCTACCGCGCCACAGATGGTGAGTGTGGCGACATGGATGCCAAGCGGCTTGCACTCTTGCGCGAGCGAGAATACCAAACTGCGCAGCCCGGCTTTTCCAATGCCCAACGAAGCCATGGCAGGCGGAGCCTTCAATGCAGTGCCGCCACCCGTGAAAAACAGGGTGCCGCGCCCGCGAGATTTCATATGGGGAAATACCGCTTGTGCTGCCGATAAAGCGCCCATCACGTTGATTTTAAAATCGTTGAGAAAAACAGGGAGCGAAATCTGAGAGGGAAGAGCAGGGTTGAAAGCACTGGGGTTGTAGTGCAACACTTCGATATCCGAATGTTCGGCAGCCAGTTTCTCGAGCATACGAATGTATGAATCTTCTGCCGCGATGTCAACGGGATACCCCTTCGCACGGATGTTTTCGGCAGCCAATTGCGCCTCGAAATCCTTGAGTTTTTGCTCATTGCGGGCCACCATCAGGATTTCAAAGCCCTCGCGCCCAAAACGCCTTGCCAATGCCAGGCCTATGCCCGGCCCCATTCCAATAAGTAGCAGTTTCATTTTTTTTTGACAAAGAAAAAAACTACAACAAGCATCGTGTGCGATGGTTCTGCGAATGCCCCCTCGCACCAAATCAACGCCCTCTTTTTCGCACATATGCTTGGAATCGCTCGGCATTGACCTTGTGCGCGGCGAAGGTCTCCGCAAAAGCGTGTGTGCCCGACTCATCGGGCTTGGCGCAGAAATAAAGGTACTTGTGCTGAGTGGGATTGAGCACCGCATCGATGCTTGGAATAGAAGCCATGCTAATAGGCCCTGGCGGCAACCCCTTGTACATATATGTGTTGTAGGGCGAGTCGTAAGTTGTGTGATATTCCGTCACGCGACGGGTTGCGAAATCGCGTGTGGCAAACACCGAGGTTGGGTCGGCTTGCAATTTCATGCCGATGCGCAGGCGATTGAGATAGACCCCCGCGATGGTTGGTTTTTCCGAGTTGGCATTCGTCTCTCGCTCGACGATGGAAGCCAAAATATAAACTTCCGATTCTGACAATCCGAGTGCTTGGGCTTTTGCTCGACGATTGTTCTTGCTCCAAAACGTCTCGTGTTCTTTCAGCATTCGCTTGACGAACCCTTTCGCGTCCGTGTTCCAATAAATCTCGTAAGTGTTGGGGATAAAAGCAGTCAAGAGATTTTCGGCGGAATACCCAATTTCATTCAGGAAAACCCTGTCGCGGAAAGTGTTGATGAGGGAAAGAGAATCCGCCTCAATGAACCGTGCCGCCACGCCAGCCACCTCTTCCGGCAGGCGCTCGTTGTTCAGTATGAGGCGCACGGGGGATTGGGCGCCGTTGCGCAGATGTTGAATCAGGTCGCGGTTGCTCCATCCCGGTTTCACCTCAAACCTGCCCGCGCGCATTTTGTCTTTTTTGTAATTCATCTGTTCCGCCAGCCACCTGAAATCCGATTCATCGGTGACGAATCCGCCTTTTTTCAAAAGAAAGACCACTTCCTCAAAAGAAGAACCCGTTGGTATGCAGACGTAGCGTTCTTCCAAATGTTCGGGAACTCCCGAAAAATAGATGGCCTTTAATGGTTGCCAAGCAAAGTATCCGCCCACGAGGAGGAGCAAAAAAAGGATGGGCAACAGGTGTTTCCAGCGCGACGATTTTTGTGGACTCATGCTGAATGTTAATCGTGAATCAAAGGGTCGAACAGATACGGTGGTTGGAAAAACTGTCATCATGGGGGGAACGATTAAAGTATCAAAGCTGGGCAAAAATAGTGATTGTTGCAAATTGCAACACCCGCGCCACCTCACACCCCCTAGCTCGACAGCTCAATACTGCTCCGAGTCACTTGGGAAATCCATTGCTTTCACATCGGCGATGTATTGTTTGGTAGCATTGCCCACCTCGTCAAACAGTTCCAGATAGCGCCGCAAAAAGCGCGGCTTGAAATCTTTGGTGATGCCCAGCATATCGTGTGTCACCAGCACTTGGCCGTCAGCGTGCTTGCCAGCGCCGATGCCGATAGTCGGTATTTCGAGGCTTTCTGACACTTCTTTGGCGAGTTGGGCAGGTATTTTTTCGAGCACAATGGCAAAGCAGCCAAGGTTTTCGAGCAGTTTGGCATCCTCGCGCAGTTTGGCGGCTTCTGCCTCTTCTTTGGCTCGCACCGTGTATGTGCCAAACTTGTAAATGCTCTGCGGGGTCAGCCCCAAATGCCCCATGACCGGTATGCCCGCCATCAGGATTCGCTTGATGGACTTCTCCACCTCTGCGCCCCCTTCCAGTTTTATCGCGTGCGCCCCCGACTCTTTCATGACCCGTATGGCGCTCGACAGAGCGATTTCTGGGTTTGACTGGTAACTGCCGAATGGCAAATCCACCACCACCATGGCGCGTTTCACCGCTCGCACCACCGATTGGGCATGGTAAATCATCTGGTCAAGCGTGATGGGAAGCGTGGTCTCGTGGCCCGCCATCACGTTCGATGCCGAGTCGCCCACGAGCAGCACGTCAATGCCTGCCTCGTCGAGGATGCGGGCCATTGAAAAATCGTAGGCCGTGAGCATGGCGATTTTTTCGCCGCGTGTTTTCATGGCCTGAATGACGTGGGTAGTGACGCGCTTGATTTCGCCGGTTGTTGCAGACATGGGAAGTGAAAAGGAGTAGATTGTGAGTTGTGAGTTGCGAGCTCGCGCAACGAAGAAATGACTTTTAATGACAGCAGTGACGTTTCTCCGCCGAAAGGTAGGGCTATAAATAAAAAAACCGCGCCTCTTTTGGCGCGGCCTGTAAACAACAAATTATAATCCCATGAACATTTCGAGTGGAGTGGGTCTTTTGGGCGGGGGTATCGTGCGGCTTGCACGACACATAAACGATTGCAGCATCTCTATGTTGCGAAAAATCAAGCCTTAACAAATTGTTCAGGTCGCTTTTCAGGTTTAGCAAGTCCTCCCAGAATGAACGGAAGGACTTGCCTTTTCACCTGAATTTGTATAATCCCATGAACATATCTCATGGCGGCAATTCTTTTATCACCACCTTTCATGGTACAAAAGTGCGGCGAGGTTTTTTTTCTGCCAATGACATTTTTTGGGCGTTGTGATGAATAACTCATCTGTTTTTCGTTTTTATTTTTTTTAAATTAGTTTGACTATCAAGCCTTTAAAAGGATTTTTTGTTTGCAAAAACGATGTTTATTGTGAAAAATAAAAAACAAAAACAAACTCGAATCGCTGCATTTTTTTCAAAAAATTCTGAAAAAAAGTTGTTTGATTGACTTCAATATGAAAAAAGGCCGGGCTCCCTCTTCTCGTGGAACCCGGCCTTTTCGCGCGTCCGCATGCACAAAAGACTAATATCGGAAGTTAAGCCCCTGCGTGAGCGGGCTTTGGTTCATTTTATCTACTGTCCTGATGTCAATCAGCACATTTTGGAGTGTGGTGCTGTTGCGAGCGGTAAACAGGCCGAATCCTTCCGAAAGGTTCGTGTAGGCAGGCAATATCTCCGCGCCCGTGAGGCCAGCATTGGCAGAAGCCACCAGCAACAAGTCCTCTATTTCCTTGCCCCCTCCCAGCAGTGTGATGCTCATAAATTCAAAGTAGCGGAATTTGTCGGTGGTGGGCTGGATGTTATCGGCCAAAAAACGGAAGAAGTTGTCGGAAGGCACCAAGTGCTCCGTCCGGTAGAATGGCCCAAAGGAAGTATTGACAATGGAACTGCCTCGCTTGAGATTGGTAGCCACCACCCATGTCAAGGTGTCGCGCCCGAGCACACTGCCATCGCCCGATTCTTCTCGATAACGGATATTGAACATCAGGTTGAAGTAAGTGGAATTGGTGTCGCCCCGCCACTCTACCCTGACATTTTCACCCGGGTCGAAGAAAACGGTTGGCGGTATCATCGAAGGATTGGGACGCTGAAAAGCAAAATCGCGCGGGATGGTGGTCTGAGCCGTGACATCTGGTTGTCCATCGGCGCGTTTTATGACCAGGCGGTATGGCTCGCCTCTTCTCAGGCTATCCATTTCCGTGTTTCTTATCTTATATAGGTAGTTGGGTTGAGTAGCAAAAATGCCCCCCTTGCGCGGGAAGCCTTCTTGCGTGCCATCCACCCGATAAAGTTGGAAGAGTTGGTTGGTGCTGACGCGCTGCAAGTACACCGCGATGTCGCTTTCGGGGTAGTAAAGCGAGTCGGGTATCTGCGCGATTTCGAGGGCGCTTTTTTCGGGGTCGAGGAATGCTTTCTCGACTCGGATGTAGTGGGCAGTGTCTTGGGGCGAAAGAAAAGCATAGGCCACCGGGATTTCTTTCCAGTTGGTGGTGACATCGAATTCGTTGGAGCAGGCGGCCAGAAACACCGAAAAAGGGGCAAGCAGGAGCAGTTTTTTCATCGTAAAATGTTTGGACAAGAAAAATCGGCGACAAAGGTAGGCGTTTGTTCGTGACGTAAAAGCGCCAGCCTTGTCAGCCTTTGACGAATTTGATTGAAATGTTGGTTGCCCGTCTCGAAATTTATACCCGTTTTAAAATGCGGCGCTGCGGATGCGACAAGGTTCATCTCAAAAAGTTGAGCTGAATAGTGATACCTTTGCGGCGCACCGCGCAAGGTGCTTGAAACGGGCTTTTTCTACGCTTTTGGCAAACAGATTTCCCGTTTTGATGTTTTCTACGCAAATTTGAATGCATATTATGGACCCGTCCGGCTATTTCCCCATTGTACTTCAGTCGCTTGTCGCGCTTGGTTTTGTCGCCTTGGTACTCATCGTGGTGCCGATGCTTGGGCCGCGTCGGCAAAGCGCCAAAAAGGGCGAGAATTTTGAGAGCGGCATCGCCAGCGTCGGCAACGCCCGTTTCCCAGTTTCCATCAAATACCTCATGACCGCCATCTTGTTTGTTTTGTTCGATGTGGAGGTGATATTTTTCTACCCTTACGCAGTCAATTTTAGGGAGATGGGCTTCGAAGGATTTTATGCCGTGCTCATTTTTGTGGCCGTGTTTCTCATCGGATTTTATTATGTGATGCGCAAAGGCGCGTTCGAGTGGGACAAATAAGTTTCTAATTGTGAGCTATGAGTTATGGGCTCTTCACATGACAATCTCATAACTCATAGTTCCTAACTCACAACTCAATCATGGGTGTCATTTCAAAAGCAGAAGTGCTCGAAGGGTATATCGGCGAAGGATATCAGCTGACCACCGTCGAGAAAGCGTTGGGTCTGGCCCGCGCCAATTCTATATGGCCGTTGCCTTTCGCCACCTCGTGCTGCGGCATTGAGTTCATGGCCACGATGGGCACGAACTACGACCTTGCCCGATTCGGCATGGAACGACTTTCTTTTTCTCCACGCCAGTCCGATTTGCTCATGGTGATGGGCACGATAGCCAAGAAGATGGGCCCCGTGTTGAAGCAAGTCTATACCCAAATGGCAGAGCCTAAATGGGTTATCGCGGTAGGGGCCTGCGCCAGTTCGGGCGGCATTTTCGACACCTATTCGGTGTTGCAGGGCATTGACAAGGTGATTCCGGTGGATGTGTATGTGCCCGGCTGCCCGCCCCGCCCGGAGCAAATCATTGACGGCGTGATGAAAATACAGGAGCTGGTGAGAAACGAGCCGCTTCGCCGCCGCTATTCGCCGGAGTATCAACATCTTTTGGAGAAATATCAAATCGGGTAAATGCGCTGATGTACCCATTTGAGAATGTGCTAATGGGATTTTTTGGGCACATTCTCAAATGGGTACATTAGTGAATTAGCACATTATGAAAAACGAACTCATCCTCGCCCGCGTCGAACAACAGCATCCCGGCTTCATCGTGTCGCACGATGTAGCGCACGATGGTATCCTGAACGTGGAAACGCCGCGAGAACAAGTCTTTGAGTTGTTGAAATTTCTGCGCGACGACGAGGAGTTGCACTATCACTTCCTAACCACGCTCTGCGGCATCCACTATCCCGAAAACGCGGGACGCGAATTGGGCGTGATTTATCACCTCCACAACTGGCCGCAAAACCGCCGCCTCCGCGTGAAAACGTTTGTCCCGCTCGACGACCCGCATATACCGACCGTCACCACGCTCTGGCCAACAGCCAACTGGATGGAGCGGCAGGAATACGATTTTTTCGGCATCATCTTCACCGGCCACCCCGACCTGCGTCGCATCCTCAATGTGGACGACCTCGACGTGTTCCCGATGCGCAAGGAGTACCGGCTTGAAGATGGGACGCGGACGGACAAGGACGACCGGTTTTTTGGGAGGAAGGGGCATGAAGGGAGGGAGTTTGATTGAATTGTTTGAAAACGATGAGTAAAACTGCTGTTCCAACCAAACCATATGCTTTGTAAACAACTTATGGTTTCCCTTCAGATATTTATGGGTTGTCAAGCGGCAAATGGGCATTTGACAAAAAAAAAGCAGTAGTTTCTCTACAATTTACCAACAACTACCATAAGATACTTCAAATAACAGAGATTAACGATGATGGGACAGAATTTAGAGTTCCATATGATGGAATCGGAGAAGAAGACACTTTTATTCAAAGCCCAATACTGATTGATAAATTTAAATGAATCAAGAACATTTCTCCTCACGCGACAGCATCGGTGAGGAATTTTGAGAAAACAAAAAAGGATGACCACCGGCCAAAAATTCTTCGAGCAACACAAAGCGCAACTCATCGAGTTGTGTCGCCGCTACCCAGTGGAGCGGCTGTATTTGTTCGTCTCGATTTTGACCGACCAATTTGACCCAAAGAAAAGCGACGTGGATGTGCAGGTGTTTTTTGAAGCAAATGGAGACCCTGTCAAGAAGGGCAAATTGAAATGGAATTTTTGGGACGAACTGGAAAATTTGTTTGCAAGAAAAGTAGATATGCTCACGGAGCAACCCCTTCAAAATCCATTTTTTAAAAAAGAAATTGAATCAACCCGGCACTTGGTTTATGAGCGAAAACGAGAAGAAGCATTTGTTTGACATTTTGAACTCGATTCGGGAAATCCAAGAGTACACGACGGGAATATCCGCAATCAAATTATTTGGGAAATTATCCAAGAACAATTGCCGGAATTGAAACAAGAAATCGAAGAAATTTTGAAAAACGAACTCTGACTTCCATGCAAGTCCAATCATACTTCTCCTCGCTCGACAGCATTGACGGTGAACTCGCCACCCTCAATCTCGGCCCGACGCACCCGGCCACGCACGGCATTTTCCAAAACGTGCTGAAAATGGACGGCGAGCGCATCCACTCCGCCGAGCCGACCATCGGCTACATCCACCGCGCTTTCGAGAAACTGGCAGAGCGCCGCCCCTACAATCAGGTGACACCCATCACCGACCGCCTCAACTATTGCTCTTCGCCCATCAACAACATGGGCTGGCACATGACGGTGGAAAAACTCATCGGCTGCGAACTGCCCAAACGCGCCCAGTACATGCGCGTCATCATCATGGAGTTGGCCCGCATCGCCGACCACTTGGTGTGCAACGCCGTCATCGGCGTGGACACGGGGGCGCTCACGGGCTTTACCTATATGTTTCAAGAGCGCGAGCGAATTTACGAGCTGTATGAGGAGGTGTGCGGTTCGCGGCTGACGACCAACATCGGCCGCATCGGCGGAATGGAGCGCGATTTCACCCCGACTTTCCATGCCAAGCTGAAAGACTTTCTCAAAACTTTCCCGGCGCGGTTCGAGGAGTTCAACGATATGCTCGAACGCAATCGCATTTTCATAGACCGCTGCGTCGGCGCTGGCCCCATCTCGGCAGAACGCGCGATGGCCTACGGCTTCACCGGCCCCAACCTTCGCGCCGCCGGCGTGGACTACGACGTGCGGGTGATGAATCCTTACAGCAGTTACGAGGACTTTGATTTCATCGTGCCTGTCGGCAGTGGCGACGGCGACACCTACGACCGCTTCATGGTGCGTCAGGAAGAGATTCGCCAAAGCATTCGCATCATCGAGCAGGCATACAACAATTTGCCTGAAGGCCCCTATCATGCCGATGTGCCCGATTTTTATTTGCCGGAGAAACCCGACGTTTACACCAAAATGGAAGCCCTGATTTATCATTTCAAAGTCGTGATGGGCGAAACGCCGATTCCGGTCGGTGAAGTTTACCACGCGGTGGAAGGCGGCAACGGCGAACTCGGCTACTACCTCATCAGCGACGGAGGCCGCCAACCGTATCGGCTGCATTTCCGCCGCCCGTGTTTCATTTATTATCAGGCATACCCGGAAATGATTCGCGGCTCTATGCTCTCCGACGCGATTTTGACCATGAGTTCGATGAATGTGATTGCGGGGGAACTCGACGCTTGATAGTTTACAAACACAGAGGCACAGAGACACAGAGTTTTTTTGTCATACTGGAAACTTCTCTGTGTCTCTGTGCCTCAGTGTTCGACCTGCCTCTTGAAAACCAATCATTCTGAAAATTCTGATATGCACGCCACAACTCAAAACGGAACACCATTCAAATACTCGCCCGCTGCACTCGCAGAGGTGCAAAATTTGACCAAAAAATACCCCGAAGGTCGGGGCAAAAGCGCCTTGCTCCGCGCCCTGCACATCGCGCAGGAGGAAAATCACGGCTGGCTTAGCGTCAGCGCGATGGACCACGTCGCCGAAGTGCTGGGCATCACGCCTATCGAGGTGTATGAAGTGGCGAGTTTTTACTCGATGTACAACCTCGAACCCGTCGGCAAATACGTCCTCGAATTTTGCCACACAGGGCCTTGCGCCATCGAGGGCGCCGAGCGCATCATCGAGTACACGAAACTCAAACTCGGCATCGGGAAAAACCAGACGACACCCGATGGCCTTTTCACCATTAAAGAAGTCGAATGCCTCGGCGCTTGCGGCTACGCGCCCATGATGCAGGTCGGCGAATTTTTCCACGAACATCTCGACGAAACGAAAATTGACCAATTCATCGAGGATTGCCGGGCGGGGAAAATTGACAAAGGCTCTTGGAAAATGCACTGAGTAAATTGATTTGATTGTTCAACTATGCCAATTGATTCGATTTAATCAGCACAATCGAATCAATCGGCATAATCTCGATAATTCGTTGTAACTACTGAGACAAAATTATTCAAGCATTTCACATGACGACACAACGGCACAAAAAATTGATTATCAGAAAAATAAAATCGCAGTGTCGCCGTGTCGTTGTGTGAAATAAATCTGTCCGGGTACTTATCAACTTTTATTATCTGAAAAAATGACTGCGAAGCGTCTCTACTTTATCCTGCTGATTGTCACATCGTTGCTCCAAAGTTGCGCGAACGACAACAAAAAAACAGCACAACAATCATCGCCTTTGACGACAGATGCGCTGCCTCCACAAGAGCCGACCGCTTCTGCCGAGCCAGCTATTGCAGAAACACAGGAAAATAAAGAAAGCCACATAAGGAAATCCTTAGAGCAACTCCGCGAGAACAAAACAAACAGAATAGGTTCCGTGCCAACGGGCAAAGATGCCGAACTAAATACGACCATCCCAGCCCCACCCACCAAAGTGGAAGGCAAGCGAGTCGAACGGCCAGGCCCGCCGGGATACATCACCCAAAAAGATGCGACTTTGCAGGCAGAACCTTCCCAGAGTGCCGCCAAAATTGCCACCTTGAAGCAATACGAAACGATTTACATTCTGGAAACCAAAATGACAGACGAATCCGGGAGAGCCTATGATATTCCGCAGTGGTACAAAATCCAGTGTGCCGATGGGAAAAAAGGTTGGCTCAAATCTCAATTCGTCGGCCTCCCTTTTTGAAAATCAACCTCATAAACCCTTATCAACTTTTATCAACCCTCATGTTGACTCAAAAACAAATCGAAGAAATATTGGCGAAAAAGCCGGAAAACCGCTACAAATACTTCATCAAAACCGTAGCAGCAGAGGAAGAAGTGTGGGGCTTGGCCGACGAGGAAGGCTGGCTTTTGTTGGAAGACGATGACGACGCCACGGAGGTGCTGGCCGTTTTTCCCAATCCCGAATTCGCAGAAATTTTTCGGGAAAAAGGCGGCTTCGAGGAATTTCAGGTGGAGGCGCTGGACTTGTACGAGTTCACGGAATGGCTCGACGATTTTGAAAAGGAAAAAATGAAGGTAGCGGTATTTCCCACGCCTGATTTTCAGAGTGCGGTGATGACGCCCCAACGTTTGAAAGCAGATTTTCAGGAACAGTTCGATAAAGAACAAGAATAAGTTATGACCGTCGAAACTTTAAAATCGCAGATTGTGCCTATCCTGCAAAAACACCAAGTGGTGAAGGCGGGGCTGTTTGGCTCTTTTGCCCGCAACGAGGCGACGGAGGAAAGTGACGTGGATTTGCTCGTTGAGTTTAGCAAAGTACTTGGGATGTTGCAGTACATGAATTTGAAATTTGAGTTGGAAGATGTTTTGAAAAGGAAAGTTGACTTAATTGAATACGAGGCCATAAAACCGAGAATGCGCCAAAGTATTTTGGAAGACGAAATCCGATTTTATGGCTAAAAGATCTGTCAAACTTTTTGTCCAAGACATTTTTGAGTGCATCGAGTATCTCGAACGATACACGAATGGGATTTCATACGCTGAATTTGAAGTGAATATCGAAAAACAAGACGCAGTAATTTGCAGAATTGAAATCATCGGCGAGGCGACGAAAAACCTGCCGACAACCTTGCGAAACAAATACCCTCACATACCTTGGAAACAAATGGCTGGAATGCGAGACGTGGTTACGCACGATTATTCAGGGGTTTCTTTAACTCGTGTTTGGAACGTCGCCACGCAAGACGCGCCCGCTTTGAAACCTGAGATTCAAAAGATTATAGAAGATTTAACAAAATAAATGGGACGCAAACTCCTGCTCGAACACGCCCACGTACCGGGCATCCACACCTACGAGGTCTATCGCAAACACGGCGGTTACCGCTCGGTGGAAAAGGCATTGAAAACCATGTCGCCCGACGCGGTGGTGGAAGAAGTGAAAAAATCCGGCTTGCGCGGTCGCGGCGGCGCGGGCTTCCCGACCGGCCTGAAATGGTCGTTCCTCGCCAAACCCGAAGGCGTGCCGCGCTACCTGCTTTGCAACGCCGACGAGTCGGAACCCGGCACTTTCAAAGACCGCTTCCTGATGGAAAAAATCCCCCACCTGCTCATCGAGGGGATGATAACGTCGAGTTACGCGCTGGGGGCCAACACCTCTTATATTTATATCCGGGGCGAGTACTCGTGGATTGTTTTTATTTTGGAAAAAGCCATCGCCGAAGCATATCAAAACGGCTGGCTCGGCAAAAACATCCTCGGCTCAGGCTATGACCTCGATTTGTACGTCAACCCCGGCGCGGGCGCGTACATCTGCGGCGAAGAAACCGCCCTCATCGAGAGCCTCGAAGGCAAACGCGGCAACCCGCGCATCAAGCCGCCGTTCCCCGCCGTGAAAGGCCTCTGGCAAAGCCCGACGGTGGTGAACAACGTGGAAACCATCGCTGCTGTCGTGCCCATCGTCAACGACGGCGGCGACGAGTACGCCAAAATCGGCATCGGCAAAAGCACCGGCACAAAACTCATTTCTGCCAGCGGAAACATCAATAAACCAGGCGTTTATGAAATCGAGATGAGCATTTCGGTGGAGGAATTTATCTACTCCGACGAGTGGTGCGGCGGCATCAAAGGCGGCAAACGCCTCAAAGCCTGTGTGCCGGGCGGCTCGTCGGTGCCCATCCTGCCGCACACGCTCGTGACCAAAACGGCGGCAGGCGAAACCCGCATGATGACCTACGAAAGCCTCGCCGACGGCGGTTTTGCCAGCGGCTCCATGCTCGGCTCCGGCGGCTTCATCGTCTATGACGAAGAGCAGTGCATCGTGCGCAACACCTGGAATTTCACGCGCTTCTACCACCATGAGTCTTGCGGCCAATGCTCGCCCTGCCGCGAAGGCACGGGATGGATGGAAAAAGTGCTGTGGCGCATGGAAAACGGCCAAGGCAAAATGAGCGACATTGACCTGCTGGCCGACGTAGCGAAAAAAATCGAGGGCAACACCATCTGCCCGCTCGGCGACGCGGCGGCCTGGCCGGTGAGCGCGGCGATTCGCCACTTCCGCGAGGAATTCGAGTGGCACGTCAGAGAGCCGAAGTTGTGCATGGAGCGGAATTACGGGTTGGTGAGCGAGGTGGGCGTGTTTTTGGAGGGGGTGCAGGGGTGAATTTTTCTGGATGACGATTGCCGATTACATGATTGTTGAATTTTGATGTTGTTGAACACTCTACGGACTTCTAAAATCTGCAATCATGTAATCTGAAATCTTAAATCCATATGCATATACCTCGCGCCGCCAAGTTTTCAGCATCGTCTAGGGTAACGTTTACTAAACTTTTGAAGTTTAGTAAACGTGATCTCATCCTTCCAACCATGCTGAAAACTTGGCGGCACGAGGTATAACAACCATTTTTTTCACGGGTGAACAACAAAAAAACCGGAAATGGATGCGATATTGAATGTTTTAAACAAAGTTGAAATTGAAAATTCTGAATGGTTTTTGAAAGCCAATCAAATCGCAGATGCTTTGTTCCATTTTATCCAGTTGAAAGAAAAAGAAATATACGAAGAGCACAAACCCGATTCATCAAGTGTGGCAATTCAACGGATACTCCTCCCGAAATTGAGTGAATTGGGGTTTGAATCGGAAAAGCAAGGGCTTTTCAACGCCTACCCGGTTTCGTCTTTGAGACCCGATTATTATTTATCTCTCGGAAGCGAAAAGGGAATAATTGTAGAGATTGAAAGAGGAAGAATAGGGAGTAACAATATGGATTTACTGGATTTTTGGAAGTGCCATATTTGCAAAACCGCTAATTGCCTATTCCTCATCGTGCCAATCAATCGCCCAAGTAAAAATGGTAAAACAACTCCTGCTTTTGCTTCTGTTCATCATAGGCTCTCGGTCTTTTTTCAACCCAAAAATCATGTAAATGTAGATGCAGTATTTCTTTTTGGCTATTAAAAAAAGCAAAAAATAACCCTCACCGACATCAAAAACAAACTCACTGCCCTGAAACCCGAACTGAAAACAACCAAGCCAACCTGAGACATGAAAGCAAGTTTCGACATTCGCGGACACCTCCAGCCCTACGGTGCGGTGGAAATGACGCAAGAGGAGTTCGAAGCGTTTTTTGTGACTCAATTTGAAAATGCAGCGCGGCAAGAAATTTTTGAGGAATACCGACAGTACACGGAAGATTTGCGGGCGATTGTAAAAGTGCCGTTCGTGCAGTGGATAGGCGGCAGTTTTGTGACCAACCGAGAAAACCCGAACGATATTGACTTGGTGACGGTTATTGACCACGAGGTGTATGCCGTTCACGAACAGGCAATTGACGAGCAATTCAGCAAGTGGGCTGTCGGTAGGTTTTACCAAAAAATTGATGCCTATACGCTGTGGGAATATCCCGAAGGACACAAATATCATTCGACCTTTTTGGCCGATAAGTTGTACTGGCATGATTGGTTCGCCAATTCCCGGTTCAATCGAGCCGGGAAACGTTTTCCAAAAGGATTCATTCAACTAAACATCAATTGATTATGGAAGCCGAAGCAATGGAAAGCAAGTATGTGAGAATCGCAGAACTCACAGAGAACATTGACAAACTCAACGAGTTGATTGCGCTGCATTCGGCCACAACTCGCAACAGTTCGATGATAAAACAGTATTCCTTCAAGCGGGATGAATTCGTCGCGGAATTGAAAGAACTGTTCAAGTCATTGAACCTTAAATTGGAAGTGGCAGAGGCTGCGTAAAACTTATGGAAACGCTCATCAAAACCCATCTCGCCGACCTCGAACGCCAGCACGACATCAAAATCCTCTATTTGAGCATGGCATCGAGCAATTTTAGGAAGTATTTGAGGCGGGATTTGGTGTGGATGAAAAAGTATCTCTACGTCCTGCGCCCAGTGCTGGCCTGTATGTGGATTGAACGGACGAACACGATAGCGCCGACGGAGTTTCAAAAACTGTTCGAGGCGGAAGTACCGGAGGGGAGTTTGAAATCGGAGATTGAAAAATTGCTGGCGCGAAAAATGGGTGGCGATAAATTGGGCGAAGAACCCCGAATCGGGCCGCTGAATGACTTTTTGGAAGAAAAAAATCGAGTATTACACCGAATACCTGAAAGAATACAATTTTCTCAAACAGCCTGACACAGAAGCATTGAACCAGATTTTTCGAAAGTCGCTGGCAATGTTTGAACAAAGCAAAGGAGAAATCTCGGTGGAAACTGACTGGCACGCCCCGATGGAACTGGTTTACACAAAAGACTTGGAAACATTGGAAGCCATAGCAGGCGTGAAAATCAAACGATAGCAAATGACTCTGTCAGACATCAAAAACAAACTCACCGCCCTGAAACCCGAACTGCACGAGCGGTTCGGCGTGTCGGAAATCGGCCTGTTCGGCTCGTGGGTGCGGGGCGAACAAAAGGAGACGAGCGACATTGACGTGCTGGTGGATTTTGACAAGCCGGTTGATTTGTTCGACCTGATGGAGTTGCAAGAATTTTTGGAAGAAGGTTTTGACAGAAAAGTTGACATTGCCTTGAAACGCAGCCTCAAAAAATACATCGGCCAGTACATTCTGGCAGAGGTTCAATACCTATGAAACGCGACATTCGGGATTTTGCCGACGACATTCTGCTTCACATCGAAACGGCTGAAAAAGCATTCGAGCGAGCGGAAAAACCACTCAAGTATCCTTCGGAGGAAGTGATGTTGATGGTTTATTGTCTGCAAATTATCGGCGAGGCCGTGAAAAATATTCCAGAGGAAATCAGAAAAATTTACCCCAACATCCAATGGAAAAAGATAGCGGGAATGCGCGATGTGCTGATTCATACATTACTGGGGAATTGACTTGGAGATTATCCAACTCACTGTCGCCAACCGATTGCCAGAATTGAAAACTGTCATTAAGCAAATTTTGGAAGCATTACACTAAACAAAAATGACCCTCACCGACATCAAAAACAAACTCACCGCCCTGAAACCCGAACTGCACGAGCGGTTCGGCGTGTCGGAAATCGGCGTGTTCGGTTCGTGGGTGCGGGGCGAGCAGAAGGAAACGAGCGATATTGATGTGCTGGTGGATTTCGACCGGTTTGTAGGCTTGTTTGAACTCATGGAATTGCAGGATTACTTGGAAGAAGTGTTTGGCTGTAATGTGGATATTGCTCCTAAAGACAGTCTTCGCAAGCACATTGGGAAATACATTTTAGCCGAAGTAGAATACCTATGAAGCCTGACATAACCGACTTTTTGGAGGATATTCTGAAGTATTCGGAAATGGCTCGTCAAGTTAAAGAGACAACGAGCCTTGCCGTGCTGAATAGTTTTTCGCCGGAAAGTTTGGCTTTGTCAAAGGCATTGGAAGTCATCGGAGAAGCGGTAAAACAAATACCCGAAACCACGAGAAATAACTATCCTGAAATTCCCTAGAGCTAGATTGCTCGCCTGCGTGACAAGCTGATTCATCACTACTGGAATACAGAGATGACCCGCTTGATTGACATTGTTGAAAACTACTTGCCCGATTTGGAACGAGTCGTAAAACAAATTTTGGAAGACTACAATTTGGAAGAATAATATGCCCAAAGTAAAAATAGACAACTTTGAAGTCGAAGTGCCCGAAGGCACCACCATCCTGAACGCGGCGCGGCAAATCGGCGGCGACATCGTGCCGCCCGCCATGTGCTACTATTCCACGCTCAAAGGCTCGGGCGGCAAGTGCCGCACCTGCCTCGTGAAAGTGACCAAAGGCTCGGAAAAAGACCCGCGCCCCATGCCCAAACTCGTGGCCTCGTGCCAGCAGACGGTGATGGACGGCATGGAAGTCGCCAACATCACGAGCGAAGAAGTGCTGAGAGCGCGGGCGGGCGTGGTCGAGTTTCTGCTCATCAACCACCCGCTCGACTGCCCGATTTGCGACCAGGCAGGCGAGTGTTCGTTGCAGGATTTGGCCTTCGAGCATGGCGCAGAGAAGACGCGCTACGAGTTCGAGCGCCGCACTTTCGAGAAGATTGACATCGGCCCTTACATCAAACTGCACATGACGCGCTGCATCCTGTGCTACCGCTGTGTGATGGTGGCTAACCAGTTGACCGACAACCGCGTGCACGGCGTCATCAATCGCGGCGACCATGCGGAAATCAGCACGTTCATCGAAAAAGCGATTGACAACGACTTTTCCGGCAACGTGATTGATGTCTGTCCTGTTGGCGCTTTGACCGACCGCACGTTTCGCTTCAAAAGCCGCGTGTGGTTTCTCAACCCGTTCGACGCGCACCGCGACTGCCCGACTTGCTCCGGCAAAGCGGTCGTTTGGATGTACGGCAACGAAATCTACCGCGTCACCGCCCGCAAGGACAAGTACGGCGAGGTACACGATTTTATATGCAACACTTGCCGTTTCGAGAAAAAGAACGTGGCGGACTGGACAATCGAAGGCCCGCGCGACATTGACCGCCATTCGGTGATTGGTCAAAATCACTACGAACACGGGGAACTGACGGTGCGGTAGTTTGAAAAACTCGTCAAAAAACGAATGTTTTATGAGCATACTTTCGTCCAACGTCAAAAACGAAGCCCAGGCAAAAGCTGATTCGTTCCCTTTTTTGCCAGTATTGCTGGTGCTGTTTTTGTTGGCAGGAACGATATATTTTGCTCAAAACCCGCTTTGGAATAATGACCGTTTGAAAATCGAAGAAAAGGGCGGCGGCAGAAACGACAAACACGCGAACCCTGATGCCCAAGCCAGCGCGGAATAGAAATACGAAGAAGCAAGAGCCGCGTGGCAAAAGTTGAAATCAAAACCCAACAAAACGCCCGCCGAAAAACAATTGCAACAACAACTCGAAAAACAAGTGAAGCATTGGAAAAAGAAAAAAGATTGGGGCGGCGAAAACCATTCACAAAAACACAAAGGCAATTAAAATGGAAGGCTTGTTCACCATAATTTGCGAATTCAGAAGGGGCACTTATACAAAACAAATAAGGGCCAATTCCCCTGTCGAGGCTTTTCAACTTTGGGCAACCTCGTTCAAAGACGAAGGCTTTTTGCCCAAGCAAGAAATCGCTGATTTTGCAGAAGAAGTTGAAAACTCACTCAGCGAAGGCAACATCGTAGCCCTCGAATCGCTTCAAAACGTGTGGTACGAAGGCTTTTCCATTGGCGACGATTTGCTGGAAGTTCTGATTGTCAGCACAAACGAGGCCGAGGTTTTTGTTTCATAATCTAAGAACCAGTAAACAGACAAAATGATTGCTATCATACTTTTCACCTTCGCACTTTTTCTCGAAAAAATCATTCTCATCGCCGTCCTCTTTGGCCTGACGCTGGGGGTGGCGGCCTACTCCACTTACGGCGAGCGCAAAGTCGCCGCTTTCATCCAAGACCGCCTCGGCCCGAACCGAGCGGGGCCTTGGGGCCTCTTGCAGCCGCTCGTGGACGGCGCGAAGTTTTTCACGAAAGAAGACTTCATGCCCAACGCGGCAGAAAAATGGCTCTTCATACTCGCACCGGGGGCCTTCATGTTCGTGGCGCTTATGACAAGCGCCGTCATTCCATGGGGCACCCAACTGACCCTTTTTGGCGCAGCCGTTGATTTGCAAGTGGCCGACCTCAATATCGGCATCCTCTACATCATGGGTTTTACCTCGCTGGGCGTCTATGGTATCATGATAGGCGGATGGGCTTCGAACAACAAATTCTCGCTCTATGGTGCCATTCGCGCCTCCGCGCAGATGGTTTCTTACGAATTGGCGATGGGGCTTGCCATCATTGCCGTCGTGATGTTGACGGGTACTTTGAGCCTCCGGGAAATGGCCGCGCAACAGACAGGCTTCAACTGGAACATCTGGTACCAGCCGCTTGGGTTCTTGCTTTTTTTCGTGTGCAGCCTCGCCGAATGCAATCGTGCTCCGTTCGACATGGCCGAATGCGAGACAGAACTTGTGGGAGGGTATCACACCGAGTACAGCTCCATGAAATTGGGCTTTTTCCTCTTTGCCGAATACATCAATATGTTCATCGCCTGCGCGGTCATCGCCACCATGTACTTTGGGGGCTACAACTTTCCCGGCGTGGACCCCGGCTGGCTCGGCGGCTTGATGGGGCCCATCGTGATGCTTGCCAAGACCTTCTTTTTCATCTTCGTGTTCATGTGGATTCGCTGGACGATTCCGCGTTTCCGCTACGACCAGCTGATGCGCCTCGGCTGGAAATCGCTCATTCCGCTGGCGATTTTGAATATGGTGCTGACGGGTGCGGGGGTGTTGTTGTTTGGGAAATGATTTCGATTATTCCGATTGGTTCGATTGATTTGATTTTTGGAACAGAAGAGACGAAATTGAAGTTTTGCAATCATTGTTTCACCTTTTAAATTGAAAAGCAATGAGTTCGATAACTTTCAAAATTGATGACAAGAAAAAAATGCTTTTGGAAGAAACCGCCAAAAGCCTCAATGTATCGGTGGACGAGTTGATGAACGAGGCAATTGACAAGTACATGAAGGAAAAAGAGGAGAGATTCCAAGCCGCTCGCGCTTATGTGAGAGAACGCTATCGCGAACTTTACAAACGGCTGGCATGAGAATCTTTTATTTGACGCGCAAAGACATTCTCCAAATCCACGAAGACGCGATTGTAGATTCGGGAGGAGGTCACGGGATGCGAGATGAAGCAGGTATCGAATCCGCCATTGCCGCGCCGCAAGCCATGTATTTTGGGCAAGAGCAGTACCCAACAATTGCCGAAAAGGCCGCTATTTTGTGTTTTGAACCCGTGACCCAACACCCTTTCATTGACGGGAACAAAAGAGCAGGGCATGGGGAGCAATGGCGAACTTTCTGCACATGAACGGCTATATCATTGATGCCGACGACGACGAACAAGAAGCCGTCATCCTTCAAGTCGCCTCCGGAGAAATGAACAAAGACACCTTCACCAAATGGGTGAAATCCAAAATGAAGCCCCTCGAAACTAAGTAACCCAATTGGATTTAATCGAAAAATCGAATCATTCGACAATATGCAACCACTCACCAACCGCTCGAAAAACGTCGTCAACAAGGAAATGACCTTCTGGGAGCGCATCTACCTGCCCGCTATTTTCAAGGGCATGCGGACGACGTTGAAACACTTTTTCCGCAAAAAAAACACGGTGAACTACCCGGAGGAAAAGCGGGAGTTCGCGCCCGTGTATCGCGGCTGGCACGTCCTGAAACGCGACGAACAAGGCCGCGAAAACTGCACGGCCTGTGGCCTTTGCGCCGTCGCCTGCCCAGCGGAGGCCATCACGATGGAGGCAGCAGAGCGCGAACGGGGCGAGGAACACCTCTACCGCGAGGAGAAGTACGCCGCTGTGTACGAAATCAATATGCTGCGCTGCATCTTCTGCGGCCTCTGCGAGGAGGCTTGCCCGAAGGAGGCGATTTTCCTGACCGACCGCCTCATCCCGGCAGACTATGTGCGGCAAAACTTCATTTTTGGAAAAGATATGCTCGTGGAGGGCGTGGAGCCTGAAAAACGGGTGGACGTGACCGTGCGGCAAAAACACCTCACTGAAAAGAAGACTGCTGTCGGCGTTTAGCGCCATTCGCCCGAGCAGGCATCTTTTAAGATGGGGCTGTTGGCAGTTTTATACTTTTGCGCCCAGTTTTTCACCCCCAATGCGCCCAACGCGACCTCAATAACGAACGACCAACCGACACATGGCACTATACGTTTTTCTGACCCTTGCAGTCGTCTCTGTTGTATTCTCGCTGCTCATGGTGTTCACCAAGAACCCCGTTCACAGCGTCATCTACCTGATTATCACTTTCTTCTCCATAGCTGGACAATATGTGATGCTCAACGCGCAGTTCCTCGCAGTGGTACACATCATCGTGTATGCGGGTGCCATCATGGTATTGTTCCTGTTCGTGCTGATGCTGCTCAATCTCAACGCCGCCGCAGAACCCACCCAGTCGAGGCTGTGGAAATTGGGGGCCGGCATCGCCGCGGGGATGTTGTTCGTCACGTTGGTAGGCGCGTTGAAAGGCAGCATTCAGGTGGACACACCACCCGATGCCGATGGCCATGTCGGGCTGGTGGAGAATCTGGGCAAGGTGCTGTTCACCGACTTTGTGGTGCCGTTCGAGATTGCAGGGATTTTGTTTTTGGCGGCGATGGTGGGGGCGGTGCTGGTGGGGAAAAGGGATTTGAAAGTTTAAATAATTTCACCGCAGAGACGCGGAGGCGCAGAGTTTTTTTGTCATCCGCCAAAGGGCGGAACTGCTCTGCGCCTCGGTGTCTCTGCGGTTATTAAAAAATAAACTGCGATTATGCTCGAAACGATAAAACACGTCCCCATTGACTACTACGTCTGGCTCAGCACCGTGCTGTTCGTCATCGGCGTGTTCGGCGTGCTCGTGCGCCGCAACGCCATCGTCGTGCTCATGTGCGTCGAACTCATGCTAAACGCCGTGAACCTCATGCTCGCCGCTTTTTCCACCTACCTCAACGACGCGCAAGGGCAAATCATGGTGTTTTTCATCATGGTCGTCGCGGCGGCAGAGGCGGCGGTCGGGCTGGGCATTCTGGTGATGATTTACCGGAACACGAAAAGCACGGATGTTTCACTCCTCGACAAACTGCGAAATTAAAATTATGACAACGCGAGAACACATTTTATCCAAACTCGCGCAAGCAAAACCTGCGCTGTCCAAGAACTATCCCATCAGTAGCATGGCGCTTTTTGGTTCCGTGAGTCGAGGGGAAGACGTGTCGGACAGTGACGTGGATATCTTGGTGGAATTCTCTCAACCAGCCGGGACGCAGTTCATCCATTTGGCTTACGAGTTAGAGCGGATTTTGCAGAAGAAAGTGGATTTGGTATCAAAAAATGGCATCAAAGAGGCATATTTTAAAGAGATTCAGCCCGACCTGATTTATGTCTAAACGCAACGCCATTTTGCTTTTGAAAGATATTCTCGAATCAGCAAGACTTATCTAGGAATACACCGACGGCCTGAACCTCGAAGCGTTTTTTAAAGACTCAAAGACGCGGGATGCCGTGGTGCGCAATTTTGAAATCATTGGAGAAGCGGCCAATAATTTGCCAAAAGACCTCACGCGAAAACATCCTGAAATTGACTGGGCAGGCGTTGTCGGGTTTCGGAACATTCTGATTCATGATTATTTCGGCGTTGACTATGCCATGCTTTGGAATATTCTCGAAGTGTTTTTACCAGATTTGAAAATGAAAATTACACTGATTGTCCAAGTTTTGGAAAATCAGTCGAAAACATAAAAGATGAACCAACTCATACCACTCATCCCCTTCCTACCCTTCATCGGGTTCCTCATCAACGGCTTGTTCGGCAGCCGCCTGTCGAAAAGCGTTGTCGGCGTCATCGGCAGCGGCACTTTGCTGGCTTCGTTCCTGCTGAGCGTGATGTGTTTCAACCAAATCGCCGCTACCGGGCCAATTCATACCGTGCTGTACAACTTCTTCACGGTGGACAGCCTCGCGGTCAATTTCGGCTTCCTCGTGGACCATCTTTCCGTGTGGATGATGCTGATTGTCACGGGCATAGGTTTCCTCATTCACGTCTATAGCATCGGCTATATGCACGACGACGAGGCGTTTTGGAAGTTTTTCGCCTACCTCAACCTCTTCATTTTCGCGATGCTGCTGCTGGTGATGGGCGACAATCTCTTGATGCTGTTTTTCGGCTGGGAAGGCGTGGGCTTGTGTTCCTACCTGCTCATCGGGTTTTGGAACAAAAACCGCGAGTACGTCAAGGCCGCGAACAAAGCCTTCATCATGAACCGCATCGGCGACTTGGGACTGCTGCTCGGCATTTTCCTGATTTTCAGAACCTTCGGCAGCATCAATTTTTCAGAAATTTTCGCCGCATTGCCAACCGTTCGCCTCGAAGCAGGTATCGTGACGGCGATTTGCATCCTGCTTTTCATCGGCGCCATCGGCAAAAGCGCCCAAATCCCGCTCTACACCTGGCTGCCCGACGCGATGGCTGGCCCAACACCTGTCTCTGCACTCATCCACGCGGCCACGATGGTGACGGCGGGGGTGTATCTCTTGGCGCGTTGCAACCCCCTCTACTCGCTCTCGCCCGACGCGATGCAATTCGTGGCGGTTATCGGCCTCGTCACTTGTTTGTTCGCAGCGGTTATAGGCTTGCGGCAGAACGACATCAAAAAAGTGTTGGCCTACTCTACAGTGTCTCAATTGGGTTTGATGTTCGTGGCGCTCGGCATGGGCGCTTACGCCAGCGCGATGTTTCACGTCACCACCCACGCTTTTTTCAAAGCCCTGCTCTTCCTCGCGGCGGGCAGCGTGATTCATGGCATGGGCGGCGAGCAGGACATCCGCAACATGGGCGGCCTGCGCAAAGCGATGCCTGTCACGTTTTGGGTGTTCCTCATCGGCACTTTTGCCATTTCGGGGTTCCCGCTCATGTCGGGCTTTTTCTCGAAAGACGAAATTTTCGCCTTCAGCTGGCAAAACGGCGGCCCACTCTGGTGGGGCCTTGCGGGATTGGGCGCGATGTTCACCGCGATTTATATGTGCCGCTTGCTCTACGTCACCTTCTTCGGCGAGTTTCGCGGCACTTCCGAGCAAAAACACCATCTCCACGAAAGCCCCAAGGTGATGACCGTGCCGCTCATTATTCTGGCCGTGCTCTCCGTCGTCGGCGGCTTCCTGAACACGCCGCATTTCATGCACTTGGGCAGCGAGCAATGGCTGGCGCACTGGTTTTCTTCCGTGATTCCAATGGCCGAAATGCACCTCGACCCCAGCACCGAGTGGTCGCTGATGATTTTCACGACCTCGCTCGCGGTGGCGATTATCGTCGGGTTGTATTTTGTGTATGGTAAAAAATCGAACTTGCCCGTGCCGGATGCCGAGCAACGCGGCCTCACGCGGGTGATTGCGAACAAGTTTTATGTGGATGAAATTTACGACTTCCTGTTCGTGAAGCCCATACAGCGCCTCTCTCGTTTCTTACATCATTACGTTGATATTCAGGGAATAGACGGCCTCGTGAACGGTATCGGCGCGGGGGTGCAGCGGCTGGGCGCGGAGTTTCGGAAACTGCAAAACGGCAACATCGAATACTACCTGCTTGGCATGGTGGCAGGGGCGGTGCTGCTGTTGTTGACGTTGTTTGTGTGAGACAAAACATCTACCATGCGCATGACAAAAAAACTCCGTGCCTCTGTGTTCGCACGTAAGCGTGAAGGTTTAGAACACGGAGACACAGAGGCACAGAGGTACCCTCAGATGACAAAAAATGAAGGCCGCTGAAGCCAAACCATGAACACCGAAAAATAAAAACCCTGCTCTTCCAATTTGCATCAATCCCAAATCAACGAAAGCAACGAATTCCAGATTTACAAAATAAAGAAAGACTGAACCATGCGCCTTTCCAAGCAAAAACTCAAAGCTATTGCCGCTTACTTTCAGGACAAACCAGTCTTGAAAGCATACCTGTTCGGCTCCTACGCGAGAGGCGAAGCCAACCGGAAAAGCGACATTGATATTTTGGTGGAGTTGGACTACACGCAAAAAATCGGGCTGGCTTTTTTTGGAATGGAGGCGGAATTGGAAAAATTGCTTGGCCGAAAGGTTGATTTATTGACCTCTGAAAGCCTCTCGCCCTATGTGAAACCCTACATCGAAGCCGATAAAATTTTGATTTATGAAAGAGGCCATCGGAGACAAGGCGAGACTTAGTCATATCCGCGACTCGGTTCGCTCGATACTGAAATTCGTCGAGGATGCGACTTTCGAGGATTTTCGGCAAAATGCCATGATGTTCTCGGCCTGCGTCAGACATTTTGGAATTATCGGCGAAGCCGCGTCCAGAGTGACGGAAGAATTGAGAGCCAAATACCCGGAAGTTGCTTGGAGTATGATGACCGGAATGCGCAACATCGTGATTCATAGATATTTCGGAATAGATGAGATTGTCCTTTAGCAGACGATTGAACAAGACTTGCCTGTCCTCGAAAAACAAATGGAAGCCATTTTGCAAGAACTGACTTAACGAAAAATCATGTCACTAATACTCGTTTTAATTCCCCTGATTGTCAGCCTTTTCGTGCTGCTCGCTCGTCCTGCGGGGGTGCGTGCGATTGCGCTCGGAACGGCGCTGGCAAACCTCGCTGTCAGCATTTTTGCCTGTGCAGGTTTCAACGGCGACGGCTCCATGAACTACGAATTCAACGTCGCGTGGCTGCCGCAAGCGGGCATTTCGTTCAGCCTCGGCATGGACGGGGTGAGCCTGCTCATGGTGCTGCTGACCAACCTGCTCGCGCCGCTCATCGTGTTGAGCAGTTTTAGCCGCGCCTTCGACAACGAACCGCGCTACTACGGTCTCGTGCTGCTCATGCTCGGCGCACTAAACGGCGTGTTTCTCGCGCAGGACGGGCTGCTGTTCTACATTTTCTACGAACTGGCGCTTATCCCGATTTACTTCATCTGCGCCATCTGGGGCGGGCAAGACCGCATCCGCGTCACCCTAAAGTTTTTTATTTACACCTTCGTCGGGTCGTTGTTCATGTTGGTGGCGCTGCTGTATGTGTATTTGCAAACCAATGTGGAGGGCCATCATTCTTTCGCTTGGGACGCGCTGGTGCACACGCAACTCTCACCGGAGGCCGCCAATTGGGTCCTAATCGGCTTCTTCCTCGCCTTCGCGGTGAAAATGCCCGTCTTCCCGTTCCACACTTGGCAGCCCGATACCTATGTGACCTCGCCTACTGGCGGCACGATGCTCTTGTCGGGTATTATGCTGAAAATGGGTATCTATGGAGTCATTCGCTGGATGGTGCCGCTCGCACCGGAAGCCATGCACACTTGGACACCGATTTTCATGGCGCTGGCCGTGGTTGGCATCGTGTATGCGAGCATCATCGCGGTGAAACAGTCCGATTTGAAACGGCTGATTGCCTATTCGTCCATCGCGCACGTCGGCCTCATCGCTGCCGGGGTGCTGGCTTGGAACAAGGCGGGCGTGCAAGGCAGCCTGCTCCAAATGCTCAATCACGGCATCAACGTGGTGGGGTTGTTCTTCGTCGTTGACCTCATCGAGCGGCGCATCGGCACGCGCACGCTGGCCGACATGGGCGGCATCGCCAAGTCCGCGCCGAAATTTGCCACCTTATTTATGCTCGTGATGCTCGGCGCGGTGGCCGTGCCGCTCACCAACGGATTCCCCGGCGAGTTCCTGCTCTTGAATGGCGTTTGGAACTACAATGTCTGGCTCGGCGGCGTGGCGGGATTGACGATTATTTTCGGCGCGGTATATATGTTGCGGGCTTACGGGCTGGCGATGTTCGGCGAGGCAAACCGAGAAACGGCTCAATTTCAGGATGTTAATGCCAATGAGTGGGTGGTGCTGGGCGTGATTGCCGGGCTGGTCGTGGTGCTGGGCTTTTTCCCGCAACTCGTGTTGAACCTGACGGACGGGAGTGTGAACAAGATATTGGGGGCGGTGCAGTTTTGATTGTTTTGTCATCCGCCAGTCGCCAGTAGGCAAATGACAAACAAACGCAGAGAACCATAAACACCCCACCCCCATCTTGAAGGCAAAACGCTTAAAAAATGCGAAACAGCACGAACACAGCAAACGCGGATTCAACCTAAAAACGTCAAAAAATGGAATTCAACCTTTCTGACCAAGACCATATCACCCTCAACAACCTCCTGAAAGTGCTGCGCTTGGTGGGCACTGGCGGCGAGGCGAACATCCGAATCACGAACGGCGAGGTGCGGGTGAATGGCGCGGTGGAAACGCAGAAAAGAAAGAAACTGAGGGCGGGAGACAAGGTGGAGTTTCAGAAGGCCAGCATTACTATATGCGGATAACTCAAATCAACGAATCCCCAAACAAACCAATCAACATAAGAACATGACAGCCTTACTCATACTCTTCTTCACGGCCATCATCGTCCTTTTCACGGGACTGACGAAGCGCCGGCATTTTTTGCAACCCATCGCCCTCGTCGGTAGCCTGCTCGCGCTGGCGGGAATAGTATTCGCCCCCTCCTACGGCTGGAAAGACGCATATGCCTCCATGTTCCATTTTGACAGCTTTGCGCTTGCATTTTCCGGCGTGGTAGTGTTGGCCACGGCGCTCATCATAGGGCTTTCTGGCTGGGGGTTCCGCGACCTTAGCGACACGCTGGGCGACAATTACGGCCTCATCCTTTTCAGCCTGTGCGGTGCCTTGGTGATGTCGTCGTTCACGAACATGGTCATGTTGTTTCTCGGCATAGAGATTCTCTCCATCCCGCTCTATGTGCTGGCTGGAAGTCGCCGGGAAAGTCTTTCGGGCAACGAGGCGGCGCTCAAGTATTTCCTCATGGGCGCTTTCACCACTGGTATCTTGCTCTTTGGCATGGCACTCATCTATGGCGCGTCGGGTAGTTTCGACCTCCGGGCAATCGCGGCGGCTGTCAGCGACGGGCGCCACTCGGCTGGGATGCTCAACGCGGGCATGGTGATTCTCATCATCGGGCTGGGATTCAAGGTCTCTGCCGTGCCTTTCCACTTTTGGGCACCCGATGTGTATCAAGGCAGCCCCAATCTGGTGACGGCGTTCATGGCGACAGTGGTGAAGACAGCTGGTTTCGCGGCTTTTTATCGGCTCTTTTCGATGGCTTTCCCCGGCGCGGAGAGCTTCTGGCACCTTCCTGTGGCGGTGGTGGCTGCCCTGACGATGACGGTCGCCAACCTGACCGCCATCTTCCAGACGGATTTCAAGCGCATGATGGCCTATTCCTCCATCTCCCATGCAGGCTATTTGATGATGGCCATATTGGCTATTGGGGTGGCTGGCGGCGACCGCGCACTGCTTTTCTACGCACTGACTTATTCATTGGCCACTATTTGCGCGTTTGGCGCGTACATGGTAGTGGCAGAGCAAAATGAGAGCGGCTCATTTGCGACATTCAATGGCTTGAGCAAAAAGCAACCGCTTCTGGCGGCGGTGTTGGCGATATCCATGCTCTCCCTCGCGGGCATTCCGCCCACGGCTGGTTTTTTCGGAAAATACTTTTTGTTCACGGCAGCTTTTGCAAAGTACCCCTGGCTCGTCGTGTTGGCGGTGGTCAATTCCGCCATTTCTATCTACTACTATTTCAAAATCATCATCGCCATGTATTTCTCGCGCGATGAGGTCAAAGTTGGGCACGACGTGGTTTTCCCCGCGAGCATTCGTTGGGCCGTCTTGGTGGGTCTAGGGCTGATTGCTTTGCTCACCGTGATACCGGGGAGCGTCTATGCGCTCATTTGACAATTCAATTGTTTTTTAAAATTTTACAAAATGAACAAACTCTCTCTAAGCGTCCTCATTGCCAGCCTCGTCCTTGCCTTCTGCAAGCAGCCCGAAAAACCTGCCACCACCAAGGGAACCGCCCCTCAAGCCACCATCCAGTGCTTCGAATCTCGCCTACCCGATGGTTCGGTACTCAAATTTCAATACTCCGAGCTCAATACCGAAGTAGGCGGCGTGCTTGAATACGATTTTGCGGAAAAAGACGACGCACGCGGCACTTTTAAGGGAAAAAAAGAAGGCGACATCATCACCGCCATTTGGACACATACCGTGGAAGGCCAAACCCAGTCGCAGGAAATCATGGTCAAAATCGAAGGCGACAAAGCCATGAAAGCCAACGGCGAACTGGAATCAGGTCAAGACGGCGTGCTCCGGCTCAAAGACAAGGCCACCGCCTCTTGGTCGGAAACCTTCGAGCGCGTGACCTGCGAATAACCTCCATTCTAAAAATGCCTCAAGCCCCCGTCCTCCCTTGCGTGAACGGGGGCTTGACAAATCACTACACACGATGAAATCAACCTACGCTCTCCTCAGCACCATCATCCTGTCGGCTGTCACCTTTGCGGCCTGCAAGCAAGACAACAAAAAAACCGACACCTCCTCCCCTACCCCCTCCACTGCGAAGCCGGCACTCGTCCTCTACATCGTCACGGTGGACAAACTCAACCTGCGCGAGGAGCCAAACAAAAGCGGCAAAGTGCTCGCACAAATCGCTGAAAACACCATCGTGGAAGGCACTGGCGACGTCTCGGACAACCGCGAAGAGGCCACCTTGCGCAACCTCACTTACAATGAGCCTTATCACAAAATAATCGTGAGCAGCCCTGCGCAGCATACGGGATGGGCTTATGGCGGAGCCTTGATGCGCATCTATGCCGGCCCCAAAGACGGAAGCCCCGATTTTGCCAGCATCGCGCAACTCGCCACTTTTCTCCGCACGCTGGATGCCAAGAAATTGGACAGCGGCAAAAAAGCGTGGGATTATGTGACCGCCCAATTCGGCACAACAAACGGCCCCCTCGCCGACGCGGCGTTTATCCTGTTGGAACGTTTTCTCCGTCGCATGGAGGCCGAAGGCGAGTTTTATCAACTGACCGAACAAATGAACTGGGCGGAAAACGACTACCAAGCCATCGCCGAAAACAAGTTCGACATGAACAAATACCCCCTCTCAAAATCGTTGGCAGAAAATGGCTTTGGCTTGGAGCAAGGCGAGGGCATGATATTCCCAACGGCTGACTGGAACAAACTGCGAGCCTTTTTTGGCCCAAAAACAACCCCTACCATGAAGGCGTTTCTCGACCAGCAAACCCACGAAATCAATCACCGGGCATGGGACGATGGCGGCATCATCATTTCCTTGGAAGAACTCGCCAACCGCAGCGCGTTTTGGGAAAAATTCAATCGGGAAAACCCCTATTTTTTACTGAACGAACAAACCAAGCAAAGCGAGCAATGGACGCGCCTTGTGCTCGTGAACGGTGCCGACAACACGCCCACTTATGACTACGAGACACAAGCCATTGATGAACGCTACAAACAAGTGTGGGCCTACATCCAGCAAAAATATCCCGGCACCGAATTGGCAAAAAGAGCGAAGGAAATCGCCGACCTCTGCGCTGCCGAGGGCTGGAAACGCACCAAAAAAGTGGAGGATTGGCAAATGAAATATGCGGAAGAAAACTAAGCCGCACGGATGAGGCGAAGCAACGCCGCTGCCGAACCAAGCCCCTGCTGCTCGTGCCAGCCCAACATTTCAGCGACCCGCCGAAATATCCCCCCAGCATCCTCCCCGCGTTCGCGCATGGATTTCAAGGCGCTGGCCCCTGCCGACTTGGAGAGCTTTTCCCCCGCATCATCCGCGATGAGCGGGTGATGCAAAAATTCGATTTTCAGAAAATTGGTCTCTTCCAAACACGAAGCGAGGAACAATTGTGCCTGCGTGGAAGTCTCCAAGTCGGCCCCGCGAATGACGTGCGTGATACCGAAATGGATATCGTCCACCAGACTGGCCAATTGGTAGGCCGGAAGACCGTCGCGACGGCGCACCACGAAATCGGGTAGCGGAAAACCCGGCGGCGTTTTGATGCGCCAAGCCACGTCGGGAGCGTCGAGGCTCAAACCCTGCTCTCTGAATTCAGGCGGGTAATCACCCCCGAACGGCGCGAGGTCGCGGCGCGACTTTCGGCAGGCAAAGAGCAGCCCCGTATCGCGCAGTCGTTCCAACAAGCTGAAATAGAGCGGCAAACGCCTATGTTGAGACCAGTTTTTTTCAAAATCCTGCAACAAGCCCTCAATCGCAACTCGCAAATCCCCCGGCCCTTCATCCCAATCCAGCCCCAGCCATTCGAGGCTCTCGAAAACATCGACGACATATTCCGGGCGTTTGCGCTCCGCGTCAAGGTCGTCAATGCGGAGCAGGATATGCCCGCCGTGGAGTCGTGCCACAAGCCAATTGAGGGCAAAATTCAGGGCGTTGCCAATATGCAGGAAACCAGAAGGCGTGGGCGCGAGGCGCAATCGGCAGTTTGGACCGGCATCGTGTGCAAAACGCAGAAACTGTTGCGCGAAGAAGGTGGTCATTTTGTCGTGCCAAGCCGTTTTAGGGCTGCTTGGGCATCGTCAGCGACATCGGGGTGCTGCGGATAATATCGGAGTATGGTGCCGTAAGCAGATTTTGCTCTTTCCGTGTCATTGGCGTTCTCGTACAAACGTCCCATTTCAAGCAGCGAATGGGGCGCTTTCGGGTGCCACGGAAGCCCCTCCCCTACCTTATAGTACAGCTGTACCGCCTTATTTGCCTCCCCAATGGCATGGGCGACTTGGGCGGCGCCGAACATCAAATCACCGTGTTTGGCGGGGCTGCCCGATTCAAGCAAAATGGCATAACCTTCCGCCACCTCGATATATGCCTTTGCTTTTGTCGCATCGAGCGCGGGCGGAGTGCCCATTTCTCTTTCCAATCGCACCAAACAGGAATCGAGCCACCTCATGTTGCGCATCAAATTGGCACGCATGAGGTCAATATCATCGGGTTTCCCAGTCAAATCGAAGGTCGCCCTGTACTTGTAGGCCAGCCATATACGAGCCAGCAGACCGATTGGCTCCGTCACGTCTTGTCCTTGGCCGTGCCGTGCAATCGCGTCGTTGAGCCAGCGCACAGCTGTCACGTTGTCTTTTTGCCTGAAAAACTTGATATCGGCAGCCTTGGTCAGAAAACGCAGATTTTGTTCGGACAGGTCGGGGTGCTTCTCCACCGCCGCATGGTAAAGCAACAACAATGAATCGGCTCTTTCGGGGCTGTGGGTTTGTTGTTGAGCCATTTCCAAATTGGCTATTTGCACCGCGATGTCGGGCTGACGGCAAGCCGCGCCAAGAAGGATGAGGCCAACAAACAATAACATGAAAAAGCGCATAGCAAGAGGGTTCAATTCACCAGCGTGCTGTCTGGATTGTTTTGCATGAAATCCTTGATGATTTCGTCTGCGGGCCTGCCAAGGTTGCGAATCTCACCGCGAGCCGATTCGGCCATGGGGTCGTTGGGGTATTTTTCCAAAAACAACTCGTAGGCAGCCTTCCCTTTTTCCAGTTCGCGCAAATCGTTGGCATAGACGAAGCCAACCATAAAAAACGCCGTGGACGCTTGGGGGTGCTGCGGAAAACGCTCTGTCACAGTCTTGTATAGCGCGAGTGATTTGTCAAAACTACCGACTGTTTTGGCCAAACCAGCAGCCTTTAGCAACAATTCGACACTTTGGTTGGTATCGGATTTTTCGACGATGCTGGCCAGTTGCTCGGCGGTGACGATGAACTCTTGGGCTTTAGACGTATCAGTCACCGCTGCTCCGCCAAATTCCTTGTCGAGCGCAGCCAAGCGGCCCCGAAGCGTTGCCTCTTTGTCGGTGCAGGCCAAAAATGAAGTTGCAAACAGGGTGAAAAAGAGCAGTTCTCTCATTGCATAGACAAGTTTATCGGGATTGACGAGCATAGGCGATGGGTTGGCTCTCAACCTCCTCACACTCATCAACCGTTATCAGCTATTGAATTCAAATTTCCCATGAGGGCTTTCCACCGTTACTTGCTCGCCTTGTGCTCGTTCGACTCGCCCGATGATGCGGGCTTCGATGCCATACTTTTCGGCAATTGCCATCACATCGTCGGCATATCGGGCAGGCAAATAAATCTCCATGCGGTGGCCCATGTTGAACACCTGATACATCTCGCGCCAATCGGTGCCGCTGCTTTCTTGAATCAGGCGAAATAACGGCGGCAAATCAAAAAGGTTGTTTTTTAGGATGTGCACGTCTTTCACAAATTTCAGCACCTTCGTCTGCCCACCGCCCGTGACGTGAATAAGCCCATGGATTTTTTTCCTGTATTTGCTCAACACCGCTTGTAGCACGGGGAGGTAAGTGCGCGTCGGGGAGAGTATTAGCTTCCCGATAGTCAGTTGGTGGTGGTTGATGGCGATTGGGTTGGTAAGTTTCTGATTGCCAGTATAAACGACCTCGTTCGGCAATTTTGGGTCAAAGCTCTCCGGGTATTTTTCCGCATACATTTTTGACAACACATCGTGACGCGCAGCGGTTAGGCCATTGCTGCCCATGCCGCCATTGTACTCGTCCTCATAGACCGACTGGCCGAAAGAGGCAAGCCCAACAATCACATCGCCGGGGCGAATGTCGTTCAGCAGCACCTCGCTGCGTCTCATGCGCGCAAAGGCCGTAAAACCCACGTCAATCGTCCGCACGATGTCGCCCACATCCGCCGTCTCGCCCCCTGCCAGATGTATATTCACTCCATGGTGCTGCATTTTCTCCACAAAATCGGAAGTGCCCCGAATCACGGCAGCAATCACCTCGCCGGGTATCAAAGTCTTGTTGCGCCCGATGGTGCTGCTCAGTAGGATATTGTCGGTGCAGCCCACACACGCCATGTCGTCGAGATTCATCACGATGGCATCTTGGGCCACGCCCGGCCACACGGATAGGTCGCCCGTCTCGCGCCAGTAGAGATAGGCAAGGCTTGTTTTGGTGCCCGCCGTATCGGCGTGAAGCAAGTTGCAATGGCGCTCGCTGCCTGCCGCCCAATCGGGCAGTATTTTGCAAAAAGCGTTGGGATACAAGCCTTTGTCCAAGTGCTTGATGGCGGCGTGCACCTCCGTTTTGGAAGCAGACACCCCTCTCAAATCATATTTTAGGTTCTCTTTCAAGCGAAATTGCAGGTCTTGGGTGGAGGGATGTAGAGCTCTTATTTTTCCCACGAGCGGAATTTCATCGTCCGGTCATAAACGTGGTAGAAAATAGCCTTGTCTAGGTCTGTGAATTGTTGGTTGCGGCGCGCCATCACAACGGCAGCAGTGGTGCAGGCATCGGCGAATTTATAGGTTCGATAGCCACCGCCGTCGCCGCCCCATGCAAAATCGGGGATAAAGTTGCGCAAAAAACCTGCACCAAACACATTGGCAAACACCCCTATCACTGTGCCAGTATTGAACATCGTGTTGATTCCGCACTTCGAGTGGTCGCCCATGATGAGGCCGACGAACTGCTGGCCAGTTTTTTCAAAACGCTCGGTCTCGTAATTCCACAGTTTTACCTCGCCATAGTTGTTTTTCAAATTGGAATTGTTGGTGTCCGCACCGATGTTGCACCACTCGCCCAACACCGCATCGCCCAAAAAGCCATCATGAGCCTTGTTCGAATTGGCAAGCATAATCGAACGAGTCACCTCCCCGCCCACCCGGCAGCCAGGGCCGATGGTGGTGGGGCCGTATATTTTTGCGCCCATCTTGATAATCGTGTCCGCGCCGATGGCTACCGGGCCGCGCAAGGCAACCCCTTCCATCAACTCGGTGTTTTTGCCAATGTATATCGGCCCGGTGGTGACATTGAGCGTGCAGCACTCCATCGTCACCCCTTCTTCCACAAACAAATTTTGAATAGGGCCTACGACACGATTGGTGTCTGAGATAGGTTGCGATTTGCGGCCTTTCGTCAGCAGGGCGAAATCGTCGGGTATGGCTTGTTTGTTGAGCAAGGTCAGCTCCCACAGTTGCTTTATCTCGACCACTGGAATTTCGGCATCCAATTCCGTCCCCTGTAGCGAATGCACCTCCTCATCCTCAATCAATTGCTCAAATTGATGTTCGTTGAGACGAGCCGCCACCAATTCCCCATCGAGCAACAAGGCCTCGCTGGGTTTCAACTCCTTGATGCGCCGGCAGAGTTTTTCATTCGGCAGCACACCCGCGTTGACAATTAGATTTTCATCTTCGATGTGGATGGGAAATTTTTCCTGAAGATACTCCTGCGTGATGTAGGAGGCAGAGCCACGCAGCATACGCTCCCATTTTTCGCGCAACGTGAGTACGCCTACTCTCAGCTCTCCCATCGGTCGGGTGGCCGTGAGTGGCAGCAGGTGATTGCGAGCGTCGGAGTCGAACAAGATGATATTCATTAATCAAGCGGAGCAATTATGGGCATCAGAAAAATCATGGCGCTTATGTTCCCAACTGGCTGACAGTTTTTTGAGGAATAGTTCTTTTGACAGGATAAACAGGAATTATAGGGCTAAAAAATCATGTCAATCATGTATATCCCATCAAGAGTCAAAAAAGGGAAACCCGTCAGCCAGTTGGAAGTATGGGCGTTTGGCGAATCGAGGCATGAAAACAAAAAAGCCCCAACAAGCGGAGAGCGAATCGGGACTTTTCAAAAATCGCGCCACGCATGGCGTGGAAATCATTTCGCAAACTTTGCGAATTTCTTGTTGAATTTGTCAATACGGCCAGCCGTGTCCACAAATTTCATTTTGCCAGTGAAAAACGGATGGCTGTATGCCGAAATTTCCATTTTCACGAGCGGATACTCTTTGCCGTCTTCCCACACGATGGTGTCTTTGGTGTTCACACAGGACTTGCTCAGAAAAGCCTCGTCCGTCGAGATGTCTTTGAACACCACCATGCGATAGCTGCCGGGATGGATATCTTTTTTCATGACTGTATTTTTTGCAAAAATTTGTTGTAAACCTTCGTTTTCAAAATTCGAGCCGCAAAAGTAAGAAGCCGACACGGGGTTTTCAAAACATTTTTTGGAAAAAACCTGTCAACGTTTTCCCAAAATAGCCCGATGAATCGCCCACACTTGCGGAATCAGCGCGTGCTGCCCGTCGTTTTCGATGACGAAATCAGCAAGCCGCACCTTTTCCGCTTCGGGAAGCTGGTGATTCATGCGTGCTCGCACCTGCTCGGCACTCAAACCATCGCGTCGCATCACGCGCTCTATGCGCAACCGCTCCGGCGCGGTGACCACTATCAGCACGTCAAGGTGCCGATGGCTGCCACTTTCTACCATCAAAGCAGCCTCCTTGAGCGTGTAGGGCTGACCAGCAGCTGCCCAATCGTCGTGCCATGCGCGACTGTGCCGCTCCACAGCCGGATGCACCAAGGCATTCAGGGCCGCCAACTTTTCGGGTACTTCAAAGGCGATTTTTGCAACATAAGCGCGGTTGTACTCGCCCGATGCGCTATATGCTTCCTGACCAAAAATAGCCTTGATGCCCTCTATTATTTCAGCGTCGGTATCTATCAGGTACTTTGCCCACAAATCGGCATAGTAAACAGGCACCCCCAAGGTGCCAAACATCCGGCACACAAGGCTTTTCCCGCTGCCAATGCCGCCAGTGATGCCGACGCGAAGACAGTGAGGGTGAGGAACGAGCATTGCCTGAAATTCTAAATTTTGGAAAAATACCGCATCTGCCGCAATGCCTTTTTGAAAAAAGGCCAAGGAGGAGGTGCATTGAGCAAACGAATATCATCGGCGAAGGTAGCATCCTCATCCAAAAAACGAAACACGAGCGGGGCGGGCAGCTGCTGAAACAAACTGGTAAAAAAGTCCTTTCCGGCCACTGCGTTGTCTTTCAACACCCGCAACAGGACGGCATCGTAGAAACGATAGCGCCACTTGGAGCGAAGCAGTTCGGGCGCAGGCCGGCCAGTTTGTTCCCAAGCATCGGCCAAAGCCTTTATTCTGCGCTGCGTGCGCTTGAACGCATATCCGCTCGAAGCCTTCACAAATCCGCCAGCCGTCCCGATATGCACCACCCTCCCCTCCGTGTGTGGCGTGAAAGGATAATCGCTCATCGGAATCACCCCGAATTCGGTTTCCAACACCTCGTAGGTTGTTATCTTCAAAAAATCGCGGATGTAGCCACGCAACATACCGTCGTATTCGTCGGCAGGGCAAAGCGCCGGGGAAAACACCGTAAACTCAACAAGTGCTTCCGTGGCGGAAAAAGGCAACACATACACAAAACGAGTCTCCCCTTGTTGCTCAATGCGGTAATCCATGAAAGTCATCGCCCCAACATCAAAGACCGGCAATGGCGACTTGATGAGGTAGCCCTTGAAATGCTGCAAAAGGAAGGTATAGGGGGCTGCCCCATCCTGACCCGAATCGTGACCAAGCGAGGTCAGCGGAGGCTGGGGATACATGGCGCTGGACGCTGGCAACACGGGGATTTTTGTGAGCGCTGAGTTGAACACCCAATCGCCCCCAAAATCCCCTTTATCCGTATGGACTATTCCATTGAGTGCCTCTATGCCCTTGATATTGGCCGTGATGCGCTCTATTTGCGGGCTTTTTGAAAGAATGCCTTTGGCCCAGTCGTAAAAATCCAGCCCGCGCACCATGCGATAGCGATAGGGCGCAATATCGAGCGCGGCCTCGAAGCCATTCCCGTAAAAAAGACATTTGTCCCAGGTGCTGAACACCACCGGCGGCAGCGAAGCCATCTCCTCGTCGGTCGCCCAAAAGCACCAAGTGCGGTCGTTCTTGGTCTTTTCGTCGCGGTCGAGCAGCAGTATTTTTTTGTCTTGAAAAAAGGGACGGCGCGCACATTCGAGTGCCAGCGTAAGGCCGGAAAGACCCGAACCAGCAAAAACGATGTCCCAGTTGCGTTCTGTCATTTTGTTGTTGGCAAAATGACTTTTTAAAAAAATGGTTCAAGGTGTTGATAGAAATTTCGGATTTTTGCGGGCTTTTTACTTTTTTGTAAAAAACTCAAAATCAAAAATTTATGTTTCAAAACCACCTTCTGAAAAAGAATCAAAACCCTGTCTTCATATTGGCGGCAACGCTTTTGATGTCAAGCTGTATGCGTTCCACCTCGCTCACAGTGTTGCAGCCCGCCCAATTCAAAGTCCCCGAGCACATCTCCAAGGTCGCCGTGGTGGACCGCAGCAAACCCTCCAACGGCTGGCTCAACGTGCTGGAAGGGCTTTTCACCGGAGAAGCCATCGGGCAAGACCGCCGCAGCCGCGAGGAAGCGGTGATGGGACTTACCAACGCACTTACGCGCACGCCGCGGTTCACTGTCGTCAACACAGGCATCGAGCTCACGGGCAGCAAGGCCGGAGTCAATCTGCCACCACCGTTGGAATGGAGAGAAATCGAGCGCATCTGTGCGCAATATGGCGCGGATGCGGTGGCTACGATAGAATCCTTTGACTCCGACAACGCCATCAACACACGCCGGGTGGATGAAAAAAAGAAGAACAAAGAAGGCAAGGAGTACATCGAAACCCGATACGACTCGCGGATGCGAACAGCCGTGCGCATGGGTTGGCGCCTCTATGACCCAAAGACGCGGGTGATTCTCGACGAAATCGTGTCCGACGATTTTCTCGAACGTTTTGCCTCCGGCCGCTCCGAGCGCGATGCCGTCTCGCGGCTGCCCCACCAAGTGAACGTGACCCGCGACGTCGCTTTCAATGTGGGGTTGAAATACGGTGCCCGCATCGCCCCGACCTATGTGCGGGTGACGCGGCAGTATTACCACAAGGCAAAGGGATACAAAGACCAAATGCAACAAGCAGTCCGTTACGCACAAGGAGGCGACTGGGAACGCTCCATAGGCTTATGGAAAAACGTGGAGGCTCGCGCCAGCAAAGACAACCCCAAGGCCGCTGGCCGCGCCGCCTACAATATGGCTGTGGCCGCCGAGAAGAACGGCAACCTCGACATCGCACTTCAATGGGCGCAAAAGTCTTGGAACGATTATGGGAACAAAAAGGCTCGCAACTACATCCAAATCATCAAACAGCGCCAATACGATGCCCGCAAGGTAGAGCACCAAATGCCGGGCAAACGAGTATGATATAGTCAACGCAAGGTGGTTTTGAACGAACGGCGCTCGCAATCCTTTGAAAATCATACAAATCAATCAAGGATATCTTCAAATCCTCTTTAATCTGGGTACGCAAAGCGTATGGAGAACAAAGATGGTCATACATATCAACAGATACCGGGCGGATTCGCGGAGGATGCCGTGAAGCGACGTTTTGTGCCTTTTTTGAGAGATTTTTACAAGCATCGCTACGAACCGCAGGCCGATTCCATCCAAGTTGATTTCGACAACGTGGGCGAGGGCGGATTGGTGGCCGACATCGTGATGACCTTTCGCAAAAACGACGACTCGCCCTTCGTGTGCGCCTGCGAGGCGACTTCGCGCGACAAGGCGGGCGAAGTGAAATTCTCCCTCAACCTGCTCTATTTTCTCTGGGACGCTGTGGCATTCGGGGCTTTCTTTTCGGCTGTCACTTATGCCTTTTTCTATGAAACACGCTTCCCGTGGCTGCTCGACCTCCACATCGCGGGCAATTTGGGTCTCATCGTCGGCACCTTCACCATCGCCTTTTTCGGGTGGTATTTCACGATGCAAGGCTGGCGAAAATACCGCTACATCTATGCCATAGAGCAGTTCAAACGCTACGGCGCGGACGAGCAATGGGTAGCTTTGGCCGACGATGTGTTCCCATCACCCAACGACCCCTTTTTGTTGGAGTTGAAAAGTCAGTGTATCTACAATGGCTTCGGGTTGGCGCTGGTGCCGGAGGAAGGAGCCGTGCGCGTGCTCAATGCACCCTCGCGGCTTGGTGTCTTCGGCAAAGACCGACAGATGGTGCAATGGCTGACACGCTCGCAGTGGTATCAGAAAATGTCGGCCATGACCGACATGAGCAACTTGAAGCCGCCCGATACCGTGAGAGCTTATTGGAACCAACTCAACAGATGGGTGCAATATCTTTTGATAGAACCTTTCAAAAAATATGTGTGGGGCATCCTGAGCAAGCCGTTTGGCCAGACGAAATCGGCATACAGCCGATTCATGAGCGGGCAGGGAGTGCAAAAATGGGTGTTCGTGCTCTCCACTCTCGTCATCGTGCCTATGTGCTGGGATGTGCTGACCTTTAAGAAGGAAAATCTGGCAGACCTCAAAGCATTGCAAAATTGGCGAGGCGGCGCCAACCCCGAAGACCAACCGGGTTATTTGATTGATGGCGCGCCGATACCCTACGACGGAAAGCCGACGGGGGTACCCAAACAGTATCCTATTCGCAAAGAGACTCCTGAGCCTGAAATCCCAACCATCAACCTCAGCGGCGACGATGACGATGATGAAGAAATCGCAGCGGAAAAACCAAAGCCCAAACCCGCCCCCAAACCCAAGCCCGCCCCACAGCCGACCACCAAGCCAACCGCCGCCCAACCCATAAACCCCTGCGCCAATATCGCCGGGAAAAAAGGATGGCTCGTGCAGGACAATGCTTTCAGCCTGCAAGATTATGCAGCGGCAAGAGCGGCGGCACTGCGGGCCAAAGGGGTGGCCGCCCAATCCAGTCCGCGCAGTTGCATCGAGCCGAATAGCACCGGATACATCGTCTGGCTTGGCAGTGTGCACGCTTCAGAAGAAGCCGCCCGAAAAGCCGCCGCCGAATTGGAAAAAACATTGCAAGAAAAAGGGCTGCGCAAAGGGAAATTGCTGCTGCGCAAAATATAGCCGCTGGCAGGAACACCAGCAACGGCAGCCGTAGCAAGCCCTGGCAAAGGGGGGGGCTATTTCACCCCTTGATTCGCATGATTTTCAAACAAAGAAGCATTTCGGAAAACATCGTTTTCATTGCCGCGCTGGGTTTGCTGGCGGGTATCGTGCTGTCGTGGCCGCTTTGGAACGTGGCAGCGCGATGCTGCTTCCCCACCCTTCCGCTGTGGGGAGGCTCGCCGCAGGCCCCGCATTTGAGCCATTGGAGCGAATCGGCTTGGGTAGCAGGGTTGGCATTGCTACTGATTGGCCCATTCGTTTTTTCCGGCAAAAAAATACTGCCCGGTTTGCTTGCTGTCTGGCTGGCATGGCTCTGTCTGCTCGACCTCAACCGCCTTCAACCCTGGGTTTGGATGTACCTGCTGATTTTTGCGGCGGCGATATGGGAGAAAAAAGACGACGAGGCAAGCAACACGAACCTGATGCGTTGGCTCCTCGCAGGCATTTACTTTTGGAGCGGCATCAACAAACTGACACCCTACTTCGCCAACGACACCTTCGCTTGGTTTTGCGAAACGTTTGGGCTGACCCGCTCTTTGGGTCAATATCCGATATTTGGCTACGCGCTTGGTTTGCTCGAGGCATCGTTCGCGGCAGGTTTGCTTTGGCACAAGACACGCCCCTACTTTCGATGGCTGGTGCTTGGGTTCCATTGCTTAGTGGTCGTTTTTTTGCTCAAACAAAATTGGAATTGGGTGGTAATCCCTTGGAACTTGGCTATGGCAAGCATGGTGTGGGTGCTTTCCTCTACCGCCCCTGTGTCGGGAACAACTGCCAATGTGTCCCGACGCTTTCTGCCCATCCCCCATTCGCTTCGCGAAGCCCCAAAAGCAGCATGGCTTATCCTCCTCCTCGTATGGCTTGCTCCGGCACTTGGTCTTTTCCGGTGCTGGCCTCACACGCTCTCATGGCAACTCTATACCAACACCCAACCGGAAGCGACTTTTTTCGCCGAGTCGGGCAAAGTGAACGCCACTGCGGAGTCTTTTTGGGTTTGGGAAAAATATGCCTACGACGACGGCACCAAACTATTCTTCGACGATTGGGCCAACGACGAACTCAAAGTGCCTATGTTCGCCACGAGACATACATTTCGACAATTGGGTAGATACCTTTGCCGCTGCGCCTCCGAGCCTGAGCAAGCCAGTCTTTTCATACTCCATGTGCGGCCTTGGCACCCGTCCGCCGAAAAGATGGAAGAAATCCCCTGCCGACAATTAAACCCTAATTAACGAGGACTTGTAGCTCCTTGGGCAGGGGCAGCGCCTCCGCCTAAGCAGTTCGAGAATTTTTTAGATTGCCATGATTTGCACCCTTGATTTTGAACAGATTGCGCTTATTGCCATGCCCAAAAACCAGCGGAGCAAAACACAAATGCCGCCCAGTGACATTTGAATGACAACAACGACACGATGACCAAAAACTCCCTACTCTGGAAAATAACACCTCCCGACGGAGGCCCCGCCTCATACTTGTTTGGCACAATGCACGTGCGCGACCTGCGGGCATTTGGCTGGCTCGAAACGGCCAAACGCCACATAGATGCTTGCGAAACATTTGCCACCGAATTCGATTTTTCGGATGCCGACGAAACGGCCCTTGCCGAGGCGCTTCGACTGCCCAACGGCGCCACATTAGACACCCTGCTCAAACCCAGCGTTTGGAAAAACCTGGATTTTTACTGCCGCAAAAAACTAGGCTGCACGGCCGAAATAATGCGCTCCCAGCACCCAATGGCCGTGATGACGGCTCTTTCGACCGCTTTCCTGACCGATGAATCGGCACATTCTCTGGATGAGGCGCTATGGCATCACGCGCGCGCTGTCGGCAAAAAAACAACGGGTGTGGAAACCTTCGCCGACCAACTCGAAACGCTCCGCAAAATCCCGCTTGAGCAGCACCTGAAAAGCCTGACTTGGCTCTTGAAAAACTACGGGCGCCAAAAACGCCGCCTCAAAAAAATGATGGGTTGGTATGCCTCCGGCGACATTCGGCAACTCTACCAAGCTGCCAAAAAAGACGCAAAGGGAATGCGCCGCGTGTTGCTCTACGAGCGAAACAAACTGATGGCCGGGCGCTTTGCGGAAATCGCCCGCGAGCACACGCTCTTCTGCGCTGTTGGCGCAGGTCATCTGGCAGGCGGCAAGGGAATGTTGAGACTGTTGAAAAAAGCGGGGTTCAAAGTAAAACCCGTCCAACTTGACCAAGCCCGATGATGATTCCCTTGCTTTCCATAGCCTATTTGCCCCCCATCGCGTGGTGCGCTGTTGCTTGGCAAAACGATGCTGTGGCCATAGACGCACATGAAAACTATCAAAAAGGGTCGCTGCGCAACCGATGCCACATCGCAGGCCCCAACGGGGTGCAGCGCCTGAGCATCCCCTTGGCGAAAGGCAAACACCAACAGACCCCCATTCGAGACGTTCGCATCGCCTACGACGAGCCGTGGCAGCGCCAACATTGGCGAAGCATCCAGACGGCTTATGGCAACGCCCCTTTTTTTGAGCATTATGCCGACCATATCGCGCCATTTTACGAGCGGCGCTATGCGTTTTTGTTCGACTACAACCTCGAACTGTTGACCTTTGTCCTTCAGAAAAAACTTGGCTGGGCAGGCAATTTTCAATTCAGCGAGACTTTTTTCCCGCCGCATCAATGGCCGCACGGCGCTGATTCGCGCAGGCTCGTGAATGCTGGGCCGACCGAAGATGCCTCATGGTTGTCGCCCGCCCGCTACCTGCAAGTCTTCGAGGAGCGCAGCGGTTTTTTGCCCAATTTGTCTGTGCTGGATTTGCTATTTTGTTGTGGAAAACGGGGAGGGGAGGTATTGGGCAAAACATTTTTCAATTTTTAGTAAAAACTTAGGCAGGACAGCGGACATTGAATTTTTGACAGGATTGACAAGATTTACAGGTTCAATGAAGTGGCTTCGCCACCAAAAACCCTGTAAATCTTGCAAATCTTGTCAAAAACCTGTAGGCCTGCCAACCGAGTCTTATGCGCTTGGGGCTGCCCAAGTTTTTATACTTCGCGCCGTTAGGTTTTGGGCATGGCTGCAATCGCAATCTGCTAAAAATCAAGAACATCAATCATGTTCATCTAACAAATCCTAGCGAATCAAGGTATACAATTTTAAAAAGTAGCTTTTGAACAAAACTCAGTAACGCTTGAAAAACGCGAGTTCGGAGATTGATTTTTTGAAAATCAATTCCGTAGAGAGCGAGCGCCCTAAACATTACAAACTTTGAAAACCTAGAATGTTTCGCCGAACTACAACCCGATAATTTATGGACAATGACTGCAAAACGAACGAGCGACACGCCGACCCAATCCAGATGGCCCTTCTGAACTCACATTTATCGGCAACCCAAGTTTGAAACCAAACAACGGATTTGCAAAAAACTGCCCCATTTGGGCGGAATGCCAAATGAGGCAAGCAATAGTTCAACAGCACTTTACGCACATTCACTTTGCCACGACGAACCGCTCCGACACGGCTGAATTCGCCGTCTGCAAGGTCAGGACGTACATCCCTGCGCTGTAATTCAAGGCATCTAATGATAGGGTGTATTGGCCCGCCATCCTGAAATCGTCGGCGGCAAAAGTCTCTATGAGGTGTCCTTGCAGGCTGCGCACATAGAGGCTGTAAGTCCCGTCGGAAGGCAGGTCGTATTCCACCAACAGCCTATAGGTGGTTGGGTTGGGGTAGCATCGCAAATGCAGCTTGCCCGAAGCGGCAAACGGGTTGTTTTCCCTCATGGCGGCGCTTGATGCGGTCAGTTTTTCCTGTTCATCGGGCTGTTTTGGGCCGATGCCACACGCCAAAATCAGCGCCCAAAAATCGCTCCCCGCTTGTGCCCAAAAGTTGGGGGTTAGGCTCACATATTCGCCCGCATGGAAAATGACCTTGGTGCCCGGGCTGATGGTTCCGTCGGAACTGACCACGTCCCTAGCCATGTAGATGCCCGGCGCGATGGCCCCTGGCACGTTGAGGTTGGCCACACAAGTATTGAGCAACGTGAAGTAGTCGGTAGTGTACATGCCGCGCCCGTGCGTGGCGGCGGCCACGAGGTGGTCGGAGCTGCGGTAGCGGAGCATATCCACGCGCACATTGGCGAGGCCAAAATTGTTGGTCGGCCACCATTGAGTGTTAGTGCCGTCGAGTTGGTCGGTGCTCCACACCCCGATTTCGGTGGCGAGTATGAATTTGGTGTTGTCGAAAGGGTGAAACATCGCCCAACGCACTGGCATATCGGGCAAGTCGTCGTCCAAGTCCACCCAAGTGACGCCGCCGTCGGTGGATTCCAGCACGCTGTTGGTGCCGAAATTGGAGCAGGTGACGATGATGTGATTGTCGTCACCATTCTCCACCACGATGCAGGATATGAAACCGTTGACGGGCGTGGTCAGCGTGGTGACGGTGATGGCACCTGCTTGGTCGGCATTGTCCACGCGCAGGAAACGCCCGGCCTCGCTGGCGACGAACAGTCGGTTGGCGGTATTGGGCGAGATGGTGAGGGCGCTGATGCGTGCGTTGTTCAACTGCGTGATGCGCTCAAAAGTGAGGGTGTTGGCCCCGCCTATATCCGAAATGCGCCCTAAGGTGTCCCTGCTTTCCGAGATGTAAAGAATGTCGTTGGTGTCGTCATATTCGGCTGGCGTGATGAAGAGGGTGCCGTTTTTTCCGCCCAGCAGGTTGCCAAACGAGGCGCCTCCATTGGTGGAAATAAAAAATCGGCGATTCTGCGAGCCAGTGATTTGGATGTTCGGGTCGTCGCGGTCAATGAAGCAAAAAGCCCCGTCGTTGCCCGTAGGCTCATCGGTGCTGCTCAGCCCGGGGAGCGTGAATCGCTGTGTGCCGTTGTCCTGTGTGCCGCCGAGCATATAGTTGGAGCCGCTATTTGGGTGCAAGGTGTTGGCGTAGAATTGCGTCACGTTGTACCCGTCGTTTCTAGGTATCAGCGTCGGGACGGCAGCGGAGCCGTTGGTGCTTCTGTACACACCCCCATCGTTGCCAAAAATGACTTCGTCAGAATTGCCGGGGCGATACACAATGACATGGTGGTCAACGTGCACACCACCGATACCTGTCCACATCACACCCGCATCGCCAGAAACGAACAGGCTCACATCGCCCGCCCACACCCGGTTGGAGTTGTTGGGGTCCACGGCCAGCACCAGCGCATACCAGCAAAAGGGGCCAAGTGCCGGCACGGTGCGCGGGGTCCAGTTGTCGCCGCCGTTGGTCGAATGGACGATGGTCAGGCAGGGGTTGGTGCCATCCGTCTGGGTCAAATCCTCGAAGGCGGCGTAGAGCACGTTGGCATCGTTGGGGGCGCAAGCCAATTCGACGCGGCCATAGTTGCCCAAAGTGGGCAAATCGGTGGTCAGTTTGCCCCAAGCACCTGCCCTAAAACGATAGATACCATCGCTGCGCACGCCGGCATAAAAGTCGCCATTGGCGGCGATTTCAAAATCCTGCACATTGTCTTGTATGGCACCGTTGCCTGCGCCGAGTATTTCCGTCCAGCTGTTGCCATTGTCGGTGGAGCGGAACAGCCCGCGGGTCGTGGCGGCGTACACCGTGCCGGCGTTGTCCACCACTATTTTGTTCACGTTGTTGAAGTTGGGGTTCATGGCCGAAGGTAGCGTGGAGGGCAGCAGCGTCCAGTTGGCGCCTCCGTCCTCCGAGCGCCAGATGCCCATGCCGCGCTCGATGCCAAAGGCAAAGCCCTGTTCGCCCGTTCCGAAATAGAGCCGGCTGAGGTTGGAAGGGTCTTGAGCGATGGTGGTGATGTTGAGGTTTTCGAAGAAGTCGTTTATCAAAGTCCAAGTGGGTGCGGGGGCATCAATGTTGGTGGTGCGCCACAACCCGCCCGAAACGCCGGCTGCCCACACAGTGCGCCAAGTGGGGTCGCTGGCATCGAATATGAGGCCGCGCGTGCGACCGCCCACGTTGTTGGGGCCGCGCTCTTCCCAGTAAATCGGGATGGCGCTGTCCTTGAAGGCCATTTCGGCGCGTTTTTCCTGTGCCTTGGCATAAGCCTTCAGCAGGCGCTCGCGTGGCACGGCATTGATGGCCGGGTCGCGGGTCATGAGAAATTCTTGCTCAAAACGCCCGGCCACGCGCTGTTGCAATCGAGTGCTACGGCCCGCGTCTTCGTTGTTTTTTTTATATTGGGCTACCCATATAGCGGCGAAGGCCAACAGGCCCAGCAGCAATAAGCCGAAGATATCGTGTGTTCTTTTTTTCATGTTGGAAGAGCATTTTTTTTAAAACTTGGGTAGAAGGTAGAGGGTAGAAGGTTTTTAATTTGCATTGAACAGGGTGTCAATAAAGATGAAGTCAACCCTCTACCCTATTTTTTTCAATCCACCTTGACCACGCTCACTTGTTTTTGCCCGAAAGGCGCGACGAGCCTGCAACTGTATATGCCGTTTGGCAAATGATGGGTTGGCACCGTGATGCTGTGCTGGCCTGCTGCTTGGTTGTTGTTTTGATAAACCGTCTGAACGAGCCTGCCTGTGAAATCAATCAGTTGGATTTGCACCCTGCCCGGTTCTTTCAACTCAAAGTTGATGCTCAGATGATGGTTGAAGGGATTGGGCGACACCGCTACTTCCGGCGTGGAGAAATTTACCTCGCTTTGATTGCGCAGGTTGGTTTCATCCTCGTAGAAATACACGTTGGGATTCGCCTTTTCGTCCGCGAGACTTTCTGGTTTCGGACTGGCGCAGGGGTTGCAGGTTTGAATTCTTGCGATAAAGTCGCAGCCTTGTTGCGCCCAAAAACCATCTTTCAAAACGATTTCTTGTCCCGCAAAAAATCTTGCGGACGTGGACGGCACCACGACGACTGGGCCGGATGTTTCGAGGTACACCCTCGACTGGTAGGTGCCGCTGGCGGGGTTGTCGGTCACGGTGATATTGCCGGGGCAATCAATCAGAATGTCCTTTTGATTGACATTCAGGAAGATGTTGTCAGAGCAAATCACCATGATTCTGCCCAATTGGGTGATGGCGGTGGCAGGCACATATACCGAGGCCGAGCCATTGTTGGGTAAGCTGCCCGCCAGCAAAGTGGGGTAGGTGAACCCACCGTCGAGTGATAGCCAAATGTCAACGTTGGCGCAATTGATGGGCGCGGCTGTGGTGTTGGCCACGTCCCAAGTGATGAGCGTGTTGTCGTCGGCAAATAGGCAATCGTCGTCGGGGCCAATGCCTGTCACCCTGAACGGCCCGGCGTTCGCGTCGAATGTGACCACCATATCATCCTCGTCGGTGCAACCAGCTGCGGGGGCGTTGTCCCGCACCGTCACCCTGAAATTCATGGTACGCGACACGCTCGGCAACACTTCCCATGTAGAAGTCGTGGTGTTGCCCAAAATAACAGGCAACTGAGGAAAATAGCGGGTGGGGGTGGGCGCGGGTGGGAACGTGCGAAAAACAGGCCCCATCGTGACGTTGGAAGCTGGCGGATGGAGAATCAACTGGTTGTCCATCTGCTCCCAGCAGAACGTGAGCGGGTCGCCGTCGGGGTCGTTGCTGGTAGCAGTCAGTCTGAATGGCGTGCTCACGGGGACGGTAAAATTCGCTCCCGCGTTCACGGCGGGCTGGTTGTTGGCAATAGGTGTGATGGTGGGGCAGGTGCTGCCGTTGCCCACCGTCACATAGTTGCCTATTTCTTGTAGGTTGATGGCGTGGAAATAACGGTCTCGATTGCCTTGCACGTTGTTCGGGGCGCAGGTGCCCGCGTACGACATGATGGTGGAGCCGCTTCCCGGCTCGAACGACGAGATGATGTCCAATTGGCCTGCGTTGCCACAGGTGCTTGCCGTTGCTTCGTTGAACGTATGCCTCGCGCCGAATTGGTGGCCGATTTCGTGCATTTCCAAAGTGGCAAAACCTCCGATGGTCGGGTTGGCGGGGTTCATCACGGTCGCTCCGTTTGCTTTGATGGCGTTCACGCACACATTGCCGAGCTGCAGCGCCACGCCTGATGCCGAGTTGGCAGTTGCCGTAGTGCCAAAAGCGCGAGCGATGTCGTAATTGGCGTTTCCGATGATGCCGTCCACGACGGCTTGGTTTTCGGCAGCCATGGTGTTTTGGTTGCCGTTGGTGAAGCCATCGGTAGCCGGGTCGGTCAAAATCAGCAGGTTGTTGTTGGCCACCAATTGAAGCCGAATGCTCAGCTCGTTGATAAAAACGCCGTTGATGACAGTGACCAAAGCATTGATGTTGGCCATCGTGTTGTTCACGCCTGTGGGGTCGGCTGGTGTGATGTTGGCGGCAGTGAATTCCCCAGAAGTCGCAATGGCAAGGCGGTAGTTGCGCAGCTGGCAGTCTCCCGCAGCGGTGTTCCGATTGTCCACCGCAGTGCGAAGCTCGGGCGCATCAGGTGTAAAGCAGCTCATCATCTCATGTTGGGACTGAAAATCCCTGTCAAAATAGTTGATGTGATGCACCGCGTCGCCTTTTTGGATTGGTTCCACAATGACCGGATTTTTCCCAGTAGAAAGTACAATGGCATGAAGTCCCACCGGGCTGAAAGCGAAATAGATTTTTGCTAACGGGTCGCTTAGGCCAACGCCGCTGTAAGAATTGATATCCGGGAATTTGGCGGCCAGCTCGGGGTGCATCGCCGGGTCGTTTTCCACCGCGAACCGTTGAAGTGTTCCGTCTGGAAAAGGTATTTCAAGGGTGATTCGGATACCTTTTTGTTTAGAGGTGCCTGCGAGTATTCTTTTCATTTGCTCAAAATCCAACGCCAAAAGCCTAAATTTTTCAGGTAGCAGCGGTGTCTCTTTGCCGTATTTTGGGAGCGCAATCTCCCGCACGTCTTTCCACAGCCCATCGCTTGACGGCTGCCTAAGTTCGTTTGGCACCTGTGCCTGCGAGCCTACGACCAGCCCGCAGCACAAGACTATGATTGCTAATGACTTGTGGTTCATTTTTCAATTTTGGTTTTAGGCACCAAATGACACGTTTGATGCTGTTTTGATCGAGTGGAAAGTGTGGAGAATGAATTGGGTGTGTGTGTGCGTTTAGCGTTGCCCCAATTGTTCTACCTTGGCTTTGAGTTGCTCGTTTTCCAACTTCAAAGCGGTTACTTGTTTTTCCAGTTCAATCAGGTGCAAGAACAACTCCTCGATTTTTTCCATCTGCGCTTTTTGCATGAGGCCAACGTCGAGTCCTTGTTCCGCCACTTCTTTTGCGGATGCCACGCCCGGCAGGTGTTTGTGCTGTTGGATGTATGTTTCCACTTCTGGAAGTGGCTTCAGGTCGTAGCTGTGTTCAAAAACATAGTCGGGCCACGATGGCTCCAACATCACGCGCACTTCGTCGGTGATGATTTTGCCATTCACGCTAAGCGCATACCCGGAGGCAAAATGGTCAGTCGGTCCGATGGCCATGCGGCCAGCGAAATAGCTATCGCCCACAAGGTGCATTTTGTATGCGGGGGCAATGGTGCCGACCCCCAAATTGCCATCCACGAGCGCGTTGACGCCCACGCGGGCGGTGCCATTAAAGAATGTCCGGCCATTGACCGTGAGCACGTCGGCGGCATCGAACGCGGGAGAGGCTGCGGCGGGTGCGGCGGGTATGTTGCCGATGACTACGTTGGCGCCGTCGTCGAAAATCTGGCCGTCGGTGAGGGCGCTCGAAACCGGGCCGGGCGGGCGGAAGCGGGCCACGAGGTTGGGGCGGCCAGATATGTCGGCGCTGGAGAGCAGTTTTTCCCAAGCACCTGTCCAAGTGGCGTTGTTTTCTGCTTCGCGGCGATTCCAGATTCCGTCTTGTCCAAAGAACATTTGATGGTCGTGCGCGCCGCCGCCGGGGGCAAGGCTGAGTATGCCGCCGAAATTGTTGACACCTGCCACGGCTGGCACACCGAGAGTGGCGCGGAGTTTTCTTTCAAAATACGCCTCGTTGGTGTAAGTGTTAGGGCCGTTGTTGCCTGGCGCGTCAAAGTCGAAATGAATGCGTCCGTGGAAGCGCCCGGTGGTGTGGGTGTTGCCTACGGTATGCAAGTCGAACAGGGGGGTCATGGTGCCGATGCCGACGCGACCATCATCCGTGATAATGACGCGATTGGTCAACCCGCCCGCGCCGCTGGTGCTGAAAATCATGTTGGCTTGAAAACCGGGGCCTACCGGGGCCGTCACCACGGAATGGATGGATGCACCGGTGCGGATGTCGCCGTAGTTGACCAAGCCATTCCAGCGGAAAGTGCCGAGCAGGTTGCCTTGCACCACAGGCAGGGGAGAGATGGTAGGGCTACTGTTGTAGCGATACAAGAAGATTTGGGGATTGGTGCCTGCCGATTGCGCAAAAGTTTGGAAGGACGATGCGGCAGCGACGAAAAAAACCAACGTGAGGAGAACGAGTTTTCTCATTGTTTTCGAGTGTTTTAGAAATTAACTGAAAAAAATAGTGAAAAAAAGAGTTCACAAATTTTTCCTCACGCCCACTAAACCAATTGGAATTAGGTTGGAAATCATTTGGAAACCAATTGAAATTCAGTCAAATTTGCCATGCCAAAAAATCGCTCATCCGCTAATCTTTTCAACAAGCGATTCAGAAAAATGGAAGCTAAAGAATTCTCCGTATTTCGCTCTCTCCTTACCGATGTCCACTCCAAAGCCTTTGGCGAACCGCTCTCCAAACTGCCCCACGGCAAAGCCCAAACCCTCTGCTGGCTCATTTATGAAGACACGGGCGAATTGCTCAGCTACAAGACGTTGGGCAATTATTTCACTGCTATCGTGGAAGGCGCTCCCGAGCGGGTGAACCCATCCGATGCCACGCTCGCCATTCTGGCCAAGTTTGTCACTGGTGAAAAAAACAAATCCACCCCCCTCGCCATGCAAATGGGCGCTTATGCCGCGTGGTACAAGTATCGAAGCAATGCCTTGACACGTCCCCTAGGCGCGGCGTGACTGTGGCAACGAGGAATTAGCCCTCGTCTTCAATCAACACAGGTGCGGCGGCAACATCCCCCATAAATCTCTTCATGCGACTCCCCGTTGATTTTTATACCCGTCCAGATGTGGTGCAGATTGCCCGCGACTTGCTCGGCAAAGTGTTGCTGACCGAGTTTGACGGTGTGCGCACGGCCGGACGCATCACCGAGACGGAGGCCTACCGTGCGCCCGACGACCGTGCCTGTCATGCCTACAACAATCGGCGCACGGCCCGCACCGAAGTGATGTTTTGGCAAGGCGGCCGTGCGTATATCTATCTGTGCTATGGGATTCACCATCTGTTCAACGTGGTCACTGCTGAGGAGGGTGTCGCACATGCGGTATTGATACGCGCCGTGGAACCGCTCGAAGGGGTAGATGTCATGGCGCGTCGTCGCAACCTTTCATATCTTGATTGGGGGCAGCATTCCGCGCCCAATACAAGGGTCTTGCAACGCCTTTCAGTGGGGCCGGGCGCTTTGTCGCAAGCACTGGGGCTGAAAACCAAATGGACAGGGCAAAGCCTTTTTGCTGCGGATTCGCCAATATGGATAGAGGATGACGGATGTTTGATTCCGCCCGCAACAATTGCGTCGGGTCGGCGCATCGGCGTGGACTATGCCGGGGAATGTGCCGAGTGGCCTTGGCGGTTTTGGTTGAAATACTCTCCCTTTGTGAAAAAAAGTTGAACGAAATTATCCGTTTTTAGCCGCCCCGCTGTCTTTTGAAAGCACATTCATCACATTCACAATCCAACGTTCGCTGAATCCCGCAATAAAGGCCGCGATAAAGAAGCCATATTGCGAGCCTAACAAGTTCTGGCTCAAAAACGCATCCAACAACCCGGATTTGAAAAGCAGTAGCGTGATGAAAGCGGCAGTGCCACCAATGGCAAGGCGAATGAACGTAATCATGGCCCCCATGATTTGGTCGGGTATTTTCATGTCGAGCGATGAGGCCGTGAGGGTGTAAGCCATGCTGAAACTGGCACCCAACGCGCCCAAGAAAAGCCCGGACACGGCCTCTTCCCAAAAGAGCAATTCGCGTTGCTGGCCCGTGCTGAGCGATTCCATCCAAGCAATGCCTGCGATGACGATGGCTGCCAATAAAAAGGCGAGGGTGCGGAGGCTTGATTTGCGCAGGTTGATTTTGTGATACTTGGTGTTGTAGTGGTCGTCGCGGAGCCTGACGGCCCTGTATAGCCGCTCCGGGGTGGGCGGCTGAGTTGCTTCATTGCCCAGTATATCAAGTATGGCTTGCCCTCGGCTGCCTCCGATTTTTTTTGCTTCTGTGAGAAGGGATTTGGCTCTTGCCAATCGGCTATCGTCATCTTGCCCCCATATCAAATGCTGCTCTATGAGGTGGATGTAGTTCCAAAACAACTCGCGCTGACCTATGGGAAAATACTTCTCTTGCTCATTTTGCTGCGCCGACTTGGCATCGGCGAGAATGGATTGCACGGCCAATATCCACGGCTCCTCTTGGTTTTTTGAATGTCTTTTGAGCCGTTCAAACTCTTTTTCCAAATCATAAAGGGCGGTTTCGATGCGGTCAGTCAGCGCAGGGCGCAAGGAGAAGAAGTTGAGCAGGTTGGTGAGGATGTGGGTGATAGTTCTCGTTAGTTTTTTCATGGTAGTAGTGGGTTTAGGAAAGTGTGAAGAATCAGATTTGGCAAATTTCCTCGTAGTCCGGTCTGTCGTGCGCGTAGCGATGGATGAACGAGTTGCGGATTTCGCCTCGATAGAGCACAAACACGCCAGGCATCTGAAAGCCATCGCCGAGCTCTTCGTTGTGATAGGTGGCTCCGTGCCCTTCGATGACGGCGGCTTGAAAGCCGCGAATCCAATTCATCAGGCCAAACAACTGTTGCGGAGTGCCGCGTCCCAACCCAAACGCTCGGTAAAACCGCTTGTCGGGGTCGGCGATATGGTCAATGGGAAACAACTTATATTTCTTAAAAAACTTCTCCGCCGTTTCCTGCTCTGGGGCCATGTGCACGAATACGATGCGCAAGCCGCGCTTTTCCAACTTGTTGCGTCGCTTGGCGATGTCGCTAATGGCTTCCCGACAAAAAGAGCAGCCGAAAAAGCGCAGAAACACAAGCAACACCGGGCGCTCGTCAGATATTTTTGCTAACGACTCGCCGCCGTTCAACGTCACCATTTCACTCCAAAAAGTGGGTGGCGGAAGTAAGGGTGTCTCGGTCATGATGTTATGAAATTATACTTTGATTTGCCGGGATTTCTTAGTCCACCATAATTGACAGGACTTCACGGATGTTTGCCCGTGAGGTTGACAAAAGCTGATGTCAAGGCTCAAACAATGTCACCTGTCGCATATTTTATCACCGAAAATCAACCTTGTCACAACATTTATCAACCTCACGGGCAGCCTTTCTAAAACGTTCGTTTAGAGCAATTTCATCGCGTCCAAGGCATCGGCCACCTCTTTCACGGCAGCGGCAGATTTGTGGAGCGATTCCAGCTCGTCTTTTTTCAGGCGCAATTTCACGATTTCCAACACGCCCTTGCGACCCAGTTTGACGGGCGCGCCGACGAAGATATCCTTCAATTTGTACTGGCCATTGAGCCGAACGCAACATGGGTAGATGCGCTTTTCATCTTTCAGTATGGAAATGGCCATTTGGGCCGCTGCTGCGCCGGGCGCATACCATGCGGAGGTTCCCATCAAGTTGACCAATTCGCCGCCGCCAAATTTGGTGCGCTCTATGATGGCTTCGAGTTTGTCCTTGCGAATCATTTCCGTCACCGGTATGCCGCTCACGGTGGTGTAGCGGGGCAGCGGCACCATGGTGTCGCCGTGCCCACCCATGAGCATGGCTTGGATGTCTTTGGGCGATACGTCGAGGGCTTCGGCGAGGAAGGCGCGGTAACGTGCCGTATCGAGCACGCCAGCCATGCCGAGCACCCGTTTGTCGCTCAGGCCAGAGGCTTTCCAGCAAGCATAGGTCATCACGTCGAGTGGGTTGGACACGACGATGATGATGGGGTTTTTGGTGTGTTTGAGGATGTTTTGCGTGACGGACACCACGATTTTGGCATTGGTGGAGATAAGGTCGTCGCGGCTCATGCCGGGCTTGCGCGGCACGCCCGCCGTGATGATGACAATGTCCGAGTTGGCGGTGAGCGCGTAGTCGTCACCTCCGCTCACCCGCGTCGAATAACCGTCCACAGGTGCTTGCTGCCAAGTGTCGAGGGCTTTGCCTTTGGCCATGTTCCCTTGAATGTCAATCAGTACGACTTCGTTTACAATGTCTTCGTGGGCGAGCACGTTTGCGCAGGTAGCGCCTACATTGCCGGCGCCGACGACAGTAATTTTACTCATTCGTTAAGGCTTTGAATATTTGGTGAAAAGTTGCTGTTGTTGGCGGGCAAAAGTAGAGAAAAGTTTGCGTAGGGAAGCAAACAGGCTGTTTTGAACTGAAAAATTGCGGGTAGTGTCAAACTTTTACAATCGTGGCTTGTGCAGGAGATAATGCACCACTTCGTCTTGGTGGTTCATCAGGATTTGGCCGCGAATGTAGTCGCCGATTTCCTCTGGAAAATACCAATCCTCTTCGCCGTGTCCGCGTTTCAGACGGTCGCGGGTTTTCATGGGGCCTAAAATCAGTTCGTACACCTTGATGCCGGTGCGGTCCACTTCTCTGGCCAAAGTTTGCATCAGCGACTTCTGCGCGGCAGCGGTCATGGCTACCGGGCCTGCCATCGGGAAAGCCTCCTCGGCGCTGAATCCGTTGATGTGAAAATAATAGCCGCTGTCGGGGTTCAGCATGGGCACTAGCGTCTTGATAGCCAAGAAGTGGCTCGTCAGGTTGTCGCGCAAGATGCGCTCCCAATCGCTCATCGGATAGCCGTAGAGTGGAAAGCCCTGATGCCAGCCGCCGAGCGATGCCACCGCGATGTCTATGAATTTATACTGTTGGCTGAGAAATTCCGCGAGTTCGCGGGCGCTCTCCTCGTTGTTCACGGAGCCTTTGCGGATGAGCAGGTTCGCAGCCAATTCGGGGCCGACGTATGCTTGCAGCCGCTCTATTTTGTGGTCTGAGCGCGTGGGCACCACGACGGATGCTCCCGCGCCCAACAGGGACTTGACGATGCCTTCGCCTACCCCTCCGGTGCCGCCCAGTACGACGGCCGTTTTGTTGGATAATGCAGCCATCTTATGGCGCCAGTTGGTTGTGGACTGTGAAAAAAAATGAGTTGTTGGGCTGTCCTGTTGAAACGTTGCTCAAGGCGAGAGCAGAAGGGGTCATTTATCCAGATTTACGTTCACTGCATTTGCCCCCTTTGGGCCCATTTCCACTTCAAAAGTTACGCGGTCATTCTCCCGGATGGTGCCGTTGATGTTGTTGATATGGACAAAAACGCTTTCTTTCGTCTCCGCATCCACGATGAAACCATAGCCCTTTTCGTCGTTGAAAAACTTGACCCTGCCACGGCGAGTCGTCTCTTCTTCTTCGACGTAGCGGGACGATGCGCCGAGCACAATGTCTTCGACCTTAATCTCTTTGCGTTTGGAAGGGTCGGGCGGGGTAGAAGTGAGGTTGCCATTTTCGTCCACATACGAAATCATGTCCTCGAAACTCTTGGTACCGCCTTCGAGTTTGTCGGCTTTGCGCTGTTCGCGGCGCTCTTGCTTTTCCTGATTTTTCTTTTGACGTTTTTTTTCTTTCTCCTTCTTGTTGAAAGAGTCTTGTGATTTGGCCATATTTTATTTTTAGTGAAAAAAATTGACTCCCGCCTGAAAGCGGAAGCGCCTGCCTCAAAGGTAACGAATGTTGAGCGATTTGGAGTGGGGAATATTTTGGGAAAGGTTGGGCGAAAGCATTGTTCGTTTGGGATATCGTCGTAGGGAAGATATTCACCACGCCCCCCACAAAACCCGCAAACTCCAAAAAATCACCACCACGCCCACCAGCACGAACATCGTCCGCACGGGCAATTTCCCTGCCAGCCGAGCGCCCAATGGCGCAGCCAGCACCCCGCCAATCAGCAAACCGGCAATCACGAGCCAGTGCGACAGCCCGATGACCGAGAAAAACGTGACCGCGCTCGCCAGCGCCACAAAAAACTCCGTCAAACTTACCGTGCCGATGACGTACTGCGGTGTCTTTCCTTTTGAAATCAGCGTGCTCGTCACCAACGGCCCCCAGCCACCTCCGCCAAAAGAATCGAGAAAACCGCCCGCCCCGGCCAGCCAGCCAAGATTCCTGACTTTCGTGCGGCTCTTTCTTTTCACAAATGCACGGCTCAATATCCTGATGCCCAGTAGCAAAATGTACGCTGCGATTACTGGCCGCACCAATTCGGCATAGTGCCCGCCCAACCACACCAGCAACAGCGCCCCCGCGATGGCTCCCAATACCCCCGGCCCCAGCAACCCCCGAAAAAGCCGCCGGTTCACGTTGCCGAATCGGTAGTGTGAGTAGCCCGAAGCCGCAGCGGTGAACACTTCCGCCGTATGGATGCTCGAACTCACCGCCGCCACTGGCACACCTGTTGTCAGCAAGCAAATTTGCGTCACCACCCCATAGCCCATGCCCAACAGCCCATCCACCAACTGCGCCGCGAAGCCCACGCCTACAAACAGCCAAAACTGCGGGGAGATGCTCCCGATGATTTCAGGCCAAGTCTGGAAAGGGATGTAGAAAGAGATGACGTTGCAAATCAGCAGCAAACCAAAGGCTGCCATTGCCACCGTAGCGATGCGTCGCCATTTTCGATCGCCGATGCGCTCCAGATTTTGGTGTGGGAAAACCGCCGCAAGTGCTTCTTCACCTGCTACAAGCGAAGCTGTGAGCGCATTGAGCGTCCGCACTTTTTCTGAAAAATCGCCCTTGAGCCGGCTGCGGATGGCGGGCATATTTTGCAGGAGGTCGTTCAGTTCGTTGGGCAGCGCGTCGTTCAGGAGTTCTTTGAGGCGTTTGGCGATGGTGGGTGATTTGCCGTTGGTCGAGATGGCGATTTTCAAGTCGCCCTTTCTCACAATCGAACTCAGGTAAAAATCGCACTCGTCGGGCGTGTCGGCCACGTTCACGAGGAGACCGCGTTCGTGAGCAATTTGGCGGATAAAACGATTCAGCGCCTTGTCGTCCGTCGCCGCGATGACGAATTGTTTTCCCTCCAAATCCGACTCCTCGAACGGTTTTTCCAACAAAACAACTTGCTGAAAATCAGTGACGAACTCTCGAATTTTATCCAAAATCTTCTCTCCCACCAGCGTCACCCGCGTGGCCGGGCTGTTCCGCAAAACAGTCGTTATTTTTTCCAAACCGACATTCCCCCCACCCACGATGAGCAGGTCGAAATTTTCCAATTTCAGGAAAACGGGGAAGAGGGTGTTGCCATGCGATGAACTTTCCGAAAGTTGAGAACTTTCGGAAAGTTTGCGGAAGTGGAAAGTTTGCAATGGTTCGTCCATGTTCGAGTTTTTCCCGCCGATAAATCAGCGGGTTGAGTTTGCAAAAAGTCCTGCGGACTTGGCCTTTTCAACCCACCGATTTATCGGTGGGAAATATCAGAAATGTCATGAAAATTCGTCCCGTGCGTCGTCGCCTTCACGAAACCCGCCCGAATCACAAAATCGCCGAAGCGCTCCCCTACCCTTCGGTCGCTGGCGTAGGCGGCGATGACTGGCTCCAACTCACGCAAAATTGCGGCTTCATTCAGCATTTCCTTGTAAAGTTTGTTCAATCGCTCGCCGTTGTGCGCCCCGCCGAGGTAGAGATTGTAGTAGCCCGGCGACTTTCCGACAAAGCCGATTTCAGCCAAATAAGGCCGACCGCAGCCGTTGGGACAGCCGGTCATTCGGATGTTAATCGCTTCTTTTTCAAGACCATGTGCGCGAATGAGCAAGTCAATTTTGTCAATCAACGAGGGCAAATACCGCTCGGCTTCGGCGAAGGCTTGGGAACAAGTGTTGAGCGCGACGCAGGCGATGGAGTTTTGGCGCAGGGCCGTTTGTCGGAAGGTGGCTTCCAACACGCCGTATTTTTCAAAAATGGCTTCGATGGCGGGGCGTTTTTCGGGAGAAATATTGCCGACAATCAGGTTTTGATTGCCCGTCAGCCGGAAATCGCCGTCGTGGATGTTGGCGACTTCGCGGAGGGCCGTTTTTAAAAGAAAATCGCCTGCATCGGCCACACGCCCGCCTTCGACAAAAAGGGTCAGGTGAAAACGCCCGTCGTGGCCTTTCGTCCAGCCGTAGCGGTCGCCGGAATGGGCAAATTGGTAGGGCAGCGTGGGCGCGAACTGAACGCCCGAACGCTGCTCCACCTCGTGTTTGAATTTTGCCAGTCCCATGCGTTCCACCGTGTATTTCAGGCGGCTGAACTTGCGATTTTCGCGGTTGCCAAAATCGCGCTGCGTCGTGATGATGGCTTCGCAAATTTTTACAACGTCTTGTTTGTCAATGTATCCGAGCATATCGGCCAAACGGGGGAACGTCTCCGGCATCCCGAAAGTCATGCCCAGTCCGCCGCCAGCCGCCACGTTGAAACCCGCCAGTTCGCCGTCTTTTTCGATGGCGATGAGGCCGATGTCGTTGGCAAAAATGTCGGTGTCATTTTGCGGCGGCACGGCCAGCGCGATTTTGAATTTGCGAGGTAAATAAGTTTTCCCGTAAACCGGTTCTTCATCTTGCCCGCCCCTTTTTTGGCTCTGAAATGGCTGCGACTCATCCACCGGCTGGCCGTCGAGAAAAACCTCGTAGTAGGCTGTCGTGCGAGGCGTGAAGGCCGCGCTGATTTCCTCGGCAATCTTTTGGACGGCAGCGTGGACGCGGCTTTCGTCGGGGTTGGGGCTGCACATGACGTTGCGGTTCACGTCGCCGCAACCCGCGATGCTGTCGAGCAAAACTTCATTGAAACCATGAATTGTGGCTTTCAAATGGCGTTTTCGCACGCCGTGCAGTTGGAAAGCCTGGCGGGTCGTGAGTTTCAAAGTACCGTTGGCGAAGCGGTCGGCGAGTTCGTCCATGCGCAGCCACTGAGCGGGCGTGGCGACCCCGCCCGGCACCCGCACCCGAATCATGAAAGAGTACAGCGGCTCCAATTTCTGCGCTTTGCGCTCGCTGTCGAGGTCGCGGTCGGTCTGCTGGTAGGAGCCGTGAAACTTGATGAGGTTCGTGTCATCGGGAAAAAGCGCGCCCGTGATGGGATTGTCGAGACTCTGTTTGAGCGTCCCGCGCAGGTAGTCGCTTTTGGTTTTGATGTGTTCGACCTCGGAGTGCGAGGGCTTTGTTTCTGGAAACATATTTTTCAAAGCTTATGAGGTTGATGAGGGTTTATCAAGTTGATAATCAAGTTGATAAACCCTCATCAACCTTTATTAACCAATAAGGTATTTTCCCAATCCCACCGCCACGCTTACCCCAATCCACGCCATCATATTGACTTTGAAATACTGCAAAGCCGCCAATGAAACAAGCGCCCAGACGAGCGGCAACCACAGCACTTGCGGCGGTTCGGGTATAATGACTGCCTTGCCGAGATAGAGACAAAGACTCAAAATCACACCCGTCACAGCCGCGGTCGCAAAATTCAAAATAGCCTTCACAGCAGGATTGGCTTGGGTGCGTTCGATAATCGGCGCACCGACGAAAATGAACAGGAATGAGGGCAAAAACGTATAAAAAACCGTCGCGGCCAATCCCGTTGTTGCCGCTGCGAGCGAGCCTCCGAAGGTGTTATACCCGGCCATAAAACCCACAAACGCCAGCACGATAATCAGTGGGCCGGGGGTCGTTTCGCCGAGCGCGAGTCCGTCGAGCATTTGGAGATTGGTAAGCCAACCGAATTTTTCCACGCTCACCTGCGCCACATAAGGTAGCACGGCATACGCCCCGCCGAAGGTGACGAACGCCGCTTGGGTGAAGAATAGGCTGAGTTTTTTCCAAAAATCGAACTGCGGCGCAAAGGCAAAAAACAATGCAAGCGGCAGTACCCACAACAGCGCTGCCGCGCCGAGTTGTCGCGCCAAACGACCTGCGGAAAAACCTGTGCCGGGTACGACCGTGTTGTGGTTGATGACGTAGCCGGATTCTGCATCGTCGTAGGTTGTTTCCTCCCTGCGTTTACTAAACTTTTGAAGTTTAGTAAACGTCAGCGCAATGCCCAGCAAAATTGCCCCAAGGATGATAGCTGGAAACGGCACATTCAAAAAATAAATGGCAACAAACGCGGCTGTGGCCACTACATAATGCAAGGGCGTTTGCAGCGACTTTTTCCCGATTTTTACAATCGCGCCCGCCACAATCGCCACGACCGCAGGTTTCAAAAATCCGAACACCGCCTGCACCGCCGGCACTTGTCCGTAGGTGACATACAACGCGCTTAATCCCCACAAAATGACCGCCGAAGGCAACACGAACAGGATGCCTGCCGCCAGTCCGCCGCGTGTGCCGTGCAACATCCAGCCGGTGTAAGTGGCGAGTTGTTGTGCTTCCGGGCCGGGCAAGAGCATACAGTAGTTCAGGGCATGGAGAAATTTCGAGTCGCTTATCCAGCGTTTTTTGTCCACCAAAAAATCGTGCATGATGGCAATCTGCCCCGCCGGACCGCCAAAACTGATAAAGCCGAGCCTGAGCCAGAAGGCTAAGGCTTCGCGGAAAGTGGGATGCGCTGGAGCAGTTTTTTGCATGATTTTCAGTGTTTTGCGCCGGGACGCAAATCAAAATTATGAAAGTAAAACACTCGTATCGTGTGTTGATTTTTGAATGAATTGCCCGCCGCGAGTTGTTGGTACAAATTCATGTAACCCGCGTGGAGTTGGGCGTGACTGTTCACCTGAAGGACCAGCCCGGCAAAAAAGCGGTTTTGGTCGAACACGTTGTAGGTGATGTTTTTTCCAAAATTCAGCATCACCTCGTCATTGACTAAGAACTGCAAACCGCCCGGTTCAAAACGTTTTTTTGTGATGGGCAGGAACAGGGCAAAGTTGTAGCGGATGCGCCAGTTGAAATTGTAGCCGTCGGCCAATTCGCTGTCGCTCAATATTCTCCGACGAAAACGCTCCTCCAGCCGAACCCACTGCATGAGCCGCGCTTTTCGCCCGCGCATAAACCACTGCACCTGCTGCCAGGGGCGGTGTTCGGGCTGCGCGATGTCCTCGTGACCTTCGGTGGGGAAATGATGGACGTATGCGTAAGCCACCGTCAGCCGGATGTCGTCGGCGAGGTAGAAGGTTGGCCCCACACGGACGATGAGCTGAGAAGGCTCATTGACAAAATCGTCTTTCAGGCGAAAATGAGTGTCGAACCACAAGCCCCACCTATTCGTCAGGCGGGTCTGGTTGAAAAATCCGAACCAGGTTTGCTCCTCGGTTGACACGTTTTTCTGAGCCGACAAAGCGGAGGCCGCGAGCACAAAAACTGGAAGTAAAAGTTTGATTTTCATGTTGTTGAAAAAATCACGCGAGTCAAGTTTTTGACAGGATTGACATGATTGGCAGGATAAGATTATGCTCAAAATTCCGTCAATCTTGTCGAAAGAATATCCTGTCAAAACGAATACCGCAGCGTCACCCCATAAGTTCTGGGGTCGCCAAGCACGGCAGCGTAGTGACCGGCGTTGCCCGCCGCCGGGAGCAGTTGTTCAAAATAATCCTGATCCAGCAGGTTGCGCGACCACACGAAAAGCGACAAACCTTCCGTCGCCCGGAAGCCAATCCGCCCATTGAGCAAGGCATAACCTTCGATGTTCAAATACTGCGAAGGCGATGCGCTGGAGGAAAAATCGGAGCGATAATAAGTGTCGAACGCCATGAAAAACTTTCCTTCCTGACCGATGAGTGAGGCTGTGTTGCTGGTCAATTCGCCACCCAGTGAGCCGGCCCATTCAGAGATACCTGGCAGTTTTCCGCCCGAAATATCCTTAAACGCCGTCGAGCCGCCTGTTTCTTCGAGCGGAACGGGCGCATTCGGGAAAGAAACGTATTCGCCGTTGGTGTAGGCGACAGCGCCGTAGATGGAGAGGTGTTTGCTGAACCGCACATTGCCGTCCAACTCAACCCCGAACACGCGCACTTTGTCGGCGTTGGCGAGGTAGCCGCGATTCACACCCACCTCGGCAGTTTGCACCTGCGTTTGATAATCCTTGATGTCCGTGTGGTGGAAAACCAAATTCAGAATCGAATTTTCCGTCGGGGAAGTTTTCATCCCGATTTCAAAATGCGTCACGTATTCCGGTTTGATTTCCGCCAAATCGGTCAAAACGTCGCCGTTCGCGGTGGGCAAACCTCCCAAATTGACACCCACAGGTTTAAAACTCGTCGAGTAAGTGGCAAAAGCGTTGAAGCGTTTGGAGGCTTTGTATGCCAGCGTCAGTTGGCCGGAAAAATTACTTTCGTTCACATCGGCGGTAAATTCCTGATTGGTGTAAACCAATCTTTTCAGCGCGAGCAAATCGGGGTCGGTCGTCTGCAAACCGCCATAAGTTTCGCGTTTGTAGTCCACTTCTTTCTGGTCAGCATTGTAGCGAATGCCCGGCAGCAGGTGCAACCGACTCGTAATCGCCCAATCCAGCTGGCCGAACACCGCACCGCTGAAAGACTTGAGTTGCGAAGTCGTTCTGATGCCAAAGCCGTCGAAAAGACCGGGCGTTTTCCATAATTCGCTCGTCGAACTTTGCGAGAAACGCCATTGCGCCGCGCCCGATTCTTCCGTGTGAACAGGGTCAGTCACAAGGTCCTGGCTCAAAAAGAAAACACCTACCACCCCGCTCAAACGCGAAGAAAAATTGCCGGCATAGCGCACTTCCTGCGACCACTGCTCGTGCCGCGACGTGGCGGCAGACCTCGACAGCACAGGCAAGCCTGTGAAATCCCGGTCGTTCGAGGGATCCCAGTTCCAGTAACGCCAGGCCGTCGTCGCGGTGAGTGTGCCGGGGCCAACTTTCGCGTCCACATTGAGCGAAACGCCGCCCAACTGATTGCCCGAACGCCAAGGTGTGTCGTGGTCAATTATCCGGTCGAACGGATTGCGGCTTGGCAACTGGTAGTTGAGGTCAGCAATAATTTGCTCAAACTGGCGGTAAGGCGCGCGCTGGGTAGGCGCTACTCCCGCGAATACTTGCGCGAAGCCGTCAGGCTTTTGGTCTGACACATCGCCCGCCAGCGTGATATTGAAGCGGTCGGATGGCGAAAAAAGGAGTTGTGCCCGGAAACCCAGGTTATTAAGGTCGTTTACAGGTTTTTCCGTCCGCACGTTGTAGAGCAGACCGTTGCGCTGGGTGCCGGAGAAGGAAATCCGCCCGGCGAACAATTTGCCCAACGGCCCCGTGATGGAAGTTTTGGCCTGAATAAAGCCGTAGTTGCCGTAACTGACCTCGAAACTCGCGCCGGGTTTGAAACTCGGTGCGCGGGTCGTAATATTGAACGCGCCCGCCGTCGTGTTTTTCCCGAAAAGCGTCCCTTGCGGCCCGCGCAGCACTTCAATTTGCTCGATATCAATAAAATCGAGCGTCGTCGCAGCGGGGCGGGCGTAGTAAACGCCGTCCACATAAAAGCCCACGCCGGGGTCAATGCCGTCGTTGGTCAGCCCGAAAGTCGAACCCAAACCGCGAATATTGAGCGTCGTATTGCGGGGGTTGGAGGAGTAAAGTTGCACCGTCGGCACGATTTCTTTCAGGCGGTTCACGTTGAAAGCGCCTGCGTCTTCCACCAGTTGGCCACCCACCACCGAAATTGGAATCGGCACTTCTTGCGCCGTTTCTTTTCGCCGCCGCGAGGTGATGACGATTTCGGACAAACGATTGTCGTCAATCAAAACGATTTCCAGCGGCGAACCGGACAAATTAGAAACCGGGATTTCCTGCGCGAGAAAACCGACCGAATTGACCAGCAGCGTAAAGGGCGGCGCCACGCGAGACTCGATGCTAAACTGGCCGTTCGTGTCTGTGACCGCATAACCATTTGTGCCTTTGATGGTAACGGTCACTCCGGGCAGCGGCTGGCGGGAGCCGATTTCGAATACAGTTCCGCGCACGTGGCTCGGCTCACTTTGGGCGGCAAGGAAAAGGGGCAAAAGAAAGGCTGTAAAAGCCGGAATCAGTGTTTGGAAAATTGTTTTGTTCATCACAAAGGAGGGTGTTGAGTTTTGAAAATGTGTGTCAATCAAGTAATTAGGCTCAAAAAACAGATTGCCAAGTCCCGGGTGGGACAACACATTTTCGCGGCGTAGTAATTGTTGTTCATGTTTGTCAGATTTTAAAGTTGATGGAAGTTGAGAAGGGTTGATAAAAGTTGATGAATCGCGGCGTACTTTATGTTATCAACCCCATAAACCCTCATCAACTTTTACCAACCATTTAGTAAACATCCTCCAGGTACCGCCGCTGCTTTTTCAAACCCTTCAAATACTCCGCAGCAAAGTCCGCGTCGCGACCACTTTCTTTCTCAATGATTTGTAAAACAGCATTTTGCACATCGTGCGCCATCCTATCCTTGTCGCCGCAGACGTAAAAAAACGCGCCGTTTTCAAGGCGTTCAAAAATTAGCCGGGAGCGTTCGAGCAGGCGATGCTGGACGTAAATCTTCTGCTCTTGGTCGCGGCTGAAAGCCACGTCGAGGCGGTCGAGTGTGCCGCGTTTGAGGTGATTGAGCCACTCGGTTTGGTAGAGAAAATCCGTCTCGAAATGCGGGTTTCCGAAGAACAACCAGTTTTTACCGGAGCTGCCGCGTTCTGAGCGCTCTTCCACAAAAGCCCGGAATGGCGCCACGCCCGTGCCCGGCCCGACCATGATGATGTCCGCCGAATCGTCGGCGGGCAGTTTGAAATATTCGTTGTGTTCGACAAAAACCGGCGCTGGTTCGTCCGCTAAAACCCTGTCAGTCAGGAAAGTAGAGGCCACACCCTGATGCGGGCGACCGTCGAAATCGTAGCGCACCGCCGCCACTGTCAGGTGCGCCTCGTCGGGATGCGCAGCTAGGCTGGAAGCGATGGAATAAAGGCGCGGCGGCATTTTTCGGAGAAAACCGAGCAGGATTTCTTCCGTCAGGTTTGCCGGAAATTCACGCAGCAAATCGGCCACATTGCGCCCCCAAAAGAATCGTTTGAGCGCGGCAGGGTCGTTGGGCAAGGTTTTGAGCGAAATATTTTTCGTTGCGTCAGCAAATTTGTCGAGCAGGTCGCGGGTCAAAACGGAGAGTTCGACCTCGCGAAGAATTTCCCGGAGCGGCGCTTCTTTTTCGTTGAAAATCAAAATTTTGTCGCCGTTTAACTTCGCAGCAGCAAGCACTTCCTCTACGAGTGAGTCGGAATTTTTGGGAAAAATGCCGAGCGAGTCGCCGGGTTCGTAAGTCAGGCCGGAGCCTTCGAGCGAAAGTTCCAGATGCCAGGTTTCTTTTTGCGAACCGCGTCCGTTGAGTTGGATTTTCTCCAGAATCGGCGCAGCGAAGGGGCGTTTGCGGTCGTGTTTTGGAGTAGTCAGGCGGTGACTCAAAGTCACCGCCTGACTTACGCCGTTCGCAGTGACCGGGTGACTTGAAGTCACCCGGTCACTCTGGCTTTGTGTCTCCAACTTTTTCAAAACCGCCTCTGTCCACACCTCCACCGTTTCTTCAAAATCCACGTCACAGTCGGCGCGTTCGGCAAGGCGAGTGGCGCCAAGTGCCTGAAAACGAGCGTCAAACTCTTTTCCCGTCTGGCAAAACTGGAGGTAACTTTTGTCCCCCAAGCCGCACACGGCGAATCGCAACCCGTCCAATTTCGGCGCACGCGGACCGAGCAGCCAGCGGTGAAATTCCTCAGCAGATACGGGCGGGTCGCCTTCACCCTGCGTGCTCACCACGAGCAGAACAATTTTTTCGTCTTTCAAATTTTTGGTCGGGTAGTCGTTCAAATCGGCGACGGCGACTTCCCAGCCCTGCTCACGAACACGAGCGGCGACTTTGTTTGCCACTTTTTTGCTGTTGCCAGTTTGCGACCCGAAGAGGACGGTGACTTTTTCGGTCGTGTTCCCCGACTGTTGGATTGGCGCCAAATCGCTGACAGCAGCAGGATTGCCAGCCAAAGCCCTGACTTCGGCGGGTTGATGGCGAGCAATGGCGAGGCCATAGAGAAAGCCGCTCAGCCAGAGTTGTTGTTCGGGCGAGTGGTCGGCGCTGAGTTTGCGGAGCAGGTCGTCCTGAAAGCCGACAGGCGGTTGCGGGAGTGTCGCGGTCATGGATTTTGAATTGAAGATGAGAGAGTTAGAAGAGGGGTTGAAAAAGGTTGAGGTTGAATGCCACGTTTACGAAACTTTTTGAAGTTTCGTAAACGTGGTCTCGTCCAGCGTGTAGTTGTTTTGAAACCTGTGTCGCACCACCTCCCCAATCACAATCACGGCCGGGCTTCTAATGCCCGATTCCTGCACTTTTTCGACGATGTCGGCGACCGTTCCGAAGACTTCTCGCTGGGTTGGCAAAGTGGCGTTTTGAATCACGGCTACGGGCATATCGGTTTTCCCAGCAGTCATAAAGGCCAGCGTGATGTCGGCGATTTTTGCGATGCCCATGAGGACAACGATGGTCGCATCGGAGTCGGCAGCGGTAAAAATTTCGGGATTCAAATCGCCCGTATCGGTGGTGGCGGTCAACGCCCAAAAACCCCGGCTCGCGCCGCGCGTCGTGACAGCGATGCCCGCCGCGCCCGCTCCGGCTATGGCGCTCGATACACCGGGGATATATTCCACCGGAATGCCCTGGCTTTGAGCGTATTGCATTTCTTCCAACCCACGCCCGAACACGAATGGGTCGCCGCCTTTGAGCCGCACGACATGGCCACAGCAATGGGCATAAGCCACGATGCGCTCGTTGATTTCTTCCTGCGTGAAGGCTTTTTCGCCACGCCGCTTGCCGACATACACTTTCGCCGCGCTGGGCGAGGCGTAGCTCAACAATTCTTCATTGACCAAAGCATCATACAGCACAGCGTCGGCGCTTTGCAAAGCCTTGACGGCTTTCAAGGTGATGTGTTCGGGGTCGCCGATGCCTGCGCCGACGACGCTGAGGCGGGGCTGGATATTTTTCTGAACAGGCTGGCTGATGATGGTGCCGCGTTCGTTGATGAGTTGAAAACCAATGAGATGGGACATGATGTTTTTATTTTTTTGACAGGATTATCATGATTTACAAGATTGTTTTTTGTCGCGATTTTTTGTCATCCTGTAAGGATCTGTCCGCTCGTAGTTTGCTCTCGCGACGTGGACAGATTCCTACGGAATGACAAAGAATCTGGCGCGTGGAGCATCCCTGCCGCGACGGTGTCGAAGGTGTTTGCATTAATCAAAATCAGGCCGCCGGTGGCGCGGTTTTTCTTGTAAGCGTCGAACACGAGCGGCTGAGCAGTACGGAGCCGGACTTGGGCGATGTCGTTGAGTTTCAGTTGTTCGGCAGGTTGCTGCTCAAACGTGTGTACGTCGGTGCGGTGGCGAATTTCCCTGACGATGGCCTTGACGGTAGCGGCATTGTGACGCAGCAAGTAGCGGTCGCCGACTTGTAGCGGGCGCTCGCTCATCCAGCAGATGCCGAGTTCAATGTCTTGGCTTACAGCGGGTTGCGCGTCTTCGAGGCGCACAATCGAGTCGCCGCGCGAGATGTCAATATCATCTTCCAAATGCAGGACGACAGGCTGCGGCGCAAAGGCTTCTTCGACTTCTTGCTGGTGGACTTCGATGGCCTTGATAGTGGTCTCGATGCCTGCCGGCAACACTCGCACCCGGTCTCCTTTTTTGAAAAAACCGCTGCGAATCGCCCCCGCATAGGCCCGGTAATCGTGCAATTCTTCCATGCGCGGACGGATGACGTATTGTACCTGAAAACGCGCTTCGTCTTCCGGCAAATCGTGGCTCAGTTCGACGGTTTCCAAATGTTCGAGCAATGTCGGCCCCTCGTACCAAGTCGTGTTTTGCGAACGGCTCACGACGTTGTCGCCGACGTAGGCACTGATTGGGATGAACAAAACTTCTTGCAAATCAAGTTTTTGTGCCAGTTTTTGATAGTCGGCGGCGATGCGGTAAAATGCCTCTTCTTCATAGCCAACCAAGTCCATTTTGTTCACGGCCACCACGATGTGGGGGATGCCCATGAGCGACGCGACGAGGCTGTGGCGGTGGGTTTGCTCCACCACGCCGTGTCGTGCGTCAATCAGGATGATGGCGAGGTCAGCGTTGCTCGCCCCGGTCACCATGTTGCGGGTGTATTGAACGTGACCCGGCGCGTCGGCGATGATGAATTTTCGGCGCGGGGTGTTGAAATACTTGTAAGCCACATCAATCGTAATGCCCTGCTCGCGCTCGGCGCGGAGGCCGTCGGTGAGCAACGAGAGGTCGAGTTCGCCGTCGGGCTTGTTGCGGCTTTGGCGTTCGAGCGTGTGCAGGATGTCGTGCGAAACGGCCTTCGAGTCGTAGAGTAAGCGACCGATTAAGGTGCTTTTGCCGTCGTCCACGGAGCCTGCGGTTATGAATCGTAGAATGTTCATTGTCAAATTGTTGTACGCCGGAATGCTGTTCCGGCTTTGATTTATTCATTGGATTCGCCGGAACAGCGTTCCGGTGTGCAGTTAGAAATACCCGTTCTTTTTCCGGTCTTCCATGGCGGCCTCAGAGAGTCTGTCGTCCAACCTTGTCGCGCCGCGTTCGGAAATTTTTGTTGTCAAAATGTCTTGAATAATGTCATCTACCGTTGTGGCTAGGCTCTCAACAGCGGCGGTACAAGTGGCATCGCCGACGGTGCGGAAGCGTACGTCGCGGACGGTGATTTCATCTTCCGGGTCGAGGCGGATGTGTTCGGTAACGGCGAGCAATTGGCCGCCAGGAGTGACTACGAGGTCGCGGGAATGGGAAAAATAAATCTCTGGCAGTTCGATACCCTCGCGGCGGATGTAGTTCCACACGTCGAGTTCCGTCCAGTTGGAAATCGGAAACACGCGCACGTTCTCGCCTTTGCGAATGGCGCCGTTGTAAATGTCCCAGAGTTCGGGGCGCTGACGTTTTGGGTCCCAAGCGCCGAACTCGTCGCGTATGCTGAAAATGCGTTCTTTGGCGCGGGCTTTTTCCTCATCGCGTCGTGCGCCACCGATGCAGGCATCAAATTCAAACTCCTCAATCGTTTCCAATAAAGTATTGGCTTGCAGCGCGTTGCGGCTGGGATATTTGCCTGTTCCGTCGGTCAAGCCTTGCCGCCGAATCGTATCCTCTACTTTTCGGACGATGAGTTTTTCTCCCAACTGTGCTGCCAAACGGTCGCGGTATTCGATGACTTCCCGGAAATTGTGACCTGTGTCAATATGCACCAATGGGAACGGAAACTTGCCAGGGCGAAAGGCTTTTTCGGCCAGACGCACGAGCGTGATGGAGTCCTTTCCTCCTGAAAAAAGTAAGGCGGGCCGCTCGAATTGACCAGCGACTTCGCGCAAGATGTGGATGGCTTGGGCTTCTAAATTATCAAGATAATCAAAGCGTTTTGACATATTTTTCAGCAAGCCGAAATGATATTCCGGCAAGTATTTAGTTTGAGTTTCAGAATCAATCATGCCGGAATACCTTTCCGGCCTACATCGTGGAGGCCGCATTCTTTTTTGGAAGCATCCTCCCACCACCAGCGACCGGCACGAAAATCCTCCCCCTCGCGGATGGCGCGAGTGCAGGGAGCGCAGCCGATGCTGACAAAACCCTTGTCGTGCAGGGGGTTGTAGGGAATGTTGTGCTCGCGCACGAAGTCGCGCACTTGTTGGAAAGTCCAGTCGAAGAGTGGGTGGAATTTGAAAAGTTGGTGTGGTTCATCCCATTCGAGGGAAGTCATGTTGTGGCGGTTGGGCGATTGTTCGGCGCGGATGCCAGTGACCCAGAGGTGTTGCCCTTTCAAAGCCCGGCTGAGCGGCTCCACTTTGCGGATGTGGCAACATTCCTTGCGGTTTTCGACGGAGTGGTAGAAACTGTTGGGGCCTTTTTCGGCCAATAGCGTTTCGACGGCGGCGGCTTGAGGGTAAAAAACCTCGATGGGTTGTTGGTAGCGTTCGAGGGTACGCGCCCATGTGGAGTAAGTTTCCTGAAAATTGCGTCCCGTGTCGAGGGTGAAAACGCGAATCGGGAGTTTGTTCGTAAAAATCAGGTGCGCGACGACTTGGTCTTCGATACCAAAACTGGTGCTGAACACGGCCCGGCCGGCGAACTGTTCGGCCAGAAAAGCCAGCGATTCGAGCGGACTTCGCTTTCGCAAATTGGATTCGATGTCTGGGAGTTTGTGTGTTGAATTTAGCATGGGACGGGTGTTTTTTTTTGACAGGATTCACATGATTGACAGGATATTATCTTTTTGAAATGCAAGTTTTTAAAACCTGTTTGTCATGTAAATCCTGTCAAAACAAAAAGCCCCTCGGTGTGCGTACACCGAAGGGCTTTTATGCTGAAATGTGTTTTTGTCAAACTTGGATTTTGTTCGCCAAAAATGCATCGCAGCCGCTTCGGGTGACCGGAGTGGGACAGCAACAGCAACAACAAATGGCGAATTGCAAGGCGTTGAAATTCATGCGATGTAAAATTGAGAATTTGTTGAAAACGAACAACAAACAACCGTCAACGAGCACGACACGTTTGCTAAACCTTGCAGGTTTGGTAAACGTGCTCATACGGTGTTCAAGATTTTGCCAATTCCGGCTGCACTTCTTCCAAATAGGCCAAAATACCGCCTTTCAAATTGTACAGATTGTCGAAACCAAATTTGTCTTCCAACTCCCGAATGGCTTTGGCGCTGCGCACGCCTGAACGGCAATGCACGACAACTTTTGTGTCTTTTTCAAAACGAGCGGCGTTTGCGGCAACCGTGGCGAGCGGAATCAATTCGGCGCCGATGTTCGCGGCTTCGTATTCGTGTGGTTCACGCACGTCAATCAACTGGTATTTCTCGCCGAGCGTTTGCCATTGCAAAAATTCCTGTACGGTGATTTCTTTCACCGGGCGCTCCACGACTTTCATCCCGCAAAACATTTCGTAGTCAATGAGTTGCGTGATGGTCGGATTTTTCCCGTTGATGGGATTGTCGTCGCGGCGTTTGATTTTGAAGGTGCGGGTTTCAAAATTTAAAGCGTCAAAAATGAAGAAACGACCACTCAACGGCTCTCCTACCCCCGTGATAACTTTGATGACTTCGCTGGCCTGCATACTGCCGATGATGCCGGGCAAAACGCCCAAAACCCCGCCCTCTGCGCAGCTCGGCACCAAACCCGGCGGCGGCGGTGTGGGATAGAGGTCGCGGTAGTTTGGCCCCCACTCCCCTGCGGCGTTGCGATAGTTGAACACCGACACCTGCCCTTCAAACTGGAAAATGGACGCATAAACGTTTGTTTTTCCGAGCAATACGCAAGCATCGTTCACGAGGTAGCGCGTCGGAAAATTGTCCGTGCCGTCGGCCACCACGTCGTAGTCCTTGACGAGGTCGAGGGCGTTTTGAGAGTTGATGAGCGTGTCGTACACGTTGATTTGAATGTGTGGGTTCAAGGCTTCAAGGCGACGTTTGGCGGCTTCGACTTTGGGTTGGCCGACTGATTCCACGCCGAACAAGACCTGGCGTTGCAGGTTGCTGTCGTCCACGCGGTCGAAGTCCACGATACCGATGGTGCCGACGCCCGCTGCTGCGAGATAGAGCAACACAGGACTACCGAGGCCACCCGAACCGATGACCAAAACTTTGGCGGCTTTGAGTTTTTGCTGGGCTTCGAGGCCAAATTCCGGGATGATGATGTGGCGGTTGTAACGCGCCAGCTCTGGTTTTGAAAATTGAATTGCTGTATGAGACGGCATTGTTTTTTGCTTTTAAAGTTTTGAAAATGAAGAGTGTTGAGGGGTTGAGATGGTCGAAAAATCGGCACTCAACCCCTTAAATTTTTAGCCTCCGGCAATCGCAGGCACGATACTCACGACCGTGCCTGCCTGCAAAGGCGTTTTGCCCTCCTGCAAGTCGCGGATATCGTCCTCACCGATGAAGATGTTGAGAAAAGTGCGAATCTGGCCTCCCTCGTCGAACAGGTGTTTTTTGAGGTCGGGATAATTTGCCGAAAGGTCGAGCAAGGCTTCTTCGACGGTGCCAGCCGAGATGTCCAACTTGGCTGTGTTGTTGGTGAATTTGCGCAAAGGCGTGGGAATGATGACGGTTGCCATAATTTTATTTGCTTGGTTGATAAAAGTTGATGAGGGTTGATGAGGGTTGATGAAGGTTGATGAGGGTTGATGAGGGTTGATGAAGGTTGATGAGGGTTGATGAGGGTTGATGAGGGTTGATGAGGGTTGATAAAGGTTGATGAGGGTTGATGAAGGTTGATGAGGGTTGATGAGGGTTGATAAAGGTTGATGAGGGTTGATGAGGGTTGATGAAGGTTGATGAGGGTTGATAAAGGTTGATGGTCAACATAATAAGAGAGTGTTCAGAAAACTGTGTCATCCCAAGGGAGACGATAAGAAAACACAGAGGCACGAAGGGCACAGAGTTTTGGTTTTCAATAATTTACATTCCCTTAAGCGCGGCGTGTATTGCGTAAAAAGAAAACATCCGGTATGTTTTGACACACTTTTCTGAACACTCTCCATAATAAACCTTTATCAACCTTCATCAACCCTCATCAACCCTCATCAACCTTCATCAACCCTCATCAACCTTCATCAACCCTCATCAACCCTCATCAACCTTTATCAACCCTCATCAACCACTAATTCGTTGATGGTTTCTTCTTCAAATTGCTGGTCGTCGTTCAGCCGCCACGAGCGGGTGTGGTCAATTGCTCCATTCTGCACAGAAACAATAAGATAGGAGAAAAACGGCTGCGCGGCGACGCGGTCGTGTTCGGATGGGATGGCCGGATGGTTTGGGTGCGAATGATAGACGGCCAAGAGCGTTTGGCCTGTTTTTTCGGCATAACGTTCGGCTTTGAGGTAGTCTTTGGGGGCGATTTCAAAGCGGCGGCGCTTGTCGCCTTCTTTGGCGTTGTTGACCACCAAAATATCCGTCAAAACGCGGTCGCCGCCTTCTTCTTTGCCAAACAAAAAGCCGCAGCACTCGTCAGGGAAGGCCTGTATGGCATCGTCCAGCATCATTTGTTCGATGTTCGGTTCGATTTGTAACATAGTCATTGAGAGAAATTTAGGTCATTGGGAGTGATTTTTTAGGTCATACGTTTACTAAACCTCCAAAGGTTTAGTAAACGTGGACAAGTGTTTTTAAAAGAGTTTTTTGATGACTTCGCCGTATTTGTCGGCGTTGTCGGGCAAAATGGTGAAGACCGTCCCGGTCTCCAATTTTTCGGCAACTTTGATAGCGCCAGCCAAATTGGCCGCCGACGAGGGGCTGAGCAACAAGCCTTCGTGTTGTTTGGCGGCTTTGATGATTTCGTAGGCTTCGGTGGTGTCAATTTCGAGAAACTCGTCGGCCAAGTTTTTATCGTAAATGCCCGGCACCACCGCCGTCTCCAAATGTTTCCAGCCTTCCAAACCATGCAAAGCCGAGTCCGGCTGCAATGCGACCAACTGAATATCAGGATTCAACTCTTTCAGCCGTCGGCCAGTGCCAGTGAAAGTCCCGGTTGTACCCAAGCCTGCCACGAAATGTGTGACTTGCGGGAAAGACTCAAAAATTTCCAGTGCCGTTTGCTGGTAGTGTGCCTTCCAGTTGTTGTCGTTTTTGTATTGGTCGGCGTAGAAATAAAGGTCGGGGCGCTCGGTCGCCAGTTCGCGGGCGACTTCCTGTGCGCCGTCGGTTCCTTCAAATTTTGAGGTAAAAATGATTTCTGCGCCCAACGATTGCAGGATGGTTTTGCGCTCCGGCGAGGCATTTTCCGGTAGGCAAAGTGCTACCCGCAAACCCAGTTCTTTGGCGATGGCCGCGTAAGCGATGCCCGTGTTGCCACTCGTCGCATCCAGCAGGATTTTGCCGCGATGCAAGTCGCCGTTTTGCACCGCCGCTCGGATGATATTGAACGCCGCCCGTGCTTTCACGCTGCCGGATAGTTGTTCCCACTCTTTTTTGGCGTAAATCCGAGCGCCTTTTTGGGAAAACAAGCCGCTTATATGGTGAACGGGCGTGTTGCCAATCTTCTGTCCCACTTGCCGCAAGCGGGAAAGCAAATCAATGTCGGCCTGAATTAAGTGTTCGATGTACATTGATAAAAGTTGATGAGGGTTGATGAGGGTTGATGAGGGTTGATGGGGGTTGATGGGGGTTGATGAGGGTCGATGAGGGTTGATGAGGGTTGATGAGGGTTGATGAGGGTTGATGAGGGTTGATGAGGGTCGATGAGGGTTGATGAGGGTTGATGAGGGTTGATGAGGGTTGATGAGGGTCGATGAGGGTCGATGAGGGTTGATGAGGGTTGATGAGGGTTGATGAGGGTTGATGAGGGTTGATGAGGGTTGATGAGGGTTGATGAGGGTTGATGAGGGTTGATGAGGGTTGATGAGGGTTGATGAGGGTTGATGAGGGTTGATAATCAACTTTAAAGGCCCGTATAAACAAAAAAACAAAAGCCCTACGGCTCGATACCGAAGGGCTTTGCGCAATTCTCTTTTTGAACACAGGGTCATGTCTGTACTCCCGTCAGCCCAAAAGTCATCGCAGCCGCTTCGGTATTCCGAGCAGGACAGCAACAACAGCAACAACAAGTGGCCGATAAAAACGAGTGCATGACTATGTTGAGTTTTTTAATGACCTTTTTTAATGACCCTTAATGACCTTTCTTAATGACCCTTAATGACCTTTTTTAATCCTGCAAATCAGGCTGCGGGGTGTAGCGCAAGTAAGGTTTCACGATGTTGACCCCTTTCGGGAATTTTTTGATGGCATCTTCCGTCGAGACGGCTGGCACCACAATCACATCTTCGCCGCGTTGCCAGTCAGCGGGTGTTGCGACGCTGTAATTGGCCGTGAGTTGAAGTGAGTCCAGTACGCGAAGCACCTCGTGGAAATTGCGTCCCGTCGAGGCTGGGTAAGTGATGGTCAATTTCACTTTTTTGTCCGGGCCGATGATAAACAGCGAGCGGACTGTAAAGTTTTCGGAAGAATTTGGGTGAATCATGCCGTAGAGGTCAGCTACTTTGCGGTCGGGGTCGGCGATAATAGGAAAGTTGACGGTTGTGTTTTGGGTCTCGTTGATGTCTTTCACCCAGCCTTCGTGTTTGTCGAGCGGGTCCACGCTCACGGCGAGCACTTTGGTGTTGCGGCGGCGGAACTCCTCTTGGAGATGTGCCGTTTTGCCGAGTTCTGTGGTGCAGACGGGGGTGTAGTCGGCAGGATGGGAGAACAGGATGCCCCAACCGTCGCCGAGGTATTCGTAAAAGTCAACTTCTCCGGCGGTGGTTTGGGCTTTGAAGTTGGGGGCGATGTCGCCAAGTCGTAAACTCATGGTTGATGGTAGATTTAGTTATGGTAGTGGTGAAAAAAATAGCCCTCCGGCATTTAGCGCGCCGGAGGGCTGTCTGATAAAACTTGTTGGGAGAAAATTTATGTCCTGATGAATTTCAACTAACAAGCCATCGTCGCTGCTCCGGCAGGCCGGGGACAACAGCAACAACAAGTGGCGTTTTTAAAAGCGTCAAAATTCATGCGGCAAATCTACGGGCGGGTTTTTCAGAAAAACAAACACCCGACGTGAATTTTTTTACTGCTCTGCAAAAATTTTCTCTAAAGCATTGAGATAGACCTTGCTATCGCGGGCACCAGTCACGGCATATTTTCTGTTGAAAAGAAAAAATGGCACGCCCGTGACGCCTATTTGATGAGCGTCGTCAATATCCTTGTTTACTTCGTCGGCGTACTCGTTGTTGGCGAGTGCCAATTTTACTTCACTTGAGTCGAGGCCTATCTCTGTTCCGATTTGAATCAATGTTTGATGGTCTGCGGTGTTTTTCCCTTCAAGGAAATATGCGGCAAACAATCTTTCTTCCGCTTTGTCTTGCAGGCCGTGCTTTTTGGCCAAGTGCGAGAAGCGGTGTGCATCGAAAGAATTGGCCACCACAGCCTTGTCAAATTGATAGGTCAAGCCCACCGTTTTTGCCATATCCACGACGTACGACATGGCTTCGTCGGTCTTTTCAAGAGACCATCCTTTGCTTTCGGCCAGCGACTGCCTCACGCTTTTGGTAGTGTCAGTCACCAAATCGGGGTCGAGTTGGAAACTTTTCCACACTACCTCGACCTTTTCTCGATGCGGGAATTGTGATAGGGCTTCCTCGAATTTTCTTTTGCCAATGTAGCAAAATGGACACATCACGTCCGACCAGATTTCTACTTTCATTTTTGTTGTTGTGCTTGTTATTAGAAAATTAGTTGTGCTGTCAGGCGCTTGGCATGAGGCATTGGTAGTGGTGACAAAAAGGATAAGTAGAAGCAATAAAATTGCCCTGAGTTCGGAAATAATCATAGATTAAATGGAAAAGGACTCACAGATGGAGATGTCAACGGAACAAGGTTTCGGGGAAAGGGTTGACGTGAGCGAGTAGATTTTTGTAAAAAAAATGCGAGAGCCACTCTACTGGGAGTGACTCTCGCACGAATGGAATATAAGGAGGCGTGATTAAGCGCCCAAGTATGTTTTCAGCAGCTTGCTTCGGCTTGTCGCACGCAACTTGTTGATGGCCTTGTCTTTGATTTGGCGAACCCGCTCGCGGGTGAGGCCAAATTTGTCGCCGATGTCTTCCAGCGACATGGGGTGCTCCACGCCGATACCAAAATATAGTTTGATAACATCGCATTGGCGGTCGGTGAGGGTGCCCAACGAGCGTTCTATCTCGCGGCGGAGCGAGTCGGCATATTCCAGATGCGCGTCGGTGCCGGGCATGGTGTTGTTTTCGAGCACGTCGAGCAGCGAGTTGTCCTCGCCTTCCACGAAGGGGGCATCCATGGAGACGTGGCGAGCGGCCACGCCAAGGGTGGTTTCCACCTCGTCGGTGGTGATTTCGAGCAGTTCGGCAAGCTCTTCGGGGCTGGGTTCGCGCTCGAAGGTTTGTTCCAGTTCGGAAAATGCTTTGTTGATTTTGTTGAGGGAGCCTACTTTGTTGAGCGGCAAACGCACGATGCGGCTTTGCTCTGCCAACGCTTGAAGGATACTTTGACGAATCCACCACACGGCGTAGGAGATGAACTTGAAGCCGCGGGTTTCGTCGAAACGCTGGGCTGCCTTGATGAGACCGAGGTTGCCTTCGTTGATGAGGTCAGAAAGGCTAAGTCCTTGGTTCTGATATTGTTTGGCGACAGAAACGACAAAACGAAGGTTGGCTTTTGTCAATTTTTCGAGAGCTATCTGGTCGCCTTGTTTGATGCGTTTGGCGAGATCTACTTCGTCTTCGGGGGTGAGGAGGTCCACTTTGCCAATTTCTTGCAGATATTTTTCAAGCGACTGGCTTTCACGGTTGGTAATGGACTTCGTAATCTTAAGTTGCCTCATGTGCAGATGCTGTGTTGAATTTTTTCGGCTGCAAAGTTATGATTTTCAACCTGCCGATGTCAAGTTTTTTTCAACTTAGACGTGGGTTGATGTTTTTCGTTGCAAAAATTTTCGGTAAAAGGAATTTGAAACGGCTTTAATTAAATTTTGTTTCGAGCAAGCGTGCCGGGCGTTCTTTGAAATAATATTTTTTGAAGGTTGTTAACACCAGTGGGTTTGGCCAGAGGTGTTTGTGGGGATGCTCGTTTGAGACAGTGAAAAAGTCTTCGCCCACAAACATCTCATAGCCTGTTCAAATGTTCTATTTAACCACCAATTTTTTCAAGATGTTCTGGTTGCCCGTTTGAAGCTGCACGAAATAGGTGCCGGGCATAAAGCGTGCCGCATCTATGAAGTAGTTGGATGGGCCTGCCGGGAACTCTCCGCCAAAAACGTGTTCGACCATCTGGCCTAGTGCGTTGAATACCCAAATGTTGCCCGATGTCTTGGCGGTGGTGGATACGGGTATGACCGTGATGGCCGATGCTGGGTTGGGATAAATGTCGAGAAGTTGTGCCTTTGGGCTTTCTGTGGTGCTGACGGTTTCAGTGGTGCAAAAATGCCAATGTCCTTTGGGTGCTGGCAGGGGGCGTGCGAGTGTTTTGCCATTGTTGGCGGTTCCTTCTATGTAGTAGTACACAGTGCTGCCGTCGGGTTGGAGCGGGATGTAGCCCTTGTGCGTCCAAGTAGTGTCATCAAGCGGGTAGTAGGGCAGGTCGGCGGATTGCCAGGGACCGTCGGGGGTGTTGGCGTAGTAGATTTTCGCCGAGGCGATACCGCTTTTGTGCTGCAAGGTGGCCCATACGGGGTATCCGAGCGGCCAATCGGCGTTGTCCATGCAGGAAGGAAGTTCTTGGTGGACGATGCGCAAAGGGTCGGCCACGCCGACTTCTTTGGTGATGCAGTGTATGGCGCCGAGGGAAGGAATGATGGCGTTGGAGTTGATACCGACAATGTTGTAGCCGGGAAGCGCCCCTTCCCAGATGCGTCTGGCGGTTGTGTCGAATTTTTCCTCGTAAAAAGGAACAATGACGGTTTTGTTGACAAAAACGGCGTTCGCGTAGGTGCGGTAGTTGCCTCCATTGTTCGGGTACAGATTGTTGTGCGGGGGCATGGGGATGCGGACGACTTTGTAGGGAGTGCCAAAAGAAGAGGTAAAATTATTGAGCACATATTGGATATTGGCCTCTATTTGAGGGCCATCGGCCACGCCTGTGGGATATTGACCTACCATGATTGTCTCTTCGTCGAGCAGTTTCATGTGCATATCTATGTGATGAATGGCATCGTATGGGAGCGTGTCCATTTTGATGTAGCGTCTGATTCCCATGAAGTCTTGGATAATGTCGTCAATCTGCGGCTCGGTTTTGGGGCTTACGCCGTATTTGTTGCCAAACTTGTTCTCGTCGAGTATGAGTTCGGAAGAGAAAGCTGTCCCCATGCCATCGGACATAAAATTGCCGCCCGTGTTCACCAAATCGTTTGGTGCAAGTAAGGTTCTGTAAAGCGGCACGTTGAAATAAGGCGCAAGGGTGGTGGACATGGTGTCGTCTCGAGGGCGGGTAGGGCGGTTGTAAATCCAGTCAACAAACAGAAGTGAGTCCACGTCGTTGGCATACACGCAATTGGGACCATAGTCACGTATCCAAATTGAATTATTGGGCACGACAACGAACTCTACGTTGGAGGAAATATCCACGTTGGCTGCCGTCAGCATACTTTGGGCATTTGTGACGGTGCTTTGGCTCCCGCAATTGATGACCACGCGACATTCCTCTCTGGCTGCTCTGACGATTTCGGTCAGTATGCTTAGCCATTGACTGTTGCCGTTCCAAGTGATAAGCAAGGCTTGCAATTCTTCCCACTCTGCCATGGTGCGCACGGGTGCGGAGGGCGGGTCGGTGAATCCGCTTTGCGGCAATTGGCTCGGCGCTTTTAAGTGGGGCAACATGAGTTTTTCCTCTTCGGTGAGGTAGCGCGGCAGATGAGGGGTCGTTTGGGCGGAAAGTTGAGCCGCAAAGAGGAGGGCAAGGAAAGCGTAGAGTAGTTTCATGCTGAAAAGATTTGACCACAAAATTCTGCTTTTTGCGGCACAATTGTCAAGCAACGTTCGAGCCTGTCAAAAATTTGCTTTTCGTCCCCGACGACGGGCGGTTGGACACAAAAAAAGCGGCACGCCATTGCGCACCGCTTGAACAAAACCCATTCTATCGTATGAAGCAAAACTGTTAACCTGAGTTGGCAGACGGTTCATTGGTGAAGATGAGGTGCTATTGTTTGTCCAATTGCCGAGCATCCAAAACCCCGCATAATTAAACGACCAATGGAAGGGCGTTCAAATCGCGGAACAAAATCTTTTTCCGATTGAAATACAGCACGTTGGAGCGTTTGAGTTGATTGAGGACAGCGGTGACCATCTGGCGGCTCGTGCCGGTGAGGTCTGCTATGTCTTGGTGGGTCATGTTGTGTTTTACGAGCGTCTCGAAACCAACTTGTCGCCCTTGTTCCACACCCATTTGATGCAGGTATTCAAGGATGCGGCTTTTTGAGTCTTTCAACACCACCTTTTCCAGTTGTGTTTCGGTGTAGCGGAGGCGTTCTCCAAGGAAATGCAATAGCGACTGAGCAAAGGCGAAGTTGTTTTTCATGATTGCCAGCAATGTGTTTGCATCAAATTCGACGACTTCCACTTGGTCGTCCATCGCGTAGGCAAAGTCGCGGCGCTGGGTTTCGCCTGTCAGGCACGACTCTCCAAAAAGATTGCCACCCCGCACCACATATTTTATGATGTCTTTTTTCTCGGCATGCACAGCCACTTTTACCAACCCTTTCAGCAAAAAATAGACTTTGTTGGCCGCTTGGCCGGGCTTATAGAGCACTTGATGTTTTCCAAAAGAATTAATCGTGGCAGCACGTTGCAAAATCATTCGTTCATCAGAGGAAAGCACCGCGAAAAGCGGGCTGTTCTCCAAAACGGGCAAAGTAACTTTCTTATCCATGTTCAGCAGTTGTGTTTAGTTCGGTCACGTTTCTGCACATTAGGACAACGCCTCTTTCAAAATCCCCTACCTTTTCGGAAAAAATTATTTTTTGTCTGCTATTTTCCAAAAGGTCAAATCAAGCATAAATCTTCTTTTTGACAAACCATGTTCGTTTTTAGCGTAAAATTTTGACAAAAAATTCCGTTTGATACGATTTTGTTTCACCTTTGCCGAATAAAAATTTTTTGTGAGTTCTCAACCCGACATTTTGGAGCAACAATGGCTGGCCGCGCTCCGGGCAGGTGACGAAAGCGCCTTGCGCCGGATTTTCGACCGTTACTACCCCTCTTTGCTCGGCGATATTTACCGAGTGGTGCCGGACGAGAACACCTGCGAAGACCTCGCGCAGGAAGTATTCGTGGAACTTTGGCGCAAGCGAACCGAACTGGACATTCACACCTCTTTAAGAGCTTACCTCCGGCGCTCCGCCGTCAATAGGGCGCTCAACTACCTGAAAAGCAACCGCCGCCTCCTATTTGACCAGTCCGAGCAGTTCGAGCAGGCTGCCGACGAATCCGGCAGTGACATCCGGCGCAAAATGGAACAGGAAAACCTCGAAGATGCGCTGCACGCTGCCATCGAAACTTTGCCGGAAAAATGTCGCGTGGTGTTTTCACTCAGCCGTTTCGAGCAAATGAGCCACCGCGAAATCGCCGAACAACTCGGCATCTCGGTCAAAACCATCGAAAATCAAATTACCAAAGCCATGAAAATTTTGCGCGAGGCGCTCCTACGCCACGCCGAATTGTCGCCCGTTGTCATTTGGGCACTAAAATGCTGGTGGGAGGCGTAGGGGGTAAGCGCCTCCCCGTTGTCTTAATGGTGACTACAACCAAAATCCCTCGAAAAACATCGAATCAATGCAAGCGAACGACGACTATATTCTCCTGCTGAGTAAGCAATTCTCCGGCGACATTTCTCCGGCAGAATCGGACGCGCTGCAATCTTGGCTCGCCCAATCGCCCGAACACGCGCAACTCGCAGCCGAATTGCGCCAAGTTTGGGAAAAAACCGATGCCTTCGGCAAAACATTCTCCCCCAATCTCGATGCATCATTCCAACAAGTGCAGGCCAAAATCAAGGCTGCCGAACGCCCCCGAGCAAGGGTGGTTTCGTTTGGCCAACGCTGGCTCCGCGTGGCTGCGGCGCTGACACTCCTGCTCTCCGCTTTTTGGGCTTATCGCCAGCTTTCAGCCCCCTCAGAATCCCTGAAAATTATTGCCAACCGAGGCGACAAACAATTGGTGCTTCTGCCCGATGGCTCACGGGTGTGGCTGCGTGCCAACGGCCTGTTGGAGTATCCCGCCGAGTTCAGTGGCTCAGAGCGTCATGTAAAACTCTTAGGCGAAGCGTATTTCGAGATAGAACACAATCCCACTCATCCTTTCGTGGTGGATTTGCCCAATGGTGATAGGGTGGAAGTGCTTGGCACCGAGTTTGGCGTTCGAGTATTGCCCGACCAAGGAAGCACGGGTGTTTTCGTGCGCTCCGGCAAGGTCTTGTTTGCCCCCAAAGCAAGACCTCAAGGGGTAGTGCTGACGGCTCACCAAAAAGCGACCTATGTCCAAAACGCCGCGCATATTATTGTGGATAAACACGCTACGCTCAACGAACTGGCATGGCAAAGGGGGGGCTTGGAATTTGTTGGCACCCCGATGGAAAAAGTCATCGCAGATATAGAAGCCCACTACAAAGTAAAAATAAGCCTCCGAAACACTTATATGCGAACTTGCCCGCACACCGCGCTGCACACCACACAGCCGATTGACACCGTGCTGGAAAGCCTCGCCCTAGCCCACCATTTTCGGGTCTCGCGCCCGGCCCCCGGACAGTATGAACTGATGGGCGGTTCCTGCAAGTAAAGTCGAAATCCATTTTTCGGCTCAAGCGCCTTAACTTGCACCGTTTGTTTTTCCAAGCAAGATGGTTGCACAAGTTAAGGCGCTTTTCATTTTTCCTCTTTTGTGCGCGGCGCACTTCGCCGCCGCGCAACAAACACTCCCGCAGACGGTTGACTTCGAATGCGAAAACTGCTTGCCAACCGAGGCGCTCGTCAAACTAAGCCGCCAAACAGGGGTCAATATCGTATTTGGCGACCGTTTTTTCAACCAATGCGAGCGAATGGATATTCGGGAACGCGGCACCCCGTTTTTTACAGTGTTGGAAAAAATCACGGCTTGCGCAAAAGTCTCCTACAAGGCCTCTGACAACCAAGTTGTTTTTTTTCGAAGAATTTCCAAATACACCCTGAGCGGATATGTGCAGGATGCCGAAACCGGCGAACGCCTCATGGGCGCTAGCATCCGAGCCAGCTCGGACAAAGGAGTCGGGTCCGTGAGCAACGAGTTTGGTTTTTTTAGCTTGAGATTGGACGAAGGCGAGCAAAAAATCACGGTCGCCCTCATCGGTTATCGCAGTCAGCCCCTTCACCTGTTGCTCGCGGGCGACCGTTTCGCCACAGTGAAGATGCGCCCGAACATTGCCTTGCCGGAGGTGGTCATCTCAAATCTATCCGGCACCGACAGCCGATTGCAAAGCGTGGAAAGCCAGCAAAACCTTCCCCTCGGCGAAATGCGCCAATTGCCCATGCCCGGCGGCGAGGCCGACCTGCTTCGCTTGGCTGCGCTCCAACCCGGTATCCTGACCGGCGTGGATGGGGTGGGAGGGCTTCATGTGCGCGGGGGCAATGCCGACCAAAACCTCATCCTGCTCGACGACGTGCCCGTTTACAATCCCGGCCATGCGCTGGGACTATTTTCGATTTTCAACCCCGCGACGGTAAGCAACGCACGCATGTGGAAAGGCGATTTTCCGGCACGATACGGAGGGCGAGCGTCGTCAGTGGTGGATGTGCGCACGCGCGACGGCGACCTTCAGCAATATCGCGCGGCGGCATCGGTCGGCTTGTTTGCTTCCTCGCTGACGGCGGAGGGGCCTATCGTGCGCGACCGCAGCGCCTTTTTGGTGTCGGGGCGCATCACCTATTTGGAGCCGTGGATTCGTTTTTTCAGCAAACGGGGCGACTTGGTCAATTTCTCCGGCGACAACGCGGGGTATCGTTTCTATGATTTGAACGCAAAATTGAACTACGTTTTCTCGGAGCGCAATCGCCTCTATTTTAGCGGCTATTTCGGCGGCGACGTTTTTCAGAACGACTTTGAACAACTCATCATTGACCCCGAAGGGCTACAGGCCGACCGCTACCGCTTGAACACTGACTGGGGCAACCACATAGCGGCGCTGCGCTGGAACAACGTGACGAGCAAGAACCTGTTTGTCAATACCACGCTCCGATACAGCCGCTTTACTTACCAAAGCAGGCTGGGGCTTGACTCCAGATTCTATTACGCCAACGGACGAGAAACCGCCTTGGCGGATTACGGCCTTCTTTACCAGACGTTCATCCGAGACTGGTCGGGCAAAACAGATTTCACTTACTACCCCGATGATTTGCTGACGCTGCGCTGGGGCGGTTCATTCACGCTCCACGATTTCCGCCCAGGCGCCATCTCAGCCAACTTTCTGCACCCCGGGCAGTCGCCCATTTCCATTGACTCGCTTGCCAATTTGTTTGACAACAATGAAAAACTCGGTGCCGACGAGGCGGAAGCTTACATTGACGTGGAGCTTCATCCCACAAATAACTGGCGCATAGAAGCTGGCATGAACGCCTCGGCGTTTTCGGTGCGCAACACAAATTACAGGGCGCTGCTGCCGCGTTTTCGGCTCCACCACAGCGGCGCTCGCGGCTGGAGCCAGTGGGTAGGATTTCACCGCATGGCTCAATACCTACATCAAATCGGCTCTTTCAACATTAGTTTGCCTTTTGAGCTGTGGGTGCCATCCACGAGAAAAGTGCCACCAGAGGAAGTGCGACAAATCACGGCCGGTATCGGTTGGCAACACCGCGGCTGGGGCTGGCAGGTAGAAGGCTACTACAAAAATCTCGACAGGGCGCTGACCTTCTTGACCACCAACGACGCATTAGTGACAGGTGGCGCCGAGGACGCGAGCGGTTGGGAAGACCGCATCGCGGTGGGCAGGGGCGAGAGCAAAGGCGTGGAAATCACGCTTGAAAAAACAACGGGCCTCACGACAGGCTCCATCGCCTACACTCTCTCCAACACCACCCGCCAGTTTCCAGAAATCAATTCCGGCAACGTGTTCCCCTTTCGCTACGATAGGCTCCACGACTTGAAAATAACCCTGAATCAACGCCTCGCGCGTTGGCTTGATGCCAGCGTGGTGTGGGCTTTTGCCACGGGCAACCCTATCACATTGGCTGGCGTGAAATACACGCACCAGTCACCCGAAAGCGACATCAAGCGCGAGGTAGTGGTCTTCACAGAAGTCAATGGCTACCGATTGCCCAGCTATCATCGGCTCGACTTGGGCCTCAATGCCCGATTTGCCTCTGGTCGGTTCTCGCATGGCATCAATCTCGGCGTTTACAACGCCTACAATCGCTACAACCCTTTCTACCTTTATGTGGACTCGCGCAGCGGTGTGCAAGGGCGAGCGATTCAGTACACGTTGCTGCCGCTGTTGCCGTCGTTTCGATACGAAATCAAATTTTAATACCTAATTTAATACCTAAAAAAGCCGCACCTTTGAGCCGCAAAACTGTCAACCTTGAATCGTCGGACACCACCCATTTTGTTGTTGCTTGCCTTGCTTTTCGTGCAATGTGCCCGGGAAGTATTCATTGATTTGCCGGAAGAGCCGACCCGCATCGTGGTGATTTCGCATTTTTCGCCCGGCCAGCCCTTCAAGGTGCGTGTGTCGCTCAGCCAGCCACTCTATGATTTGCGCGACCCAATCGTGCCCGACAAGGCCGATGTGACGGTGGCCCAAGAGGGGGTCTTCCTCGACAAGTTGTTCCGAGTGAGAGACGATTTTGGCAACGTGTTTTGGGAAAGCCGCGACTTGGCCGAGACGGGAGTACCATATTCCGTCGCGGTGCGTGTGAGCGGCTACCCGAACGCCGACGCAGCAGGATTTATCCCCGTTTTTTCCGCGCTCAAGCCCATACAGATTGACCCTGCGAGCATCACCGAAACCCCGCTGAACGACGGGCGACTGCTGATGACCTTCCCGCTCCGATTGCAGGTGGAAAATCTGCCCGCCGGCAAACGTTATTTCGCTTTTTATCTCCGGCACGACATCGAGGTGAATGATGGCACTGGCATCACCACCTACGAGGGCATCAGCACCAACTATTCTGCCGACGGCCGCACGCTCTCGCTGTTGCACGACCTCGAAGCAGAACCACTGGTGCTTATAAATGAAAAATTCTGGAGCGACAACCGCGATTCGTTGGTCATCAATGCCCGCATTGCTTACAACCCCGCCGAACATGAAAAACCGCGCCGCCTCTATGTGGAATGGCGCACCCTCTCCGAGGACTTCTACAAATACCACCTCTCGCTCGACCGCCAAGGCAGCAACCTGCCCCTCAGCGACCCAGATGCCGTTTACAACAACGTGTCGGGCGGCTACGGCAACTTTTCCGGTTACTCTGTGCGGGTGGATATGCTCGAGCTGCCATGAGGCTGCGCCGCGTCCTCAGTCCGTTATCACCAACTTTCCTGCCGCGATGCGGGAACAACAATCTGACAATTCGTAGAAGTATAGGCCAGCGGGCAGCCTGCTGCAATCCAACGCATGGGTTGGGATTGTTGAAAAATGCTCCGCCCAAACCACCTGCCCTGTTGGGGTGACCAACGACAGCGAAAAGGGTGATTTGATGTCGCGCTCATTTTCGATGTAAAATCTTATTTCCGTCGAGGCCGGGTTCGGAACCACCCTCACGTTGTGCGCCTTCCGTGTTGGCTCTGCCTCGGAAGAAACAACGGAAAACGATTGGCACCATTTGTCGTCCTCTGGGTGAGAATCGAGGTGGCCGTCAGGCAGCGAGACCCAAAGGCACAATTCAAAAAGGGAGACATTTTTTTGGGCTTCCAGATACAGATGGTCTTCAAAAACCAATTCGAGCGAATCGCCGGGCTGCATGGGAGCGGAGTACTCATTCGATATTTGATAAAAGCCTTTGCAGATAGTGATGCAATTATCGAATTGGGCATTCACCCGAAACGTTTCGACAGGTTCTTTGCCTGTGTTCTTGACGGTCACAAATACTTTTCCAAAGCTTATTGAGAAGTCCTTATCGGGGTCTGCTGGGTCAAAGCAAGAGTTTGCGAACCCCTTTGGTTCGTTTTCCAGACGAATATTGGTCAGGGCGACAGAATGGTCGGGAAGAATGGCCAACGCATCCAAGGGAGCGGATTTTAGGAAAGCTGTCTGGTTTTTGTCGAAGTTTGTGTTGCCGCTCAGCCATACGAGCGAATCGCCCTGCAGGTGAATCACTGTGTTGATTTGATACCTGTCACCAAAATCGTGCGTAGCCACCACCTCCAACGTGGCAGTGTCTATGCGTTGCAAAATAGAGTTCCCCTGTATGCTTTCACCTGTCAACCAGCCGATAGCATCGGTCAGCACAATCTTCGACCACGGCTTTATTCCGGCAATAGGCTGTTGGGAAAGTATTGCAAAATTAGGCGACACACGGTAAAGATTTTCGTAGCCCAAGAAAAGCCAGTTGCCTGAGGGCAATTGGCACGCATACACGATTTCTTCGGGGAACGACTGATATATGGTGTTGAGAAACAAGTTGGTGAGGCCATATTTTTTGTTTCCATAGACAAGATAGCCGCCATTTTGACGTGGGGCAACCCCATTCCAATCGAACCACCCTGAGTCATGCCATTTCATGTTGCCCTCGCCGTCATACTCGATTTGGTATGTGTTGGTTTGGAATAGCACATTTCCGTTAGGGTAAGGGATTAACCATAACCTCTCTCCATAACTCCCATCCCAGGGAGTCGTGACGGTCCATAAAATGTTGCCATCGGCATCGAGGCGCGCAAGCCCATCTGATGTGCCGTAGTCACAACCATCGTAAACCGCGCCAAAATAAGCACCGCCATCCGGCAGGAGCAACAAGGCTACATCAAATATGAATTCGGCCCAAGGCATGGGGACTTCTTTTGTCCACACTATGTTGTCAGTTTGAGGATTCCATTTGATAATGAATGGTACCCCCACTGGAAAACCGGGATATGAGACCGACCACCCCACCCCAAACCAGTGGCCATCGGGGGCGGGCACCCACCGCTGGAGAGTGTTCTCGAATTGAAAATGAAACTGATAATCGCCGGACGTTTGTGAGTGAGAGGGGGAGGATAGGCACAAAAGAGCGCAGAGCAGGAGGACAGATTGTGTTTTTTTCATGTTGGGTATTTCATTTATTTGCACATAAAAATACATCGCAACCGCCGAATCCAACTGCCTAAAATTGGCATTTCGGGTTTAAAGCAAAAACCGATAGCGCATGACTGCATCCCCGCCTTATCCGCCACACATCCCCCCAAAACGGCTTTTTATCTAATTTTCAAAACAATGGGGCGGGCTTCATTCTTTTTTTGCATGATTTTACTGTGTCGTATCTGCCATTTTCAAGCATAACCCTTTCAAAAAGGAAAATTATGAGTCAGTTTTTCAAGTTCGTTTTTGCCTCTTGCCTCGGCACGGCGCTCGCCCTTTTGTTGCTATTCTTCCTCAGCATCGGCTGGGTTTCGAGCCTTGCCTCCACCGCTTCGGCCAATCAAAAAAAAGCGGTAAAACCCAACACCGTGCTCATGCTCGATTTCAAGAATCTCATCCCTGAAAAGACGAACAACCTCCCGCTGGACCCATTCGATTTTGACCAAAAGAACGTGTTGGGCCTGACGGACATGGTCGCAGCCATTCGCCGCGCCAAAGAAGACCCCGACATCAAAGGCATTTACCTCAACGCCACCTACGTCATGGCTGGCAAAGCCACGTCTTCTGTGTTGCGCGAGGCACTGGAAGATTTTAAGTCGGACGGCAAATTCATCGTTTCCTACGCCAACTACTACACCCAAGGGGCCTACTACATGGCTTCGGTGGCCGACAGCATCCTGCTCAATCCCGTCGGCGCGGTTGATTTTCGGGGCCTTTCGAGCATGATTGCCTTTTACAAAGGGCTGCTCGACAAGCTCGACGTTCAAATGAAAATTTTCTACGCCGGAAAATTCAAAAGCGCCACCGAGCCTTACCGCTTGGACAAAATGAGCGAGGAGAACAGGCTCCAAATCCGCGAATACCTCACTGCGCTCAACGATATTTTCATGCGCGACATCGCGGCAAGCCGCCGCATCCCGGAAGCAGAACTCCGCCAAATCGCCGACCGTTTCGATGGTCGCAGTGCCGAAGCATCGCTCAAGATGCGTCTGGTGGACCGCCTTGCCTACGAGGATGAGGCGTTCGATTTGATAAAATCCAAAATCGGGCTGGACAAAAAAGACAAGCTCAATCGCATCAGCATCGAAGACTACTTCGAGTCAAGGGGCAAAAAACTCGATATGAGCGTGAAAGACAAAATAGCGGTGGTGTATGCGGAAGGCACCATCCTTGATGGGAGCTCCAACGAGCCGGGCGACGTGTATGACGAGAAATATGTGAAAATACTGCGCAAAATCCGCCAAGACAACACCGTGAAGGCCGTCGTGTTGCGCGTCAACTCGCCGGGAGGCAGTGTGCTTGCCAGCGAGAACATCTTCCGCGAAATCGAGCTCTGCAAACAATCTGGCAAACCCATCGTGGTCAGCATGGGCGACGTGGCTGCGTCGGGCGGCTACTACATCGCCAGCCATGCCGACAGCATATTCGCGGAAGAGAACACCATCACAGGCTCCATCGGTGTGTTTGGCGTGGTGCCAATGTTGCACAAAACCATGAAAAACAAGCTCGGCGTCACCTTCGACACCGTGCAGACCGGGCGGCACTCGGCCTTCGGCAGCCCGTTCATTGAGTTCTCGTCGGAAGAAGATGCCATGATTCAGGAGCGCATAGAAGCCGTGTATGAGGATTTCCTGAAAAAAGTGTCCACAGGGCGCGACATGAGCCGCGAAAAAGTGCATGAAATCGCGCAAGGGCGTGTGTGGCCAGGCAAAAAAGCCAAAGAGATTGGGCTTGTGGACGACCTCGGCGGCCTCGACCGCGCACTCTCCGCCGCCGCCAAACTCGCCGGGCTGGAAAAATACCGCACCACCGAGTTTCCCCGCACCAAAACGGGCATCGAGCAATTGCTCGACCAACTGACACGCCAGAAAGACTCGGACGATGGCATCAAATCATGGGTGGTGCGCTCCGAGCTGGGGGAGATGTACCCGATATACAGAACCCTGCGCGACATCCGCCGAAGCGTGGGCATTCAGGCCCGTTTGCCGTTCGAGTTGATTTTCAATTGAGCACGTCGTGATTGAAAATTTTTGAGTTTGCCACAAAGTCGCAAAGGCTCGAAGGAAATTGATAAAAAATCTTTGTGCCTTTGTGCCTTTGCGCCATTGTGACAAATTTTTTATACCTCGCGCCGTCGGGTTTTGGGCATGGCTGCAATCGCAATCTGCTAAAAATCAAGAACATCAATCATGTTCATCTAACAAATCCTAGCGAATCAAGGCATAATGAGGGTATAGCGCAAAAAAAAAGCCCCTCACCGCGAGCCAGACCGGAGGGGCAACCATGAGATTATAATAATACAAACTATGGAACGGTGGGGTCGCGCACCTATGAGGCACGCTACACCCGAACCACAATAAGTAAAAGCACGGAAACTTGTGGTTGGGACTGAAGCTTGCGCTTGCAATCGAGAGTAAAATCGGTTGGGAAGAAAAAATGAGCCTCTCGGCCCGGGAGTAAAAGGAAAGAATCGCGGGCAAATATACGCCCGGTTTGGTTCAGGACAAGAGGGGCGAAAAAAAATTGCCGGAGCCAAGTCTTCGGACTCGACCCCGGCAAGGGGGGAGAACCAGTTTTGAAACAGTGAATATCAATGCTCTAAACCGGCAATGGGAATCATTGTGTGGAGGCTGCGGGGCGTCGTTCCTTGAAATCAATGCGGAGTGAAAAAATGTGCGAATAATTGACCTGCGACACATCGCCGATGTCGGTCAGGGCATAGTCGAGCTGCACACGGCCAAAACGTAGCCCGATGCCAAAATTGGGTTGCAAGGTCAGTACCTCCTTGTTGGGGTCGAAGTCGTCTTTCACGCGCTGAAAATTGCCTACTCCCAGCCTCAGTTTCAAAAAATTATCATAGTCGGCTTCCACGCCAAAGCGCGGGTCAATGTTGAACGTTTTTGAGCTGATGAGCACATTGCGTTGGCCGTCGGTGGTCCATTCAAAATCGAGCGCGGGCAGGAGAGAAGCCTTTTCGCCCAATCGCAGCAGGTAAGCGGCTCCGAGCAAAAAGCGAGGTTTGGTGATTTCGGTATTGCTAACGGGTATCTCGTTGTTGGTGGATGTGAACACCTCCTTTTCGCGCTCGTTGAGATTGAACGACCAAGCATTGAACGTGGTGGTGAGGTCGCGTCCTTGGATACCGATGAGCAGACCGCCCTTGCGATACTGAGCACCCAAATCTGCCCCAAAGCCCCATGAGCTGCCAAAACGCCCAATGACCCGTCGCACCACTTTCACTGACCCCCCCACGGAAAAAGCGGGGTTGCGTAGTTGGCGGGCATAGCTGCCCAGCAGTGCGTAGTCGGCTGCCGAAAATTCCGTCACGTTGTCGTAATTGATGGTGCCGTCAGGGTTTACGAGGTTGATGGTGTAGGGAATGTTGTCAATGCCGAGGCGAATGAGCGAAAAGGCGAGGAAAGAGTTGTGGTCGCGATTGAGCGATTTGCCAAAAGCCAAATAGTCGTATTGCCCCACGCCCGCAAACCATTCGGCGTGCATGGCCGCTACTTGAAATGGTGCTTCGATGCGGGCGAGGCCGGCCGGATTCCAATAGGCAGCCGTGATGTCGTCCGCGAGTGCCGTTTGCGCTCCCGACATACCATGCGCACGTGCGCCGACACCTATGGCGAGAAATTCGTTGGAGTATTTTTGAGAAAAAACCTTCGGTATGCTCAAAAGAAGCAAAAGGGCATGAAGGAGGAATTGTTTGTTCATAATGCGCTCTACATTCGCCACCCTGACGTTTGGCTGCTTGGCAGGGTTGCCTAAGGCGGCAAAAATACGAGCCGAGCGCTCAAATCAGTCAAAAACATGAACCATGTTCCAATCTCTGTCACCCTCCGTTTTTTTTATGAAAAAAAATCTATTGCTCGCCTTTGGCTTTTGTCTTGCTCACACGCTGCTCGCGCAGGATTCGCTCAACATGAAGCGTTTGGCTCGCTGGGACGACGAATCGCTGCCCATCGCTCCATTTTACAACATCCAATATAGCGGCTGCTGGGGCCTGGCGCTCAATGGCCGCGAGTATGCAGTGCTCGGTGGCGCTTTGCACGTTTTGTTTTTCGACATCACCGAACCCACACAGCCCAAGTTGATTGGAAAATTCGAGGGCGCTTCCCCCACGGCGTGGCGCGAGTTCAAATCCTACAAAAATCGCATCTACGGCGTGTCGGATGCCACCTCTGAGGGGCTGATGATTTTCGACATGAGCCAAGCGCCAGACACGGTGATACGCACCTACTACAACAACGAGTTTTTCGCGCGCTCGCACACCATCACGCTCGACACCACATCGGGCCGCATCTATCTGAATGGCAGCAATGTGGCGAACAATGGCCTTTTGGTGCTCGACGTGAGCCAAAATCCCGATCAGCCCGTTTTTTTGAACAGTGTGGCGCTCGCCGGGGGCTATGTCCATGATTCTTATGTGCGCAACGACACCGTTTACACTTCTTCGGGTTTTGAGGGGTACTATATTTTTGATTTCACCAACCCGCTCAAGCCAGACACCTTGGCCAGCATCTCTACTGGCGGCTACAACCACAACAGCTGGCTCAACATGGAAGGCACTTATTCCTACTACACGGAAGAAATCCCCGATGGGCGGCCTGTCCAAATCATTGATTTGCAGAATCTCGCCAACAAGGAATTGGAAGTGGCAGGCGCTTTTCTGGACCGTTTTTCCACACCTACCAGCGACCCATTCCACGATGCCATTCCGCACAACGTTTATATCAGGGACAATCTGCTCTTCAACTCTCAATACGAAGACGGGCTATTGGTCTATGACATCAGCGAACCCCTCAACCCCAAACTCGTGGCTCACTACGATACCCATCCGCAAAACACTCAGTACAATGGCTATCGAGGCAATTGGGGCAACTATCCGTGGCTGCCTTCCGGCACCATCATCGCGGGGGATATGCAAAACGGACTGCAACTCCTGAAACTCGATTTCACGATAAGCGCTCAGACTCCCACATCCGAGCTGAAGGTCGGCGTTTTGCCCAACCCTGCATCCGATGCCCTGACTATCCGCCTGACAGATGCACCCGATTATTGGTCGTATCGGTTGCTCGACGCGATGGGGCGAGTGGCAGGCACTGGTCAAGTGCACGGCACCGCGCAGCAAACATTGTCGCTGCACGGTTGTTCCGCTGGTTTGTACTTTCTGGAAATCCGGGCCAACGACGGTAGCCGGGCTGTTCGGAAAGTAGTGGTGGAAAAGGGATGATGTGCTAATGTGGGGAATGTGGGGCGCATTTAAAATTGTCGCTTTTGTACGAGGCCATCTCACAAGTTTAAATTTCGACAGGATTAACAAGATTTACAGGTTTTTTACTCGAAAAAAGGCGCGAATCTCGTCAATCCTGTCAAACAAACATCACTTATGAGACATCCCCATATATCGGAACAGCGTTCCGATTTACTTGCGACAATTTGAAATGCACCCCACATTCCCCACATTGGCACAATCCCTAATTATCGAACTTATCATGGAAACCCTTTTGGCTGGCAGTGCCCTTTTGAGTATTTTTCATGCCCTCATTCCGAGCCACTGGCTTCCTGTGTTGGCCATTGGCCGACAGGAAGGCTGGTCGAATCGGCAGGTCTTGTGGGTCACTTTTTTGGCGGGTTCGGCACATGTGACAAGTACCGTATTGTTGGGCGGCGGCTTGGCGGTGCTTGGCGGTATTTTGGCGAGCCAAATGGAAGCCTTCACGCGATGGCTTGCCCCAACTTTGTTGTTTGCCTTGGGCGTCTTTTATGTGTGGCGGCACTACTATCACCACCATTTTCACTTGCACCATCAAAATATGCGCTGGGGTTTATTGGCTTCCTTGACGTTGGCCATGTTTTTTTCGCCTTGTCTCGAAATCGTAGGCTACTTCGTGGCGGCGGGTCAATACGGGTGGCCGTTCGTGGGTTTGGTGGCGATTCTCTATGGGGCGCTTACCATTCTCGGCATGTTGGTTTGGGTATGGCTGGCGCTGCACGGGCTACATCGGCTAAACTGGCATCGGTGGGAGCACAACGCAGGGCTGATTACGGGCTTCACGCTCATGGCATCGGGGGTATTGTTGCTGGTTTTTGAGTGAGGGAAGTAATAAGACAAAATTATTCAAGCATTTCACACGACGACACAACGGCACAAAGAATTGATTATCAGAAAAATAAAATCGTAGTGTCGCAGTGTCGTTGTGTGAAATAAATCTGTCCGGGTACTTATCGCGTTTTAGACCTCCTCATTCAGCAGTGCCTCGCGCTCGGTTTTTTTCAGTGTTTTCACCACCTGTTCGTAGGAGTGGTCAATCAGGCGGCGCAGCATCCCGTCGCCCAATGCCCCCTCGAAATCCACCGTGTTCCAATGCTTTTTGCTCATGTGCCACCCGGGCTGCACTTCGGGGTGGTGTTCGCGGAGCTCGAGCGCGAAATCGGGGTCGCATTTGAGATTGACCGTGAAACGCTCGCTGTCGAGGCCAGTGATAGCGAAGATTTTGCTCATCACCCGCAGGCAGAGCGTCACTTCGTCGAAGGGGAAATCCTCCGTCACCGCTCTTTTTTCAAGGCAGTATGCGCGGAATTGTTCGATGTTCATAGCGGCTGCAAGGTATTGAAAAATAATGGTTTAGAGCAACTTTTGACTGTTTTTTGTTCTTGTTTGGCCCGGCATATTTCGCGCAAAATTTTAAAAAGATTAGGAAAGATTTGACGGGTTTCATGTTTTGCTACATTAGCTCCCGCAAAATTTAATTTTTACCAAACCAAACTTTTTCTGTCATGTTCAAACATGTACTCACCTTCGCCGCGCTGGCGCTGTTTATCGTCGGCATTCACTCCTGCACCAAGAATGAAATTACTGAGATTCAGGGCATTGACTCATCTGTCATCAATCGCATCAAGGCACTCGGTTTCAGCACCGAAAACGTACGGGCACTAGACGGTGGCTACCTTGTGGAGGGCGACATCTTTTTGACGGACGACCACTTGAACAGGGAATTCTACGCTCAATGGCTGATTATCGGCAACTCCGAACAATACCATACTTTCAACGTCGTCGGCGGGCTTCCGCGCCTCATCAAGATTAGCACCAGCGGAAACGTCAACACTAACGTGTCCAATGCCATCAACGCGGCCATTGCGCGTTACAACGCGGAAAACTTGCAGCTGACTTTCCAACGTGTCACAAGTGGCGGCAATATCAACATTAAAGTTGTCAACGGCGCACAATACATCGCTGCCGCGGGGTTCCCTTCCAATGGCAACCCTTATCCCGAAATACTGTTCAACCGGCAATATCAGAACTGGAATGCCAACACGTTGGCCACGGTGTTTGCACATGAAATCGGCCACTGCATCGGCTATCGTCACACTGACTGGATGAACCGCGCATACAGCTGTGGCAGCGGTGGCAGCGAAGGGCAGCAAAACGACGGGGTGGGCGCTGTGCATATCCCCGGCACACCCACTGGCCCTGATGCTGGCTCCTGGATGTTGGCTTGCATTGGCAATGGGGTTAATCGTCCGTTCAACAACAACGACAAGACTGCGCTGAACTATCTCTACTAATTGATGGAATAAAACGCGACAGCGTGGGGCTGCCTTGCAACGTTATTGAACCATTTTTTCAATGCTCAATGACGCGCGAGACAGCCCCATTTTTTTCTAGTGCCATGTCTGGTCAATGCTCCCTAATTCATGGAGCATTGACCAGACATGGCACTAGAAGCCCACCAGCAACATCCCCCCCGACGTCAAGCGCCCGTTTTCGCGCAAAAAATAGGGATAGCATCCTTTGGGAAGGCCAACTGGCAATTCGACCGTCTGAGGCAGGGCGCTCAGTTCTTCTTCCAAAATCAAACGGCCCAACAGGTCGAACACCACAAACGAGACAATTTCTGTCGGATCTGCCACGACTTGGATGCTACCCGAACGTGTCGGATTGGGAAAAACCAACACAGCGTTGGCGCCCCAGGAAAACACCGTCGCCGTGTCGCTGAGCAAGGTGATACCGTTGTTCAGCAGCAGTCTGGCGCGATATTGATTAGCGCCTTGTTGCGGCGCGTCATGGAAGGCGAACTGTTCTGCTTCCACTGGCTGCCAAGTGTTGAGCAAGACGAACCCTGTGTCTTTCATCTTTTCCATGCTGACCGATTGCAGCCCATACCGGGTGCCGATATTGAGCAGCAATCTCGTATTGAAATCGGCATCCAATTCGGCCAAAAAATTTTTGAAGTAACACGCCACGCCCTGTTCTTGGGTGTCGGGGGCGGGGCTGCGAAGCCCCAGCGTGCCGTTGCGCCCCAATGGTGCGACACTGAATCTTTGTTGCGGGAAAGCCGCTTTTTGCAACACGATGAACGTGTCGCTCAGGAGCATTAAAGGCTCCAGATATTTTTCGTTGAGGCCAGCCAGCAAATAAGTGGCTTCGGGTGCGGCAGCGTTCCAATAGAGCAGGGTCGAGTCGGCACAGTTGAACCCAATATCCATGCGCATTTGTCTGGCAATCAGAAAAGTGTCAGACTCAAATGTCTGCCCGTTCACGCGCATACGCACCTGCGCTTCGGCAAACGAGTCTGGCAATAGCCACCGATGCCAACCTTGCCGCAAATCAACGGCAGGGGCAATCTCGCTCCAATCGGATGCGTCGAGCAGGCGATATTCCAACAGGCCAGTGGCATCTGTTTGAAAGGTATGCGACCAGCGCAGCAGCACATCGCGCCCTCCGATGGCAGCATCGTTTTTCACGGGAAAATCCCAAGCAAAGAGGGTGCTTTTTTCCCAAGCCCAAACCAGCGAAAAAGGTTGGGAAGTCGCCTGAATGTTTTCTCCCGTCACCCATATCTCATACTGACCCGCTGGTGGGTTGTCCAGCGCGACCTGTTCGGCATTGTTCAAAGTATCGCGGCGACGAACGGCGTTCATTCGCAACGAATCGGGGTGCGGAAAAGGATTCGGCACCCACGGGAGCCATGTGGAGCCATCCGGTGCCACGACTTTCAAATCAAGGTCATTGGTCAAGGCTTTGGGCGCACCGGGCATGGCAGGAGGCTCGTCCCAAGCGAGCATTATTTTGAGCGAGGCAGTGCCGTTGGGCACTTGAATGTAAAAGACCTGCGATTCGCCAGCCCCTATGAGGTCGTTTTCAAATTGTTGGCTTGTCGTGGTTTGCATGGCTTTTTCAAGATTGAGGCTGCCAAAGCCGGTGAAAAAATCGGGCCCGGGCGGGGCCACATCGTCGGCGGTGTTGAGCAAAATGGCTCTGACGAGGGCTGCTTTCGGCAGCATGCCTGTTTGTTCCAGCAGTGCTTGTTGCAATATCGCAGCCGCGCCCGACACCAGCGCGGCGCTTCCCGAGCTGCCGTCTTGGCCGAAGGCGACCAAATCAGGCTTGTTGCGGCCGTCGTAGGCAGGGCCACGAGAGCTGAAGGGTGCGATTTGGCCGAAAGAATCCACCGCGCCTACGGTCAGCACGTTTTTAGCCATTTTGAAATTGCCAGTCAGGTTGGCAAAGCCAGCCAAGCCGCCATAGGTGCCCGTGTTGGGTGCTTCAGGCCCTTTGTTTCCGGCGGAAAAAACATGGAGCAAAGGTGGGTGGGCGACCACACTTTGGTCATAAGCCATTGCCAATGCACCGTAATAGTTTTCAATGTCGAGGCCGTAGGCGTGGTTTTGAACGCTGACTTGATGGGCGGTATAATCTTCATCGGGGAGCAAGTTGTTAAATCCATTGGAGCGCAGATTGGCACCCCAAGCCACGCCGCGTCCGGCAATTGCCGAGTTGCCTGCCCCGCCCACGATGGAAGCGACTATGTTGGCATGGGAGGTGATGGGAGGCATGGAATTAGGGGCGTTCGTCGCGCGATGTTTGAAATCCACATCGGCGGTGTCGAATTGGTTTTCCTTGATGGAAATGGTAACAGACGAACCATTCTGTGTGGGATGGCGCGTGTGCGCGACGTTTATCCGGTTGACAAAAAAATTGTGTCCCGGCACGGGCAATTCCTCCTTTGGCTGAGTCGAAGCCATATCCACAAACAACACATCGGGGCGGGGCAGGAGAGCGTTTTTGACATCTTGGACATTTCCTCTCAAGACCAACAGATTGGCGGGCGTGTATTCGTTCACAATTTCCCAATTTTGCGCCGTCGCCCATGCCCGGAAGGGGCTCGGTTCTGTCACCTTTACCACGAAGTTTTCGGTGACAGCGCCGTTGTCGCGCCATTTCACGGTGGGCGAACATTTGTCTTGAAAAGGCTGCTGCGCGAGTAGCAAGCCTTTGAGAGTGAGCAAGACTATGGGCAAAACCGTCTTTTTCATAAAATTGACTCAACGATATGTGCCACAAAAGAAACATCTTTTCAGCCTTGTTTGTGCTTTGCTTTGTTTATTCTTGTCAAATGGATAAAAAAACGACAGAACCTCCTGCATCAACCGAATCAACCCATTCCGCTGAGGACAAGGCGGCCGAGCAGCCTACGGTGTTGGCTATTTTGGATGGCAGGGTAGTGCTGACTGATAGCACTTTCACCCCCATCCCACATTGGGCCGACAAGGCTTACACGATTTTTTACTGCGTGCGGCACGCGGAAAAAAGAAAGGACCAAGGCGACAACCCCGAATTGACGGAAGAGGGAATGGCCCGCGCCCAGCGCCTGGGCTTGATATTGTCGCAGGAAAGATTGGACATGGCCTTTTCCACCAATTTCAAACGGACGGTGCAAACCGCTGAGGAGGTGAGAAGACAAGCCGAAAAAGCGCCGCCCGGCTCTTCCTACCCCCCGTCCATGCAGGATGTCTGGCTGGACGAGACATTGAGAACGGGTGCCGGGAAACGTTTCTTGGTGGTGGGACACCAAAACACCGTGCCGCAGCTGCTCAACAGGCTGACTGGAACCACGGAATTTCAGGACATACCCGACAACGACCACGGGCGGCTTTATGTCGCTGTCTCGAAGGGCATCGGAGAGACGGAGGTGCTGGAGTTCCGATATTGAGTGCGTTTGAGACAGCCACTTTCAGGGACTACTCCTTGACGAATTTGAGTGCAGCCGAATTGATACAATAGCGCAGGCCCGTAGGTGGTGGGCCGTCGTCGAACACATGGCCTTGATGCCCTCCGCAACGCGCACATTCCACCTCGGTGCGCACCATGCCATAACTTTTGTCCTGATGTTCGGTGATGTATTCACCTTTGATGGGCTGATAAAATGAGGGCCATCCCGTGCCGGATTCAAATTTTGTCTCTGAGCTGAACAAGGGCAGTCCGCACCCGGCGCAGATATAAGTGCCTTTTTCTTTGTTGTTCCAAAGGCTGCCCGTGAACGCCCTTTCGGTGCCTTCCTTGCGAAGCACATAGTATTCCGTGTCGCTCAATTGTTTTTTCCACTCTGCGTCGGTTTTGGTGACTTTCACCAATTGGCCGTTTTCGTATTTCGGTGGCACGATGGTGTCGGATGCCATCATGTTAGTAGCGGCTACCGTGTCGCTGCTGCTGGGAGATGGTCTTTCTGCTGCGTTGCAGGCCAGCAACACCAGAAAAATAGACAGGTACTTCATAGTTGTTGAAATTTTGTGTGTGTGCATGAAAATACGAGGACACACGCCCGCATGGATTTTTAAAACAGCCTCATAGTCCCGTCGGTCACTTGCGTTTTCTTGGCTGGTTCCATTCCTCGCGCTCCGCGAAATTGACAATCTTTTTCATGAAATTCACCATTGACAAGAAGACGAGGAAACCCACTGTGACCACGAAATAAATCCATCGGTATGTCCCTGCCTCGCGCAATGGAATGCCGGAGAACATCCATGCGGCAAGGCCCGTACACAACGCCAATCCCATGTAAGCGTACATGGAACGGCCCCAATACTTGAAAAAACTGTCGGCGCGAAGACTCATCAGACTGTTGAGCAGGGCAAAAAGCAGCATGAAGGCGGCGGCAATGGACCACGCGAACAGCGACTCCACGGGATAGATTTTCGAGACGGTGAGCAGCCAGCCAGCCAACATGAGGACGAGCGCCCCCGCCAGCACAACCACCGCCTGAGCCACTGGGTTGTCAATTTTTTTGAAATCAGATTCGAGCATACGTCATCATTTTATCATCACGCCTTTGCGATGAAGCAAAGGGATTTCGGTGAAGTTCATCTGGTCGAGGCTGCCAGCCACGAACACATATTTTTTGTCGTAGAGGTAGTCGTTGAGAGAAAAACTGACCCAGTACTCGTTGGCGATGCCCAGCACGTCTTTTTGCACCGGTTCGATTTTCACGGCTTCCTGGGGGCCGATTTCGTCCCAAAAGTAGCGGAGCGTGGTGGTCTGGCGCTCCTCGCCATCAATGATGCCGTAGCCCCGCGAGTTGACCAACACGGAGCGAATCGGCTCGTCTTTCAGATTGATGAGCCATGTGTCCCAGAATTCCTCGTGGTCTTCTTCGTGTTCCATACGCGGCACGACGGCGACGGCGAGATTTTCCACTTTCAATATGGGAATGTCTTTTATCATGACGATGGTAATGTGTTGGTGTGGTGGCTTGGTTAATTGGTGATTGGTTGTCGGTGAGGTTGCTGAAGTAGTGTGTCAGCCTGCAATTTCGCATTCAAATACTGCGGCAAAATGGCGTTTGAGCCGTTCTTTCACGGCTTGCATATCCACGGGGCGGCCCGTTTCCGCGGCCAACGATGTCACCGTTTTGTCCTCATCGGCGATGCCACAAGGTACGATGTAATTAAAGTATTCGAGCGGGGTGTTTATGTTAAAAGCCCAGCCGTGCAAAGTGACCCAACGGCTTAAATGGACACCAATGGCGCAAATTTTACGGTTGATGGCTGAGGGTTCAAGGTTTGCGGTATTTTTCACCCAAACACCTGTGTAGTCTTTGATTCTAAATGCCTCTACATCATACTCTGCGAGGGTTCGGATGATTACTTCCTCGATATTGCGCACATAACGATGCACGTCGGTAAAAAAACACTCGAGGTCGAGAATGGGGTAGCCGACGATTTGGCCGGGACCGTGAAACGTGATGTCGCCTCCGCGATTGATGGGGAAAAATTGGATGCCGCGAGCGCGGAGTTCGTCCGCTGAGAGCAACAAATTGTCCATTGAGCCGCTTTTTCCAAGTGTGTAAACGGGCGGGTGCTCAACGAGCAAAAGTTGGTGCGCCTGTGGGTAGGTTCCGGGCTTTAAATCCCTGTTTTTCAGTTTGTTTTCAATCAAGCCGCGATGCAGCGAGGTTTGAAAATCCCACGCCGATTGGTAGTCCATGAAATTCAAATCCCGAAACTGGACGGTTTGCATGAGCGGTAAAACAGCGAAGGAGAAAGGATGTTTTGAGCGATGTGGCCAGATGGCTAACAATGCTCGGCTGCCGAAGTCTTTTCAAAGAAAACAAGGTGCTCGCAACCTACAACGGCGCGGAACACCTACCTTTGCATCCCGTAACAGCGATAACGTACTATGACGAAATACATCTTTGTTACGGGCGGTGTCACCTCTTCGCTCGGAAAAGGCATACTTTGTGCCTCGCTCGCCAAACTGCTTCAGGCTCGCGGCTTCTCCGTAACAATTCAAAAGTTCGACCCTTACCTCAACGTGGACCCCGGCACGCTCAATCCCTATGAGCACGGCGAGTGCTATGTGACGGACGACGGCGCGGAGACCGACCTCGACCTCGGCCACTACGAGCGATTTCTCAACAAGCCCACTTCGCAGGCCAACAACGTCACCACGGGGCGGATTTATCAAACGGTCATCAACCAAGAACGAGAAGGAGCTTATCTCGGCAAAACAGTGCAGGTCATCCCGCATATCACCGACGAAATCAAGCGCCGGATGCTGCTTTTGGGGCAATCGGGCCAATTTGATTTGGTCATCACAGAGTTGGGCGGCACAGTGGGCGACATCGAGGCGCTGCCTTATATCGAATCGGTGCGTCAGTTGCGCTGGGAACTTGGGCGCGACAACTGTTTGGTGATTCACCTGACGCTGATACCGTTTTTGAACGCCGCTAAGGAACTGAAAACAAAACCCACGCAACACTCGGTGAAAGAGCTGTTAAGCCTCGGCGTTCAGCCCGATGTGTTGGCTTGCCGCACGGAGCACCCGCTTGGCCCCGACATACGGCGCAAGCTGGCGCAGTTTTGCAACGTGGAAACGGGCAGCGTCATAGAGGCGCTCGACGCAGAAAGCATCTACGATGTGCCGCTGTTGCTTTTGAAAGAGCGCCTCGACGCGGTGGTGATTTCCAAACTGCATCTGCGCGACACCAAAGAGCCGAATCTGAGTTCTTGGAAAAACTTTTTGGGCAAACTCAAAAACCCCCTGCACGAAGTCAAGATTGGTCTCATCGGCAAATACAACGAACTGCCCGACGCTTACAAATCTATCTACGAGTCCTTTGTGCATGCGGGAGCGGTGAACGAGTGCAAGGTGCGTGTCACCCCCATCCATGCCGAGGATTTGGAAGGCAGTTACAAAGATGTGAGCAAGGTGCTTGCGCCATTCAACGGCGTGCTCGTCGCGCCGGGCTTTGGTGAGCGTGGCATAGAGGGAAAACTATCGGCGATTCGTTATGCCCGTGAACACAACATCCCATTTTTCGGCATCTGCCTCGGCATGCAAACGGCTTGCGTGGAGTTTGCCCGCAGTGTTTTGCATTTGGAAGGGGCTGCCTCCACAGAGGTGATGCCCAACACGCCTCACCCAGTCATAGACATGATGAGTGAGCAAAAAACAATCACTCAAAAAGGCGGTACCATGCGTCTTGGGGCATATCCTTGTGAGTTGAAAAAAAAATCGAAGGCACACGCGGCCTATGGCGAGTTGCTCATCAGTGAGCGCCACCGCCACCGCTGGGAGTTCAACAACGCCTACTTGGAGCATTTTGAAAAGGCCGGGATGAGCGCAACTGGCATCAACCCCGAATCGAAGCTGGTGGAAATCATGGAGCTAAAAGACCACAAGTGGTTTGTGGGGGTACAGTTTCACCCTGAATTGAAGAGCACGGTGGAAAATCCGCACCCCTTGTTTGTCGCTTTTGTGAAAGCGTGCATGGGCTGAGAGTCTATTCCGAGTGTGGAATAATTTTTGTACCTATGCACTTTGTTTTACCCGTTCATTTTAAACTCTTTAATTGTCATGCAAAGACTGATTCCCGCTCTTTTGTTCGGCCTTTTGGCTTTTGTCTCGTGCACCAAATCTGACACAGACGACCAGCAAAAACTGCTCAACGACCAGTGGTATGTGGCCTATTTCGAGACCATTCCAACTGGTACGACCGTGCCGACAGACAAAACCTCCGATTTCACTGGCTTTACTTTTGAGTTTAACGACAACGACGAATTGGTGGTTCGTTCGCCCAACGGCAGCAACGCCACTGCCCAATGGAAGGCGCTGGACAACGACACCAAGATGGGCATCAAAATGGCCAATCCCTTTGCCCCGATTGATGCCTTGATGGGCAACTGGCGCATTACGGAGAAGACAGCCAATAGCCTTGAGCTGAAAAGCATTGATGCCCTTGCCACTGACCCTAATTTCTCAAGCACAACGGTTTACTTCAAAAAACAGTAAGCACCTAACACTATATCCATTTTAAGAGCCTGTTTTGCCTGACGCACTGGTAAAGCAGGCTTTTTTTGTGCCTCAAACCAAGTGTTTTTGGAAGAAAGCGAGTGTTCGTTGCCAAGCCAATTTGGCGGCAGCCTCGTCGTAGCGGGCAGCAGAGGTGTCATTGTGGAAAGCGTGGTTGACCCCTTCGTACATATACAGTTCATAGCGTGTGCCAGCCTTTTTGAGCGCCTCCTCGAATGCAGCAATACCGGCATTGACACGTTCGTCGAGGCTGGCGTAGTGGAGTTGAAGAGCCGCTTTTATTTTGGGCACCTCGCCCACATCAGGCTGACGGCCATAAAAGGCAACGGCAGCGCGAAGCGCGGGCACATTTACGGCCAAGTTGTTGGCCATCAGCCCGCCCCAACAAAAACCAACACAGCCAAAGCTGCCGTTGCAGTCTTTCCGTGTTTTTAAAAAATCGAACACCCGGATAAAATTTTGCAGGCTTTCCTCGGCTTTGAGGGTGGTGAATAGTTGGCGGGCGTCGTCCTCGTTAAGAGGAGTGCCGCCCAGAGGAGCCAAAGCATTGGGAGCAATGGCCAAATAGCCCGCTTGGGCCGCTCGTCGAGTCACATCTTCTATGTGTGCATTGAGGCCCCGATTTTCATGCACGACGACGACCGCCGCGTATCGCTTTTGCTGCTTGGGGCGGGCCAAGTATGCTTTCATCTCGCCATTCACGCCGGGATACGCAACATATTCGGCGAACAAGCCGTCTGCCCGAGTTTTGGCTGCTGTGGAGCAGGATTCGAGCAAAGGCAACAATGCCATGGCTGCCGCCGCGCCGCCGGCAAGTCGGGTCAGCTGTTCCAAAAACTCCTTGCGCGTCAGCGGTTTGTGGGTGTATTCGTCGTAGAGGCGGATAATGCGTTGGTCCATGCGTCAAAAAAATGGTGAGCGAATGCGTAAATGTAGCGTCTGCTTTCCATGCCAGCACAAAAAAATGCCCAACCCCGACAAAACGGGCATCGTCTTGCGGTTAAAATGGCTCTTGAAAAGAATTTTGCCGCGACAGATGCACGGGCAATTTCTTTAAAAGCCTACTTTTCGGCTTCTAAATTTAATCCTTTAATCCTCGCGTCCAAACGTCGTTCCCGGACTTGATAATCTCCTGAATTTCTGTCAGGACTTTAAACAATCTCTCACACGGATGAATCGCATAACTGGCTTGTTCCAAAAACTACTGCTCTCTGTTTTTCTTTTCTTTTTCCTCACAACATCCATACGAGCGCAGCTGATGCAGGCGACCGGGGCCAACACGCCTCCGTTCACGCCGCAAAATCTTATCTCCAACATCTTCCTCGGCGATGGGGTGGAAGTGACCAATGTCACCTTCAATGGCAATGCGGCCGCGATTGGCTATTTCACGGGTGCCACGCAGGCAATTGGCATAGACAGGGGCATCGTGATGACAACCGGGCGAGTGGAAAGCACGGGCGGGCTGTTTGGCTCGGTCGGCTGCACCGAGACGGGCGTGGCGTTTGCCTCCACCGACAATTTTATTTTCACCAACGACCCCGATTTGGCGGCGCTTACCAATGGCGTGCTGCGTGATTTGGCGATTTATACCATCACTTTTATCCCGACCGATAGCTTGCTGAGTTTTCGCTATTGTTTTGCTTCGGAAGAGTACCCAGAATATAGCTGCAATGTTTTCAACGATGTGTTCGGCTTTTTTATATCGGGGCCAAACCCGGCAGGCGGCAACTATACCAACACCAACATCGCGCGCATACCCGGTACGGCGCTTCCTGTAGCCATCAACACCATACACCCATTTTATCCGCCCAACTGTGCCGCAGTCAACGCACAGTATTACAACAACAACGACTTTTCAAACAAACAACCCACCTACGATGGGTTCACGGATGTGTTCACGGCGGAAGCAAAGGTGATTCCATGCCAGTCGTACACCATCAAACTTGCTATTGCTGACGTGACCGATGGCATCTATGACTCCGGGGTGTTTTTGGAGGCCAAAAGCTTTGGAACAGGCTCGCTGCGCGTCGAAGTGACGACCACTAGCCTTGATGGCGCCATCGTGGAAGGTTGCGCTGCTGGCACACTGACCTTTAAAGTGCCCAATGTTGCCCAGCAAAACATTCCGATTGACTACAACGTGTGGGGCACGGCCACCAATGGAGTGGATTATCAGACGATTCCCAGCGGTCTGTTTATTCCAGCTGGGCAATCCCAAGTGACCGTCCCGCTGATTGCTTTTGAAGACAACATGGCGGAAGGGGATGAGTTTATCGTCGTTGACGTGCAGCGCGACCCCTGCAATCGCGACACCATCTACATCGCCATCAAAGACAATGGCTTGGTGAAACCCTCGCTCCGACCCGACACCACGCTTTGCGTGGGAGCGCCAGCCATCGAGCTGGACGGCACCCTGCCCATCTCCCTGCCTGCTCCGCCCTCTTTCACCAATCAACAGGATTTTGTGATTCAGCCGACGAACGTGCCGGTGTTTTCGCCGATTAACGTGGTCGGCGTGCAGCCTACGGTGCTCCAATCGGGCGTGATTCGCTCGGTATGCCTCAACATCACGCACGCTTGGGTGGACGACCTCGATATTTTCCTAATTGCCCCGGGAGGACAGTTTCTCGAGCTATCTACGGACAATGGAGGCAACGGCGACAATTACACCAACACTTGTTTTACCGAAACAGCCGCCACAATCATCAATTTTCCAGGCCCCTTTGCGCCGGCAAGCGCTGCTCCTTTCACGGGCGATTGGTTGCCAGAAGGCGTGTGGTCTGACTTGTGGGGCAGCCCCACCAACGGGAACTGGCGCCTGCAAATCATTGACGATGCCAACGGAATCGTAGGAACGCTGCGCGATTGGACCATCACATTCGAGCCATCTTATCGCGTGGATTATCAATGGTCGCCTACCACCGGATTGAGCAATCCGACCTCCCCAGTGACTACCGCCAACCCAACCCAACCCACTACTTACACCATCGTCGCCACGGATTCTTATGGCTGCACGGTGACGGATTCGATTGCCATTGACGTGCAAACGCCGCTGCCTGCACCCGTCGTCACCTGTGGAGGCAGTTCAAGCAGCACCATCACGTTCGATTGGGCCAACGTGGCAGGGGTCAGTGGCTACCAAATCAATGTCGGTGGGCAAGGCTGGGTTCCCGTCGGCAATGTCAATACTTATTTGGTGGAAAATCTGCCGCCGAGTTCTGCAGTCACCCTTCAGGTGCAAGGCATTGGCGGAACCAACGTATGCGACCCGCTCATCGGAACAGTCACTTGTTTCAACTGCTCGCCGCCAACTGCCACGACCGCTGCCACAAGCGTCAGTTGTTTTGGGGGGAGTGATGGTTCCGTCAGTGTCGTGCCCGACGGCGCGAACCCGCCCTACACTTTCAAATTGGGCGCTCAAACCTCTACCACAGGTATTTTCCAAAATCTCACGGCGGGACTTCACATCGTCACCTTGACGGATGCCACAGGCTGTTCGGTGGATTTGCAAGTCACGGTCGGCTCTCCTTCGCAGTGCATCGTGGAAACCAATGTGTTGCAAAACGTATCTTGCTTTGGGGGCAACAATGGCTCTGCCAGCGCCTCTGCCACGGGCGGCACACCGCCTTATACCTTCGTGTGGAGCGCAGGAGGGCAAACCACGCCCACCGTGTCGAATCTTAGCGCAGGCACCTACACCGTCACCGTCACGGATGCCAATGGCTGCACCTCCACCGCAACGGCTACCGTGACACAACCTGCCGACTTGGCGTTGAGCGCGTTGGGTTCTTTTGCCAAATGTTTTGGCGAACCGTCTGGCGCAGCCACCGCCAGCGCAATGGGGGGAGTGGCACCCTACAACTTCGTGTGGAGCAACGGCGTGAACGGAACCACCAACCCCAACCTGCTGGCAGGGAATTATTTCGTCACAGTGACCGATGCCAACAATTGTGCTGAAACAGCCTTTGTCACCATCGGTCAGCCGCCTCAACTCGCCGCGACAATCGCCACCCTCTCAGTCAAATGCGCTGGCGGCGCTGACGGCTCGGCCACCGTGACCGTCACGGGAGGTGTCGGGCCATACACTTACAAATGGAGCGACTCGGCAGGGCAAACCACCCCAACAGCATCGAACCTTAGCGCACAGGATTATTCCGTGACCACAACCGATGCCAATGGCTGCACTTTGGTGACAACGGCCAGCGTGCTCGCGCCGCCACCGCTTTCTGCGGTCGTATCGAACACCAACGCGCTTTGCAACGGTGGCACCGCCACCGCCAACGCGACTCCCTCCGGCGGCACCGGGCCATACACTTACAAATGGAGCGATGCCGCCGGGCAAACGACGGCGACGGCCAACAATTTGCTCGCAGGCAATTACACTGTCACCATCACCGACCAAAATGGCTGCACACTTACCAACAGCGTCAGCATATTCCAGCCAGAAGCCATCCAACTCACAGCGACGGTGCAAAACGTCACTTGTTTTGGCGGGTCCAACGGACAAATAACCGCACAACCTTCCGGTGGCGTAGCACCCTTCACATTCTTGTGGAGTTCCAACGAGACCACAGCAGCCATCACAGGAAAAATGGCTGGCGGCTACACCGTCACAGCCACCGATGCCAATGGTTGCACCGCTGTCTTGCAAGAAACCATCACCGTGCCGACAGAAGTACTGCTCAACGTGAACACATCCGACATCAAGTGTTTTGGAGAAAACAATGGCACCATCAGCGCCGCCGCTTCAGGCGGCACGCCCGGATATGCCTTCGCTTGGTCAGGGCCAAACAATTTTGCCAGCACCCTCTCCAATTTGCCCAACCTTATCGCCGGAACGTATAACCTAACCTTGACTGACAACGCAGGTTGTACCCTGACATGGACAGGCGAAATTCTACAGCCCGACTCCGCATTGACGCTGACATTGCCCGCCATCGCTGACACGATTTGCTTTCAAGCCAGCAACGGCACCGCGACGGTAGTGCCGTCGGGCGGCACCTCGCCTTACACTTACCTCTGGGATGTCAATGCCCAAACGACGCAAACCGTCACAGGGCTTGCTTCAGCTCCCTACAAAGTCACCGTGACCGATGCGAATGGCTGCACCAAAGAGGCATCCACAGCCGTCGTGCAAAAAGAAGAACTCTTTGCCTTTGTGCAGGGCGCTCCGCCTCCGTGTTTCAACCAAGCACAAGGAACCGCCACCGTGACAGCCGTTTTCTATGGGGCCAACAACGCGGACATCAGCGCATTCTCCTACACATGGAGCACCGTGCCTATTCAAACGGGTTTCCAAGCAACAGGGCTACAGCCGCTCCAGACATATTCCGTCACGGTGACGGATAAAGAGGGCTGCACGGCGGTCCAATCCGCGAGCATCGGCAATGCCCTCGAATTTTTCGCCAATATCCAAACCTTTGAAAACGTGAAATGCTTTGGGGATGCCACAGGCTCGGCCACAGCTGGGGCTATTGGCGGCGTGCAACCCTATTCCTTTACTTGGAGCGCGGGCTCCCCCAACGGCGCTTCCACGCAAAACCTCGCCGCAGGCACATATCGGGTCACGGTGACGGATGTCAACAATTGTCAGGCCACCACTACCGTCACCATCGCCCAACCGCCGCAACTCCAACTCGACATCGTGGCCACGCCAGCCAAGTGTTTTGGCGAAAGCAACGGCAGCGCCAAGGCAATCCCATCGGGCGGCACCCCCCCTTACACCTACCTATGGTGGGTTGGAGGGCATCAAACACAAGAAATCAGCGGCCTCCCGGCTGGCTCGGTAGGGCTGACTTTGATAGATGCCAATGGCTGCCAGACACTTGACTCCGCACTCATCACGCAACCTGCCAGCCCCGTCGGGGGCACGGCGGAGAAACGCGACCCAAAATGTCATGGCGGCCGCGACGGTGAGATCACCATTAGTGCCACAGGCGGCACCCCACCCTATCGCTACACCCTCGACGACAAGCCGTACAATGGCTCGCCCAAGCAAATCAGCATTGGTGCAGGAGTTTACACGCCCAAGGTCATGGACAAGAATGGTTGTGTCTTCGTGCTGCCTCCCATCGAGGTCAATCAGCGCCCACCCCTGCAAGTGGAACTCGGGCCGGACATCACCATTGAGTTGGGGGAAAGCACACAACTCATCGCCGAAGTGCTCAATGCGGTCGGCGCGGTCACTTACGCCTGGAATCCGAAGGACAGTATCTGGCTCAGTTGCCTCAACTGCCCAGACCCGTTCGTGGACTCGCTCTACTACCAGAACTACTTTGATGTGCGGGTGAAAGACTCGCTCGGTTGCGTCGCTGAAGACCGCATTCGGGTAGTCGTGGAAAAACCGCGCAGGGTGTTCGTGCCAACAGGCTTCACGCCCAATGGGGATTTCAACAACGATTTGCTTTTGGTACATGGCCAAATTTCCGCCCGCGTGCTGACCTTCCGGGTGTTTGACCGTTGGGGCGAATTGGTCTATGAAGCGGGTGATTTTCAAGTCAACGACGACACCATCGGCTGGGACGGCACTTTTAGGGGGAAACCCATGGACCCCGGCGTGTTTGTGTGGGTATTGGAAGTGCAATACATGGATGGCGCAAAAGAGGTGCTGAAGGGGAATACGACGTTGATACGGTGAGTCAAATTGTCGGACATTTTTCCAACAGAAAAGGCTTCTGGGCAGATATATACTTCGCGCCGTTAGGTTTTGGGCATGGCTGCAATCGCAATCTGCTAAAAATCAAGAACATCAATCATGTTCATCTAACAAATCCTAGCGAATCAAGGTATATGTTCGAGGCTTGTTTCGGTGAAGGGAAAGGCCTCCACCGAAACAAGCCTATTGACACGCCCCTTGCCAACCATTTTTCGTTCGCTAAAACATCTTCGACATGAAATCAATCTCATTGCTCCCCACCCTCGCCCGCTCCTTCAATAAATGGTGTTTTTTGCTATTGCTGCTGTGGGCCGCCCCGTCCGTTTCGCTCGCGCAATCCAGCTCTATTTGTGTCATTGAGCAAGGGGCTGGCGGTGAGTTTTGTGACAACGACTCCGACACCATGGCATTCCCCAACCCTTTCTATGTGCGGATATTTTTGCACATCATCCGCGACAGCCTCGGGCAAGGCGGCCAAAGCCCCGCACAGGTGGAGGAGGCGCTGACTTTTCTCGACAAGGCCTTCAACCCGCATGGGATATTTTTTGTGCGCGACTGTGAATCAGTGTTTGTTGACCAGCAGCCATGCTTCAATGCTCCATCATTTTCCACACCCGGCATGCCTCATTGTGCAGACCCATCTTTGTTCATTCCGGGCGGCATAAATTTATTCCTTTTTCCTGACCGCCTAACCAACGCCCAATTGGATGGAGGAATCGCTTTTGGGATACCGTCATCAGGTCTTGCCCTGTTTGGATTGATAGACACGACTACCAACAACACCTCAATGGTTCGCTCTTTTGTGTTGGCACACGAGGTGGGGCATTGTTTGGGGCTTTATCACACCCATGCGGGCACGGGAGAAACGCTTGGGGGAGCGGGATTCTGCAACGTGTCTTCAGAATGTGCCGACGGCTCCAATTGCGGAAGCGCGGGCGACTATGTGTGCGACACCCCGGCCGACCCCAAACTTCAGACTTCCACACACCCCAACGTTGCCCCCCCTACCTGTCAGTGGACCCTGAGCGGCACCGACAACTGCAACGGAACACCCTAAAACCCCGATGAGCTGAACATCATGTCATACAGCGACTTGAGATGCTATCAGTACTTCACGCACCTGCAAGCGCAGCGCATGAAGCGCCACCTGCGAGACAGCCCCACCCTAACTGGCGTGACCATCACGGGTACGCAAATCAGCTCCGACACCACTTGGAACACAGCCAACATCCCGATTGACGACATACTGGTCGTGAAATCGGGCAGCGCCCTGACCATCGGCGGCAACACGACCGTCAAGTTCAGCCAACAGGGACGGCTCATCATAGAGCCGGGTGCCCGGCTCTATCTGCACGGCAAACTCACCAACAACGATTGCGCCGACACATGGAAGGGGGTGGAAGTGTGGGGCAAAGCCTCCGAAACCCAGCAAACTTCGGGCGGCATCTACCAGCAAGGCTGGCTGCTGAGCTACTCCGGCGCGAGCATCGAAAACGCCGACATTGGCCTACAACTCTGGGGCCCCGACGCGGCCCAGGGCGCGGGGGGCGGTGTACGGGGCGTGCGCTTCATCGGGTGCCGCTACGTCAGCGAATACGACCCGCCTTCCCCGACAGACATAGCCGACTACGGATACGGCATTTTCGCGCACGATGCGGGCTTCGAGGTGCTGCCGCGCTGCGTCTCTTCCACACTGCCCTGCGAGACGTACGCCCGCTCGGAGTTCAGGGGGCTGGGCTACGGCATCTGGCTGGGCAGCGAGAAGTTTGCCCACATCGCCCACACCGTCAGACAAGCCGATTTTCACGACTGTCAAATCGGCCTCTCCAATTCCGGTGTATCGGGCGACCTGATGGTGCTCAACAACTTTTACCTCGGCAGGCCAGCCGGCAGCAGCTTTCCCACGCGGTTTGGCGTGGCGCTGGGCAATAACCTCAACGGCTTCACCCTTGAGGAAAACATCTTCACCAACGCCGACCCGGAGTCCGGCTCGGCGGTCGGCATCTGGGCCGCGGCGCTCGGCGGATTCAACAACGTCATCCGACGCAACACCTTCATCGGACTGACCGCCTCCAACTTCGCCTTCCTGCAAAACGCAGAAGCGACGATACCGCCCCGCGGCCTCTACTACGACTGCAACACCAACCAAAACAGCGAGCGCTATGACTTTTTGGTGCTCGGCAGCATCAAAAGCGAGCAGGGGCTGGAGAGTGGCATACCTCCAAACGTGACCTATGGCCCTTCAGGCAACAAATTTGCTTACACAGGCAGCCCAGATGACCGGGATTTTTCTAACACGGGTTCGAGTGTGAACTATTACTATTACCAATCTGGGACAGATGAAGAGCCGGAGGATTACTCAGGTATCATACCGACTGAAAGACAGTTCGCAAACCCCTGCGAAAGCAATTACTGCGCTCCAACTTGCGAAACCCCGACGGAGCAGACCCAGCGCAAACAGCAGTACCATGTGGCAAAAAGCGCTTTCCTCAGTGCTTTGGCAGATTACCAGACGGCCGTGCAAGCAGAAAACCCCGAACTGGCAGCAGCAAAAAGCAAACTGGCGGGCTACCACCGCAAGCAGATGGACGTTCATGCTTACAGCATCGTGTCGCACCTGCTGTACGACACCACCACATTCCACCGCGACACTTTCCGCCTTTGGCTCGGCAATTTGGACACTTACGGGACACGGATTTCACTGGCAGGCGATTACTGGGCTGCGGGCGACACAACATCTGCTAACACTGTGCTGAACGGTGTCTCTACCGCCTATACATTGACCGAAGCACAGGCCGCCGACTTTCAAAGGGTGAAATACCTGTTCGGCAATCTGTACGGTAAGAACATCTACAATCTCAGTCAGAATATCATTGACGAGTTAGAAGTGTTCGCCGCAGACTCGGCAGGCTACGCCACCGGGATGTCGCAGACCATACTCCGGCTGTACGGGAGGGACTATCCGCCAATTGCCTACCTGCCCGGTGAGGAACGGGGGCAAAATCAGGGCGGCAAAAAGACAAACAGCGCAGCTCCGCCAAAAGAGAGCCTTCGCGTTTATCCCAACCCAGCGAACGAAGAGGTGATGTTCGACTTGCAAAGTTTCAAAGGTGAAGAAGATGTCCAAATCCTTGTTTCGAACACATCGGGGCAGGTTGTTTGGTCTTATGCTGGAACCACTGATACGGCAAGCCCGGTCAAATGGAGAACTGCTGACCTCAAGTCTGGGATGTTCTTTTTCCGCGTAGCGGTGGGCGACTTTGTCGGCACGGGGAGAATCCTTCTTCATAAATAGTCTTTCAAAACCATTTGGCCTTGCCTTGCTTCACGCGGGGCAGGGCTTCAATTTTTTGTGCCATGAAAAAAATTCTGGTTGCTTTGTTGATATTGTTGCGCTTAACCCTTGCCTTTCCCCAAGCAGGCTTCAACAATAAATATGACCTTGACTTATCAATAAACTTGTTCAGAAATTTGCTTTTAGACGGCGATACGTTGGTCGTATTTGGTGTTGGCATTCAGCTCAACACAAATCAACAGGGGATAGTTTTTGTCAAGATGGATACCTTCGGAAATGTTCACCAATCGAAAATCATTTTAGATGAATCGGGAGATTCTTACACGGCTGGCCTAAATTATAGCATAATAAAATCTTCGGACAGTCTCGGATATATACTCGTCGGTGAGCCCAAGTCTGTTTATTCAGGATTTTTGATGAAATTGAATAAAGAGGGGGATTTGATTCTTTATCAAGAACAAACCGATTCGGCCATATTAGTGGTTTTTCAAAGAAATGTGATCGAAGTCAAAAATGGTTTTTTTCTTAGTGGGCATAAACAAAAAAGCGACTTTTCAATAGACATCTATGTAGCGCGTACCGACAAATCAGGCAACAAACTTTGGGAAAAATCCTACGGCCAGCCCGGCATACAGGATTTTCAAGGCTCCCTCGTCAAAATCAGCGACAACGAATTCGTCATCGGCGGCTCGCACCAGTCGCCGCAGAACACGCCGATACCGCAGCGTTGGGCGCGGGCGTGGCTCTTCGCCATAGACAGCCTCGGCGAGGTGCTGTGGGAGTTCGAGGAGAGCGAGAACCTTGTGGACGCGGGCGTGGTCGGCCTCAACCCCACGCCCGACGGCGGCTGGCTCTATTGCAGCGGCAAGACCGAAATCTTCTCCGCCAACGACTGGGGCAGCCGCTGCCAAATCGTCCGCCGCGACAGCAACTTCAACCTCCTGTGGACGCGAATTTTGAGCGAAACCTCTTACTCCACCAACTCCATGGTGGACATGAAGCCCACCCCCGACGGCGACTGGGTCGCCATAGGCCGCTGGTCAACGCCCATCATCTCGGGTCAGTCCAACTACCTCGGCGGCAGCGTGCATCGGCTGAACGACTCCGGCGACACGCTTTGGAGCAAACTGTTCACCGCTTTCCCGGCCAGTCCCAACGGGTCCGAGAACTATTTGGGCGGCTTGGCGGTGCTGCCCAGCGGCAGCATCGTGGCAGCAGGGTACACCCGGCGTTTTGCGCCGCCGACCACGCAGTATTTTGGTTGGGTCATCAAGGTGACTGCGGACGGGTGCGTGGACACGTTGTGCATCACGAGCAGTGCGCCCGTGCCTGTCGAGGAGGAAGTGGAGGTGGCGGTGTATCCCAACCCGGCGAACGAAGAGGTGATATTCGATGCAAGCGGTCGGCAGGGCGAAGTATCCATTCAGGTGTACGACCATAGCGGTGCCCGGGTTTGGGATTGCAGCAACGCCCGAGGCGTTGTTCGGTGGAGACCAACGGGCATCGCGCAAGGTTTTTACTTTTACCGTATCGCTGACCACAACAACCTGCCAATTCAGGCGGGCACAATCGTTTTGGCGAGATGAGTGTTGTGCATTTCGTATTTCCTTCAAAAAAAGTATACCTTGATTCGCTAGGATTTGTTAGATGAACATGATTGATGTTCTTGATTTTGAACAGATTGTGATTGCAGCCATGCCCAAAACCTAACGGCGCGAAGTATAAAAAACCTAGGCAGGGCAACAGACATTGAATTTTGACAGGATTTACAAGATTTACAGGATTTTTCGCAGCGAAGCCGCCTCATTGAACCTGTAAATCTTGTTAACCCTGTCAAAACATATAAGGCTGTCATCCGAGTACTCTGCGTTTGGAGGCTGACTAAGTTTTTACCCAAAAAATTAAACACCCAACACGACGATTGATTTATGTTTGCCTCATGCGCAAAGATCCTATAGACCGGCTGCTCGAACCAATTGGCCGATTCATCAACAACTCAACCACTGGCGGCATCATGCTTTTCCTTTCGGCAGTCGTCGCCTTGGTGTGGGCCAATTCGCCATGGAAAGAATCGTATCACCACCTTTGGGAGCATAAATTTACCATCGGATACGATGACTACTTTATTTCCAACACATTGCATCACTGGATAAACGACGGCTTGATGGCGATTTTCTTTTTCGTCATAGGCTTGGAGCTGAAGCGGGAAGTGCTGGCCGGGGAGTTGTCGAAACCCAAAGAGGCGCTACTGCCATTGATGGCGGGTCTGGGGGGCATGGTTGCGCCAGCCTTGATTTATCTGGCTTGGAACGGCAACACGGGCGCGAGCAGCGGTTGGGGTATCCCAATGGCGACCGACATCGCATTCGCACTCGGCATTTTGTATCTGCTCGGCGACCGGGTGCCTACCTCTTTGAAGATTTTCCTGACGGCGCTTGCCATCGCCGACGACTTGGGCGCGGTGCTGGTGATTGCCATCTTTTACACTTCCGAGTTTTCAGCGTTGAGCCTTGGCATTGGGGCGGCGTTTATGATGGTACTCATTGCGGCCAATCTGCTGGGTGTCAGGAACACGGTGTTTTATGGAATCGTGGGCATCGGCGGGCTGTGGCTGGCGTTCCTGCTGTCGGGCATTCACGCGACAGTGGCAGGCGTGTTGGCCGCGCTCACCATCCCAGCCAACGTGAAAATAGAAGACCGCAAGTTCGTCCAGAAAATCAACCTGCTTGCGAAAGCATTTGAGGACGCGGAGACCAACAACGTCAGCCTGGTGACGCAGGAGCAACTGCATGTGCTTGACAAAATTCGCTACTACTCGTTAGCCGCGCTCACACCACTCCAACGGCTCGAACACGGCATGCACCCCTTGGTGTCGTTTGTGGTGATGCCCATATTCGCTTTGGCCAACGCGGGCATTACCTTTTCGGGCGATTTTTTCTCCAACATCGGGAGCAACGTCACGCTGGGCGTGATGGTGGGCCTGTTGGTGGGCAAATTCGTCGGCATCGTGGCGATGACCAAGCTCATGGTGTTGCTCAAATGGGCCGGGCTGCCGACTGGCGTGCGTTGGGGGCACATTTACGGCGCCTCGCTTTTGGCGGCGGTGGGCTTCACCATGTCGCTGTTTATCACAGAGCTGGCTTTCAAAGACCCGACCTACATTTTGCAGGCCAAATTCGGCATCCTGCTCGCCTCGCTCATAGGCGGCACCGCTGGCTATTTTCTATTGAGCAGGCTGGGCAAGGAAGAATAGAAAGACTTCCTGATGCTTCTCTCGTGCTGTGTAGATTCTTCCCTGTCGCTCGGCCGGCAAGCAAGACAACTCAAAACGAGAAAGTTGAGTGGCAAGTTTGTTTTTTGAGTGTAACAAGTCTTATACCTCGCGCCGTCAAGTTTAGAGCATGGCCATAAGCACAATTTGCCCAAAATCAAGAACACCAATCATATTTATCCGACAAATCACAGTGAATCAAAGTATATAAACGTTGGGGCGCGGACATTTTCGACTGTCCATTCAAGGACGCGCACAAGTTGGCGTGTTACCTTTGCAACCATTTCGGTCTTAACGGTGTTTCAACACTCGATTTTTCAAACTTGCAATTTTCACTCAATTAATTTTTTTCCAAAATGGCATACGAACTCACGGATTCGAACTTCAAATCGGACGTCATCGAAAGCGGCAAAGTAGCGGTAGTGGACCTTTGGGCAGAATGGTGTCAGCCTTGCTTGGCGATGGGTCCTATCGTGGAGCAATTGGCCGACGAATACAAAGACCGTGCGTTGGTCGGCAAACTCAATGTGGACAATAACCAAGAGGTACCGATGCAATACAACGTGCGTGGCATCCCGACTTTCCTGATTTTCAAAAACGGGGAATTGAAAGACAAACTCGTCGGAACACAGCCCAAAAAAGTGCTTCAAGAAAAAATAGAGGCATTGCTGGCCTGATGTGACGTTGTCCCCAGCTATCAAAACCCGCGTTTGGACCTGTTCCAGACGCGGGTTTTTGTTTATCGGGATACGCCGCCGTAACTTCGTGCCATGCGCATACTGCTCATCGAAGACGAAATCAAGACCATTCAATCGCTCCAGCAGGGTTTGGCCGAACAACAATGGCTCGTGGACACCGCCACCGATGGCGACACGGGGCTGCGCCTCGCCTTGGAAAGCACCTATGATGTCATCGTATGCGACATCATCATGCCCGGTGTCACGGGGCTTGAAATCTGCCGGTACTTGCGCGCGAAAGGCAACAAAACGCCTTTTCTCCTGCTCTCCGCCCTTAGCCACACCGACGACAAAGTGACAGGCCTTGAAGCCGGAGCCGACGACTACCTGAGCAAACCCTTTGAATTTCGTGAATTGCTCGCACGAGTGCGGGCGCTGGCGCGGCGGCCTGCCGCCAATTCCCGCCCTGAAAATGTGTTGCGGTTCGGCGACTTGGAGCAAGACCTCGATGCCAAGACGGTGCGGCGCGGCGAGCGCCCCATCCTGCTCACCCCGCGCGAATTTGACCTCCTCACGTTATTTCTCCGCAACCCCGGGCGCGTGCTGTCCAAAACCGAAATCGCCGAAAAAGTCTGGGATTTGGATTTTGACACTGGCACGAACGTCATCGAGGTGTATGTCAATTACCTCCGCAACAAGGTGGACAAGGGTTTTGAGCAAAAACTCATCCACACGCAGTTTGGTCAGGGCTATGTGTTGAAATGATGCGGTTTGTTGAAAGGCTTGACCAATTCGGAAATGGCCAATTCTCAATGTTCAATGGCTTGGGGCTGCCTAAGTTTTAACGAAATTTTTTAGGTGCTGCCCCTCACGGCGCAAAACAGAGCGCCCCGCCAGTTGATTCGACTGGCGAGGCGCTTCGTTTTTTAGGAGTCATTCAGACCCTGTTTGTTGCCCTTGGGCGAACAAGCCTTCGGACAAGAAATCACTCCAACAAAACCATCTTCTTGCGGGCGCTGTGTTGGGCTGCTTCGAGCTCGTAGTAATATACACCCGGAGCGCCCAGCTCATCACGGCGGAAGCGCAATTCGTGGTATCCCTTGTCAAAATCGGCACTGATTTGCTTGAGCAGCTGACCAGCGGTGTTGAACACCCGCAGCGTGGCGGGGCCTGATTCCGGCAGGCGGAAAGCGATGGTCGTCAGGCTGTTGAAAGGGTTGGGTTGGTTCTGATACAGCGCGAAAGTGGCAGCATCGGCCCCGTTTTGTCCTTGTGTGAAGGCAAAATCGAGGTAGAGCGGCTGGCCGTCGCGGTCATAGCCTTCGGCGCGGGTGATTTGTGAGCTGGGATGCAGCATCTCTTCCAAAGAAGCCCCATTGCGTAAGGCCTTGAAACGCAGCGTGAACAACACGGTGCCGTCAGGCAAGGTCATTGGCACGGCATTCACCCACAGCGAGGTAAGCAGCCCTTCCTTCGCACGCATCGCCCCAAAGTTGGCATCGTTCATGTCGGGCAGCGCGCCCGGCACGATGTCCACCAATTCCAACACTTTGGGGTCGAATTGGAGGGTCATTTGCCAACCGGAACGCTCGTTGAAATCATTCGCCTTGAACGCCACCTCGAAGGTTTCTCCCTGTTGGAAGCTGCGCTCGTCGAGACGGAACAAGAAAGTGCCGCCGGAGCGGTCGTCGGCATCGTCGTCGGTGAAGCTCGGCACGATGTTGCCGTTCACGTCGCCCATGCGTACGGCCACGAAATCGTCGTCGAGGAAACTCATCGTCGCTGGCAGGTGACTGATGGTGCTATCCGGCTCCACGCTGATGGGGTTGGGCGATGGGAAGACGTAGGACTTGGGGATAAACTTCCAGTCGAGCGAGCCGGTGATGTGGTCTTGCAGGCCAAGCGCCACTTGTTGGATGCGGGCATAGTCGAGGATGGACAGGTTCCCGTCGCTGCTCACGTCGGCTGCCACGAACTGGTAGGGGGATGTCAGCAGTTGGACCCCCAAGACGTGGCGTTTGATGAGCAAGATATCGGCTCCCGTGATGGCATCGTTGCCGGGGGTGGATTTGAAGCACTTGACGGTGGTATTCGTGTTGTTGGGTACTAGGAAAAGATAGGTGCCGCCGGGTCCAGTGGTCTGGTCGGCAACGACATCGCCAGTGAGCGACACCAACACGCCCGGCACGGGCTGCGGGTTGTTCCAAGTTTGAATATCGCCACCAATTTCGAGTTCGGGTTCGTCGCAAGTGATTTCCACCGAGCCATTCACTACGGTCACGTTGGCCGTCGCGGTGTCGCCATTGACCAGAATCTCGAATATCTCGTTGGTGACTACGACGGGCGATGAGGAACCGATAGCCGCCGCACCCAGTTGAATATCAACACTAAACAACACGGTGCCGCTGGGCAAAGTCAATGCGGTGTCTGCCCATTCCACCTCCAGCAACCCTGCGTTGAGGGTGGGCGTGAACGCCGCTGCCAGACTAGGATGCACGCTATTGGTAGTGATGCCGAAGAGTGTGCCCACGTTGTTGTCCGTGACGCTTAGTTCAAAATTGAACCCAACCACATCCGAGAAATTTTCGACCGTCACCGGGACGGACAGCGTCTGGCCGATGCAGCCCTCCGCGTTGCCCACGCTGAGCGTGATTCTCAAACCCTCGTCCACCACGATGGTATCCACCTGACGGCAGCCGTTCGATTGGTCAATCACCGTGACAGTATAAGTCCCCGCGGCCAATCCCGTGATGGTGGGGGTAGTGGCTGTGGTGCTCCATTCGTAGGTGTATTGCCCGCTGCCACCGCTGGGGGTGGCAGTGGCAGTGCCGTCGTTGGCACCCGACACGGATTCGGGCGTGGAGGTGGTCACGAGGGTGAACACCTGATTCAGACCGGGTGTTACGTTCACGTTGACGGTGCAGGCGTTCAAATTGCCCGCCTCGTCCACAGCAGTCAAGGTCACGGGGTTGAAACCCAAATCGCCGCAATCGAACAGGTTTTTCGAGAGGAACATGGTGTCAATGCCACAGTTGTCGGTGCTGCCGAGGTCAACGTCGTTGGGCGACAGGAGGGCTTGGCCATTGGTTCCGAGCGCGATGACGATATCGTTGTTGCAAATCAAGGTCGGGATGCTGTTGTCAATCACCACCAGAATGATGGAATCCACAGCCGTGTTGTCACAGGCATCTTTTGCCGTGATTTGGATGTTGTATAGGCCTACCACATATTCGCCGCTCAAATCCGAGTCGCCGTCGCCTTGCGGCCCATTGTTGGTGATGGCAAGCAGGCTATCGGGCTGGCAATCGCTCACGAATTGCGCCACATCGAACGACCAATTGACCGAGCAGGTCAAATTGATGGGGAAACTCGCCGTGAAGAGCGTCACCGTGTCGGGCATTCCCGTGAACACGGGTGCCTCATCGTCGGTCACCACCACATTTTGCGTGTGCACGGCGGTGTTGCCGCAATCGTCGGTAGCTATCCAAGTGCGTTGTATGGTATAGCTGAATTGGCCGCAACTGCCTTGTCCGACATTCACGGTGTCGAGTTCCAACACCACGCTCACATTGTTGGTACAGTTGTCGAAGGCCGTCACGACGGGCGGCACCGTCAAAGTGTCGGTACATCCGATGGTAATATCGGCGGGCAAAAGCGAGAGTGTCGGTTTCACGGTGTCCAGCACGCTCAAAATTTGCACACAAGTGGCGGAATTGTTCGCTTGGTCAATTGCCGTCCAAGTGCGTTGAATATCGTAGCAAGCATTGCCCGTGCCGGCGACTATGGCATCCGTGAAGGAGACCGTCGTCGTTGGGCAGTTGTCGCTGGCCAAAGCAAAACCTTGCGTATCGGGCGAAAGGTCAACATTGCAGATGACCGTTCTATCGGGCGGGCAGGCTGTGATAGTTGGCACTACGTTGTCCTGCACCACGATGAATGTTTCGCAGATGGCTTGGTTGCCCGCTTCGTCTTCCACATACAAGCGCACCGGATGTTGCGTCACCCCATCCGCGTCGGGGCAAGTGAAAACGATGGCAGAAGTGATGGGGCCAAGCGGGTTGAGACGCTGTATGCTCAAGGCCAAATCATTCTGTGCGGTGCAGTTGTCCGAGCTGCTCGCATTGATGTTGGCAGCCGTCACCGTCACCGTGCCAGAGGCTTGTAGCGACACGCTCACCCCATTGATGCAAGCCGCGATGGGGTCGGTGCCGTCCTTTACCTCTATAAATATCTCGTGCGTCGTTATGTTGTCATTCCCATCTCTGACCGTGTAAATGAGCGTGTAGGTGCCTACCGCCAACACATCGAAAAACTCCGTGCCTTGGTCGCTCAGGTTGTTGGTGATGGTCAGCGAAGTCGTGTCACAATCGCTGATGAAGGGGAAAATGTCAAAGCTCACGGTGTCTTTGCAATCCAAATTGTTCAAGTCCGTGAACACTACGAGTGTATCGGGCGCGCCAATGATTTGGGGTGCCTGAGTGTCCAATATCACAATCAATTGCGTCCCCGTGCTGACATTGCCGGCATCGTCGGTGGCCGTCCAGAGGCGTTGCAGGACGTAGGAATAGTCGTTGAGGAACAACACGGTATCTTGCTGGAACGCAATTTCCACGTTGTTGTCGCAGGCATCCGCGGCCGTCACGCTGGCTGGGTTTGGAATCGGGTCACAAGCCTCCAAGGCAAGGTCGGCGGGGATGGGCGACAGTTCGGGAGCCGTCACGTCCAGCGCCAGCACCGAGGTGGAGCATTGGGCGGTGTTCCCGCTCACATCCGTCACCGTCAGCACCACCGTCACTGGGTCGTTCAAATTCGCGCAGGTCAGCACCGCAGGGCTGATGTCCAAGTCAACAGGCCCACAATCGTCGGGGTCTGTGCTGCCATCGTCAATTTCCGCGACACTGAGGGCATAGTCGCCGGCAGGTGTCAGCTCCACCGTGAATGGTTGTTGGCAAAATGCCAACGGAGGGTTGTTATCGGGTTGAATCTGAACACTTTGCAGTTGTGTCGTCGTGTTGTTCTGCGGGTCTGTGTACGACCATGTGATGGCGTAGTTGCCCGCATTGAGCACATAACGCGGCGGGCCGCCCGGCACCAAAGGAGGCAGGATTTCTACCACCGGGGCAGAGGGCGTGCCGTAAATCGTGTCGAAGTCAATCCCATTGCAATCAAGCGCCATAGGGGCCTCCACGGTGTCCAAGCCGCAAGACGTAAGGATGTCGGGCAGGAAAGGCAACACCGGCACAGGCGACGTGCCATCAAACAGCGTGACGGTGAACGTGCAAGGAACGGCGCTCAAGCTATCCGCTTGGCCGTCTTGGGCCATCATCGTCACGATGAAGGTTTCGCCCGCCTGCACATCGGCCACCACATCGGAAAGTGTGGTGCCCGCAGCGGGGGTTTGCGTGATGAAGACATTGCTTGGGCAATTGTCCGTCACCTGCAAGCCATTGATATAACTGGGCACGAGTGTCTCGTCGGTGCAGCCTGCCGTGATGGACAGGTTTTGGTCAGAAGGACAGAGGATGGTAGGGGCTTCGTTGTCAATCACCCGAACGGTGAAGGCACACACCGTGGTGTTGCCCACCTCGTCGGTCGCCGTGTAGGTAATCACCGTGTTGCCCACCGGGAAGAAGGTGGTGGGGAAAATGCCAAACATGGGTGGATTGACATAGGTGAAGGGAGATGAAGCATTGATGGCGCTTTGCACCGAGGCATCGCTAATCGTCTCCGTCACCGTGTAGTTGGAGCAATCAAAGAAACTTTCCTCATTCGCGTTTGCAAACGGGCGGTACCAAGAGAAGATGTTGCCGCAGTTGCCAGTGGCATTGAGTATGACAAAAGTGCTGTCGCACACCAAATTCGTATTGCCCAAATAAGCGCCGAACGGCTCATTTATGACTGGGCCGTTCACATCCGCCACTTCCACTGTCACGGTCACTTCGCTGCTGTTGCCGCAGGGGTCTGTCACGGTGAAAGTCACCTCGGAAGTGCCAATTGGGAAATCCGCCGTCGCCGCCGCGCCCGTGCCGTTGATGTTGGGGCCAACGCCCAACGGAGCCAAGTCAATGACGTATGTGAGCGTGTAATCCGCAAAGTCGGTGGTACAGTTGTCCGTCACGTTGGCATCCAGTATTTCCACCGTGTGCGTAGCTACGCATTGCGGCACGTCGTCGTAATTGTTAGCTTCCAAACTAATGAGCGTATCAACATCCGAAATGACAGGCGCTTGCGTGTCGAGCACCGTAATGGTCTGTAAATGGGTGGTGAAATTGCCAGATTGGTCGCTCACCGTCCAGGTGCGGAACACGAAGAACGAATTGGCGCACGAGCCGGGCACCTCCGAATCGGAAAAAGCGATGTCGAGCGTGGCGCCACAAGCATCGTCGCAGGCATCCGTCACATCAGCCAGCGTGATTTGGCCCAGTGTGGCAAAATCGTTGGCATCATAGTCGCTGCATTCCACCGTGACATCGGGCGGCGCAACCACGTCGGCATCTATGATGACGGGCGGTGTCACATCGTTTGCCGTTACCGTTTTTGTGCAAACGGCGGTATTGCCAAACACGTCGGTGGCGCGGAAGGTCACGATGTTCGCGCCTTTGTCCTGACAAGTAAATTGATATTCTGCCGCAAAACCGCTGCCATCCACGTCCACCTCAAAAGTGAGCGGACAGGGTGGCGCGTCGTTCAGGGTGTTGTCTTCTATGTTGAAATTCAGCGCGTAGTCAGCCGCATTCAAGACGAATTGGCAATCGGCATCCAGGTCAATATCAGGCGCCACAAAAAGGTCACAGTCGGTGATGACGGGTGCGAGGGTGTCGCTGACCGTCACGACGCAAAGCGCCGAGTCGCGGGCGTTGCTAAAATCTTCCACAATGAAAAGGTAGTCATTGGGGCCGACGTTGAGACAATTGTAGGTCACCGTATCGCTCACCAATGCCAAAAAGCAGTTGTCTGTGCTGTTGTTGTTGAGTTGCGAAGGCACCACCGTCACAGTACCATTAGCATCCAAAAAGACTTCAATGTCTTTGCAAATCGCCACTGGGGGTTGGTCGTCGAGCACCACCACCTCAAAAGTGCAAATGCCGATATTGCCTGCCACATCCGTTGCCGTGTAGGTAATCAGCGTCGCACCCAAATTGAAGAATTGACCGGGATTGTGCGAATTTGTGAGCAGCAAAACACCCGGGCAATTGTCCGTAAAAGTGGGAGGAGTCCAAGTAACCGCCGCTAAACAACCAGCCAAATTAGCGGTCACCGGTGCCGGGGTTGGGCAATCCAACGTCTGCGGCGGCACGAGGTCTTCCACCGTCACATTGAAACTGCAAGAAGTCGTGTTGCCATCGGCATCCTCAAAAATATAGGTGACTGCCGTAGCACCGATGTTGAATACTGTCCCATCTGGAATCGGGTAAGTGCCGGAGCCTGACGTGACACCCGTCAAAGTGTAGCCGATGGAGACCACCCCGCAATTGTCCTTGTATTGGCCGGGGGCATTGATGATGCCGTCAGCCGGAAGTTCCGTCAGCAACAGTCCCGGAATATTTTCAGAAAGCGCATCGCAGGTAGTCGTGTCCGTGGAAGCCACGAAGTCGGTGGGGCAATTGACGATGGGCGCCAGTTCGTCCACCACGTTCACGGTGGCGGTACAAGTGGATGTATTGCCATCGCCATCACTCACCGTAAGGGTCACGATGTTGTCGCCCAAATTGGCGCAAGTCAGCGTATCGGGAGTCACCCAAATCGAGTCGAGGCCACAGTTGTCGCCGGAAGTCGCGTTCACCAAATCGGGATTCACCACCACGAAGCCATTGGCGTTCAGCGAAAGCGGTATCACCGTGCCAATGCAGTTGGCGACCGGGACACCTGTCTCAATCACCGTGACGGTAATCGTCACTGTGTCGCAATTGCCAAAGCCATCGCACCAGATATAGGGAATCTCGGTGACACCCACCGGGAATTGAATCGCCACAAATTTTGTCGAAGGGTCGCACACGTCCAACGCAGGAATCACATTGAGGAAATCCGGGTCAGGCACGCCATTTATGATGGCGGGGCCTTCGGTCGGTTGGAGCATAATGGCACCACACACGCTCAATTCAAAGTTATCAAAAACAGGCACCACACAATCCGTCACGCTCGGCCTTTCGATGGTCACCACCGTAGAGCAATCCCCAGAGGTCACGTTCACGTTGTAAGTATCTGGGAACGTATAGGAAAGCACCGGAGGGGTAACATCCACCACTGTCACGGTGGCGCTGCAAGTGCTGGTATTTCCGGCGCTGTCCAAAGCGGTCAGCGTCACGCCGTTGTCGCCAATGTCGTCGCAGCTGAATTGTGTCTTGCTGACGTGGAAAGGTGAAATCGTCGTGGTGGCCGCTCCAAAAAGCCCATCAAACGAATTGGCCACCAGACAAAAATTGTCGCCCTCGTTCAAGGCAACCACGACAGAACCAGACTGGAAAAACCCGCCAGCGTTATCCGACAATTGCGTGAAAGCCCCATTGACCTCAAAGCCAAAGGGATCGAACTCCGCATCATCGGAGGTGAAATAGTCCCAAGTGAACGCCACCGTGGTGGTTTGTGGAATATCAATGCAAATTTTGGTGTCGCCGCCATTGCCGTCGTCGTTGGAAGTCAGCGCCACCGAAGTGGGCAGCCCGGAATCATCCGCGCTCCCGTCGCCCGTGGAGCTAAACGTCCAATGGTTGAAAGCGTAGTAGTAGGCAAACCCCGACACAAACAATCCTACGGGGTTGTCGCAGTTGTCGCTGCTGCCATTGTCGAGGTCCATTCCCATCACCAAGGCTTTGCCTTCCGCGTCCAGATTGACGGTAATGTCTTGACATTCAGCCGTCGGCGGTGTCACGTCGTTCACGGTGATTTCCACCGCGCAAGTGGCCGTCAGCCCCACCCCATCGGTGGCGGTCCAGAGTACCACCGTTGTCCCGGCGGTGAACGCCGCCCCGTCCAGCGTGGCTGTACCGTTGTAGTCGTTGACGATGCTGGCCACTATGCAGTTGTCAGTAGCGGTTGCATCCAAGCCCGTACCGCTCACCGTGTATTCGCAATTGGCATCGGCATTCTCTGTGACCAAAAGTACTGGGCAAGCAATCATGGGCACCTCTATGTCGTCCACCGTCATGTCATCGGTGGCGCTGCCGGAGCAGCCGCCAAAATCGTATAGATAGGTAATGGTGTGGATGCCCACACCTGCTACGGTTGCGTTGAAATTATTGCCCGTGACACCGAGACCCAGATAGGTGCCGCCGGGCGGCAAGCCACCTGTCAGTTCGACCATCGTGTCGTTGGGGCAAGCGAAGTTCGTGCCCAGCGCAAGGGTCACAACCGGCGCGTCCAGCGTGATGCTCGCATTGTTCTGGGGTGTGATGGTGTTGGTCTCGAACATACTGTTCGACACTTCCATCAGGAGCGGCGTGTCGGTAATCTCGACCGCCGCCGCGCCCCCTCCTACCACCTGAAAAGTGATGGTCAGCAGCACCGTGCCGTCAGCGAGGTCTTCGCCCACGACACCGTCCGGGTCGAGCCAGACATATACCAGTTCGCCATTGTCCGTGTCACCGCCCACAATCGGGTCGCCTCCTACACCGCCAATCTCCAGTGCGCTATGGCTGATATATTTCAATTGTGTTTCGTTCCAGTTGACGCTGTATTGTAAAGCGCCAATATCCGCGAAACCGCCTACCACCGCGATGGTGACATCCACCAAATCGCCGCAGGTGGCGTTGGCTGGCCCGCTCGTTTCCAAGGTCAGGTCGGGCGGAGCGGTCAGGCTGATAAGGGGCACCCCATTCGACCACGCCGTTTGCGCGAGCGCGGCCCATATCAGGCCTATCAAGGCTAACGAATGAGCAATGTGGTTCAGAAATTTCCATGAGGAATAACGGGGGGAGGCATCAAGCCACAAAGCAGGAGTGTGCAGCTTTCCTTTCATGTCGTAGAGTGGTAAGAATTAAAAAAAATAATCGGTTTGACGCCTTTTACCAGAAAATCGGAATTTGGCAAAGTCGTGTGTATAGTGGGGGGCATTAAGGGGTTATTGGGGGTCATTAGGGGTCATTGAGGTCATTAAGTTGAAGGGGGGCGGCCAAGTAAAGCGGGCAAAGATGAAGACCATTCAAAAACATTGGGAGTGATAAAAAAAACACGGAGGCGCAGAGGACACAGAGGCTTGATTAAGGAAGCCCGTCAAGTATGTGTTGGCACGTTACCAGTTCATTTTGCGGCGATTGTTCCATAAACCATTGGGTTTAGGTTCCTCGAAATGGGTTGCGACTCCACAAAACGGGTTTTGAAAACCCAAAAGGTTTTAGGACGCACACTTTCGCCCCTTTGAACCCCTAATGACCCCTAATGACCCCTAATGACCCCTAATGACCTCAATAACCCCAAATAACCCCTAATGACCTCAATAACCCCTAATAACGCCTAATGACCCCAAATAACCCCAAATAACCTCAATAACCCCTAATGACCTCAATAACCTTCAACCCTCGTTTGGGTAATTCCTATACAATGTCAAACATATTGCCAAACTTTTTTTGGGAATGGGCGAACAAACACCAAGTCGTTGACACAGGGGGGTAAAAAACGCATTGAGGCCATTGAAAGCAATGTTTGTTGACTTTCAATGACCCCAATTTTGCGAATCAGTCATCTGGGATTATCAGGGATTATCAAGGAGCAAGCAGCGCAAAGTCGGAAACAACCGCCTCATCGCCTGCCTACCCCTTCATAACCCCCAATAACCCCTAATTACTCTCAATGACTTTAATGACCCTTAATGACCATTAATGAATGACCCTTAATGACCCTTAATGACCCTTAATGACTCTTAATGACTCTTAATGACCCTCAATTCCCCGTAGCAACCATCTTCTTCGACAGTTTGCCGTAAGGGGTGATGAGTTCATAGTAGAGCAAACCAGTGGCGCTCGCATCGTTCAGCTCGAACGTGATTTGATGGGTGCCAGCCGAGTAGTACGCATTGTACGCTCGCAGCAAGCGACCCGTCACATCGAGCACACGCAACTCAGCCTCGCACGCTTCCGGCAACACGAAGATGATATTCGTGCGGTCGGTGAATGGGTTCGGCTGGTTTTGCAGCAATTGCATCCGTGCCTGCAGCGGGTTGTTCGTGTTCGTCGTTTCGCTTTCCGTGAACACCAGATTGACCTCACGCATTTGCAGCGCGGTATTGTAGGCCACTTCTGGGAGCACTTTTGGCGCGAGACCCAGCAGGTCGCTGAGTTTCTGACCGCTTTCCAATGCGGTGAAGTGTACGCGGAACACTGCCGTGCCGTTGCTCAAATCTTTGCCTTGTACCACTGCGTAGAGTGCGCGAATCTCACCTTCCTCGACTTTGAAGAGGCCGAAGTTGGTATTCATGCTCAGCGGGAGGTTGCCTGTTGTTTCGATGCGCTCGAACTTCAAGCGCGATGGGTCGAAATGCAGCGCGAACTGGTAAGCCGCAATGTCGTTGAAGTTCGACACCGCAAACTCTGCCACCACTTCCTCTCCTGCTTGCAACACGCGGTCTTGCACCGTCCAGAGTACTGGCTCAACTCCTTCGCTCGGCTTGTTGGCCGGGTCGGCGATGCCGGGGCCTGGGCCGGGGAAGCCTTGCTCGTTCACATCAGCCATTTTCACCCCGAAGAAGTCTTGGTCTATGGCATCGCCCAAGAGACCCGTCAGCACGATGGTCTGTGGATAGGCCGGAATAGCATTGTGCAGCGGGGGCAGCGCAGGTGCTGGGAAGACAAAGTCTTCCGGGATAAATGTCCAAGAGTTCTTGGTCAGCGTATCCAGCGCCGTTTCGTTGCCGCGCAGTGCTTGGTTCACGAAGTTTGCGTCCACCACCGAGATGAGCAAGTCCTTGTTGATGTCGGCAGCCACGCGGCGATACTGGTCGAGTATCACGTTGGAACCCACGATGTGCTGCAAGATAGCTGTCACGTCAGCGGCAGTGACCCCGTTGAGCGGGTTGATTTTCTTCTCAGGCTTGATGACAAAATTGCTGCCACTGCCAATTGAGAAGGAGTACAAGCCGTCAGCAGCCGTCGGGCCGAAGGTCGCATTTTGGTCGCCTGTCAGGAACACCGTGCCTTGGCCCACGCCTTTGATGGCATCCCCTTTCCAAATCAGTTTGCCTGAGATTTCGCGGCATGGCTCCACCGTGATGGTGAAGGCGCAAGTAGCGGTGTTGCCCGATTCGTCTGTTACGACCCAAGAGACGGTCGTCACGCCGGGGAAGAAGACACTGCCGTTGAGCGTGCTGCCAGAAGCTGGGTCGGCACCGTTGTCGGCGGTGAATTCCAAAGTTTCCACGCCGCAGTTGTCGCCTACTGCCGGGTTGTAGTCATCGTTGTCCACTTTGAACACACAGTTCACCGGGTCGGCAGGAACGATTGGCCCCACATTCGCCGGGCAGTCAATCGTCGGCTTCTCGTCGTCTGTGATGGTCACGGTGAAGGTGCAAGTGCTCGTGCCACCGTTCTCGTCGGTCGCCGTGGCGGTCACGATGGTCGTCCCGACTGGGAACTGCGTGCCATCCACCAGACCGGGGAAGACCTCGACATTATCTTGGTTCGTGTACACAATGGTCGGAGCGTCATCGCCGCAGTTGTCCGTAGCGGTCGCAGCGAAGTTCACACGGGTGGAGCACTCGCCGGCATCAGCCGTCTTGGTGATGTTGCCCGGGCAAGTCAGCGTCGGCTCTTCGTTGTCCTCAACGGTCACTTCCAAAATACAGGTGGCCGTGTTGCCAGAAGCATCCGTGGCGGTCACGGTAACTTGTGTGGTGCCGACGGGGAATTCCGAGCCGCTTGGCGGAGCGTAAGTAATTGTCGGCGTGCCGCAGTTGTCGAAGGCTGTCACCGCGTCGTCCGCAAATTCCACGATGGCCGAGCACTCGCCCGGGTCGTTGTCGAAAACAAGCGGTGCGGATGGGCAGATGAGTTCTGGGTCTTCGTCGTCAATGACGGTGACAACTTGTGTGCAAGTGGCAGTGTTGCCATTCACGTCAGTCACGGTGTAAGTGACGGTGGTTTCGCCCACAGGGAATTCGGTGGGCGCATCGTTGGTCACTTCATCCACGCCGCAGTTGTCCGACGCGGTTGGTTCGCCCAGAAGCACACCCGTTGCCACGCAGGCTCCCGCATCTGCCAATACCTCAACCGGGTCTGGGCACTCGATGGTTGGCAATTCGTCGTCTATGACTGTCACGGTGACTGTACATTCGGCAGTATTGCCCGCTTCATCGGTAGCGGTGACAGTAACGATGTTCGCGCCAAGCGAATAGGGACCTGCGGGCGAGAACGTCAGTTGAACGTCGTCGTCGCAGTTGTCAGTTGCCGAAGCGCCGATGGCTGCGGTGGAAGCCGTGCATATACCCGGGTCGGTCGAAACTTCAATCGGGTCGAGCGGGCAATCCAACACAGGGTCTTCATCGTCGTTCACCACGATGGTGATGGTACATTCAGCGGTGTTGCCCGAAATATCGGAAGCAATCGCTGTCACGATGGTGGTTCCCACCGGGAACACCGTGGTACCCGGCGTAACCGGGTCTTCATTTTCGTCTTGATAAACGATTGTCACTGCTTCGTCGCAGTTGTCTGTGGCGGTAGCCTCAAAGTTCACCACTGCCGAGCATTCGCCCGGGTCGTTCGACACCGTGATGGTAGCCGGGTCTGGGCAAGTGATTTCGGGTGCGGTTTCGTCCACTACTGTCACGACTTGTTCGCAGACGGTGGCATTGCCAAACTGGTCCTCGAATGTCCAAGTGATGGTGGTGGCACCAAGTGGCCACGGAGCATCCAAAGGCTCACCGTCGCTGCGGACACCTGTGGCGGTGATTTCACCATCGCAGTCATCTTCCGCAACCGGAACCGCCACGTTTTCATCGCTGGTGCAGTCCGGGCCTGCCACGAACTCAAGGTCTAAAATCAAATCGCAGTCAATCACCGGAGCATCTTCGTCCACCACTTTGATAAGGATTTCGCAAGTGGCGGTGTTGCCGCAGTCGTCCGTAGCCGTCACGGTCACGATGTGCTGACCCACCGGGAAAGTAGTGCCAGCCGGGTCAACCGGGTTGTCGTCTTCGTCCACGTAAGTGACTTCCACATCCGTGTCGCAATTGTCGGTCGCGACGGCGGGGTCGAAAGTGACCAGCGCCTCGCAGTTGACTGCCGGGAACGCATCCGGTGTCGGGCAAGTCACCTCTGGGTCAATCTCGTCTTGAATGTCAATTTCAGCGCCAGCGGCATCTACCTCAAGCGGCAGGCACAAGGACGCATTTTCGTTGGTCGCCTCTATCGGGTAAATATCTTCGCTGAAGACGATGGAAGCAGCGCCGTTGCATGCCTTGGCGATGAACTCAATGGACAACAATTCAACGCTCGGAGGGGTCGGTATGGTGACACCATCAAGGAGCGTGAAGAAGAAGTAACCCAACTGCCCATTCTCTGCATTCAAGTCGTCAACAAACAAGAACCCATCGAAGTCCTCGGCTGCGCTTGACACATACTCCAACTCATCAGGATTCCAAGAAAGGGTGTAGCTGATACCCGTGATGCCATCAACACCACTTTGCGCCACCACACTCACCGTCACGGTTTCGTTGCACTGTGCGGTTGCGGGCGCTTCGATGGCCAGTACCAACGGCTGTTGGTCCACCACCTCGAAGGCGGCGGTAGCCGTGTTCGAGCAAGTGCCGTCGGTCACTGTGTAGCTCAAGATGTGAATGCCGACCCCTGCCTCGGAGGGAACAAATTCGTTGCCGACCACACCCGGGCCGCTGAACGTGCCACCTGCGGGAGAAGCCAAAGCGGTCAGGTCAACCGAAGCACCGTCCAAGCTCAGGCAAGTGCCGGGGCCTGTGAAGGTGACAGCCGGGATGCCATTTACCTGAATGTCGAATGTGCAGTCGTCCGTGCAGCCAGCCACCGTCACCGTATAAGTAATGGTGTGGAGGCCAACGCCTGCCGTGGATGCCGTGAAAATGCCACCCGATACACCCGGGCCGCTGTAGGTGCCGCCTGTGGGCAGACCACCTGCAAGCAAGAAGGGGGCTTCGTTCAGGCAAACAGGGCCTACCGTCGGGCAAGTGGCCACGGGTGCTTCTATCACCGTGATGTCGAACGTACAGCTGTTCTCACAGCCATTGTCGTCTTGGTAAGTGTAAGTGAGTGTGTGAGTACCCAAACCTGCCTCCTCCGGGTCAAACTCACCCGTATCGCTGTCCACGCCATCGCCGCTATATGTGCCACCTGCGGGCGTGCCGCCTGTCAGCAAGAATGCCGGGACATCAATGCACACATCTTGAGCAGCAGGGCAAGTCACCACTGGCAGCGCATTCACGTCAATCGTGAACGAGCAAGAATTGGTGCAATCCGTGTCGTCGTCCGTGTAGGTGTAGGTGATGATGTGGCTACCAACTCCTGCATCAGCAGGGTTGAAGTTGGTGCCCGTCACTCCTGGGCCTTCGAAGGTGCCGCCATCGGGCGATACCAACGAGGGCAGGCCAATCGCTTCGTCATCCACGCATATATCAATCGCTTCATTCGGGCAAGTCACCACCGGAAGCGGTTTCACCGTGATGGTGAAGTCGCAGAAATTGGTGCAGCCATTGCCGTCTGTGTAGGAGTAGGTGATGGTTTTGGCGCCCGCGCCTGCCAGCGCAGCATTGAAGTTGCCAGCAACCACCCCGTCGCCGCTGTAAGTGCCACCGTCTGGGGTAGCGCCCGTCAGCGGGAAGGTTGGCTCATCAATACACACCTCCGAAGCAGGAGGGCATGTAACGACAGGCAGCGGGTTCACCGTGATGGTGAAGGCGCAAGAACCTTCGCAGCCATCCCCATCGGTGTAGGTGTAGGTGATGAGATGCGGGCCAACGCCTGCCAGAGCAGGGTTGAAATTGCCCCCGCTCACACCTGTGCCGCTATAAGTGCCGCCTGCGGGTGTACCGCCCGCCAAAGCAAACGGCGATGCGTTGATACACACCGAGAAACTTTCAGGACATTCCACGACGGGCAATTCCTTCACCGTGATGGTGTATGTGCAAGTTGCGGTGCAACCAAAGCTGCCCGTCACCGTGAACGTGATGATGTTCTCGCCGAGGTTAGCGGCTGCTGGGTCGAATGTGTTATTGTCCACACCGTCGCCCGTGTGTTCGCCACCCGGAGCCAAAGCAAATGGTTCATCGTCAATGCACACCGTGATGTCGTCCGGGCAGTCCACAACAGGCAACCCAACGACCGTAATCACAAACGTGCAAGTATTGGTACACTCCGTGACCGGGTCGGTGTAGGTGTAAGTGATGTCATGGTCGCCAACACCCGCCACTGCTGGGTCGAATGTGTTGTTGTCCACACCGTCGCCGCTGTAAGTGCCACCTGCTGGGGTGACGTACGTCAGTTCAAACGGCTCTTCATCCACGCAAACGGTGATAGGCTCGACTGGGCAATCCAGTTCGGGCAACTCATTCACCGTCACGGTAAATTCGCAAGTATTGATGCAACCGTTGGCATCCTCTATGGTGTAAGTGATAGTGTATTCGCCACCTTCTGTTGCAGTAAACTCGCCGTTATCCACGCCGTCGCCACTGAAGGTGCCTTCCGGTTCGCCTTGCGTCAGCGTCAGCGGCAGCTCGTCAATGCAAACGGTCACATCAGCCGGGCAGACATCAATGGATGGCAGCGGAAGCACCTCGATTTCAAACGTGCAAGAAGATTCGCAGTCGTCCACACTGATGGTGTAGGTGACTTCGTAAGTGCCGGGGGCGGGAGGATTGAATTCCCCATTATCCACATGAGCGCCGCTGAACGTGCCACCCGATGGGTCGCCGCCGCTCAATGTGTATGGCAATTCGTCAGAACAAATCGTCACATCTTCCGGGCAAACGTCAATGACTGGCCCATCCACTACCGTGACCGTAAAATCACAAGAGCCTTCGCAGCCGTTGGCATCCGTCACGGTATAGGTCACCGTATAGTCGCCCGCACCAGCAACTGCGTCGGGGTCAAATTGATTGCCTGTCACACCATCGCCGCTGAACGTGCCGCCAGCCGGGTCGCCCTCTTCCAAATCAACCGGGTTGCTACTCACGCAAACCGTAATCGGCTCGGGGCAGGTTACTACGGGCGCCGCATTCACCGTGATGGTGAACGTGCAAGAAACCGAGCAGCCATTGGCATCCGTTGCGGTATAGGTAATAACGTTGGCGCCGAGGCTGGCAGCCGCGGGATTGAATTGATTGCCCGTCACGCCGGGGCCGCTGAATGAACCGCCGCCCGGTGTGCCGTCGGTCAACGTGAATGGAGCATCGTTTTCGCAGACCTCTTCGTCATCTGGGCAAGTCGGAGGAATCGGCGCCACCACCGTGATGACAAACGTGCAAGTGTTCGAGCAGCCATTGGCATCCGATGCCGTATAAGTAATGGTGTAATCACCCGCACCCACCGATGGGTCGAACTGATTGCCTGTCACGCCAGTGCCTGTAAAGACACCGCCGCCGGGAGTGCCTCCCGTCAAATTGAGCGGAGAAGCATTCGAGCAAACAGTGACATCATCCGGGCAGGTCACTACAGGTAGTTCATTCACTGTAATATCAAAATCGCAAGAGTTGGTGCAGCCATTGCCATCCGTAAAGGTATAAGTCACGGTGTTGGTCGTGCCTGCCCCAGCAGAGTAGCTATTGCCCGTCACGCCCGTGCCGGAGAACGTGCCGCCTGCCGGCAAGGCACCCAAAGTAGTCAGGTCGAGCGGCAACTCCTCCACGCACACCTCCTGAGGATCAGGACAATCCATCACTGGCAACGCATTCACCGTGATGTTGAAATTACAAGAATTGGTGCAGCCGTTGCCATCCGTAAAGGTATAAGTCACGGTGTTGGTCGTGCCTGCACCAGCGGAGTACTCATCGCCCGACACGCCAGTGCCGGAGAAAGTGCCGCCTGCCGGCAAGGCGCCCAAAGTAGTCAGGTCGAGCGGCAACTCATCCACGCACACCGATTGGTTCGCAGGACACGTCACTGTTGGCAGCGCCGCCACCGTGATGGTGAAAGTGCAAGCATTCGTGCAGCCATTGCCGTCCGTCACGACGTAGGTGATGATTTTGTTGCCCACGCCGCCCGCAGCAGCTGGGTTGAATGTATTGGCCGTCACGCCAGCACCGCTGAATGTGCCGCCCGCAGGGCTTACGCCCGCCAATGCGGTCAAATCAATGGGCGTGCCGTTGATGCACACCGTGAGGTCAGCCGGGCAGGTAATCGCAGGCTGGGGGTTCACGGTGATGTCGAACTGGCAGACATCCACACAGCCATTGCCGTCTGTGTAAGTATAAGTAATGGTGTGTGTGCCAACACCCGCTGTGGATGGGCTGAATTGATTGCCCGAAGTACCCGCACCGCTATACAACCCACCCGCCGGTGTGGCTGTCAGCGTCTGCGTGCCAGCATTGATACACACCTCAAAATCATCGGGACATGTTGCCTCGGGCAACGGATGGACGGTGATGGTGATGGGATATTCTGGGCTGACGCAGACGGTGGTGCTATTGCGCACCGTCAGGATGGCATTGTAGGTGCCGGGGGCCGCGCCAGCGGGTACCGTCACCGAGATGGGGCTGGCTGGCAAGAGCTCATTGGTCACATCCACAAAGCCCTCTGCTTCCGCCGCCGCATCAAAGTTGAGGCTGTATTGGTTGGGGCTTTCGGAAGTGCCAGAATATGGAAGTTCCGCATCCGTATCACCGGCACACACCTCAAGGTCTGAGTTGGTGAGCGTGATATCGGGGTGTGGGTTCACGGTAAACGACTCCTCACACGTCGAGGTACAGCCATTGGCATCCGTCACGGTCAGGAAGACCGTCATGGTGCCGACATCGCCCGCATCCACCACAACCGATTGGTTGGTATTGGAGCCGCTGATGGTGCCACCCGTCACCGACCATTCGTAACTGCTGGAGAGAGGTGCGGTGTAAACATACCCCTCGTCGAAAGCGCATATCAGGTTGAAGCCCGAAATGCTGCACGTCGGCGCCGTGTTCACCGTCACCGACACACTGCTCGTGCCCGTACAGCCGTCGGCATCCGTCACCGTCACGGTGTAGGTGCCGCTCATGGCCGGGGTCGCGCTGGCGCGGGTGGGGTTTTGCTCATCGGAGGTGTAGCCGCCGGGGCCTTCCCAGTTGTATTCGTAGGGCGGCGTGCCACCCGTGCCATCAGCTGCCGTGAGCAGCAGGTCTTCTCCCTCACAGACAGGGCTGTTGGAGCCTGCTGTGGTGGAGATGGAAGCACAAGGTGAAGAGTTGGTCGCCACATTCACGATGCCCGTTGCGTTGGCAAAGAACACGTTGTTGGTGTTTGTGGCAGGAGAGGATGGGTGCCCCCAAGAGCCGTTCACGGTACCCGCGCCACCCAACGTCAGGGTGTTGGCGGTATGGGTCAGCGCCGCTCCAAGATTGGCGATTGACCCCGTTGTGATGGAAAAGTCGTTCGTGATATTTCGCGCCGAGTTGAGGGTGACTGCCCCGCCAGTGTTATCGAAGGTGAGGTTGTTCACCGTGGCGGGCAGACCGTTGCCCGTGTTCTGAGCGGCGGTGCCGTTATAGACGTAGTTGGCGCCGGTGTTGAAGGTGCGGGTACCTGTCACTTGAACGTTGCCCGTAGCGCCGGAAGAAGTAATACCCGCCGTGGAGCGAATACCGAGCGTGGCGCCGTTGGACAGCGTGAAAGAGCCTCCACCTGTTACCGTAGTACCCGCCGCAGCCATTTGCAGGAAAGCGCCGCTGTTCACGGTGAAGTTGATGGTGTTGGACACCGTGCCGCCGGAGGTGTAGGTTTGGGGGGTGCCGGGGCCGTTGAAGTTGATAGAGGCTGCTCCATCACCATTTTCGGTCAAGGTGGCTCCCGCAGCAAGTGTGAAGTTTCCTGCTACATTGACTATTGAGCCACCATTCCCGCCATCTATATTAAATGTGCCGCTATTTTGAATAAAGGCCTGTCCTACGTTCAAAATTGCATCCGTATTCGAGGTTGTCAAAGCAATAGGGCGTGAAGCAGTAGCGCCATTGTTGAGTGTAAAATTACCTGCCACAGTCATGGTCCCACCACTTGACAAAAGTTGGCCTTGCGTACCGCCACCACTTAAAAACGGCCCAACTTGAAAATTGCCAAATGATTGGCCCGCCAAGTTTCCGGGGGTTTCCCCGGAAACGTTCCAGTTGCCGATGATACAGGTGGAACCCGCATCCCATGTGGCAGTAGGGACAGTACGCCCCCCTGTACGCGTCATATTGTATGTGGAGCCGTTGTTGAAAGCGATGGTCGCACCGGGACTTATGGTGAAAGCCCCTGCACCTGAACCAGCTATTGCTCCATGATAAACTGTACCATTTACGTCGAGGTCGGTTCCGGCACCGTTGGCAACGGTGAGGGTCTCGTTAACCACCAGCGTAGCGCCAGCTTCCACGAGCACCTGGTCAACGGTAACCGCAGCCGTCACCGTCACCGTATGCGGGCTGCGAATGGTGATGACGCCGCTGGCACTTGTGGGTGTGCCAGTGACCGATACGCTTTGAATGGCGATGGTGTTGGCTGCCCACTGCCTGCTGGCAGAATAGTTGCCAAAAGCCCCCGGGTCTTGGCTTGTGGCCTGAAATTCTCGGCGGGCAGTAACCATTCTGGCATCAGATTCACCCGCGTTTCCTGTATAACCACTTACTTGGTTGCCAAAATTGGTCGGAGCACCTACCGCGCTTCCATCACCCACAGAGTGTGCCGCTGCTATCCAGAGGGTATTGACGTTGCCAAATCCTGAAGTTAGGTTTGGAGGGTTTGCGGAATTGGTGTTGTTGGTTGCTGGACTTGCCGCTACTGGCACCCCCTGATAAGTACCCGCAGCAATACGGTATGAGTTGTGCGCGCTGCGTTCTGCACCGGCTGTGATATTGATAGTAGTGCCTTCCGTGCCGTCTGCAACTTTATACCAAGCTACACGATACCTCGAACCAGCATTATTTGTATAAAGTTGCGTCCAGCCAGATGGGGTGCCCGGTGCAGTATTTACGTCGTTCGCATCCGACCAAAAAATAAGCAGCAGGTCGCCGCTTTGAATACCCGTAGGAAGGGAAACCGTATGTGTAGTACCTACGGTTGCATTTTTAGAACTTGATGCAGTACCCGCCACTTCCGGGAAGGGGCACTGCACTACCCAGTTGGTACCGTTGTATCGTTCCCAAGTGCATGGGTCGTTCCAGTTGCCTGATTGGCGGCTGCGGTAATCGTTGACCGCTTGCCCCCATCCCTGCACGGCGCACACCATCAAAAGTGTTGCGACGGCGGCCAGCATGGGCAGTCTTTTGGTGAAAGCGTCGCGGGCTGAAGCGCAAGCGAGCGAGCAAAAATTAGTTAGGTTTAATTTGTTTCTCATAATCGTAAAGGGATGAGAGGGTGAGCAAAAAAGGAGATTTGTCATGCAGGTTATCGGTCGAGTGTACGGATAAGCCTGCCCGGCATCCGGCGGGGGGCCGGAGTCGGGCGGGTGGTCGGTTGCTACGATACTATTAAGGTGTGTCTTGGAAAAACAAGCAGCCCACCGCGAGAGGGTCGCGAGGGGGCGTAATCGGAGGGAAGCGGGATGCATCATGGTTGGTATCGGTTTTGTTGCTCCGTGGTTTTTTTCAAAAGGTCGGGGTGCATAAACACAGATGCGTGCTGCCCGGCCTTGCAACATCAAGGCGCACAACAGCGTCTTGTCCATAGCGCCGGAGGGATGCGTCCGAACGCTCGTCCAAAATCGGTCAGTGAGTAAGTATCCAATGCTGAGTGAGAAAGGCGGGTCGGTGCGGAAAAGTCAGTGATTGACCGGCATCGAGGGAGGCAACTTCAACACTCATGGGATTAAACCGCCCCTTGTTGTGAGGGCTATGTGGATTAGCATAAAAACAGCGCGAAAGTAAAGCACCGAGTGAAATTTTCACCCCAGTTTGGGTTAATTTTCTTGCCGTGCGGCTGTTAAAATGGAGCGTGTTGCGTGGGTAAAAAAATGTTTTCAGGTGTAAGTGTTTGTCTGCGTGTGCGCTACACCGTTGATTCTCTGCTCTGAGCGATGTGTGTGGCAGTGTCTGCTCGGCGACTTTTTTCCGGCAGTCTGTCAGATAAACGACAAACATCGTGCCTAAAAAAAGGTAGAATAGCGATTTACGATTTGGGATTTACGATTTACGATTTGGGATTTACGATTTGGGATTTACGATTTACGATTTGGGATTTACGATTTGGGATTTACGATTTACGATTTACGAACAATGATTTAAGTGGAATTACCATGAGCGGTCAGGCCACACCTACGATTACGCGAAAACTCGTAACCTTGCGGCTTGTTTTTTGCAGCGGAAAAGATTCAACCTGATAGGCATACGCAAATCGTCCCATCCGTACGACCACTTAGCTGGGCGGTAAGTCGTAAATCGCAAATCCCAAATCGCAAATCCCAAATCGTAAATCCCAAATCCCAAATCGTAAATCCCAAATCGTAAATCCCAAATCCCAAATCGTAAACCCCAAATCCCAAATCGTAAATCCCAAATCCCAAATCCCAAATCGTAAACCCCAAATCGCAAATCCCAAATCCCAAATCGTAAATCGTAAATCGTAAATCCCAAATCGTAAATCGTAAATCGTAAACCCCAAATCGCAAATCCCAAATCCCAAATCGTAAACCCCAAATCGCAAATCCCAAATCCCAAATCCCAAATCCCAAATCGTAAACCCCAAATCGTAAACCCCAAATCCCAAATCCCAAATCCCAAATCGTAAATCGTAAATCGTAAATCGTAAATCCCAAATCCCAAATCGTAAATCGTAAATCGTAAATCCCAAATCGTAAATCAAAAGATTTGCAAACGCACAAACACATCCAACTTTTTGTCAGAATTTTCGCGTCTGTTTGAGGCCGTTCAGAAACTTTCTGCTTCAAATATGTTTTGTAAGAGCGGTCTGAGGAATTGAACGGATGTTTATGCTGGCAGGCAGAGACCTCGTCCGCTTCGCTTGGCCAGATAATCCCTTCACCCCTAGGTCAAACGCATCAAAATACAGCCGACCTCGGAGAGGTTTGATATACCTCGCGCCGCCAAGTTTTCAGCGTCGTCTAGGGTAACGTTTACTAAACTTTTGAAGTTTAGTAAACGTGATATCATCCTTCCAACCATGCTGAAAACTTGGCGGCACGAGGTATATGTGTAGAAATGGCGTGTTTTTGTGATAATTCTAGGGTAACGTTTACTAAACTTTTGAAGTTTAGTAAACGTGATATCATCCTTCCAACCATGCTGAAAACTTGGCGGCACGAGGTATATGTGTAGAAATGGCGTGTTTTTGTGATAATTATCACGACCTCGGAGAGGTCAAATGTCTATCGCAGCAAACAGGTCACCAACATTCGACCCCGCTGGGGTCGTTCACACCGCGAAGATGGGGCGTTTCTATCAACTTTTGACCTCTCCGAGGTTTGTGCCATTTTGATGCGTTTGCCCTGCCAATGCCCCCCAATAACCCTTTTAATGACCCTTAATGACCTTTTCAATAACCCTTTCAATAACCCTCAATGACCTTTTCAATAACCCTCAAGCCCCTTAATGACCCTCAACTATGCGTCAGTTAAAAATTGCCCATAAAATAACGACCCGCGAGAGCCTTGCGCTCGACAAATACCTCAATGACATTGGCAAAATCCCGATGCTCACCCCCGAGGAAGAGGTACAATTGGCGCAACGCATCCGCGAAGGCGATCAGGAAGCATTGGATGCCATGACGCGGGCCAACCTGCGCTTCGTCGTGTCGGTGGCCAAACAATATCAAAATCAAGGACTTAGCCTGTCGGACCTCATCAACGAGGGCAACGTCGGCCTCATCAAGGCGGCGCGGCGGTTCGACGAGACAAAGGGGTTCAAGTTCATTTCCTATGCGGTGTGGTGGATTCGCCAAAGCATCCTGCAAGCCATCGTGGAGAACAGCCGCATCGTGCGGATGCCACTCAACAAGGTAGGTTCGTACAATAAGGTGAACGAGGCCTATATTTCCTTTATCCAAGAATTTGAGCGCGAGCCTTCCGAAGAGGAATTGGCCGAGCTGCTCGGCATGACCGAAAAGGAAGTGCAAACGATGGTGCGCAGCGGCATCCGCCACGTCTCGCTCGACGCGCCCCTACCCGGTGCGGAGGAGGGCGACGCGACCATGCTCGACGTGATGATGCTCTCCGATGCCGACGAGCCTGACCTTGAGCTAATGGCCGAATCGCTCCGCGACGAGGTGTCGCAAGGTCTTCATATCCTCTCGCCCCGCGAAATGGAGGTCATCGCCTCCTACTATGGCCTCAGGGGTCAAAAACCGCTTACCCTCGAAGAAATCGCCGAACTCTATGGCCTCACCCGCGAGCGGGTCCGCCAAATCAAGGAACGCGCCATCCGCCGCCTGCGCAAGTCGTACAACCGGGATGTGCTGAAGTCTTATTTGGGTTGAATGGGGGGATTGAGGGTCATTAGGGGTTATTAGGGGGCATTATGGTCATTAGGGGTCATTGAGTTGGAGGGGTTACTGGGCAAGAAAAGCGGACGGGGTTAAAAGGGGAAGGTGCGCGTCCCAAACCTTTCAAGTTTTCAAAACTTGGAAGATTTCAGTACCCGCAGCCTTTTTAGGGAATCGCAACCCAATCGTTTATGGAACAATCGCCGCAAAAGAGAGTGTTTAGAAAACTGTGTCATCCCAAGGGAGACGATAAGAAAACACAGAGGCACGAAGGGCACAGAGTTTTGGTTTTCAATAATTTACATTCCTTTAAGCGCGGCGTGTATTGCGTAAAAAGAAAACATCCGGTATGGTTTGACACACTTTTCTGAACACCCTCCCGCAAAATGAACTGGTAACGTGCCAACACATACTTGACGGGCTTCCTTAATCAAACCTCTGTGTCCTCTGCGCCTCCGTGTCTTTTTTATCACTCCCAATGTTTTTGAATGGTCTTCATCTTCGCCCGCTTTACTTGGCCGCCCCCCCTTAAACTCAATGACCTCAATGCCCCCCAATAACCCCTAATGACCTTAATGACCCCCAATAACCCCTAATAACCCCCTAATAACCCTCAACCTCATCCAGTGCATCATTCCTTCATTTCCATCGTCAACGTCATACAATCCACTCGCCAGATGCGAGAGCTATCCGTGTGGCTCATGGGGCTACACGCCGAGTTGAAGGCACATTTTTCGGATTATGAGTTTGTGTTGGTCAACAACCACTGCGAGCAGTCAGCAATAGACACGGTAATCACCCCCCTGCCCGAAGACCTGCGCAAGCATATCTTCCTGCTCAACCTGAGCGCCCCGGTGAGCCGCGACAATGCGCTGTTGGCAGGCCTCGACCGCGCCAACGGCGACTACACGGTGATTTTTGAATTCGATTTCTCCGCCAGACCCCAGTTGGTCACCCAACTCTGGGAAGAGAGCCAGCGCGGGGCCGACATCGTGTATTTGCGTGCCCGCGAACGGCGCTTGCCCTGGGCCAGTCGTGTGCTGTACAGGGTGTTTTACTACATCATGCAGCGGTACTCGGGGCTTCGGCTCGACCCACGCGCCCACCACACGCGCATCATCAGTCGTCGGGCGCTCAATTCGCTCCTTCGGCTCCGCGAAAACAGCCACTATCTCAAGGCCAACTACGCGCTGGTGGGCTACAACATCAACCACTTGTCGGTGGAGGAACCGCTGTTGCCCAGCCCCGAAGCGACGCTAAGCGAGCAGTTTCGCAGTTCTTTGGTGGCCATCTCGTCGTTCACCAGTTTTTTGCGCACCCTGCTCTTGTGGATTTTCCTGTTGTCGGTCGTCGTGGCGGGAATAGCCATATTCAATGCGGTAAAAGTGAAACTAACCAACGTGGATATTTTTGGCGAGCACGTCACGAGCAGCCTGACAGGCTGGGCATCGCTAGTGGTCTTGATGTCGGTCTTCTTCGCCATCACCTGCCTCAATCTCTACGTGATGTCTATTTATCTGTCCAATATCTACAACGAAATCAAAAACCGACCGCTCTACATCATCGAATCGGTGAAGCGGTATTGAGGGTTATTAGGGGTTATTAGGGGTTATTAGGGGTTATTAGGGGTTATTAGGGGTTATTAGGGGTTATTGGGGGTCATTGGGGGTTATTGAGGGTCATTTAGGGTAATTGAAAAGGTCATTGGGGGGCATTTAGGGTAATTGAAAAGGTCATTGGTGGGGGTCATTGGGGGGCATTTAGGGTAATTGAAAAGGTCATTGGGGGTTATTGAGGGCCTTGAGGCTAATACTGCCATTGTTGGTGTCCTTGCTAACAAGAAGTGGCAGAGCAAAGAGGCGAACAAAAAAACTTGACAATACATTGCTCCCCCCCTACCTTTGTGGCGGCTTTGGCCGCTTGTCTCATTTTTTTAAATTTTTTTCAATAATGTTCAAAGGAACCGTCAAGTTCTTCAACGAGTCCAAAGGTTTTGGTTTTATCGTTGACAATGCCTCCGGGCAAGAAGTATTCGTCCACGCGACCGGGTTGGTTGACAAAATCCGGGAAGGGGACACGGTCACGTTCGAGACCAAACAAGGCAAAAAAGGCATGAATGCAGTGAATGTCCAAATCGCGTAAGCAAAGCGGACATTGGATTGATAGGAAATGTCAAAACTCCGGCGGAAATGACCGTCGGAGTTTTTTTATGCCTCCATCGCCGTACTTTTGGGCAAAAAGAAATTCGATGTCGAGAACCCTCCCAATATGCTGCTGGCTCGCCGCAATGGCCGCCACCCTATCGGCTCAACCCGCGCTCGAAAAACAATTGCAAACGCAGCTCATCCTCGCCACCGACGGCGACACCATCACGTTGCCAGCTGGCAACATCACCCTCTCCAACACGCTCTCGCTCGATGCCAAAAAAGACATCACCATCCGCGGCGCAGGGCAAGACAAGACCATTTTGTCGTTCAAAAACCAACAACAAGGTGCCGAAGGCATCAAAGTAACGAATGCACAAAACATTGTGCTGGAACACTTTACCATAGAAGACTCAAAAGGCGACCTCATCAAAACCCAAGCGGTGAACGGCCTCGTCTTCCGCGACATCACCGCCCGCTGGAACGGCAAACCCAAAAAGACCAACGGCGCTTATGCCCTCTACCCCGTGCAGTGCCAAAACGTCCGCATCGAACGCTGCACGGCCATCGGCGCCTCCGATGCGGGCATTTATGTAGGCCAATCCGACAGCGTGTGGGTGACGAGGTGTTACGCAAAAAACAACGTGGCGGGCATCGAAATCGAGAACACCACCAACGCATGGGTGTATGAGAACATCGCGGCCTATAACACGGGCGGTGTGTTGGTGTTCGACCTGCCCGATTTGCCCAAAAAACGCGGCGGCCACGTCAAGGTCTGGAAAAACAAAATCATCCAGAACAACCACAAAAACTTCGCCCCCAAAGGCAACATCGTGGGCCAAGTGCCGCCCGGCACGGGCGTGATGATTCTAGCCACCAACGACGTGGAGGTGCACGACAACTTTATCATGGACAACAAGACCGCCTCCACCGCCATCGTGAGTTATTTCATCACGGAACTGCCCATCAAGGACAAGGAATACAACCCCTACCCCTCCAATATCCACATCCACGACAACGTGTATTCGGAGGGCAAGCGAACCCCCACGCGCAAAAACAAAATGGGGACGCTGTTCTGGCTGAAATTTGGCCGCCGGGTGCCACACATCATCTACGACGGCATCCAAAACCCCGATTGGCTCGCAGCAAACGGCAACCTCAAACCAGAATACCGCATCTGCATCCGCAACAACGAAAACGGCACCTTCGCCAACATCCGCGCCCACAAAATCGGCCTGTTCAAAAGCGACATCAGCAGAGACTCAAAATCTTACGACTGTGAACTTAATTCGTTGTCAGACAAACACTAAAACATTCTTGGCAATTCTGGCCGCCACGTTCGTCCTGTCAGCTTTGCGATGGGAGGGAAATGGGTTTTCCCCAAAAATGAAATTATCGGAATACCCATTTTTCACCGGCGCGCTCGCCGCGCTCTCGCCCGCGCCGAACGTGTTTCCCTACGAGGTGAACGCCCCGCTTTTTTCGGACTATGCCGAAAAAGCTCGCTTCATCTACCTGCCCGAAGGAACAGCGATGACCTACCGCGACAGCGCGGCGTTTGATTTCCCCGTCGGGGCCGTCATTATCAAAAACTTCTACTACCCCCACGATTTTTCAAAGCCCGAAAAAGGGCGCCGCATACTCGAAACGCGGCTTTTGGTGAAGGAGGAAAAAGATTGGAAAGCACTCGAATACGTGTGGAACACCGAGCAAACCGATGCCCTGCTCGAGGTAACCGGGGCGACTTTTCCCGTGAGCTGGCTCGACGCAAACGGCAAGAAACAAAGCATCCAGTATGTGGCCCCCAACCTCAACCAATGCAAGGGCTGCCACTCCTACGATGGTCAGTTCGTCCCGCTCGGCATCACCGCCCGCCAACTCAACCGCCTGGAAGGCACTGAAAACCAACTGCTTGCTTGGCAAAAAGCCGGAAAACTTTCTTTGCCCGACCACTTCAACCCCAATGCCGCCCCCCGCCTTGCCGACTACCGACTCAAACCACGACCGACGAACAACGAACAACAATCCACTGCCCGCGCCTACCTCGATGCCAACTGCGGCCACTGCCACAACCCACACGGCCCAGCCAGCACGAGCGGTATGTTTCTCGATATTTTTGAAAACAACCCCGAGCGACTTGGCGTGAACAAACCACCCGTGGCAGCGGGTCGCGGAAGCGGCAAGGCGCGGTTCGGTATCGTGCCCGGCAAACCCGCCGAAAGCATCCTCGTCTATCGCATGGAAAGCAACGACCCCGGCATCAGAATGCCCGAACTAGGGCGGCAACTCGCCCACAAAGAAGGGCTTGAACTCGTGAAGGCTTGGATAAAAGAAATGAAATAGGCTGCCATGAAAAAAACGCTCGCTTTGTGCTGTTGGCTACTGGTAATCATGGGCAATGCCCCCCTACACGCTCAAGTCGAACACTTCTCGAAGGTGTGGTTTGCGGGGGGCAATGTCTGCGCCGACGAGCCGTGGGAACTTGTGTTCCACGATGACTTCGACGGTGACTCGCTCGACCGCGACAAGTGGATGACTTGGTATCCCTACGGCGATAGCGGCTCCGACCAGTGTTCGTTTTGCCGCACCCACGGCGAAGAAGGGCAGGTCTATCGAGATGAAAACGCGGTGGTCGAGGGCGGGCTGCTGAAACTCATCGTGAAAAAGGAACCGGACAGTTGGTATGGCTTGCAGCGCGACTACACTTCCGGCATGGTACACTCCCGGCAAGCATTCACCGACTATGCGCGTTACGAGATTCGCTGCAAAATTCCACAAGGCGACGGTTTTTGGCCTGCCTTCTGGGTGTTTGGCTGGAGCGTGGAAATTGATATTTTTGAATTTGGCACCGGAAAGCCCAACCGTATTCACACAGGCTTTTTCAAATATCTGGGGGGCGACGAGCGCATCCACACCTCGCACACCTTCCAAGGCCCCGACTTTTCCAAGGATTTCCACCTCATCGCGCTCGACTATGAGCCTTTTTTCATGCACGTCGAGGTGGATAGCGTGCGGGTATATTCGTTTCCGCGCTACTACACGCTGAGCGGCTTGCCCGTCGTCGCCTGCGACATCGCTCCCGGCCCCTATCTGCAAGACCCCGCGTATCCTCGATTTGGCGACCCGGTGCAAGTGATTGCAAACGTGGCAGTTGGAGCCGAAAACACGCCCTTCACCAGCCCACCGCCGCCCGAAACCAAGATTCCCAATCAGATGGAGATTGACTATATCAAAGTCTATCAACGCGCCAAACCCGGCCAGCGCCCCCAACCCATCAAACGGCTCCTACCCTACCCCAATCCCACCGGGGGCGACATCAGGGTGCGCTTGGAAAACTTCGACGTGCCGACGCTCACCGCCGAGGGCGCTTTGATTGACATCCTCGATTTTCAATATCGCGTGAAGCGCAACCAGCCCGTGGAAGGCGAGGTCACGCGCCTTTCAACCGACCATCTTTCACCCGGTCTATACTTTTTGCGCCTCATCACAAAGGGCGAGGCATATTTGGTCAAATTTCTAAAAATCAAGTAACTCTCGTGCAACAAACAACCCTCCAATGTCGCGGCCAACTGCTCGACCTATCGCGCCCCGTCGTCATGGGCATCCTGAACGTCACGCCCGATTCGTTCTTCGACGGGGGAAAATTTGCAGGTGTGGACGCAGCTTTGCGGCAGGCCGAAAAAATGCTTTCCGAGGGGGCAGCCATTCTCGACGTGGGCGGCGCATCATCGAGACCGGGTGCAGCGGAAGTGTCTGAAAAAGAGGAACTTGAAAGGGTGGTGCCAGTGGTCGAGGCCATTCAGCGGCATTTTCCGAAAACCATCGTTTCGGCAGATACTTGGCGGGCAAGCGTGGCGCAAGCGGCGGTGGCGGCAGGCGCTTCCATCGTGAATGACATTTCGGGCGGACAGTTCGACGAACAAATGTTTGAAACCGTCGCTCGTTTGGAAGTACCCTACATTTTGATGCACATACAAGGCACCCCTGCCACCATGCAACAAGCCCCGCACTACGACAATGTGACACTCGAGGTGCTGGATTATTTTATTCAAAAAATAGCGCGATTGCGAGCCGTGGGTGTGAAGGACATTGTGCTCGACCCCGGCTTTGGCTTTGGCAAAACGGTGGAGCACAATTATCAACTACTGAAGCATCTGCGCGTTTTTGCCAACACGACGGGCATGCCCGTGTTGGCTGGTATTTCGCGCAAGTCCATGATTTGCAAGGTATTGAAAGTCAGTCCCGAGCACGCGCTGAATGGCACAACCGCCCTGCACGTCGTTGCCTTGCAACAAGGTGCCAACATCTTGCGGGCACACGACGTGAAAGAAGCGGTGGAGGTGGTGCGGCTATGGGAGCAGTTGGAGCAAACTGGTGGGTGACCATAATTACCATTCATCGGTCTCTTCCACATCGGTTTCTTCTCCCGGCTTTTTCGGCGCCACTATCGGCGTCAGCATGGGCAGCCCAACCCACCTTTTTTCCTCCGGGCTGATGGCCCCTATGCGCAAAAACCCGCCTGAAGCCTTGGCCGTCTCGTGTGCCAGCCCCACGAAGCCTTTGTAGAGGTCTGCGGCCAGTTCAATGTCCAATTTTGCCAAGATAGGATTGAGGCGTGCCAATCGTTTCTCGATTTCCCGATTGCGGGCCTCCGCGTCGGTTGGCAAATGGGTGATTTCGCTCTGCACCCGCGCCCAAAACCCTTCCACGACCACGCGATAGAACTCATTCAGTTCTCGTGGATTGTTGTAAGTGCGCGAGCGCAACAGCCGCTCCGACCATGTACGCTCCTCGCCGTCGAGATGCCCATCGGCCATGCCAACGAGGACGGTGATGAGTGCGGGCGCTTCCACCAGCGCGTCTATTTCTTCTCTTTGGAGATGATTGAAACCTTCGATAATGGTCCACATGAGAGAGGAGTGCAGCCTGATATTTTGAAAATGGACTTTTTGCGGTGGCAAAATTATCCCAAAGCAGCAAGACCAACGCCTTGTGGAAAGAAAAAAAAGCAGGGTTGCTTGCCCCGCCCTAATTTTACCCCCCACCTTAGTTGCCCCCTACTCGTACTGACCCCTGAGAGCACAACGACTATCCTCATGGCACGAACGAAAAAAGACGGAACAACCACCACAGGTGGCGCCACCACGCCCCTCATGCAGCAATATGTGCAGGTGAAAACCAAGTATCCCGATGCCATTTTGCTGTTTCGCGTAGGCGATTTTTACGAGACTTTCGGCGAGGATGCGGTGAAGACCAGCCGCGCCCTCGGCATCACGCTCACCAGTCGCAACAACGGCGGTTCCGACATCGAACTGGCGGGATTCCCCTATCACGCGATGGATATGTACCTGCCGCGCCTCGTGCGGGCGGGCTATCGCGTGGCGATATGCGAGCAAATGGAGAAACCCGTGCCGGGCAGGGTGGTGCGCCGCTCCGTGACAGAAGTGGTGACACCCGGTGTCACCACCGACGATGCCTTGCTCGACCACAACGCCAACAACTTCCTGGCGACCCTGACGTGGGGGCCACACGAGCAATTCGGCGCGGCATTTCTCGATATTTCCACCGGCGAATTTTTCGTGAGTGAAGGCGACGCAGCGAGCGTGGACAAACTCCTGCAAAGTTTCAAACCCGCCGAAATCGTGTTGCCCAAAAGCCGCATGAAAGAATTTGTGGCGCAGTACGGCGACAAGTTCTACACCAACACCCTCGAAGACTGGATTTTCACCCGCGACTTTGCCCGCGAAAAGTTGCTCCAACATTTCCAGACCCAAAGCCTCAAAGGTTTCGGCGTAGAGGAACTCGACCTCGGCCAAACGGCGGCAGGTGCGGCGCTTCACTACCTCGCTGCAATGGAGAATACGCGGCTGGCGCACATTACCTCGCTCAGCCGCCTGCAAACAGAAAAATACGTCTGGCTCGACCGTTTCACCATTCGCAACCTCGAGCTCGTGAGCAGCAACCACGAGCAAGGCACCTCACTCCTCCAAGTGCTGGACAAAACCGTGTCGCCGATGGGCGCAAGGCTCTTGAAAAAATGGGTGTTGCTGCCGCTCACCAGCCTGGTGCAAATTCAGGAGCGGCACAACGTGGTTTCTTTTTTTGTTGAAAATCAAGACTTTACCAACGAAATAGCACCACACATTCGGCACATCGGCGACTTGGAGCGACTAATGAGCAAAACGGCAGTGGGCAAAATCAATCCCCGCGAAGCCATGCAGCTGAGACGGGCATTGCTCGCCATCGAGCACCTGAAAACCCAACTTTTACTGACCAACCATCAAGCCTTGCGAAAATTAGGCGAAGGCCTGAACCCCTGCCTGACCCTGCGCGAACGCATCGAAAAAGACATAGCGCCCGACCCGCCCGCCGACATTCGCAAAGGCGGTGCGATGGCCGATGGCTGTAGCGCCGAACTGGACGACTTGCGCCACGTCGTGCGCAACAGCCGAGAGTTGTTGCTCGAAATCCAACAACGCGAAATAGAGCGCACGGGCATCCCCAGTTTGAAAATCGCGTTCAACAACGTGTTCGGCTACTACATCGAGGTCACCTCCAAATGGAAAGACCAAGTGCCGCCCGAATGGACGCGCAAGCAGACCATTGCCAACGGCGAACGCTACATCACAGAAGAGCTCAAAATCTTGGAGGCCAAAATCTTGGGCGCGGAGGAAAAAATTCTGGAACTCGAAGAACGGCTTTTTCGCGCCCTCGTGGAAGAAATCGGGCAGTACATCCAGCCCATTCAGCACAACGCGCACCTCGTCGCACGGCTCGATTGCCTCCTCTCCTTCGCCAAAGTCGCCACCAAAAACCACTACATCCGCCCCGAACTCGACGACAGCACCGTGCTCGACATCCGCGAAGGCCGCCACCCCGTCATCGAGACGCAACTGCCCGTCGGGGAGACCTACGTCCCCAACGACGTGTATCTCGACAACGAAACAGTCCAAATCATCCTCATCACTGGCCCCAACATGTCGGGCAAATCCGCCCTGCTCCGCCAAACGGCACTCATCGTCCTGCTGGCTCAAATGGGCAGTTTCGTGCCGGCCCAAAGCGCCCGCATCGGCTTGGTGGACAAGATGTTCACCCGCGTCGGCGCGAGCGACAACATCAGCGGCGGCGAGAGCACATTCATGGTCGAGATGAACGAAACAGCCTTGATAATGAACAACATCAGCGACCGCTCACTCATCCTGCTTGACGAAATCGGGCGCGGCACCTCGACCTACGACGGCATCAGCATCGCGTGGAGCCTCGCCGAATACCTGCACGACAACGAGCGCGCCCGGCCCAAAACACTCTTCGCCACCCATTACCACGAACTCAACGAACTCGCCGAAACCCACGAGCGCGCCCACAACTTTCATGTCAGCACCAAGGAGGTCGGTCAAAAGGTCATTTTCTTGCGCAAACTCGTACCCGGCGGCTCCAACCACTCGTTTGGCATACACGTCGCACGCATGGCGGGTATGCCGCAGACGATTGTGGAGCGAGCGAACGAGATTTTGAAAACACTGGAGGAAAAATCGGTCGAGAGCGGAGCGCAGAAGATTGAAGGTCAAAATGGCTCCACGCCCTCCGCCCCCAACCCTTTACCCTCGACCGAGAATCTGAAGAAAAAAGTCAAAAACATCGCCGCGCCGCTCCAACTCCACATCTTCGACGTGGACGACTACACGATGAAAATCAAAGAAGAACTGCTTGCGCTGGACTTGAACACCATGACCCCCATGGACGCGCTGTGGAAGTTGAACGAGTTGGTGAAGATTGCGGGGAAGAAGTAACGCCAAATTTCAGTTGGCCGCCAACCGGAAGGTTGACGTTACTTTGCCTTTTGTTGTCCCCCTTGATGGCTTGGTTTCCAGTTTCGGTTTTCGTGGTTTTTATGCTGGCATGGGGCGCAACTGTGGTGCCCGATTCGCCACAATTCTCGGCGTTGGTAGCACAAAACGCCATTCCCGAATACCGCGCCACAGCCATCACCACCAACACCTGCATCGGTTTTCCGATTACCATACCGAGTTTGTATTTCACGCAGTGGTTTTTCCAAAACATCTTCGAGCGATTAGTTTCATCGGATTGGCCACGGGTGGCATACTGGGCTTGACGAGCATTTGGCAGACTGTTTGGAAAAAAATAACGTGAAAAAAGTCAAACAACGCTTGGTGTGCATTTTGCGAAAACTACTTTTGCTTCGTTCTTTTTTTGCCAAACAACTTTCTCCATGCAACGACGCGAAGCACTAAAAAAAGCCGCCCTCATCATCGGCAGCATCACCATCGCCCCAGAACTCATCGCCAAGGCAATGGCCGACCCCTACCCCACCCTGTCGCGACAACCCGCCGACCGTCTCGTGCTGTTGGCCGAAATGGCCGATACCATCCTGCCCGATACCGACACGCCCGGGGCAAAAGCCGCCAAAGTCCATGAATACATCGCGGTCATCGTGGAGGATTGTTTTCCGCCCGACCGCCGCCCTGCCTTCTGGAGCGGTCTGGAAACGACCGAAAAACGATGCATCGCCCAGCATGGCAAGTCGTTCGCGGACTGCTCCGCCGCCGAACGCACGGCATTTTGCCAACTGTTGGAAGCCGAGCAAAAAAACGGGGACTCCTTCTGGCGACAACTCAAAGGGCTGACAATCAACGGCTATTTTACCTCTGAAATCGGCGCAACGCAGGCGCTGAACTACGACCCCATCCCCGGCGGCTGGATTCCCGATATGCTCATCAATGAAAATACAAAGGCTTGGACACCGGTGTTTTGAGTCCTCCCCCCTTTTTTGTCATCCTATCGGGAACCGCCCAATCTACGGTGAGAAAACTAAGCGCGATTGCCCTCGCAAAGCGGACCGTTGCCGACAGGATGACAAAAAACACAGAGCGGACGGTTCCCGATTCTTCATCGAAATGACAAAACCTTAATCATTTTTTTAAAAAAACAACCCATGAATCAGCATATCAACGCTGCCAAAAAACGAAAATACGACGCTATCGTGGTTGGCTCCGGCATCTCCGGCGGCTGGGCCGCCAAGGAACTCTGCGAAAAAGGCCTGCGCACCCTCGTGCTCGAACGCGGTCGGCCACTCGAACACATCAGCGGCTACACGACCGCCCTGACCGACCCGTGGGAGTTCCCGCACCGCAATCGGGTGCCGCACGACGATGTGAAAAAGGACTACCCCATTCAGTCCGTCTGCTACGCTTTCAACGAAGGCACCAAACACCTGTGGGCCAAAGACTCCGAGCATCCCTACACGCAGGTGAAGCCTTTTGAATGGATAAAAGGCTACCATGTCGGCGGCAAATCGCTCATGTGGGCGCGGCAGACGTACCGTTGGGCAGATTTTGATTTTGAAAGCAATTTGCAGGACGGCCACGGGGTGGACTGGCCGATTCGCTATGAGGACATTGCGCCGTGGTACAGTTATGTCGAGCGTTTTGCAGGCATCAACGGCAACCGCGACGGGCTGCGCCAGATTCCCGATGGCGAGTTCCTGCCGCCCATCGAATTGACCATTGCCGAACGACACCTGCGCGACGCGATTCAGCGCAACTTTCCCGGACGCACGCTCGTGCATGGGCGCAGCGCCAATCTTACCCAAAGCATCCATGGGCGCACTCCCTGTCAGTTCCGACACCTATGCCATCGAGGGTGCCCTTATGGGGCCTATTTCAGCAGCAATGGGGTGACGCTCCCTGCGGCAGCAAAGACCGGGAAAATGACGCTGCGGCCATTCAGCATCGTGGAGTCCGTTATTTTTGATGAAAAGAAAAACCGCGCGACGGGGGTGCGCGTGATAGATGCCAACACCAAAGAAGTCATTGAATATCAGGCAAAAATCATTTTCCTCAACGCAGGCACCCTGCCCACCACCCAGATTTTGCTCAACAGCGTGAGCGCCCGTTTCCCCGAGGGGCTGGGCAACGACTCTGGCACGCTTGGCCACTACTTGATGGACCACTGCTACCGCGCCCGCGTGTCGGGAGAGTACGAGGGCTACCTCGACCACTACCACAAAGGGCGGCGACCCGTGGGATTCTATGTGCCACGCTTCCGCAATTTTGCCAACGACAAACAAACGGCGTTTACACGCGGCTATGCCTTCGGCGGTAGCGTGGAGCGCGGACCTGCGTTCTACGGCGGCGCGGGGCAAGACGGCTTTGGGGCAGAGTTCAAAAAAGCGATGACACGGCCCGGCCTCTGGGGCGGCGGCTTGTTTGGCATGGGAGAGTGCCTGCCTCATTTCGACAACAAAGTGACGCTCAATCGGGACTTGCGCGATGCCTGGGGCCTGCCGACGCTCGATATTGACTGCCAATGGCGAGAAAATGAAGAAGCGATGGTGAAGGATATGCTGGCTACAGGACAGGAAATGCTCGAAGCGGCTGGTTTCAAAAACATTCGCGCCGACGACTCGCACGAACCACCCGGACGAGGCATCCACGAAATGGGCACTGCTCGCATGGGACGCGACCCCAAAACCTCCATGCTCAACGCAAACAACCAACTCCATGCCGTGCCCAATGTGTTCGTCACCGATGGCTCGTGCATGACCTCGGGCGCAGCGCAGAACCCCTCCATCACCTATATGGCGCTGACGGCGAGAGCGGCGGATTTTGCGGTGAAAGAGATGAAGAAACGGAACTTGTGAAGAAGCAGTCCCGCAGGGAATCACACCTGGATTCGTTAGGATTTGTACAGTGACCGTGATTGCTCCGACGATGCTCGCTTTGTCGGGTTCTGAGGGGTCATCCCATAAGAATGGAGGGGTGACACCGCAAGGACAGGCCGAGATGTCTCCTTTTTCGTTCCTCAAAAGATGACATCTCTTACAAACCGAGAATAGATGTGATTGCCCTCCCTGATTTTGAATGAATCAGGACTTCGACACTTGACGACGCGAAGTATAACCATGCCCAAAATTTGGCGGCGCGACATATGCTGCTAATCACGCAACCCCGCCCCCCGAAGTTGCTCCAATACTTTCTCAAACATAACGATGGAAGCCCATGACCGTCGCCTTCTTTTCCACCCAAACCTACGACCGCGCCTACTTCGAGCGGTTCAATGCTGGTGCTGGCCACCGCTTGCTTTTTTTGGAAACACCGCTCAACGAGCAAACCGCGACATTGGTCGCCGGATGCAAAGCGGTCTGCATTTTTGTCAATGACCAATGCAATGCAGAAGTGATTAAAATCCTGAAAGAGAAAGGAATACGGCTCATTGCCTTGCGCTGTGCGGGTTTCAACAACGTGGATATAGCCGCCGCAAAAGCGCATGGCATCCCAGTGGTGCGTGTGCCTGCCTATTCGCCCCATGCAGTGGCGGAGCACACGGTCGCGCTCATCCTCACGCTCAACCGCAAGACGCACAAAGCCTACAACCGGGTGCGCGAAGGCAATTTTTCGCTCGACAGGCTGACGGGTTTCGACTTGTACGGAAAAACAGTAGGCGTGGTCGGCACCGGGAAAATAGGCTCCGTCTTCGCCCAAATCATGCTTGGTTTTGGCTGCCGCGTGTTGGCTTTTGATGTGCATGAAAACGCTGCGCTCGTCGGTGAGGGCGCTCGCTATGTCGCGCTCGATGAATTGCTTGCTGCCGCCGACATTGTATCGCTCCACTGCCCGCTCAACGAGCAAACACGCCACCTTATCAATACCGACTCGTTGAAAAAGATGAAACACGGCGCCATGCTCATCAACACCGGGCGCGGCGCGTTGATTGATACCAAATCAGTGGTGGCCGCGCTAAAATCGGGACGCTTGGGCCACCTTGGCCTTGATGTGTACGAGCAGGAAGAACACCTGTTTTTTCAGGACCATTCGGAGACCATCATTCAAGACGAGCTCATCCTGCGTTTGATGTCGTTCCCCAATGTGCTCATCACGGCGCATCAGGCTTTTTTCACCGACGAGGCGCTGTCTGAAATCGCCACCGTGACCTTGCAAAACATCACGGATTTTGAAAAAGAGCGGCCCTTGGCGAATGAAGTAGGAATGTGAGCAATCCCAAACCCATTTTGATATTGTTTGAAATACGTTATCTATGCGCCTCGAATATTCTTTGAACTTTTGCGTCTGATATTTCCAAATCAAGTTTTTATATGAAAAAAACACTCGCGTTCCTCCCCTTCTTGTTGCTGCTCGCAGCTTTCAAACCCGCCGAGCGCCCCGCCACCCCACCAGAGATTCCCGCTGACGTTCAGGCGCTTTTAGACAAACACGGCTGCGCCGCTTGCCACTCCATGACCCGCAAACTCGTCGGCCCGCTTTGGACGGACATTGCCGCCAAAAAATATTCCGCCAAGCGCATCGCCCAATTAGTCGCCAAGCCCGAACCCTCCAACTGGCCGGGTTATGTGCCAATGGCCGCCCAAAAAGTGCCAAAGGCCGACATGGACAAAATCGCCAACTGGCTAGCCAATCTGAAGCCTTGAGACACAAAAAAGGCCCGTGTGCACGCACACGGGCCATAGTCATAGTTCGTATCGTTTTGTCGGATACGCCGATTGATACGGCAAAGCATTGTTAGGTCACAAAAAATTCAGTTGGTGCCGCACGGCTGAACTGAACAGCAAATAGACTTTTCGCTTGTCCGACACTCGGAAGCGCTCTTGTGCCACTCGTTGCGCAGGGGCGCTTTTGATTTTGGCGAACAGCTGTGTGTAGTATTTGTATGCCAGATAGACCCCGAATCGCGCCCCGCGTGGCAGCCTGCGAATACCCTCCAAGGCAGCATCAAAGTCGGCTTTGATGTCTGCTTCGATGCGTTTTTTTTCCTCGTTGGTGAAGCGCTGAAAGTCCACGCCGGGGAAATAAACCCGACCGCGCTCATCGAAATCGCTTTTGATGTCGCGCAAGAAATTGATTTTCTGAAATGCCGCGCCCAAACGTCGGGCGGGTTCTTTCAAACTCTGATATTGAGCCTCATTGCCTTCGCAAAACACCCTCAGACACATCAAGCCCACCACCTCTGCCGAGCCATAGATATACTCGTCGTAGCCTTCCGAATCATAGGTTGCATTGGTGAGGTCCATTTCCATGCTGCGCAAAAACGCATCAATCAGCTCGGCCTCGATGTGATACTGATGCACCACCTGTTGAAACGAATGTAGCACAGGGTTGAGGCTGATGCGCTCCTCGATAGCTCGCCAAGTGTCGTCGCGGAAACGCTTCAACAATGCCTCCTTGGGGTAGTCGTGAAAGGTGTCCACGATTTCGTCGGCAAAGCGCACGAAACCATAAATGCCGTAAATGGGCGACCGGAATCGCGGGTGGAACAGTCGAATCCCCATCGAAAACGAGGTGGAATACCTTCGGGTAATCAGGCTGCTGCACTCAAAGCAAGTGTTGTGATAAAGTTGGAGATGGTTCATGCAAAGGAAAGGTTTGAAGGTTTCTGGTTTGAAGGCTTGTCCGGCCAAGCGGAGCGGGCCGTTTTTTGCGGATGTAGGGGCTCACAGGAATCTTTTGGCAATTTCTTTCGCCACCACTTGACCGCTGATGAGCGAGGGCGGCACCCCCGGTCCCGGCACGGTCAGCTGACCCGTGTAAAAGAGATTTTTGACTCGTTTGCTTTTCATTTTTGGTTTCAAAAAGGCAGTTTGGAGCAAAGTGTTGGCTAAGCCGTAAGCGTTTCCTTTGAAAGCGTGATAGTCGTTTACAAAGTCGGAATGTGCGTAGGAGCGTTTGTAAACCACATGAGCGCGGATGTTTTGCCCCGTCAGTCGTTCCAATCGCTCCATTGTGAGGTGATAATAGCGCTCGCGGATTTCAGGCGTGTCGTTCAGACCCGGCGCTACGGGAACGAGCAAAAACAGGTTCTCACACCCTGCTGGCGCGACCGAAGGGTCAGTTTGAGAAGGGGCGCTGACGTAAAAAAGCGGCTTGGAAGGCCATTGGGGACTTTCGTAAATCTCTTTGGCATGTTGGCCGAAGTCCTCGTCGAAGAAAAGATTATGATGTTCCAAATTGCCAAGGCGCTTGTTCACCCCAATATAATAAAGCAAACACGAAGGCGCGAGCGTGCGCTTTTCCCAATATTTTTCGGAATAATTGCGTGCGTGAGGAGCGAGCAACTGAGTGTCTATGTGGTGATAATCAGCGCCCCCCACTATCACATCCGCCTGATATTCGCGGCCTTGTTTGGTGCTGACCCGCGTAGCGTGGCCGTTCGGGACGTAGATATGCGACACTTCTTGCCCCAACTCGAATGCCACCCCCAGCTCGCGTGCCAGCGATACCATGCCTTCCACGATTTTGAACATTCCGCCGAGCGGATACCAAGTGCCGAGCGCCATATCGGCATAGTTCATCAAACTGTAGAGCGCGGGTGTTTTTTGTGGCGTGGCTCCCAGAAAAAGTACCGGAAATTCGAGCAGCTGGATGAGCTTTTCGTTGCGAAACAAACTCCGAACGTGTCTCGAAAGCGAGGTAAACATCTGCAACCGCAACAAACTGGCCGCGATACGCCAATCCGCAAACTCCATGATAGAATCGCTGGGCTTGTGCACAAATTCCGTCATCCCCACCCGATACTTATATGCCGCCTCTTTTAGGAATTTGCGCAAATTGGGCGAGCTACCCGGCTCGAGCCGCTCGAACATGGCCTCCAACTCGTCCATAGAGGCTGGCACATCGAGCCGCTCGTTTTCGCCGAACCAAACCGAGTATGATGGGCTGAGCCTTTTCAATTCGTAGTAGTCCGAAACCTTCTTGCCAAAGCGGGCGAAAAACTGCTCAAACACATCGGGCATCCAATACCACGACGGCCCCATGTCGAACACAAAACCCTCCGCTTCGTATTGGCGCGCACGACCGCCCGGCACTTCGTTTTTTTCCAAAACGGTGACATCAAAGCCCTCAGCAGCCAAATTGCACGCAGCAGACAACCCAGAAAAACCAGAACCGATGACTATTACTTTTTTCGACATGGACTTTTTTTACTTGACCAACATTACAAGCCGCTCAAACACGAACGAAGTCGTTTTGTTTAAACAAAAAACGAACACAAGCCAAAAAGTTAAACAACTTTCGCTTCGTAAAACAAAATATACGGACATAGGCGGCTTATCAGTTCGGTAAAGTTCGCACAATCGTCACCCCAAACGCTAAAAATCTTTGCGAGGCGTTTTTCATCGAAATCATACTTTCGCCCATTCTATCGAGCAAAATGGACATCTACACCCGCACATCATATTGGAAGTGGTACTTGGCCGCAGGAGGTGTACTCATTATCATCATCTCGCTTTTTTATACCCGATTTCTGGCCGACCAACTCATCGAGCGAGAGAAACAGCAGGCCGAACAATTTGCCGAGGCCATGCGTATGTTGACCAAAACCCGAACAGACACGCTCGCCAACTATGAAGACCTCACCCTGCATCTCAAAATCATTGAGCAAAACACCACCATCCCCATTGTCATGCTCAATGAAAAAGGCGAAATCGAGGCATATCGCAACATTGACGAGCGCAACTTGGACACCATGGAAATAGAGGAAGTGCGAAAGGCGCTCGACCGGATGACGAAACAAGACACAGGGAGAATCGAAATCCATTTGCCACCCGACATCCACAAAACACTGATTTACACCCACTCTCGCCTGCTGTGGTGGCTAGAGCTGTACCCCGTCGTACAATTGCTGCTCATAGCAGCCTTCATTGCGTTGGGCTATATCGGCTTCAGCACGGCACGTCGGGCCGAGCAAAATCAGGTGTGGCTCGGCATGGCCAAAGAGACCGCCCATCAGTTGGGCACACCCATCACGGCCATTCTCGGCTGGATAGAGACGCTCAAAGCCGTCAACGAAGAGCGCCCCGACAACCAAGAGATGCTCGACGAGCTGCGCAACGACGTGACCCGCCTTGAACTGGTGGCAGACCGCTTTTCAAAAATTGGTGCCGCCCCCGATTTGACCCCCACCAATGTGTTTGAGCAGTTGGAAAAAAACCGTGACTATATGCAGCGACGCGCGCCCCGAAGGGTCGAGTTCGATTTTCCGGCACCATCGGAACATTCGCCACTCATGGTCGGCATCAATGCGCCCTTGTTCGATTGGGTCGTCGAAAACTTGCTCCGCAACGCGATTGACGCATTAGAAGGCGGGATGGGAAAAATAACAGCCCAAGTCTATGAAGAGGGCAGGTATGTCTGCTTGGACATCACCGACACTGGCAAGGGCATTCCGCCCGGCAAATTCGGAACCGTCTTCAAGCCCGGCTATTCCACCAAAACACGCGGCTGGGGACTTGGCCTTTCTCTCTCCAAGCGAATAGTGGAGGAATACCATAGTGGAAAAATCTTCGTGAAACAATCTGAAATCGGGAAAGGAACAACCTTCACCGTGAAATTGCCAAAAGCGAAATGAACCCAACGCAGCGTTAAAAAAAGCTTCTATGCCTCGCGCTGCCAAATTTTGGGCATGGCCACAAACACAATCCGCGCGAAACCAAGGAGAGCAATACTGAGCATCTGACAAATCATAGCGAATCAAGGTATAACATTCTGAAAATGAACTTAAATCTACGCGCTACCCTTGAGAACACCTACGATGCCATCGTCATCGGATCCGGCATCAGCGGCGGCTGGGCTGCCAAAGAATTGACGGAAAGAGGCTTGAAAACCCTCGTGCTCGAGCGTGGTCGAATGGTGGAACACGTCACCGACTACCCCACCGCCAACCTCAACCCCTGGGAAATGAAATATCGCGGCAGCGTCACCCCCGCCGACCGCCGCGAATCTCCCATCCAAAGCAAGGTGTACAACTACGGAGAGGCCAGTAAACACTTTTTTGTGCGCGACGTGGACAACCCCTACAATCAAGTCAAGCCCTTCGATTGGATTCGCGGCTACCACGTCGGCGGGCGCTCCATCCTTTGGGGCAAACAGACCTATCGCTGGAGCGACCTCGACTTTGAAGCCAATGCCAAAGACGGATACGGAGTGGATTGGCCCATTCGTTATGCCGACCTCGCGCCCTGGTACAGTTATGTGGAAAAATTCGCGGGCATCAGCGGCTCCACAGAAAACATCCCTGTGCTGCCCGACAGCGAATTCCTGCCCCCGATGGAAATGAACGTGCTGGAAAAACATGTGGCCAAGCGCATAGAGGAACACTACAAAGGAGCACGCCGCATGATTATCGGTCGAGTGGCACATCTGACAGTGCCTCACAATGGGCGCGGGTCCTGTCAGTTTCGCAACCGCTGCGAGCGCGGCTGCCCCTTTGGAGCCTATTTTAGCAGCAACTCGGCTACCCTCCCTGCCGCAAAGGCTACTGGCAAACTGACGATTCGACCCTTTTCCAATGTTCATTCCATTATTTATGACGAACAAAAAGGTCGCGCCATCGGCGTAAAAATCGTGGACACCGAGACCATGCAGACCTACGACTATTTTGCCAAAATCATCTTTTGCAACGCTTCCACCCTCGGCACGGCGGCCATCCTGCTCCACTCGACCTCGCGCCGCTTCCCCAATGGCCTCGGCAACGACAGCGAACAACTCGGCCACAACCTCATGGACCACCACTACGGCGTGGGCGCTTATGGCGACACTGACGATTTTCAGGAATTTTACTATTTCGGCAGAAGACCCAACGGCACCTACATCCCCCGCTTCCGCAATGTGAATGATGCCGACAAACGCGACTACCTGCGCGGATTCGGCTATCAGGGTGGCGCAAGCCGTGGCCGCGCATCCATAGACGAGGGCATCGGCGCGGACTTCAAACAGGCGCTCACCGAAGCAGGCAAATGGGGCTTCGGCGTGGGCGCTTGGGGCGAACACTTGCCTTACTATGAAAACAAGGTGACGCTCAATCACTACAAAAAAGACAAATGGGGACTGCCGACGCTCGATATTGATTGCGAGTTCAAGGAGAATGAACGCAAAATGCGCGTGGACATGGCCAACGATGCCGCCGAGATGCTCGAGGCCGCCGGCCTGAAAAACGTCAACACCTACGACTCCAACCCTGCCCCCGGCTTCTGTATCCACGAAATGGGCACGGCTCGCATGGGGCGCGACCCCAAGACTTCGGTGCTCAACGGATGGAACCAAATCCATGCTTGCCCCAACGTGTTTGTCACCGACGGCGCTTGCATGACTTCCAACGGGGTAGTAAATCCCTCGCTCACCTATATGGCGCTCACGGCGCGGGCAGCAAATTGGGCAGTAGAGGAGTTGAAAAGGGGGAACCTGTAGGCGCTTGCGGCAAACTCAGGGAGTGTGAAAGGTGGAAGCCGGAGGGCGCGGATTCAGGTTTTTCGTGAGCGTGTTCAAAAAAAGGTGCCATCCCTTTGGGGATGGCACCTTGGCTTCATACCTGTCAGCGCGATGCTCGCGCCTTGTCACTTTTTCAACACCTCTGCCACCAAATCCGCCGCTTCTTGGAACTCCACCGCGCCCATTACTTTCAGGCCGGATTCGTCAATGATTTTTTTGGCAATGTCGGCGTTGGTGCCTTGTAGTCGGACAATGACCGGCACTGGGATATCGCCGATTTTTTTGTACGCATCCACCACGCCCTGCGCCACGCGGTCGCAGCGCACGATGCCCCCAAAGATGTTGATGAGAATGGCCTTTACATTCGGGTCTTTTAGGATAAACCGCATAGCGTTCTCCACCCGTTCCGCGTCTGCGGTGCCGCCCACATCGAGGAAGTTGGCAGGCTCGCCGCCGTAAAGTTTTATCAAGTCCATGGTAGCCATGGCAAGGCCGGCACCATTCACCATGCAGCCCACGTTGCCGTCGAGTTTGACGTAGTTGAGGTCATATTCCTGCGCCTCCACATCGGCGGGGTCTTCCTCGTCCTTGTCGCGCATGGCTTCGAGGTCTTTGTGGCGGAAAAGGGCGTTGTCGTCGAGCGTCACCTTGGCATCTACGGCGATGATGCGGTCGTCGGAGGTTTTCAGACAAGGGTTTATTTCAAACAAACTGGCATCGGAGCCAACAAAAGCTGCGTAGAGCTTTTGCACAAAATCCACCATTTCCTTGAAAGCTTGGCCACTTAGCCCGAGGTTGAAAGCGACTTTTTGCGCTTGGAATGGGCGCAAGCCCAACAGAGGGTCTACTGGCTCAAAGAACACGCGGTCGGGTGTTTCTTCCGCCACTTTTTCGATATCCATGCCGCCGTCGGGAGAGTACATGATGACGTTGCCGCCACGCCCGCGGTCGGTGAGGATGCTGATGTAAAATTCTTTGTGTTCGCTGGGGCCGGGATAAAACACATCTTGCGCGACCAGCACCTTGCGCACCAATTTGCCTTCGGCAGAGGTCTGCGGGGTGACGAGGCGCATCCCGAGCATATTTCCTGCTATTTCGCCCGCTTGCTCAGGGCTTTTGGCCAGCTTCACGCCACCTCCTTTACCGCGGCCGCCTGCGTGCACTTGGGCTTTGACCACGCACCAATCGGAGTTGTGGAGTTCTTTCAATTTTTTGGCAGCTTCCACGGCCTCTGCCGCGTTGTATGCGACGATGCCTTCCTGAATTTTTACGCCGAAGGACTTAAGCAGTTCTTTTCCCTGATATTCGTGCAGATTCATGTTTGAAAATGGTAAGTAGCGAATGGTGAAAATGAGTAGCGGCCAAAAGTAAGGCGATTTCGCAACTGGCAGGTTTTGTGGGCATATTTTTCAGAACAACAAACGGCGCAGGCAGAAAAGTTAAATTCTTGGATTGCGAGACTTTCCCGAATATTTTTTTCCCGAAATGGCTAACTGTGGCAAAACTGTGGAACAGAATTTGCCGTTTGCCAATTTTCAAAAAAATGTGTTTTGTCATGCACGCTAAGTTGAATATCGACCGCCACTTTCTATTTCTGCACGGCTCCAAACTCGCCGTCTTCGCCGAGCGCGTTCTCCGCGACACACACCAGAATCCATATCTGCCCAAGCCGCAAACATTGTGGGAAAACCTCCGCGACGCATCCATCGAGCTGCGCAACGTGCTCGACGATTCCGAACTCAAGCGCAAGGAACGCACCGATGCCATCCGCGAAAAAGAAGCAATAGTGCTCGTGGCGCTCACTCGCCTTGCCGACCATGTGGAGTATGCCGCCGCTTGCAAGTCCGATGTGTTCACCACAGGGTTTCGTGCTCAGACGGAACATCGCAAACCCATGGAAACAGTGCGTCGAAAGCGTATGTCAGTAAAATTGGCACAGTTGGAAGCGGTTTGATTGACAAGGATTGGTTCTTGTATCACTTTGACAGCCTGCCCATCAGCTGGCAGGCTGTCAAAATAACAATTCTCCAAAAAAACCTTTAGCCAGAATGGCATGAAACGGAGGGTTTCGTATGCGGGTAGGGTACGCAAATTCAAAAACCCGCTTGCCCTCGCACCCCACTTATTTTATCGCCACTCCCTCATCGTCAATCAGCTTGCCGTGTTGGATGCGAATGATACGCGCAGGAAAATTTTGCAGAATGCGGTAGTCGTGCGTGGCGCAGAACACGGCGGTGTGGTTTTGCCGGGCGAGGTTGCGCATCAACACCAGCACATCGTCGCTGGTCTCAGGGTCGAGGTTGCCCGTAGGCTCGTCGGCGATGAGCAGCGCGGGTTTGTTGAGCAAGGCACGGGCGATGACCACGCGCTGTTGCTCGCCGCCGGAAAGTTCGTAAGGCATGGCATATCGTTTGGCTGGCAGCCCTGTTCCTTCCAGCACCTCCGTCACACGTTGATTCATCAGGCCTGCGTCGGTCCATCCCGTGGCGCGCAACACGAAGAGCAGGTTCTCTTCCACATTCCTATCCGTCAGCAAGTTGAAGTCCTGAAAGACGATGCCGAGTTTGCGGCGCAGCAGGTGCATATTGCCGCGATGGAGGCTCCGCAAGTCGAAGCCAGCGACTTCGCCAAATCCTTTCGTCAGCGGCAGCGCGCCATAGAGTGTCTTGAGCAGGCTGGTTTTTCCGCTCCCTGTTTTGCCTATAAGATAGGTGAATTCTCCTTCTCCGATGGTGAGATTGATGTTTTCCAGCACGACGTTGCCATCTTGTTGGCTAATGTCGGCATTGGATAGTTTGACAATGTGGGACATGATGATGATTATTTGTCGCGCTGTGCGAGTGTTGTTTTCGAGGCGCGAAAGTGCGGATTTTAAAATTCTCGGCGGCTATGTGTTTTGAAAAATAACGCGCTCGGTGGGCAGCAAATACCGCTTAAAGTTGAATCTTGCATTCAATTTCCACTTTGTTTCATCTGCAACGGCCATGAACACAACATTCCCCCTCGCCTGCCTGGTTTTTATTTTGAAAATCGGAACCGCGAACGCGCAAACACCGAAAGACGCCACCGTTCCACTGACAGCTACTGTCAGCACAAACCCTGCCAACATTACCCTGAATTGGGAAAACCCCACCGCCTCCACGTTGCTCATTCAGCGCCGCACCAAAGGACAGGCAGGCAACCAATGGGTGCAGCTGCTCAGCGCGACCAACAGCACTCAAAACACTTTGTCAGACAACAACGTGGCAATTGGCCAAACCTATGAGTACCGGATAGCACGCACCACCAACATCGCCGCGCACGGCTACGCGCACGTCGCCGTGGAAGCGCCTGTGACAGACCATCGCGGCACGCTCTTGCTTCTGGTGGATGCCGACCTCGCAGTGCCGCTGGCTGCTGAACTGGAACGCCTGCGCGACGACCTTTCGGGCGATGGCTGGCGCATAAAAGAACACTTCGTGGATGGCACCGCCACGGTGCAATCGGTGAAAAACCTCATCGTTGCCGACTTCAACACAAATCCCGCCGAGGTGAGAGCCGTGTTGCTGTTGGGCAAAATACCCGTGCCTTATTCGGGCAATTCCGCTTGGGACGGCCACTCCGACCACTCCGGCGCTTGGCCCGCCGATGCCTACTACGCCGACGTGGATGGCACATGGACCGACATCGCGGTGAACAACAGCTCGCCCACACGCGCAGCCAACAAAAATGTGCCCGGCGATGGCAAATTCGACCAGAGCATCATTCCCTCGGCAGTGGAACTGGAAGTAGGTCGGGTGGATTTTCGGCGCTTGACTATGGGGACTTTTGGTGCTTCCACCACCGACTTGCTCCGACGGTATTTGAATAAAAACCATGACTGGCGCACAGGAGCCTACACGGTGGAACAAAAGGCATTGGTGGACGACAATTTTGGCTATTTCAGCGGCGAAGCATTCGCTGCCAACGGGTTCAGAAATGCTTATCCATTGGTGGGGGCGGCCAATGTGTCGAGTGCGGATTTCTTTGACGACACGCACCCGCAGCGTTATTTGATGGGCTACGGAACTGGCCCCGGCACATACACCAGCGCAGGAGGCGTGGGCAATAGCGGGAATTTTGCCAATGACACAGTGAACATCGTTTTCTCCAACATCTTTGGGAGCTATCACGGCGACTGGGACTACGAAACCAACCCGCTCATGCCTGCGGCACTGGCCTCGCGGGGCGGCATTCTCACTTGTGCATGGGCGGGTCGGCCTCACCATTTCTATCAGGCGCTGGCTTCGGGCGAGACCATGGGCTATTGCATGAAGGAAACCCAAAACGCGCAGTTCAACAACGCCTATTTCAACACTTTTGGCAGGAGCGGCGCCCATGTCGCGCTGCTCGGCGACCCCACCGTGCGAGCACACATCGTGGCTCCACCCTCGAACGTGAGCGCCGTCGCCGCGTGCGGCAAGGTATCGTTGGAGTGGAAGCCCTCGCCTGACGACGACGTGGTGGGCTACCACATCTATCGCTCTAAGGAAAAACACGGAGCCTACACGCGCCTTACAACAGAGGCCATCGCCGCCACGACATTCACGGACGATAACCCCTCAACGGATACGCTGCACTATCAGGTTCGAGCTATCAAATCGCAAACCTCGCCGGGTGGTGGCGTTTATTGGAACAATAGCACAGGGGTGAGGGCATCCGTCTTCTCGCCTTCATATACGCCGCCAACCGTGAGCATTGTTAGTGAAACAAATACCTTGAATTGCGCCACCCCGGAAATAACCCTGACGGCTTTTAGTGACTCAACCAGTGCGGCGTTTCAATGGTCAGGCCCCAATAATTTTGCCGCGAGCGGCCAAAGTGTCTTGATTGACACGACGGGCATTTACACGGTGGCCGCTACTTTTCCCGACGGCTGTGTTCAATTCGACGAGGTCTCCATTTTGGGTGATTACAGTATCCCGGTGATTCCACCCTTTCCTGACCTCGTTGTTGATTGCAACAACCCATGCGTTGCGCTTCATCTTCCCGATTTTCCCGAAATCGAATACTATTTGGATAGTGTACTGTTGCCCGGCACATCCCCATTTAGCCTCTGTGCAGCAGGCTCCTACACTTTGCTCGCCCAATCAAAACTCAATGGCTGCTCCGCGAGCCAACCGCTCGAAATTGCCGCCGACACCATCTCGCCGCTCATCAGCATAGCAGGGATTGGACTCATCACTTGCAGTTCGCCAACTATCGCCTTGATGGCCACCTCGTCCGTGCCCGGCACACTCTACACTTGGTCAGGCCCCGGCGCTTTTCATTCCAATGCTTCCAACGTGGCAATCACCATACCCGGCACTTATTTCTTGATGGCGGTCAATCCAAGCAACGGATGCACCACCACCACTTCCATTGCCATAGAAGGCGACGGAACGCTGCCCGATATAACCGCCGCAGGCGGCTCTATCACCTGCAACAACCCAACCGTGCAACTTGCCGGCGGCTCTTCCACACCCGGAAGCACGTTCCTGTGGACAGGACCGAGCGGCTTCACCTCCTCGCTGGAAGACCCAAGCACGACGATGCCGGGAACATACCTGCTGACAGTGACTTCGCCCAACGGGTGCAGCGCGCAAGCAGCGGCGATGGTCACTATTGACACGATTGGCCCGCTGGTCATTTTGGAGCCTTACGGACAATTAGACTGCGAACACCCCTGCGTGACGGCTTTCTTTTACCAGCTTTTTCCTGAATTGACAGCTGACTCGGTCGTGGTGTGCGAGGCGGGCAACTACACATACATCGCCACCGGGCCAAATGGCTGCACCACCACGTTCCCCTTCGAGGTGACGCAAGCGCCCACCGACGGCATTGTTTCCATCACTGGCACACCTGAATCCGCACCCGGTGCGAACGACGGCGCCATCCAATTGAGCATCGCGGGGGGCAACCCGCCTTTCACTTTTCTTTGGAGCAATGGCGCGACTTCTCAGCACCTGCTGAACATACCCGGCGGCACTTACTCCGTCATCATTACCGACGCGGGGCAATGCACTTACACCGCTTCCATCACGGTGGAAACCCTCGTCAGCACGCTCGAAGCGCTCGTTTTCCAGCAGTTCGCGCTCTCGCCCAACCCAACGGACGGACGTGCCTTGTTGCTGATTCAACTGCATCGGCCTGCGCTCGTGCGGGTGACGGCGAGCGACGCGGCAGGACGCTTGCTTTGGGCAGTACCTGAAGCGACCACCAGCACGCTGAGCCTCCCGATTGATTTGAGCGCCCATACCCCCGGCACCTATTACATATCGGTCGTGATAGGCCATCAAGTTTTCACGCGGAAAATGGTGGTGGCGCGGTGATGTGGCTCACCACCGTCGCCGTTTTCCGCCCCTCACTTTGGCGTAGTCGTAAAAATCAATGATGCAGCCGCGCATATAGCTGCCTTTGGAGGAAGCGTTCATCAGCCCCTCGTATTTCTCTTTCGGCACGTCGTAGTAGCGGTAGGTGAGACCGGAAGTGACAAAGCGTACTTCCTGCGCTTGTTCTTTTTCGTCGTAGCCGACGAGGTCTATCATGGAGGAATCTACTTCAGTGTAGGTCATTGCGATGCGTATGTTCTTTTTTGAATTGCTCAGCGGTGTAGCCTTTCTCGTCCCAATCCTTGTCGGCGGAGGTTGCTTCATCGCCGTTGTTGGCGTCCCCGCCAACGACACCTCGCGCGGGAGGCCCGGCGAAAAGCGAGCTCCTTTGCTGGGCTTCGAGCTCCGCCGCTTGTTGTTGGCGAGGACGCCAACAACGGCAGAAGGACGCCAACAACGGCAGAAAAGAGGGGAGCGAAAAGGAAGAGGGGGGGCAAGGATCAGGGATTTGCTCCTGGCAGGTTGTCTTTGGCGGTTAAGCGCTCATTTTGAAAGGAATGTCCATGCGTTCCAGCAGCGTTTGAAGAAGTTGTTGCTCTTCGCGGTTTTTGGGAAAAACCTGCAACGACCCGGCCAGTTGGGTTTGCGACATTTTTTCTGCCTTGATTCGGCTGGCTCGCACCGACTCTTTAAGCGCGAGCAATCCTTCGCGAAGGTCGTCGCTGTCTTTCTCACCGAGGGTAGCGAGGAGATTTTGATAAAACTGCTCCCGCGCAGCCTCGCTGTCGAGTTGGCGGTGCTGTTCGAGCCATGTCTGGAGTTCTTGTTGAGCGGTCATTTTTTTGTGTTTTTGTTATCTTCTTCCAACAATTTCCTGAGGTGGATTATCTCGTCCAAAATCGCGTCAATGTGCTCCTGGTGTTCTTTGTCGGTCATGCTTTTGATGGCCTCCCTATTTTTGGCGTAATAATCCAGCAGATAAAGGCAAAGCGCGTAGTCTCGTTCAAGTTATTCCCGTTCGCCTTGGGTCATTTGTTCGATTTTGTGCAAAAATAGGTTTTTTTGAAACATCTCACGCGGCGGGCGCTTGGTCAAAAGACATCCCGAGACTTCGGGAAGGCGGGGGAAGACCAAGCAGGGCGAAAAAAAGTTGGTGTTACACAAATCACCAACTAAAGGTTGGCGGCACAAAAAAGCGGCCTCCGCGTATGACACGGAAGCCACTTTCATTTTGGGGAAAAGAAAAAACATCACTTCGCCGCACGCACAAAACGCCCGATTCGACGCTCGCCTTTTTCGTTCAGGGCTTCGAGGCAATAAATGCCCGTAGGCCAGTCGGTCGGCAGTTCGAGCGTCAGCACACCGGCATTTGAAGTTGGTTTTTGATGGAATATTAGCCGTCCAAAAGTGTCCGTCACGCGGAGTTGAATTTGTTGGTTTTCCCAATCGGATATTTCCAGATAAATCACACTGGAAGCAGGATTGGGAAAAATATGAATTTGCTTTTTCGATGAAAACATGTCGTCGGTGTTCACCAGCATCGGGTCGTAGCGAAATACTCCGGGATTGAAGAACTCGGAAAACCAGAGCCGGTTTTGGCTGTCCACGATAAAGGCATCCGGTTCATTGTAACTGAAATTTTGCCCGGGAAGCAGCATGAGCGGCATCAGTTCAGTCCAGGTGCCGCCGCGCAATTCGGCTACAGTCGGGAGCAAACCGGGGCGGGGATAACCCACGTACATACCGCCAGCCTTGTCGAAAGCGACCCTCGATATCACATCGGAAGGCAAGCCTGAATTGGCGCTGTTGAGCGTAGTCCAGTTTTGACCATCGTAGCGGGCCAGGCCAGACTCCGTACAAGCCCAGATGGCGCCATCAGGCGCTTGGTCTATGTAATAAACCTTGTTGCTGGGCAGCCCGGAGTTGCTGACGGTGAGGGATTCCCAGACAGCGCCGTTATAGCGAAGTATTCCGTTATAGGTGGTGGCAAACCACGCCGTCCCGTCGGCTTCAAAAATTATTTTCCGAATATAACAATTGGTCAAAGGAGCATTCGCAGCAGAAAAGAATTGCCACTGTCCATCAGCGCTGTAACGAGCTAAGCCGAAGAAGCCTTGCCCTGACAATAGCGCGAAGGAGAACCATTGGTCGCCGTTGGGCGCAGCGGCTGCGTTAACGACAAAATGGCCGGGGAATTGGACAGCACAGGTGTCGAAAAAGGTCCATTCGCCGTTGACATAACGCAGTATTTCGCTATTTTCGAGACCAAACCACATCTGTCCGCCGGGAGCGGCCTGTACGCTGGTCACATTGCGATTGGTTGTGCCATAATTTGTAGGGTGGAATTGCTCCCAGGAATCGTCGTTTTTCAGGCGTGTGATATATCCTCCTTCGTAGGTGCCGAACCAGATGCTGCCGTCAGTGCCCTCGGCGATACCGTCGAACAGGATGCCATCGGGCGGGCCGGGCAAACCCAAACTCAATCCTTGCCATGTTTGACCGTCGAAGCGGGCCAACTGACAGGTGGTGTGCACCCATATACGTCCTGCCCCGTCCTCGACCGGTGCAATCTCTGAACTTTTAACACAACCGATTTCCTGCTCACGATAATGTGTCCAGGTGCCTTGCTTCAAGATGGAAACGGTGGAAGAAGTAGTCATAAAAAGCTGGCCTGCGCTACCGGCTGTCAGTTTTCTAAAAATCACCGGCGGAGTCATACCGATATTGGCAGGCGTAAGAGCTGACCAGGTCCCGGCTTCAAATTTAGCGAGCCGGATTGCGGTAAAAGGCGCTGTCCCCCCGACAGCCCAAAGGACCCCTTCCGTTGTAAATGCCACAGAAAATACGTTATTAAAAAGGGTAATTCCAGTATTGGCCGTGGTATAGGAAGTCCAGTTGCTGCCATCTTGAATAACGACCCCGCTACCAGTTGTGGCGAAATAGCGTTTTCCGTCGGGGCCGAAAGCCACATCCCAGACGTTGTTGGTCGGCAGTCCCGAATTGGAGGTATTCAATACCGACCAAGCGCCGTTCTTGAAAATCGCCACACCGTTGTCGGTAACAGCATACATACTGCTGTCGGGCGCGGCTTTCATTTCGCGTATCAATGTAAAGGCGGACAACCCCATTTGCTCCGGTGTCCAGGTTTGTACGTTGACCCCGTCAAAACGACTGATGCCGTTGGCTTGAATCATCCACCAGTTTTCCGCGGCGTCTATGACGAGGTAAGTGATGGTGTCAGATGGCAAGGCCGAATTGGCGGTGTTCAGTACAGTGCGGTTGCCCAGCGTATCGAAACGCACGATGCCTGCACCGATGGTTCCTACGAGGATGTTGTTGCCTCGTGCCGCTTGGCAGGTCGGGTTGGGCGAAGGGGCGAAGTAGGCCCAGGTGTCGTTTTGGGCTTTGAGGGCGAGCGAAAGGCAGAGGATGAGAAAGGTGAAAGAATGTTTCATAGGCCAGATTTTGTGATGAAATTATACCTTGATTCTTCGGGATTTGTCAGATGCTCATGATTGCTCTCCCAGATTTTGAACAGATTGCGATTGCAGCCATGCCCAGAACTTGGTGGCGCGAAGTATAAATATGGCTCAAATGTATTCCCCGGCCTATCCCCTCGAATTTAGTCAGGATTTCATAAACTTTAGTTCCGACAAAAAAAAGTGTGGGCATTGTTACATCAACGATGAAATAGTGCGCTGCAAGAGATTGAAAAACAGGTTCTTGTGTGTTGCGTGAATAAGAGATGCTACTGTTTGCGAGCATCACGCGGGCTTTCTCCAAACTCTTCCCGGTAGGCTTGAGAAAACCACGACAGGTTTTCAAAACCAACTTTCCATGCGACTTCGGAAACCGTCAAATCTGTCGTAGTCAAGAAATGTTTCGCCCGTAGCAGCCGGTAGCGGCGAATGTACAGACCAGTGGAAATGCCAGCCAGCGCTGTCAGTTTGCGGTGCAGCTGCACCCGGCTCATCGTCACGGCACGCGCCAAATGTTCAGACCTGAAATCTGTTTCATCCAAGTGCGTTTCGATGGCAGCATCCACTTTATTCAAAAAAGCCCGTTCGGTAGGGGGGAGCGGGTCGGGGGCTTCGGGTTCGGCGGGGCGATTTTGCCAGCGCAGTTGTTGCAAATGAAAATTGCGCAAACGGAATAACAATTCGGCTTTGTCAAAAGGCTTTACGAGGTAATCGTCCGCGCCTTTTGAAAGACCTTCGAGAATATCCGCCCGTGTAGATTTTGCCGTGAGCAACAAAATCGGGATGTGGCTCGTGCGTAAATCCGATTTGAGCGCTTCGGTCAGCGCAAAGCCATCCATGCCGGGCATCATCACGTCGCTGATAATCACGTCGGGCAATTTTTCCTGAGCGAGCGCGAGCCCCGTCGTTCCGTTCCGGGCAGTGACCACCTCCCACGCCGGGAGCAGGCAAGCGCGGATATAATCCAACACGTCGGCGTTGTCTTCTATGACCAACGCGAGCGGCTTGGCGCTTTCAGCCATTTCGTCGGCTTCTTTTAGCAGGCTGAGGGCAACAGGAGGAATGAGCATGGAGATTTGAGGCCCGGCTTCTGGTTCCGCGTTCCGCGTCACTGGCAGCCAAACCCGGAAAATGCTGCCGCGCCCGACTTTGCTGGCTACCTCGATACGACCGTGCAGTAGTGTGACAATTTCTTTCACCAGTGCCAGGCCGATACCCGAACTTTCTTCTCCCCGCAAAGGCGCAGCGTTGCCCTGATAAAAGCGGTCGAAAATGTGCGGGATTTGTTCCGCGGGAATACCTGTGCCAGTGTCGCGCACTTCCAACAGCAGTTGTTCTCCCTGTCCCTGTTCCGTTACCGCTTTGGCAGTGACAAGCACGTTGCCATATTCTTCCGTAAATTTCAAGGCATTGGAAATCAGGTTGCTGACAATGCGCTGCAATAATTCGGGGTCGAAATCCATCTCAAAAGACTCTGGGTCGGTATGGACCTGAAGTCCGATTTTTTGCGACACAGCGTACGAATGGAAGGCTTCTACGAATATGTGCAAGTGGTTCATCAGATCGCCGCGCAGCATCTGCACGGGCAAATTGCCTGCATCGAGTCGGGCGAGGGCCAACATTTGATTGACCAGCTCGAGCAATCGCTGCCCGTTGCGTCGGATGGGAGCTAAGGAGCGTTGTATGGCCGATTGCAGTTCCTGCGCGGTTTGACCCATTTTTGTCTCCGCTTCCAATTCTCCTGCCATACCGAGAATCACCGTGAGCGGTGTGCGGAATTCGTGGGTGATGTTTGTGAAAAACTGGTTTTTGAAATTGTCCAGTTCTTTCAGCCGTTCCGCTTCGCGCTTTTCCTCGCGGAGTTTTTGTTGCATGAGCAATTGCCGGTCGCGGTTGCGCAGCCAAAGCCGGGCAGCCAGCGCCATCAGGCCGGCGTACAAAAGCCAGGCTGGCCAGCTGCGATACCAGGGCGTGGCGATATGGATTCGCAGCTCGTAAGGCTGCTCGCTCCAGCGTCCGGTAGCGTCGCGGACTTTCAGGCGAAACACATAGTCGCCGCCATCGAGTGCAGTATAAGCCGCCACCAAATTGTCGGCATCGGCATTCACCCAATCGTCGTTCACGCCCACGAGTTGATAAGCAAACTGGTAGTCCGCTTGCCTAAAAAAGCCGAGCGCAGAGAACCCAATGGAAATGAAGTTTTCGTGCGAAGCAAGGCGTATCTCATTGGGAGTGAAAAGATTGCCCAAAAGAGGTTTTTCTTTGTCCAGAACTTTGAACCAGGCGGCGTAAGGACAGGGCGGCGACGTGTCAGCGCGAAGGGAATCAGGGTGAACAATGCTTATCCCTGCGCTGTGAGCTCGAAAACACAGCTTCCCATCGGTTAAGAACCCCATGACACTGCTGCCAGTCGGAAAAATTTTATACGTCTCGTCGTCAGGAGAGAACCGGACCAACCCTTTGGGACAATGAAACCAAACTGACCCGTCCTGATGAACAAGCAGACACCTGTTTCCATTAAATCTGAAACCATTGGAAGCGTCGTACCTTTTTTGAATGCCCAGCTCCGGGTGCGCAACATCCAGCCAGCCCAGCTCCGTTGGGCTGATGCACCACATACGTCCTTTATTATCGGAGCAAAAATCCCGGATATCGGAAAAAATTTTGTCGGGTATATTTTGATAAGCAATACGATGAAATTGGCGGGTGCGTGCATCGAAAATGACAAATCCGCCCGAAGCACGCGACCACACACGCCCCCATTGGTCAGTGGCACATACGTAAAATTCGTCCGATAATCCCGTCGCCCCTCCACCAACCACTTCCGGGGGATACACATCCGGTTTGCTATTACCCGGCTTAAAATGTATGAGAAACCCACGCATACCGCTAATCACTGCCCCACCGTCGGGCAGCGCCATGGAATTGAACCACCCCGCATCCGCAGGCAGTTGAAAGTCCATGGCCACGAAGCTGTTAGCGCCTTTTGGCAAAAGATATAGTTGCTCCATGTCGTTGGCCAGCAAACCCATAGATGTCAACTCCAGCACCGAGCCGTCCGTAGGTGTTCCCTTGTTTTGAGGGAAAGGAAGCTCCCGGATATTTTGCCTGACCGGGTCCAATGCCAGCACTCCCGGCTGGCCATATTTTTTCAGATAAGTCTCCTTCCCCTCGTTATCCGTCCTGATTTTTTTAATCTCGCCGGGAGGAGTAGGTATGACGGGCACCTGATTTTTGAACCTGTCATAACGAAACAAACCTTGTTTGAAGCCCCAATAATTGCCCTTTTTATCCCGATAATGCAATGCAGCGTCTTTTTTTACAAGGACAAACTCTCCTTTCGAAATATCGAATCTGCAAATCCCGATTCCACTACCAACCCATATTGCAGCAGGGCCGTCATCGAGCAAACTATAAATTCTGTTGTTGCGATTGTTCAGGTCAAATTTGCCCGCATCGGGTAAATACTGCCGGAATTGACGGGTAGCCGGATTGAATTCGAGCAATCCGCCATTCCAGGTTCCGATATAGAGCCGCCCGTTGGCATGCGACAAGAGGCATATCATCGCATTAGAGACCTCTTCCAGCGCGACATTCGGAGATTCATACCTGAAATACTGCATGGTATTGGCGAACTTGTTCACCCGAATTAAGCCGTGTCTGGTCCCCGCCCAAATGATAGAGTCGTGCAGCGCGTCCTGCGTCACAGACATCACGGTATTGGCAAGTGAAAAAATACCGGCGACCGGCAATTGCGACTGGGAGACCACAAATCGCTCTGCTTTTTTCTCACGGTGCATAAAACGTGTTAAGCCCATCGAATTAAAATCTCCCCACCAGTCGCCTTGTCTGTCCTGAAAAATACATTCATTGCCTCTGTCCACTTCATTAGGGGGAAAATATTGGGTCGGGTCGAAACACTCCACAGCTTTGGTATGCAGGTTATACCAACAGATGCCCTCTCCGGAGCAGATCCAAAGTGTATTGGCGGCCGTATCAAAAACAAGGGCGGAGATAGAGTTGAAAATCAGGTTTTCCTCCGGCTTAAAATAAACCTTCCGGGCGTGAAGGCCATCGAACCGGCACAGGCCATCCCAAGTACCAACCCAAAAGAACCCCTCGTTGTCCTGTGCAATACTGCTTACTCCATCAAGCCCGGTTTCTTTACCAAATATTTCGGCATGGCGAAACTGGTGCTGCGCATGGAGCGTCATCGCAGCATTAAAAATCAGGCATACAGCAGGTATAAAATACGATGCGGGAGACACGGGAAATCTGGCGACTTGGTTAATGAGTTGTCACGGCAAGGATAACTATTTTTGTAAAAAAACGGGAATAAAATGTTCTGTACAAACAAAAAGCGGCCCGGTGTCCCACACACCGAGGCCGCTACCACTTAGCAGAAATAATCTTTTTGAGGTTTCAAGGTTGCAGGGTTTCAAGGTTACAAGGTTGTCCCCAACCCTGAAACCATGAAACCTTGTAACCCTGCAACCTTTTAATCCACATTATCGTGCAAATACGAATTCCCGCCCACGCGGATTTCGCCTTCTTCTTCGAGTGAAATGGTCCAGTTGGACATTTCGGGCTGCTCCGAATCAGGCACATCGTCGAGATTGATGCTCTTGCGGAGGTAAGCCGGTTGATTTTCCAGTTCGATAATCGTCTGCGGCGAATTGAGTTTCACCACGTTGATGGGGCGGTTGAGCGCCTCTTGGCGGCGACGCTGCGCCTCTTCGATGCGGCGGCGGCGTTCTTCCGGCGATATTTCGTCGTCCTCCGGCTGGCGGAGGTAGGGGTCGCTGTTGACAGGTGTCGTGCGGCGGATTTTGTCCACCGTCTCCCGGATGTTGTCGAACTCGAATTCGAGCGCGCTGGCAGCCTTCTCGTCCACCGGGGCGTACGGCTCATCGGACGTAATCGTAAAGAGAGAAGGCTGGTTCTTTTTTCCAGAAGCCTCATCGTCGAGGTGAACGACTTGGCGCTCGTGCGGATTGGCCTGACGCAGCGGCGTTACTTGGCCGGGCACACGGCGCTCGCTCACCTCAAAGCCTGTGGCGATGATGGTGACGGCGAGTTTTTCGCCCAGACGCTCGTCGAAGCAGTTGCCCCAGATGAGGTTGGCGTTTTCGCCCGCTTTTTCCTGCACAAATTGCGTAATTTCAAAAATCTCGTCCATCGTCGCCTCTTTCGCGCCGGAGGTGATATTGACCAGAATGTTTTTCGCGCCGTAGATGTCGTTGTCCTCCAACAGCGGCGAACGCAGGGCTTCGTCGGCGGCGCGGAAGGCGCGGTTCTCACCTTCGATGCAGGCCGTGCCCATGATAGCGACGCCGGAGCCGCGCATCGTGGTGTTCACATCCTCGAAGTCCACGTTGACGTAGCCGGGCACGGTGATGATTTCGGCGATGCCTTTGGCGGCGGTGCAGAGGATGTTGTCCGCCTCGGCGAAAGCCGCCGAAATGCTGAGGTTGCCGAAGATGTCGCGCAGTTTGTCGTTGGAGATAATGACAAGGCAATCAACGTTTTTGCGCAATTCTTCCAAGCCTTCCATGCCGTTGCCGACACGGATTTTGCCCTCAAACGTGAAGGGTAAAGTGCAAATGCCGACGGTCAAAATGCCGAGTTCCTGAGCCGCTTTGGCGATGATGGGCGCCGCGCCGGTGCCGGTGCCGCCGCCCATGCCTGCGGTGATGAACACCATCTTGGTGCCGTCTTCGAGGAAACGTTTGATTTCGTCGAGGCTCTCGATGCAGGCTTGTTTGCCCACTGAGGGTTTGCTGCCCGCGCCGCGTCCTTCGGTGAGGAGTTGGCCGAGCGAGATTTTGGTCGGCACGGGGCTGAGATTCATGGCCTGTGCGTCGGTATTGCAAATGGCGTAGTCCACGCCAACGATGCCTTGTTTGTACATGTGGGTGACTGCGTTCGAACCGCCGCCGCCTACGCCGATGATTTTTATGATTGAAGGTTCATCCTTCGGAAGATCAAATAACATGATATTTTGAATTTGAGTGAGTTATCAAATTTGAGTTGATGAGGGTTGATGAGGGTTTATGAAGGTTGATAAGCGTAGAGTGTGCCGCGTTTATCAACTCTTATAAACCTTTATCAACCTTCATCAACTTATTTTTTTCTTTCAAAATCCAAATCGGGTTCGGCCTCGAACCACTCCTTGGTCTTTTTGAAAACGGTGTCGAACCACGACGGGCCTTTTTCTTCTGAAACATTGGACAGTTCGCTGTTGTCGTCGGAAACGGGTTGTCCGTCAGCGGGTTGGCCGTTGCCCGGCTCGATGTCCTGCAAGCCGCGCAGCAGCAGGCCGATGCCTGTGCTGAAAATCGGGCTGTTGACTTTTTCGTGGTAGCCGTGCGCGAGATGCTCCACCGGGACACCGATGCGGCAGGTCATGCCGGTGTGGAATTCGGTGAGTTTTTCAGAGTGCGCCATGAGCGCGCCGCCGCCGGTGAGCACGATGCCGCCGATGAGTTTGCGTTCGTAGCCGCTGCGCCGGATTTCCCAAAGCACATAGTCGAGCACCTCCTCCATGCGCGCTTGGATGATGCGGGCGAGGTTTTTCTCGCTGATTTCCTTGTGGTCGCGCCCTTTGAGGCCGGGGATGGTGATGATGCGGTTGTCGAACACCTCGTTGGCGAGGGCGGAGCCGAATTTGACTTTAAGTTTTTCGGCCTGCGGCTGCATCACGGTGCAGCCTTCTTTGATGTCGGCTGTGATGACGTTGCCGCCGAAGGGGATGACCGCCGTGTGGCGGATGATGCCTTCGTGGAAAATCGTGATGTCGGTGGTGCCGCCGCCGATGTCCACGAGCGCCACGCCTGCCTGTTTTTCCTCTTCGGAGAGGGTGGCGTCGGCGCTGGCGATGGGTTCGAGGGTGAGGTCGGCGACTTTGAGGCCGACTTTCTCGATGCAGCGGTAGATGTTGTTGATGGCCGTGATTTGGCCGGTGATGATGTGGAAGTTGGCTTCCAATCGCACGCCGCACATCCCGACGGGGTCGGTGATGCCCTGCTCGGAGTCCACGGTGAACTCTTGCGGGAAGACGTGAATGATTTTGTCGCCGGGCGGCAGCACGAGTTTGAACATGTCGTTCACCAGCCGGTCAATGTCGCGGCGGGCGATTTCGGTGTGGTCGCTCTCGCGGGTGAGGATGCCCCGGTGCTGGAGGCTTTTGATGTGCTGGCCTGCGATGCCGACATGAACCGAGCGAAATTTCATGCGGGCGTTGCGCTCGCAGATTTCGACGGCTTCGCGGATGGCGTTCACGGTTTTTTCGATGTTCGAGACCACGCCGCGCAGCACGCCTGCGCTTTCGACTTTGCCGATGCCGATGATCTCGAGTTTGCCGTGTGTGTTTTTGCGGCCTGCGAGGCAGCAGACTTTTGTGGTGCCAATGTCGAGGGCAACTACAACATCATGGGGTTGTGGGAGTAATTCCGTCATAACGTTTCTGTTTAAGTGGTTGGAAAAGGTTGATGAAGGTTGATAAAAGTTGATAAGGGTTGATTCACTTGCCCTTCCTGACTTTTTTCAAATTTCTACCGACCAATCCTAGATTGTTTGAGTCTCGGTTTGTTTTCTCAACCCTTCGCTCCCGGCACGAAACTCTTTTCCGTCAGCAAAGGTATTTTTAAAATTTTTGTTTCAAAAAAAATTGTTGATAAAAATGTTGATGAAGGTTTATAAAGGTTGATAAATCGCGGTGTATTCTACGTCATCATTAACCTTCATAAACCCTTTATCAACTTTCATCAGCCCGGTGGCTTTTTTCCGCTGAGGTTGTTGATTTGATAAGTTAATTTTTCCGTCTCGGTGCGAACCAAAGCGTAATCTTCGTCAGAGAGGTACTCCAAATCATTGCAGATAATCAACAAGTTGACAACCTCCACCGCACTTCCGAAGGCGATTTCGTAAAAACGGTTTTGGTCGGGCGGGTTGATTCTCGCGCTGCCTTCTGCCAAATTGCAGCAGATGGAAATTCCGGCTCGTCGAATCTGGCTGGTCGCGCCAAACAGTTCTTCTTTTGGGAAATTTTTTGTTTTTAAATAAATCAATTTCACCACCTGCCGCGCGATTTGCCAGACGGTCATTTTTTCGAAGGCATAGGTATATTGCATCGTGTTAAAATTTTTTGTTGATGAAAAAAGGTTGATGAGGGTTGATGAGGGTTGATGAGGGTTGATGAGCGTTGATGAGGGTTGATGAGGGTTGATGAGCGTTGATGAGCGTTGATGAGCGTTGATGAGGGTTGATGAGGGTTGATGAGGGTTGATGAGGGTTGATGAGGGTTGATGAGGGTTGATAAAAGTTTATGAATCGCGGTGTACTCTACGTTATCAACCTCATAAACCTTCATCAACTCTTATCAACGTTTCAATATGTTTATGAATCGCGGTGTACTCTACGTTATCAACCTCATAAACCTTCATCAACTCTTATCAACCTTTCAATATGTTTATGAATCGCGGTGTACTCTACGTTATCAACCTCATAAACCTTCATCAACTCTTATCAACTACCGCCGACACACCACCTGCCCATTATATTTCAAATTAATTGTTTCATACACCCGCCACCCTGCGTATGGCATTCCTTCTTGGTAAAAAATCTTCAGTCGCCGCAGTTTGTCGTCCAATTTCCGCGTACTTCCCAGTTCGATTCTTTGGTCGCCCACAAGCGGCACGAGGATGAATTCGCCCGCGTTGTTGACGTGGATTTGCTGGATGAACGATGCCAAAAACTCGTCGGCCAGCAGGGTTTGGGTCAGGGCAAAAAGGTCTTTGAGGGTGCTGCGCTTGCCTTCCCAAAACTTGGGGGTGTATGGCGACACGTTGCCAGTGGCCACCAGCACTCGGGCGGCGAAGTTTTTGGAGGGCGGCATTTTCACGCCGTTTTTATCCATGTAATAGTTGCCGCCGTTGTTGTCGAGCACACGCACCACGGGTTCGCGCTGTTTCACTTTGATGTGCAGTATGTTCTTTTGGTCTATGTAGGTCTCGGCATCCAGAATGAAGGGGTCTTGCTCCAGCACACGCTCCATGCGTTCCACTTCGAGTCGGCTGAGTTCGGTGTTTTCAAGAGTATTGCCAAAAGCCAGCAACAGCGCCTGCCGCACGTCGCGCTCGCTAATCAGTTTGTCGCCACTCGCCAACGGCACCACTTCCACCCGCAGCCCTTCGGCAAAGGCATCCTTCTTCCGGCGGATGGCCGAGAAGAGCACGAGGACGACCACCAAGATGAAAACCACCCAAGCGATGCGGTCGTAGCGGAGATGTGGCACTTTTAGCATTTTGTCGTTTTCTTCTTTGAAAAAGTCCTGCAGACTTCATTTTTATTTTCAGCCCACCGATTTATCGGTGGGAAACAAGTGATTTTATCGGTTCAATCATCGTATCAATATCCCCCGCGCCCATTGTCATCAACACTTCCAAATCTTTGGTTTTCAGGACATTCAGCAATTCGGCTTTGCTGGTCAGGGTCACGTTTTTGTTTTTCATCAAACCTGCAATCATCGCCGACGTCACGCCGGGAATCGGCAGTTCGCGGGCAGGATAAATGTCGAGCAGGATGCATTCGTCCAGCCTGTCCAATGCCGCTGCAAAGCCTTCGGCAAAATCGCGGGTACGGGTGTAGAGGTGCGGTTGGAAAATGCCAGTGACTTTGCGCGTTGGCCAGAGCATCTTGGCTGCGCCGATAACGGCTTCGAGTTCGGCGGGATGGTGGGCGTAATCGTCCACGTACACTGTTTTTTCATTTTTGAAAATGGTCTCGAAGCGGCGCTTCACGCCTTTAAAATCGGCCAACGCGACGGGTAACTCCGGCGTAAAACCGCCTGCCGCGAGCGTGGCCGCGATGGCTGCCGTCGCATTCAGCACATTGTGCAGGCCGGGGTAATTGAGTCGCAAATCGCTCCAGTCCACGATGCTCGACTTGAGGCCGAAGGCCATCTGCCCATCCGCGACATGGACGTTGTAGGCTTCGTAGTAACCTTCTTCGATGCCGAAGGTGAACACATGGCGACCGCTGGCGACGAGTTCCCTCGCCACATCGTCGAGCGGGAGGCCGTGCCGGTAAATGAGCTTGCCGCCGGGTTTGATTTGGCGGACGAATTGCTTGTACGATTCCACCACTGCTTCCGGCGTGCCGTAGATGTCCAAGTGGTCGGGGTCGAGCGAGTTCAACACGGCGACTTCGGGATGCAGGTGCAGGAACGAGCGGTCGTACTCATCGGCTTCCACCACGACCCAATCGCTGGCGCCTTCCACGAAATTGCTGCCGAGATTGAGCGAAATACCGCCCACGAAGGCCGTCGCGTCCACGCCGCAAGCACGGAGCAGGTGTGCGGTCATGGTGCTCGTGGTCGTCTTGCCGTGCGTGCCGGCGATGGCGATGCAGCGTTTCGCTTGGCTGATGATGCCGAGCACTTCGGCGCGTTTTTTCACTGGAAATCCGTGTTCCAAAAACCAGTTCAACTCGGCATGGTCTTTCGGCACGGCGGGGGTAAACACCACTAAATCAACATGGTCGGGAATAAAACTCACATCGTCGTCATAATGCACGTGCATCCCTTCGGCGGCCAGCGCGCGGGTCAGGTCGGTTTCGGAGCGGTCGTAGCCATGCACTTCCGCGCCGTGCATTTTGAAGTAGCGCGCCAGTGCCGACATTCCGATGCCGCCGATGCCGATGAAGTAGATGCGTTTTATGTCGTCGAAATTCATTTGCTTCTGTTTATGAAGGTTTATTAGGTTGATGAAGGTTGATAATTCACAGCGTACTCTACGTTATCAACCTTTATCAACTTCATAAACCCTTATCAACCTATTTTTTCACCAGTTTCAAAGTCTCTTTTTGCCCGCCGCGATTCATTTCGAAGTCAAGGCTTGCGCCGTCAGCGTTGAGGAGTTTTACCATGATTTCTTTTTTGCCTGTTTCGGTGGTGTAGAGTTTGTCTTTCTCGGTGCGCCAAACGCCGCTTTGATTTTGATTGCCAAAAGAGGCCGTGTAAGTGCCGTCGTCTTTGAATTCAAAATGCACTTGTGAAGCATCCATGCCCGAAGGCTTGTCGAAGATGAGCCACTCCGTGCCTTGCCATTGGCCAAGCAGGGCGGGGTTTTTGTCGTTGGCGGGTTGGCAGGCAGCCATCGCGACGATGGAAAAGAGAATTAAGAGTTTGATTTTCATGTTTTTATTTTTTTGTTGATTAGAGTTGATAAGGTTTATGAAGGTTGATATATCGCGTACACTCTACGTCATCAACCCTTATCAACCCTCATCAACTTTTATCAACCAATTTTATGACCTCCCGCGCTATCGCCTCCGCCGCGTTGGGCCGGCCCAATTGCCGGATGCTTTCGCTGAGGCTGAAGGCGAGGGCTTCGTTTTCCAAAATCAAAAGGGCTTCTTGCAGCATTTTCTCGTTTGCCTCGGCGTCGCGGACGAGGCGGGCGGCGCCTTTTTCCACGAGTGCGAGGGCGTTTTTGGTCTGGTGGTCTTCCGCCACGTTGGGCGACGGGACGAGCACTGCTGGTTTCCCGACAAGACACAATTCGCTGATGGTCAGTGCGCCTGCACGAGAAACGATGACATCTGCCGCCGCGTAGAGCAAATCCATCCGGTCAATGAAGGTGCGGAGTTGGACGTTGGGCAGCTTCGCCGTATCGCTTTCGCCAAACTCGTATTCGTAGAACTTGCCGCATTGCCACAGCACTTGAATGCCATCGTATTTTTCCAAAAACTTGGTGTTGTCGCGCATGGCTTCGTTCAGTGTCCGCGCGCCCAAACTGCCTCCAATGACGGCGAGCGTCTTTTTGGTGGCGTCAAGCCCGTAGTGCTTCAGGCCTTCCTCACGCTTGCCATTCAAATCCAAAATATCGGAGCGCACCGGGTTTCCCGTGAACACGATTTTCTCCGCAGGGAAAAACTGCTCCATCTTGTCGTAGGCCACACAAATTGCGGAGGCTTTTTTACCCAAAATTTTATTGGTGATGCCCGCATATGAATTTTGCTCTTGTATCAGCGTCGGGATGCTTGCCCGTTGTGCAGCTCGCATTACTGGGCCACTGGCATACCCACCTGTTCCTATCACTACATCAGGCTGGAAATGACGAACAATTTTGCGTGCTTTCCACAGGCTTGTCAGTAGTTTGAAGGGGAAGGCCAAGTTCCTGACACTCAGGTTTCTTTGAAACCCTGCTATGCTCAATCCCTCTATGGCATAGCCGGCTTGTGGCACGCGCTCCATTTCCATTTTCCCGTTCGCACCGACGAATAGAAACTCCGCATTGGGTCGCAACTTTTTGATAGCGTCCGCGATAGCGATAGCCGGGAACACATGGCCTCCCGTGCCGCCGCCAGTGATTAAAATTCGCAGTTGTTTATTGTTATTCGTCATTTCGTCATTCGTCATTAAGGTCATTGAGGGGCATTGAGGGTCATTAAAAAAAGTTCATCATTTATCATTTACTCCAAAGATTCTATGTACTTGCTCACGCTCAATATCATCCCAAGCGCCACACAGGTGAACAGCATACTGGTGCCACCCATAGAAATCAAAGGCAGCGTGAGGCCAGTGGCTGGCACGAGATTGACATTGACGGCTATATTGGCCAATGCTTGCACAGTCAGCATCAGGCTAAGACCAATAGCGAGAAAAGCACCGAATGCCTTGGGGCTTTGGGTCACGAGCTTCACATTCCGCAGAAACAACATCACATAGAGCACAAGTACGACGGTGCCACCCAACAGCCCATACTCCTCGCAGATAATCGCATAGATGAAGTCGGCATGGGCGTATGGCAAAAAATTGCGAATGATGCTATTGCCGGGGCCTTCGCCGATGACCCCACCTTTGGCAATGGCGATTTTGGCTTGTTGCACCTGAAAGCCGCCGTCCTCGCTATGCAGAAATTCTTGCACCCTCGATACCCAAGTGTCCACCCGTACGAGGCCGGAATCGGGATAGAGCTTGCCCACTGCAAGCAAACCAGCAAACACAACCATCCCCAATAGACCCAATAGAAAAATGTACTTCCAGCTCACTCGCCCTATAAACATCAACAACAAACAAGTGAAAAACAATAACACGGCAGTGCTAAGGTTAGCGGGAGCAATTAGCCCGCAGACAATCAACACCGGGACGATGATCGGCAAAAAGGCTTGTTTGAAACTGCTGATGTAGTCTTGCTTGCGTGTCAGTTCTTTGGCGATATAGATGAGCAACGCAATTTTGGCAAACTCGGAAGGTTGAAAACTAAACCCAGCGATGTTGAGCCAACGATTGGCATCATTGATGTTTTCACCATAGAATAAGGTAAATGTCAATAGGGGAATGGCGGCTAAAATCAATATCGGTGCCACACGCTGATACTGCCGATAGTGCAGCAAATGGCACATATAGATGATGAACAACCCGAACGCCAGCCGCACGAGGTGCGACACGAACATCACCGTCGTGTTGCCACCGCGCGAGCGCCATGCCTCCCACCCCGAGGCCGAATACACGGCCAGCAGGCTGAAGAGGCTCAGCACGGCGATAATCATCCAGATGGTGCGGTCGCCTCTTAATTCTGCTGCAATGCGGTTGCCGAGTGACATTTTTTTCGTTGTTGGTTGTTGGTTGCTGGTTGTTGGTTGCTGGTTGTTGGTTGCTGGTTGTTGGTTGCTGGTTGTTGGTTGCTGGTTGTTGGTTGCTGGTTGTTGGTTAAAAATCAATTTTTTAGTTTCAAAACTGCTTCCCGAAACTGCTCGCCCCTATCCTCATAATTTTTAAACAAATCAAAACTCGCACAAGCCGGGCTTAACAAAACGGTATCTCCTTCTTCTGCAAAACTCGCTGCCGTTATTATCGCCTCCTCTGCGCTGCGTGTTTCCGTCATCGGCTTTTTGAACTTTTTAAAAGCCTTGATAATCTTAGAGTTGTCCACGCCCATGCACACGATGGCTTTTACTTTTTTGCGAACTAGTTTGAACAATGGACTATAATCATTGCCCTTATCCGTACCTCCCACTATCCAAACAATCGGCGCGTCCATCGCTTGCAAGGCATAATAAACTGAGTCCACGTTGGTGGCCTTGGAGTCGTTGATGTAGGTCACGCCGTTGACTTCGGCTACCTTTTCCATGCGGTGCGGCGGCGGCGTGAAATAGTACAATCCCTCTTCTATCACCTCTGGCCCCACACCCAGCCGCAATGCGGCTCGAATAGCGCACGCGGCATTGAAAGCATTGTGCGGGCCTTTCAGCGGTGTGCTCGCAATGTCGAAAGCCAAGTGCCGGCCAATACGGGCATATCCGTTCTTCAGTTCGCTTTTACGCACCCGCTCCATGCGGCATTTTATTGCCTCCGGGTGCATTTTCAGATAATCGGCGATGTTTGGGTCATTGTAATTAGTGATAAAAAGGTCGCCGCGTTTTTGATTCATTGTAATCCGAAACTTCGCACGGGCATAATTCTCTAATTTATAGTCATACCTGTCCAAATGGTCGGGAGTGATGTTCAGCAACATAGCGATGTTCGGTCGAAACCTCTGAATGTCGTCCAATTGAAAACTCGACACTTCTAATACGAAAATCCTCTGCGCCCCCATGTCTCCGTGTTCCAAATCACTATAAACCATCGTCGCAAAACTGTTTCCCACGTTGCCACCCATGCGAACGTTCAAGCCTGCGTGTTTCAACAGGTGATATGTCAACTCAGTAGTGGTGGTCTTGCCATTTGAGCCAGTAATAGCAACGATTGTGCACTTGCCCGCATAGCGCCATCCAAACTCAATTTCGCCAATCACGTTGATGCCTTTTGCTCTCACCGCCTGCATCACTTCGCTCTTTTCCGGGATGCCCGGGCTTTTGATAATTTCACTGGCTTTCAGAATTTTATCGAGGGTATGCTGTCCTTCTTCCCAGGCGATGCCGTGCGCATCAAGTTGTTTTTTGTATTCTTCTTTAATGACGCCTTTGTCTGACACAAACACATCGAAACCCTGACGTTGGGCCAAAAGAGCCGCGCCTGTGCCGGATTCACCGGAGCCGAGTATGACGATGCGTTTTTTCATGTTTTTATGTAGGCAACGGAACAGCGTTTCGTTATACTTTATCTGATTTTCAAGGTTATTACAGCCAACACCGCCAACAGAATTTGCACAATCCAAAAGCGGATAGAAATCGTGACCTCGTGGTAGCCTTTTTTTTGATAGTGATGGTGCAAAGGCGCCATGAGAAACACCCTGCGCCCTTCCCCGTATTTTTTCTTCGTCTTTTTGAAATACCAAACCTGTATGATGACAGATAAATTTTCAATCAAAAACACACCGCACAATACTGGTATCAATAACTCCTTTCGAACAACAATAGCTAACGCAGCGATGATGCCTCCTAAGGTCAGACTACCTGTGTCACCCATAAAAACACGAGCGGGGAATACATTGTACCACAAAAACCCGAGACAACCTCCCAGCAAACACGCAATATAAATGACCAATTCTCCACTGTAAGGGATATAAAATATGCGAAGAAAATCAGCCGCCAGAGAGTTGCCACTCGTATAAGCCATTACCCCCAATGCGGCAATGACAATAGCTGACACCCCCGCCGCTTGCCCGTCCAAACCGTCGGTCAGATTGGCTCCATTGCTGACCGCAGCAATCACGAACACTGCCATCACCACAAACAATATAGAACTCAAGCCGCGAGCATTATCACCCAAGAACCAGAGTATGCGCGAATAGTCCAACTCATTGTCCTTAAAAAAAGGCACGTTGGTGATAGGTGCTTTCACATACACCACTTCTTTGTATGTATTGGGTTTTTCTTTGTCTTTCACAAATAGTGATTGTGTCACCTCATAGCCGCGCTGTGTCGCCAAAGCCGGGTCCATGCGCACCACCACTTCATCATTCACCAACATCGTGATGCCTACGATTAACCCCAAACCTACCTGACCTGCTATCTTGAATTTTCCTTTCAGCCCTTCTTTATCTTTCTTGAACACTTTTATGTAATCGTCCAAAAAACCTATTGTGAACATCCACACTGTGCTGACCAGCATGAGGAGTATGTAGATGTTGTCCAGCTGTGCCAACAATAGGCAGGGAATCAGGGTAGCCGCCACTATGATGATGCCGCCCATGGTTGGGGTGCCTGCTTTGGAGGTTTGACCAGCCAAACCAAGCTCGCGCACTGTCTCCCCTATCTGCATAGAGCGCAACCAGTTGATAATGTGTTTGCCGATAATGATGGAAATTACCAGCGACAATATCAAGGCCATGCCCGCCCGGAACGAGATGTACTGAAACAAACCTGCTCCCGGCAGGTCGAATTCTCTGTCCAAATAATCAAAAAGATAGTAGAGCATGGTATTTTCGATTGATTCGGTTGATTCGATTGATTCGGTTGTTGCGATTATGCACTATAGCTGTTTTCAAAATCGGCTGTGGGGCGATATTGCATCGCCCCCCAACCTGCTCAAAATAATAGTCCCTCCACTATTATGTCTTATTGAGTTATGAGAGATGGGTTATGAAGTCCATAACTCATTACTTTTTAACTCATCGCTTTCAAAAGAACTTGCTTGTCATCGAAAGGGTGTTTCACCCCGTTGATGTCTTGATATTTTTCGTGGCCTTTGCCTGCCACTAGAATCACGTCATTTCGCCCAGCAAGCCGGACGGCGGTTTTGATGGCTTGTTCGCGGTCTTGAATCACGAGCGTTTTTTTTTGCCCTTCGGCATCCAGCCCTGCTTCCATGTCTCGAAGGATGGCGGCGGGGTCTTCGGTGCGGGGATTGTCGGAGGTCAGTATGAGTTGGTCACTTAGTCGTGCGCTTACTTGCGCCATGAGGGGTCTTTTGGTTTTGTCGCGGTCGCCTCCTGCACCGGTGACGGTGATGACGCGAGCGCTTTTTTTCTTGAGTTTTTGGATGGTTTCGAGCACTTTTTCGAGCGCATCGGGTGTGTGGGCATAATCCACGATGCCGACGCAGCCGGGTTTTGTGGGGTGGTTGATGTAATCGAATCGGCCTTCTGCGCCGCGCAAATCGGTGAGGGCGGCGAGGATGTCAAGTTTACTCAACCTTTGAGGTTTAGTAAACTTGGCCATAGGGTTGGCCGTCGTGAGCATCGCCACCGAGTATGCCGCCATCAGGTTGTATGCGTTGAACTCGCCTATCATGCGGGCGTGGATTTCTGTGCCGTCCAGTTCCATGTGTAGGCCGCTCAGGCTGTTCTCAATGATTTTGGCCTTGAAGTCCGCCGCTTTTTTGAGGCCGTAGGTGTATTTGGCTGCTCGGGTGTTTTGGAGCATCACCGCGCCGTTTTTGTCGTCGGTGTTGGTGAGGGCAAAGGCAGTTTGGGGTAAATCGTCGAAGAACTTCTTTTTCGCATCGCGATAGTTGGCGAAGGTCTTGTGGTAGTCGAGGTGGTCGTGGGTGAGGTTGGTGAACACGCCGCCCGCGAATTTTGCGCCGGCAATGCGTCGTTGGTGCACGGCGTGACTGCTGACTTCCATGAACACGTGCGAACATCCGGCGTCGGCCATTTGACGGAGCAGGCCGTGCAGTTGCACCGCGTCGGGCGTGGTGTGGGTGGCTTCAACCACCTTCTCCCCTACCCTGTTTTCCACTGTACCGATGAGGCCACATTTGTAGCCCAGACGGGTGAAAAGCTGCCACAACAGGGTGACGACGGTGGTTTTGCCGTTGGTGCCGGTTATGCCGAGTAATTGAAGGTCATTTGAGGGGTCATTAAAGTAATTGGAGGCCATTATTCCCAAAGCTTCGGCAGAATCTTCGACTTGCACCGCAATGACTTTTAATGACTTTAATGACTCCAATGACTTTAATGACTGCTCGCTAATGACCGCCACGGCTCCCTTTTCTATTGCTTTGTCAATGAACTGATGGCCGTCCACCTGCGCTCCCCGAACTGCCACGAACACATCGCCGGGCTGCACCTGCCGCGAGTCGAAGCGGATTTGGCCGACTTCGACGGCGAGGTTGCCGTGTGATTCGTGGACTTGCACGTTTTTGAGCAGTTGGTTTAAGCGCATTTTTGTATTTTTGTATTCTAATTTTTTCAAAATGACCGCCGCAGCAATTCCGGCAACCGCACCAGCCCAAGTTTTGCAATGCCGCTACTCGGTAGAGGGATACCTCGAAATCGAGCGCAAAACCAATCAAAGGCATATTTTTATCAACGGTCTCATTTATCTTATGGCTGGCGCAAAACCTCCCCACCTTCGCATTTCTGGCAATGTATTCGGTCAACTTTACAATGCTTTGGAGAACAGAGTGGATTACGAAGTTTTCAACAGCGAAACCAAAATCTACCTCCCTCGATTTAATTACTACTACTATCCTGATGCGCTCGTGATGGCCGGAAAAACCCGAGTTTGCCAGCAAAGAAATCGGCGCAATCCTGAATCCTATCCTCATTGTCGAAGTGCTGTCGGACTCCGCTGCCGAGTTTGATGAGGGCCAAAAAATCGCTGAGTACAAAACCCTGCCCTCTTTCTGCGAGTACGCCCTGATTCACCAAGACAAAGCCCAAGTCAATGTTCACTTTCGCAATTCCGATAGCATTTGGCAACCCTCCGTCGTCTCTGGTTTGGACAGCGAGGTTCATTTCCAAAGCATTGATGTGAAGGTTCCGCTATCAAAAATTTACCGCAACGTTTCCTTTGAAACGGTGGCGTAACATTTACTCCAAATACAACACACACGTCTGCCCGCTCGCCCGCGTCCCCACCGCCAGACTCTGCCGCCGCACTTTGCCTATACCGACCGCTTTCACTTTGCAGCCCCTGTTTTCGAGCAGATAAATCGCGTCTTTCAGCCCCATGCCGATGACGGAGGGCACGGTGTTGTCTGACACGGCTCGATGGCGCAATACCAAGGAATCGCCGCTTGCTGCGGTGACGACTGTCCAATCGGTCAGCTCGCCTTCGAGAAGATAGTCCAAGCCGAGGCGACGAAGGGCGTTTTGCATATCGGCAGTGCTGCCCGCATCGTAGGTGGGCAACTGGTGTGTTTTCAGCTTCTCGGGTTTTTGGGCATTGATAGGCTCGTGGAGTTCGGGTTTCATGGCGAAGCATTTGTCCGCGATTTGGCGAAACACGGGGGCCGCCACTTCCGCGCCGTGATAGCCACCGCGCTGTGGCTCGCTGATGACTACGATGCAGGAATAAACGGGGTTGTCAGCTGGGAAAAAGCCGCAGAAACTCGCTTGGTGACGTATGCCTTTGCTGGCTTTGAATTTGTGATAATTCAGCTGGGCGGTACCTGTTTTCCCGGCGATGGTGTAGTAGGGCGACTGAATCCCATGGGCCGTCCCGCCTTTTTCCACTACTGATTTGAGGAGTTCCTTGGCTTTTGCGATGGTTGTTTTGGATGCGATGCTGCGTTTGACCACGGTCGGGCGGAACTCTTTGAGCACTTCGCCGTAGCGTTCGGTGCGCTGCACGAGGTATGGTTTCATCATGCGCCCGTCGTTGGCCACCGCGTTGTAAAAAGCAAGCATTTGCAGGGGCGTGAGCAACATCTCGTAGCCGATGCTCATCCAAGGGAGTGTGGTGCCTGACCAGTCGCTCTTGGGGTCGTTGGGGTTTTTGAGGATGGGGGCTTCCTCACCGCCTACCTCGATATTGGTGGGCAAATCAAGTCCGAAACTTTTGAGGCGCTCCACGAAATTGGGCGCTCTTCCTTTTCCATAATGTTGCTGCACCAAGGTGGCGGTGCCGACGTTCGACGACATAGCGAAAACTTGCTTGATGGTCATGGTGTCCATGCCATGCGGCACGGCATCCACCAACTCTTCTTTGTAAATTTTCACCTTGCCGCCATACACTGGCACGGGTTCCTCGAAGTTGTTGATGAACCCATCTTCGAGCATGGCCATGAATGAGGCCAGTTTGAACATGGAACCCGGTTCCACGCGCTCGCCAATGGCGTAGTTGTAGGTTTCCCACCAGCCTTCGGGTGTGCGGCCTATGTTGGCAACGGCACGGATTTTCCCGGTTTTCACCTCCATCACGATGGCGCACCCGTGGTCGGCATTGTGGGTGCGGCAGGCATTGAGCAGGGCATTTTCGGTCACGTCTTGTATGTTGATATCAAGCGTGGTGACTACGTCGGCACCAGCCTCTGGCTCTATTTCGGCCAAATCATTGACGGGGATATAGACATCGCCGGGCACACGGATGCGAAGCTGCTTGCCGAGCGAGCCGCCGAGCACTTTGTCGAAACTGCCTTCCAATCCGACTGGCAACGCGCCCTCGCGGGTGTAGCCGATGGTGCGCTGTGCCAGTATTTTGAATGGCCGCTCCCGACGCGGGTTTTGCTCCAAGATGAAGCCGCCTTTGTAGCGCCCTTCGCGGAAGATGGGGAAGGTTTTGACGAGCAGCGCCTTGTTGTAGGGCAGGTCTTTTGCAATCGGCACATAGCGAATGCCGCGTGTGTCTTTGGGCGCGTTGCGCAGTTCGACCAGCCAATCTCGGTATGCGCCGGGCGTGTATTGTTGGTCAACGTGGGTGGACAACAGCCATGCGAGGCTGTCCACTGCCTGCGTGTTGAAAACCTCGTCGGTCAGTCCTTCTGCTTTCGCGTCCCAATGGACGTTGAAAAAAGGCAGCGAGGTAGCCAACAAACTGCCGTCGTCGGCCAAGATGTTGCCGCGGTCGGCTTGCACATCCACCCACTTCATGTAGAGGTTTTTGGCTTTTTCGCGCCACACTGGAGCTTCGACTACACTTAGCTGCAACAAGCGCCAGAATATCACAAACGCTGCCACCAGTATCATGGCTGCCACCAGATACACTCGGACTAGGACTTCGTTTTTGACATTTAACATGACGCTGTTTGTTGTTTGTTGTTTGTTGTTTGTTGGTGGTTGTTCGTTGGTGGTTGGTGGTTGGTGGTTGGTGGTTGTTCGTTGGTGGTTGTTCGTTGGTGGTTGTTTGTTGTTTGTTGTTCGTTGTTCGTTGGTGGTTGTTTGTTGTTCGTTGGTGGTTGGTGGTTGGTGGTTGGTGGTTGTTTGTTGGTGGTTGTTCGTTGGTGGTTGTTTGTTGTTCGTTGTTCGTTGGTGGTTGGTGGTTGGTGGTTGTTCGTTGTTTGTTGGTGGTTGGTGGTTGTTTGTTGTTCGTTGTTCGTTGTTTGTTGGTGGTTGTTTGTTGTTTGTTGTTCGTTGTTTGTTGTTTGTTGTTCGTTGGTGGTTGGTGGTTGTTCGTTGTTCGTTGTTCGTTGTTTGTTGTTCGTTGGTGGTTGTTTGTTCTCACTTTTGGGCCAATGCTTGGGAATCGGGCACCGAGGACTATTTCACCACTATCACTTTTGGGCCTTTGTTTTCCAAATCCAGCCCGACTGGTTGGAGGCTGGCATCTATCTGGCTTTGCATGGATTTATACATTGTTTGGCTTTTTATGGAGGTGTATTCCCATTTGAGTTCTCTGATTTCTCTTTGTAGCAGTTGAATGCGTCGCACTCCTTTTTCCGCAAAGTGGGCATTGGCGATGTAGATGATGCCGAGAAATCCGAGGAACATCAAATAGGAGAAGTTGCCAAACACGAGGTTGGTCGTGTGCTGGCTGACGTTGAGCGCGGATAGGAGTTTGTTGGCCATGACTTGTGTTTTTAAGGTCGTAAGGGGGAGTGTCAGGAGTCATGCTTGCTGGTGTTGATGGCTCCTGACACTCGCTAATCATGTTTATTTGCCTGCCAGAAAGTCATCTGCCGACTTTTGCACTTCGTCGTATTTCAGGCGGAAGTCTGTGTCGGGTGTTTTGCTCACATAGTCTTTGAAAGGCACACCGTCTGGTGCCATGCGACCGGGCACGTCTTTGCCCATCGCTTTCACTAATTGGCCGCCTGCGTAGTAGAAGCGGTTTTCGGTGTTGGTTTTGCCCATGATGGTCTCGCGCAGCATCACGACTTTGCCTCCTGCCAGATAGTACTCCCATGTGGTGATGGGGCCTTTGGCGGTTGATTCGGCTTTTATCATGCGCGGCTGTCCGTTGTTGTCGGTGACGGTGGTGACTTTCATCTTGTTGTCGCCGCGGTTGATTTCGGCATCTTTTTTCTGATAGTCATCAAACCCGGTGAGCATGATTTCGCGGTATTTGTCAATGTTCTCCGCGCTTGCGAGGTCGGGTATGCCAAATTCTCCGGCGCCGAACTCGGGGTCTTTTTCTTTTTTCACTTCTTTCACCAAGGTCCATTTGATGGAGGAGCCGTCGGCGGGCGGGTTGGCGATTTTGGTTTCTTTCACTTCGAGGGTGTAGAAGTAGCCATCCTCGAAGTTGAAACCTTCAATGCCGGAATACCAGTTTTTCCAGTCGCCGTCGGGGGTTTCGCGGTATTGGAGGCAACGCATGGGTGCCACGCCCGTGCAATCCACCATTTTGCTGTTGACATAGATGGTTTTGACGACATCGGCATTTTTTTGATTGCAGGCTGCTACGAGCAGCAGGATGAAAGCAGAAGAAAGGAATGTTCGCATTTTACCAAAGTTTGTGTCTCTTGCGAGACGGTTAAGTTTTGTTGTATTTGAAAAAGAGATTGTTTCAATTTTCGAGCTTCTGCCCCACTCTAAGTTTTGCGCTGCGGGCGCGGGGGTTTTGGCTGATTTCTTCGTCGGAGGGTTCGATGGGTTTTTTTGTCACCAATTTAAAAGGTCGCGTGATGTTGCCATAGAAATCTTTTTCCAATTCGCCTGTCGTGTTTCCTGTTTTTAAAAAGTGCTTCACTATGCGGTCTTCGAGCGAGTGGAAGGTGATGATGGCCAATCGCCCTCCCGGGGCAAGCATTTCGTGGGCATCTTTCAAAAAATCCTCCAACGCGCCGAGTTCGTCGTTCACTTCCATGCGCAGGGCTTGAAACACTTGCGACAAGTAGCGCATCCGCTCGCCCATGAGGTTTTTGCCACACAATTCCACCAAGTCGCCTGTGGTGCGAAAGGGCTTTTGCTCCCGAAGGCGGACGGCTGCTTGTGCCAGCGTTTTGGAGTTGCGCACTTCGCCGAGCTCGCTGAACACGCGCTGCAATTCGTCCGCGCCATATTCATTCAATACGTCTGCCGCTGTTTGCCCATCCTGCACGTTCATGCGCATATCCAATGCTGCCTCGTGGCGATAGCTGAAGCCGCGCGTTGGCGTGTCGAACTGATAGCTGCTCACGCCGAGGTCGGCCATGATGCCGTTAACGGTGCCGGGTCGCACGACCTCGGCTCTCAACTGTCTTTTCAAATGCCTGAAATTCGAGTGGACGAACGTGAAGGAGGGGTTTGCTGAAAATGGCTGCTGTTCGGTGTTTCGCTTCGCGTCTTCGTCTTGGTCGAAGGCGTACAGATGGCCTTTGCCACCCAGTTTTTCGAGTATCAAGCGTGAGTGCCCGCCGCCGCCAAATGTGGCATCCACATAAATCCCGCCGGGCACAACCCGCAGATTTTCAATGGATTCGCGCAAGAGGACACTTTCGTGATACACCTTTTCGAGTTATGAATTATGAGTTGTGGATACTGCGCGCTTGGCGGCAGTTATCACTTGTCACTCATAACCGTTTCAAAATCCCCTACCCCATCCAAGCCGCCGCCCATCACGTCGTTGGCGAGGTCGGCGAACGAGCCATAGTCCATAGCGGCCACGCGGGCATGCTCTTCCGGCGACCATATCTCGATGCGGTCGTCCATGGCGACGAGTACCGCTTCTTTCGAGAGGCCGGCGTAATCCATCAAAGGTTTTTGCAAGAGAATTCTGTCCGCGCTGTCGGTCGCGATTGGGTACGCACCTAGGTAGAAGGAGCGAATAAAGGCGCGGTTCCGGTCATTGAAGCGATTGAGACGGCTCAACTTGGCAGTAATACCGTCCCAGACCGGTTTGGGGTAAAGTGTGAGGCACTTCTCAAACCCCCGGTTGACCACAAACTCATGTCCTGCACCGTCGCCGTTGTCGCCTGTTTGGCTGGACAACTGACGAAGCAGCGCTGTCGGCAAACGCATACGCCCCTTTTCATCGAGGGCGACGGGATATTCGCCTATGAGTTGCATCATTGAGTGTGGGACTGCTCAATGCGCCATTTTGTCAATGTGATGATGCGCTTTTTTTAGGTATCGCATTGGCACATTTTCTCATTGGCACATTGAAAATTATTTCTGCTCGGTGAGCCTTACAGGCGCTTGTTTGTGGGAACTCGCCTACAATTCACCGCCACAAATGTAAACTACTTTCCCACATTTTCCCACAAACTGACATTTTTTTTTCAAATTTTTGTCAAATTTTTTTGAATAAAATTTCAAAACACTGTTTATCAACAATTTATGACGACTATAAAATGTGTTAAAATTTGAGAAAAAGTTGGCTGAGCGAATTTTTGAGGAAGATTTATGAAAATTATGGCGGACTCAAGGAGGGAAAAACAGATACATTGAAGGGTAATTTTTATCCAAAAACGATTTCAGGGCAACATAGTGGTAAGAAGTGGAAACTGCTGCTTCAAATAAGCAACGCAGGTGGGGAAAAGTGGGAACGACGCAAAAACAAGCCGCTCGGCGAGAATGCGTCTCGCCGAGCGGCTCTACATAATTCGTACTTTCAAAAAAAGTTGGGTAAAAACTTAGCCAGCCTGAAAGACGATAGGATTTCTATCAAAAGCATGAATCAGGTTCTGGAAAACGTTCATTGAATGTTTGCGAAGGGTTGAGGTGAAGGATTGGATGCGCGCATAGTGCTGCGCACCTTTGAAGGTCTGGAAATTGGTAGCGACCTTCTGCTTGGTTTTCAGGCAGCGGATGTCGCGCTCGGCCTGATTGTTGGAAAACGGGACGCCTTCGACAAAGGCAAAGGCAAGCCACCTGTCCTGGTGTTCGAGCAGGCGGTTGGGCAGGTTTCGGCCTTTCGAGTTCTTGGGCTTGCCCCTCTTGCCCTGCTTGGGCGGCGGTTCTTCCCGTTCGGCCAACTGGCAGATATGCCGGAACTCCCGCTCCCAGCTTTGCCTGTCGGCCACTATGGCGAGCGCTTTTTGGCTGTCACGATAAAGGTCGAGCAGGAACCGGTGCATCTGGGTTGCCCATTTGGAGCCGTTTTCCATCAGGTTGGTCAGTTCGCGCAGCAGGTGGGCGCCGCACAGGGCATGTTGGCACTGCTTGAAGCCGAAGTAAGGCTCCCAGCAGTCGTGCACGGCTCGGTTCTGAAAATCCTTGCGCAGCGAATCCTCGCTCTCCAGCGCCTCCCTGCCCCGTTTTTTATGGACGAACAGGTAGGTGAACCACGCGGTGGAGGCGACATGAAACCAGTGGAGTTTTTTCTCCACCCGCATGCCCAGGGCAAACGCATCAAAATGGCACAAACCTCGGAGAGGTCAAACGTTGGTAGAAACGCCCCATTTTCGCGGTGTGTACGACCCCAGCGGGGTCGAATGTTGGAGACCTCTTTGCTGCGATAGACATTCGACCTCTCCGAGGTCGTGATAATTATCACAAAAACACACCATCTCTACCAACATTTGACCTCTCCGAGGTCGGTTGTATTTTGATGCGTTTGCCCTGACCCGCATGCCCGTTTCATCAAAATGAACCACATCGGAGGCCAAAACCGCCGTTTTGATTTGCTCCTCAATCGGCTCAAGGGCTTTGTATATGCCAGCGTTGGCCGTCAGGGCGGCGTTCTCGGATTCCCAATGCCTCCACCTTGGCAAGCAAGGCCATGACCAAATCCTTCAATACCGATATGTCATTCGATAACTTCATCAACCAGATTTGCTCGCTAAAACAGTTTTACATGGACTTGGGTTAGGTGCCTAAGTTTTTACAAAGTTGGAATCCTTCGCAATGTGGGAGGAAAAGCAAAACTCAATATCGCATCCCCCAAAAATACGGCTCTTCGGCCTTCGTCTTTTCCTCGATGTATTTTTTCACGATGTCTTGATATTCGGCTTCCGTTATTTTTTTGCCCTTGTACTTTTTGGGCAGGTTCAGCTGCTTGTCGAGTTTTTTCTGTTCGATTAAGTCAGCGGTGATGACCATTGCGCCGTTGTTCACGTCCACTTCGAGTATCATGCCGGGCAAGCCGGAGAAACGCTCCGGGCCGCCGCTGTGCGGGATGTCTTGCGCAAACCACGCGACCACTTTTTGGCGTTTCACGGTATCTTCCCAGACGGCTTTCATGCATATATGACCAGCCACTTCCTTGAGGTCGTTGTGGATTTTCCACTCGGGCGAATGGAGCGAGTCTTCGATGATGTATGTTTTGCCGAGCATTTCCATCACGTCATACTGGGTGTTTTCCTCAAAGTTTCGCTTGATTTGATAGACATCCTTGCGCCATGAATAGCCCTCGTCGTCGGGTTCGGCACGCTCCTCAGAGTCTTCGTAACGTGTTTCGGTGGCGTTGAAAAACATTTGGGTGTATAGTTTCCATTCGGAGCGGTTGCCCCACATGTAGGCGATGCGCTCTTTGCGCTGCTTGCTGAGGTAGTCCACCGCCGCCATTTTTTTGGCCCAGTCGTGGACGACGAGGTAGCGAATGCGGCCTTCGAGAGGGGGTTGCTCTTGTGCAATGGCCGAGAGCGAGATGAAAAGGGCGAGGAGGAGCAGTGTTTTTTTCATAAAAATTGAAAATGAGTGTTGCAATAAGCCCCGCAGGGGCGGCCCATGTATAACGTCTCTACGGGGCTGGTCGTCACCACCAATTGTTTTTGTTCAATTTGTTTTCGTAGCCGCGCACGTTGTAACTGACGCTTAGCATGAAGTAACGCGCCAGCGTGGGGGCTATGTTGCGCGTGACGAAGTTTTGGGTGCCGTTTTGGGTGATGCTGACGCGGCGGTTGAGGAGGTCGAAAGCGGCGAGCCGTACCTCGAGGCGATTTTCCCGCCCCAATAGCCTGCGCACGGATGCGTTCCAGATGGGCACGTCTTGGTTGAAGTTGAATCTGTCGTTGCGATAAATGTTGTAACTGAAATTGCTTTCCAAGAAAAACTTGTCGGCGAACTGCCACTTGGTGGCTGCGTTCACGCCGTAGTTCCTGATTTTCTGGTTTTGTTCGCGGCTGATGGAATAGGTGATGTTGTTGGGGTTGATGGAGGCGCCTGCGCTCAGGATGAGTTTGGTGCCGGGTGTGAAGTTGAAACCCGCGTTGAGGCGATAGCCGCGGTTGCGCGTTTCGTTTTCCTGACCATTGACGAAGGAGGGCGTGTTGCTGAAATTGAGGCTGCCGTTGAGGTTCATGGTCAGTTTTGTTTTCACGATGGGGAAATTGGACCACAGGTAGGTGTTGAGTCGCTGACCGCCGGAGAGGTTTTCGGGGCGCGAGGTGGTGCGGATGCCGATGCTGTCAATGGCTTCGACGGTTTGGTTGTAAACGATTTGGCTGTCGAAAAGGTCGAAATTGGCGCCGATGCCCACATTGCTGAGCGAGGCGGGGTTCCAGTTGTTGAGGTTGAGGTTGAAGCTGTGATTGCGTTCGGGGTCGAGTTCGGGGTTGCCTTCCGAGCGGAAAAGCGGGTTGTTTTGGTTGGGCACGGGCTGGAGGTCGTTGGGTTGAGGCTCGCGCACGTTGTATCCATATCCGAAATTGAGCCACGTCCTGCCCGCGCCTTTCAGCTCGTACGACAAATCCACATTGGGTATGACGTTGAGGAATTGCCTGTCGATGGGCGGCACGAGCAGGGGGGTGTTGCGGGCGCGGGAATACTCGCCGCGCAGGTCGAGTTGTTGGGCGGCCACGCCCACCGACACGTTGAGTCCCTCGTTGGAAAAACGGATGCTGGAGCCGAGGCGGTTGTAGAGGATGTCGTAGTCGTAATAGATGCTGAGGCTGTCAATGCGTTGGCCGCTGTTTTCGGGGTCGGCCACTTGTCTGTCCACCTCGTTTTGGGTGGTGCTGAAGTTGTAGAATGTTTCCCAATACCATTTTTTCGAGAGCGGCTCGGTGAACAGGAGGCTCGACTTGGCTTGCATGGCGCGGGTGTCGTTGGCGTTCATCTGCCGGATTTGCTCGGTGAAGGAACCTGCGTTGAAGAACTGGTTGAGGGAGAAAAGTTGCTCTGAGGCATCCGTCTGATTGAGGTTGAAGCCGGCGCTGGCGGCCAGCGAACGGCCTTTTTTCTTGAACCGGTGGCGGAATATGGCGGCGCTGTTCACCCGCCAAGAGTTGAGGTCGTTGCCGTTGTCCATGTTGAGACGATTGGTCGTCGTGCCGTCTTCGAGGTAGAAAAGTTGGGATTGTCGAGTGGTGGCATCGTTGTGGCTGAATCGGCCATTGGCTTTCACGATGAGGAGGTTGTTGGAGTCGAGGTCTTTTTCAAAACGGGTGTTGAGGCTGTGGTTTTGGCGAAGCTCCACCTTTGTCGTGGTGTCGGAGTTGAAAAACGAATTGCCCTCCACGAAGGTCTGGCGGTCGGTGAATTGGTCGAGGAAGAGCTTGGTTTGGTTGTAGAAGTAGCTGGTGTTGAGTTTGGTTTTTTTGTTGTCAAAATTGTAGTTCGCGCCGCCGCCGAAGTTTTCGGTGAATCCGCGTCCGTCGAAGTTGTTGAGGGGCGAGTCATCGCCGCCGCCGAAGTAGAAGATGCGCCCGCCACCACTGCTGAAGCCAAAGTCGCCGTTGTCGAAATCGCTGAAAGAGCTTTGACCCTTGAACTCGCCGTAGTCCTCCCAGTTCACCCCCGTCTGGTTGATGTTGTTGCCATAGCCGATAAAGGAGAGTTGCTCTTTCTGGTTGAATCGGTTGTAGTTGCCCCGGGCGGCCCATCGCTCTTCGGTGCCGACTGCCCCTGTTATTTTGCCGAACGAGCCTTTTTTGAATTCTTCCTTCAATTCCAGATTCATCGCCTTTTCGCGCTTGCCGTCGTCCACGCCCGTTAGTCTCGACTGCTCGGAGGCTTCGTTGTACACCTGCACCTTGCTAAGCGTCTCTGCGCCGAGGTTTTTGGTGGCAGCCTTTGGGTCGTCGCCGAAGAAGGTTTTCCCGTCCACATAGACGCGCCGCACATCACGCCCCTGCGCCTTGATGTTGCCGTCGGCATCTACTTCGATGCCGGGCAGCCGGCGCAACAAGTCCTCGACCGTGGAGCCGGGCGGCACTTTGAAGGAGGATGCGTCGTATTCGATGGTGTCGCCGCGAATGCTCAGCGTCGCTTTGGCGGCTTTCACGACGACTTCGAGCAGTTCGCTGGTGATGGGTTTGATGGTCAACTCGCCCAAATCGTGGACTGCCGATGCCGACGGCTCGATGCGCACTTGAAGGGGCAAATACCCGACGTAAGAGATTTTGAGCAAATAAGGCTCGTTCTTGACATTTTTTAATTGGAAAACGCCTTTGTCATCACCGCGTGTAAAATTGACCAACGCGGAGTCGGTGGGGTTGAGGAGCATGACGGTCGGCATCACAATCTCCTCGCCAGTCGAATCAATCACGATGCCTTTGATGGTGATGCGGGAAGGGTTTTGGGCGGAAAGAAGATTGCAAAGCAGCAAGAGGGCGAGAAGGAAGAAGTGTTTTTGCATAAATTTGAAATGGGCGGAAAGTGGGAATTGGAGATTTTTCGAGGTCGAAATTATGGGGCTATCGCAAACGGTCTCGGACGCTTAGACTAATGCGATGGAATCGGCGGCGAACGTTGACGCAGAGATGTTGGATGCTGTTCGTCGCCATATTGGTGCGAGAAACAAAGTTTTCGTTGCAAATGGCTGAGCCAAAGTTTCGGTAAAAGTCAATTGGTGAGAGCAAAGGTTGCGTATTGCGGCATCGCAGCAAAAACGGCTACACGTCTTTTACATCTTTTTACATTGTTTTACACGGATGTCGATTCGCCGCTGGAAACAGAGCCGTTCAAGGTCATGTCTCCCGCAACACCTCCACCAATTTCGCCATCGCCTTCGCCCGGTGGCTGATTTTGTTTTTCACGTCCTCGCCCAATTCCGCGAACGTTTGTCCGTAGCCATCGGGGATAAAAACCGGGTCGTAGCCAAAACCGCCAGTCCCGCTTTTTTGCGTGGCGATGCGGCCTTCACAAATGCCTTCGAGCAGCGTTTCTTTCCCCTCAAAAATGAGGGCAATGCTCGTGCGGAATCGAGCGCGACGATTTTCTTTCCCTTCTAAATTTGCTAAGAGCAAGGCGATATTCGCGTCGGGGTCGCGCGAGGCACCCGCATAGCGAGCCGTGTGGACGCCCGGCGCCCCATCGAGCGCCTCTACTTCGAGACCGGTGTCTTCGGAGAAGCAGTCGTAGCCGTATTTTTCCTTGACGTATCGCGCCTTGAGCAGCGCGTTGCCTTCGAGCGTGGATTCGGTCTCCTCTATTTCTTCGAGGCAGCCAATGTCGCGCAGCGTTTTCACTTGGAATTGACCGCCGAGGATTTGCTCTACTTCGCGGGCTTTGTGGGGGTTGTTGGTAGCAAAAACGAGGGTGTGCATGAATAATAGGGGGGTTGAGGGTTTGAAGGCTTGTCCGGCCATGCGGAGCGGACGGAGTTTGAAGGTTTGCCCGGCCAAGCGCAGCGGGATTATCAAATTAGCACATTACCGAAACAACGTGAGCGCCCGCACGAGGAAGGCCGCCAGGATGAGGCCGATGAGCACTGCCAACGCAATCAAGGCTCCCCTGCCAGCCGAATTGCCGCTGGGGCCAACCGTCTCGATGGCTGCCTCTTGGAGGATTTCGCGCGCGCGAGCCGAATCTATCGGGCGGACGTGCAGCCGCACGATGGCTTGCAGATGCGGCAGCACGCTTTGCGAGGTCGTGTTGGCAAGAAAACAATGGATGCCCTCGGCGCGAAGCCTCGCAGCCGCCACTTCCGCTTCCATCAGGGAAAAAAACTTGGCCACTACCTCGCCTTCCTCGGCGAGGCCGGGCTGCACGTTTTCGTCGAAGTCAAAATTGTCGAGTATATCAGTGGAGTGCATAACGTTGCCAAACATCTGGCCTTTTTTCGAAACGACGTAGAGCAGCTGTTCATTTTTTCCAAAAACACACCCCTCCATCGCATATTTTGTCGGTAATTTGCCAGTTGAAAAGTCCTAACGTTTTAACAATCAAAATGACGAGACCATGAAGAAAACGCTCTTTATCATTTGTTTATCGATGGCTTGCACCACCATTGCCAGCACCCAACGCTCCGATTCGCTCGACCTCGAATACGAGTTCTACAAACGCTCGGCATTGATTGACCTGTCTGGCGGCGGGCGGTTCGATTTTTACAACTTCGACGATTTGAACGGAATGTTGAGGCAAGCAAACCTGCCGGAATTGGGCACCACGGGCTATGGCGGTTTTTTTGCCTTGCGAACCCCCTCCGCAACAAGCCGATGGGTGGGCGAGTTTTCGTTTGATGCCACTTCGAGCCGCTCCAACGATGGCAACGCTATCAATGGGGCTGCCGTCGTTTACAGGGATTTTTCCCTGCGCCTGCGCGTCCTTTATCATGTATCCGACCCGGCAAACCTGACAAAACTGTATCCCTTTGCGGGGCTGGGCAATACCTATCGTTCGCTGAACACTTACAGCAACATTCCCGGCAACGGCAGTTTTGTCTCAACCGTCAATCAAGACGTGCGGCGGTATAAGTTCGGAAACAGCTCCATGCCACTCGAAATCGGGCTTGGGCTGGAGCAAGGGTTCAGGGGCAAAAGTGGCGATTTCTTCATCGGCTTGCGCGGCGGGTACACCTACAACGTCCTGTGGTCGGACTGGGCCTTGGACGGCGATGTGCTGACCGATTTGTCGAAGCCCGGCGCAGGCGTTCCTTTCGCGGCTTTCTTGCTTCGCTTCAAGTCCGACCCCAAACGAGCGTGGGAGGCTCGCAAGAAAAAAGCACCCGCGCAAGAATAGATTCGTTGCGGTGGAAGGCTTTGAGTGAAGGGGATTGTCATTTTTTCGACTGACAAGGCAAATTTTGCAGTCGAAATCGGGCATATTCGGCGAAAAATTTAACGAAGCCAGTTGGAAAAAGGGCTTTCCCTTCGCCAAAGGCCTCCACCGCAACGAGTCTGATAACACACAACTATCCAATCACTCACAGCATACAACATGATGTTCGTTCGCCTGACCATTTCCATTTTTGCTCTTTTCATTTCCGCACGCTCTCTTTTTTCCCAAGAAAAACCCAAATGGGATGTTGTCAATCCCCCCGGCGGCGTGCCACACAAAGACGTGGAATTCACCACCTCCGAAGGCACCTGGATGTGCCTCGACATATCGCCCGACGGCAAAACCATCGTGTTCGCTCTGCTCGGCGACATTTATTCGATGCCCATTACAGGCGGTACAGCGACCCCGCTGCGGCAAGGCTTGGCCTGGGAGGTGCAGCCGCGTTTTTCGCCCGACGGAAAAAAAATCTTGTTCACCAGCGACGCGGGCGGCGGCGACAACATCTGGGTGATGGATGCCGATGGCAAAAACCCAAAGCAAGTCACCAAAGAAAGTTTCCGGCTGCTCAACAATGCCGTTTGGGTTGACAATGAATATATCGTAGCCCGCAAACACTTCACCAGCAGCCGCTCGCTCGGCGCGGGCGAGCTCTGGCTCTACCACCTCAGCGGCGGCGAAGGGCTTCAACTTACCAAGCGCAAAAACGACCAGCAGGACGTGAACGAGCCGAGCGTCAGCCCCGACGGACGCTACATTTATTTCAGCGAGGACATGTATCCCGGTGGTTTTTTCCAGTACAACAAAAACCCCAATACGCAGATTTTTGCCATCCGCCGCTACGACCGCGAGGAAGGAAAAATAGAGGACGTGACCGGCGGCTCCGGCGGCGCTTGTCGCCCGCAGGTTTCCCGCGACGGCCAATGGCTCGCTTTCGTGCGACGCGAATACACGAAAACGGTGTTGTGTGTCAGGAATTTGGCAACAGGCCAAGAATACCCGATTTACGACGGCCTCGACAAAGACCAGCAGGAAGCGTGGACGACGTTCGGGTGTTATCCGGGGTTTGCGTGGCAGCCAGAACAACCCAGCCGCGCCGGAGCGATGCAGGGCATTGTCATCTGGGCAAAAGGAAAATTTCAAAAAATCAATTTCAATTGGACCAAAATCGCTCCAGACGACCGCAACACGATTGCCGACAAGCCACAAGTTTCTGTCAGTGAAATCCCCTTCACCTGCAATGTCAAAACCAAGGTCGCCGAGACTTTGAAGTTTGAGAACAAGGTTTTTGAAAATGAATTTACGGCGAAAGCCATTCGGCAAGCGGTGACAAGCCCGGATGGCAAATGGCTGGTTTTCAACGCTGCAGGTTATTTGTACCGGAAAAACTTGGACAATGGAAGGGTGGAACACCTCGCAGGCGACGACAAAAATCTGGCCTTCGAGCCTTCTTTTTCGCCCGACGGCAAATCGCTCTTGTTCGTCACTTGGAACGACGAACAAAAAGGCGCCATCGCCAAACTTAACCTCGCAACCCTAAAACCCGAAACCCTCAAACCGCTCACCGCCATCTACCGCACCCCATCCTTCTCCCCTGACGGCAAACAAATCGTCTTCCGCATCCAATCAGGCGACGATGAGCTCGGCCCCGGCATGACCGACAAGCCAGGCATCTACATCATGGACGCCGACGGGAAAAATATGCGCTTCGTGACGGAGAGCGGCGAAAACCCAAAATTCTCCCCCGACGGAAAACGCATCTACGTCAGCACGGGCGGCTCGCTGTTCGGCCCTTTGGACAAATCTTTCAAATCCTACGACCTCAACGGCAAGGACGAAAAAGTACATTTTAAATCAAAATACGGCCACTCCTTCACGCCTTCGCCCGACGGCAAATGGCTGGCTTTCATCGAATTGCACAAAACATACATCTGCGCGTTCCCCCAAACTGGCAAAACAATTGACCTCAGCGCCGACACCAAAGCCATCCCCGTCACGCAGGTCAGCCGCGACGCGGGCTACAACCTGCATTGGAGCGCCGACTCGAAAAAACTCCACTACACGCTCGGCGACGAGTATTTCAACATTGACCTGACTCAGCGTTTTGCCTTCCTGCCCGGCGCGCCCGACAGCCTACCGCCCGTGGATTCCGTCGGGCTGAAAATTGGTTTGACTTTGAAAACCGACGTGCCGGAGGGGACGGTTATTTTTGAAAATGCCCGCATTATCACGATGGAGGGTGACCGCGTCATTGAGGGTGGAGCAGTCGTTGTTTTTCAAAATAAAATCGAATCCATCGAAACAAAAGAAGAATACGAAAGCAAAAAAGTAAAACGCGCCGCACCAGTCAAATTCATTGACTGTCAAGGCAAAACCATCATGCCCGGCATCATTGACGTACACGCGCACCCCGGCAATTTTCGCTTCGGCCTCAACCCGCAAAAACAATGGGAATACTACGCCCAACTCGCCTACGGCGTGACGACCCAGCACGACCCGTCGGTGAATTCCGAAATGGCTTTTTCCAACGCCGAAATGCTCAAAGCAGGGCGCATGGTCGGCCCTCGTTTGTATGCCACCGGCACGATTCTCTATGGCGCGGACGGCGATTTCAAAGCACCCATCAACTCGCTCGACGACGCGCGCTCGGCCTTGCGGCGGACGAAGGCTTGGGGCGCATTTTCGGTGAAGAGTTACAACCAGCCGCGCCGCGAACAACGCCAGCAAGTCATCGCCGCCGCCCGCGAACTGGGTATGCTCGTGGTGCCGGAAGGCGGGTCGTTTTTCCATCACAATCTCACGCAAGTCGTTGACGGCCACACGGGTGTGGAGCACAACCTACCCGTCGCACCGCTCTACAACGACGTGATTTCACTTTGGAGCAAAACGAACGCGCACAACACACCGACGCTCATCGTCAACTATGGCGGCCTCAACGGCGAGTACGAGTTTTATCAAAAAAGCGAAGTCTGGGCAAAAAAGCCGCTCCTGAATTTCACCCCCAAACACGTCCTCGACGAGCGTAGCCGCCACCGCACCATGGTGCCAGAAGAAGAGTATCAAAACGGCCACATCCTCGTGTCGCAATCCTGCACCAAACTTCAAAACGCAGGTGTGAACATCAACCTCGGGGCACACGGCCAACTCAACGGACTCGGCGCGCACTGGGAACTCTGGATGCTCCAACAGGGTGGCATGAGCAACCTGCAAGCCCTGAAATGCGCGACCATCAACGGTGCCAAGCATATCGGCATGGACAAGGAAATCGGCTCGCTCGCGCCCGGCAAATTGGCCGACCTGATTGTGTTGGACAAAAACCCGTTAGACGACATTCGCAACTCGGAATCCATCCGTTACGTCATGGTCAACGGACGTTTGTACGAATCGGAGACTCTGAATGAGATTGGAAATTACGACCGGAAACGCTCGAAATTCTGGTTCGAGCAGCCGGGTAGCCAGACGAGTGGTGCGGGCATGACACACACCTGCCATGAGGCGAAGTGTGTTTGTGGGCATTGAGGGTTTTTGACAGGATTTACAGGATAAACAAGATGTTGATGTTCAAAAAACCTGACGAGCTTGTAAATCCTGCCAAAAACCGACTCAAATCAGCGACTGGGCATCGTTTATCACTGCCGCACCATCCCGTTGTAAGTGTCCAAAGCCTTTTGCCGCCTTTTGTTCGACGTGTTTATGAAAACCCAGCCAGAAGTCATGGCCAGACCGAATGTGGTCCAACCTAGTGCATTTCGCGTGCCCGAGTCTAAATTTTTGATATTGACGAGCGTGTAGATTGCAGTGGCATTGGCGGCACCGATAAAAATATAACCCCAAGTGGCCGGTGCTTTCCCGCGCTGAAAAGCCTTGCCCGCTTCGGGTGCATATTTGTCCAAATGCAACTGTACTTCTGGTACGCGCAGCCGTTCGCCGCCCATGTAATAGCGGGTGCCTGTCCAGAAATTCTTTTTGGATTCGATTGTTTTCAACTGCGCCGATGACTCTTGATGCAAAGCGAATAGGAAAAGGAGGCAAAAAATCGTATTTCGCATAAGGAATCAGGTTTTATTTGTTCACACGCACTTTGATTGTCATCACGCCATCTTCTAGTGTGCGCCAGAGCCGCTCGCCCCTGTTGTCGGAGTAGAGGTCGCAGGCAAACTCGAAAGTCAGGAAATACAGGTAGTGGTCGCCTTGGTCTTTGCGGATTTTTTCCGTGCAGCGCAGGTAGGAGGTGGAGGGCTGGGGGCCGGCGCTGGTGAAGTCAAGACCTGTTGCCATGGTGCCCTGAGAATTAGTTCTTGTATCGCATTGTAAGTCTATTACAATCAAAAATCCCGAAATGCTGCTGCTATCGTAGTCAGATTTTAAAAAGTCAAGCGGAATACCTGTTTTTACAATGCTGTCCATCACATACCCCCAAGAAACATCCTCTCTGCCAAAATAACCTATTTTCACGAAGGGTCTGCTGTCCGAAATTCCATCATCACTAAACTTATCGCTCAAGAAAAGAAGGTCTTTGTCTCCCATTCCCATATTGTAGAGATAACCTGCGACAGAGTTATTGCCGCCGACAGAAATGTATGGAACATCTGTGACAATAACTTGGGCTTTCGTGATAAAGCTCGTGTCAGGCCCGGATGCGTTGATGCAGAATTCGCTGTCATTCAGTTTGCAATAAAAATATTGCTCGGCAGAAATGCCGTTGCAACCGAAGTCTGAAGCAATATAGCAAGGCCAATCTACTTCTGCGATATGCCTTTTATCGGGGTGAGGGGGCTCTTCTTTTTTGCAGGAGAGAACCGCGAGGCATATCAGCAGTGAAATGCAGGAAGTCCTGAAAGTAACATTCTTCATAGTTTTAAAGAAAAATGTGGGGTTGACACGCTAAGTTTTTACAAATGTGGCTCCTTAGACAGGGCAGCGCCCCGAAACGTATTCCGGGGCGCTGCCCCTCCACAAGATAATACCCAGCATCTCCTACCGATTTCTCGGGGCGCTGCCCCTGCCTAAGTTTTTACATCGTATTTCGCATAAGGAATCAGGTTTTATTTGTTCACACGCACTTTGATTGTCATCACGCCATCCTCCAGTGTGCGCCATAGCCGCTCGCCCTTGTTGTCGGAGTAGAGGTCGCAGGCAAACTCGAAAGTCAGGAAATACAGATAGTGGTCGCCTTGGTCTTTGCGGATTTTTTCCGTGCAGCGCAGGTAGGAGGTGGAGGGCTGGGGGCCGGCGCTGGTGAAGTCCACTAGTGCAGTACCACCCTGGCCGGGTCTTGACTCGCAGACCAATAAAACATTTACCAAAAACCCCACAGTATCAGAACCAAAACCTGGCTTACTTTGACTGAATAAAAGGTCAGTAGCCGGTTGAACAATTTCATCTAAATAATACCCCCATGAAATATCGTATTTGCTGAAATAGCTCACATGAAGCCCTAAGGTGCTTTCGTCTTTTTGGTCGTGGTTATGATAAGACCCGCTGATTGGTATATGGTCTTTATCTTTGATGCCTAATGTATAACAATGCCCGGCAGCATTGTTGGGGCCGCCGATTACAAGTGTCGGGCCGTCCGTGATAATGACTAAACTTTTAGCTGCAAAAGACGTGTCAGTGCCAGTAGCATTTCGGCAAAACTCTTTTCCGTCCAATTTGCAAACAAAATACTGCTCAGAGGTAATACCTGCGCAGCCAAAGTCGGCAGCGAGGTAAAAGGGCCAGTCTTCTTCACCAAAGTGATGCCTATCGGGGTGAGGGGGCTCTTCTTTTTTGCAGGAGAACCCTATGAGACAAGAAAGTAGAGAAATGGAGGCGGAGAGGAAAAACTGTTTCATAAAGCTGTGCTTAGGTAATACATTGTTCAAATGTATAACAACCTTCCGAAACAACCACATTTTCTACTTCCTTTTCTCAAATCCGCACTCCCACCGTCAGTACCACACTCCGCCCGTCCGACGGCCACACGCCGGGGCCGGGATAAAACGAGGGGCGTTTGGTGAAATATTGCTCGTCGGTCAGGTTGTTCACGCTCAGGCGGAACAAGAGATTGCGAACTCGATATGACGCATTCAAATCCAGCAAACCATAAGACGGCACAAGCCCAACCGCACCGGTCGCGGAAGGCTCCACCGTGTTCAATGGGTCGGCAAAAGTCTCGCCCGTGTAACTGTACAGGAACGACACGCTCAAGTCTTTGTATTTGAGATTCAAGCCGTTGCGGGTAATCCATTCCGGCACGCTTTCCACGCGGTTGCCGTCAATGTCGCGGTTTTCAGTGCCGACGCGAAACTGCGCATCTTGGTATTTGGCATCAAAAAAGGCGGTAGAGGTGAACAGGCTGGCGCGGAGTTGCCCTGCCACGCGGAAAGCATATTCGCCGAAGATTTCTAACCCATGCGTGAGTGAGTTGCCAATGTTGGTGCGCAACACATAAAACGCGCCGCCCTCATCCACCGAGACGCTGCCGAGGCGATTGTTGTATTGCATTCGGAAGGCGCTCACATCCCATTTGAAGCCGCCCGCCGCGCCGCGCCAGCCGATTTCGGCGTTGTAGCCATCGGCATTTTTGAGGTTGTCGTCGGTGCGCTCGAAGGCATTGCCCGGGATAATGTCTTTGAAAATGACAGGGCGGTATGCCTGTGACCAGCCCGCGTACAGGTTTTGCCTGTCGCTGAGGACGTACTCGGCACTCACGCCGAACAAGGGAAAATTGTGTTTGATGGTCGTGGGCAAATCTTCAGGGTCGTAGTAAGCGAGTGTACCCGTCATTTTGGAGTCGCCAATTTCGTAGCGCAGACCGGGCGTGACGGAAAGTTTGGACGTGATTTGAAATTTGTTTTCGGCAAAAAACGCCACGCTTTGGGTTTTGAAATGCAAATCGCGCAACCATCCTTTGGCTGGGTCAATAGACACATTGTAATCGCTGCCCGTAGAGCCCCCATTGGGTGTGAATCGCCGGTGCAAGTCGTTGTTAAAGTATTGAGCACCAGCGGCTAAGAGCGATTTTTTTCCAAAAAAATGATATTCTTGCAAAAGACGCAATTCGCTGGTGCGGCTGTTGAAGCGGTCAATATCCACCGCGCGAGGGTTGTAAGTCAAAGTCGCGGCATTGATGGTGTCTGGCACATTAGCAGGGTTGTCGTTGCGGACGCTGCTGCGCTCGCCCAAAACGGCGGAGGCCGTCCATTGCAGGCGGGTATGCGGGCTGATGTTCCATTCCGCCGTTAGGGAGGGGATGTAGATTTCAGGGTTGAAATAGTTGCGCGAGCGCGTGGCTTGGCGCGGGTTTTCGGCAAACATGGCGTCCGTCAGCGGGCCGGGGATGCGATAGAGGTAATTGGAGCGCAGCAGTTCGGCTTTTATGGAGAAATTGTCGGAAGGCATATATTTCAGCACCAGCCCCTGTCCGTCGTAGTCGGATGCTGCGTTGTCGCGGTAGCCATCGCTCACGCGCTTGCTGTAAAAGGCATAGTACTGCACCTTGCCGACTTTGCCGCCGACGGCGTTGTAGGTGCTGAGCAAGCCGAATGAGCCGATGGAATTGACCGTTTCAATACCGACGGCCTTGGTCGTGTCGGGCTGCTTCAGCGAGTAATTGAGCATTCCGCCGAATTGGGCACCGTATTGAAGCGCTCCCGTGCCGCGGACGAGTTCGATACGCCCTACGGCCTCGAAGGGGAGACTGAAATGGCTTGCCGGGTATCCATAAATGTCTGAATTCGTGATGATGCCGTCGGTGCGGATATTGAATTCCCAGCCCCGGTGCGGGTCGAGGCCGCGCGTGCTGATGTTGGTCTGATTGCCCGTGCCGTCCATGTCATAGACAAACACGCCGGGCACTTTGGCGAACACTTGGCGCGGCGTTTTTTCCGCGATGTTGGCATCCACGTTTTCGAGGCTGATGACCTCGCTTTTTTTGCCCGACCAGAGGAAAGCCCCTTGTGTTTGAGGCAGTCGCGTGATGTTGTCGCGCTGCACCGATATTTCGACTGCTTGAAGTCGGCGCTCATTGAGGCTGTCGAGGGGCGATGTTTGGGATAGAAGGCAATCGCTCGCGAGCAAGGTACCCGCGAGACACACTATTCTACAAAAGTTCATCGGTTCGTATTTTTTAAAAAACAGCTACAAAGGACGAGAGTTTCAGTTGCCACGTCGCAGCTTTGAGGCTTAAAAACTCATTAAAATCAATTTTCAGTCTTGCTTTTCTGCCCCACCGTTTTGCCTCTCACTTCCACAAGCGAGTCCATCTGGTAGAGTGCCTCAAAAATAAGCTGGCCTTCGGGCGACCATTTGCGGAGGTACCCATCCATCTTGCCGCCCTCAAACCAAGTGGTGAATTGCACCTGGCCATTGTCGTACCAGAGCGTGTCGCCGCCTTGTTTCTTGCCTTCCGCATAGTATTGTACCTCCATGACCTGACCGTTGGGGTGATACAGCACGGTGCGCCCTGTCTGGAGGTCGTTTTCAAACCAGCGCTCGCCTCGGAGCTTGCCGTCGGGATAGTAGTCGGTCATTTTGCCTTCCTTTTTTCCGTTGACAATCTGGACGCGGCGAGTGATGGCGCCGCTCTCAACCCGCTCGATGCGCTCATAGGTTTTTTGTTCGGATTTCTGCTGGCAACCCTGTGCCATGAGCGAGATGAATAAAAATGAAAAATAGAGGTGTTGGATGCGCATGAGTGCAATGTGCTTATGTGCTAATTCGGAAATGTGCTGATGGGGTTTCGGGAAAAGTTGTATGGGGCGGCAATATCGTTGTTGGCACTCAAAAGTGTGGATTTAAAAACATGAGCCATCCCGAATTTTCGGCGATGACTCATGTTGTTTCTAATCATTTATTTTTTGCCACTTGGCAAATCACTGTGGGCGAGGATGTTCAAATCAGCAACAATCGCCCTTCATCCCTCTCTACATCCTCAACTTATTTCTTCCACGGCAGGTCGTTCACTTTGCGGCCAATGACGGTGCCGTAGCGCACGCCCTCTTCGCAGTCCATGCGGAAGTGAACGCCCAGCGGCACGCGAGACCAAGCGTTTTCTTGCGCCATCTCGAAAAGGCTGCCAAAGGTGCGTGGCTTGCCTTCAAACTCCGTGCGGTCTTGGTGACAGAGGTCGGTCATGCCGTAGGCATAGCCAAAAATGCTGGCCAGCGCCTCGGCGCCCGCAGCGCCCATGGTGGAGTGGCCAGATGGGTACGCGGGGAAGGACGGGGTCACACCCTCTTCTCCCGTGAGCGGGTTGTAAAGAGCGGGTTTCCAAGTTGGGTCCATTACCCGATTGATGTACGTCTGCGGGCGCTCCACGTTGTAGTAGTATTTGGAGTACCAGCAACCCACGGCAGAGTCGTTCAACGCCATGCCCACTTTTGCGCTCATGTACACAGCGGTCTCCAAGCTGCTATTTTGGTGCACCAGAATTTGGTTGCCGATGGCAATCCAACGCGGGCCGGGGCTGAATGTGAGGTTCAGCAAGTCGTCGCTCCAAAACTCACCAATCCACTCATCTTCGTAAGAAAGCGTGGGCGTGTTTTGAGCATATACTTCCAAGGCTTGTGAGAAGAGTTTGGAGGTGTCGCTGTCCGAGTAGGGCAAAGGAAGACGGCAGATTTTGTCGTTCTGCGTGATGGCGAAAGTGCGGGCACCGCCCCAGATGCCGCCCATGGGAAGGCCCGGCCCTGGGAAAGTCGGCTTCCAATCGCCGTCTTTTTTGAAGTTGGCCTGCCAATCATACCCTTGGAAGGGGTCTTTGTAGTGGTCGTGGCCGATGGGGTCGGTGATGGCATAGGCCCACACTGCGGCAGCCACAGCCCTTCCGTACTCTCTCGAACGGTTGGCAATGTCCTGACCCACTTCAGCCACCCCTTTGTCGAAATTGAAATTGTCCAGAGCGGTCATTTTCAGTTTGTGGTCATTGGATGCCGCGGGGAAAAAGAGCGGCATGAGGTGGGCATAAGACGCATTCACCACCGTAGGCCAGTGATATGGGACATCTTTGTCGGGGGCTGGAATGCTCAAGCCGGGGTACAAATTGGCGAGCGAGTTGAACGAGGGCATCCCGCTGATGCAGGCTTCGTAGGCGGACAGGCCGAGATAAGCCAATGCGCGCGGCGCAGGGCCGGGTCGATAGCCGGCAGCATAGCGCTCGATATCGAGGAACAGCTCGTTCCAAGCGTGCACTACCTTGTAATCATACTTGCTCACGAGGTTTGCCTCGTTAACGGTGACATCCTTGCAAGAATGGATGAACAAGCCCGCTGCCAAAAATGCCAAAGCAATGAAGGTGTAGTTTTTCAAAAATCGCATGAGTGAAAACTTTGTTAGTTAAACATTTTAATTCTACCGGGGGGGCAAATCGTCATTAAGCAATGACATTGCAAAGAACCCGCCATTATTCCAATCGTGGTCTGAATTTTGCTTAAAAACTGCTTAAAAAAATCGGGTATTTCGTATTTCTGACATTTCCGAACACGTTTTAGCAGTATTTTTGAACACATTTTTTGCGATGAAAGTACTTTTAATCGAAGACGAGCCTAAAATGGTGCGCTCGCTGAAAAAAGGGCTGGAGGAGCATCGCATCGAAGTGGATGCGGCAGCCAATGGCACACTGGGCAGCCAGCTCGCCGAGCGCAACGAGTACGCTGTCATCATTTCGGACGTGATGATGCCTGAAATGAGCGGTCTTGAGTTGCTGCGCCAGCTGCGTGAGCAGGGCAATCAAACCCCTGTCATCCTGCTCACTGCGCTCGACCAAACGGACGACAAGGTGACGGGCTTCGAGGCAGGTGCCGACGATTACCTGACCAAGCCGTTTGAGTTCAAGGAATTGCTCGTACGTATTCGAGCTCTGGCCCGCCGCCCGATTAGTACCTACCAACCTTCGCCCGTGCTGCGCTATGCCGATGTAGAAATGCACCTCGACAACAAAGCGTTTTTCCGTGGCGGCCAATCCATCCAACTCACCCCCCGCGAGTTTGCCCTGATGGAGTATTTTCTCCGCAACCCCGGTCGAGTCATTTCAAAAACCGAAATTTCCGAGCGCGTGTGGAACCTCCATTTCGACACGGGCACAAACGTGGTAGAGGTGTATGTCAATTTTTTAAGAAAAAAAGTGGACAAAGGATTCCCCCATAAGCTGATTCACACGCAGTTCAAAATAGGTTATGTGCTAAAAGCAGAGGCGATTGGGCATTAGCAGCCTGTCAATCCGCGAACCAGTCAACCCGCGAACCTATATACCTCGCGCCGCCAAGTTTTGGGCATAGCTGCAATCGCAATCTGCCCAAAATCAGGGGCATCAATCATGTTCATCTGACAAATCCTAGCGAATCAAGGTATAAAATATGCAAATACGCACCAAACTCACCTTGCAATTCATCGTGCTCGTGGCGGGCATCTTGTTGCTGTCGCTCTTCATCATCTATATCAAATTCCAGCGAATGACGGAGGATGAGTTCTACAACGGGCTGCGCTCCAAGGCGCTCATGACCGCCGAGATGGTCTTGCACGACGAGGAAAAAATAGCACCTTTGGGCGACCACAGGGCGGAAGAAGAACCTGTGCTGCCCTTCCGCGAGAACGTGGTGATTTACAACGCCGCTTATAAGCGCGTTTTTGCCTTCAATCGTGCAGCCCCACCGGTATCAAACAAAACATTGCAAAACCTGAGAACGTGTAGCGAAAGCCGCTTCATGCGGGGCGACTTCCATGTGCTGGGGCTGCGACACACGAGCAAAAGCGGGCGGGAATACTTCATCGTGGCGGAGGCAGTGTTCAACCCCGAGGAGCTGAAAAACCTTCGCAACATTCTCATCCTGAGTTTTTTCTTGTGTATAGGCATCGTGGCCATCGGGGGATGGTTCTATGCGGGGCAGGCAATGTCACCTGTGGCACGTATCGTCAATCAAGTGGACCACATATTGCCTTCCGACCTGAGCGCCCGCTTGGATGCGCCCAACAACCACGACGAGATATCGCGCCTCGTGCTCACCTTCAACCGCCTACTCGACCGCATCCAATTCGCTTTTCGGATGCAAAAAAGCTTCATTTCCAACGTGTCGCACGAGCTGAAAAACCCGCTCTCCGTCATCATCTCGCAGTTGGAAATCTCGCTCGACCGCCAAAAACGTAGCACAGAGGAATATCGCGACACGCTCGCCTCCGTGCTGGAAGACACCCGCGAACTCAACAGCGTGACGGAGAAGCTGCTCCAGCTCGCCCGTGTCCATTCGGAAGGAGCCAACATTGCCTTCGAGCGGGTGCGGCTCGACGAAATCATGCTTCAAACCCGTGCCACTTTGCTGCGACTTCACCCGGACTACCATATCGCGTTCGACATCGTGGGCTTCCCGGACGACGAGGAGCAGCTTTGCGTGTTGGGCAACGAGCCGCTGCTCCGCTCGGCATTTCAAAACCTGATGGACAACGGTTGCAAATTTTCGCCCGACAAGAAGGTGGAGGTGAAAATTTGGTTCGACCCGGCTGGCAAACACCATGTCGAAATCGCCGACCAAGGCCCCGGCATCCCGGCCAAAGACTTGCAACTTATTTTCCAGCCTTTCTATCGCAGCTCGCAGAACATTCATGTCAGAGGCTCTGGCATCGGCCTTTCATTGGTGGACAGCATCATGCGGCTACACCGCGTCGGGCTTGATGTGACATCGGCACAGGGGCGAGGCACCACTTTCAAACTCAGTTTCCCGGCTATGCAGTAGATTTTCAAAACCAAACCACGACAATGAGAAAACTAATTCCAAAAAAGGCTTTGCTGCTTATAATGGTCGTTTTTTGTGGCGTTGTCATGCAGCATTGCACAAGCGAAAGCGCGGAAGAACCCGCAGATTATCGCCTTGCCACCGATGTGGCGCTCGAATGGAATCGCATGATGCTGCATTTGGAGCGCCACACCAAAGGCTATCGCCCCCCCGTCAGCGCCCGCGCGTTTGCTTACATCGCGATGGCAGGCTATGAGGCCTCGCTGCCCGCCTTGAACGATTACATTTCCCTGTCGAGATATTGTGCTGGTTATGAGTCGCCCTCATTTCGCTCGCAAGGCGGCAGTTATTTTTTGCCAACGGGTCTCAATGCCGCTTATGCTCAAATGATGCGGTATTTTTTCCCGGATGCCCCCAAAAAATGGCGGGATAAGGTGGACCAGCTGGAAGCGCATTTTGACCAAGTCTGCTCCAAGCAAGCGAAAGTTGAGCATCTTGAGCATTCGGCGGCGTATGGCAGGGCTGTCGCTGATGCCGTGTGGCGGTGGTCGGCGACCGACGAGGAGGGGCACAACGCTTTTTTGTTCAATTTTGACAAAAACTACGTCGCGCCGAACTGCAAGGGTTGTTGGCAACCCGACAAGCGGCATCCGATGCCAGCCTTGCTGCCCAACTGGGGCGATGTGCGGGGGTTTGTCATTCGGCAGGGTGATGTGCAAACAACGCCTCCCGCTTCTTTCGACGAGACACCTGGCTCCCCGTTTTTCACCGAGGCGATGGAGGTTTTCTCCGTGTCGCAACCATTGAGCCGGGAAAGCCACTGGATTGCCGAGTTGTGGAGCGACGACTTGCCCGGCCTCACCGTCACGCCAGCAGGGCGTTGGATTGCCATTGCCAATCAAGCCATCGAACAAGCGAGACCACCCTACCTCATTGTCGCAGAGACCTATCTCAAAGTCGCATGGGCCGTTTGTGATGTCGGCATCGTGACTTGGCAAGCCAAGTATGCCTACAACGTGGAACGCCCCGAAGCTTACATCCAACGAAACATCAAATCCGACTGGACTTCCCTTCACGAAAATCCTCCATTCCCGGCTTATCCAAGCGGGCACTCGGCCTTTGGCGCAGCAGCAGCAGAAGTGCTGACTTCCGAGTTGGGCGAGCGATTCGAGCTTACCGACCGCACACACGAACATCGGCAGGAGTTTGTCGGCAAGCCGCGCACCTATCAGTCTTTTATGGAAATGGCAAAGGAAAATGCGGCCTCGCGGGTGTTTTTGGGTGTCCATTATCGGATGGATTGCGAGGAAGGATTGCGGCTCGGCAAAATAGTGGGTCAAAAAGTGGCGCGGCTGCCCTTGCACCGCAAGGAAGCCTCCTTGCTGCGCTGAGCTCGCAACGAAAGATGGCACGACTGTTGGTTGGCACACATTGATTTTGTTAAAAAAATCCGCAGCGTGGTTTTTCTTTCTATTTTTCGCACATCCAAGAATTATTCAGCAGGCACAAACCGATAATCGCAATGGCCAAGGCCGTTTTTACTCCTCTCCTCTTTGTACTCTTCGTCCAGATGCTGGCAGCGCAGCAAGACACGCTGCATCCGGTCTGCAAGTTGCTCAATCTCAACGACAACTGGGATTTTGGCGCTGGCGCACGATTCAGTTTTTTGGATTTTGAGGACATGAATCGAGCCTTGGACGCAGCCGAATTGCCCGGCCTCGAATCACCCGTTTCGTGCCTCGACCTGATGCTGCGCACTTCCTTCTCGTGGCGCTATTTGGTGATGGAATCCGGTGTCAAATACGCTTTTGGCTCGTCGAACAGGAACAATCTGGGAAATCGTCATTCCGTGACATTTCGCGACTACGCCTTGCAATCTCGCCTGATGTTCGACATCTTCCGCCGCAACCGCATGAGCAAAATCCTACCTTTCGCTGGCCTGAGCGTCAGCTATCAAGTGTTGCGCACCCGCTCGTCGGAATCCTTCGACGCGGGCCCATCGAGTACCGATGCATTGAACAGTCTCAATCGCCGCTTCACCTACATTCCGTTCTCGTTTGAGACGGGGGTCAGCTTTGAGCAAGGTTTTAAGGTGTTTGGGAAAAACCTGTTTGTCGGTTTCCGTTCTGGGTATGCTTTTCGATTTTTCCAGACAGAATGGACGCTGGAAAAAAACGAGCAAGTGAATTTGCCCAAGCCTGCCGCCAGCGCACCTTTTGTGGCGATGATATTGCGCGTCAAATCCATCCCAGCAAGGCCCTGCCTCGAACAGCGTAATCCCGCTGGTTTCTGAAAAAAATCACTCGGGGAATAGCCTCTTTTTTCAAACTATCTTTTCGCGTGAGAGTTAATACTTAATCATCTCTCACCTTAAAAATAGCGCAACATGAAACACTGGCTTTTTCTTTTCATATTGATATTCGCGTTCGAACCACACAGCGTTTTTGCCAACAACAGCGACAGCCCGGAGACCCTCGAATGGGTGCGCCGCACTGCAAGCAAAATCGAAAAAACGCTCAACGATGCCATCAACACCAATGATTGGGCCTACCTGCTGACTAAACTGATGCAAATGAACGAGGAGTTTGAGTCTGTGGCTTTTGCCGGGCTATATTGCCACGAAGCCCGCAGTGCCGCCGAGCTGGGCCGCTACTATTGCAACTGGCTCAATTCCTTCACAGAGGGGAACGACTTGAATTCCGTCATCGTGCGCGCCACGGAAGCACGCCTACAAGCTCGCCGTATGGCCAACGCCGCCGCTGTCTGCTTGCTCGAACAAGACAAAGACACACCATCCACCTCCTTCAAGCCTTCCGATATTTTGCAGTCCAACTCATCCGTCGTTCGGCTCGACCTGACGGATGGGCTGGCCTCCAAAGACTTTCACATTCTCGCGCAGAAATTGGAACACGCAGAGCGCGTGCTACGCGACACGGAGGTGCTTTCCAAAGGACTTTTAGGCTGTGAAAGAGTGACGGAGGCGGCGCTTATCTGCCTTGAACACACCCGCAATGCGTTGTTGAGCAGGGAATGGCAATCGGTTTCCGACAATATCGCGTTGGCTTTGGCGCAAGTGGAGGCGATGAAAGATTCTGCCGCAGGTTGCAACTGACGATATTTCACACGCCCATCTTGCCAGCTTTGTAGGTCAACTCTAGCGATTGGTGGCGCCAAAAAGGACACGCAAACGGTCTTTGGTGCCGGTTGCCGATGTTTTCCTTCACTTGTGTTTTCAGCGCAACAAGTCTAATGATGAAGTGAAAAAAAGCGCCTGTCTTCTTGCGAGGGCAGGCGCTTTTTTTCGGAGCATTCAAGTGGCCTCACAGATTCAGCAAAAAGCCAATCGTGAAATTGGCATCCCAGTCGAACACGAACTGTTTGCAGCCCGTCGCGTCGGCGATGGCTTGATAGATGTTGAGACCCGATTTTTGCTTGGCACCATCTGGCGTATAGTCGGCAGGGGCTTTCAACAGCGTATATCGCTCCTTGCCGTTGCGCACTTGCTTGGCCAGCTCATAAGGCACCCCGCCGATGATGAAACAAGTGCCGCGCAAATTGGAAGGAACTTGGCTCGCCTTGTTTTTCACATCTTGATACGCGGTAGCATCGCTTAGGTTGTCCTGATAGTACTTGGCGCCATACGATTCGAGCGCGCCATTGGGCAGCCACGATATTTTGGTGTTGCCAGAGCCAATATCCACTACGAACGCCTTGCTTTGGAAAGCTGCGGGCAAAGCTGCTCGCAGGGCGAGCTTTGCTTCTTGTTGTGGGGTAACTTCATTGACGAAATAGCCCATTCCTTTGAGGGCGGCGCTGATTTTTTGCGTCACGGGTTCTTTGGTTGCCCCCGAGCTGATGACGAAGTGGATGTCGCGTGCGCCCACCCCAAAACTCACCATGTCAGCGATGAAGCGTTTTAGGCCGCTTTTGATATCCTCATCGGTGGCAAGGTTTTCCTTGACGAGGCTCACGCCAAACTCTGCCTTTTCCAATTTCCAGTTTTTCTTGTCGTCAACCCTGATAATGAAGGAATTGAAACCCGTGGCACCCAACTCGACCACGCCTTTCAGCTTGCCTCCTGACGGCATGGGCGCTGTGTAACTGAAAGGAGTAGGGGTGAAAGTGTTGCCGGGTTTGCCCCAAGAGGAGCTCGAGCCGGTCGGGGCACCTGAACTGGCAGGTGGCGCGGAAGTGGCGGGTTGCTCGGTAGTCGAAGAGCCAACATCGGAGCCGCCAAGCCCGAGGTCGGGAAAGAAGTGGCGCACGCCGAAGAAGATGCCTGCCACGATGGCGAGCGTAATCAGCAATCGGGAAAAAGTGGTCAATCGTGCCATGGTATGGATTTCTCTTGTTTTGGTGAAAATTGAATGTTTCGATTTGTTAGTGCCCTAAAAAGGCGCTACAAAATTGGAACAAAACCGGAAAACAGCGGCAAGAATTTTCGAGTAGCACGACGAACCGACGGACGAAAGGAAAATCCATATATCAAAAGCAACGCATGGCTCAAAACTAACAAAGGCCTTTTCTCTCTACCTTCGCACTCGTTTCTAAACCGACTAACTCGCTGGGTGCCTGCCCTTCACCTGTCAATCATGTAAACATTGTCCGATAAATGACTGCCACAACGCAACAAAGCATTCTCTCTGACCGCGTCCTCCACCTCGCCGAATCCGAAACCCTCAAAATGGCCCGCATGGCACGCGAGCTCCGCGCACTCGGCCACGATGTCATCAGCCTCAGCCTCGGCGAGCCTGATTTCGACACCCCAGACCATATCAAGGAAGCAGCCTACCAAGCCCTCAAAGACGGCTACACCAAATACACGCCCGTCGCGGGTTTGCCAGAACTGACGAAGGCCATCAGCGAAAAATTCAAGCGTGACAACGACTTGGACTACCGCCCCGAACAAATCGTGGTGAGCAACGGTGCCAAACAAACGGTCTATAACCTCTGCCAAGCCCTGCTCAACCCCGGCGACGAGGTGGTGGTGCTGGCACCCTACTGGGTCTCCTACTGGGAAATCGTGAAACTTTCCGGTGGCGTGCCAGTGCCCGTTTACGCAGGCGTGGAGCGCGATTTCAAACCCACGCCGCAGCAGATTGCGGATGCCATCACCGAGCGCACCAAGTTTGTGCTGTTCTCCTCGCCCTGCAACCCCACCGGCACGGTGTTCGACCGCGACGAGCTGCAGGCCTACGCGGATGCCATCGCGCCGCACAAGCACGTCCTCATCGTGAGCGACGAGATTTACGAATATATCAACTTCACCCACGAACACGTCAGCATCGGCTCTTTTCCCAACGTGAAAGACCGCACCGTCACCATCAATGGTTTTGCCAAAGGGTTCGCCATGACGGGCTGGCGACTTGGCTACATGGGCGCGCCAAAATACCTCGCCGATGCATGCTCCAAAATACAGGGGCAGGTGACGAGCGGCGCTTCGTCGTTTGGCCAAAAAGCGGGCGCAGTCGCGCTCATGAGCGACCTCGCGCCTACCGAGACCATGCGCGAGGCATTCCGCGAGCGCCGCGACATCGTGATTTCGATGCTCGAAGAAATACCCGGCATCAAGACCAACCACCCCGACGGCGCTTTTTATATTTTCCCAGACATCAGTGCCTTTTTTGGAAAAACGGATGGCCACACCACGATTCGCAACGCCGACGACTTCTGCGATTATGTGATGTCCAACGCCTACGTCGGCCTCGTATCTGGCACGGCATTCGGCGACCCCAACTGCTTCCGGCTGAGCTACGCCGCCTCAGAGGCACAGCTGCGCGAGGCCATCAAACGGATGAAAAATGTGTTGGGAAGGCTGCGATAGGCGCTGCGTTCATCTCGCCATTTCTCGCTCCGGCCGACAGTTTTTTGAGTTTTTTGGACAAAATTTATTCGATTTTGAAAACAAAATCAACCCAGTAAACCTTGTCAATCCTTTCAATGAAAAATCACCTGTCAGTGAGTAAAAGACAGAAGCACACAAACACTTTGCTCAATGAAATTCAGACTCGCTTGCCTTCTGCTGCTCACCCCGCTTTTCCTTTTTTCAAACTGCAAAAAGCAATCAAGCCTCACAGATATTGACCCACCCGCTCAGGACACGACCAGCAAAAACTTTTTCTTTGGCGCAGACCTGTCATACGTCAACGAAATGGAGGACTGCGGCGTGGTTTACAAGGAAAACGGCACTGCCAAAGACCCTTACCGCATTTTTGCCGACAACAATTGCAACCTCGTCCGGCTGAGACTTTGGCACACTCCCTCTTGGCACGACACGCTGAACGCGGGCAAACGCTACTCCGATTTTCAGGATGTGAAAAAGAGCATCCGGCGTGCCAAAGACCTCGGTATGGCCGTGTTGCTCGATTTCCACCTTTCCGATACTTGGGCCGACCCCAGCCGCCAGTTGGTGCCAAAAGCATGGGAACCCGTGGTGGACAACTTGCCCGTGCTGAAAGACTCGCTCTTCAACTACATCTCACAGACACTCCTACAACTGAACGCCGAGGGACTGCTGCCCGAAATGGTGCAAATCGGCAACGAAACCAACCGGGGCATCCTGCTTTCGCCGCAGGTCAACAACGCAGGATGGTCGTTGGATTGGAGCAGAAACAGCCAATTGTTCAACACCGCCATTAGCGCCGTGCGCAGCGTGGAACAAACCGTCGGCAAAAAGGTAAAAGTGGCGCTGCACGTCGCTGCTCCAGCAGAGGCAAAATGGCTCACGGAAGGTTTTTGGAATGCCGGAGTGAGGGATTTCGACTTGATTGGCTTGTCCTATTATTGGGCTTGGCACAAACCCACGACCATCACAGAGGCTGGCAGCGTCGTAGCGGAGTTGCGTCAAAAATACCCCGGCAAGGACGTGATGATTTTTGAAACGGGCTACATCTGGACCACTCAATCGAACGACGCGGCGAACAATATCATCAGCGAGGTGCATCCCAACTATTCGCCCGCCAGCCCTGCCAACCAGCAAAAATGGCTTGTGGATTTGACCAAAGAAGTCATGAAACGCGGCGGAATCGGTGTCATTTATTGGGAGCCTGCGTGGGTTTCCTCGCCCTGCTGGACCCAATGGGGGCAAGGCTCGCATCAGGAACATGCCACGTTTTTTGATTTCCAAAACAATGTGCTGCCAACGGGAGGAATGTACTGGATGACTCAAAAATACGATTGATGCGAATTAGGGATTGAGATACACTTCGTGTCACCTGTTTTTGGGCATGGCCAAAAGCGCAATCTGCTCAAAATCGGGGAGAGCAAACATGGCCATCCGACAAATCCCATCGAATCAAGGTATAAAATGCTGAAAACGGGCGCTGCTCGGGGGGCGATTTGAGGTCGCCGCCAGAAAAATGCTTGAGCATCTGACGCAAAAAAAAGTTCAACGCTTGACTTGCACGAGCGAGGTATTCCGCTTCAATAGAGCCGATTTTGCGGCGGCGGCACATAGAGCAACAAGGTGTTCTCTCCAAAATACTCTTTAAAGGCGAGCGCAAAAGTGCCCGGACTTGTGAACCCCACCAACTCGGCAATGGCCTGAGGGTTGCCCGCCCGTTTTTCCAACAATACTTTGGCTTTTTCCAATCGCATCTCACGGATGAACTGCACGGGTTCTTTGCCCGTCAGCACCTTCAGTTTCTTGGCAAAATGCGCCTTGGTCATCTGCAACTTACGCGCAATGTCGTCGGCCATGAAATCGGGAGCGGCGAGATTGTGCTCAATCATCTGCACCGAACGCAGCAAGAAGGGGTCTTCGATGGGGATGCGGTTTTCGGTGAAATAAAGCTGCATGAAGCGGTTGAACTGCTCGTGCTTCACCTTGCGAGCATCGAGCAGGCGCTGCACGGAAGCATCGAACTCATTGTCAATGACCGGGCGGGTGAACCACACATCCGCGCCAGCCCGCAAGGCGTCGAGCTTGCCTTCGTTGCCAAATTTATCGGTCAAAAGCACCACCGGGATGTGGTTGGTGCGTTCGGAGAGTTTGATTTGCCGCGCGATTTCGATGCCCGTGCGACCATTGAGTACCGCGTCGCATACGATTAGGTCGGGCAGGAGGTCGTTGGCCATTTGTAGTCCTTCATTGGGCGACGCGGCCGTTTCTATTTGAAAACGGTCGGATAAAAGCGACTTCATATAAAGCACCACTTGGCGGTTAGGCTCTATCAGCAGCGCCACTTGCTCGGGCTTCGGGCCTTGATAAAGTTGGTATGGGTCGGGGGGTGGAGGGACGGCCACGGCGGTTTGGGCGGCCTCCACTGCCTGTGCGATGGCCTGCTCCTCTGCTTCGCGGCGAAGATTGGTGCGCATCATGTCCCACTCCAATTCTTTTCGCTCCAAGTGCTTGCGCCAACGGTCGGTGTTGAGATAGTAAGCCACCAGCAAGGCGACAAACATCAAAGCCACAATGCCGGCCCAGAGCATCCCCTTGCTTCGCTCGATGTGGAAGTAGTCGTTGTATTCGAGCATCTCTTGCTCGCGCACGCGCGAGATGGAGTCGAGTTTGACCTTGATATTGTTGTGTTCTGCCCGACGCTGACGCGCCGCGATGGTGTCTTGCGCGATGGTAAGAAGCTTATGGCAAGTCAGGGCTTGGTCGGGCAAATCCCATCTGCGGTATTCTGCCACCAGCTTATCTAACAGCGCGACCTTTGTTTCGTAGTTAGGGTCTTTGCGGGCATCCAGTTCGGCATCGGCGAGCAGACGAGTGGCGCTGCGCTCGTCACTATTGGCCTTGTAAACATTGGAAATCAAAACGAGTGCCGTCGGCGATATGGCCAAGCGGTTGCGTCGCAAAAAATCACGGTAGCCTTCGGCTTCTATTTGCGCCTGTTCGTAGTTGCCCGCCTGCAACAACTGCGTGAGCAAGGTAAAGCGTGTGCTGAGCGTGTCTGCCACAAGGTCGTTTTGGGCGGACAAAGGCCCGACCGCCAAGAGCAGCAGCAACAAAAGACCGATTTGGGTGGACTGGCGCATAAAGTCAGATTCGTTCTCGGAGGGGGGTGAATGGATGGCAAACCTACATGAAAACTCGTGTTCTCACAAAACGGTTCGGAAATTCAACAACTTTGCGATGCCCAAAATGACGGAATGACGACCGCGCTTGTATTTTTACCGCTGGTTTAAGAAGAAAATAACTTTCCATCTTAATATCTTTTATGTTCAATCTTCAAGGACAACTCTCACGCACCCAAAGCCTTACCCTCGGCATCGCTGGCGCGGCATTGCTCATCGGGCTGTGGTGGCTGCTCGCCGAAATGCTCGCCGTGCCCGCGCTCGACTATCGCGCCCCCAATCTTGACGACCCTTCCCTCCAAAACCTCAACCGCGACTCGCTGCTCTTGGCCGACAGCATCCAATTCGCCAATGCCAAGCAAGTAGGCAAAATCTATAAAATACTGCCCACACCGCTTCACGTCCTCCAAGCATACCCGAAACTCACCCATGAAGACGCGCTCGCCAAGCACACTTTTCACTCCATTTGGCTCAATCTCAATGGCTATTTCTGGGCCATCGTCCTTTCTTTGCTCATCGGCGGCCTCATTGGGTTCATCCCGCTGTTCAATGGCTTGTTCTCCAAACCCGTGGATGCCTTGCGCTATTTGCCCATATCGGCACTGACGGGCTTGTTCATGTTGTGGTTTGGTCTTGGCGATGGCATGAAAGTCGCTTTTCTGGCCTTTGGCATTTTGGTCTATATGATTCCGGTGATAGTGCAGCGCATCCGCGAGACGGAGAACGTGCATTTGCAAACAACCCATACCCTCGGCGCCACTGGCTGGCAGACCATGCGCTCCGTCTATATCCCCTCCGTTTTTTCAAAATTCACCGAAGACCTGCGCGTGCTCACCGCCATCTCTTGGACTTACATCATCATCGCCGAAATACTCAACAACACGGGCGGCCTCGGCTCGCTCATCTACTGGCTGGCACGCCGCGACAAGACCGACAAAGTGTTTGCCGTGTTGTTGCTCATCATCCTCATTGGCATCCTGCAAGACCGACTGTTCGTCTATCTCGACAAGCGCCTCTTTCCATACAAGCATTACAAGACCAAGGCCGAAGGACTAAGGGAAGTGCAGACGGGGATTTACATCGTGCTCGGCGCTTTCGCGCTGGCGGTGCTGCTGCCTTTGTTCATCAATTTTCCTGCCGGAATGTTGTTTCAAGGGGCGGGTTTGGTGATTTTGGCCGCAATTGGCCTCATTTTGATGGGGGAAATGAAGTTGTGGAAGAGCCTGCAAAGCGCTTGATTGTCACAGGCTCCAGCTCCCCAAATACTTCAAAAACAGTTTGGTCAGGTTCTCCGCGTCCGAGATGCCGCGGTGGTGTTGCCCCGTGAACAGGATGCCCTCGCCTTCCACCGCTTTGCGCAGGCCGATGCCGCGCCGCATCCGTTTCATATGCTTATACTGTTCTTTCAAGTTGGCGTGGCGCTCCGTCCACTCCGCGTCTATGCGATGAAGGCGGCAGTCGTGGGCAAACATCCGTCGGTCGAAGTTGCCCCAAGAACACAGTACATAGTCCTCCTCCTCGATGCGCCCCCAATCCAAAAACTCTTGAATCACCTCCGGGAAAGGTCGCGCACGATTCACGTCAACCTGTTCGATACCAGTCAGTTGGCGACAGAATTGGGACAACACGGGATGCACCTTCGGACGGACAAAGCGATTGAACTTGCCGCGCACCTCCCCATAAGGATTGATTCGGAACGCCCCGATTTCAATGATTTCCTGCACATAGCCCGGCGGTGGGTTTTCCCAACAAGTGGCTTCAAGGTCATACACGATGTAGTTCATGTTTATCTGAATTGAGGGCAGAAGTACGAGACTTGTTGCGGTGGAGGCCTTTGGCGAAGGGAAAGCCCTCCACCGCAACAAGTCCATTTGTTCGGGATTCGGACAGCGTTTTCGTTGATTCGGATGAACCAACAAAAAAGCATGACTTTTGGGGCGAAATAAAGACTATTTTTTGTGCAAACAATGTCTCTGGTTCCAACCCCTCCAAACATCCTGCTCCTCAACACATATACGCAAGGCGGAGCGGGCGTGGCTTGCCGAAGGCTGCAAACAGCGTTGCAGGCCTCCGGCATCACCGCTAATCTATTGACAGCCAGCGATGTCGGCCGTCGTTGGCCCTTCTATGCCGAACGGCTTTCTTTCGTCCCGTTCGAACGCGACCCATCGGTGCGGTTTGCGTTTTCCTTGGCCAATTTTGGGAAAAACCTCTCGCGACACCCGTTGGTGCGTCAAGCCGACGTGCTGCACCTGCACTGGGTGAATCAGGGATTGCTGTCGCTGAAAAACATTCATCAATTGGCCCAACTGGGCAAGCCCATCGTCTGGACGCTGCACGATATGTGGGCATTCACGGGCGGCTGTCATTACAGCAGGGGATGCGAACGTTTCAAACAAACGTGTGGCCAATGCCCTTTTTTGAAACATCCCGCGCCCAACGATTTGTCGAACCGCGTGTGGCATCGCAAAAAGGCTTTGTTTCCCAAAAACATCCATTTCGTCACTTGCAGCGAATGGCTGGCGGAAGTGGCGCGTTCGAGCAGGCTGCTGAAAGACTACCCGGTGACGGCCATCCCCAACCCGATTGACACGGCAGTTTTCAAACCCTCCACGGCAGCACAAAGGCAGACGTTCCGCACAGAGCGTGGCATCTCGCCCGACGCACACGTCTTGCTCTTTGCCGCCATGAAAATCAGCGAAGAGCGCAAAGGCTTCCGGTTTCTCCTCGAAGCCTTGCAAACGCTCAAAGCACAATGCCCGGATATTAGGCTGGAAATACTGGTGTTGGGCAAATCCGAGACAGAGACTTTGGCGGCCCTCCCCTACCCCGTCCATTCGTTGGGCTTGGTGAGCGAACAGGCAAAATTGGTGCAGGCCTATGGCGCAGCGGACGTGTTCGCCATACCGTCGCTGGAAGACAATCTGCCCAACACGGTGATGGAATCGCTGGCCTGCGGCACCCCGGTCGCCGGATTTGCCACTGGCGGCATCCCAGAAATGGTGGGGCATTTGAAAGAAGGGTTCGTCGCGCCACAAGGCGACAGCCAAGCCTTGGCAACAGGGCTTGTCGAAATTTTGGCAGGCAAGTCGCCCTTGGCAGCTTACCGGGAGGCCGCACGGCGAAAAGTGGAGCTCGAATACACCCACGAAGCGGTGGCGAAGCGATATTTGAAAATATATGCCAGCGCTATCCCCAACAACCAATAACCCAAATTTTGGGGCAAGGAACGCGAACGGACGGAAAATCAAAAACCTTGAAACCTTATTTACCTTTACCCGATGAATTACCGCGTACACTTCCTCGAAAGACAGCACGACTTCGAGCGCGTCATGGATGCCTTGGCGGGAGCCGAATGGATTGGGTTCGACACCGAATTTGTCGGCGAAAAAACCTACATACCCGTGCTGTGCCTCATCCAAGTCGTCGCCGAAAACGACATCTATCTCATTGATACCCTCCGCATCCACGACCTCCGAAAATTTCTCGACATCGTGACCGACCCAACGGTGCTGAAAATCACCCACGCAGGCGATAACGACTACCGGCTGCTCAACACCCTCTACGGCACGGTGCCACAAAACACCTTCGACACTCAAATCGCTGCCGGGTTTGTAGGCTACAACTATCCCGCGGGCTTTGCCAAAATCGTGGAGCGCGAGCTCCGCGTCGCCCTCGCCAAAAGCCACACCGTCACCGACTGGGCCGCTCGCCCGCTCGATGCCAAAGCGATTGACTACGCGGTAGAGGACGTCAAATACCTGCCCGCCCTGCACGAACGGCTCACCCGAAAACTTGCCCGCCACCAGCGCGAACCCTGGGCACGCGAAGAAAACCGCAAATGGGAAACCCCCGATTGCTACACCGTTGACCCCAATAAGGAACTGCTCTCCAACGATTTCGTGCACCAGCTAAACCTCCAAGAACAAGTGTTCCTCATGCGGATCTACCGTTGGCGCTTGGAACGAGCGATGGAACTGAACATCCCCAAAGAGCAGGTGCTCCAAAGCCGTTTTGTCAGCACCGTGCTACGCGCCACCAAAGACGGCCCCAACGCCTTCCGCGCCAACCGCACCTTGCCGGAAAACGTGTGGAAAAAAAACCTGGAGGCTTGGCAAGAACTCTGGCGCAGAAAACCCAACGACGAGGAAAAGGAATTTCTGAACGGGCTGCCCAAGCCCGTTCCCGAAGACCCCGAACGCGAATGGACAATGGAACTCCTCTACCATTTTGTAAAAAAACAATGCCTCGAGCATGAAATCAGCGCCGCGCTCCTGCTCCCCAAAGGCGACTTTAACCGCCTCAAAGCAGGCAGCGACGACTTCGACCAATCGCTATTGACAGGCTGGCGAGCGGCACTGCTTGGCCGCGAACTGGTGGAATGGCTCGTGAAGGGCGAAAAAATCGAGGTGGAATGGAGCGAGGGCTTTTGCAAATTGACCATGTAACGCCAACCTCCGATTGGCGACACTTTCTACCAAAACCAACCAAAGGCTGGTGCTACCTATGCTCGAAATCAAGGACTTAACCATCGAATTCCCTTCCACCAACCGCACGGTGCGAGCGGTGAGCAGCCTTTCCCTTCGATTGAACAAAGGCGAGACGCTCGGCATCGTCGGCGAGTCTGGTTCGGGAAAATCGGTCACGGCGCTCTCGGTCATGCGGCTCTTGCCAGCGACGGGCAAAATCGCGTCGGGCGAAATCCTTTATCAATCCAGCACCCAACCATCGGAATCCAAAACAAACCTGCTCGCCCTTCCGCCTTCCGAGCTTCCAAAGTTCAGGGGTGCCGAAATCGCCATGATTTTCCAAGAACCGATGACCTCGCTCAATCCCGTGTTCAGATGCGGCGAGCAAGTGACGGAGTCCATTCGGCTACACCAAAAAGTCAGCACTCGGGAGGCCGAGGAACGCGCCATGCAGTGGCTTGAGCGTGTTCGCCTGCCCGACACCAAGCGCATTTTCCAATCTTTTCCCCACCAGCTCAGCGGTGGGCAAAAGCAACGGGTGATGATTGCGATGGCCATGTCGTGCCAGCCTAGCATCCTGCTTGCCGACGAGCCTACCACAGCGCTCGACGTAACGGTGCAAAAAGCCATTCTCGAATTGATGCGCGAACTGAAGGAAGAACACCGCCTTTCTATGCTGTTCATCAGCCACGACTTGGGTGTCGTCGCGGAAATCTGCGACCGAGTAGCGGTCATGTCGCAAGGCAACATCGTGGAAGAAGGCCCAGTAAAACAAGTGCTCACGTCTCCGGCGCATCCCTACACCAAAGGACTGGTTGCTTGTCGTCCTTCGCTGCACCGCCAATTGCACCGAATGCCCACCATTTCGGATTTTTTTGAAAAAAAACACCATGAGGCGCGGGTCGTGTCGGCCTCCGACACCGCCGCCCGCCGCGCGGCGCTGTACGCGCAAGAGCCTTTGTTGAAAATAAAAAACCTGCTCGTCCGCTACCCCGCCAGCAAGAATTGGCGCGGCGAACCCAACACATGGCTCCATGCGGTGGACGACGTGAGCTTCGACGTGTTTCCGGGTGAGACATTTGGCCTTGCCGGAGAGTCGGGATGTGGCAAAACAACGCTTGGCAAGGCGCTGGCCCGGCTGACCGATGCCCACGCCGGCTCCGTCGCTTGGAACAACACCGACCTGCTTGCACTCGCTCCCGAAGCCTTCCAGCCATATCGCCGCGAGATACAAGTCGTGTTCCAAGACCCTTACGCTTCGCTGAACCCGCGCCTGACCGTCGGCGAGGCCATCGTGGAGCCGATGCGGGTGCATCGGTTGCATCAAGACGAAAAGACACGCCGCGAAAAGGCGATGGCATTGCTGGAAACCGTCGGGCTACAAGCCGAGCATTTCGGGCGCTACCCACGCGAGTTCTCCGGAGGCCAGCGGCAGCGCGTGTGTGTGGCAAGGGCGCTGGCAGTGGAACCCAAAGTGCTGGTGTGCGATGAGATAGTGTCGTCGCTCGACGTGTCGGTGCAAGCCACCGTGTTGAACCTGCTGCTGGATTTGCGGGAGCAACTCGGCCTCACCTACTTGTTTATTTCGCACGACCTCAGCGTGGTGAAGCAAATGTGCGACCGTCTGCTGGTGATGCGGGCGGGGAAAACGGAAGCTCTGGGTTTTCCCGAAGATATTTATGAAAGGCCGGAAAGCGCATATTTGCGACAACTCATAGCGGCGTTCCCGCAATCGTTCATTCGCGAATAAATTCCAGTTCGTGATGCCTGTCCAACTTTGCGATGGCTGAAGGCTCGCCCGGCTCTTTGTCGTCTTGCCTGTATTTGACCACATAATCCACCCCGCCGAGGATTTCACTGCTGATGCCGCCGAAAGTAGGCGGATACGGCTCCCCACTCACATTCGCGGAAGTGCTCACGAGCGGCTTGCCAAAAGCAGCGATAAGCTCCTGACAGAACTCGTCCTGCGCGACCCGAATAGCCACAGAGCCATCAGGTGCTTTGACGACATCGGGCAACCCAACACAACGCTCATATATCATGGTAAGCGGGCGCTGGTGATAAGACAAGAGCGTTTCCAAACGCGGATGTATCTTTGGCACATATTGTTTCAGCATCTCAACGCTCGACACGAGCAGCACATAGCCCTTGTCGGGCGCACGCCCTTTGAGTTCGGAGACGCGGGCCACGGCGGCCTCGTTGGTGGCATCACAGCCAATACCCCAGATGGTATCGGTCGGGTAGCAGATGATTTTACCGCCTTCGAGCAGGCGTGCAATTTCTGAAATGTCGTCGCGTAGCAGGAACATTGCCAACAATAGGCTTTTTTGAAACGTTAGTGACTGTATTTTTGGGAAGGCAAAAGTCTGATTTTTTCGACATCAAAACGGGTTCATTTCAAATTGTCGCAAGTAAAACAGAACGCTGTTCCGAATATATGCCTGAACAGCTTTGCGACGCACAAAAGCGACAGTTTAAAATGCGCCCATCAAAACCTACTTTCGAGTAAACACACACCACACCATGAATTTGCGAGGATTATTTGCACTCTTGTTGTCCGTTGTTTTTTTCCCGGCGAGCCATTTCGCCATGCACATCATTGGCGGGGAAATCACTTATGAATGTCTCGGCGACGGCCCTGGCAACAGCAGGCGCTATAAGTTTACCATGAAAATTTACCGCGACTGCAACAGTAGCGGCGCCTACTTCGACAACCCCGCCCAAATGGCCATCTACAGGGGAGTGCCAGGCAGCGGGAGCTTCACCATGCACCAGAACTTCCAGCTCTCCAATCCCTTGGTGACCACCATCCCGCCCGTGCCGCCAGAGTGCATCTCGCAAATCCCCAACGTGTGCGTGCAGCAGGGCGTGTATGTGTTTGAACGCACCTTGCCCATCCTGACGGGCGAGAGCTATTACGTTGTCTATCAACGCTGCTGCCGCAACCTGACGATTTCAAACCTCATCACTCCGGGCGATGTGGGGGCCACTTATTCGGTGGAACTGACCGCCGCCGCACAAAACGCCTGCAACAACAGCCCGGTGTTCAAGAACTTCCCCCCCATCATCATCTGCAAAGACTTTTTCCTCGATTTCGACCACTCCGCCATCGACTCCGACGGAGACCAATTGGTGTATAGCTTCGTGGCGCCACTGCAAGGCGGCGGCCCGTTGCTGCAAGCGCCCGCCGTCACTTCCTGCAATGGCGCAGTGCCTACCCCGCCTTGCGCGCCGCCTTTCAACAACGTGATATACGCGCCCCCCTATTCGTTCAACAACCCCTTGGGCGGCAACCCGCCCGTCACCATCAACACCAGTTCCGGCCTCATTTCAGGCACGCCGAATATGCAAGGGCAATTCGTGGTGGGGGTGCAGGTGCGCGAATTTCGCAACGGGGTGTTGCTTTCCGAAATTCGACGCGACTTCCAGTTCAACGTGGCTGATTGCAAACCTAACGTGTTGGCCAACATCTCCACAGACTCCATCCAAGTGGTCGGCTCCAAACGTTTTGCCATCAAATCCTGCGGCCAAAACACCATAGAATTTAAAAATTTGAGCGTGGACCAGTCCAAAATCACGGGCTGGGAGTGGCGCTTCGACTTGCAAAATGGCACCATCTTCACCGAAAACCAAAACTGGAACGCCACCGTGCCTTTCCCTGACACGGGTTCCTACGTCGGCACCCTGATACTGAACCCCAACTCCGTGTGCAACGACACGGCCCACATCTTGGTGCAGATATACCCCAAAGTGACAGCCAGCTTCGAGTATGCCTACGACACCTGCGTGGCAGGCCCCGTCTCCTTCACCGACCTGTCCTTCGGCGATGCGCAAATCACCAAGTGGGACTGGCGTTTTGGGGTGCCCGGCGGCCAATCGAGCCTGCAAAACCCCGACTTCCTTTATCCCATCCCCGGCAATCATCCCGTTCGACTGCGCGTGGTGGACAAAAACATCTGCTCCGACGACACCGTGCAGGTCATCAATTGGTTCCCGGTGCCGCCGCTCATCATCGTGGAGCCAAGCAGCTATCTGGGTTGCGCCCCGGCACTTATTTTCTTCGACAATCTCTCCACCCCGATTGACGAAACGTACGACATCGTGTGGGATTTTGGCGACGGCACCATCCTGACCGACACCATCAGCCCCACACATCTCTACACGGAGCCGGGTTCTTACACCGTGAGCGTGGGCATCACCTCGCCCATCGGTTGTTTCATCTCAGCCACCTTTCCGGACCTTATTCGAGTGGAGCCTTCGCCCATCGCTGACTTTGAATGTGACCCCAGCACAGGCCTGACCAATTTCAACAACACGGTCCGTTTCATAGACAAATCGGTGGACGCGGCACGTTGGAACTGGCAGTTTGACCGCTTCAAAACCACCATCGAACAAAACCCCACCTTCACTTTCCCCGACACGGGGCTGATGAAGGTGCGCCTCGTCGTGACGCACGCTGAGGGCTGCAAAGACTCTATGATAAAATATCTCGACATCCGCCCCGAAGTGCTATGGCACATGCCCAACGCCTTCACCCCGAACGGCGACGGGCGGAACGAAGGCTTCCTCGGCAAAGGGTTTCTCGACGGCGCCACCAACTTCCGCATGACAATTTGGAACCGCTGGGGCGAGCTGGTGTTCGAGACCAACAATCCCTACGAGGAATGGAACGGACGCGCCCAAAACACTGGCGGCATGTCGCCCGCCGGAGTTTATGTCTATCTCGTCACCTTCACAGGGCCGCGTGGCGAGCCATTTGAGTTTCGAGGGTTTGCGACGTTAGTGAAATAGAAGGGAGCAAGGGCATGAGGTCGTTTCTTGAAGATGGCGCTAATTGTCAGTATCGTGAGTGCTCACCGCAGTCGCCCCTCCCAGCAGCCCGCGAGCACGGATGCCTCAACTTTCGGGTGAGGAACCTCGCGGACAGATTCTGCGGGTGTGAGTGATGGGGGGGGTTAATCACGCAAATAATCCGCCACCGCCGCTGCCCAAGCGGGTTGAGCGTTGAGGCTTTCGACCAAGTCGAGTTGCTCGCCGCCCCATTTGAGGAAGTCCTCGCGATATTCCTCGCCGATTTCGATGGTCGTTTCGAGGCAGTCGGCGGTGAAGGCGGGGCAAAAAACCAGTAGGCGCTTGGCACCGCTTTTTGCCAGTTTTTCAATGACTTGCACAGTGTAGGGTTGCGTCCAGGGGTCGCGCCCGAGGCGGCTTTGGAAACAAACGGTGTATTGTTCGGGCTTCAATTTCAACTGCCCAGCAATCGCTTGGGTGGTGGCGTAACATTGGGCGGAATAGCAAAACTGATTGACGGGTGTGAGGGTTTGACAACAATCCGCTTTTTGCAGGCAATAGCTAAACGCATCTGCTTTGCGCAATTGGCGCTGCGGCAGACCGTGATAACTGAACAGGACATGGTCGTAGGTGGAGAGGTCGAATTTCGCCGCGTTTTTCACAAATAAATCTATCATCGGTTGCCAAGTCGGGTAGGCACTCACAAACTCCGCCGCAGGGATAATCTGCTGCCGCGACAGCACGCGCATCACTTCCTCGTGCACGGAGCCGGTGGTGGCGCTGGCGTATTGGGGAAACAGGGTGAAGACCTTGATTTTCGACACTTTGACCTGCATGAGGCGCTGTATGGCCGATTCGATGGAGGGGTTTTGGTAGCGCATGGCGAGTTCGACGGCATATTTAGGCCCGAGCAATTGTCGCACTTGCGCCACGAGGTTTTCGCCGTAGAATTTCAACGGTGAGCCATTTTCCGTCCAGAGCTCGCGATAGGCTTGGGCAGATTTGCCTGAGCGAAATGGGGCGATGATGCCTCGCACCAGCAGGTTGCGAGCGATGGGGTTGATGTCAATGACGCGGGGGTCGAGCAAAAACTGTTTGAGGTAGCGATACACAGCCGAACGCGTGGGCGCATCGGGGGTGCCGAGATTGACGATGAGGATACCTGTCATGGTGCGCGAGTATTGGTGCCTTCCCTGCCCGATTGTTTTTGGGAAGGGATTGGCATAACCAGATTCGGGGGGCAATGTTCGGGAAAAGGTGAAAACTTAGGTAGAGGGTGGAGGGTAGTTGCGACGGTATTGGACGGGGGTAAAGGCTTTGAGGTCGCAAACCTATGGGTTGGATTTTTGAGGAATGAGTAAGTTTGCACAATGTTGCCGGCCCACTTGAATAAGATTTTTAGCCGCCACTTTGGGTTTCAGCACCTTACGCCCGAAGAAATCGAACATCGCACGCTTGCGCTGACGATTATTGTGCTTATCACGTTGCTGGATTTTACCTACAATCTGGCTTTCTACCTATTCGGTGGCCGCTTCACTTGGTGGACGACGTTTTCCTACTTTTTCATCAGCACGGTGAATCTTTGGGTGTTCAAGAAGCGTGGCAATTTTCGTCGTTTTCGCAACATACAGATTGTGCTGACCATCATGTTGCCGCTTGTGGCCCAAATCACGCACGGGGGCTTCACTGGTGGCAGCGGCGTGGTATTGGCGGCATTTCTCGCGCCGCTCGGCACACTGATGTTTGCTCAAATCAAGACGGCGCGGCGCACTTTTTTTGCTTACCTTTTTGCCTTGTTGGTAGCTGGCGTGTGGGAATACATCGCCCGCCCTGACCCCAACAACTTGCCGCCAGAGGTGCATCTGTTGTTTTTCGAGTTCAATTTTGCCTTCACCGCCGCCGTTGCTTATTTTCTCATGGAAGGTTTTTTGAAGAATAAAGCGGCTTTAATCAAACTCGTCAAGGACGAGCACGAGATGGCTGACCGATTGTTGCTCAACATTTTCCCGGAAGAGACAGCAAGGGAACTCATGGAGAAAGGCTCGGTGTCGGCCAAAAGTTACCCCGCAGCCACGGTCATGTTTACTGATTTTGTAGGCTTCTCCGCTTTTGCCCGCACCCTTAGTGCCGAGGCTTTGGTGGAGCAAATTGACTTTTACTTCAGTGCCTTCGACGAAATCATCACCCGACATGGTTTGGAAAAAATAAAGACCATTGGCGACAGCTATATGTGCGCGGGCGGCATCCCTACGCCCCGCCCCGACCACGCCGCCGCGGTGTTGAAAGCCGCGCTGGAGATTCGCCAGTTCGTCGTAGAGCAACGTGAGGAAAAATTGGCACAATTCGGCTACCCTTTCGACATTCGCATCGGCATCCACACTGGCCCGGTGATGGCGGGCGTGGTGGGAAGCAGCAAAATTGCCTACGACATCTGGGGCGAGACGGTCAACATCGCCGCCCGCATGGAACAAACCTGCGAGCCGGACAAAATCAACATCTCGGAAGCCACCTACCACCATGTGAAAGATGCGTTTGAGTGCATTTACCGGGGGCGTTTCCCAGCCAAGCACGTCGGGGAAATCGAGATGTATTTTGTGGGAACCACTATCTGAAAATCGCTCCACTTTGCCCGCTACTAATCAATGCGTGATATGAAAATCTGGATTGCCACACTTGCCGCTCTATTGCTCGCAGAAATACTTTTCTCCCAGCCGCAACTCAAAAAACAAGCCGACCAACTGGCCGACCAACTGGAGGCAAAACTCATTGAGTGGCGCCGCGACTTTCACCAATACCCCGAACTGTCGAACCACGAATTCAGAACCGCCGAAAAAGTCGCTGCCCACCTGCGAGATCTGGGCTTGGAGGTGCGCACGGGCATTGCCCACACGGGTGTGGTGGGCGTGTTGAAAGGCGGAAAACCCGGCCCCATCATCGGCCTGCGTGCCGACATGGATGCACTCCCGGTAGTGGAGCGCGTGGATTTGCCTTTCAAATCGCTCGCAAAATCCGCCTACAATGGCGAGGAGGTGGGCGTGATGCACGCCTGCGGCCACGACACGCATGTGGCCATCATGATGGCGGTAGCCGAAATACTGACTGCCATGAAAAACGACCTTGCCGGCACGGTGGTGTTTGTGTTCCAACCCGCCGAGGAAGGCCCGCCGGAAGGCGAGGAAGGCGGCGCCCCGCTCATGATAAAGGAAGGGGTGCTCGACCATCCGAAAATCGAAGCCATGTTTGGCCTGCACATCAACTCGCAGACGGAAGTGGGCAAAATCGGCTATCGTTCCGGCGGCATCATGGCGGCCTCCGATTGGTTTTACGTCACTGTTCACGGCAAACAATCGCACGGCTCACAGCCGTGGAGCGGCGTGGACCCTATCGTCGTTTCGGCAGAAATCATACAAGGGTTGCAGACCATCGTGAGCCGTCAAATAGATTTGACCGAGCAGCCGGCGGTGGTCACGGTCGGCAAAATCACAAGCGGCGTGCGGGCCAACATCATTCCCGAATTGGCCGAGATGGTGGGCACCATCCGCACGCTCGACACCGCCATGCAACGCCTCATTCATCACAAAATAAAATTGACCGCCGAAAAAATAGCCGAAAGCGCAGGCGCACGAGCCGAAGTCCGCATCGAAAACAAAACGCCCATCACCTTCAACGACCCCGCCCTGACAACCAGAATGCTGCCCTCCCTCCGCGAAGCAGCAGGCGTGGAAAAAGTGGTGGAGATAAAAGCCCGCACGGGCGCGGAAGACTTTGGATTTTTCGCGCAGAAAGTGCCGTCGCTCTACTTTTTCCTCGGCGGCATGCCCATCGGCCAAAAGAAAGAAGAGGCCGCCGCCCATCACACACCCGATTTTTACATTGACGAAAGCGGGCTAAAACTCGGCGTGCGTGCCTTTTGCTACCTCGTGCTTGATTATTTTGATTATTTTGGGAAAAAATGACAAACAAACAAATCGCCAACGCCTTCGACGAACTCGCCAACCTCATGGAACTCCATGAGGAAGACGACTTTCGCATCCGCTCTTACCGCAACGCCTACCTGAACCTGCGCAAACTCGACCGCCCGCTCGCCGAAATGTCGGATGCCGAAATCAAAGCAATCAAGGGAGTTGGCCCGGCCATCGCCGGGAAAATCCGCGAGCTGGTGACAAACGGCCAGATGGCGACGTTGGAAAAATATCGGGAAAAAACCCCGCCCGGCGTGATGGAAATGCTGGAAGTCAATGGCTTTGGCCCCAAAAAAGTGCGCGTCGTGTGGCAAGAAATGGGCATCGAGACCGTCGGGGAACTGTGGTATGCCTGCAACGAAAACCGCCTCATCGAGTACAAGGGTTTTGGCCTGAAAACGCAGGAAGACCTCAAAAACAAGCTTGAATACTTCCTCAAAAGCCGCGACAAAATCCATCTGGACGCTGCCGAGGAGGAAGCCGATTTTATCGGCGCGTGGCTCGTCGGCAAGCTGCCCGGTGCCCGCGTGGCCCCCGTCGGCGAGTTGCGCCGTCGCTGCCCAGTCATCGAAAAACTGGAAATATTGGTTGGCTATGCCGGCGACCTCTCTCCCGCGCTGGATGGGGCCACCTTGACACTGGAACATCAAAAAGACACCACTTGGCAAGTGCGTCTGGAAAACAACACAAGCGCCTTTATCCACCGATGCGAGCCTTCCGAATTTGGCTCCAAAATGTTCAAGCACACAGGCAGCCCCGCTTTTGTGGAGACGTTCGCAAAGGCGCATCCCGGCATTGACTTCAAAAATCTGGAACACGAGGAACAGGTGTTTGAAAAAGCCGGACAACCCTACGTCGCTCCAGAGTTGCGCGAGACCACCCTACCCCCCTCCCCTGCCAAAGGACGCCATGAGGAATTGATCGAAGACCACGACCTCAAAGGCATCCTCCACGTCCACACCACTTGGAGCGACGGGCTGCACAGCCTGCGCGAGATGTGCGAACACGTTCGCTCACTCGGCTATGCCTACATCGGCATCACCGACCACAGCCAAGCAGCGTTTTATGCCAATGGGCTGAAGCCCGACAGGGTGTTGGCGCAGTGGGAGGAGATTGACAGACTGAATGAGGAACTCGCCCCCTTCCACATTTTCAAAGGCATCGAAAGCGACATCCTGAACGACGGCTCCTTGGACTACGAGGAAGATGTTTTGAGGCGATTTGATTTCGTCATCGCATCGGTGCACTCCAACCTGAAAATGAGCAAGGAAAAAGCCACATCTCGCATCTTGCGTGCTATTGAAAACCCTCACACCACCATCCTCGGCCACCCGACCGGGCGATTGCTGCTGAGCCGCGAAGGCTACCCGCTCGACTGGGAAAAAGTGTTTGAGGCTTGCGCCCGCCACCACGTCGCCATAGAACTAAACGCCAACCCCTACCGCCTCGACCTCGACTGGACGCTTATCCCGGAGGCTGTGGGGCACGGCATCCCTATCAGCATCAACCCCGACGCGCACAGCAAAGACGGGGTGCATGATGTCCGCTACGGGGTGATGGTGGCACGCAAAGGAGCGTTGACGGCAGCCCATTGCCTGAACGCGCTGGATGCCGCGGGCTTTGAGCAAAAAATCCGGCGATAGCAATACTGCTTTACGGCTTACCTTTGCCTAATATCTTGAAATCCATGTTGACCAAACGCACGTCAGCTTTCAGCAGGGGCCAACAACATTGTGATCGCCCTGAGCGACACGGAGGCCGCCAAAATATACACGGGCGACACACGCTCCGACATTGGCTCAGAGGCAGAAAAGATGAAGTTTGCCAATGCCGTCAATGAACTCGTGGTGAAATTTCGGCGCATAGATTACGACGAGGAACACGATTGGGAAATGCTCGTGATGGAGCGCCTCTACCCGATGGACTATCGAAGTCTAGAGTTTGAAAAACGCGAGGTGATTTTTTCCGTCTTTGAGGATGAGTTGCAAACGCTCCATCAAGCAGGGTTTGCCCACCGCGATTTGCGCCGCCCTTCCAACGAACCCGGCGACCGTTTCGACAATAGACTTGTTGCGGTGGAGGGATTTGAGTGAAGGGGATTGTCATTTTTTCGACTGGAAAGGCAAATTTTGCAGTCGAAATCGGGCATATTCGGCGAAAAATTTAACGAAGCCAGTCGGAAAAAGGGCTTTCCCTTCGCCAAAGGCCTCCACCGCAACAAGTCTAATATCTTTCTCACCCCGCAAGGCATTCGCCTGATAGACGTGGGCATCTCCGCCCTGCGTTCGCAGGTAGGCGACAAAGTTTTTCAAAAATTTGTGGAAGCAGAACTCGCGAAGTTGGAACACTTCAAAACATATTTCCTCAACCGCTGAGGTCATCGGCACTATTGTGTCACGTTCACATTCAGCGTCAGGCTCGAAGTGCCGCCCTTGAAGTTTTCCCCATTGCCCGTGATGCCTATCATGGCACCGCTCAAAGCGCCGTTGTTGGGGCATGAAAGCGACACGTTGAGCGCCTCGAGGGCAATTTTCCACTCCTTGAGGCCGCAGGTGGTCAGCATGGAAAAATCCATGGAGCGCTCAGGCACAAAACCATCCACCGCGATAGCGGTGCCGCCGCCCGGCGGGATGCAGGTGTAGCCAAAGCCTCCTTTCATGCTTGCTTTTTTGATGCCGCTCTCGTCGTCGCGAGCCACCAGATACACATCCACTTTGTCGGTGGTTTTCACCGAGATATTGGTGACCGCCTCCGTGTACATATTCATGCTGCTGATGGGGCCGGATGGCGTTTGTGACAACACGGCGACTTCCCAGCGCAGCGATGGCGGAGTGGCATCGTTGTTCGGGATTTTGACGACGAGTGGGTCGGTGCAGCAGTTTTGGCAGGCTTGGAACAGGAGGGCGCAAAAGGGCAGACAAATCAAAACAGTAAGAGCGTAGCGTTTCATGGCAAAAATGTGTGTGGTGAAGAAAAAACTTGGGTTGGGGGTTGTGAGCAGGGCAAACGCATCAAAATACAACCGACCTCGGAGAGGTCAAATGTTGGTAGAAATGGTGTGTTTTTGTGATAATTATCACGACCTCGGAGAGGTCAAATGTCTATCGCAGCAAACAGGTCACCAATATTCGCCCCCGCTGGGGTCGTACACACCGCGAAAATGGGGCGTTTCTACCAACATTTGACCTCTCCGAGGTTTGTGCCATTTTGATGCGTTTGCCCTGAGCCCCCCCGCACGACAGAAAATTCTTTCAGGACGCGGAAAGTCTATGCCCTTCCCCTTTGGGTGCGCCCGGCAAAAGCTTACCTTGTGACTGGGTTTGGATAAGGAAAGGCGGGGCTGGCGCATGAAAAATCGCCATACATATACTTCGCGCCGTTAGGTTTTGGGCATGGCTGCAATCGCAATCTGCTAAAAATCAAGAACATCAATCATGTTCATCTAACAAATCCTAGCGAATCAAGGTATAACTTGCCCGAAAAGACCTTCTGCAGCCCCTTTTTTTGAAAACGCCCTCAAAAAACCGTGCAACGCATTGGCTGTCATTTTGTTACGACGCGGGAAACCGCCCCTGTTTTTCAGACCAAATTGGTTTTTTCACCTTTTAAAGAAAAAAAATTGGGGCAAGCGAAATTTTTTTCAAATTTTGCTTTGCAGCGACGCAGGGATTTTTTCTAGCTTTTGCCCTGAATTACAAACGTTTGTCTCAGAAAACCCTTTTCAACCACTCTCCACTCAAATAGGGATTGCGACCTTGAAAAAAGTAGAGCGCCCCGTCAGTAAAATTTACTGACGGGGCGCTCTACTTTACGTTTAGGCGTATGGCGGGGATAGACTTCGCCTGAAAAACTTCGGTGGTATCGGCTTTTCGATTTTTTCAGTGCCCCATCTGCGGCAAAGCCTGCGCCGACTTCCGAAAAGCCTTGTAAACGCCTTTTCCGAATGAGGAGCCGTTGAAGGTCTCCGTGTGGGCGCGCTCTTTTTGCTCTTCGTGCGGCAAGTGGTGAAAGTCGCGGCATTTGTCGGAGCAGCAGCCTTCGTACTTTTCGCGGCACTCGTCGCACTGGATGAAGAGGATGTGGCAGAACTCGTTGGCGCAGTTGGTGTGCGAGTCGGCGGGTTGTCCGCACTGATGACAGCGGGCGATGACATCGGGGCTGATGCGCTCGCCAAGGCGCTCGTCGAAGACGAAGTTTTTGCCCAAAAATTTGTTTTTCAAGCCTTTGGCCTGCACCTGCCGGGCGTACTCGATGATGCCGCCTTCGAGTTGGAACACGTTTTCGAAGCCTCGGTATTTCAGATAGGCGCTCGCCTTTTCGCAGCGAATACCGCCCGTGCAGTACATCAGTATCTTCTTGTCTTTTTGGTCGGCGAGCATCTCGGCCACCATCGGGAGCTCTTCACGAAAAGTGGCCGCGTCGGGGGTGAGGGCGTTTTCAAAATGGCCGACCTCGCTTTCGTAGTGGTTGCGCATATCCACCACGATGGCATCGGGAGCATCGGAGAGGCGGTTCCAGTTTTCGGCATTGAGGTGGATGCCAGTGTCGGAGGGGTCGAAGGCGGGGTCTTCGATGCCGTCGGCCACGATTTTGTCGCGGACTTTGATGATGAGTGCGAAAAATGATTTGCCCTCGGCTTCCACCGCGACGTTGAGGCGCAGGTTTTGGAAGAAATCCCAGCGGTTCATGGCCGTCTTGAAGGCTTCAAACCGTTGCTCCGGCACGGAGAGCTGCGCGTTCACGCCTTCGCGCGCGACGTAGATGCGGCCCAGCACGCCCAGGTTTTCGTAGGTCAAAAACAGCTCGTCGCGGAAAGCCGCCGGGTCGGGCAGTTGCACATATTTGTAAAAGGAAAGCGTGACGCGGCGCTCGTTGCTTTGGCGCAGGCGCTCTTTGAGTTCGCGGCGGTTGACGCGGTTGTGGAGTAGTTTGCTCATGTGCGGTTTGACGGTGCACGGTACATGGTTGACGGAACACGGTTGGCGGCACACCGTGTTCCGTCAACCGTCAACCGTTATTCCCCAAAAATCTCTTGCAGTTTTTGCCCCAGCTGCTCGCCGCGCAGGTTGCGGGCGATGATTTTGCCTTCGCGGTCCACCAGCAGCGTCTGTGGGATGGAGGTGACGGAATAAAGGGCCGCGTGGGCGCTTTGCCAGCCTTTGAGGTCGCTGATGTGGCGCCAGGGGAGGCCGTCCTGCTCGATGGCTCTCAGCCAAGCGTTGTAGTCGCGGTCGAGGCTCACGCCGAGTATGTCGAAGCCTTTGTTTTTGTACTTGTTGTATTGTGCCACCACGTTGGGGTTTTCCTTGCGGCAGGGGCCGCACCAGCTGGCCCAGAAGTCAATGAGGACGATTTTGCCGCGCATTTGCTTAAGCGACCAGCTGGTGCTGTCGGGGGTCATGCCCACGAGGTCGGGGGCTTCGTGGCCGGGTATGTGGGTGCCCGCTTTTTTCATCTCGTAGTCGAGGCGGCCTATTTCGCCCCAGGTGTCGTTGCGATAGAGGTCGAGGTATTTGCCGGTGTATGCCGATGCACTGGGGCTGTTAAGTGTTTTGAGGCCAGAGATGATGCCACCCAGGGCCAGCCGATAGGTTTTGGTGCTGGCGGGCACTTTGGCCAATTGTTGCTCGATGGCGGATTTGAGGAAGGATTCGTTGGCGCCGCGTTGGGCGAGAAGGATGACGTATTGCTCAAAGGCATTGTACACGTCGGGGATTTCCTCGTATGCCTTGTCGGTGAGGTCGGCGTAGCGGAAGTGGTTGGCGGCGATGAAATCTAGTTCGGTGCGGGCGGCGTTTTTTTCGGCCACGAACTCTGGTGCTACTTGAAGGCTTGCGGAGCGCCAGAACATGGGGTTGGCGGTTTGGAGCGAGTCGAGGAAGCGTTTCTTTTGCTGGTTGAGTTGAGCGGCGCGGTCTTCGATGGTTTTGCGGTCGGTGGTTTGGAGGGTATTGAAAAACAGGTCGCGGAGCTCGTTGCTTTCAGCTTGGAAGGCTTCTATTTGTCTGGCGACCTGTTCGCGGGCTTTGTTGGCGGCGGAGTTGACCGTGCGGCCTTTGTCGAGGTAGTTGGCGTTGGCCCACAGGGTCACGTCTTTTTCCTCGCCGAGCACCACTTTGGCCAAGGCGTTTTCGGCCAAGCCGACCCCATAGTAGCGAGCCTTGGAGGTGGGCAGCGTGAACACAAACGCGCTGTCGGGAAGGCGGCGGCCCGCACGCGCCACGACGCGATTGGCAAGGCCAGCGTATTCGTAGAGGCTGATGCTGTCCACACCGGGGGGCATATCCACAATTTTGCAGACGAGCGAGATTTGCCCAGTGGCGGGCGTGTTGGCTTTGGCGGAGGTTTTGGTGGCTTGCTGCGCAAAAGAGAAATGAGCGAGTAGCAAGAAAAGCGGGAGGAGTCGTTTTTTCATATCTGAATTAAAAAATCGGATGTTATTTCAATAAAAAAATCGGGAAAACAGGGGCAAAACTACGACATCCGACCGTAGAGCGGCTGTTTAAAAAAGTTAACGGGGATTAAAGAAGCGCCATCGAACATACAAAAGCAGGGGCTGCTTGTGCCTCTTTTTCATTTTTTGGACAAATTGCGAGAACAATCCGAAATTGCGCTCTTCTGTTTTCAAAACGATACAACATGGCAGACTTTTTGACCTGCCAGCATCACAAAAAAACAGCTTCATTTCCCGCAAAAATGCCTGCCTTAATCTTGCAGGCACCTTCACAATGACTGCCATGAAAAAATGCTTACCTATTTTTTATCTACTGCTATTTTTTGACTTATCCGCTCAAGTGCCGTTCAATTGGGATTTTGGTGGCTCGCTCGGCATTACCTCTTATCAAGGCGATTTGGACGCGCTCAAAGTCAACGCTGGCTTTCGGGAGATTCACTTTTCCGCCGCAGGTTATTTGCGCCGCAACCTGAGCAACAACTTCGCGGTGCGGTTCAATATGCTCGCGGGGAAATTGGCGGGCGACGACAAAAACTTCACCGAGCCGGAATGGCGCCCGTTGCGCGGCCTTTACTTCGAAAGCAAATTGCTGGAATTCACCGTGCTAGGCGAATACTATCCACTTGGAATGTACCCTTCGGGTGTCAAAAACCTGCGGGCGCGGCGGGTGGTGTCGCCCTACATCATAGTGGGTGCGGGCTGGGCTTTTGTGGACCCGGTGGTGGACTGGAACGACTCGAACGGCAACGAACACATCAACGCCGAGCTCGTGGCAAAAGACAAAAACGCAAAAACCAAACGGGCGCACATCGTCACGCCAGTCGGCGTCGGGTTGCGCTTCTTGCTCAAAGACCACAGCACTTTTGGACTGGAAGCAGCCCTGCGCCCCACTTATTCCGACTATCTCGATGGCGTGAGCCTTGCGGCCAATCCCAACAAGCCGGACTGGTTTTTCACCGCCCAAATTGGGTTCAGCTATCCTTTCGACAAGAACAAGACGAAAAACAAGCCTATCGCCAAAAAAGACGAAAAAAAGGAACCGCCTCCACTGAAAAACAGAGACCTTTTTGCCGACAGCGACAAAGACGGGGTGCTGGACACCGACGACGATTGCCCTACCGTGCCGGGCCTGAGAAGCCTGAGAGGCTGCCCCGACCGCGACGGCGACGGCATCGCCGACGGAAACGACAAATGCCCCGACGAGCCGGGAATGGCCGAATTCGCGGGTTGCCCCGACACCGACGACGACGGCATACCCGACAAGGACGACAAATGCCCCGACGAGCCGGGGCTGGCGGCTTACCGTGGCTGCCCACCACCCGACCGCGACGGCGATGGCCTTGCGGACGGCGACGACCGCTGCCCTGACGCGCCCGGCCCAGTCGAACTCGGCGGCTGCCCCGACCGCGACGGCGACGGCATACCTGACAAGGACGACAAATGTCCCGATGTGGCTGGCATACCAGAGCAAAAAGGCTGCCCTGCCCTGCCACCTCCCGACAAGGCTGTTTATTTCCGCTCCTCGCAGGACACTTGGTACAGAACCTCCGACGAAACGCTCGACGAAATCGTGGAAATCCTCAAAAAAGACCCCAGCCTGAAAGCCCAGATTTCTGGCCACACCGCTGACGCAAGCGACGACCCCTCGGGCGATGTGTCGCAACGCCGCGCCCAAAAAATCTATGACTATCTCTTGTCGAAAGGCATCGCCGCCGACCGCTTGAAGCATCAGGGCTTTGGCTCCACCCGCCCGGCAGAGGGCGATATCCTTTCCAAAGACCCCCTGCTCAATCAGCAGCTTCAGCGCCGGGTAGAGGTGCATTTCATAAGGCAGTGAACCAGAGGCCATCACCACACACTACTAGACACAAAGGCACAGAATGCGGCAAATCAATGAGTGTTTTGCTTTGCGTCTTTGTGACTTCCCGGCAAATTTGAAAATGTCCAGTAGTGCGGGCATTTACATTCTATAAAATTGATTTTCAAAGAAGTAATCTCCGAACTCATGTAAATCGGCAATCAAAAATCCTCAATTCACCCTTCTCCGCTCCTCTTCCGAACCCGTGCCACGCTGACGGGCGGCGCTCACCTTGTTGCTGCCAAAATTGCGTGCATAACTGATGCGAAACACCCGCTCGCTGAACCTGAAAAGCCCCTCCCACTTTAGGTTCAGGTCGGGTTGGTTGGCAGTGGCGGACCAGTTGGCGGTGAAAAACACATCGGTCACGCTGAATCTGAGGTTGCCGCGATGATGAGACAATTCTTTTTGCAAACCGATGTCGAGTGTCCCGAGTGGGCGGTTCGTGATGATACCAAACAAGGATTTTGGAAAATAAAACCCAGAGAGTTCGAGGGTGAATTTTTGGGGCAGTCGAAACGTTTGAGAGCCGTTGAAATTCCAGTTGGGTTGGCTGATTTGCACCGCCGTTCCGTCGAGCGTTGCGTTGGTTCGCTGCCATTGGGCGGTAAGGTTGTTTTGCATTTCCCACCACTCGGTCGGGTGAAAAGGCAGCGACAGCGTGGCCGACAGCGTGTGGGCGTTATCGAAGTTTTCGGGTATGTTCAGTTGCTGGTTGGTTTCGGGGTTGACCTTGGGCAGCCAAGCGATAGGGCCGTTTTCGTGACTATATTGCAAGGAAAGTTGCCACGACTTGTATCGGTAGGAGGTGCTCACGGCATCGGTGATGGAGGGCTGCAGCGCGGTGTTGCCCGTCATGAAAGTGTTGGGGTCGAAAAAGATGACGAAAGGTGCCATTTGGGTGAAGTCTGGGCGCTGGATGCGGCGGCTGTAGGCGATGTTCACTTGGTGGTTGTCGTTGATTTTGCGCGACACGAAAAGGCTTGGGAAAAAGTTGCCGTATTGTCTATCCACGATGTTGGGCTGCTCGGAGGTGCCGAGATTCGATTGGGTGTACTCGTAGCGAAGACCGGCTTTCAAGTCGGTGTTGGTGCCCAATTTCATGGAAAATGCCGTGTAGGCTGCGCCTATTTCCTCTCGCAGCGCATAATCGGCGGTATATCTCGCATCGGGTGTCCACGCCCCCTGCACGAGGTTTTCCACCCGAATGTCGTTGTCGAATTTCGACAGCGCGGCCTTCACCCCTGCTTCCCACTTCATGTGTTGTCCGAGGTCCCAAGTGTAATCGGCCTTGGCGGCCCAAATATCAATAGGCGTGTTTTTGCTCACGCGCAGCATCTGCTCTTGTGTGGGGTTGCGTTCGGCATCGAAGAAGCGATTGGTATAGTCGCTGGGGTTGTTGTTCAGGTAGCGGGCGTAGTCCACGTCCACGTTGAGCATTTGCTTTTGGGTAAAGCGGTGTTGCAGGTTGAGGTTGCCGAATCCGTGTTGCCAGTGATTGAGTTCGTGATTGGGAATTTCGACAAAGCCCGTCGGCACGCCGTTTTCCGACAGCGTGACATCGTTGACGGCATCCATCGTCCAGTGGCGGTCCATCCAGCCGCCGAGCACACCCACTATTGTTTTTTCATTCAAACGATAATCGAGGCCAAGCCGTGCGTTTTGGGTATGCGTGCGGGTTGGGTCACGGTCGCTTTTGGTATCGGTTTCCAACATGTTGCCACCTTTGCTGACGCTGCGGTAGTTGGTGAACAGTTGCGGGTTGTTGTTGTAGGCCCACGAGTAGTCGCCGAAAAAATTGACCTTTTCCCGATGCCAGTTGAAATTGACGCTTGCGCCCGCTTTTTCTTTCAAACCATAGCCAACGTGGGTGGCAAAAGAGCCGTTCAGCCCATCGTCCGCATTTTTTTTCAAAACAATGTGAATGATGCCGGCATTGCCCTCCGCGTCGAAATTGGCAGGCGGGGTATGGATGAGCTCGATGCGCTCGATGTTGTCGGAGCTCATGCCGTCGAGCATCTGCACCAGCGCGGAAATGGGCATCCAGCTGATTTTGCCATTGAGCATCACCACCACGCCGTCTTTCCCGTTCATGGAAAGGGAGTTCGCCTGACGATTGACCACCACGCCAGGCGAGCGTTGCAGCACCTCGAGCGCAGTGGCACCGGCGGAGGTGATGCTGTTGGCGACATTGACCACCATGCGGTCTATCTGCTGCTCGAACAGGGGCTTTTTGGCCACGACGCTTACCTCGTTGAGTTGGGCGGTGTTCTCGCGCATCACGGCTATGCCCAGGTCTGTCTTGCCCGACCGATTTGTCAGGGAAAAAGTCTCGGAAAAGTAGTCCACAAAACCTAGCATGGCGATGCGGAGCAAGTAGTCGCCGGGAGCGACTTGGTCGAAGGAATAGGAGCCGTCCGCACCGCCAATTTGGCCTTTTGAGAGCGTGGAGTCTGTCGCTTGGAGCAGCAGTACGGTGGCGGCGGGGAGCGGTTGGCCGGCGGCATCTCTGATGGAGCCTACGACTTGATGCTGGCCGTGAGCGGTCTGAAGCCCTGCCGATAGGAGGGCAAGCAGCGCGAGGGCTGTCGGAAGTGTTTTTGCTTTCATGACGTGGTGCCGCGGTGGGCGGCGCAGTTTCCATAGATGGGAGCAAGCAAGGGAAAGTTGCAGGCAAGGCCAAAAAACGACTGCCCGAAGCCGACAAACACCGAGAGGCGAGCGTGATAGCGTGGCCTCCCGGTGGTGTGTTCAGAAATATGGGCGAGACAACTGCTTACTGGACACAAGCAACACAAGTGCGCAGAGGATGCAGTTGAGTAATCTCATCGTTGAAAAAGTTTTAGGTGACACAATGGTTAAAAAAAGCCCAATGAACCGATGAGAAGCGAGAAAAGAGGATGAGAGCAAGCGACTTGGATTAGTCGTGCCGGGCGGGGAAATCTGAATGAAAAGCGAGAAAAGATGAGAAAGAAGCGAAGTAGTATTTTGTGACAGGCAGGCAATGAAAGGCGGGAAAAAAATTAGCCTGAAAAAAAGTGCGCTTAAAAGTAGTCGAAACGCGCAATCGGTTGTTACTCAATCCTACGAAATTTGCCCGCCAATAAAAATCGCTCATATCGTGTCAGAAGAACAAACCCAGCCCCTGCCCACCATCGAAGCCGAAGGCCGGCGCGTGGTGCGTTCCTTTCGCCTTCGCCGCATGATTCTGCCCATCGCGCTGGGCATCACCGCCGTAGGCTTCTTGTTTTACTACCAGTTCGACCTTGAGCAGTTCCGCAGCATCGAATGGACGGGGCGAGCGTTTGCGTGGATAGGGTTGGCTTTCCTGATATTGGTGGTCAGGCACCTGTTCTACACGCTCCGGCTGCGCACCATCACGGGCGATGTGTTTTCTTGGCGCAAATGCCTCGAGCTCGTGGTGCTGTGGGAATTCAGCGCCGCCCTCACGCCCACGAGCAAAGGCGGCCCTTTCGTCATGCTCTTCGTGCTGACCAAAGAAAAGCTCGCAGCCGGGCGCACTGCCGCTGCCGTGCTCTACACGATGGTGCTCGATTCGGGGTTCTTCGTCGTCACCTTGCCCATCCTGCTGCTGCTCTACGGGCCGCCGATGCTCTATCCGGGCATGAAAAGCTACAGCGACGTGGGGCTGGCCAGCGGGACGTTTTTTGTCACCTACGGCCTGATGCTCACCTACTGGTCGTTCATCGTTTTTTTGTTGCTGATAAAACCTCGCTACGCCAAAAAAGCATTGGGGGCGCTGGCTAGCCTGCCTTTTTTGAAAAAATGGTCGGCGAGGCTTCATTTGCTCGGCGAGGAATTCGCCTTGGCCGCCGAGGAAATCCACCGCCGCGACTGGCGCTACCACCTCAAGGTCATCGTCGGCACGGTGGGCGCATGGACGAGCAAATTCATCATGATAAATTGCCTCATCATCGCCATCATGCCCTCCACGCCCGTGGACGGCGCGACACAAGCATTCATCTACGCCCGCATGGTGGCCATGTTCATCATCATGGCTTTCAGCCCAACGCCGGGCGGCGCAGGGTTGGCGGAGGTGGCGTTGGTGGGATTCATCTCCGACTATGTGCCGGCGGGCATTGGGCTTGTGGTGGCGCTGCTGTGGCGTGGCATGGCGTACTACGGCTACCTGCTGTTGGGGGCAGTGGTGGTGCCGGCTTGGGTGGCGGCCAATATGCGAATGCCGAAGCGGGGGGCGTGACACGCCGCGCTTTTACACCTTGATTCGCTGGGATTTGCCAGATGACCATGATTGATGACCATGATTTTGAACAGATTGCGCTTTTAGCCATGCCCAAAACTTGGCGGTGTGAATTATAACCTTCTCCGTCCAATCCGCAACGAGCGGTGGCGAAATGCGTGACAAGCGACATGGCCATAACATTTTGCCAATTTTTTTTAACCCGACCAAAACAGCACCGCTCGTAACTTACCCAAACGGGGCATCGTCTGGCTGACATCGTTCATCACAAACCTATTTGCCTCCGTGACCTATCAACACTTTCAAACGCATCTCGCATCAGCCGAGGCGGGCGCCCACCCAATTACTGCCTTGGCCAACTTGCGCCAACAGATTCAGGAAATACATTCACTGGAAGAACGGGATTGGATGTTGTTCCAGAACAGGGTGCATTGGGAAACCTGCCCCAAAGGCACCTTGCTGCTTCAGCCCGGCAAAACCTGCGACCACCTCCGTTTCCTGCATCAAGGCGCGGTGATATACTACGACGGGTTGGACGAGGAAACCCAATTGGAGCAGGTGGGCTGGATAGCGCAGCCCGGCGAAATCGCCGTCGAAATCGTCAGCTTCTTTCAGCGCATCCCGACGCAGCAATACATGAAATGCACCGTCGCTTGCGCGTTTCTCTCACTTTCCCGCGCCGACTTGGAAGCGCTCTACGCCGAAAGCGCGACGTGGAACATCGTGGGCCGCCGGTTGGCGGAGCGGTATATACTGCTCATGGCAGAGCGCACCCATTTCCACAAGTTAAATTCGGCAAGGGAGAAATACCGCTATTTCACGGAGCGTTTCCCACAAACCATGCAATTAGTCTCTCAGCGCCACATCGCGGCGTTTTTGCGCATCCGACCAGAGACCTTGAGCCGGATGAGAGCGCGACGAGAATAATCGTCTTTTTCTTGACGCAGGTCAATTGCACTTCCACACGTTGCGCGAAAAACTTTGCAGCACAAAATCAATTAGACTTGTAGCGGTGGAGGGCTTTCCCTTCGCCAAAGGCCTCCACCACAATAAGTCTATTCATCTTTCCATTCCACAAACTTGTTTCCAACTATGCAAAAACAACTTTTGTCCGCCTTGCTTCTTGTATCAGGCATTGCACTGCTCGCCATCACTGGCTGCAAAAAAGACGACAACGCGCCCACCGACCCGGCAGTCGAATCCGCCAAACAGGCGCTCCGCAGCCAACAACTTGTCAACTCTTCGTTCGGGGTGGCCCTGCGCGGCGCTGAAAAAGCCAACGGACTGCTGGACGACAGCGCGGACGACCGCTGCGGCTCCATCACCATCACGCCCGCCACACCCAACGCCTTCCCAAAAGTCATCGCGGTGGACTTCGGCACAGGCTGCACCGACAACGACGGCAAATTCAAAGCCGGGAAAGTAATCCTCACAGTCGGTAAAATCTGGGAACCCAATTCCGAGGTCTCCATCGAATACGACAACTACAAGGAGGATGGGGCATCGCTCAGTGGCAAATTCACGCTCCAGAACAAAAGTACCCAAAACGCAGGCATTTTCGTCGTCGTCGCCGAAAATGTCCAAGCCGCCGATGCCAATGGCTTCTCCATCGCCTACGATGCCGTGCAGACCTTCACCCAAACGGCAGGCCACCCCACTTGGTGGGACTGGGCCGACGACGTGTATGGCATCACGGGTTCCATCAGCTCGGTGCTGACCAATGGCGAGACGGTGAACTGGACCATCCAAACGCCACTCGTGAAAGCCAACAACTGCTACTGGGTCAGTGCCGGCACGGGCCTGCTCGACCTCAACGGCCTGCCCGTCGCGGTGGACTATGGCGACGGCACTTGCGACAACAAAGCGACCATCACCGTCAACGGGCAAACTTATCAAATCACGCTTTGAGCCAAATTGAGGGGTCATTAGGGGTCATTAGGAGGGTCATTAGGAGTCATTAGGAGTCATGAGGAGTCATTAGGAGTCATGAGGGGTCATTAGGAGTCATGAGGGGTCATTGGGGGTCATTAGGAGTCATGAGGGGTCATTAGGAGTCATTAGGAGGGTCATGAGGGGTCATTAGGAGTCATTAGGAGGGTCATTGGGGGGCATTAGGAGGGTCATTAACAGGGCAAACGCATCTAAATACAACCGACCTCGGAGAGGTTTGATATTGGTAGAAATCGCGTGTTTTTGTGACAGTTACCACGACCTCGGAGAGGTCAAATGTCTATGGCATTCTACCAAAATTTGACTTATTCGAAGCCTGCGCGATTTTGACGCATTTGCCCTGACCCCTCGGGTTTTATACCTTGATTCGCTAGGATTTGTTAGATGAACATGATTGATGTTCTTGATTTTTAGCAGATTGCGATTGCGGCCATGTCCAAAACCTAACGGCGCGAAATATAAAAAACAGTTGAAAGCAAGCATGGCTGTGGGGTACCAATAGCTATATTTTATCGCGCTTTATGCCCTTGTTGGAGAGAATTTCAACAGCGGCATCAAATTGTAGCCGACGTGCGTTTCCAATATGATTTTTTGGTAACAAAACTCTTTCGCAACATTTTCGTGGTGAATATACCTTTGCGAAAAAGAAAAATAACCATGTTGGACGAAAGCCATAAGCGAAAATACTTGTTAGCCTTACTGTGTCTTGCCTTGGCGATAGCCTTGATTTTTGTTTACCTCGCAATACCCCAACTCGACGAGTGCGCATACCCTAAACTTGCCGATTTGGCAAAAAGCATCATACCCAGCCTGATAACCGCGCTGATTGCATTTCCCACCCTATATTTTATTTTGAGGACAAAAGGCATTGACCCCGCCGAGGAGTTGAAATTCGCCGTCGTGCGTGAGAACGCCAAAGTCCAAGAAACGCTTCAAAGTGAGATAGATGCGCTTTCAAAAAAAGTGAGTCAACTGGAACAACAGAACCAAGTTGACATGGGCCTTTACAAAGTCATCAGCGAACAAAACGAAAAGGCCAAAGACCTGATTCTGCGCTTGAAGCGAGCCTCCCCGATAATGAAAGAGCTCGGCAACCAAATGCTCAACTTCTATTTTCAAGATTTCAGCATTCGGTCGGACGGCTTTCACATCAGAGGCGAGGGGCTGGCACTTTACATTTCGGAGCAAATCTGGAAATACCTGACCGAATTGCAAGAAAAGAGAAGACTCCACAATGAGCCAGCGCTCATCGCAAGGGTCATACACTCCAACAGCATCCATATCTGGACCGAAGAGCATCCAAAATACAAAGAAATGACCCGCCGATTGCTCACGGCGCAGCAAAAATTCTGCGAAGCCGGGGGGCGCATCGTGCGCATATTGATTGGAAAAGAAAAAACAGCCTCAAAAGACTACGCAAAGGCAATCGAAAACATGAAGAAGTACAAAATCGAGGCAAAATACCTTTCACAACACGACGTGAGAGAGCTGAACTACGACTTCCTGATATTGCTCGACGAAAATTTCGCTCTGAAATGGTACTCCGGCCAATATGGAGTGAGCGTGGCGAGCGCCCAAGTACACGACCACATCGAGCGGGAAATCCTTGAATCATGGGATGAGATGTTTACCATCCTAAAGCAAAAGGGAACCCCCATCGAAAGCATTCCTGACGACAGGCAGTATAGAAGAGGCGACAACAGCGCCTTCATCCTTCCGCTCAAGCATTGATGCCCAGACAAAGATGGCTCACAAGAGGCATTTGCTGACAGGATTGACAATCGAATAGGGCGCAAGACCCACGCATCGCCCCCCGCTTATTTTGCGCCATTTTCATACAAACGCTTACCTTCGCCCCCTCAACCACTTTGCCATTCCCCCCAAATGCAGAATTTTGCCCGCCTCGCATTCGTTCATCCGACTGATTTATCAACCAACCGATGTCCTTACTGATGCACTACAAAACACTGCTGCGCTCCCTCGTGCCAGTCCTTTTCGTTTCGTTTGTGGCTTGGCCTGCCTGCCAAAAAAACGAGTTTGAAGACCCTGAACTGGCAGAACGCACCTCCGAATTCGCTTTCCCGCTGTTTTCCACCACGCTCAACCTGAAAGACCTGATGCTGAAAGTCCTCAGCGACTCGCTCAGCAACGACACCATCTTGGTCAACCCCGATGGCACCATGACGCTCTACTACTCGGGCAAAGTGGCAGAAAAACCCGCTACCGATATTTTCAAAGACTTTGCAGGGGGACTGTTCCCGCTCACGGACACCGTGTCGTACGGGCCGATTGACAACTTGCCGGGCGTGTCCGTTTCGAGAGCCGATTTGTCGAAAGGCACCATCTACTTCGGCATTTTCAATGGCTCGCAGGATACGCTGACGGGCCACATCCGCATCCCGCAAATGACAAAGGACGGCAACGTCTTCGTCTATCCTTTTGTGGCCAGCCCGGGCGCCAACAATGCCACCCCGATTCCGGTGGCGGGCTACATCCTGCAGTCCAACAACAACGTGTTGGAGTTTATCTACGAAGCCTACAAGCCCACTGGCGAACGGGTGAAAGTGGAAATAGCACCCGGCTTCCCCGGCATTTTTGTCCAGTTTGAAAATCTGGAATTCAGTTATCTGCAAGGATATTGGGCCAACCAGCGGTACGAGCTCATACGCGACACCATCGAGATTGACATCAACCAAACAAACCTTGTGGGCGATGTGTATATCAAAAACCCCCAAGTCACCATGCGCATCGCCAACTCCTGGGGCTTCCCTACCCGAGGCGTGGTGAAATACCTCAGCTTCATCGGCCGCAACGGCGAGGAAATACCGCTGACCAGCAGCGTGTTCGTGGACAGCGCCGTTGATTTCAACTATCCCTCTTTCGCGCTCGGAGAGGTCGGTCAAACGAAATTCACCGACATCACCCTCGACGAGACCAACTCCAACATCGCGCAGATTTTCAACTCGCAACCCACGCGCCTCATCTACGAGGTGGACGGCATCTCGAACGCTCAAAACGACCAGAGCATCGTCGGGTTCCTCACCGATAGCAGCAACATTAGCCTCAATATGCGCGTCGAGCTCCTGCTCGAAGGCTCCGCCCGAAACTTCGGCGCGGAACAAACGCTCGACCTGAACTTCGGCGGCCTCACCGACCTCGACACCAGCAAATTGGAGTCCGTCGAGTTCAAAATCGTGAGCGAAAACGGCTCGCCCATTTCGTCCAATCTCCAGCTCTACTTCCTCGACGAAGCCGGGGTGGCGGTGGATTCCCTGTTCGACAACGGGGCGCAGTTCATCATCCGAGCCGCGCCCGTCAACAGCGAGGGGGCCGCCATTGGCGTCACGCGCACCGAGCATTTCGTCACCATGCCCGCCGCCCGCTTCGAGCGCGTGCGGCAAACCAAGCAGGCATACCTCTCCACCGCTTTCACCACCGCCCAAGATGGGGCCGTGTCGGTGCGACTTTTGGCGAGCGACAACGTGACCGTGAAAATGGGCATCAAAGCCAAAATGCGATTCCAATAACTCCCTTTCCATTCCTTCAACATTCGACATCAATGCACATTAGCAAATATAAATCCCTCCTGTTGTGCCTCCTTTTGGCAGGTGAAATGACGGCCCAACAGGAACTCATGCTCTCGTCCATGCCCGATTTGTGGCACAGCAACAGCATCAACCCCGCGATTTTCCCCGCAGGCAAACGCTTCTTCATCGGCGGGCCAGCCTATTCGCTGGATGCCGCCCATTCGAGCAAAGTGGCTTATGGCGACATTTTCCGCAAAGACGGCAATCGCACACTCATTGACCTCGGCAACGTCATCAACAAACTCGACCCCGAGAACGAAGTTTTCTTCGACCAGCGCATCGAGACCGTGTCGCTCGGCATCCGCTCCAAAAACGACAACTGGGGCCTGCAAATCGGCCATGCCATCGTGACAAGCGGTTGGGGCAAGTATCCCAAATCGCTGGCCGAAGTGCTTTGGTACGGCAACGCGCCCTACATCGGGCAAACATTGGAAATCGGCCCGAAAGCCGACATTTTCGACTGGCACGAGTGGAGCGTCGGGCTTTCGCGGCGCTTCGGCCAGCTCGACATCGGCGCGAGATTCAAGTTCCTGACGGGGGCTGGTTCGTTGCAAACCGACGAAAACCGCACCTTGATGAGCATCTACACCGACCCCGATATTTATCAACTCACACTCAAAACGGACTACGTCTTCTATTCCTCTTCCATCGTGGAAGCAGTGGACACAGCAGGATACGGGTATAAGTTCCGAACCAACTCCTTTGGCGGGCAGCCGTCTTTTCAAAACGCAGGCATGGCCTTCGATGTGGGCTTCCGCGCACAGCTGTCGGAACACCTGTCCATACACGCCTCAGCGCTCAATCTCGGCGGCAGCATCGAATGGAAGGAAAACGTGTCGGCCTTCACCAGCAGCAATCAGTACTTCTACGAAGGCGCCAATATCCCCGGCATTGACATCATCAACGGCTCCGACAACCTTGATTTCGATGCCAAACTCGACACACTGAACGACATTTTCCAGTTTGAAAAAAGCACGCCCGACCGCGCATTCAAATCGGAATTGCCCCTGCGCATCTTCGCGGGCGGCAACTACCAACTCACCGAACGGTGGTCACTTGGCTTTAGCGCCATGTACCAAAGCCTGGCCAACCGCACCAACACCGCGCTGGGCGTGAGCGCCCGCTGGCAGGTGCTCAGGTGGGTCTCGCTGGGCGGGATGTACAGCGCCAACAGCCGCACCCCCGGCAACCTTGGGTTTCACCTCCTGCTCAACCCCGGCCCCTTGCAGGTGTATGTGCTTTCCGACAACTTGCTCAACGGGTTTTCCGCAAAAAACTCCCCTGCGGTCAATTTCAGGCTGGGCGGGGCGCTTGTGTTTTGAGGAGGTTGCGTTGTTTTGATAAAGGTTTTGGGGTGGGCGCTGTCCAACGGTTGGAAAAGTCTCGTACGTTAAAAACTTCATTGCGTCAGGCTGTCTCACAAGCGATAGTTGTTGACAGGATTGACAAAATTTACAGGTTTTTTCCAAAAATAAAGGCGATAATCCTGTAAAGCCTGTCGAAATTTGAACTTGTGAGACAGCCTCATTCAATGGCGTTTTAAAATGGTTTCTTAGGTCAAATATCTCCGAACTCACGTTTTTTAAAAAAATATCCACTCCGCGTAAGGGTAAAAGTCATGCATGGGTGTCTCAGGCCAAAGCTTAACAAAAACACAATTGCCATGCACAAAGAATTGTCCTTGTTTGCCCTTGTGCTGCTGCTGGCAGCACCCGTTTTCGCTCAAAAAGAGGAGCAGATACTTTTTCGCAACGCCCGCGTGGTGGGTGGTTTTGGCGGCCCTATCGTATCGTGGAGCCACACCAACAACAGAACTGGCTATGGGGTCGGCGGTGGCGGCGGCGTGGTGTTCGAGCAGTTTTTCATCGGGTTGTTCGGCATGGCCGAGACCTTTGAGAACGTCACCATTGGCCAGCCACAACTTGCCACTGGCTACGGCGGCTTGTGGCTGGGTGTCACCACGCCTTCGCACAAGTTGGTGCACGCTTACCTTTCCGCCAAACTGGCGGGTGGCAGCGTGGGTGTCACCAATTTTAAGGATGACTGGCCCGACGAACACAATTGGGAAGACCTCACTTTCGTGGCCATCCCGGAGGCTGGCGTTGAAGTCAACGTGGCTCGCTGGATGCGGGTGGGTGGTTCCGTCGGCTACCGATTCGTGAGTGGGTTCGAGGGTTGGGGTTCCTACGGCAAAAAAGACCTGAACGCTCCGGTGCTGAACCTGACTTTTCGGTTCGGGTGGTTCAGCGGGAGGCAGTGAGCGGGTGTCCCATAAGCGATGTTTGTTGACAGGATTGACGAGGCTGACAGGATTCGCGCCGTTTTTCGGGGAAAAAATCCTGTCAATCGTGTCAATCCTGTTGAAACTTAACCTTGTGATACGGCCCACACTACAGGGCATTTTCAAATTTGCGACGAAGTCACAAAGACGCGAAGCAAAATACGCATTGATTTGCCACATTTTGTGCCTCTGCATCTTTGCAGCACAAAAACAATGTCTAGTAAGCGTGGATACAGCCCCTTGGGGGCGTGCCCGCAAAATGGAAATAACGCCCGTAAGTTGGAGCGACTGCTCCTATGCCCTCTGAATATGCGCCGCGATGCGCTCCGAATCCATTTTGATATTTCGCAAAATGCCGCTCAAAGGCGTGGAGAACCCGCAGAAATAAAGCCCTTTGTATGCTTCGTCGTCGAACCACAAACTGCGTGGGTAGCCCCTTTCGTTCAGGAGGGGCTGGGCGTTTTCGACAAAATCCTCCACTTGTGCCCGATAGCCCGTGCAGGCGATGACGGTGTCGAAAGGTTCGGTTTGGCCGTTTGTGAAGGTGACCGAGTTTTCGTTGAACTGTTGGATGCCTGGCAGTATTTTCACTTTTCGTTGTTTAATCAGGTCAATGGTGCCGATGTCAATGACTGGCACTTTGCCAAAGCGCCGCAATTGCTCGGAAGGCGCGTAGGGGGAGGCTGGCAGGCCGTAAGGGGTCAAATCGCCAACCGACCATTTTTGCACCATCCGGGCGATGAAGTCGTAGGCCCAATTGGGCAGTCGGCCCAGCATAATCGCGGTTCGTTGAGCAGGCCGACCGGCTATATCGCGCCGGATAAAATTGACTGGCCCACGAACTGAAATAGCGGGGAAGGCACCGTTTTCATGCAGGTCGAGCGCCAATTCGGCACCTGTGTTGCCGATGCCGACGATGAGTACCCGCTGCCCCTTGAAAGGCGCGGCATTTCGATATGCGCAGCTGTGCATCAAGGTGCCTTTGAATTGCGCTTGGGCGGGCCATGTTGGCTGGTGAGGCACGCGGTTGTAGCCTGTCGCCACGACCACGTTTGGGGAGGTGAAGACATCTGTTCGGGTTGTGGTCACCCATTCCCCATTTGTTCGCCGCACGCTTATCGCCTCTTGGCCAAACTGTGGCGCGAGGTTCATGGTTTGCACATAATTTTCCCAATAAGCAATCATGCCCAGACGCGGCACATACAAGGGATATTCGGCGGGCATGGGCCAATGCGGCAAGTCGGAATGTTCCTTCACGGTGTGGAGGCAAAGCCGCTCGTAGTGCTGATGCCACGAGGCCGACACGCGAGTGCCTTTTTCCAACAAGATATGTGGCAAACCCATTTTAGCAAGCCTTCCGGCGACGGCGAGGCCGGCCGGGCCAGCGCCAATGATGAGGGTGTGGGTGGAGTGTTGCATGATTGTGGCTTTGTCAATAGAATAGCGTTGTTGCGGTGGAGGGGTTTGGGTGAGGGAATGGCCATTTTTTCGACTGGCAAGGCAAGTTGCAGGGTTTGAGCCTGATTCGTCGAGAGTGTTCGTAAAACTGTGTCATTCTAGTGGGAACAATAAGAAAACACAGAGGCACAGGGGCACAGGGGGCATTTTCAACACTTTACTTCAACCCCTCCAGCGATTCTCGCTTTGTCGGGTTCGGAGGTGTCATCCCGAAAGAATGGAGGGGTGACATCTCAAAAACAGCCGAGAGGCCTCCTGTTTAGCTCCTCAAATGACGACACCTCTCACAAACCGAGAATAGCTGCAACCTCTCATTCGCGTTATCAACTTTTTTAGTCGCTGTCATGCTCTTTTGCGCCTTCTCGTTTTTTCTCAACCGGCTCAACCTTTCTCACCGCCTTCCACAGTTCAAACCAGCCGACCGAGGCCAAGGCTGCGAGCAGGCACCAGCCTACTTCGGCAGTGGAGAGCGTGCCCAATCGGAACATCTCCCGCATCCACGGCACCCACAGCACCGACATGGATAGCGCCACCGACACTCCCACCATGCCCCATAGCAGCCAATTGCGGTAAAAAATAGTGCGCACGAACGTGTATTCAAACGAGCGATTGGCCAATGTCAGGAAGATATTGGCAAACAACATGGTGATGAACACGAAAGAGCGCGTGGTCGCTTCGTCCTTGCCCAACGCAATGGCGTAATGATACATGACAAAGACCCCAACGGTGATGGCCAGCCCCTGCACAAGGCTGAGCGAGAGCTCGCGCCACGAAAATAGGCTGGTGGTGGCCGCGTGCGGCAGTTTGTTCAGCACATTGGGTTCAGCGGGTTCGTTTTCGTAGGCAATGGCACAGGTAGGCCCCATGATGAGTTCGAGGAAAATGACGTGCACGGGCATCAGGATGTGCAAATAGGGCCAGCCGAACAACAGGGGCAGCAAGACCGCCAACACGATGGGCAGGTGAATCGAAATGATGTAGCGGATGGCCTTGCGCAGGTTGTAGTAGATGCGCCGCCCGGTACGGATGGCTTCCACCATGCGGGCGAGGTCGTCGTCGAGCAGCACCATGGAGGCCGCGCCTTTGGCGATTTCGGTGCCGCGGCGCCCCATCGCCACCCCTACTTGCGCGGCTCGCAGCGCGGGGCCGTCGTTCACTCCGTCGCCCGTCATGGCCACCACTTCGCCATTGGCCTTGAGCGCCTCCACCACGCGCAATTTGGCATCGGGAAACATCCGCGCAAATACCGAGACGCGCGCAGCGGCCTCACCCAATTGCGCGTCGCTCATCTGCATCACGGCTTCGCCTGTCACAGGTGTTCCCTCTATTCGGATGCCGCTTTCTTGTGCGATATTCAGGGCGGTTTCTGGATAGTCGCCTGTCACCATTTTCACCGCGATGCCCGCCTCATAAAATTGATTGATGACTTGTTGGATATTGGGTTTGGGCGGGTCGTAGAGTGCCACCAAGCCTTCAAACTGCCACGGGAAATCATCTTGTTCCATGGGGTATGCCGCATCGTTCCATTCGGCGCTTGCCACGCCCAATACGCGATAGCCCTTTCGCGCCATTTCTTTGGTTTGTTCCAAAATGACGCGCTCCTGCTCGTCGTCCACGCCGCAAACCCGGAGAATGCGCTCCACTGCGCCTTTGGTAGCGATGAGGTCAGCCCCCGTGTCGCCGGGGCGCGTGGTGGGGCGATACACATGAGTCATCATAGGCGGGATGCCGCTCAGTGGGTACTCGTGCACCATTTCGACATTGGAGCGCCGGGCTTGGTCGGTTTCTTGCTCATACACAGCGTGAATGGCTTTTTCCATCGCGTCGAATGGCTCCGGCTCGCTGGCCCACATCGCGTATTCGAGCACGCGCCCTTTGCCCGAAAAATCGCGTACCGCAGCCACGGACATTCGGTTTTCGGTGATGGTGCCAGTTTTGTCGAGGCAAATCACGGTGGCCGCGCCGAGGCTCTCGACGGTCTTGGGTTGTTTTACCAGCACCTTTTGCCGCGTCATGCGATATGCGCCGAGCGCCATGAAGGTGGTGAAAGCCACCGGAATCTCTTCCGGCACCAAGGCCATGGCGAAGGCCAATGAAAACAACAGCGCGGTCAGAAAAGCCCCCGCGTAGGCGTAGTTGATGGCGAAAACCATGAGAAACGCAACCAAACCAGCCAGCAGCATCTGGCGCACAAAGCGGTCAATTTGCACCTGCAAGGGTGTGGGAGTGGTCTCAATGGTCTCGATGGATTTGCCCAATTTGCCCAACTCCGTGCGAGCGCCCACCGCTTGCACACGCGCCACGCCCGCGCCCGATGCGACGGTGGTGCCTTGGTAAAGCAGGTTGTTGCCCTCGTTGATACTTTTGCTTGCGGGCAGCGATTCCCCTGTGAGTATCGCCTCGTCCACGCTCAAGTCGTTTTGTTGCACCAATATGCCATCGGCAGGGACGCGCTGACCTTCGGAAAAGGCCACCAAGTCGCCCACCACGATTTCCTCCACCGGCACCTCGCGCCGCTCGCCCTCACGGATGACGACCACACGCGGCTGCGAAAGCTCCTGCAAGGCGCTGAGGGCTTTCTCGCTGCGCAATTCCTGCACAATTTCAATCAAGGTGACAAAAACAATGGCTCCTGCCATCAGCCAAGCATCCGCCCGGTCGCCAATGGCAAAATAGAGCGCGCACGCCAATACCAACAGCACGAACATCGGCTCTACCGCGATTTCTCTCAACATACGGAACAGGTGGCGCGTGGGACGCACATAGAGGCGGTTGCTCCCATGCTGGGCGCGACTTCGGACGACTTCTTCGGGGGAGAGACCTGTGAGATGGTTGTTCTGTGACGGCAAGGCAACGGTGTTTTGTTCAGGCGAAGTTATGCCCTTGTTGGCATCCTCGCCAACAGCAGCATCAAAGTAAAGATAGATTTATCTCCCCATTCAGGCAGAATAGGCTGTTTAAAAATTGAATTTGTGCGAATGTTGCAATTTTGTTACATTTGCTTGCGCTCCCCTACTTTCCAACCACTATTACTTTCTTTTCACGCTTTTCAAAACTTGATTTCAATGAAAAACAAGAATTCGATGACCGCTTTTTGGCTCCTGTCAGCCACTTTTTTCACGCTCGCCACTAACCTTGCTTTTGCACAGGGGGGGGGGGCAATTTTTCACCGTAGTCTCCGTCGGCAGCGGAGAACTCAGCTCTGAACAACAGATGAAACTCGGCAAAATTCAGCAGGAAAGCACGACTGCTTCCACTCAATTTGTGCAGGTCGCTTTCGTCAAAGACCTTCAACAAGGAGGAGTAATCAACCTCCAAATGCCCGGCAAAGATTGTACTGCCCAAGTCAAAGCCAAGACAATAGAGGCATACAGCAACGGCGACTATTACTGGTACGGCGAAGTGGAAAAAGAAGACGGCGAGACAGAAGAAGAATGCGAATGTTACAACGGCTCGGTCACCGTCATTTCTCGCGCCGGGCGCGTGTTTGGCTCGGTTCACATTGACGACGACCATTGGAGCCTTCATGAGTTGGGCGGAGGGAAAAGAGTTTTGGCGCGGAGAGATTACACCAATAATGTGCTGGAATGTGCCATGCCCGACTCCGGCGGCAAAATCGTGGCCGAAGCCATGGCTCAAGACAGGACAGAAGGGAATTGCCCCGTCAGAGTGCTCGCGCTCTACACTCCCAATGCCGAAGCCGCCGCCGCAGGCTTGGAAGACAGGATAGTGACAGCCTTCGTCAACGCAAATCAAATCCTTCGAAACAGCAAGGTTACGCCCAATGAGTTGACCTTTATTTTGAATAGTATCCAACCATTTGATTTTGAAGAAACTGATAACATTCAGAATGATGTTACCACGTTAGTAAGCGATACTGTGGTGGCGCAAATGCGTGATGATACACGGGCAGACCTCGTAGTAGTGTACACAGATGGAGAGTATAGTCTATGGGGAGTAGCAGGGGCTTTAGGTCCTTCATCTGGCTCAGCCTTATGTATCGTGAACCGGGTTGGCGAGTCTCTCCACACCACGGCTCATGAGATGGCACACTTGCTGGGTTGTCGGCACGACATCTATGACGACCCAAACGGCGATTTTGAACACGGACACATCTTCAAAACTGGCTGCTGGCCTTTCAGGGATAAGCAAAAAACAGTTATGTATGTCCCCGTTTCGCCTCAAAGGATACCGTATTTTTCCAACCCTGATGTGTACTACAAGAAAGAATCAACTGGCACGGAAGAATATGAGAACAATGCACGACAGCTGCGCACCAATGCTTGCACGGTGGCAGCATTCAGAACCGACGATGTGAGTTCGCCATTCAAAGTCATCCCAAGCAGCGACCAAGAAGCTTGCCCGTGCGCATACACCACCTTTTATGCCTCAGGCGTGGGAGGCGGCCCCGGGCCATATCAATTCGAATGGTACACCAGCACCGATGGGTTTACTTACGGCACTTTGCAAGGGGTAGGCAGCGTGTTTAGCGTGAACGCCCCATGTACGCCGGGGGCTAACCTGCACATAAAGGTCAAGGGTATTTCTTCCGACAACCAGACTCACGAGGCGTTCACTTATGTCGTTGCGATAGACCCCGGCTTTCCAAGCAATTGCGACCGAAACAACAGGGTCGCGAACACACAAGAGGAATTTGTGACGCTAATGCCCAACCCTGCTGGCGAGGCCGTCCTGCTTACTATACAGTCGCCTTCAGCAGCCAACGTTGCCTTCAGCCTGAACGACGCGGTGGGCCGGTTGCTGAGCCAACAATCATTTCCGGTTGAAAAAGGACAAACCCAACGCCGTTTGGACACCTCAGCCTTACCTCCCAGTGTTTACTTCTTGCAAGTCCGGGTAGGCGACCGCTTGATTTCTCAAAAATTTGTCAAAAACTAACAAGATTAATAAACTTGCCCACTATTGGCTGATTGCCGATAGTGGGCCAATTTCTTTTTACCATGCGACAACTCATTTTCATATCACTCGTCATTTTTGTTTTTTCATGCTCTAAGGAAGAGTCAAACGACTACTATTGGGGAACGGCAAGCGCCAAGTTCAATGGAGACTCATGGCTGGCGAAACCTCGGGCTTCAGTCAACAAACCCTATATGCAAGGCATAGATATTGTAATCGAAAGGCAGGGCAAAAGTGGTTATGTAAAAGAGATTCTTTTTCTTTACAAACTCCCGTCAACGACAGGCAAATATCCATTGTCTGACACAGAGGTTCGCGATATAGACTCCCTCATCGGGGCGAAATTTTTCACAATGGATGATGTCGATGTTCTGGGAGATGTCTATCGTCTCCATAAGGGAGGTGCCGACAACTATCTGGAAATCAACAAAATAGAAGGCGACCAAATTTGGGCGGAATTTCAGGTGGCGTTTGTGCGACAGATTGTGGGTACCGTGTCCAGCTATCCCGACACTATCATCCTTTCTAATGGGAAGATTCACACGAAAATCTTCAAGCCGGAGTAAAACTCAAGGATTCAAACCCGCCCGCCACCTGTAGCCAGCGGGTGGTGGGCCAATTTCTTTTTACCATGCGACAACTCATTTCAATTTCAACAATAGCCCTTGTTTTTCTTTTTTCTTGTTCTAAGGAAGGGCCAGATGGTTACTATTGGGGAACCGCTTATGCCAGATTCAACACTGGTGCTTGGGAGGCTAATCCGTACGCCATCGTTAATGCCCCTTACAAACAGGGAATAGATGTTTTGATTCACAAATTCAACAAAAAAGGCTTTCAGCGAGAAAGAATATTCATCTATAAAATTCCAGAACAAGTTGGCAAATATCCATTATCCAAAACAGACGCACGCGACATAGATTCTCTCGTTGGCGCAAAATTTTTCACGGTATTGGATGATGGTGATGTTTTAGGCGATGCTTACTCCCTCCTCGAAGGAGTTGTTGACAACTACATTGAAATCACTCAGATAAAAGGCGACCAAATCTGGGCGGAGTTTCAGGTAGCATTTGTGAAAGGCTCTTCAAACAATTCTCCAAATTACCCCGACACGATTGTATTCACCAATGGAAGAGTACACACAAGGATTGTGAAGCCGAAGTAAGACGAAGAACGATTAGCCCACTACTGGCGACCAACGGGTGGTGGACCAGATTTTTTTGTCAGCGTTACTGGGCGCTCGCCAACCGGAAGGTTGCGTTATTGGAGTTTTATCAACGCCATCAATTTCTTCGAATTTTGCCCTTGTTGGCATCCTCGCCAACAAGAAACGGTGGGACAAGTGGTTGGCACCAGCACCTCGCTCCACCGCTGCTGTCCCAAAAGGTTGACGAGGGTTTATCAAAGTTTATGAAGGTTGACGTTTTGATTCGGAAAGGCAGAGATTCATGCCGTTTTTCACTCCACATATCAACTTTCATCAACCGTATCAACTTTATCAACCTTTTGAGACAGCCTCATCAAAATTCCCAAGCGCGGCCATGCCACACCTACCCATGCCGGCAGATTTATGCCAGCACCCTGCACACCTCTTCTATCAACGCCTCATTTTCCTCAACGGCTTGGCGGGCGACTGCTTGCAAGCCTTGGATGTTCTTTTCCGACACGTCCGACATCTCGGAACACTCTTCGGGAATCACAGGGTTGATGCGAACATAGTGCTTGGTCCCGTCAGCATGAGGCGGCAACACATAGTTCATCTGATAGTCAACGCTTTCCGACACACCTTGCATCAGAATGTCAATGATGGGCCGAATCCATTGAGCCATGCCCCAGGATTTGGCACTTTCGTAGCGATAGGGGCGCACCACGCGCCCGGTGCCGAGCGAGAGCATGAAAATGTCGGACGCGCCAGTGCTGACCGTCGGGACAAACGCTTCCAAATCCAAGTCATCCACAACATCATGCTGCTCCGAGGCGGTGGTCGCTGCTGCCACTGCCGAAGGTTTGGCGCGAAGCATTTCTGTCGCTTCCGCGTATGCGAGCATGGAGGGGTTGTTGGCAAACACGCCGCCGTCCACAAGCGTCAGTTTGTCACCGTTGACCCACGGCAGGGCGTTCGGCTCGAAGTAGGTAGGCGCCGCCGAAGTGGAGCGAGCGATGTCGAGCAGGGGAAAATTCTCCGCTTGGGGGTTTTGTTTGGCCAGCCGTGAAAGGAAGTAAAAAGGCTTGCGGTGCTCGATGTCGTAGGAGGTGACGAGCAGTTCGGAGAAGGTTTGGTTCAGTTGCGCGTCGCCGAAATAATCACGAAGCAAGGTTTCCAGCCCATCGTGGGCAAATGATTTTCCGAACAGTTTGGTCACGCCGGAAAAGATGCCGCCCCTTTTTTTGAAAATGTCGGCCCCGTTTTTTTCGTACAGCTCGCCCAATTGCGCGGCGGAGAATTTCGGCTTGCCTGCTGTGGTGGGGTGCGGCACGTTGAGGCCGCAGGCAATGATGCCACCCGTGGAGGTGCCGGCAATCAGGTCAAACGTTTCGGCAATAGGCTTGCCGAGGCGCCGCTCGAGTTCGGCCAAAATGGCGCAGGGGAGGATGCCTCGAATACCGCCGCCGTCAATGGTCAAGACTTTCAACTTGGGCTTGTGCATGGTGACTGAGTTTTAGGTATGTGTCGGCAAAAGTAGGCAATCGCGCCCCATGTTTGGTCAGTCACAAAAACTTAATATGCCCTTGAAAAAGGGCGCTAATAGAGTCAACGCTATATGGTTTTGAGCGAACGATGCTTGCCACCGCGTGAAAACCACTCCAACCAATCAAGGACATTAGACTTGTCGCGGCGGAGGCCTTTGGCGAAGGGAAAGCTCTTTTTCCGACCGCCGAGGCAAATTTTTCGCCGAATATGCCCGATTTCGACTGCAAAATTTGCCTCGGCGGTCGAAAAAATGACCATCCCCTTCACTCAAAGCCCTCCACCGCTACAAGCCTATTTTCAAATCCTTTTCAATCTGGTTATTGAATTGGATTTCCCCCTACTTTTATCCCAAGAAAGAACCGACTCACTTACTATCCACACTTTCATACCCATGCGGAAGCATCTCACATTTTTCGCCCTATCCCTGCTCTATCCCCTTATCCTGTTCAACGCTTGCAGCAAAATCAACAAAGACGAAGCCTATCATTTGGCAGTGTCGAAGTATGTATATGCTTACACAAGCGGTGCCATCGGGCGCACCGACGCCATTCGCGTGCGATTCGTCCATCCGGCAGTCGGCACCGACCAAGTCGGCAAACAGGTGGCATCAAAGTTTTTCTCCGTGTCCCCGGCCATCGCAGGCGACGCGGTCTGGGAAGACGACCGCACCATTCTGTTTCAGCCCACCGAACCCTTGCCGTACGGCAAAAAATACGTCGGCAAGGTAGCGTTGGGAAAAATTTTCAAGGATGTGCCGAGCAACGTACAAGCCTTTGAGTTCGACTTCAACATTCGCGAGCTCGCTTTTGAGGTCATCACCGACGGGTTGCGCACACAGGATGCTTCCAACTTGCACTTGCAGCAGCTCACGGGTAGCATCTTCACCAGCGAATCCGTCGAGGCAGGCCCGGTGGAAAAAATGCTTTCGGCCAGACAAGGCAACAAAGCCCTCCCCATCAGTTGGGTACACAAAGACAACAACCGCACCCACGAGTTTTATGTCAACAACGTAGAACGCGGCAACGTCCGCTCCAAAGTGGAGCTGTCGTGGACGGGCGACCCCATCGGCATCAACAAAAAAGACAAAATGGAGCAAATGGTGCCGGCGCTCGATGAGTTTGTCGTGCTCAGCGCCAAAGTCGTGCAAACCGAAATCCCGCACGTCGTGCTCAATTTTTCCGACCCCATCGCTACCAAACAGGATTTGAGCGGGCTGATTCGGCTAGACGATTACACCGGCAATTTGACTTTCAACGTGGATGGCAATTTCGTGCGCGTCTATCCCGGCAGCCGCGTGGTGGGCGACAAGAACTTGCGCGTGGAGGCAGGCATCAGAAACATCGCAGGGGCCTCCATGAAAGGACGCAGCGACTGGGCGCTGGTGTTTGAAGACCTAAAACCTTCCGTGCGGTTGGTCGGGCGCGGCGCCATCATCCCCCAAAACACCGACGGAAGCATCATTTTCCCCTTTGAAGCCGTCGGCCTGCGTGCGGTGGACGTCGAAGTGTTCAAAATTTACAACCCCAACATTCTCCAGTATTTGCAAGTCAACGAATTGGAAGGAGACTACGAACTCGAGCGCGTCGGGAAAATTATTTTGCAGAAAAAAATCTCCCTTAGCGAACTCAACCCCAGAGCCAGCAGCTCCGCTTGGCAACGTTATGCCCTCGACCTAAAAGACATCGTGCAGCAAGACCCAAGCGCCATATATCAGGTGCGTCTCGCTTTCCGACGTGGCTACACCACCTACACTTGCAGCCCCAACGAAAGCAACAGCGCCGACCAGACACCCCAAGCCTCAGGTGAGGATTGGGCAGACGCCGATGGCATCGCTCGCATCGGCCAGCTCGACGACAACGGCCAGCTGACCAGCATCCTTGGCGGTTATCGCGGCATCTACTTCAGTAGCGATTGGTACGACGACGAAGGCTACGAGTGGGGCAATCGAGAGAACCCCTGCACCCGCGAATACTACAACTATCAGCGCTTCGTCAAGCGCAACGCCCTTGTCAGCGATTTGGGCATCACCGCCAAGCGCGGCAAGGACAATTCGCTCTTCGTAGCCGTCACCAACCTCCACACCACCGCGCCAGTGAGCAACGTGGATGTGGAACTCTTCAACTACCAGCTGCAACCCCTCGCCAAAACACGCACCGACGCCTCCGGCACAGTCGTGGTGGAAGGGCTGCGCGAGGTGCCCTTCGTGGCCGTGGCGACACGCGGCGGCAGCCGCGGCTATTTGCGCATGGCCGACGGCAGCACCCTCTCGCTCAGCCGCTTCGACGTGGCAGGCACCGAAGCACAAAAAGGCTTGAAGGGCTACCTCTATGGCGAACGCGGCGTGTGGCGACCGGGCGACTCGCTCTTCCTCAATTTCGTGCTGGAAGACAAATTGGGCACGCTGCCCAACGAGCACCCCATCACGCTCGAACTCACCGACCCGCGCGGGTCGCTGCAATATCGCGTCGTGTCCACCCAAAGCACGGGCGGCGTCTATCCGCTGCACTGCGCCACCCGCCCCGATGCCCCAACGGGCAATTGGACAGCCAAAGTGCAAGTCGGCGGCGCGACCTTCACCAAGCAACTGAAAATAGAGACCGTAAAACCCAACCGACTGAAACTTGACTTGAATTTTGGGAAAAAAGAACTGTCGAGCAACGACCGAAACCTGAATGGCAAACTCATGGTCAAATGGCTTCACGGCGCCACCGCAAGCAACCTGAAAGCCAAAGTGGAAATGGAAATGCGCACGACCCAAACCCGGTTTCCCAACTTCAAAGACTTTGTGTTCGACGACCCCGCACGCGATTTTTACAGCGAACCGCAAGTGCTGTTCGATGGCAGCACCGACGAAAGCGGCCAGGCCAACGTGCCGCTCCAACTCGGTCACAGCGACCAAGCCCCCGGCAAGTTGGTGGCAAATTTCCGCATACGCGCCTTCGAGAAAAGCGGCGATTTCAGCACCGACAATTTTGCGCTCGACTATTTCCCCTACGACCAATTCGTGGGCGTGGCCATCCCGGTCAATCGTTGGGGCTCCAAAGAGCTCAGTCAGGACGGAGGCGAGGTGCAGTTCGCCGTGGTGAGCAAAGATGGTCGCCCACAGCCCAACAAAAAAATCGAGGTCGGCCTCTACCGCTGCGACTGGCGCTGGTGGTGGGATGAAGACCGCTCCGCCAACGTCGCCCAATACAACTCCGCCAACCACGTCAACGCCGTCGAAAAAGCCACCCTCGTCACCGACGCGCGCGGGCTTGCCAAATGGAAAGTCCGCCCAGGCAACTGGGGTCGCTACCTCATCCGCGCCGTTGACCCCCAAGGCGGCCATGCAGGGGGAGATTTTTTTTGGAGCGGCTACCCCGCCCAACTTGATGATATCAAGAGCCGAAACGCCGCCGCCATGCTGGCTTTTTCGGTAGAAAAAGAAAAATATGCGGTAGGCGAGGAGGTGGTGCTCAAAGTGCCTGCCAGCGAAAACGGGCGCATCCTGCTCACCCTCGAAAACGGCACCCGCGTCGCCCGCCACCTGTGGTTCGATGCCAAATCCGGCGACAATCTCCTCAAATTCAAGACGACGGAAGAAATGGCCCCGACAATTTACGCCCACGTCAGCTTGCTGCAACCCCACGCCCAAACCAAAAACGACCTCCCCATTCGGATGTACGGCGTGATGCCCGTCAACGTGGAAAACCCGCAGACACATCTCCAGCCCAAATTGGCCATGCCCGACGTGCTGAAGCCCGGCGAAACCTTCACCGTCAGCGTCAGCGAAAGCAGCGGAAAAGCCTGCGCCTACACCCTTGCCATCGTGGACGAGGGCCTGCTCGACCTCACTCGATTCGAGACACCCAACCCGTGGAACACCTTCTACGCCCGCGAAGCCCTCGGCGTGAAAACGTGGGACATCTACGACTATGTGCTCGGCGCTTATGGTGCCGAATTGGAGCGCATACTGGCCGTCGGTGGCGATGCCATCAACCAAAAAGCCAAAAATGCCGCGCAGGTCAACCGTTTCAAGCCCGCCGTCGTCCACATCGGGCCTTTCTATTTGGAAAAAGGCAAAACGGCCAAACACACCCTGAAACTCGACAATTATGTCGGCTCCGTGCGTGCCATGCTCGTCTGTTCGGCCCCCGCCGCCAACAGCAAAGGCGCTTATGGCATGGCCGAAAAAACCTGCCCCGTGCGCAAGCCACTCATGATTCTGCCCACCCTGCCGCGCGTGCTTGGTCCCGGCGAGTCACTCAAACTACCTGTGGACGTGTTTGCCATGGAGAGCAAGGTGAAAAACGCGACCGTGCGGGTCGCGGAAAAAACCGGCCTCGTCGCAGTGCAAGGCGATGGCTCCAATGCGCTCACGTTCAGCCAGCCCGGCGAGCAAATGACCTATTTCGATTTGAAAGTGGGCAACAAAACCGGCGCCGCCAAATTCACCATCACGGCACAGGGAGGCGGGGAGACGGTCTCGCAGGACATCGAGATTATGGTCAGAAACCCCAACCCCATCGTGTCCACCGTGTGGGAAGGCACCGTCGAACCCGGCCAAGAGTGGTCGCAGACATTCGACCCCAGCCGATTCACCGATGTCGCCTCCACGGTGCTGGAAGTCAGCGCCCTGCCCGCCATCAACCTGAGCCAGCATTTGCAATACCTGATTCAATACCCACACGGCTGTGTGGAACAGGTCACTTCAAGCGCGTTCCCACAACTCTATGTGGATTTGCTTGCACCACTTTCGGAGAAACAAAAAAACGAGGTGACACGCAACATCACCGCAGCCATCGAGACACTCCGCAATTTTCAGCAACCGGGCGGCAGCTTCTCCTACTGGCCCGGCGAGGCCGACGTGAACGATTGGAGCAGCACCTACGCAGGGCATTTTTTGCTGGAAGCCAAAAACAAAGGATATTCGATTCCGGCAGGCATTTTGGACAAATGGCTCGCCTACCAAACCAACACCAGCCGACGCTGGAACAGCAGCAGCACCGACTACTACGACAACGACCTCACCCAAGCTTATCGCCTCTACACACTGGCGCTGGCCAGCAAGCCAGACCTCGCCGGCATGAATCGCCTCCGCGAGAAAAAAGACCAATACGCCCAATCGGCCTCCCTGCTCGCCGCCGCTTATGCCCAAGCAGGCAAGCCCGAAGCAGCCAAAGAAATCATCGCCACCAAATGGCGCGACGACTGGCGCTACAACTGGTGGGGCCGCACCTACGGCAGCGACCTCCGCGACCGTGCGCTCATGCTCGAAACCTACACGGCCATCGGCGACGTGGCCCGCGCACAAACAACAGCCAACCTCGTCTGCAATGAACTCGGCAAAGAAAACGGCTCGTATTGGAACACCCAAAGCCTAGCCACCTCACTGCGGGCCCTTTCAAAATATGTAAGCAAAAACTTCAAGGAAGGAGCCTCATTTGCCTATCGCATCAACGGTAACGGCTGGAAAAACGGCGACAGCAGCAGACCCATCAGCACGGTGAATCTCGCGGACAACAGCACCTCGGCAGCAGTGAAAAACAACGGCAAGGCAAAACTATACACCCGCCTCATCGTCAGTGCTCGCCCCGTCGTGGGCGAGGAACAAGCAACGGCCAGCAACATCGCCCTCAGCATCCGCTACACCGACTCAAAGGGCAACCCCATTGACATCGGCCGCCTGCCACAAGGCACCGACTTCGTGGCAGAGGTGACAGTGCGACGCAACTCAGACTTTAGCTTCCCTTTCACCGAACTCGCCCTCTCCCAAACCTTCCCCTCTGGCTGGGAAATCCTCAACGCCCGCATGAACAGCGTCTCCGGTCTGGCAAACAGCCCATCGGATTATCAGGACATCCGCGACGACCGGGTCTATACTTATTTCAACCTGCCCCGCCCCCACAATCAGAATCAATCAGACACCCGCGTCTATCGAATCCAACTCAACGCCGCCTATGCCGGGCGCTACTACCTCCCGACGGTGGCCTGCGAAGCCATGTACGACAATCGCATTCGAGCAACGATACCCGGCAAGTGGGTAGAGGTGATTTGAGGGGGAGGAGAGAATTTATCGGGAGAGGTCGAGGGAAAATGTCGAAAACGCGAACTATTCAGGCGGTGATTTCAAATCATCAAATCACCGCCTGAATAGACTTGTTGCGGTGGAGGGCTTTGAGTGAAGGGGATTGTCATTTTTTCGACTGGCAAGGCAAATTTTGCAATCGAAATCGGGCATATTCGGCGAAAAATTTAACGAAGCCAGTCGGAAAAAGGGCTTTCCCTTTGCCAAAGGCCTCAACCGCAACAAGTCTAATATACCTCGCGCCGCCAAGTTTTTGGCATGGCTAAAATCGCAATCTGCAAAAAAAATCAGGAAGAGCGAGCATGGTAAACTGACAAACCCTAGCGAACCATAGTATAATGTCGAGTGCCCCTCCATGATTTCGGTTTTTCAATGCCCCAACCCCTCCAACAACTCTTGTTTCACCGTGGCGTAGCGATTCCACAAAATGAAGTGGTCGCCGTCGGGCAGTATCCTCAACGTCACATCAGGGCTGTTCTGAAGCACCCTTTGGGCAAAGTCGGCATTGGCCACCGGCACAAGTCGGTCATCGAGCGCATGGACGACGCGCACCGGGCAAACAACCCGTTCCCAAAGTGGCAGCATTTTTCTCAATTCGCCCTCCAATGGTTTTATTTCGGCATTGCTGGCCCACAGACTTTTTGGAATCACCCACTTCAAAGGCGGCGGGTGAATGGCCGACTGCCACCAAGGGTGCTCCTCCTGCCCCGGGTCAATGGAAGCCGCTACCAACACCAGCCCTGCCGTTTGCTCCGGGTAGTCCATGGCAAACCGAGCAATCACCGGGCCACCGAGCGAATGACCCACCAACCAAACCTTTCCACGAGGAGACAGATGCCGCACCACCGCCCACACCGCCGCCGCCTGCGCCGCCTGAGAAGGCTCCGCCCTGCCGAAACCCTGCGTGTAGCCAAACCCCGGGCGGTCAATCGCCACCAAACGAGCGACACGGGTCAGCATGGTATCGGCCAGATAATCCAGATAATTGTCTGCCGAGCCGGGTGAGCCATGCACCAGCACCACCAAGGGCAGACTGTCCGATGCAGCCACATACACGGCATGAATCATGCGCCCGCCGCCGTCCGGCACATCCAAAAACACAGGGGCAAGCGTCTGCCCGCGACTTTTCATCTTTTCTGCCCATTCGCCATCAGGCGTGCGCATGGCGAAACAACCCGCCTGCACAGCCACTATCCACGCGACAAGCAATACGGAAAAAATCAACATAAGCTGGCGCGTCAGGCGCTTGAGGCGCATTCGAAGAGATTTGAGTGCTGGCATTTTTTAAAAAGATGGCAAGACAACCAGAAAGACGCATCAAGTGTTTTTGGAAAATGAAAAAATCGCGCACCGCAAATCCTTTACCTTTGTCCCACTGGAAAACATGAAAGTCGTCATCCCCGTTGCTGGCGCCGGAACGCGCCTCCGCCCCCACACTTACACCCAACCCAAGCCGCTCATGCCAGTGGCGGGCAAGCCGATTATCCGATTCATCGTGGATAAATTGGTGGAAGTAGGCATGACGGATTTTGTGTTCGTGATTGGCTATCTGGGCGACAAAGTCCGCGACTACATCGAGCAGACCTACCCGAACCTGCAAACCGAGTTTGTCTATCAGGAACACAGAGAAGGCTCCGCCCACGCCATCTGGACCGCCCGCGAGGCAATAGAAGACGAAGAAGAGATTTTTATCGCGTTTGGCGACACGATTTTCGATGTGGATTTGAAACAAATGCTCGACTGCCAGCACTCCTGCATCGGGGTGAAAAAAGTGAGCGACCCGCGCGAGTTTGGCGTGGCGGAGATTGACGAGGCGGGTTTTGCCACGCGCATGGTGGAAAAGCCGCGCATCCCCAAATCGAACATGGCCATTGTGGGGCTTTACAAGCTGAAGGAAGTGCCGGCGCTGCTGAGAGCCATCGGCTCCATGATTCAAAGCGAACAACGCACAGTGGGCGAGTTTCAACTGACCGACGCCCTCCAGATATTGCTCGAACAAGGCATCTGCATTCAGACCTTGCCAGTCATCAATTGGTTCGACTGCGGGCGCAAAGAAGTCCTGCTCGAAACCAACGCCATGTTGCTCAGTCGCCGGGGCTATGCCACCGACGATTTTAACCTGCCGGAATACGACAACACCATCTTCATACATCCGGTAGCCGTCGGTGTCAATTGTCAAATCGCCAACAGCATCATCGGCCCCCACGTCACGGTGGGCGACAACGTGACCATCAATCATTCCATCGTGCGCGATAGCATCATAGGCAACTTTGCCTCACTCGAAGACGTGGTGCTCAAACGCTCCGTCATCGGCAGCGACGCAAGCATCCGGGGGATGAACCTAAGCCTCAACATAGGCGACAACACGGAGATTGATTTTGACTGAAAAAGAAAGGGGCTGCCCACCGGCATGACTAAAAACGCATTCTGCTCAAATTCAAAAACATCAACCACAGCCATCTGCAAACCATAGCGAATCACGGTATAAAAACCATCTACTGGTGTATGATGCCGTTTCTCAGCGTTCGACACCGCTCTATTTCGCACTTTTGCGCCAGCCATGGACAAATCTTTTTCTCTTGCGCAGATTGGCATCGCACGCAGATACCGCGATATGCTCGCCTTCGAAACAAAAGCTGCCAAACTCATCGAAAGCGTGCACCCGGAGCAGCGTCGCAGCGCCACCAACCTCATCCATTATCTCGCGCTGCGCCGCACTGACCTGCGCGACGTGCAGGATGCCTTGCACGATATTGGGCTTTCTTCTTTGGCCAGCTCCGAAAGTCATGCGATGCGGCAAGTGCAGGTGTTGATGCAGTGGCTTGACATCAATTTTTCAAAAGAAACCTTGTCCGAGTTCGATGCCGCCGCCGGCACACAGTTGATACGCCACCGCGCCAACAATTTATTTGGCAAAAAGAAAGAAGACTCAACCATCCCGCACCTGATGGTGACGTTCGACTCCGGCTTGGCCAACGACTACAAAGCCGTGAAAGCCCTGCTGAAAGCAGGCATGAACATCGCCCGCATCAACTGCGCCCACGACGCTCCCGACAAGTGGCTCAAAATGATTGAAAACGTGCGCAGGGCCACCCACACCACCGGGCATCGCTGCAAAATATACCTCGACTTGGCAGGGCCAAAAATCCGTACCACACTCTTGGGCAAAGGCCGGCACAAAGACCAGCTCAAGGTGAAAGAGCAGGATGTGTTTTTCCTCGCCGAGGCCAATGCCGTTTTTGACAAAAAAGAAAAAGTGGTGGGCTGCACCTTGCCCGGTGTGGTGAAGGATTTGCAAAAAGGCGCTCGCGTACTGTTCGACGACGGCCTTTTCGAGGCAGTGGTGGAGGCACCCGGCGCAAACATCGCCACCCTGCGCATGACCCGCATCTCCGCTGCCAAACCCCGCCTCAAACCCGAAAAGGGCATCAACTTCCCCGACACCGAACTCTCCGTGAGCAGCCTGACCGATTTCGACAAGTCCGTGCTGCCTTTCGCGCTGCAACACGCCGACCTGTTGGGCTTCTCTTTTGTGCGCTCTCCCGCAGACGTGGCCGAGCTGCAATCGCTACTGCGGAAAAACAAGCGCCCCGACCTGCCCATCGTGCTCAAAATTGAGACTTATGAGGCCGTTCAAAATCTCCCCGCTTTGTTGTTGCAAGGCATGGCGCAGCCCATGTTCGGCGTGATGATAGCACGCGGCGACTTGGCTGTGGAAATCGGTTTCGAGCGGTTGAGCGAAATTCAGGAAGAAATCCTCTGGCTCTGCGAAGCCGCCCATGTCCCGGTCATCTGGGCGACTCAAGTGCTCGACACCCTCAACAAACGCGGCATCGCCACCCGCTCCGAAGTCACCGACGCTGCCCTTGCCGCACAGGCCGAGTGCGTCATGCTCAACAAGGGAAAATACCTGCTCACCGTGCTGGCCACGCTGCGCGACATCCTGCAACGCAGCGGCGGGCATCATGCGAAGAAACGCTACTTGTTCCGTCCGCTCAATATCGCCAAGCGGTTTTTGAACGGGTTGTGAAAGATGTTCCAACAGGTGTTTGAATCGCTCGGATTTTCAAAGTATTTGAAACTGAAAAATCTATCCATATTTTTTTAGGATTTTTACCGCGCCGTTCAAACATCCCTTATTCATGCAACAACATTTCGGCATCATCACACTCGGCACCATCGAAAACATGGGCGAAAAAGGCGACACAGTGGCCGTCGTCACCACCAAGTTTGTGCACTATCCCGATTGCCAGCAACTGATTGTCTGGCTGCCTAAATACGGGCGCGATTACGGCTCCATGCGATTGATTGACCTGCAAACCAAACAGGTCGTATTGGAACACCCCGTCACCAACAAACTCAGCGGCAGCATACAGTTGCTCTGGGACACACTCGACGTCGCGCCGGGCGAATATGTGGTTGAGATTGACCATCCCGAAGATTGGCAACACCGGTTTTTCTTCAAAAAGTACCACGAAAACGAGGAAGTTCCTGTTGAAAAACCTGCCATTGAGACACCTCCTGAAACTGAATCGAAACCGTCCGCGCCCATCATCTACCGCGACGGTTTTGGCAACGTAATCCCCGACGAAGACCTCATACTGCGCGAAAAAGCGCTGCGCCAAATCACGAACAAATTTGTTCGCCGCATCGAATACATAGGCAATTTCCGCGCTGGCGAAGTGATATACATTGACAACGAGCGCCACATCCGATTCTGCCACGAGATGGGCGGCGGCAACTGTATGTTCTACATTGACATACCCACAGCGCAGGAATGGGAAGCACGCACCGGCGCACCGCTGAGCAGCCGACAGGAAATACTGGAATTCGTGGCGCAGACCGTGCACGCGCAACAAGCCTCCAGCACGCGCTACGAAATCGGGGAAAGGGAAATTGCCTTCTACTATCGGAGATGACGGGGCGTGCGGAACATCATTCCACGATACGTTCCGCGACAATTTGAAATACAACCCACCTGCGCGATGATTTCTTGAACGCCATTGAACAAAAAAACCCATGCCGCTGTAATTTAGACTAACGTGAGTAACCCATCAGAAAGCCCACCTCTATTTTTCCAACCAACATCTTTGCACAAACTTTTTTTGATTCAAATGAAAAAAACTCAACTCTTCTCGCTCATCGCGCTCATGTCGTTGGCCACGCTCACCAACGCACAAAACAACATCCTGAAACTCGGCATCGGGCTGGGCGGTGTCGCCTACGAAGGCACACTTGGCATCGGTGGCGAACTGCAATATGAGCGCCTGCTCGGCTCAGGGCTTTCGGTGTTTGCCTCAGCTGGCATCAATGGCGATTTCTTTACGTCTCGCGGTCGTTCGCAAGGCTCCTCAGGCGGCATGACGTGGGACAATTCCTACAAATACAACTATTCCGAGCAATTCCTCTATGTGGATTTGGGGCTGCGCGGGCGCGTCTTGAGCGTGGGGGAAAAGTATGCGCTCAAACTCGGGGCAGGCGTTAGCGCGGGGCAGGCCGTTCTCCGTTACCCAAAGACACTTTTCATCAACCGGGGCATCATAGAGCAAAGGGTGAACGACACACACCGCGCCGAGGCTATTTTGTTCAACTTTGGCATTGACAACGATTTCACCATCAACCCGCGTTTCGTCATCACTTTGCGCGGGATTTTCAGGACGACTTTTTCAGAGAAGCACATCCTGTCGCGTGTGGTCAATTACGAAAACGGCACCTCAAGCTCCACTTCCGGCATCCTCAACGTGCCGAGTGTCATGATATCCTTTGGGTACTTGTTTTGATGTTTGGGTCGCGGTCGGGAAATTATTAGGGCAAACGAAGCAGAAGCTTACCTTAGCCCGCGAAAAAAATGTGTCGTCTCGATTGCACCTTGTGTCCCTGTGGCATACTTCTGTTGCGTTCGGCCTGTGTGGCGCTTGCTTGCTTTTTGTGGCCGAACAGCGCCTTGCTGGCACAAGCTGAGCCACATCACCCCCTGTTTGCCATTCGCCTGTTCAACGCCCGCGACGGGCTTCCCGACAACAAGGTCGTCCATTTGCTCGAAACACGAAAAAGCCCTTTCCGCTGGGCTGTCACCACCAACGAGCTTTGCCGCTTCGACGGCTACCGTTTTCAGACCGTTTGGGAAAAAATGCCCGACAACAACGGCATAGCTGAAAACGCGCGTGGCGAAATCGTTATCTGGCACTATCGCAGCGAGCGAATCCTGTCCGTTTTCGACCCTGTTTCGGGGAGGAAAACCACGCGGACGCTTGAGCAATTCCCTCAGTTGAAAGGAGAATTGGTAGCCGCTTGGTCGCAGGACACCGCCATCTTTTTGGGCATCGAAGCCGTACCCAACACGGTGTTCGAAGTGTGGCGGCTTTTCCCCGATTTCACGACGCAACTGTTGCACCGACTGCATACCTCCGCTTTATTGGGCGATAAGTTGCCCAGCCATCGCCCCAAATTCGATGGGTATTTCGACGAAAAGCGCGCCCAACTCTGGCTCTCCGCCAACATACTCGGAAAACCCAACGAGGTACAGCGCGTACAGCTCGAAACGGGTCGTACAGAGGCTTTTGCGTTGCTCGAAACCGCCGCTCCATTGGATGTGGTGGTGCGCATGACCAATGCGTCAGGCTTGCCTCTGCGTGTTTGTTTGGGCGCCAGCAACACATTGTGGACTTGGAACGAGCAGGCGCAGCAATTTGAAAAGGACACCCGCTACCCCGGGAAGTTGCCAGGCTTGGTGCTGATAGGAGAAGACCAAAAAGGTGCCCTCATTTTCCGAAAACAAGACCAAGGGGCCAACAGCTTTTGGCTGCGCCGACCCGATGGCACTTGGTTAGACCTGGCATCGATGCTGCCCGATTTGAATTATCAATTCTGTGTGGGCAGCGACTTTTCGAGGCAGATACACTTCGCCACCATGGAGGGCGTCTTGCGCGTCAATTTTGAGAAGCCACTTTTCCGGCAGTTTGTCCCAACCAAAAAAGACCAGTTGGATTTTCCAAACGCCGCGTTTCGAGGCATCGCAGCCGACCGCTTGGGCAACATCTGGATGGCGGGCGAAATGATAGGGCTGTTTCGGATGCGCCCCGACGGCTCTGTGGAGCGTGCCATACCAGTGGAAAAAAACACCCAAAAGAGGTTCTCCACCCAGAATGCCGTCAATCTTCAGGTTGATGCCGCCGGGTACCTGTGGGCAGCCCGAAACAGCATCGAAACCCCAAACCTGTACCGCTTTGACCCGACAACGGGACTTGCCGACACGTTTCACCTCGAAAAACACTCTATTGCGTCGTTCCTGATATTGAAAAACGGCAAAATCTTGCTCGCCGCCAGAGACGAAAAAACAGCCAGACTCGTCCTGTTCGACCCCGCGACACGCCGATTTGAAACCTGCGCCGAAGCAGGCGAAAACGAAAAATTCAAAACCGCACCCTTGTTCTTTTTGGAAAACGAACAAGGGAAAATCTGGGTCGCGGGCAACGAAGGTCTGGCCTTGTTCGACCCCGAAAAACGGCATTTCCTCCCCTTCCCGGGCGACACACCTACGGCGCACGAGTACCCCATAGCAGTGCTCTTTTTGCAAAACGAAACGCTTTGGTGCGGCTCGCTCGGCGGCGGGCTACGCAAATTGGACTTGCAAAGCGGCCAATGGGAAGTTTTCACGATGGCGAACGGCCTGCCTGCCAACAAGATAGCCGGCATCTTGCCCGACGATGACCAGAACCTCTGGATATCCACTTGGGAAGGGCTGAGCTTTCTTCAGCCACAAGCAAAATTGTTCACCAACTTCTTTGTCTCCAATGGCCTGACCCACAACGAGTTCAACCGGTTCTCTTTTTTCAGGGACACGAACAGCGCCCTGTTTTTCGGCGGGCTGCACGGAGTCAATTACTTCCAGCCGGAAGAAGTGCTCGCCTCCTTCTTGCAGGGCTACGACTCGCTGCTGATATCCCAGATTTCATGGTTTGCTGCCGACGGCAAAACGCGACAAGAACAGATTTTCGGGTTGGACGGCGTGGTTCGCATCACGCTGCCGCCTGACAACCGTTTTTGCAACATCCAACTTGCCTTAGCCAACTACCTGCAACCCGAAGCCAACCGCTTCTCCTGGAAACTTGAAGGCCACGACAAGGATTGGCGCCTCAGCGGAACCAACAACGAAATTACGTTCCATTATCTGCCCGCCGGGAAATACCGCTTACGCGTCCGCGCCGCTAATCCGACCGGTATCTGGAGCCAAAACGAGCGCGTCCTGCTCATAGAAGTGCGCGAGTTCTGGTACAAGTCTGTGTGGTTCTTCGTTTTGCTCGTGTTGACGATGGGCCTGTTGCTTTATGTTTTTTACAAAAACCGCGTCCGCCACCAGCTCGACCTGGCCGAAAACCGCCGCATCCGCGAAATCGAGCAGCTCCGCTCAAGGCTCTATACCAACATCACCCACGAGTTTCGCACGCCGCTGACGGTCATTCTGGGCATCTCCGAGCGTCTGGACGAGGAGGGCTTCCGACGCTCTGCGAGCGAACTAAAAAATGGGTTGGCGCTCATACAGCGCAACGGCAAAAACCTGCTTCGGCTCATCAATCAACTGCTCGACCTCTCCAAAATCGAATCCGGAGCGATGCAGCCCCACTACGTCCGCGCCGATGTAATCGGCTACTTGCAGTACCTCACCGAAAGTTTTTACTCAATGGCGAGTGAGCGAGAAATCCGCTTGATTTTTTACCCGGAAACGCCCAGTCTCGTCGTGGATTTCGACGAGGAAAAACTGCAGGACATTGTGTATAACCTGCTTTCCAATGCCCTGAAATTCACGAGCGCCGGAGGCAAAGTGGTTTTTCACGCCAAGGCGTTGCATGGCGAGCCGGGTGCGATGCCCGCCTTTCTCCAGTTGAAAATCCAAGACACGGGTCAGGGCATAACCCCCGAGCAGTTGCCGCACATATTCGACCGTTTTTATCAAGCCGACAACTCGAACACACGCCCGGGAGAGGGCACGGGTATCGGCTTGGCCTTGGTCAAAGAGTTGGTCGGGTTGCTCGGCGGCGCCATTTCAGTAGAGAGCGAGCCGGGCAAGGGTACCGTATTTACGGTCCTGCTGCCTTGTGCGATGCGGCCGACCTCCGATGAGGTGGAAATACCGGACGAAAACAAGCCAATAGCTTCGCCGCACGAGGACAAGCCCTATCCTGCGCAGGCCCGTCCCGAGGCCGATTTGCCTGTGGCCGCAACCCAGCCTCTGTTCACCGCCACGCCTCTATTGCCCACCGTTCTGGTCATCGAAGACAACTCCGACGTGGTGGCGTACATCGCGGCGATTTTGAAAAGCGGGTACCAAATCCAGACGGCTGCCAACGGCAGGGAAGGCATGGAAATCGCCTTCGCGACGGTGCCTGACATCATCATCAGCGATGTGATGATGCCGGAAAAAGACGGCTACGAGGTGTGCGCGACCCTCAAGAACGACGAGCGTACCAGCCATATCCCCATCATACTGCTCACGGCTAAAGCGGCGCAGGACGACAAGGTGACGGGGCTGCGCGTCGGGGCAGACGCTTATTTGCAAAAGCCCTTTGACAAGGCGGAACTGCTCGTGCGCATGGAAAAACTGATAGAACTGCGGCAAAAACTGCAAATGCGGCACAACGCACAAACGGTCTTGAGCGAACAAGGCGCTCAGCGCCCCGAGCCGACTATAGACGAGCGTTTCCTCCAAAAAATCAGACAGGCCATTGAAGACAAAATAAACGACCCCGAGCTCGGCATCGTCCATCTGTGTCGGGCTACCCACCTTTCGCACACACAAGTTTTCCGCAAGATGAAAGCCTTGACGGGCCAAAATCCAACGCTCTACATCCGCAGCCTGCGCCTGCAGCGGGCCATGCAGTTGCTGAAAACGACCGACCTGAACGTCTCGGAAATTGCCTACGAGGTCGGTTTTTCCGACCCGAACTACTTCTCGCGGAGCTTCAGCGAGGAATTTGGGATGCCGCCGAGCGAGGCACGGGGCTGATTTCTATACACGCTCTTACTTGGCTTTTCGCTTACTCGCGCAATGCGCGATGGATTGGTTTTCAATAAAATAAGACAAGCCCGCCTTCTGCCCGCGCAATCCGGGTGCTACCTTTTTCTACCCCTGCGCAAGCACAGTCCAGCCTTTTGCAAGCCGGGTGAAGACCGCCCAAGTCGGGGCACGTCACTTTTGTCGTGCCAATGAGGCAGTGCGCAACCAACCACAAAATGGCCTACCAAAAATTGGTTTCGACAAAATAAAACAAACGGGGAGGCCGAAAACCGAACAGAGTAGGCGAAACTAAAACTTTAAAACAATAGCCAAAATCACATTTCACACTATGAAAAACATACGTCTCACCTTGCTGCTTGTAGCAGCGCTCGCCACTACCCTCGCTTCCGCACAAACAAGGGCGGAACAAAACAAAGCCAATTATCTCAAAGTCATGGAAGGCATGAACGCCCAAAATTTCGCTGCGCTCGAACAACACTGCACGGAGGATTTTCAGGATAATTTACCTCCGGGCTTTTCAGAAGCGACCGGATTGAAAGGCCTGGCTGCTTCCAAAGCATTGTTACAAAGTTTGTTTACCGCCTTCCCCGACCTGAAATTTGAATTGAAAAATGTGCTCGCAGATGACCAAACCCTTCTCGCCTATCTCGTGATGAGCGGCACCATGAAGGGCGAATTTATGGGCATGAAACCCACCGGCAAATCTTTCAAATTGGATACGGTGGATATCATTTGGTTCAATGCAGCGGGAAAGGCATACAAGCACCTCGGTGTGCAGGACAATCTCGATTTCTTTGAACAACTTGGCTTAGTGCCGGGCAACTAAAACAACACAACTTAACTCGACATGATAACTTTCTTTTTCAAAAAGCATGTATTGGCCATCTCCTTTTGGGGGGCAATCGTCTCTATCGCCTTGCTCGGTTGTCAGGCCGAACCCATTGAGGTCACTTCATCCCTTGAAAACCGATGGGCCGGCCAATGGCAAGTAACGTCTTTTCAACATGATGGCGCCGAGATAAAGGACAAAGTAGTGGTTTCGTCCAATCTCCATTTCCGCCCCGGCTCATCCGATTCCAACGGCAGATTTGAATGGAGCATCGTATATCACGATAATGATGCCTCCGAAAACATAACCGGCAGCTACGAAATCAACAAATCTCTGCTTGAAATCACCTTCACAGGGGATAAGGGCAAGCTGCTAAAGATGCATTACGCGCAGCACGACAATCAGCTCAAACTATCGGGGATGCACGACGATGTGCCGCTTTTGCTCATAGCGCAAAGAGCGGAACGGTCGGTGCAAAAGTGAATATAACTTGAAATTTTAGAACGGGTGATTCCACCGGGCGCCGTAAAAAGTGCCCGGTGGGTCCTTGCACTCAAGCACCCTTTTCACGAACAAATCAAGTGGCTCACCTATGAAACGATTTTTCAAAATACTCACCTTTAGCTTGCTCGGTATCGCTCTGTTGGCCGCTCTTGCCGCATCGTTTATTTATGTCAAAGGCATTCCCAACTACGAATACAAGCCTGGCCCCGATATCCTCAACCTGAAAGTAGCCCCCGACAGCAACCGGGTGGCCCGCGGCGCAAAAATCGCCACCTTGCTGTGCAATGAGTGCCACAGGGACAACAAAACCCAACGACTGACCGGCGAGGTCATGCTCGATATGCCCCCCGAATTCGGCAAGGTGCATTCGCTGAATATCACCAACGACTCCGTGCACGGTATAGGCGCATGGACGGACGGCGAGCTGTACTATTTCCTGCGGACCGGCATACGGAAGAACGGCTCCTGGGCGCCACCGTTCATGCCCAAGTTCCCGCTCATGGCCGACGAGGACTTATACAGCATCATCGCTTGGCTGCGCTCCGATGAGCCGTCTTTGGCAGCCGACAGCCGCGAATACCCACCAAACAAGTACAACCTATTCATCAAGTTTTTGGCAAATATCGCCTTCTTCCCGCCTCCGCTGCCCGAATCCTCCATCACCATCCCGGACAGCACCGACCGCATTGCTTTTGGCCGCTATGTGGCGGATGCGCTTTGTGCCTGCTATGCCTGCCATTCTGCCGACTTTGCCAAAATGGACATTCTCCAACCAGATAAAAGTCTTGGATTTTACGGCGGCGGCAACCCGATGCTCAACCTCGAAGGGGAGGTAGTTCACTCCGCAAACCTGACGATGGACAAAGAAACCGGTATCGCCAATTTTACCAGCGAGCAGTTTTTGGAAGCTGTCAAATACGGCAAAAACCCTCGCGGAGGGCCGCTGTACTACCCCATGCTCCCGCATACTGCCCTTACGGATGGTGAAGTGAATGCTATTTGGGCCTACTTGCAAACCGTGCCGACCATCAAAAATCCTGTGGAGCGTTACAAGCCCAAAAGTTGATTTTTGCTACCATAGGTACTTGATTCTTCGTAAAAACCTAGAGTGTGTTTCCTGCCGCGCTTGGTGTTCTCACCAAGCGCACTCCCGCGAGATGCCAAGCCGAGGCCCTGCACTCCACCGCTTCTGCTTGGTGAAAACACCAAGCAGGGCGAAATGGAATGCCCCGCTGCTGTTCAGGCAATCGGAGGCTACTTGTGGCCGGGTGGCTCAACACGCCATCTTGTCAAAGGGTTGTCTTGAGCGGAAGCACCTCCTTTCGTGACAAAAGTCATTGAAAAGGAATGTGACGCAAGGGAATTTTGCGCTCGGCCATTGAAGCCGAATCTCCTTGCTATGCAAAATGCCGCTCCCCCCGCCAAGCCGCTTTTTATTACTGATGCCGCCCGCTCTCTCTATTTCAACGCCTACGATGCTGTTTTGAAAAAATACGGCATCGCGGCCAACGACCATTGGGTGGAAACCCACTTGGGCAAGGCGCACGTCATCGAGACTGGCAACCCGGCGGGCAAACCCCTCGTGCTCCTCCATGCGGCGGGGTGCAGTGCTGCCGAATGGTACGCCAATTTTGAGGCATTGGGGCGGGATTATCATTTGTACGCGGTGGACACGCCGGGCGACGCGGGGAAAAGCGAGCTCCGCAAATTGCCCTTAAACATCGGCGACTACATCCTGATGCTACGGCAAATTCTCGACGCATTTCGATTGGAAAAACCTGCGTTGCTCGGCCACTCCATCGGCGGTTTTTTCGCGGCGGGATTTGCCATCGCGCATCCCGAACGGGTGGAAAAACTGATTTTGCTATCGCCCGTCGCCACCCACGTCCCGATTCGCTGGTATCTGCGATTGATGCTCAAATTCACCGGGCGACCCGGCACTGGCCCTCACGCCGTCAAAACCCTGAAAATGCAGGCGTTCAAAGGCTTCGAGCCGGAGCCGCTATTCGCCGACCTGATGGAACACGTCCGCAATTATTGCACGGTGGAGATGTTGTTTCCCTATGTCTATTCCGACGAGGATTTGTTCAAAATAGAAATGCCAACCTACCTCATCGTTGGCACAGGGGAGCCGTTGTGCAACTATGAACGCTCCGTGAAATTGGCGCGGCAAAAAATCCCGCACATTCAAATCACCGTTTTGGAAAACACGGGGCACACGCCGAACATGGAACGACCCGAAGAGACGAACCGGCTTTTATTGGAAATCTTGAAACGATAAAAATCATGGCGCAAAAAAACCTCTCCATCGGCGTGGACATCGGCGGTACGCACATCACCTGCGCGGCGGTCGAAATGACGGCGGGCAAATTGCTCGAAAAAACGCTTTCGCGGGTGGCATACGGCCACGAAGACGCGGCGGCGGTCATCCTGCACAGTTGGGCAACTGCGCTGAACGACACCATTTCAAAAGTGGATGCAACGCAGTTGGCGGGCATCGGCTTTGCCATTCCCGGCCCTTTTGACTACCGAAACGGCATTTCAAAAATGAAGCACAAGTTTCCAAACTTGTACGACATCCACATCCCAACGGCGCTGCGGAATCAACTTTCCGAAAGCTTCCAACTTTCGGAAAGTTTGCTTGAAAATCTACCCATGCGCTTCCTGAACGATGCCTCGGCTTTTGCGGTGGGCGAGGCTTGGCTTGGCGAAGGCAAGGGGTTTCAAAAAGTCGTGGTCATCACGCTCGGCACGGGTTTCGGCTCGGCATTCATTGACGGCGGTGCGCCGGTGGTAGTGCGGGCGGATGTGCCGAAGGAAGGCTGCCTGTGGCACTTGCCTTTCAAAAACAACATCGCCGACGACTATTTTGCCACGAAATGGTTCGTCCGTGAGTATGAAAAACAGACTGGGGGAAAAATCGAGGGCGTGAAGGATTTGATGGAAAAAAACGGGACGGACGAGGTGGCTCAAAAACTGTTCGCGCAATTCGGCCACAACCTCGCGGAGTGCCTCGCTCCGTGGCTCAGAAGTTTCGGCGCGGAAGTCCTCGTCATCGGCGGCAACATCGCCCGTGCGCTGCCCTTGTTCGAGGAAGTTTTTAAAAACGACTTGAAAAAAGCGGGTGTTTCGCTTAAAGTCGCGCCGTCCAAACTGTTGGAAAATGCAGCCCTGATTGGCAGCGCACGGCTGCTCGACGACGAGTTTTGGGAAAAGGTGTCGGCGCAGTTGCCGAACATTTGAGATAAAAATTGCTGCAAACGAACACAGCCAACACCGAAAGGTACCGACACCACCGAACTTTCAAAATTATCTTCCTCGATTGGAAGTTTTGTCCTGAATCGCATAAAATGAACTGCATACAATGAAAATCAACAAAGAATGGCACGAACAAAACCCCATGCCGAAAAACGCGACGTTCGAGCAGCGAGTCGCTTGGCATCTGGAGCATTTGAAAAACTGCTCCTGCCGCCGCGAACTGCCCAAAAAATTGGTGGAAGAGATGAAAAAGCGAGGGATTCCGATTCCCACGTTTAGGCTAATATCCTAAGCAACGGTTCCGTGAACATCACCTCTAACCTCACATCGCACTTCGCCCATTCATTCGCCCTCTTGTTCACATCAGCATCCCCTCCACAGGCTGCAAGGGGGCAGGCACATTCGGTTCGTTCAACATCTCTTTCAGGTCAATCTCGATGGTGCGGCTGATACTCGAAATCGGGACATCATTGTAAGTGCCCTCGAATGGGTTTTCGCTGTAATCGCCAATCATCTCCATCAGGATAAACACCCATGTCACGACACCGTTGAACGGGATGGTCATCCAGACGTAGTGAAGGCCAATTTTCTCGAACTCCGCCACCAGCGCAAACGGCAACAGCAACGACATCAACTTGATGAGCAACATGGGTATGGTGGCATACTGGCGCGGGAACGGAAAATTTTTGATGCGCTCGCTCTTGCCCTGCTCATCGTACATCATGCCGACAAGTTTTTGCAGCTCGATGTGTTGGAAGTCGTTGAGCAGACCCTTGCCGTGCAGCTCGCCGATGTCGAGCGTTTGGCGTTTCAGCACCTGCGTCGCCTTGTTGCTGTAGCCCTCCAGCGCCTTTCTTTCCTCTTCTGAAAGCAGTCCCTTCAACACGTCGTCCATCTTCTCGTGGCGCTCCGGTGTTTTCAGGTCGGGAAAGTATTGGTTGAATTGCTCGGCTTCCTTTGTGTGCTCCCATTGGCGCGGGGTGCGCAATTGGTAGCGCAGACAGGTGAGCCAAGCCAGATGCCTCAAAATCAAGCGTCGCCGGATGTCGTGCAATTCGGCATCCGTCTGGTCGGGGGCACTCACAAAGCCAAACACCGCCGCCGCGAACGACCGTGAGTTGTTGACGATGGCTCCCCAGATTTTGCGGGCTTCCCAGAGGCGGTCGTAAGAGGCGTTGTTCTTGAAACCGAGATAAAAAGCCAGCGCCGTGCCGACCAGCAATACTGGCTGCCACGGCACAAAAAAACACTTGGAGCCAAGGGTGAAATAACAAATCAACGCAAGGGTGCCAGTGACCAATCCAAAGAAAAATCCCTTGCGCGACCAATTGATGGTGGTCCAATAACCGTAGTGCCGTTCTATGTACATAATGCAGGCGAGAGAGGGTAGAATGGGGCAAAAATAGGGTTTCAAGGATTCTGAGCAGCATTTTTCGCAAGCCACTTTTCCACCGTTTGCGCCCTGCAAGACGAGCCGCTCACCCCACCTGAAAAGTACGCATACTGATACCCCCGAACGTCACTTCTTCGTAAGCCTGCCGGATTTCCTCTTTTTCGCCTGCGAGGCCGAGGCTATAGAGCATGGGGATGTAGTGGTCGGTGGTCGGCACGGAGAGCTTGCCCGCTTCACCCGCTTGCTCATAGGCCACGAGGCGTTGGAAGTCGCGTTCGACGATTTTTTCCGTCACCCATTGGTCGAATTCGATGGCCCAGTCGTAGGGGCGGGTGTCACCCTCGCGCAGACGGGCCATGCTCATGCGCAGGTTGTGCACGATATTGCCGCTGCCGATGATGAGCACGCCTTTTTCGCGCAAGGCGCTCAGCTCTTTCGCCAAATCAAGGTGATATTGGAGGGGCTGATAGTAGTCAATGCTCAACTGGAACACTGGCACATCGGCTTCGGGGAACAGGTGCATGAGAATTGTCCATGCCCCGTGGTCGAGACCCCAAGTGTCGGTCTCGTGGATGAGGGCGGAGAGTTTGGCGGTTTCTTTTGCCAGTTCGGGTGAGCCGGGCGCGGGATATTGGGCATCGAACAGCGCCTGCGGGAAGCCGCCGAAGTCGTGAATCGTCTCCGGCTTAGGTGCAATGTTCACATGACTGCCGCGCGTGAGCCAATGCGCCGACACGACCAGAATGGCCGCTGGTTTTTTGCCTTCCTGTTTGAATTGTTCGCCGAGCTTTTTGAGACTGCGCGTGAAAGCGTTGTCCTCCAAAGCGTTCATCGGGCTGCCGTGCCCGACGAATAGTACAGGCATCTTTTCGGTGTGGGGCAGGGTTTCGGTCATTTTGGGAAAATCCTGAAGTTTCATTTTGCAGGCAAATAGCGGCAACAAGGCCAGTGATTGAAGAAATTCTTTTCTGTGCATGGCGACGAAGGTTGAAATACCGATGTCGCAAATTTAGGGATTAAAACACTCAATTTGCAAAAGAGTTTTTTTATGCGGCATTGGGCGTGTTTTTGGCTATGTCAAAGCATGAAGCCTTTCAGTTCCTTAAAACATTCGTTATGTGGCTGTTAGCGAGATAAGGAGATATGGTGAATGTTAAATTTTCACACCCCTACGACATTTGTCGTAAAACAATTTGCACTTACGACAAATGTCGTATACCTTTGCCGCATGGTCGGCACACAAACCGACCACCTCACCATGCAAAAAAAATCAGCAGACCAACCTTATCAGCCCAGCGAGGCCGAACTCGAAATCCTCAACTTCGTCTGGAAACTTGAACCGGTCGCCGTGCGCACACTCCACGAACGCATCACGGCGACCAGGGATGTCGGCTACACCACTGTGCTCAAACAGGTGCAGCGCCTCGTCGAAAAAGGGGTGCTCGAAAAAGAAGTGTCAGCAGATGGCACCCACCTCTATCGCGCCGTGGTGCGGGAGCAAGCGGTGAAACAGTTGCTCGTGGACAAAATGCTCCATGCCGCGTTTGGCGGCTCGGCGCTACAGATGATGATGCACGCGCTTGGCACCCAGAAGGCTTCGCCCGAAGAATTGCAGGAACTCAAAAGCTGGCTTGACCAACAAATTGCAAAGCCATGACACCATTCGATTCATGCTCCATCGTCGCGCAGGCGCTTGGCCTCGCCCTTGCCAACTCTCTTTGGCAAATCACTTTGCTGTGGCTGCTCTTCAAAGCCCTGACTTGGCGTTTGCAACGGCACAACGACACGGTTTACCTATTGGCATTGTGCGCTATGCTGGGAGCGTTGGCATGGGCCGCCGCGACGTTCTCCACAGAATACGGACGGCTGCGCGAGGCGGCTGTGGCCGCCGTTTTTGAAGAGCGCCTTTTGCCGTCGGCGAGCTCCGAAGCAGGCGAATTGCTCGCGCAGCCTGTTGCCAAGCAAGCCTCCTCGACGCATTGGCTCGCCACTGGGCTGCGTTGGTTAGAGCGTCACGCGGCACCTATCGGCTGGGTTTGGTTGTTGTGCGCATCTCTTTTGTGGTTGCGCTTGTTGGGCGGTTGGTTGTTGCTGCAACGCTTGAGGCGACACGATGCCATGCCTCCTGACGCGCATTTTCAAAACATCTGCGCAACGTGGGCGCGTCATTTGGGCATCGGTCGTTCTGTGCAATTGTTGGAGTCGGCGCGTGTGGCGGAACCGCTCACGCTCGGATTTTGGAAACCTGTCATTTTGTTTCCAGTCGGGATGTTTGCTCGACTTTCCCCCGCGCAGGCGGAGGCGCTTTTGCTCCACGAACTCGCCCACATTCGCCGCCACGACTATGTGGTCAATTTGCTCCAACTCATGTTGGAGGCCTGCTTTTTTTATCACCCCATGTTTTGGCTGCTTTCAGGGGAAGCGCGTGCTCGCCGCGAGTTTTGCTGCGACGGCGTGGTGCTACGCCACACTTCCAACCCGCTCGTCTATGCCCAAACCTTGGCAGACCTGCAACACACCCTCGTCCACTCTCTCAACAATTTTGCTATGAAATCTACCGGAAGAAGTCATTTTGCCGAACGAATCCTGCGCATTGTGGGTATCACGCCACGGCGTTCCGCGCCCTCCGCATGGTGGTTTCTCACGTCGTTGCCCTTGTTTGCTTTTCTAACGGTGTGGTGGCCTGCGGAGCGGGTGGAAGCTTCCTCCGCGCCACTCGCTCACACTTTGGTTGAGCCGTTTAGGGCTGCTCCTCGCCCCAGTGTGCCATTGCGAAACGAGGACGTTCCTGCCCGACCTGTCTCGGCTGTCGCGCAAAGCCTGACGGCCCTTGCCGACACGGTGCCGCCAAGCGGGCCATCCGTAGTGGTCGCGGCGGCTCCCTTGAAGTTGAATGTGTTTTATATCGGGGTGGATAACCCCTTGCGCATCGCCGCGTCGGGCGTGCCCGCCGATGAGTTGGTGCCTCGATTGGTGGGGGCAGGCTCCATATCGGGCAGCCATGGTGACTATGTGGTGCGAGTGACCGATCTGGGAGAAGTAGTGGTGCAAGTATATCGAAAACAAGGCGAGCAAGAGACCCTGCTCAGCGAGGAAACATACCGAGCGAAGCGCATCCCCGACCCGACACCAAAGTTGGGCGGGCAATATACCAGCCGAAACATTTCACTCAGCAACTTGAAAGAAATGGGTGGCGTGGAAGTGGTGCTGGAAAACTTTCTGTTCGACGCGACCTGCGAAGTGGAGGGCTACGAACTGACGGTTTTGAGCAAAAATAGCGACCCCGTTATGAGGGTAGTCAAAGGTGGCCAATTCTCCGACGAGGTCATGAAAATGTTTAACCTTCTAGAGACAGACGGCGGTGCAGTGTTTATTGACGACATTCGCATCAAATGCCCGGGCGATGCAAAACCGCGCAATGCGGGTGGGCTGGTTTTCAAGATTGGTGCGGCGGAATGAAGGCTCTGCCCCACCCTCCGAAACTCCGCCAGCGATTTGCAGCGGGTTATCATTTCGATTTGCTTGGCACGCGCCGCACCAATCCGAAATCATAGGTCAGGGTCAGGTTCATGTTGAATCGGGAAAAATTGAGGCCGGGCACATCGGGGAAAACGGAGGCAAGTTGAATTGCCAGCACACAAGGCGCTATTACGATGCCCCCGGTAAGACCCAGTTCTGGCAAGAAAAACGGGGCATCTGCCTCGATTTTGCGAATGGCATTCAATTCGTTCACGTCAATATCGAACGACGACTCGCCCTTGGGGTAGGAAAGACGCGACAAACGCAATGCGAGGCCGCAGCGAAACATTTGGTCTTCATACATCAGACCCGGCTGCACGAAATAGCGACGGATGGTGAATTGCGAGAAATTGCCCCCCCCGTAGTGGCTGAAAAGGTTGCCCTGCCCTACCCCGGCGAAAATACTGCCGGCACCGCGCTCAAATGATTGATATGCCCCCAAGCCCAATTCCAAGAACCGTATCACCGTCCCCACATCCTCTTTCCGACGCACCTCGCCTGTCATTGTGGTCAGGGCGTTGACCATGAGCGCCCAATGTTGCTTAGGGCTGTAAACCCCCACTGCCTCCATTGCAAAATAATTGCTGCCCCACGACATCCCTATGCCAGCGTCGCCGTCGCCTTTTTGTCCCAAAACTGGGATATGTACGCTGTTGGGAGCATAGTAGAAATGCTGAGCGCAAGCGTGTTGGCCAGCATAGAAGACAAAGGCAAACAGAAGCAGGGCAAGTCGCAGCATGGTGTAGCACAGGATTTTGGTGGGGATGGATGACAAAGAGCGCTTCTCACGATTCATTGAGCATTGCTGATTGAAAATTGAACATTGCACGTTACTGACAATCATTTCTGAATTTGAAATTCAAAACTTGAATGCTCAATGAGCAATGTCCAATTTTCAATGAACAAATGACGATATGACTACTTCTTCGAGGCGGCAGGCATTACCGTTTGAACGGGTTGGCAAACCGCTGGTCTTTGCGAGCTTGGTCGTCGGTGAGAGTGTGCAAGAAGGCGATAAGCGCCTGTTTGTCCTCGTTGGAATAGTTGAAGCGTCTGGGCTGCCCGTTGCTTTTCAGGTTGCTGTGCAGGTTCGGGTGCGCCTGAATACCGGTGCTGTAAAAGTCCACGACTTCTTCCAAAGTCTGGAAGCGGCCATCGTGCATATAGGGTGCCGAGAGTGCGATGTTGCGCAGCGTAGGCACTTTGAAGGTGCCTTCGTCGGCAGGAATGTTGGTCACGGGCCCCACGCCTCGGTCGTCGGGGTGCGTCACTGCGTCGAGGCCGTTGCTGGCGTTAAAGAGCATGGGGCGACCCATGATGGGGCTGTGGCAAGAGGCGCAATTGGCTTGGTAAATTTGCAAGCCGCGATTTTGTTGGACATTGAAGCCTGCGAAGTTTGCGTAAGAAGTGGCGCCAAAGCCTGTTACTTTCGCTGCCTCCGCGTCGAATTTGCTTTGATAGGAACCCATCGCGTTCACGAAGTTGGAAATGGATTCTTTCACGCGGTTGGCAGTCACGAAATCATCGCCGTAGGCTTTTTTGAACAGCGGCGCGTAGTAGGGCTGCGATTGCACCGCGGATACCACTTCGTCCATGTGCATGTTCATCTCTCTGGGGTTGGTGAGCGATGCTTGGCTTTGTTCGGCTGCGGTCTCGGCGCGGTTGTCCCAGAAGAACCGGATGGCCTGCGAGCCGTTGAGGTCGGTGCCATAGTAGGCGGAGAAGTTGGAGACCGAGGTCAGTGCGATGGAGTTGCGCTCGGTGGAGCGGTCGAAAACGCCCCGGCTGAAGGCCACGTCGTCGCCGAAGCCAAGTTCTTGCTTGTGGCAGCTCGCGCAGGACACGGTTCCATCCTTTGAAAGTGATTTGTCATAGAACAACACACGGCCCAACACCGCTTTGTCGCGCTCCACTGGGCGCGGGAATAGCCCCGCGTTGCGCAGGTGAGTAGGGAAATTGGCCGTGTAGTCGTCTGGGAGGTCAGGCAAGCTAAGGTATTGCTGTAGCAATGCGTAATCTTCCGGGTCATAGTAGTAGAAGTCGAAATCAGCTTTTTTGTTGCACGCTGCCGCCAGCATCAAAGCGCCGAAAAAAGCAAGAGCAGTTCTGATTTTTTTCATGGCTCCAAGTCTTTTTGTGATGGGTGAAAGTATGAAGTGTTTTTCGTCTCATTCGGCAGCGGGGCAATCAGTAGAACAAATGTAATGGCTTTCGCGCTGTCTGGTTTAGCGTTTTTTGTCAAAAACAAAATTCTTTTTCTTGAGTGTGGCGAGGGAAAGACCTCCGAAAGTTAGAGCGTGCCCCAAGTGATGCGCTTCGGTCGCCGCCTACTTTACTAAAAATTTAACAATGGTTAAGACGCATCTGCGGTTTCAATGGTTGGTTTTAACTAAAAAACTTACTCAAGGATTTTGAAGGTGGTGCGGCGGTTGGCCTGATGCTCGGCCTCGGTGCAGCGCGAACACGGGCAGTTGACGGCGGGTTGGCGCTCGCCATAGCCCAAAGCAGACAGGCGGTCGGCCTCGATGCCGCGCGTTATCAGGTAGTTGACGGCGCTTTGGGCGCGTCGCTGGGAGAGGCTCTCGTTGTAGTTGTCGTTGCCCCGGCAGTCGGTATGGCTACCCATTTGGATACGAATGGCGGGGTTTTGTTTGAGCACTTCGGCCAATCGGTTGAGCGTTGGCTCGGCATCGGGGCGGATGTCCCACTTGTCGTAATCGTAGTAGATGTTTTCGAGCACGATTTCGCGGTCGCGGAATATCTTGTCGAGCACGATTTCGATTTCAAAGGTCTGCACAGGGTTTGCGGGGTCTTTGGCGATGCCCCGTGTGGAGAATTTCGCGCTGTTGGAGAGGTAGCCGCTCATCGAAGCGACGAAATTGTAGTCCATGTTTTCTTCCAGTTCCATGCTGAAATAGCCGTCGTCTTTTACTGTGAAGGGTTGTTTTTTGTTGCCAAAAGCAGCTTGTACCGCAGCGCCGGCGAGTGGTTTCCTACCCAATATCTTGCTATTCGGGTCGGCGGGATTGGAGAAGATTTTTTCCAGCACATATCCTTCGAGCACGAGTTTGTGCGCTACTGTCTGGGCAGGTGTGGTATCGAGTTTGGGCGGGGCGGGCGGTGGCACACGCTGTTCGAAGCGGTATATGTCGTCGCCCCGGCTGCCGGGGCGATTGCTGGTGAAAAAGCCTGACTTGATGAGGTCGCCGGGGTTGTTGGGCTTGGAGCCATTGTTGGCGGTGGCGCGGCGGTCTATGATGAACCCAAAATCATCCGCGCCACTGTTGATGGGCGACTTGAGGTTGATAGGGGGTGCCCATGCGTTGCGCTCGGATTTGTAGGTGCGGAAAATATCGAAACCGCCCATGCCCGGCAATCCATCGGAAGCAAAGTAGAGGGTATCGGCATCGAGGGTTGGGAAGGCTTCGTTGCCCGGCGTGTTGATGTTCCGGCTGAGCAGCTTGGGGTCGTCCCAGCCACTTTCGGTGCGGGTGTTGCGCTGCACGGCATAGAGGTCGTAGCCGCCCCAGCCTTCGGGGTCGTTGCAGGAGAAGTAGAGCGTGTTGCCGTCGGCACTCAGGGCGGGGTGCAGGTAGTTGATTTTTTCTCTTTGAAAAGGCAGTGGTTTCGGCTCGCTCCATGTGCCATCGGCCACATATTTTTCGGAAACGTAGATTTTGCAAAAGGCATCGTCGCCTTTGTAGGCTCCTCTGGCACGCACGAAAAAAATCTCTGTGCCGAGGCTGTTGAAAGAGGGCGTGCCTTCGTTGTCGTTGGAGTTGAGAAAGTTGTCGAACACTTGGGCGCTGGCTCCGTCTGGCTCCACGATGAAGATGTCCATGAATTTGTGTCCCGTCCATGCGTAGGAGCCTTCGCTTTTGCTCATGGCGCGGTCGCTGGTGAACACGAGCCGCCCATCGCGGTAGAACACGGGGGCAAAGTCGTTTTGCGGGCTGTTGAAGGCTGCCGGCTCTGTTTTCCACCCGTTGCTGGGGGCTTCTTTGAGCCATCCCTCCGACACGGTGCAGGCGGTTATTTCTTTTCGATATTCGTAGGGCGAGCCAATTTCGATGCCGAGGTTTTTGAAAGCCTCGCGGGCTTCCGCGTATCGCTCCAATTTTTTCAGGGTGTAGGCATAGCCTTGCAGGGCATCCGCGCCGTAGTTGTTGTCGTAGGCGGTTCTGTACCACTGGAGCGATTTTTCGTCTTGCCCGGTCTGCCGCAGCGATTCGGCGAGTTGGAAAGCGATTTTGCCTTTTTCGGTGCGTGTTTTGGCTTTTTCAAATTCCTTTTGCAGCAACGGTATGGCGACGGCGTATTGCTTGCGGTCGAAGGCGGTGGGGCCGTCTTTTATCTTGATGGTATAATTGCAAGCAGCAAACAACAAGAGTAGCAGTATGGATGGCAGTTTTGTGTTCATGCCCTGTTTTTTTGTTTTGGTAAATATAGTGGCGCAAATGTGGCATTTGCAGTTGTATTGCGATTTGTTTTTGAAACCTGGCGACATTTTGCGCGTCAGAAGCGAGCATTTCGCCCCGTATTTGGACAGCAACGCGGCGCGGATTTTCGGCTCTCGTGCCCAATGTCTGTACGATTTTCGTAATAGCGGCGTTTGAAACGAACTTCCTTTCTTTCAATCCTCTAAAATTTCTTTTTCCCAACTTATGAGAAAAGCACGTTTGCTGGTCATGTTCTTAGCAGGGGCCGTTTTTGCCTGCCCGGTGTTTTCACAACAAGACAAACCCGGACAACACCCTAAAAATGATGTGTTGCAAGAAAAAACAGGCAAAGTCATCCCCGACATCGCGGAAGATATCGAAGTGCTTGACAGAGAGGCGTACTCGCCCCGACCGCTCGATACCATGCAAGGCTTGGCCACCATCGCTTTCGGCTCCTGCAACAAGATACACATGCCTCAGCTTTGGACCGAAATAAACGCCAACAATCCCAATCTGTGGATTTGGCTCGGCGACATCATCTACGCTGACACCACCGACACGAAGGCACTTGCTGCGCACTACAAACGCCTAAAAACCAACCCCGAATACAAAAAACTTCGCTCCAAAGCGCAAATTATCGGCATCTACGACGACCACGACTACGGGCTAAACGACGGCGGAAAAGACCACCCAACCAAAAAGGGCGCTAAAAAATGTCTCATGGATTTTCTCGATGTTCCGATGAACAGTCCGGTGCGCAAACGCGAGGGTGCCTACACGTCGTACACTTTTGGCAAGGGCGAGCAACGCATCAAAATTATCATGCTGGACACGCGCTATTTCCGCGACGCGCTCGAGCCTGACCCGGAAAAGAAAAGGCGCTACGTCCCAAACTTGGAAGGCACTATCTTGGGAGAGGAGCAGTGGAAATGGCTTGAAAACGAACTCCGCACCACTAAAGCCAACCTCAATTTCCTCTGTTCCAGCGTGCAAGTGCTTTCTGACGAGCACCCTCACGAAAAATGGGGCAACTTCCCCAACGAACGCAAACGCTTGCTCAACCTCATCGCCCAAACCAAGCCAAAAAATTTGATGATTCTTTCCGGCGACCGCCACATGGCCGAAATCTCGAAAATGGAAATCCAAGGATTGCCCTATCCGCTTTATGACTTCACCTCAAGCGGCCTCACCCATATTCGCAGCGGCACCAGCGAAGCCAATCGCTATCGGGTGGGCGACATGATTTTGAAGCGCAATTTTGGCATCCTGAAAATTTATTGGGTGAACGACAAACCCGTCGTCACCATGCAAATACGCGGCCCTCAGAACGAATTGTTTCAGGAAATGGTGGTGAAGTATTGAGTTTGGGGGGGGGGTGAAGGCTTGGCCGGCCAAGCGGAACGGACGGGGTTTGGGGGTATGTGCTTGGCGGCCCACCCTACTGGACAGAGAGACTTTGAGACTGCTTAGAAAAGCGTGTCAAACCTTCCTGTATGTTTTTTTACACGGCGAACGCTGCACTCAAAGGAGTATAAATTAGTGAAAACCCAAACTCTGTGCCCCCGTGTCTCTGTGTTTTCTCATCGCCCCAATTGGGGCGACACAGTTTTGTGGGCACCCTCTATCCGTCCGCACTACGGGGAAAAATCGCGGTGTACTCGCACTTATAGCGCACGGATGTTTACAGCATGACAAACACAATGAGCCCCCTTCAAACCCTCAAACCTTCAAACCCAAGGAATGGATATTTCCTCGCCTGCCGATATCAAGACACTCATTGATGCCTTCTACGCCAAGGTGCAAGCCGACGATGTGTTGGGGCATATTTTCAACGAGGTGGCACAGGTGAATTGGCCACACCACTTGCCCATCATGTATGCCTTCTGGGAATTTCTGCTGCTGGGCAATGCCGATGCTTATCGCGGCAACCCGATTCAAAAGCATGTTGATTTGCACCAAAAGCATCCGCTAAAAGCCGAACACTTCGACCGTTGGTTGTCGCTCTTTCAGGCCACGGTGGACGAACATTTCACTGGTCCAGTGGCCGACGATGCCAAATTCCGCGCTTGGGCAATAGCCGAGACTTGGAAACCCAAATTCGACGGGCCGTTCGCCGCATATTAGCAGGGCGAAGCCGCACCCGCCAAGCACTACTTCGGCAGTCGAATCTTGTAGGTCTTGCCAGTCTTGTTGGTGAGTTTGCTATCCACCAGCCACGGATTGTAGAGTTTGAGCATCCGGTAACTGGTTCCGTTCTGGCGGGCGAAATCGCCCCAGTTGGCCACAGCGCCGCTGACCTCCACGACGCGGGCTTCGGAGAGTGGTGGATAGAGGTGGTCGTCTTCGATGACGTATTCGTATTGTGCGGGGTTCGACATCACCTCTTTGATGGCCACGATGCGGAAGGGGTAGCGCATCGTCTCGTCGGCAGCAAGGTTGAGGTCGAAGAATGATTTGGCGCGTTGTTTTTCCATTTCCTCGGCGATGCGCCCAGGGCCGCCGTTGTAAGCGGCGGCGGCAAGCACCCATGAGCCAAGACGCTCCTTTTCTCTTTTCAGGTATTTGCACGCAGCGCGGGTGGCTTTTTCCAGATGATACCGCTCGTCCACCTCGCTGTTTACCTCCAAGCCGTAGCCGTCGGCGGCACTTTTCATGAATTGCCACACCCCCCGCGCGCCGGCTGGCGACACGGCGTTGGAAAGGGCGCTTTCTGCCACTGCCAGATACTTCAAGTCGTTCGGCACACCCTCTTCCTTCAATATCGGCTCTATCACGGGAAAAAGCGCGTTGGCTCTTTTGATGGCCAATATGGTCTGCGAATGAAAATAGACATTGCGCAACAACTCGGCATCGAGGCGCTGGCGCACATCCCAGTTGTCCATCGGGAATTTTTCCCCACAAAAGCTAAAGTCTTTGTCGAGGTTGATGGAACGTACCGTTTGCGGAGGGTACGCGGGGCGACTGTTCTTGTCGTCGTCGCCTTTGAAAGAAGAAACGAAAAGGAGCGCCAAACCGCCCATCATGCAGAGGTTGGCAACCAAGAGCATACGTACATTTTTTGTCAGGTTCATAGCGCGGGAGTTTTTGAAAAACGACGTGCAAAGTTAACGAAAAAGCGGTGCGGGAAGTACGCCCAGCTGCCTTCGCATTTTTGTCGCACCTGCCCGCAGGTGGTTTGATTGTCTTGAACCGACCATTGATGCAAATGATAGCGACAATGCGGCGATTCGATTTTTGACACAAAGGCGCAAAGATGGCTCGCAAGACTTTCCGAGTTTTCAAAACATCCGCCGCCTGTGGGATTTCTGCCGTGAACGGGTCTTATGACCCCACATGGCAGTGGGTGGTTTGGCACGGCAATGTTGCGGAGTATCGTTTGCGAGGTCACAAGACCCGCGCATGGCAAAAGCCTCGAAGAAGGGGCTGGATTTCCTTCTTTAAGCGAGTATTAAATCGTATCTTTGCACACTTTTTTGAAGGATTGAAAATGCGGTGCCACACGCCGCGCCCATGCACAAGGAAATAGCTAAGATGAAAGAAGAAAAAGACGAAAAAAACCTCGACCCACAAGATTACCAGGCTGAAAACCTCCCCAACAACAATGAGTATGGGGCTGATAGCATCACCGCGCTCGAAGGGCTGGAGGCTGTGCGCAAGCGCCCCGGCATGTATATTGGCAGCACCGACACCAAAGGCCTGCACCACCTTGTGTGGGAAGTGGTGGACAACTCCATTGACGAACACCTTGCTGGACACTGCACTTATGTGGAGGTCACCATCCATGCCAACAACAGCATCACCGTCAAAGACGACGGGCGCGGCATCCCCACCGGCATGCACCCCAAACTCAAAAAATCCGCCCTTGAGGTGGTAATGACCGTGTTGCACGCAGGCGGCAAATTTGACAAAGACTCCTACAAGGTGTCGGGTGGCCTCCACGGGGTGGGTGTTTCCTGCGTCAACGCGCTCTCCATCCACCTCCGCGCCGAGGTACACCGCGAGGGCAAAAAGTTCGAGCAGGAATACAAACAAGGCAAACCGCTCTACGATGTGCGCGAAATCGGCACCACCGACGACCGCGGCACTATCATCACTTTCTTGCCCGACCCGGAAATTTTCGAGACGGACGAGTACAAATTCGACGTGCTGGCACATCGTCTGCGCGAACTGGCCTTCCTCAACAGGGGGCTTACCCTCCGTCTTACCGACGAGCGCGAACCAGAGAATGGCAGCTTCAAACAAGAGGAATTCTACTCCGAGGGGGGCCTTCAAGAATTCGTGCTTTGGCTCGACGAAGCCAAACAAAAACTCATTGACAAACCCATCCATATCACAGCCAAAGAAGAAGGAGTAGAGGTAGAAGTAGCGATGAGCTACAACACTTCCTATTCCGAGAATGTCATTTCGTTCGTCAACAACATCTCGACCCGCGACGGCGGCACACACGTCAGCGGTTTCCGCAGGGCGCTCACCCGCGAATTCAAAAAATATGGTGAAGACGGCGGTTTTTTCAAAAAACTCAACTTTTCCATCTCGGGCGAAGACTTCATGGAGGGCCTCACCGCCATCGTGTCGGTAAAAGTGCCAGAGCCGCAGTTCAAGGGCCAAACAAAAGGCGAACTGGGCAACTCCGAAGTGCTCGGCATCGTGAGCCGCTGCGTGGGCGATGCCCTCAAAGTATTTTTGGAGGAAAACCCCAACCAATCAAAACGCATCATCGAGAAAGTGGTGCTGGCCGCCACCGCCCGCAACGCCGCCCGCAAAGCCCGTGAGATGGTGCAGCGCAAAGGCGCTTTTTCGGGCGGAGGATTACCCGGCAAATTGGCCGACTGCGCAAGCCGCAATCCTGAGGACAGCGAAATCTTCCTCGTGGAGGGCGACTCCGCCGGCGGCACCGCCAAGCAAGGCCGCGACCGCAACACGCAAGCCATCCTGCCCCTGCGCGGCAAAATCCTCAACGTGGAAAAGGCATTGGAACACAAAATCTACGAGAACGAGGAAATCAAAAACATCTTCACCGCCCTCGGCGTGTCAGTCGGTGAAAACGAGGAAGGCCACCGCGTGCTCGTGACCGACAAACTGCGCTACCACAAAATCGTCATCATGTGCGATGCCGACGTGGATGGCTCGCACATCACCACGCTCATCCTGACCTTCTTTTTCCGCTACATGCGCGAGCTGATTGAAAAAGGTCACGTCTATATCGCCCAACCACCACTTTATTTGGTGAAAAAAGGCAAAAACCAGCGTTATGCTTGGAACGACAAACAACGCAAAGAAGCCCAACTCGAATTCTCAGGTGGCCGCGAAGACGACGACTCCGTGAAAGTGCAACGCTACAAAGGCTTGGGTGAAATGAACGCCGAGCAGCTCTGGGAAACCACCATGGACCCCGTCAATCGCATCCTCAAACAAGCGACCATTGACGATGCCGCCGAAGCCGACCGTATGTTCTCCATGCTCATGGGCGACGAAGTGCCGCCGCGCCGCGCCTTCATCGAGGCGAACGCGAAATATGCGCGGATTGATGCGTGAATCGTTTTTTCCCTAAAAATCGAGCGGGCTGCGCGACATCGAACGTCGCGCAGCCCGCTTTTTTTAAACGTAGCTTGGAACATACCTCTCTCTACTGTGGCACCTCCTGTTCTTCTTTCAGATGCATACCCGTGCGAAATATCTCGCCCAGCGCAAACACCAAAAGCGCCGCGAAGGCACCAATTATCACGCGCTCGCGGTGCAGGTCTGGGATTTCCGTGACGTATTGGTGGCCATGAAAAGTGTAGGCTATGCCTTGCAACGCCCAACTGGACACATACAGCAACAATGGAATGCCCAGCAAAGCCAGTGCAATGCGCCGGATATGGCGCACCGTTGTCTGCTGAAAAATCTGCCCTTGCTCGATGTTGCGGATTATCAGATACATCCTGTAAAGGATGAAAACCCCCAGCACCCACGCCAAAATGTGAAAGACGATGTAAGCCAAGTACTTTTCCTTAAAAATCAGCCCCATCTCATCAAACTCTATCTTGACCCACTTATGGTGGTTCGTGTGAATCAAAGTGACAGTGGAGGTGCCGTCAGGGTGACGAGTGCTGACAGGCTCCACTTCCGTTATCATCGTCACCCAACCATTGATGAAGGGGCCATCGCCCGAGAAGCCAAAGTAGGCAGAGAGACTTTTTATCAGGAGGAACCCAGTCCCTATCATAAGGCAGATAAAGACGACGCGCAACGCCCGAAGCATGGCAATCCTTTGTTTGATACTCATAAGTGTAATGTGCTAATGGGACAATCTATACCGACGAAATATCGCCTGTTTTTGGCCAAACCAACTCGTTGACATACCCAACTGCATCGCTCGCCGGGAACAGGTTTGGGGCAGTATGAATCACGCACAAAGTTGCTGAATCCGTCAGTCAATAAATATGCCGAAAAAGGGTAGCGTCGGCACAGTGCACCATCAAGCGCATTAACCTTTTTTAACCTTCCTTCAAGGTCGGTTAACCTGCCCCCGCCAACGCGCCCGATACCTTTGCCCCATCATTCATCAGCATTTGATTATGAAGACAAAAATCCTCTTTCCCTTTTTCTTGACGCTCTTTTTGCCCGCCCTACTTTTTTCTCAAAAATATACCCTGCGCGGCGCGTTGGCCGACTCCACCTCGGCCCCCTTGGCAGGCAGCACCGTCATGCTCCTCTCCCCTACCGACAGCTCGCTGCTGGCCTTCACGCGCTCCAACGAGGACGGCGTTTTTGAACTCAAAAATCAAACGGCGGGCGAATATCTGCTGCGTTGCACCTACTTCGGCTATCAGAATTTTCAACGACACATTCGCCTCGAAGGCACCGCGACGGAGGTGGATTTGGGCATCTTGCCCATGACACCCAAATCGCAACTGCTTGACGCGGTGGAAATAACGGGACAAGCCAATCCCGTGACCATCAAAAACGACACCATCGAGTTCAACGCCGCATCGTTCAAAGTGAAGGACAACGCGATGGTAGAGGATTTGCTGAAAAAGCTGCCCGGCGTGGAGGTGGAGCGCGACGGCACAGTGCGCGCCCAAGGGGAAACCGTCAAAAACGTGACCGTTGACGGAAAAAAATTCTTCGGCAACGACCCCAAACTCGCCACACAAAACCTGCCCGCCGACGCGGTGAAAAAAGTACAGGTGTTCGACAAGAAATCAGAACAGGCCACCTTCAGCGGCATTGACGACGGACAACGCGAAAAATCCATCAACCTCGAACTAAAAGACGAAAAGAAAAACGGGTGGTTTGGCCGATTGTCGGGCGCTGCAGGCTCCGACCTCAATCCCAACCTCACGACAGGGCAAAACGGCGGGTTTCGCTACGAAAACAAAGCAAGCGCCAACCGATTCAAGCCCAAGCAGCAAATCTCATTGCTCGGCATGGGCAACAACGCCAACCAACCCGGTTTCTCAGTGGACGACTACATGGCCTTCTCAGGCGCGATGCGCCAAATGATGAGCGGCGGGGGCGGGCGCGTCACGCTCCAATTCAATGCCGACAACAACGACATTCCGCTCGACTTTGGGGGCAACAACGAAGGATTCCTGCGGACTTGGGCAGGCGGGCTGAATTTCAATCAAGAAATCGGCACCAAAACCGACCTCAACACCAGTTATTTTTACAGCAACGCCGACAAGGACTACGCGACGGAAAGCGCCACCCAATCGTTTTTGCCCAACGGCACCTTCACGACCCTTAGCCGTTCCGCACAAGAGAATCTCACCGACAACCACCGGCTCAATGTCACCTTAGACCAAAAGATTGACTCATTCAACACTGTGCAACTTACCTCGGCCTTCGTCCACACCCAACGAGGCACCGCCTCCAATACCTTTTCGCAAAATCTCGATGCCGAAGGACTGTTGCAAAACGATGGCAGGCGCGACTATCGCTCCGACGCAACCGCAGCCAACTGGACAAGCAACCTCCTATACCGCCACAAATTCCCCAAAAAAGGCCGCACTTTCAGCACCAACATCAATCTTGGCCTAAACAACAACCAATCCGAAAGCAACAGTTTTTCGGAAAACCGCTTTTTCGGCGACAGCCAGCAACCCAATCGGACCGACACGGTGGCCCAAAACCAATTTTTCAAAAACGACATCCTCAACTGGGGCGCAAAAGCCACCTACACCGAGCCGCTGGGTGAGCGGCGCTATTTGGAAGTCAGCTACGGCTACTTCGCCAATGAAAATCGCGCGGACAAAGACGTGTACGACGTGTCGGGCGGCGAAAGCAATTTCAACCCACAACTGTCCAACGCCTTCGTCAACAACTTCAACTACCACCGCGGGGGAGTAGGCTTTCGCCTCAACCGCAAGGCATGGAACGGCAGCGTGGGCATTGACGCACAGGCCGCCACTTTGCAGGGCGAGGTCACTTCCGGCACCGGACAGCCCGTGCGCCAAACCTTCCGGCACCTGCTGCCGCGTGCGGATTTTGCCTACCAGTTCCGCCCCACGCGCAACCTCCGCTTCAACTACACCTCCAATGTCAACGCCCCAAGCGTGCAGCAACTCCAACCCGTGCCCGATGTGAGCGACCCGCTGAATATCGTGTTGGGCAATCCCGACTTGCGCCCCGAATACGGCCACAACCTACAATTGAACTACGTCTCGTTCCATCCAGAAACCATGCGCAGCTTCTTCTCTGGCCTGTCGTTCACCTACACACAAGACCGTATCGTGAACGCGCAAACGGTGGATTCCCTCTTCCGGCGCATCTACCAACCTCTGAATGTGGACACCGACTACCGCCTCAACGGCACCTTTGCTTTCGGTTTGCCATGGAAAAAACTCAAGAGCCGATTCAACCTGCGCACCGAGACGGGCCTTGCGCGAGGTCAGAATTTTATCAACGAACGGGAAAACTTCACCACCAACCTCCAAATCGCTCAGTCCGCCTCGTGGGATTTCACCCCTAAAGACTGGCTCTTGTTCAACGCCGGAGCCGAACTTGCTTGGAACACCGCTCGCTACTCCCTCGATAAGGCTTTCAACCAAGACTACCTCATACAGACCTACAATGCCGAAATGGATGTGCAACTGCCCCTCGATTTTTCCATCAATACCGCCCTCGACGTGACCGTAAACGGCGGCCTCTCGGAAGGCTACGACCAAGCCGTCCCAATTTGGAACGCCTCAGTCTCCAAGTTTTTGATGAAAAACAAGCGCCTCCAACTCACCCTTTCCGTGCGCGATTTGCTCAACCGAAACATAGGCATACGCCGCACCGCCAACCTCAACTTCATCGAAGACCGCCGCATCGCATCGCTCGGGCGATACGGATTGCTGAAACTAACCTACAGTCTCAACAGCTTTGGCGGGCCGGGCGGACCGGGGCGCCCAGGGTTCAGAATGATTATGCGCCGATAAATCGGGAGGGCACCTTGTTAAGATTTCCCAAAATCATGCGCCATACGAAAATCGCTGCCTACATTTGAAGCTGCTTTTAAAAACAGATATTTTTTCACTCGCAAAACATTTTGACACTCATGAAAAAAGCTATTTTCTTCCTGTCTTTCTTCTTTGTGCTCGGTATCGCTGCTGCCAATGCTCAATCATGCTCCAGCGCCGCTTCCGCTTCCAAATCCTGCTGCGCCAACAAAGCCGCTAAAGCCGCCGCCGCTGATGCCACCATCGAAAAGCGCCAAGCAGAGGACGGCACCGTATCTTATGTGCGCAAAGAGACCGACACTCAGGGCAACGTGAAATTTGTCAGCGTTCAGTACGACGAGGCCTCCAGCACCTTCGTGAATGTTGCTCCGAAATCAGCCACTATCGCTGTTGAAGACAAAGAGGCATCCACGAAAAAAGCAGCCTCCTGCTCCCCCTCTGAGAAAAAAGCATGCGCTGGCGCCGCCGCCTCCGGCAAAGCCTGCTGCGCTTCCAAAACATCTTCCACGGCGGCCACACCCGACCAAGAATAATTGACCTAAGCGAGGCATCACACCCTCTCTCAATCGCCCCATCCGGGATGCCGGACGGGGCGATTTTTTTTGCGGTGCGCAAAGTTCTGATTGGCGTCACTATTCAGGCAGCGGTAGGTCCCCGAAAGATTTATAGAAATATGGTAAAAACTTAGGCAGGGGCAGCGCCCCGAAAAATCGGCAGGAGATGCTGGGTATTATCTCGTGGAGGGGTTTCGCCCCGAAAAACATATTTCTTGGCGCTACCCCTGCCTGAATAGTGGTTGAGTGGTCAAAAACGCGCTATTGTGAATAGTTCATTTTCAAGGAAATGCATACCCATTGCTCGCCGGTAGCGCCTTCAAAAACCCAGCCTTTGCAAAGGCTCAACGCATCATTGTTGGTAAAAAGTCAAAATTTTTTTGGGCAGATAGCTACAACTTTTCAGGAAGTGTTCCGTTATTTGTCCCAGTTTTCATTTGGTTTTTTGGGGTTTATTAGCCGTCGATGCGCAAGTATCGGCGGCTTTTTCGTTATGAGGGCGCCCAATCAAGCCATGCAAATCCGAACCCGGCTCACCCTTCTTTTTCTTTTCAACGCTGCGAGCATTTTGGCGGGAGTGCTGCTCGCGGTTTACTTCCTTTTTGAAAAAAACACGAAGGAAGCTTTCTTCGAGGGTTTGCAATCGAAAGCGGAAATGACCGCGCAAACAGCCCTGCGCAACCCCAACAGCCTCGTCCCCTTGCCGCCCAACTGGGTGCCACCCGATGCCGACACACTCCCCTACCGCGACAATATCAGCCTGTTCAACGATGCCTACGAGCGCGTCTTTTCGATGCATTCAGACCTGCCTCCCATATCGGTAAAAGACTTGCAGGACATCTACACGCAGCGCGAGACTCGTTTCCGACATTACAACCTGCACGCGCTGGGCAAGGTCGTGAACAGCGCGGAAGGCCGTCCTTTCGTGGTGGTGGTGGAGGGCTACTGCGACCCAACACAATTAAAACGACTTCGCCAAATCCTGCTGGTGGGCTTCTTCCTAGGCATGGCCCTCATTGCCGCGTCAGGCTGGTACTTTGCAGGGCAGGCACTCGCCCCCATGTCGGGCATCGTGCGAGAAGTGGAAAGCATACAGCCCTCCGACCTCAGCCGTCGGGTGAACATTGGCGACAGCCGCGACGAGCTTGCCCACCTCGCCGCGACGTTCAATCGGCTGCTCGACCGCGTGGAGCAGGCGTTCAGAATGCAGCGCATGTTTTTGTCCAACGTCTCCCACGAACTCAAAAACCCACTGCAAGCCATACGCTCCCAACTCGACGTGTCCCTTTCGCGCGAGCGCGACTCGGAAGCCTACCGCGCTGCCCTTCGGAGTGTGCTCGAAGATGTGGATGCCATGACCGAAGTAGAGGAAAAATTGCATCAATTGGCACGCATACACAACGACCCCTCCGCCATCCCTTTTGCCCTCGTGCGCTTAGACGAGCTGCTCTGGCAGGCCAAAGAACAATTGAGGAAACGCCGCCCGTCATTTAAGGTGGGGCTTGATTTTGGCGAAATGCCCGAAGACGAGCAGGTGCTGTTCGTTCGCGCCAACGAAGCATTGCTCCGCACGGCGTTTCTCAATCTCATGGACAATGCCTGCAAGTATTCGCCCGACCATCGCGCAAAGGTGTCCACTACTTTCCGCTCCGGCGGCATGCATGAAATCATCGTCGCCGACAACGGCCCGGGCATTCCGGCAGATGAGATGCCTCTCATCTTCGAGCCATTTTTCCGCAGCCCGCGCCACCGAAAGTTGAAAGGCACGGGCATCGGCCTTTCGTTGGTACAGAGCATCCTGACACTGCATCAAGTGAGCCTGTCAGTGGAAAGCCCGGCACAAGGAGGTACTATTTTCAAAATGGCATTTCCGCCCGCCGAAGAACCAAGGGTGAACAATGTCGAGCAAGCACAATAATTTTTTTCGCCCAAAAGCATCTCAATACCAGTTTATTGCAATCTTTGCTTCCGTATTTTGACGCATTTTCTTCACAAAACAAAACTAATTTCACATGAAACAATTCCTTCTTCCCCTGTGCGTGCTGGTCGCGCTGACAAGCCTCCAAAGCTGCAAATCAAAATTCCCGTTCAGCAAAGAATGGGAACTCACCGAACTCAATGGCCAACAAGTGCCTGCCGGCACTCGTATCACGATTGTGTTCGACCAGAACAACACCCGTTACAGAGGCTCCGCTTCGTGCAACAATTACAATGGCCAGTTCACGCTGAAAGGCAAATCCCTCAGCTTGGGCAATGGCGCAGCTACCAAAAAAATGTGTCCGAACATGGAATGGGAGGACAAGTACTTGCCTGTTCTGTCGAAAATTGACGGTTGGAAAGTTGCGGACAACCAACTGCATCTGACTTCGGGCGGCAGTGTCGTGGCAAGTTACAAATGATTGCTTCATAGCAATTCATTCGCCATTCTCTAAAAACCCCAAACGGATGACAGGATATCTCACGGTATCGCCCGACGGCTCATTCCTAAAGCGCGGGGTCGCGTCAAGCCCGAAAGCATATTTTGTCGTTTAGTTTGGGGTTTTCAATCTGTTGTCAAGTTTTGCTCCAAGTAGCGCCTTCTTTCCCATCCTTTACTTGGATGCCCACCACAGCGAGCGCGTCTCGAATTTTATCGCTCGTTGCCCAGTCCTTTTGCTGGCGTGCTTGTGCTCTGATGTCGAGGAGCAGTTCCATCAAGCCTTCCAGGGTGCTATTGTCCTCGTTGGCATCTTCTTCTTTTAGGCCAAAAACATCGTGGATGAAGGTCGTGAACACCGTTTTCAGGCGCTCCAACACCCACGGGGCCACTTCGCTGTGCGAAAGTTGCTGGTTGGCCAATTTGTTCACATAGCCACCCAGCTCGTTGAGCGCCGCGATGGCGACTGCGGTGTTAAAGTCGTCGTCCATGCCCTGATAGGCGTTCTCGATGAGCGCGAGTATGGCGCGGTCGGTGTCCGTCTCGGAGCCATCGAAGTTGCGTGGGTCCACAGGCATATTTTGGAGGAGCTTGTGGGTCTCCATCAGTTTGCGGAAGCCTTTCTCGGCGGCGAGCAAGGCATCGTCGGTGATGTCGAGGGTGCTGCGGTAGTGTGCCATGAGCATGAAAAATTTCACCGCCATCGGTGAGTAGCCTTTCGACACCAAGGGGCTATCGCCGCTGAACAACTCGGCAGCGGTGATGAAGTTGCCGTCCGATTTGCTCATCTTTTTGCCGTTGAGAAGCAGCATATTGGTGTGAAGCCAATAGTTGGCGGGGGAGCAGCCGCAGGAGCCGTGATTTTGAGCCACCTCGTTTTCGTGGTGTGGGAATTTCAAGTCATTGCCGCCGCCGTGTATGTCGAAGGTTTTTCCCAAATACTTGGTGCTCATGGCGCTGCACTCCAAATGCCACCCGGGGAAGCCAACCGACCATGGGCTTTTCCAAACCATCAGGTCTTGCGGGCGGGCCTTCATCCATATAGCAAAATCGGCGGGGTGATTTTTCTCGTCCTGATTTTTGAGTTCGCGGGTTTCCGCATAGAGGTCTTCCAAGACTCGCCCGCTGACTGAGCCATAAACACCGGGGTTTTCATTGACAAATTTTGGCACGTCGAAATAGACCGAGCCGTTGCGCTCATAGGCATACCCACGGCTGAGGATGGACTGCACCATCTCGATTTGTTCTGGAATGTGACCTGTGGCACGCGGCTCTATGCTCGGCGGCAGGGTGTTGAAAACCCGCATCATCTCATGGAACCCAACGGTGAATTTCTGCGCCACTTCCATAGGCTCCAATTGCGCGATTTTGGCACCTTTTGCCATGCGGTCTTCGCCGTCGTCGGTCAAGTGGCCCACATCTGTGATGTTGCGCACATAGCGGACTTTGTAGCCGAGGTGGAGCAGGTAGCGGTATATCACATCAAAACTGACGAAGGTGCGGCAGTTGCCCAAATGCGCATCGTAATAGACGGTGGGGCCGCACACATACATTCCGACATGGCCGGGCACGATGGACTTAAATGTTTCCTTCTTACCGCTTAGGGTGTTGTAGAGTTTGAGGGTGCGTATTTCATTCATGGTCGCAAAGGTAGGAAGCTTGCGTGGTTTGAAGATGGGGTGGTTTGATAGAGTTTTTTTCTGGCTGGCGGAGGTTGTTGTGCTTGCTGAGAAAAATCTGGAGCATCCTTGATTCGGATGCTTTTCAACGATTCGGCTGTCTGTCGTGGATGGTGAGACAAATTTGTTTTAACACAGAGTCACAGAGAGCACAGAGAAATAAAGTTTGATTTTTAGATGAATAAAACTCTGTGAGCTCTGTGACCCTGTGTTAAAATTTGCTTCAACTCCCTACATCTTCACAAACCGCTCGGTCGTGATTCGAGTTTCCCCTTCCATCAGCGAAAGCACATACGTTCCCGCTTGCAAGCGCGACACGTCAAGCAGCTGCTGCGGCTGCGTGAGCGATTGTTTGAGCACGACGCGCCCCGCCATGTCGGACACTGTGATTTCGCTTTGAGAGAAAATGTCGCCGGTATAGTTCACCGTAAGAGATTCCGCCACCGGGTTGGGATAAAGCTGGAAATAGGTCAGCGTCATGTTGGGCATTGCCTCCGTGTCGTCCGGCGCTTGTATGCCCGCAGGGGTGGTCAGTAGTTTTTGTGCCGAGTAGCCCGAACAGTTGGCCTTTACGCGCCAGTGATACGATGTGGAGGGCTGCAAGCCGCTGATGGTCACCTGTGTCACGCTCACGGTGCCGAGTGTGTACCATGTGTTGGAAGTAGCAAATTTGATTTGCAAGGTATAGCTGCTCGCCCCGTTGACCGCTGTCCAGTTGATGAGTGCCGAGTTAGGGCCGATTTTGACGTTGTTCAACACGGTGGGAGGGTTGCAAGCGCCAGTGCCGCCGCCACCGTCGCCGCTGAGTGTGGAAAAGGTGGCCTGTGCGGAGTAGTCCGCCGAGCAATTGGCTTTTACCCGCCAGTTGTAGGTGGTTCCCGAAAGCAGGCTATTCAAGTTGAATGTCGTGGAGGAGGTGGTGCCTGCGGTTGACCAAGTTGTCACGCTGCTTCTTTTGAATTGCACGGTATAGCTCGTGGCGCTCGCGGAGGCATTCCAATTGAGCTTGGCGGAAGAGCTGGTGATGTTGGTAGTTGTCAGTCCGGTGGGAGCACTACACGAATTGCCCCCGCCGCTACTGTTGTTGGTTGTGAAATTGGCCGTGGCGGAATAGTCGGAGCAATCCGTTTTCACGCGCCAGTTGTAGGCCGTGTTGGCGGTTAGCCCCGTCAAGTTGTATGCTGGCGTGGTGGAAGTGCCTGCGGTGAGCCATGTGGAGGAGGCGGAGGTCTTGTATTGCACGGTGTAGTTGGTCGCACCAGCTACGCCCCCCCAAGTCAACGAGGCAGAAGTAGCGGTGATGTTGGTGGCGTTGAGGCCAGTGGGGATGGCGCCAGACGATGGCAAGCAGGTGGCTGCCAGCACACGGTCGCGGATACGATTGCCCGGCACGGGGCCGAAGCCGTTGTTGAAATTGATGCCATAACTTTTTAGGTGGCAGTAGCTCATGATAGTGCCTCCATTGCTCGGGGCTGGGCCCGGGGAGCAGTTGCCTTCGGGCGAATAGCAATTGTCGAGCGCACCATTGGGCCAGTTGCAGGAGTGCGTGTGCCAAGAGCCGAGATTGTGCCCCAATTCATGGGTCACGACTTCCACCGTCCAAGAGTAGGTGGGCACGTTTTGATAAGAGGCACTGATGCCGCTCACGCCATAAGCATAACTTTTGAAACAAATCACATCAAGATAGGCGATACCGCCGCCGAGGTTGCGCGTGGAAAGAAAATGCGCCAGATTGCCGTTGAAATTGGTGCCTCGGTTGTTGCGAAAAGCATTGAGCACGGCGCTGGTGCTGCTGTAGCCCTGATAAGGGTCGGGAGAAGTCCAAATGTATATTTGGGAAATGGCGATGCCCACGTTTTCGTTGGCATAGAGGGTGGCTACTTGATTGAAAAGCCCAGTCACATAGTTTGTCGCGTTGGCAAGGTTGGAGCCTTTGTCGGTGTAGAGCTTGTAGTCACATTCAAAATAGACTTGCACGGTCTTGCAGCCCACGCCCCTATCCCCGGCACTGGGTTCGTCGTCGGGGATGAGCGCGTCGTCGTCGGCAAAGCAGCCGAAAGGCACGTCGGCTTTCAAATCTTCTTTGCGGTAGAGGATGTGCTGACCGGAGCCGTCCTCCATTTTTCCGACTTGAAAGGTGCCGCTTTCGTCGCTTACCATAGCCATGATGCCGTCGTCGAACACGCTCAAGGCCGCCAGCGAATAAGGATTACCGCGCGCGATGCCGCGATAATGAACACCCTGTTGGTAAGGGTGGTTTTCCTGAGCGTTGGCACCCAACGTGCCGAGGCTGAAATCGGGCGCAAGCAGGTCAACTTTTACGAGTTCGAGTTCAAAATTTGCCCCATGAGCATTCGGGATAGAAAAAGTGAGGGTGAGTGGGGCCGTTTTCAGCAATTGGTTCAGGGCGGTCAAGTCGGCTTCGAGGATGGTGGCATTGTCCACCACGGTTTGCAGGGCGCTGCGGTCAGTTGTGGCAACGAGCGGCTGCACTGTCTGGAAATCTCCCGAAAGGCGGTAACTTTCCAGCCATTCTGCCACCTTTCCCGCCTGCTGGCCTTGCAGTGCGGAGGCAAAAACCAAGCAAAGCACAGAGGCTATGCCGAAGGAACGAAGTACGATTAAAGAAAATCTGGTCATAGTGTGCAAGAGAAATTAAAAAGTGAAAAATCGGAAATTGTCAAATGTTCAACCTGAATGCTCAACTTATCAAAGAACTTCCCGAAGGCTTGTGGCTCGCACAACGGGGACTTTTCTATGCGGATTCCTTGTTCGAGACCATTCGGGTTTTTGAAGGGAAAATCCCTTTGATGGCGGCACATTGGGAGCGGCTTTCGCAGGGTTTGAGCCAGATGGGTTATGCGCTCCCCTCCTTTTGGTCGGCAGTTTTTTTTGAACAAGAAATCCTGCGCGTGGCACCGCCCAACGCCCGTGTTCGGCTGAGCGTTTGGCGAGCGCCGGGGGGGCTGTATTTGCCAGAAAACAATGAACCCCAATTCCTCATAGCCGCGCAGCCTTTGGAATCAGGTATGTACGAATGGTCTGATGAGGGGCTTCAAGTTGGTTTTTGTCAATCGGTCAGATTGCCGATAGATGCGTGGTCGGGGTGGAAAACCCTCAACGCCGCCCGATATGTGGCGGCTGCGCAAGAGGCAAGGATTCGGGGCTGGGACGATGCGGTGTTGCTCAACGCGCACGAGCGCGTGTGCGAAGCGACCAGCAGCAACATATTTTGGCTCGAGAGCGACGGCACACTTTGCACCCCCCCGCTTGCCGACGGCTGTGTAACAGGGGTGCTCCGCGATTTATTGCTGGCCTTAACTAAGGCATCGGGTCTTGCAATCACCGAAAAATCAGCCAATTGCGACACCATTCTGGAGGCTAGGGAGGTCTTTTTCACCAATGCCGCGCGAGGCATCCGATGGGTGCGGGCTTGCGAGGGAACGGCATACAGCCATGAGCAAACGAGGCGATTGCACGAGCTAATGGTAACGCATTTACTGGGAAAAACGAACGCTTGACGCGCCGCGTCACAGGCCTTGCAGCCCCTTCCTTTTGCGAGAAAAAACAAGGGAATTTTTTTTCAACACGCACAAAATTTAACACATCGCCCCGTCCCTAAAACAACTCCAACTGTTCCCCATGCGGCAACAACTGGAACGACCGCCTATGGTAGGGGCTGATGCCGTGTCGGCGAATGGCGGCGCGGTGGGCCTCGGTCGGATATCCCTTGTTAGAGCGCCAATCGTACTGCGGACATTCTTCGTGCAGCCGATACATATACTCGTCGCGGGCCGTCTTTGCCAAAATGGAGGCAGCGGCGATAGAGGCATATTTGCCGTCGCCTTTCACCACGCACAGGTGTGGCACGGCTGCATATTGGAAAAAACGATTGCCATCCACCAGAATAAACTCTGGGCGCTGGCGTAGGCCGTCGAGCGCCCGGTGCATGGCGAGAAACGAGGCTTTCAGGATGTTGACCCTGTCAATCTCCGGCGCGTCCACCCAAGCCACCGACCACACCACCGATTCCCGCTCAATGACGGAGCGCAGGGCAAGTCGCTGGTATTCCGACAATTGCTTGGAATCGTTGAGCATTGGATGCCCAAAGTCTTTGGGCAACACGACCGCCGCCGCAAACACTGGCCCTGCCAAACAACCGCGCCCCGCCTCGTCGCAGCCTGCTTCCAACAAATCGGGATGATAAAAAGGCAAGAGTGACATATCGGGGTAAAAGTAAGCAGACTTTCAGGTTACTTTTGCCGCAAACGTCGCTCAACCATGCAGCCATCCCAAACCGTCGCCATCCACGACCTGACTTTTGTCCCCTTGCTTTCCGAGCAGCAGATACAAACGCGCGTCGGCGAGCTCGGCGCGGCGCTGTTGGCGCGATATGAGGGCCAAACACCTCTATTCATCAGTATTTTGAGTGGCGCATTCGTGTTTGCCTCCGACTTGATTCGGGCCTACGACGACGACTGCGAGGTAGGTTTCGTCAAGCTTGCCTCCTATCAAGGCACTCAGTCCTCCGGCTCCATTCAGACCGTGATGGGACTTGAGAAGCAACTGACTGGGCGACACGTCGTCGTGGTGGAAGATATAGTGGACACGGGCCGAACGCTTCATTTTTTCCTTGATTTGCTTCGACAGCAAAACCCCGCCTCCATCTGCACGGTGGCATTTTTGAGAAAACCCGAAGCAGCGGAATATCCCGTAGCGGTAGATTTGGTGGGCTTCGACATCGAAAATCAATTCGTGGTAGGCTATGGACTCGACTATGAAGGCTTAGGACGCAACCTGCCGGGCGTGTACCAATTGATGGAATAGTCGCTGACGAATGCCCCAATGAACCAACTGGCAAAAGTCATGGCCACCCTTAACGAAAGTCATTGGTCATGGCATCCCCATGCTGCGACTTTTGTGGCAAACACGTCAATGTGATAATCAGCACATTGCCTCAATATCTCATTTCACTAAACCATCTTCATGAAAAAGATTCTCGTCACTACCGATTTTTCCACACACTCGAAGGCAGGCGTTCGCTTTGCCATCCAACTCGCATCGCAGACAGGGGCCGAACTGATTTTCATCCATTGTTTTCAGGCACTCATCCCCACCACGATTCATCGGGAACGCATTGACAACGCTTTGGTGGAGCAAACACAAAAATTCAGGAGCAAACTGGAAAAGTTCGTTGCGGACATCTACAAATCCATGAAGGTGACACCCGGCGCGCACTCCTTCGTGGCGGTGGAAGAATTGAACCCCACCACCGGGATACTTGACTACGCGCACCAGCATCAGATAGACTATGTGTGCATCAGCACACGAGGCGCTGGCACCTTGCGGAAAATCATCGGCACCAACACAAGCACCATCGTCGTCAAATCGGCGGTGCCCGTATTGGTCGTGCCACACAATTGGCGCAGACAGCCCATCAAAAAGATGCTCTATGCCTCTGACTTGGAGAATCTGGACAAGGAAATGGCCATCGTGACCGCTTTTGCCCAAGCAGCAGGCATCAAGTCGGATTTGGCGCATTTCTACTATCCGAGCGAGATAAAATTGGACCCCGTGGTGTTGGCCGAGATGTGGCAAAAAAAATACCCGCAAGTTGGCAGGGTCTATCTGGAGCGATTCAACGTGGGGGATGGGTTCGCGCACCAGTTGGGCAATCTGATTGACCAAGCGAAACCCTCGCTCGTCGTTTTCTTCACGCACACCAACCAAACTTGGTTCGACAAACTATTCAGCACCAGCCGCTCCGAAGCGTTCACCTTCGCCACCAACGTGCCCATGCTGGTGTATCGCAAAAACTAAAAACACAAGACTATGCTGTGCCCACTTTGCAAAATCCCGCTCCAAGCAGCTGAGCGCCACGGCGTTGAGATAGACTATTGCCTACAATGCAGAGGCGTTTGGCTCGACCGTGGCGAACTGGACAAAATCATCGCCCGCGCCGCGCAACACTACACCCAAAACGCCTACCGAGACAGCGACTTTCCACAATTCGACAGCACCAAAGGGCAACAAGCCTCCCCTCGCTACCCGGATAAAAACAACAAGGGGTATCTGGCCGAAATTTTTGATTTCGACGATTGATGGGCTGCCGCATCAGAATAGGAGCACGCCTCTCACCTCCGAACATTCTTACCATATTTCAGGATGATTGTGTCAGCATTCGACCGTACTTCCCATTGGCACATCACCATTCAGAAAAGGGCGATACCTTCGCCCTCCCAATTTTGGCCTCGCGGCAAAGGCAAGAAGGTAGCCTGTCGGTCTTTCTGAAAAACACCTTTCCATTGCTGCAAGACAGAATAGGGGCGCTCTGCATTGCGCAGAACACCCCCTGAACTATAAACAAACAAAAAATATGCACGGTAACGCCTTTGCCGCTTCGTTTGTTTAACGTTCGTGGAAGTTTTCTTAAACGAAGTTGCGGTTATACTTCGCGTTGTCAAGTTTTCAGCAAGGGCAAAGTTCTGGTTCGTTCAAAATCAGAGACCTCAATCCTGAGCATTCGATAAATCTTGGCGAATCAGGGTATATTTTGCACCTTGCTAAGGATGTACTGATACATGTCCCAACAAAAGACACTCCTCTTAATCTTGCTTCTCATTGCACCGTGTTTGATTCGGGCGCAACAAACAGCCACCGTCTTCGGTCGCCTCACCGATGCCGCCACCGCTCAACCCGTGGAACTCGTCACCGTTTTTGTGAAAGGCGGCAGAACGGCAGTCACCTCCGACGAGCGCGGCAACTTCGCCATTCAAGTGCCTGCCAACGAGCGCGTCACGCTGGGTTTTCGTCGCGTGGCCTACAAGGAAAGCAGCGCCGACATACTGCCCCTTCCGGCAGGTGCGCGTTTTGCGCTGGATGTGCGGCTGGCACCTACCGAGTCGAACCTGGAAGTGGTCATCAGCGAACGAAGGCTCGACGACGGCGGCATGGTGCGAGAAAGAAATCTAGAGGCGCTCAAGCTGCTGCCCAGCACGACGGGCAACTTGGAGAGCGTGCTGCCCCATATCGCACTGGGCACCAACATGGGCACAGGCGGCGAACTGAGCTCTCAATATCAAGTGCGCGGTGGCAACTACGACGAAAACCTTGTCTATGTCAATGACTTTGAGATATATCGCCCACAATTGATTCGCGCCGGCCAACAAGAAGGCTTGACCTTCCCCAACATTGACCTCGTGCGCGACTTGTCCTTCTCCAGTGGTGGGTTTCAGACAAAATACGGCGACAAACTATCGTCCGTGCTGGATGTGAAATACAAGCGTCCCGATAGCCTGCGAGCCAGTGCGAGCGGTAGTTTGTTGGGCGCGTCCGCGCACATAGAGGGCAGTGTCAAATCAAAAAAAGACTCGTATCGCGCGTTTCGCTACCTCGTGGGCACACGCTACAAGACAACTCGCCTCCTGCTCGGCAGCCTCGATGTGGTGGGAGAATATGTGCCCAACTTCACCGATGTGCAGGCCTACCTCACTTACGACCTGAGCCGCGATTGGCAATTGGGGGTCATCGGCAATTACAACCGAGCGCGCTACAACTATGTACCGGAAAGTCTCGTGCGAGCATTTGGCCTCATTGACTACGCCCTGCAAATCCGAACAGCCTTCGAGGGACAGGAAGTGGATGATTTCACGCAAGCCATGGGGGGCATCTCACTCACTTACCTGCCCGACCGCGAGCGCAACCCACTCTACCACAAGTTCATGGCCTCCACTTGGCGAAGTCAGGAAAACGAACGATTCGACATCATCGGCAACTATATTTTGGGCGAACTGGAATCAAACCTCGGCTCCGACAACTTCGGCGAAATCGTCAACATACTCGGCACTGGTACCCAACAGACTTGGATTCGCAACTACCTCACCGCCGATGTGCTCAACGCCGAATATCGGGGGGGCATCGAATTCCAGCGCGATTTGACGGACGAAGGATTGACCCGAAGCCACTTTTTGCAATGGTCGGCCAAATGGCAAAACGAACGCATCAACGACAAAATCAACGAGTGGGAGCGCCTCGACTCGGCGCTTTACTCCCTGCCCTACGACACCAATTTTTTATTCGTCCGCAACGTGCTGAAAACCCGCAACAACTTGCAAAGCGACCGATTCAGCATCTTTTTTCAGGATACTTGGACATGGAGAAAAGACGGCAAGCGCGAATTGCAACTCAGCGGCGGCCTTCGGGGGCAGTATTGGACCTTGAATCGCGATTGGTTCATCACCCCTCGCGCGCAATTTCTCTACAAACCCCTTAACACCAAGCGCGACATATCTTATCGGGTGGCCAGTGGCTTGTACTACCAACCCGCATTTTACCGCGAAATGCGCAGACCCGACGGCACCGTGAACACCAACTTGGCCGCACAGAAATCGGCTCATCTGGTAGCCGGTTTCACCTACGACTTTCTTTGGGGCAAATACCGCCCCGTGAAAATGCGCCTCATCACGGAGGCTTATTACAAGTCGCTGTGGGATTTGGTCTCCTACGACCTCGACAACGTGCGCATCCGATATGCAGGCGAGAACAACTCGACCGGCTATGCCACAGGCATTGACATCAGGCTTAACGGCGAATTCGTGGAAGGTGCAGAGAGCTGGATAAACATCTCGCTACTGCGCACCCGCGAAGCCATCACGGGCGTGCAGCATAAAATCCGCAAACTGGGCGACCGCGAGGGGCGCGACATAAAGGACGTGCCGCGCCCGACCGACCGCTTTTTCACGCTCTCTACCTATTTCCAAGACTATCTTCGGAAAAACAAAAACATCACGATGCAGCTCAATTTCACGGTGGGCACGAGCCTGCCCTTTGGCATCCCCGACAACAACATCGAGTATCGGAACCCATATCGCTTCACCCCCTATCACCGCGTGGACATCGGGTTCGGGTTTCAACTCTGGAAAAAGGAATGGCTCGAACGCCGCCCCCAGCACTTTCTGCGCTTCACCCGCAACACATGGGCAAGCCTCGAAGTCTTCAACCTCATGAAAGTAGCAAACGAGGCTTCCAACACTTGGATAAAAGCCATTACGAACGTGCAATACGCCATCCCCAACTACCTGACGGGACGGCGCATCAACCTGCGAGTGAGGATGGATTTCTGAGGTTTAGAGTAAAAATCTACGCAAGGGCTGCCCTGTCCAAGTTTTTACAAATTACATGAAAAATGGGTTGAGGAGGCTGTCTCCTCAACCCATTTTTACGCATCAACCAACTCAGTCTTTTTCAAAGTGTCGCCAACACGCCCGCTTGCACCGCAAACGTGTTAAGCCGAGCAGGGTTAGGCCCAATGCCCTTGCTGCCGAGCGCCATTCGATAGGCTGGCTCCACAAACGCCGCAAAACGTTGGCCGATGGGATGCTCCACGCGCAAACCCACGTCGGCTGAGGCATAGACATTTTCACGCAAGCCCCCTCCTTCTAACACACCTTTGCCATCCTTGCGCAATTTAGGCGCTTGGGTAGGCGGATTGGGGTCGGACGACGACGAGGGCGCGGGGTAAAAAACGGAGCCGTAATCGAAGTTTTTGGTCACGGCAAAATTCGTGGTGACGCCCCCCACGGCATGTGCAGTTGCCTGACCCAATTTTGCCACGCGGCGTGTCACTTTTACCGGCACAGCAACCACATCAGCCTCCACATTGGTGGCAAAAGAGCCATGAAAACCCTGCACTGTGCTGCCAGCGTAAATCTCAATTTGCTTCTTAGGCTCAAACTGTCGGCGGCTGTACGAGAGGCCCGCCTCCACCCCCCACTGCCCGATGCGGTAGCCGATAGCCATGCCGCCACCGTGACCCGTTGAAGTGTTGGAGTAGTCGCCACTCCTCACCTTGTTGTTTTCAAAATGGGCGAACGTCGCCGCATAAAAACGATGCTGTTTGGGTGCTTTCACCTTGACTTTTGCAAACGCGACTGGGCTGGACTGCGAGTGCCGCACAGAGTGGGTCGGCAACACAGGAAGGCTCATCATATCCTTCATGGATGCCCAATGAGTAGGTAGCGATTCCAACAAATTTTGATGGCGCTGTTCTTCTGATGGCGAGCCAAGCGCACCGGCAATCGTCTCGTCGAAGTGCTGAATCGCCGCCGCATCCAACAGTCGAGAGGCTGCGTGCGCGTTGCTCAACGCATCAACCGTGTGCATCGCGGCTTTGTGTTTGCCACGCGGCATATTCCTGTCTGCTTGCGGACGGTCGGAGGGGGGCAAAGCCCGTTTCTCTGGTTGGCGCTGTGGCCGCGATGCTCCGCTGCCCAAAAAGCCCTCTAAATTGGCCAACAACAACAGGAAAATAGCCGCCTCAAGCAACTTGGCCACCCACACACGCCTGCGGGCCAGCGAAGTTTGTTGCATTCGGTTGGCGAGCATATTCCAGTGCGCAGGCTGATAAGGCGCTTCCAACCGTTCCAACGTTCTGAACACTGCTTTGTCCACTGCATCCACCGCTGCGGGCTGTTCTTCCACAAACGGCGCGTTCAGTCGTTGCTCCAGCATCGCCCAAGTGGAGGCATCGTATGGAGCCTCCAAATTGTCGAGCGTGGTCTTTATTTGCTTATCAAAAAAATTATCGTTCATGGCACAAATGCCTTAATTTCAAAAAGTTAGAATCCATTTCGCCCCGTTTCATTCCTCCCCTTTCTCAAATTCCATACGTCGGGCGGCGAAATACTCTTGAAGTTTCAATCTTGCTTTCACGAGGTTGCTGCGCGAGGTGCTTTCAGTGATTTGCAACGCATCGCCAATTTCCTTGTGCGAGTAGCCCTCCACCACATAGAGGTTGAAAACCGCCCTGTAAGCAGGTGAAAGTTCTTGCACGGCGGCGAGGATTTCCTGTTCCGTGAGATTGCTCAACACATCAGGCGCATCGTCGGAAAGGTAGTGCGCATCGTTGAGGTCTTCGGTGCGGCGGCGAATCGTCTTGCGATAGTAGTCAATGCAAGTGTTCACGATGATGGTGCGAATCCACGCGGGTAGAGAGGTGCCGGGGCGGTATCGTCCGATGTTCTGAAAAACCTTGATGAAACCCTCGTGCAGCAGGTCAAGCGCCTCATCGCGCGACCCTGCATAGCGCAAGCAGATACCCATCATTTTGCCGTAGTGCTCTTCGTACAATTTTTGTTGGGCCCAGCGTTCCTGACGGGCAAGCGCAGCGACGAGGTTATGTTCGGCACGTTCCAAATTAAGGGCGAAATCCATGAGTTGATTTCCGTTGGAAAGTTATTGTGTTTTGTTTGTTCGGCAAAACCGGACACCCGTGTGCAGTAGAAACGAGTGTTCGCGGTCAAACGCTGCCTATTGGCGAGAAAAGGCTCTTCGAGGATGCCTGCGTCGCGCCAACACCTCAAATTTCTCATTCGAGGTGCCATTGATTGACATAAAATTGTTTTAAAAATCGTTTTTAACGTTGTTTATTTTATTTCATAAAAACGATTAAAAACGACAAATTTAAAACTTTTTAAAAACTTCTTGTTTTAAAATTAAAATTCTTGTTTTACATTTGTCCGCCCAATCAGATGGTATGCAAACAAACATTTTTTTCACTTATTCCTCTTTCCGCCATGAGTATCGCTAAAGGTTACTACACCGAACCGGAAGCATATAAACCGCAGCATAAAAGCCGGGCCAACACCACTGCTCAGCGCCGCAGACAAGGCACAAACCTTCCGGGGCGCATAGTGGATGAACCAACCCACAAGCGACAACGGGTCAACAAATGGCGACTCGTCCTGCACAGACTTAGGCGCTTTTGGGTGGCCTTCAAGTTTCAGGCACACCGCTACACTATGGGCGTTTTCGAGCGCAACACCCTTATCAAAATCGGTGTGCTCGCCGTCGGCGCTTACCTGCTTCTGCTCACCGACTTGGGCCAATCGGCCTCAACCCCCGAAACATACATGGACGAACCCGTCATCACCGCGCTCGAGGAGGAAAAAATGCCGCTCGAAGCGCCAGCCATCAAGCCCAAACCCACCAAATCGGCGGCACCTGCCGAGCCTGCCACCAAGCCAAAAAGCAGCGCCGCACCGGTCGGCCACTCGGAGCTATTCGCCAAGCAAGCCAACGACTACATCCAGCGGTATCACAAAATAGCGATTGGTGAGATGCAGAAGTTTGGCATTCCTGCTTCCATCAGCCTCGCGCAGGGGTTGATAGAAAGCCGCGCCGGCACCAGCAAACTAGCCGTGAACAACAACAACCACTTTGGTATCAAGTGCTTCTCTCGCAATTGCAGGAAGGGGCACTGCACCAACTTTACCGACGATTCGCACAAGGATTTTTTCAGAAAATTCAAATCGCCATGGGAAAGTTGGCGAGCACACAGCGAATTGCTGGCATCCGGTCGTTATGCCAGTCTGAAAAGACATGGTAAAGATTACCGGAAATGGGCTTATGGCTTGAAGTCAATCGGTTACGCAACCGACCGAGGCTATGCCGAAAAAATCATCGGCATCATAGAGCGATACGACCTGCACCAATACGACCGTTAATTAGGCTATAAACAATTAAAATTGCTTGCTATGAAAACAAAGCTCATCCTGCTTTCGCTTTTGGGTCTTCTGCTCCTCGGGTGCCGGAGACCCTCGCTGCCCAAACCGGGCGAACCCACCCTCAATACCGCCCACATCGAAAAACCCGCCATTCACCTGCCTTGGCGCGTGGTGAAAGGGCAGCGTTTCGTGCATCTTTTTTTTGGAACGATGTAACGTGTGCCGCCAGATTGATGTCTTTTCGCCAAACGCGCAAAAAGACCTATCTTCTTCGCCAATCGTTCATCATTGCAACTACCTCCACATAATGGTCAAACTAAAATCCCGTCTGTTTTTTTGCTTATTCCTCAGCCTTTCCATTCACGTTTTTTCTCAAAATCTCACTGAATCATTCGACAACCTGCTCGGCCAAGCCTTCAAAGCCGATGGCCCCGGAGCCGCGGTATTGGTGTCGGAAAAAGGTCAAATCATTTATCACAAGGCTTTTGGCATGGCCAACCTCGAACTCGGGGTACCACTGCGCACCGACCATGTTTTTCGCATCGGCTCTGTCACCAAGCAGTTCACTGGCGCGGCCATCATGCGACTGGCCGAGCAAGGCAAATTGTCGTTGCGGGATGACTTGACGAAGTTCATCCCCGATTATCCCACACACGGAAAAAAAATCACCGTGGAGCATTTGCTCACCCACACATCGGGCATCAAAAGCTACACTGGCATGAAGGAATGGACACCCGAAGTGCACCGAAAGGATTTCACGGTCAGCGAGTTGATTGATTATTTCAAAAACCAGCCGATGGATTTTGACCCGGATGCCAAGTGGGAATACAACAACTCCGGCTACATCCTGCTCGGCTACATCATCGAAAAGGCATCGGGTCAAACCTACACGGAGTATGTGACCGAACATTTTTTCAAGCCACTCGGCATGAACAACTCCTACTACGGCGATGTGGCACCCGTCATAAAAAACCGAGCGGCGGGCTATTCGGAGAGCGACGTGGCAGGCACCTACCAAAACGCACCTTACCTGAGCATGACGCAGCCCTACGCCGCGGGGTCGCTGCTTTCCACGGTGGAGGATTTGCATATCTGGACCAGAGCCTTGCACGGCGGTAAAGTGGTGAAACCTGAATCACTGAAAAAAATGACCCAATCATACATACTGCCCGACGGCACCAACACGCACTATGGCTATGGGTTGCAAATGGGCAACCTGCTCGGCAGCCCAACGGTGGAGCACAGCGGCGGCATTCACGGCTTCCTGAGCGATTTGGTCTATTTGCCCAAAGAGGAAGTTTGCGTGGCGATTCTGACTAATTGCGATTGTGAGCCTCCGCACGATTTGACCGCTAAATTGGCGGCACTAACAGTCGGAAAACCCTTTCAACCCACCGCTATCGCCATGGAAACCAATGCATTGGAGCAGTATGTGGGTGTCTACGAAAATGAAAAAAAGGAACAGCGCCTCATCACTGTGGAAAATGGGCAGTTGCACTCCCAACGTTCCGGTGGAAAGAAGTACAAAATCGTGCCTTATGGCACTGACCAGTTTTTCTTCGAGGAGTCATTTGCCCGCATCACTTTCGAGCGCGAAAAAGGCGGCGAAAAAAAAGTGTCGAGGGCGATTGTGAATGACCGCACGGCGGCTGACAACCTTTGGGTAAGAACAGACAAGCCGCTGCCTGCCGCTCGTCTCGAAATAACGTTGTCGGAACAAGACCTCGACAAGTTCGTCGGAGAGTACCAGTTGATGCCCGGCTTCAATATCGCGGTAACGCGAGAGGGCGCTCAACTGTTTTGCCAAGCGACGGGACAACCCCGCTTCGAGGTATTTGCCGCTTCACCTACTCGTTTTTTCCTAAAAGTGGTGCAAGCCGACATCGAGTTTTATCCCGACGAGCATGGGAAAGTGGACAAGATGACGCTGTTTCAAGGTGGCCAAGAAATTGAGGGCAAGCGGATAAAGTGACCGCCCCAAGTCATTGACACCTTGCTCCTCCTAGATTTTTTCAAATAACACAATGACTCTTCGTTCGCGCATGGGAGGCGAGTTGCTCCGCCCCCCGTGCGTTTTTTTGAAGGTATTGCTGGCGGAATCTGGCAGATTTACCCCCGATTTCGCCAATAATATATTTGGGGCATGAGCGAGGCACTACTTATTGGGTGTGTTGAAGAGCAGCAAATCCTTCTGAACAACCATTATCAAATGGTGCAGATTTATACTTTGCGCCGTTAGGTTTTGAGCATGGCTGCAATCGCAATCTGCTAAAAATCAAGAACATCAATCATGTTCATCTAACAAATCCTAGCGAATCAAGGCATACATGGCAATGGGAGGCATCCCCCATTATCTCAAAGAAGTGGAAGCAGGGAAAAGTGCCGTTCAGAACATCAAGGATAATTGTTTCGCGCCCAATGGACTGCTCAGCGACGCGTTTCCGAGACTCTACCCATCGCTTTTTGCGAATGCCGACAATCACACTGCGATAGTGAGAATGCTGGCCCAATCACGTCAAGGCATGGGTCGCGCCGACATTGCGCGCAAAGGAAAGCTCCCTGAGGGCGGCAACACTTCGCGTGTGTTGGAGGAACTGGAACAATCGGGATTTGTGACCTCTTACTATCCTTTTGGCAAAAAAAGAAAGATATGCTTTTCCGTCTGACAGATGAATACTCATACTTCTACCTGCGCTTCATAGAAAAAAAACAAAAACGAGAGAGACAACGTATGGCAACACATCAGCCAAACACAGACCGCCAAGATATGGGCTGGGTATGTCTGTGAAAATGTATGCTTCGAGCACCTGCCGCAAGTGAAAAAGGCACTGGATATTTCGGGGGTTTATGCCTCATCGTCGGCTTTCATCCAAAGGGGGGACACGACGGAGGAGGGTGCGCAAATTGACCTTGTCCTTGACCACAACGACCAGATTATCAATCTTTTTGAAATCAAGTTCTAAAATACGGAATACACGCTGACTGCGGCAGATGCCCAAGCATTGCGGCACTAAATGTCGGTGTTCCAAGCCGTCACGAATACCCGAAAAAAATATCGAGAGTGTTCAGAAAAGTGTGTCAAACCATACCGGGTGTTTTCTTTTTACGCAATACACGCCGCGCTTAAAGGAATGTAAATTATTGAAAACCAAAACTCTGTGCCCTTCGTGCCTCTGTGTTTTCTTATCGTCTCCATTGGGATGACACAGCTTTCTGAACACGCTCAAAATATCTCATGCTCACCTTGCTTACCACCTTCGGGCTTAAACACAACAGCCACAGTATCGGCTTGGTGGAAGAGGTGCTGACCTTTTGGACGATTTGTTTGGCTGAAAACCCATAAGAGCCACCTACTTCAACCCCAACCCCGCTTTTTCCGAAATCTCCATCATCCGGTCAATGGACTTCACCCCTTGCTCTATCACCCATTGGGGCAGGGTGATTTCGGGCATTTCGTGTTCCATGCAGAGGTAGAGTTTTTCCATCGTGTTGCGCTTCATGTGTGGGCAGTCGTTGCATGCGCAATTGTTGTTGGGCGGTGCCGGGATGAAAGTCTTGTGCGGGCTGGCCTTCTGCATTTGATGCAAAATGCCCGACTCGGTGGCGACGATGTATTCTTGTGCGGAATCGTTGATGGTGTATTTGAGCAGTCCGGTGGTGCTGCCGATAAAATCGGCCATGTCGAGAATGTGCGCCTCACATTCGGGGTGGGCGATAAATTTTGCGTTGGGGTGGCGGTTTTTCAGTTTGACGATGCGCTCATGGCTGAATATCTCGTGCACCATGCAGGCCCCATTCCATAACACCATGTCGCGTCCGGTTTTTTTGATGAGGTAAGCGCCGAGGTTTTTGTCGGGCGCAAAAATGATGGGCTGGTCTTTCGGGATGCTTTCGATGATGGCGACCGCATTGGTGCTAGTGCAACAAATGTCGGTCAGCGTTTTGAGTTCGGCCGTGCAGTTGATGTACGACACCACGATATGGTCGGGATATTTCTCCTTGAATTTTTTGAACAAATGCGGCGGGCAGGAGTCGGCCAACGAACAGCCTGCTTTAAGGTCGGGCAGCAGCACTTTTTTGTGCGGCGAAAGCATTTTGGCGGTCTCGGCCATGAAGTGCACCCCGGCGAACACGATGATGTCGGCATCGGTGGCGGCGGCTTTTTGCGAAAGGCCGAGCGAGTCCCCGATGAAGTCGGCCACGTCCTGAATTTCCGATTCTTGATAGTAGTGCGCCAGGATGATGGCGTTTTTCTCTTTTTTCAGGCGGTTGATTTCGGCCACGAGGTCAAGTTCGGGGCCCACTTCGAGGTCGAGATAGCCCAGTCGGTCGAGTTTTTGGGTGGCAGAGGCAAGGGTAGCTGTCATGGCGTTTGTTGATTTGTTGGCTCACGCTCCCGTCTGATTGACAGTTTTTGTTGGGACCATGAGCCGATTGATTGGAAGTGCTGCAATTTTTTGGAAAAACTTAGGCGGGACAACAGACATTGAATTTTGACAGGATTCACAAGATTTACAGGATAGATGAGGAGGCTTCGCTGCGAAAAATCCTGCAAATCCTGTCAAAAACATATAAGGCTGTCGTCCGAGTCCTCTGCGTTTGGAGGCTGACTATGTTTTTACGATTTTTTTTGGAAAAACAAAAGTAGAGTGTTTCGGGTTGGCCGATGGCCCATTTATGCTGCTAAAAATTTGCGGACAACGGCTGCTTTCACCACACCACAAACTCCGTGCGGCGATTTTTCGCCCTGCCTTCGGGCGTATCGTTGGGGGCTAGCGGATGGTTTTTTCCGAAGCCCTTGTATTGGAGGCGCTCGCGTGCGATGCTTTTGGAAATCAGGTAGTCATAGACCGCTTTGGCTCGCGCCTCCGAAAGGCGCTGGTTGCTGGCATCGTCGCCGACGTTGTCGGTGTGCCCTCCGATCTGAATGCGCAGCGTGGACACCTCGTTGAGCAAGGCGACGAGGTGATCGAGTTCCGTGAAGGATTCGGGGCGCAGCGATGCGGAACCTGTTTCGAAGAAGACGTTTCGAAGCACCACGGGCTGAGCACTGGGGGCTGCCGAATCGGGGGGAATGGGTTGCAAGTCAATGTTTAGCAAAAAAGGCTCGGCGAAGGTAGCAGTATCTACCAAGTTGAAATTCTCGGAGTAAAACAGGTACTTCTCCTTGCTCACATTGAGCGCGTAGTTCATGCCTGCGGGCAAACAGACCAGTGTGGCCCCGTCGCTCTTGGTAAAAGAGGAGACATAGGATTGTCCTGTTTTCAAGTCCACGAAATCTACTTTGGCCACCAAGGGTTTGCCCGTCGCGGCATCTCTCACGCGGGCGCGGGCGTAGGTGACGGGGCGTGGGCGAGCGTGTTCGGGCAAATCGAATTGGTAGATATCAATGCCGCCCTGACCTCCGGGCCGATTGGCCGCAAAATAAGCGGTGCGCCCATCAAGGCTGACGGTCAGGGTGCCTTCGCTGGCCTTTGTGTTGATGGGGAAACCCAGATTCTGCGGCTTGCCCCAAGTGCCGTCGGGTTGGCGGCGGGCGAAATAGAGGTCGTTTTGTCCCATGCCGGGCAGCCCGTCGGAGGTGAAGTAGAGTGTTTGGCCGTCGGGGTGCAGGAAGGGGGTCTGTTCGTCGCCTTCCGTGTTGATGTTGTCTCCGAGGTTTTCGGGTTTGCTCCATTTACCATTTGGTTGGCGGGTGGTGCTCCACAGGTCTTTGCCGCCTTTGCCGCCGGGTCGGGTGCTGCTGAAAAAGAGGGTCTTGCCGTCGGCGCTGATGCAGGGTTGGGCTTCCCAATCGCGCGAGTTGATAGCCGCGCTGAAAGGCATGGGCTTGGTCCACGCCGAGTTTTTGAACTGCGACCAATAGAGGTCGCAACTGCCCTGCGAGCCGTCGTCGCGGCGATTGCAGGCTGTGAACACGAGCCACGAGCCGTCGGGGCTAATGTGCTGCGCTCCTTCATTCATGGGTGTATTGACCCCTACCAGCGGCACGGCTTTCTGCCACGCATTGTTTTTCCATTCGCTTTGGTAAAAATTCTCGTCGTAGCCGTCGCGCCGTGTGAATATCATGGTGAGGCCGTCGGCGGTGAGCGAGGGGAGATATTCGTCGGCGGGCGAATTGATGCCGGGGCCTACTGACAAGGGCTTGAATGGAACCGGATTTTTGACGGCATGGGCGGCGAACCGGGCGTTTTCCGCCAAACGCCGTGCCTCGCGCAGCGACTTTGGGTTTTGTGGATTGGAAGCGAGGTATTGCTCGGCGTGAAAAGCGGCGTTCTCAAAGCTGTCTTCTCCCCAATAGCAGTTGGCCAGATAAAAATGTGCGCGTGGGGCATAGCTGGCGTCCAGGGCCAGCACTTTTTTGTAGCCTTCTCGCGCTCGCTCGAAATCCATGCTTTCGTACTGCGCATCAGCCCACATCAGCTGCGCGTCAATGAAGGTGGGGGATTCTTTCAAGGCGCGTTCAAAAAAACCGATGGCGATGGCTGTGTTGCCTTTGCGAGCTTCGCTCACCCCATCGTTGTAGGCGTTTTTGGCTTTGTTGGGCGCACTTTCCACTGTGAAATAGGGAGGGACGGAGGTGGGTTGGGCGAACGCAGCGGCGACGCAAAAGCAGAGGGCTACCGACAGCAGCAGAGAATTCCGATTCATGTTTTTTCCGTTTGGGCAAAAAGAACGAAATCGGTGGGGGTTTGGTGCGAATGGTGGCGAATTCGTGGGAAATACAGCTTTTGGGGGCAATCAGCCTACTCTGATTGGTTGAATAGTTTTCCGGTATTTTTTGCAGGAAAAACGAGTTTGTACCCCGATTAAAGAGGATTTGGACCTGCCCGTTGGCAAGGCAGGGATGCACTTGATTGATTTGTTTGATTTTCAAAGGATTGCGAGTGCCGTTCGTTCAAAACCATCTTGTCAGGCTCCGTTCTCAGGGGCTTGCCCGGCCAAGTGAAGCGGATGGGGCTGGTTTGCGTTGACTATATGCTTCGCATAGTCAAGTTTTCAGCAGAAGCGAAGTCCTGATTCATTCAAAATCGGGAACATTGGTCATGCGCATCCGATAAATCTTGGCGAATCAGGGCATAAATTCATGAAATGCAGGCAGTAATACCTTCTACGAACACACGAAAACTTTTGGAGCGGTTGGCCTTGGGGTTCATATTCCGGGCAATTTTTTTGGCTACCTCGATTTTGCCGCCAATAGACCGATACCCGGCGTTTTTGAGTGTTTTTTCAAGCGTTTCCCAACTATTGGCGATGTTATCGGGCATCCGTTTTTGAAGCGAGCCCGGAAAGGCTCGCAAAGCGGGGTAAGAAGTGCAAATGGCCGCTTCATCACCTAAAAACCAAGATTCTATTTCCTCAATGGCAATCCGGTTTACCAAATGAAAGGTTGTGGCCTGTGCAACCGATTTGGTGGTCAGTCCGGCCCGTGCGGCAGCTGTTTCCATTTGCTGTTTGAGTTGCAAGCAGTCATCTTTATCTCTGTCCACCAAAATGATGATTCGCTCATTGTCCGCCAAACTTTTTTTGTAAGCATTTAGGCGAAAAGGCAGCTGTTTGAGTAAGTCGTATTTGCCCTGGTGGGTGATGATTTTCCAAGTCGCTCTGTTGCCGACGATTTGGGGAAGCAGCAAGCGCAGGGCGGCTTCAGCCGAAGGCTCCTCGGTGAGGATTTCCAGATGTCTTTTTGTCATAGTCTATTTTTGGTTTAATGGGTCGCCAACGTCAAAATGTCCTTCCATCCACAAGTGGCCGAGCAGTGCTCCCTGTTTGATAAATTCTTTGATTCTGGGCATATCTGAGCAGCGTCTCATCTTGGAAAATCCATCCACATCGCGGTAAATAACCCAGACTTCTTCAGGTTTCAGTCCGTTTACAAAAAAGGGCGAGTGTGTCGTGACGAGCAGTTGTGAGTTGCCGGATGCTTTGCGACATTCTTCGGCGAGTTCGGGAAGCAAGCGTGGGTGCAGCTGGTTTTCCGGTTCTTCTATGCCAATAAGTTGGGGGGGGCTGGGGTCGTACAGCACGGTGAGGTAGGCCAGCATCTTAAGGGTGCCGTCAGAGGCGAACTTGGCGAGCACTGGCTGCTCGAATGGCGCATCCTTAATTTGCATCAGTAGGCGTCCGTCCTGCATCATGCCCACATCTACTTTTTCTAAGCGCGGGATTCGGTCACTTAATGTGGCCAGTATCTCGTCCAAACGTTCCGGGTGTTCTTCTTTCAGGAATTGAATGACGTTGGGCAGATTGTCACCAGTTTGTGACAGCCGTTCCACAGGGCCAGCTTCGGTGATGCCCCGTGTGTTGTCCGCCGACAGGTAGGACAAGTACCAATCGCTGATAAACCGGCGAAGCGCACCGACACGGGGATGTTTGGCCAATTGCCCCAGCGTGTTGACTGCCAACATATCGGGCGACGACAATTCTTCGCGTACGCGCTCGTCGTGCTCGTCGGGCATATCGCCGCTGACGACTTCGCCTTTCCCATTTTGAAAACGGAGAAAATAAAAGGGCTGGCTTTTTTCTCTTCGTTTCCATCGAAGTGATTCGGAAGAGACAAGTGGGCCCTTTGGCCCTTCGTCTATGGCAAGGTGGTATGTAATAAGCGGCGAACCCCGATATTCCCGGTACTTTATCATAAATTCGATGGGGCCGTTTTGTCCCCGGCTGCGCAGTTCTCTAAACCTCCCTCGTTTATCCCAAGCCTTTCTCAGCCCGGTATTGAAACATTCGGACAAAAAGGCGAACACATCGAATATCGTTGACTTCCCGCTTCCATTTGGCCCTAAGAATACTGTAAGTGGCGTGATAGCCTTCAACTCGATATTTTGAAGCGCCCGGTAGTTTTTTACTTTCAGATATTCAATCTGCGGAATTCCAATTTCAGGCATATCCATCGGGTAGAAAATGTTTCACGCAAAAATAAGCGAACCGAGTTGATTGCGTAGACTTTATTCCCACCCGTACATCGTGGCAGCACGACACGAGACGTCGGTCTGCGGGGTTAGCATGAGTGCAGATGGATGCCCCATTTCAATACCCAACAACTGATATCGGCATTGCTCGCACGAAATAGACATAGGGCATTTACCCTCACCCCTCCTGCAATTTCGCGGCGTTGTCCGCGATAGTGAGCGCCTCGATGAGCGGCGCCAAGTCTCCTTCGATGACCTTGTCGAGGTTGAAGTTCTTGTGGTCGCCTTCCAAGCGGTGGTCGGTCACGCGATTTTGTGGCCAGTTGTAGGTGCGTATTTTTTCGGAACGGTCGCCGGAGCCGACGAGGCTCCTGCGAGCGGACGCGAGCGCGGAAGCCTCTTTTTGGAGCTGGGCCTCTCGTATTTGCTGGATGAGGCGCCCCATGGCGATTTCGCGGTTTTTGTGTTGCGAGCGGCTTTCGGTGCTCTCAGCTACTACTCCGGTGGGCAAGTGGGTGAAACGCACCCCTGATTCGGTTCGGTTGACGTGCTGGCCGCCCGCCCCCGATGCGCGGAACACATCGGTTCGGATGTCTTCTTTGCGAATGTCAATATCCTCTGGCTCCATGATGGGCAACACGGCTACGGTGGCGGCAGAGGTGTGGACGCGGCCTTTGGTTTCGGTGTCGGGCACACGCTGCACTCGGTGAGCGCCTGACTCGAACTTGAGTTTGCCGTACACGTTTTCGCCTGTCACTTCGAGCACGATTTTGGCGTAGCCTCCCACGGTGCCGGGGTTTTCATCCACCACTTCCACTTCCCAGCCTTGTTCGGCAAAATACTTGGAGTACATTCGGTAGAGGTCGCCAGCGAAGAGTGCGGCCTCGTCGCCCCCGGTGCCGGAGCGGATTTCAAAAATCACGTCCTTTTCATCTTCCGGGTCTTTGGGAGTGAGCAGGGTTTTGAGCGCCGTTTCCAACGTATCAAGTTCGGGTTCGAGCGTGGCTATTTCTTCTTTGGCCAGTTCGCGCATCTCGGCATCTGTTTCGGTGCTTAATACGGCGCGGGCGCTGTCGAGGTCAGCCAATACTTTTTCATATTGGTCGGCCACTTGCACGATGGGTTGGAGTTTTTTGTACTCCTTGTTGACTTTTTTGGATTTCTCCATATCGGCCACGATGCCGGGGTCGGAGAGTTGTTCTTCAAGATAAATGTACTTCTCGCGAAGGGCTTGCAGTTTGTCGAGCATGGGTCATGGGCGTTGGCGGCGCCTATTTCAAAATCACCAATTTTTCAAAATCGCTTTCGGCGGTCACTTGCGCGCCAAGCACATCGGTGCCGCGTACTTTCACGCGGTAAAGGTACACGCCACGCGCCAATTGGTCGCCATAATCGTCTTTGCCGTTCCAGTTGATGTCGTTCACCCGGTAGCCGTCGGCGGGGGTGGAGTGGATGATGGTCTTGACCAGCTTGCCCGACACGGTGAAGATGCTTATCTGCACATCGAGCACTTGACCCGCGAGGTTGTGCTCGAATTGGAACCAGGTGTTCGTGGTGAATGGGTTGGGATAGTTGAGTACATGGGCGAGCGCGGCTTTGCCGTCTTCGGCCACCACAAATTCGGTGTAGCCCTCGCCCGAATTGTTGGCGATGTCCCAACCTTTCACATGCAGGGTATGGCGGCCTACGCTGAGGTTGCGCAGCGGATAGATGGCTTGCCCTTTGCGGAAGTTGTCCAGTTCGCTTTCGTAAAAATCGTTGAGGACGATGGTCTCCAGCAAGTTGCCGTCGAGCACGGCGGTGAGGTCGTGGCCAAGGCTCACGCCGCTGACGTTCATGCCGTAGTCATCGGAGCATTTCACGAGTATTTTTGGGGAGTTGTCTGTGATGCCACCGAACACGAAGGCATCGGTGTTGAGGTAGGGGGTCACGATGGGCGGCTGGTCGTCCTGAATCAAGTTGGCGTTGCCCCCAATCACGATATTCTCGTCGGCGCCCGCTGCGTCGAGCGGTGTCCCGTTTTCTGCGTAATAGCTGATTTTGCCAAAGCCGTAGGTGTAGTTGATGTCTTTTGGCACCACAAATTCAATTTGGAACTGGCCGTTCCGCACGGTGGCGCTTCCTTTGAAGATGATGTTGCGCTGCACGCTGAACGAGCGCACAAAACTGCCCGGGTCTTGTCCGAGGGTTTGAAGGTTTTGCGCCTTGTCGTACACAGACACGAACACCCTTCCATTGAAGTTGCTCAGGAGATTGCCCAATGTGTCAGTCACGACGCCTTCGAGTTTGACGGGCATGAGGGCTTTGAGCGTGTCCGGCTGGCCGTCCGCCACATCCTTGTCGTTGATTTTGGTGGTGGCGACGCGATATTCTGGCAGCGCGAGGTACATGGCGGGGTCGCCGAGGAGGGTGAATCTCCTCGAATTGTCGAACCCACTGGAAATGCTGTTTTTGGCCGCGCTCAGTATTTCGCCGATGGTCAGGTATTGGCCGTTTTCCCGGCGATACAGGAATGTTTGCACGGCGTTGGTCAGCGTGTTGTTATCGGAAATATAAACGGCTCGCGTGGTGGTGAACAGCCCAATTGCGCCCGACTTGACTTTGATGAGTGCCTGCTCGCCTCCAGTGAGCGTTTTGTAGTCGTCGTAGCCGCCAAAAGAGCAGGTGGCGGTGATGATAAGCGGATAGCGGTTGGGGTTGTCCCAGCCTGCGATGTCGTTGTTGTCCACCACGCGCTCCTGTGCCCACCCTCGCGGGCCACCGTGACCGATGTACTGTGTCACGAGGTTTCCTCTGAAAATGTTGGCATTGATGGCCGCCTTGGCATCGGGGAAGCGGTCGCCTGCGGAGGTGGCCACCTGTTGGTATGCGTCGAAATAAACTTTTTCGATGTTAAAAAAACGCGCGGCGGCGGCGGTCATGGCTGCCAAATTTTCTGTCTGATTGATGTGCGCGTTGGCATCCTCGTCGTCAGCGATGAAAAGGTTGCGCAATTGCCAGTCGCCCAAAGTGGCAGGGTCGCTGTCGTAGGCGATGATTTTATCCACCACCGCTTGCGCTTCTTGCGGCGACCGCGCGGTGATGCGCCCCACGGCAAGGTCGAGTTTGCCGCTCAGCGAACCGCCGTCTTCCGGGCTGAGCAGGGCAAAGAAATCGTCGGCAGGATAGGCGCGAATCGGGTTGAACGATTCGGCGGTCTCGTACACAGGGATGAGGTCTTTGTTGTTCGGGCTATTGGTGATGTTGCGCGGGTCGAAGGAGCCGTCGCCGAAGAGCAACAGCCATTTGAACTTGTTGGGGTTGCGCTCCAGCAGCATGACGGCGAAGTCGCGGATGGCTCCGGGGTCTTTCGCGCCGGACGAAAATTCGTTGTAGAGCTGCAACACGTCCACCAGTGCCACATCGAGGCCGCTGTATTGACGGCGGTGCTCGGCCAATCGAGCGGCATCGGCCTGCAAATCGGGGTGATACACGATGGCTAAATGCACGTTGTCGATGCCGTGCAAGTTTTGGGTGGCTATTTTGCCGGCCACCGCTTCTGGCCGGGGGAAGGTGGCATTTTCATAAAAAGCGACAAAATTCCGCAGGGTGAACAGGGTGTTGACTCCGAATTCAACCGTGCTGCCGCTTTTGAGTGTTTGTTGCAAAAAGGGTCGTTGAGGGTTGCTGATGTCCCACACCAATAGGTTGCCGTTCACGCCCGAAATGCGGAAAGTGGCGGCATCTTGCGTGATGGTTTGTTTGTCGCGGAATTCCATGAATTGCCCGGTCATCTGCAAGCGGCGGCGTGCGTTGATTTCGATGAAGTCGAGCCAGCCCTCGCTTTGTTGACCAATTTCCGGGTATTCGATTCTGACCCCTACCCTGTCGGTGCCGGTAGGTTGGAAATTTGTCTGAAAAACCGCCAATGCCGCGTAAGTCGCTTCATTGTCGCTCACTTGCACTCCGTTGATGTTGCGCGTGAGCGTGTTGCCATCCACGATGAGGCGCACGGTGGTGCCAACGGCGCAGCGGCCAGCAAACTCCGCTCGCAACCGCGCCGAGCTGCCCGGCACGAGGTTGGGGAAGCTGAAGGAATAATCCCTTGCCCTTGTTTGCAGGAAATAATCGCCGAACCATTTTTTGCCCGACCCCTGCGCCGACACGAAATTGTCCAACAGGTTCACGCGGTCTTCTTCAAGTCGTTGAAAATCGTCGAACTCCTCCGTCACAAACGAAGCGTTCACGCGGCTTTGTTCAGTAACACGGAGGCCATTGCCGTCGCCTACTTTGATAAAATACCATGCGTGGTGGTCATAGAGGTGTTGGGTCACGGTAAGTTCGGGGTCGTTGGCGTTGGCGCGAAAGTTCCAAGGACGGGGCCCGACAGCGTAAAACAGGATGTAGTCGCCCGCGTCGAACTTTCCATCTGCCTCGCCCACCACTTGGATGGCATTCTCGATTAAATCGTCGGGGCGCGGGTCGCTGTTGCGCTCCGGCACCATAGCGCCGCCATTCCCGAAGAGTCGAATGGTGCGGGGGTCTATGTTGTCCAGATTCGTGATGCCCAGCGTTGTTTTCAAAAAATTATAGTCAAGCCTGTAAACACCCGAATTGGCGACCCCGAACTTATAGACGGTGCCTGTGCTCAGGGCGGAGGTGTACGTGAATGGCCCGCCGCGCTCTTTCACGGGCTGGGCCTCCGGGGTGACGCGCACGTTGAGCGTGACGGACACCGCCCGTTCAAAGCCGCTGCCCGCGCGTCGGATGGGGATGAAAGCCACCCGGCCTACGAATTTGGAACGTTCCTGCTCTACCGACGTTTGCAAGGCGAGGTCGTTGCGCAAGGCCGCATCGTCCGGCGAGGGCTTTTTGGGAAATGTTTCCCATTGCACCGTCGCCACTTCCACCTCTATTTTGGAAAAACCAGCGAGCGGGAATTGTTCGGCGAACACGGGCAAGGTAGGCGCATCGTCGTGAAAAATGCTGCCTTTGAAATGCCAGAACTCGAGTTCGCCGCCACCGGAGAGAATATGTTTGGTGGGCACGGCATCCCATTCGATGGCGCGCTGAATGGTGAAGGAGCTCTGTGCCAACAGCGCGGAGCTACCAAAACAAGCAAGCAAAAGGGCAAAAATTGGATTCTTCATAAGCCGTCAGAATACGATTGGCGATTCGGGCAAATTGGCGCAGGGCGAGGAGCACGGGTTGCCCGATGAGGTGTTTTTACGGGAAAACAATTGTCGGGAAAATCAGATTTTGGCAGCGCAAGAAAAAAACAATTTGGCCGAAACCAGCAGTTTGAACATTCGCTCTACATTCGCGGGTCAACTCAATGTGTACCTAACCAAAGTAGTTTGATGAAGCAAGACCGAATTCTCGTCATAGGCGCCGGCGGACAAATCGGCGCGGTGCTTACCGATGCACTCCGCGAGGTGTATCAGGCCGACAATGTCATCGCATCCGACTTGCGCGACCTCGGCCCGCAAGATGGCCCAGTTGAAGTCCTCAATGCGCTCGATGCCGCCGCGCTGGAAGAAGTGGTGAAAAAATGGAGGGTCAATCAAATCTACCACCTCGCCGCCATCCTGAGCGCCACGGGGGAAAAAGACCCGATGAAGGCGTGGGACATCAATATGCGCAGCCTGTTCAACGTGCTCGAAATCAGTCGGCAGCGCAATCTGGCGAAGGTCTATTTTCCCTCGTCCATCGCGGTGTTTGGCCGCGAGGCCGCACACCTCAACACGCCGCAATACGAAGTGCTGATTCCCGAAACGGTGTATGGCATCAGCAAAGTGGCGGGCGAGAACTGGGCCAACTACTACTATCGCCGCTATGGGGTGGATGTGCGCTCGCTGCGCTACCCCGGCATCATCGGCTACCAAAGCATGCCCGGCGGCGGCACCACCGACTATGCGGTGGATATTTATCACTATGCCGTCCAGTCCAAACCTTACGAGTGCTTCCTAAGTCAGGACACGAGCTTGCCCATGCTCTATATGCCCGACGCGATTCGCGCCACGCTGGAATTGATGGAGGCTCCTGCCAACCGCCTCTCGGTGCGCACCAGCTACAATCTGGCGGGCATGAGTTTCACTCCGGCAGAGGTGGCTGCGAGCATCAAAAAAAGGATGCCCAATTTCAAAATCACCTACAAGCCCGATTTTCGCCAAGCCATCGCCGACTCCTGGCCAGCCTCCATTGACGACTCCGCCGCTCGCAAAGACTGGGGCTGGAAGCCGGAATTCGACCTCGACGCGATGACAAAGGATATGCTGCACCATCTGGAACTGCAATATCAGGCCGCTTGAATAGCAAGTTGTTAGAGGGACATTTCAAATCGTGGCTATCGTACGCCGGAACGCTGTTCCGGCATTTATTCTGCCCCTGTTGGCGGGGACTCCAACATTCCGCCCCGCTGGGGCTATTTCAACCCATTATTCGTGTAAAATTTAGTCCCCACCTTTTTTCATCTCCTCCTCGGCTCTTCCGCATACCCACTCCACCGAGCGTTTTGAGAGCCAGCGACCCAGTGGCACTTTGTCCTTTGGTTTGGTTTCGTGGCCTTGCAGCAACAACACAGTGGGCAGGGCCTCCTTTTTTTCGTTCACCAAAACATCGTTGAAATACGCTGTCCACCAAGTATTTCTGCCCTGAATGGAAGAGGATGCCACTGCTTTCAGGGTCGCTGTAGTCTGGTTGAGGCGTTCGAAGTTTTTTCCTTCGGGGGTCGAGATGTCGTCGTTGATGAAGAAGAACACTTTGATTTTGAGCCGCTGTTTCACCGATGCAGGAATGTCGGGCGATTGAGCGATGTGTGCGTTCAGGCGCTCTTGGATGCGGCTCATCAGGGTCAAGCCCATATTTTCAAAAAGCCCGCCGTCCATGAAGTTGCCCACGTCTTTGATATAGGTGTAGGCATTCATGATAGGGAACAGTTGGCTCAGATTGGTGGCCGTCACCATAGCGAGTGTTTTGCCGGGATAGTTTTTCTCTGCGTCGCGCACGATGTCAATGGCATCCACGAAGAGCGTCGAATCCCACGCAACGGGGCTGGCATAGCCCGGTTTGCCCGTTTGGATATTGAGCGTGATGGGGAAATATAGCGGCAGCCTTGTGTCCGCTTGTTTTGGTGCCGAATACCAATAGGAAAGATAGGGCTGCATGGGATAGTTGGGGATTTTGGGGCGCTTGCTTCCGATGCGCAGGCTGTCGCCGCCACCGCTGACAAAGGTTTGGGCAACGCGGTTGAGCGGGTTTAGGTCGCTTTTATGGCTCTGCTCGAAGCCGTAGCGAACCGCGTTGGCAAATCCCAATGCCTCATGCCGTTGGTGTTCCAAATTCCGGTCGTGCACCCCTTCTTTTTTGAACAAGGAGACGAAGCGTTTGCCCACTTCGTTGACAAACAATTGCATGAACTGCGAACTCAGGTAGTTGCGCTCAAACATCTGGGGGGCAAAATGCTGGTGCAGGCTTTTTTTGGTGCTGTCATCGAGCGTTGGATGGTCCTGCACATAGCGCCACAGCGACAGCGTCGAGCCAGTGCCCACCGAGCCTCCGGAGGCGGAGGTGATAGCGAACAAATGGCGATGAAACTGGTAGCCGTGCTTAATCTCCAGACGGTTGAGCAACTCACTCGTCCACAATCCTGCGCGGCTGCCTCCGCCCTGCGCAGCCACCAAATAAATGGGAATGGTATCGGTGCTGGCAGTGTCAATGTGCGGCGCGATGTTGTTGCGATACCATAGAGCGAAATAGGCATCGAACCCAACACGGTCATCTGCCGCCCGCAAATCGGAAGGGACGTAATTGATGTTGTGTATCGGGGAAGGGCGAACAAATATGAACCAACCCAACAGTACCAGCCCAGTCGTGAGGCCGTATTTGAGCCACTTGCCTTTTTTCAACACATAGACGGCCACCAACAAATCATTGAGCAGCACATAAAAAGTGATGATGACGAGTAAGACAAAGGTGGGCGACAGCACATTCAGGTTGCTGAGCAGAGACAATACCAAGGTGCCGATGACGACGGTCCCAAACACCAGCCGATAATAGCGCCGATGAGTTTTGTTAAGCCCGGGCTTGTTCACCGGGTCAAGCCGTTCCTCCAAGTGCTTTATGATGCCGCCCAACAACGCCATTTGCACCAACATACCGATTCCGACAAAATAGTAGTTCCAGAACACGGTGTCGTTTTCCTTTGCAACCCACACCAGCACGCACACCAAACCCCAATTCGCGCACATCAATTCCTGCAAACGCCCCAGTTTGAGTTTGCTTCGCTCCATCACCCACCACATCAAGCCGATGCCGCCCAAAATGGTGGCCATCGTGAGCGCAAAATACCAGCCATTGAAATCGCGCTTGGACTGCACCCATATCATCGCCACGCTGTAGAAAATCATGGGCAGCGCACTCACCAGCAAGCCGCGGTAGGGGTTGTTGGCCGTCACGGGGCGCAATTTGTTGAGCTCTGCCAAGCCTTCCACCGTGTCAGGATTGATTTTCCGAAAGAAAGGCAGCGGCAACAGCCAGATAGCCTTGGCTAACAAGTAGTAGATGAACAGCATGGCGGCTGCACGGAAGCCGGGGTACAGCCCCCTGTCATCAAATAAGCCATAGAGGAGTTCCCAGCCCTGTTTCACCCCAAACATGAGCAGGGGCACTATCAAAATCCAGATGAGGAACACAAGATTGCCGCGCACAAAACCACCTGCTTTGTCGAATGAAAGGTCGGAAAATGGCGCCGCGAGGAATTGGAAAAAAGACTTGGGGTAAGTGGTAGGATTGGCCATGTCAGTTTGGTTTTTAAATATCGAAGCTAAGATGCGGGATTGGCGCAAAAAGCAGCGATAAAAAGTGGATTAAAAGTGGATGTGCTTACCTCTTTCTGGCTCGATTGACGTATGTTACCAATAAGGAAGGAAAAAGTCAAAGTGTCCAATTTTAACATTTCATACTCCCCGAACTCAATTTGCGCATTTCTATCGTTGTGTTGCTGATTGGTTTACTATTTTTCGGTAATATCTCACCCTCTTTTTTCATCTTCTAACACGATTTACGCATGGAACCAATTCTCAATGTAGCAGTAAAAGATACTGTACACACACACACACACTTGCATTTTTATTGTTGCTGATGGCAAGTGCCATGCAGGCACAAACGATTGAGTGTGGCCCGCCAGGACTTTCTCCGGCTGAGCGTGTTGCAATCATCCAACAATTGCCACAAGCAGCATCTCAGAGTACCTGGTTCAACCACAAGCATTGCCGTGGGTAATGTCAAGAAAATACAAGTGGTGGCATCTGTTGCAAATGAGGTGATTGCCTGGCAATTCGCAACACGCTTTGCATCGGACTCTCTCACCATTTTGAATGTGCTGCCCGGAAACACTGGCACCACATTCGACGAGGAAAACTATTATTATTCAACGCCGACATTGGCCGGAAACAATGATGGGATACTCCGGAGCATTTGGTATGCTACTGACGGAAATGCAGTTAATCTTAATGGCAAAGTGCTGTTTGAAGTTCTGGTAGAAGCGAATATCAGCATTGGAGACATAAAGGATGTGTTCAAGTTGGACAGCCGGGCATTGGATATGAGGTTCTACGATGAATCTGGCCAAGTAATTGACAGCGTTGGTCTCACACTACGGCTGGAGGAAGCATCCTCCGAAAGAGCCGAATCGGACCGAGTGAAATCAAGAACGGATTTCAAGGCACTTGTCTATCCCGTTCCGTTTAATTCTGAAATCATCTTTGCGTTCGAATTGCCTGATAAAGAAACGGCCAATCTTTCGCTATTCGACCCTACCGGCAAACTTCTTTTTGAGACAAATATCGCTTTGCCAGCAGGCTACCACCAGATAAATATACCTGAAGCAAAGGGCTATCCATCCGGACTGTACTGGTATTCTTTAAAAGCAGGCCAGCAGCAAGCATCTGGCAAAATCACAAAGAATTGATGAGTTTTCCTATTCCCGTCCCGGCGGCAAATGGCGTTGTCGGGACGGGGCTTTTATTTAACACAAAAACATACATCCCATGCGCTACGCCTTATTTTTCATGCTATGCCCAATCTTACCCGATGCGGCATCCGCACAAACGACTTGGTATGTGAACCAGAACGTGTCGGGAGGTGCTCAAAACGGAACAAGTTGGGCCAATGCCTTTCCCGAGCTCCAGCAGGCACTTACCATAGCGTCGTCTGGCGACGCGATATGGGTCGCAAAAGGCACATACAAACCCACCTCTGGTACCAATCGAGGCATATCCTTCAGCCTTGTGAACGGAACTCAACTATATGGCGGTTTTTTGGGTGTGGAAACGATGCTGGCTCAGCGCAATCCCATGACAAATGAGACCGTGTTGAGCGGCGACATAGGCATCTCAGGGGTGAGCACCGACAATTCGTACCATGTGGTGCGCGGAAAGGGACTTGACCACAGCACGGTGTTCGATGGGTTCGTCGTCACGGGGGGATATTCATTTGGAGAGTTCACCCCCAACCCGTTGGATGGATTGGGCGCGGGCATCCTGCTCGAAGGCTCGGCCGGACTTGCCAACTCGCGCCCTATCATTGCCAACTGTCGCTTTGAACGCAACTACGCTTATCTGGGCGGAGCGCTCTGCACGACTTGGGAAGACCCCTTGTTCCCTGCTCAAGGGAAAAACCCGGTGAACCCTGTGCTCCGCAACTGCACGTTCAGCCACAACCGCTCATATTTGTATGGTGGAGCCATGTACATCAACAGCCCTTCCGGTGCGACGACAGACACATTCACCTTGGAACGTTGCATTATATCCGACAACAATGCCCTGTTGGGTGAGGGCGGCGGGATTTATTTCAACCAAACGGCCAACTCCAATACGCGCATGACCTCTTGTGTTTTCGAGCGCGACACCGGGCAATTGGGCGGCGGCATCTACTATCAGGGACTTCCGCCCGCCATGAACATCACCACACTAGTGTTGGATTCATGTGTTTTTCGCAGCAACGTGTCGCCGGAGGGCGGCGGCATTTTTTACGTCGGGCCCCTGACCCCCTCAGTAGTGGGCGTCCAATTTTATTGTCGGATGCGACATTGCGTTTTTGATGGCAACAAAGCCACCTCTGCCAGCGGCTCGGCTTATCTTATGCTGGCAACTTATGGAGGAAAGGTGACTACAGAAGTGAGCGATTGCGTCTTTAAAAATGAATTATCGGGCAATTTTACAACTTCGGTAGCCGCTGTTTCTAGTAGTGAAACGGAAGTATCATTTGAAAAATGCTTATTTTTCAATAATCATAGCAGGATTTCGGACGATAAAATATGCTTGGCGATACATAGCGGAGCCTCCGGCGGAAGCGCAGTCAATAAAGTAACGACACGAATCAACAACTGCCTTTTTAGCAACAATGGTGGCGGAATAGCAGTGCAGGGCGGACGAATGAATTATATCATAACGAATGTCACTAATTGCACATTCTATAACAACAACGAGTATATTTTCTTAAAGAGTTGGGACACGCTGTACAGTCAGCCTAACAGCTATCACAACGACTTTTTCATTGACAACTGCGTTGTTTGGGAAACAGAGACCGATATGGTGAAAATGTTTTACAACAACAACCCCGACAACTTTACCATGTATGGCTTCCACATCAACCACACCTTGCTGAGCCTGAGCGACAGCACCGGCATACCGGGAAGTCTGGAGGCGTTTGAAGATGGGCTAATTTTTGGTCAATACCCGGAATTCGCGGATACCGCAAGCCACGATTTCAGGCTCAAGCCCTGCTCGCCCGCCGTGAACAAGGGAAACAACGCCGCTGCACTTGCCGCCGGACTGACCAGCGATTTGGACGGCAACACGCGGATACGCTATGGCACGGTTGACATGGGCGCGTACGAACAGCAGGACTCTTGCGCAATGGTTGGCACATTCGAGATGGGTGATGAGACGGGTTTTCGATTTTGGCCCAATCCGTCGGTTGATGGGTTGCTTCACATTCAAGGCGAAGACGCATTTGAGGGGACGGTTCGCTTGTTTGATTTGAATGGCCGTGAGGTTTACAACCGCCATGTAAGCAAGTCATCGCTGCATACTCTTCAATTGGGGCATTTGGCGCCGGGTGTTTATCACATCCGACTTGAATCGCCGCCCAAGAGCGCCATCGGCCCATGGTTGAGACTGTGAGCCCTTGCTCATCCACCACAAGCCTTTGACTACCGAGCATCAGTAGGAAAGTGTACACGATGGCCACCTCAAACGCCGCTGTTCTCTCGGACTGCTGCGCCCAATAAACAACCTCCGCCCCGCTTGGCCTTCTCACCAAGCAGGGCGGAGATTGTTGCGAAATGCCCCACAAGATTCCTAGTGCCTCGTCCGGTCAATGGCCCGTGAATTGGGGAGTCAAATATTTCCTTCATCAAGGCGTGAGGAGGGCGCAATACGGGATATTGTAACCGACGAGCAACGCAGAGGAAGGAAAAATTGGGCCGCCACATTCATGGGCCATTGACCGGACGAGGCACTAATGACTCACGCCACCTTCCTTGTTCCGACCGCGCATATAAAACCACAGCGCCCCAAACGCCAGCACCAGAAACACAGGCAGCAAATTGATGCTGCTCAACACGCTCTGCCCGGCCAACAGCTCAATCTCGTCGGAAGGCAGGCCGCTGGTAGCGAGTGCCGCTTTTTCGGCATCAAGCCTTGGGCCGATGAAAAACGTCTGAAACGCCCAGTTGCCCAACATCCCAACGCCACCCATGAGCGACAGCCCCAGAGCGCCGCTTTTTGGGATGTACTCGTTGACGAAGCCCAGCATGGTCGGCCAGAAATAGCAAACGCCCACCGCAAAAACCACCGCCGCCGCATAGAGCGCCGGGCCTTCGGTGGTGCGGAGCAAATAAACCCCTGCAACAGACACAATAGCCGAACCCAAGAGAATGCCCGTTGGGTTGAGCCGATGAATGAGCGGCCCGCCAAAATAGCGCCCAACGGCCATGATGCCATTCACCAAAGCCAGAATCAGCAAGGCATTGGCGCCCGCCTTACCCAACAGTTTGTCAATCCATTGGCCCGTGCTCAACTCGGTGTTGGCCGTGAAAAACATACACACAGCCATGAAAAGGAACAGTGGCGACAACACCGACTTGAACATATCTGCCGTCGAGACTCCAGACTCCACCCGCTCGGTGCGCGGGAAATGCTGTCCCCAAAACATCCAGCCGTAGATGAGCGTCGGAATCAGAATCAAAGCCACCTGCCACTGCCAGCCCCAATCCAGTGACTTCATGCCCGCCGCCAGCAAGGCCCCTATGACCAAGCCGCCGGGAAACCAAACGTGGAATTTGTTGAGCATCACGGTTTTGTTTTTGGGGTACATGGATGCCACGAGCGGGTTGCACACCGCCTCCACCATACCGTTGGCAAAACCCACCAAAAATGTGGAAATCAACAGCGTCCAAAAATCGCCGGCAAAAATGGTCAGCAGCAGACCGATTAAGTGTGAGAGAAAGGCGACCCACATCAGTTTTTTCATGCCGAATTGGTCCACCACAAAACCACCCAGTGTGGTAGCCACAGGGAAGCCAAAAAAAGCGATGCCCGCAATCCAGCCGAGTTGCGTGTCTGTCAAATTAAACTCTTTCCCCAAGGGCACCAGCATCCCGGCGCGAATGGCAAAAGTCATGGAAGTGACCGTCAAGGCCATGCAAGAGGCATTGAAAAGTCGGGAAGGGTTGATGTTGCTCATGTGTGCGATAAGTTGAATTTCGAATTGAAATGAAGAACGGCCAAATGTAGAAAAGCCGGAATCGTTTTTGGACGATTCCGGCTTTTGCATTTTTAAAATTTTTTTTGAGACAATTTTCAAACACCGCGCTCGGCATTTTGGGTTATGCCTCTCCGCCCATGAGAGCCATGTTCGGAGAAAAAGAATTGGTGCCGAAGACTATGTTTTTTCAATTTTGTTTAATTTTTACAAAACTCAAACTTAAAAAAGATAAACAAAACCAAAGAGCGAGCGTTATGGTCATGTTTTCAAATCAAAACTGTAATTCAAACACACACATTTAAACATGAAAAACTTAGTTCTTGGCCTTTTCATCGCATTGAGCGCTGCTACTGTATTCACCGCCTGCAAAGACAACGATGACGACGCGCAGGTGCAGCAAAACATCGTGCAACTCGCGCAAGGCAACACCAACCTCAGCACCCTTGTAGCTGCCGTGCAACGCGCCGGTTTGGTGGATGCACTCTCGGCTCCCGGCCCCCTCACCGTGTTTGCACCCACCAACCAAGCCTTCAACGACCTGCTTGCCGCGCTTGGGTTCTCCAAATTGGAGGATGTGCCCGTGAGCGCATTGCGCGACATTTTGCTCAACCATGTCGTCAGCGGCAATGTGCGCTCGACCGACCTGACCACTGGCTATGTGAACACCCTGCTCCCGTTTGGCAACTCGACCAACTATCTGAGCAATTATGTGGACCTCACAAGCGGAGTGAAAGTGGGTGGCTCCAGCGTCACCACTGCCGACGTGGCTGCCTCAAACGGCGTGGTACATATCATTGACAAAGTGATTGTGCCGCCCACGGTGGTGAATCAAGCGCTCAACAATCCCAACTTCAGCATCCTCGTGGCCGCCCTCACGCGCTCCGACCTCGGCGTTGACTATGTGAACGTGTTGTCGGGTGCCGGCCCCTTCACGGTGTTTGCCCCCACCAATGCGGCCTTCGCTGCCCTATTGACCGAGCTCGGCGCAAGCGGTCTCAACGACATTTCTGCTGATGTGCTCAATAAAGTGCTCCAATACCATGTGGTGAGTGGTGCCAATGTCCGCGCCAGCCAACTCACCAACGGACAGCAAGTGACCACCTTCCAAGGCGGCACCTTCACTATCAACTTGACAGGCGGCGCGAAAATCGTGGATGCACAAGGCCGCACTTCCAATATCGTCGTCACCGATGTGCAAAGCGCCAACGGTGTGGTGCACGCTATTGACAAGGTAATTCTGCCACAACTGTAAAATCCTAACCTGAAACCAGAAAACTTTTATTAAACAAAACAAACGAAGAGAGGCGGCCCGCGAAAGAGCGAGGCGGCCTCTCTTGCTTTATGTCCCTACGCTTTTCGGCGGGGCACAAAAAAACCCCGACTCATTACAGCCGGGGCAACAACTAAAAAATTAAGCTATGAAAACAAAAACTTCTTTTGTCAAAACTGGTGGGGATGCGTCGTTATGACGGCAAAAATCCCAAGCGTAACATCTTTCATCGTTTCACGGGGCAAGTGTAAAAAGAAAATGCCGTCTGTGCAAGACGGCATTTTCTTTTTGTCGCAATATAGACTTAATCTGCCACTTCGCGGCCACCTGAAAGCGCCTCTTGGTACGATTTCAATTCGTCCCAGTTGCCTTCGGCGGCGAGTTTGGCTTGTGCAGGCCAAGTGCTTGGGTCGTGCATTTGATAGCGGGAGCCTGCCGCGTCGAGGATTTCTTTCAAACGCTCCACTGGTGCCTCGGCGAGCGCCGACCAAGTGCTTATACCGCCTTCTTTGAGCAGCGACTCGATTTTAGGCCCCACCCCTTCGATGATTTTCAGGTCATCGAGCTTGGGCGCTTTTTCCTTTTTGGGCGCTGTGTTTTTTTTCTCAGCGGGCTTCGTTTCCGCTTCGACAATCACTTCGGGTGCTGCTTCGACTACTGCCACGGGCGCTTCTTCCATCACTGCGGCTTTTTTCGTAGCGGGGGCATCAGCTTGCGCGAGGTCAGAAGGGTTGGGCTTGCTTTTCACGCTGCCGGGTCTCGGCTTGGTGGGCGGCGGCGGTGTCACGGGCGGCTCTTCTTTCCGGTATGGCTCGATGTTGACAAAGTTGCGGTCTTTTCTGCCGCGTGTAAACACGACGATGCCGTCAATGGCTGCGTGCAGTGTGTGGTCGCGCCCCATATAAACATTGTTGCCGGGGTGAAACCTTGTGCCGCGCTGACGCACGAGCACGTTGCCTGCTACGGCCATTTGGCCGCCGTAGAGTTTTACGCCGAGACGCTTACTTTTACTGTCGCGGCCGTTATCTGAACTACCTACACCTTTTTTGTGTGCCATGATTCAAGAGTGTGATGAATGGTGAATGGATGGTTTGAGGAGTTTGAGGGATTGCCCGGTCAAGCGGAACAGGCGGGGTTTGGGGTGTCAGCCGACGATGGAGTCAATTTGGAGTTTCGTGAACGACTGACGGTGACCATTTTTCTTGCGATAGCCTTTGCGGCGCTTCTTGTGAAACACGATGACTTTATCGCCTTTTACATGGCCCAGCACACTGGCGCGAATGCCTGCCCCTGAGATGTTGGGGGTGCCGATAGTGACGCTGCCGTTGTTCTCAATGAGATGCACGGCATCGAAGGAGACCTTGTCGCCTTCATTGGCTGCCAGCCGGTGGACGAAGATCTGCTGACCTTCCTCAACTTTGAATTGTTGACCGGCAATGGAAACAATTGCGAACATATTGAAAATCAAATTTTTGATGAAAAAAGAACACCTTTCCTGAAAAAGGCGGGCAAAGGTACTTCGACGAGGCCGAAAAAACAAACAGGTTTTAAAGTTCTTTTGCAATAGGATGCCCCCGATTGGGGAAATCTGGAGCACAGAGGGCGACAACTGCACACTTCCATGCTCCAACTACTTTTTTCTTTTGACCGAAATCGCGCTCACTCCACCAAAATCTCTCCGTGCGGCACCGCCCAATTTCGCTCCATCGTGAGCAACACGATGCGGTCGTCCTTTTTGCACGACGGGAGAATTTTTTGAATGTCAATCTCCGTGTGCGTTTTGTCCGAGAAAAGCATCAGCGTTTTGCTGCCGCCATCCCGGATGGCGATTTTGAATGGAATTTTTGGGCTGGCCTGTGGCGCTTTGCCTTCAGACAGAAAGACGGGGCGCAGCGTCAGTTCGCCAGTCGAGGTGGCCGCCAGCACACATTTTCCCTCCGTAGAGTACTCGTTGACAATCATGTGGTTGCCTAAAAACGCTGCTGCGCAGTTGTTGAAATCGTTGTCTTGGGCGGTCGCGCTTGTTGCGCCGACGAGCCAGATGCAGGCGATAAGCAAAGGATGCTGTTTCTTCATGTTTTTGAATTCTCTTAGTGAAATGAAAAATAGGGATGATTCGAATCGAATACAAAACTATGTCCGTGCGGAAAGGGCAAGGCTAAACTCTTGTAAAACAGTGTAAAAGAAGTGTAAAACGTGTTTTGGGATGAATCGGCCCTCTTACTTTTGGGGCTATGAGCCGAACATTGAAACTTAGCATAGTCTTTCCAACGGTGCTCGTGTTGCTGGTCTTGATGGCTGCGCGTCTGACGTGGCACCTGCCCTCATTCAAGGAAAACGAGCACGAATTTGCAGAACGTGTTAACCTTGCCCTGCGACAGACCGCTCACCAACTGCTTGTGATTGCGGGCGACAGCATCAGCACCATCGCTCCCGTGCAACGGGTGGGAAAAGGTGCTTGGCTCGTGCGCTTGGAGCGCGATTTCGACTACGATGGCCTCCCGTCCGTGTTGCAAAAAGCCTTTTCCAATCATCACATCGGGGGAGCGTACAACGTAGCGGTAGTGGATTGCGAAAAGGGCGAGCTGATGCTGGGTTACTTGTTCAATCCGCTTGAACCAAGCCACGACATTCCCTGCGGAGGACGCAAACAAACGAAGGGATGCTACAATTTGCGAGTCACCTTTACCGACCCTGCAACCTCGTTTTTCCCGCATGAAAGCGGTTGGGTTTCACTCGCCGCCGTTTTTGCCGCCTTGCTGATTTTCTCCGCGTATCATTTTTTTATTTTCTTGAAAAAGAAACACTTGGCAACAGAAGTGCCTGCTCCAACATCTTCGCCAAACGGTCAAACGCCCATTCGATTTGGCAACTCGACACTCCGGGTGGACAACCAGAAACTTGTATGCAATGGTGTGACGAAAGACCTCACCTACCGCGAAACCAAGTTGCTTCAAATGTTTTGCCGACACGCCAATCAGCTGCTCGAACGCGATGTGATTTTGAAATCGGTGTGGGAAGACGAAGGCATCATCGTCGGACGCAGCGTGGATGTGTTTGTGTCGCGTCTGCGGAAGCTCCTAAAAGAAGACGACACGGTGAAAATCGCCAACGTGCACGGTGTAGGGTATCGGCTGGAAATCAGGGTTGGCTGAGGGGGATAGCCAAAAACAAAAAAGCCCCCCTCCAACTTGAGGAGAGAGGCCATCCCAAAAACCAATTGTTAAAGACATCTATCGTTCGTCGCCCCAAAGCATCGGAGCGCGATGTTCGAACACAAAAGCCCGTCCAAAAACCTCGTTCGAGGCTGGAAAGCAACTTTTTGAAAAAACCACTTTGAAAAACAGTGCAAGCGACGAAGCACGCTATAATGCGCACTCGCACCCCTTTGGTCGCAAGAGCCCTCGCCCTAGCGATTTCTCAACCAAGTGTTGTTCTGGCCACAAATCAAGGGCCGGAACAACATTGGTTAACGTGTGCGATGCGCGCACATTCAGAGCTCTTCTTTTTTAAAAATCCTGCTTTTTTATTGATACAAGTCCGAGGTGTCGGTAGAGACAGGCTTGGGCGTCTTGCGCGGCAGGTTGAAGGCTGCGGTCAATTCATGCGAGCCTGTGTTGAACTGTTGGAACTTCGAGAACGACACATCGTAGGAGTAAGCCAATTGCAATGCTTTGTATTTGGTGCCGATGAGGAACCCCACCGAACCGTTGTTGCTGGGGCGATAAGTGAGGCCGGTGATGAGTTTTTCATCGAGAAAGCGGCCTTGCACGTTCACATCCACTTGGAAGGGCGTATCGCGGATTTGACGGAAAGCCAGCGAGGGCATAATTTTGAAGTTCTGACTTGGCACGTCCACGATGTACCCTACTTGGAAAATATAGTGCTCAAACAGAGAAGTCTGCTGCGAGCGCTGGTCAATCGGCACCTCGTCGAGGCGAGCGCGCACGATGTTGGGCAGCGTGATGCTGACAAAGAAACGCTCGTCGTAGAGGATGTGCGTTCCAGCCGAGGCATCAAAAATTTGCTGGCCGTCGCTCAGGTTTTCCAACACGTCATCGTTGGGTTGCACGAGCGGGTTGCCCAGCAGGTCAGGGTTGACGCGGCGGTTGATGAAGTCGGTGGAAAGACCAATGCCGATGCGCGCTTTTTGGATACGAAAACGGAAGGCATAGTTGAAGTTCAGCTTCACGGTGTTCATATCACCGACTTTTTCAGAGAAAAGCCCGCCACCGAGGGCGAGTTTTTCGCCCACAGGCCCATGATAGATGGCCGTGAAATTGACTGGTCGGCCTGGGAATCCCGTCCAAGTGGTGCGGGCGTTGCCGAGAAATTGGTGTTCGTCCTCGAAGCCAGTGTAACCTGGGTTCACCAGAATGGGGAACACTTGGTAGTGCGTGTAAACCGCTTGTTCTTGAGCAAAGGCGGCGATGGTGATAACGCCGAATATGATGGAGAGTAATGTCTTTTTCATCGTAATCGAAAAGTTGGGCGTGAAGGTGGTAAAGGTTGACAAGAGAATGTGTTTCGGCTTGCATTTACCCCGCGGACGGGGCAAGGTTTCGGATTAGCAGGTTGGTGGCGACGAACACAACGCCAAGCAACCAACCCGCTAACCACTTCTACCTTGAAAAATTAGCGTAGCAAATTGATGTGTCCTTTTTTCTGCAATGGCCCCAAAACCGGGCTGGTGACGTTGAGCACATAAAAATAAACCCCTTCGGCAAGTGGCTGACCATTTTTGCTGGTGCCGCGCCACACATTTGAGGCGTTGTCGTATCCCTTCGTTTGGAACACCAATTGCCCCCAACGATTGTAAATTTCAATGGAATTGTTCGGGTCCACCTCGATGCAGGTGATGATGACAAAGTCATTCTTGCCATCTTGCTGACCCGGCGTGATGACTGGTCGCACCATGAAGCAATCTTCGGGTGGATATGCGACGGTGTCTGTGGCGATGGCTATGCAACCATTGCCATCGTACACCACGAATTGAACGATTTCACCTGCGCAAAGGCGCTCTGCGCGTTGGGTGTTGCCGCTGTGGCCCAGATTGCCCGACCAAGTGTAAGTGATGGGTTCTACGGCGCCCGGTGTTTCGACGAGCAGCTCGCCATCGCAGGAATTGAACGTGGTGGGTGTGATTCTCGCAAAAATCACTTCCAATGGAGGCGGCTCCGGCAGCGGCACGGCGAATTGGTAGGTCGCACCGAGATTGTCCGTCACCGTCACGGAGTAGTTGCCACCACAGAGGTTGACTGCCTGCGAGAAGCCGCCTTGTACGGTCAATTGGTCCACTTGACCCGTTGACCACCTGACTGTGTAGGGTGCCAAGCCACCGTTTACAAAGGCGCGAATAATCCCGTCGCACTCGCCGTGGCAGCTAATCTCATTCACCGCAGTGGAAGTGAGCGTCACGGCAGGTGGGAACGTGAGGCTATCCGACCATACCGCTGTGCAGCCCAGACCATCTGTTACCGTCACCGAATAGGCGCCGGCGCAGAGGGTGGTGTTTTGGATAGTGGTGACGTTGTTGCTCCACAAAATGGAGGGTGCGCCGACTGCATTCGAGATGACCACGTTGGCCACACCATTGCACTGATTGGCGCCACTTACCTGATAGCCGCCATAGTTGGAGGTTTCATTGACGTTGGATATGGCCAATTGCGAATTGGCGACCAAAATGTACTGGTCTACTGAAGTAGTGCCATTTTCATCCGTGACGGTCAGAGAGTAGGTGCCCGGCAAAAGTCCCGTGATGTCTTTCGTGTTGGCCGTGTACCCATTGGGGCCTGACCAAGCATAGATGTAGGGCGGATTGCCGCCGTTGATGACGGGAGCAATGCTGCCGTCGAGCGTGTTGTTGCAATTGGGCTTGACCGTCGTGGGCGTTGAGAACACAAGGGGCGGCCACTGTCTCACGAGCGTAAACGGAATGACGGACGTGCAACCGGAGTTCAGGTTGGTGACAGTAACAACGTAAAGCCCTGAATCAAGCCCCGTAATCATGTTCGAAGTGGACGTGAATCCATTAGGCCCCGTCCAGTTGTAGCTCATGGGGATATTATCAGGCACTGGCGTAAGGCCAATGTTGCCGTTGCTCAAATCCTGAGTGGGGTCATTTTTGTTGCTAAATACAATTGCGGGTTGCTTTTGCTCCACCTGAACCGGCGATGGGAATGTGAACACATTGCCTGCATTGTCCGCAATCGTCAGCGTGTAGAAGCCGGGTGCGAAATTGCATATTTCTGGAGAGAGGCTACTATTGACGGCTGAACCGCTGCTTTGACCTGTCCAAGAAATGATGAACGGCGGGATACCCGAACCGATTTGTAGTTTGATGCAACCATCGTCGCCACATGAGGGCGTGGTGGAGGCAGTCGCAACCAATCCGTCGCCTACCGTGAAGGTTGCTGTGAAGGTGCAATTGTTGGCATCTTTCACGGTGAGCACATACAAGCCCGGCGCGAGGCTGGCGATGTCTTTCGTGTTCGCCACAAATCCGCCCGGCCCTGACCATTGAATGGTCAATGGCGCGGTGCCGCCGCCGAGATTCAGGAATATGGCGCCATCGTTCATGCCCGTGGTCGGGGCGATGACGAAAACATTGCTCGTGTCAATCGGTGCCGGTTCGGTCACCTGAATACCCGGCAGCACCGCTGTGCAACCCGTGCTATTCAGTTCCGTGACGGTCGGGATGTAAAGACCGCCAGCGAGGTTGTTGATGCTCAAGCCTGATAGTCCTCCCGTCCACGTCACTTGATACGGGCCACCGTTGCCGCCAGATACTGACTGAACGGAGATGCTGCCAATACCGTCGTTCGCGCAAATGTTGTTCACTACCTGCACGCCTTGCAAAATAACGGCAGATGGCTCAATTACTTGCACCGGAGGAAGCGTGACCGCGCATCCGCCAGCATCGGTGATGGTGCCGTTGTAAGTGCCTCCAGGGATGTTGGTCAAGTTTGCGCCCGTGTAGGGTTGCGGGTTCCATACGACTTCGTAGCTGCCCCACCCGCCACTGATATTGACGTTGATAGAGCCTGCTGAACTGCCCCAGCACAACAAGTCATTTTTTTGAATCGGCGTGGCAAAAGTGAGTGCGCTGTTCGGGCCTTGGATGGTGACTGGGTTGGGTATGGTCGCTGTGCAACCGTTGATGTCTGTGATGGTGGGGGTGTAAGTTCCGGGAGGCAAATTGGTGGGGTTGGGTACCGTTGAAACCAGCTCTCCTTGTGCATCGTACCATCTGTAGGTAAATGTCGGGGTACCCCCATTCAAGTTGATATTGATTTGACCATCCGATGCACCGAAGCACTTGACATTCTGAGAAGACGCAACGTTTAAATTCAATTGGGGCGGGTCAACTATGGAGTATGACTTGGAAGACGTGCAGCCTATGTTGTCCGTCACAAGCAAGGTATAGATACCCGCACCAAGCCCTGTGATGTCTTCGCTGCTGCTCTGGAAACCACCCGGGCCACTCCACGCAAGCGTGAGCGAGGGCGTGCCGCCACCCGTTGTCAAGGAGATGGAGCCGTTGGTTTCGCCATGACACTTGATGTTTTGAACATTTTCCTGCGTGAAGGTGATGGCTGGTGAGCCTTGCAGGGTCTCGGTTGAGGTGGCCGTTTGCCCGCCCACGAAAGTCACCGTGACGGTGTAAGTGCCTGCCGCCAAGTTCGTAATCGTCTTCTGATTGGAGGTAAACCCACCCGGGCCACTCCAATTGTAGTTGTTCGGCACGCCACCCGTTCCGCTGGCATCCAGAGAGCCAGTGCTGCCCCCGCAAGCCTTTTGAATGGTATTAATGGAGGCGCTCACCCCAACGGGGGTGCCTACAAACACATGTCCGGGAATGAAGAAGGGATTGACTGGCCCATCAGGCTCCTTCACGACTTCCACCGTCAAGGGCGGGAATGTGGTGATGCTGCCAAAGTTGATAGGAAGAAGCGCACCCATTGGGGCAGCCACAGTAAAACAAACCGTGAACAACCATGTCGGAGAGGGCAATGTCAAACCGACCACGTTCGGGTCGCTCCATGAAAACTTGATTTCGCCGGGTGTGTTCGCGTTAAAATTGGCCGCCGACAAACCGGGTATAGCCGGATTGTGCGTGATGACGGCATTCACCAGTTTGGTGGCATCGTAAAGAACACCAAACTGCATCGAAATGATGCTATTAAAATTCTCGGTTGTAACTTCAATACAAGCTTGCTCGCCAGTGCCGACAGTATCGGTGCCGCCAGCAAAAATCAACGCGCCGGGTGGCGGAGCACCCACCACGATGAAAATGGTATCCTTTACGCCAGAAGTACTTGTCCACACATTTTGGCTGGAAGAGTTGATAGCCTCCGCAGAGCCGCTGCCTGCCGGAAAGCCAACCCCATCTATGGTGACCAACGAGCTGCTGCCAACCGGGCCAATGCCTTTGAAACACACGTCGTAGATCTTGGTGCCGTTGGCGCGTGTCACGCCTGCGGCACTTGGGTCTGTCCAACCAACCAGTTGAAGACCCGAAAGCGGTGTGCCTCCAAAGCTGGCAGCCGTCAAGTCGGGCAGATTGTATGCCGCTGTGTTTTGAAACTCCAAGATAGTGGGGTCCCAGTGCGTGGCATATTGCATGGAGACGATGCTGTTAAAATCGTTCACCGTCACGGGCATACAACCTGTGGTGCCTTGCGGGATGTAGATTGTGTTGGCGATGATGGCAAACCCTTGTATGGGGTTGCCGCTGCCGCCGCTGGCCGTCACCTGGGAGCCGCCATTTTGGAAATTGACGCTAACGGGCGCATTGTTCTTAATCACTTCTATTCCCGGTGCCACATTGGCGAGGTTCACCGCAGAGGTGCCATTGGTCAGCACACTGAAACGCACAGTGAAAATAGAGGAGTTGTCGGGAACCGTGACACCATTGGGATAAGAACCGGGGTCTGGGAACCATGTAACCCTTATCGCACCAGCGTTGGGAACATTGTAGTTTCCATTGTTGAATCCCGGCAACGCAGCGTTGAAAATGGAGTCGAATTTCAACACTGTTGAGTTGTAGGTAATGGGAAATTGAATCGAGTTGATGTTGGTGAAGTTCGTGACCCTCAATTGAAGGTCAACCGTACTGCCCACAGGGGCGTCTACCGTGGCGGGTGTAAAGTTCGTCACAACAGCCTGGCCGAAAACCTGAGAAGCAACAAGCAGCATCGCTGCTGTAAAGGTGTAGATAATCGGTTTCATCTTTAACACGGAAAAGGGATGAGGGTGAAAGAATTTTTTTTCAGTCAAAACACAGAAAGAAGCCGGGTGTAGGTGTGCATCCCGGCGCGTATTGTGAAGAAATAGGTGCCTTTTTGCCGCACTTGCGGGGAGGCAATTTCTGTGCCATAGTGACCCGGAGGCAACTGCGGCATCTTATTTTCAAGCAAAATGCGGCCCGTGGCATCCGTCACGAGCAGGGTTACGTCGGAGCTTATTTTCAGGTCGAAACTGACCGTTGTTTTTTCGGAAAAAGGATTTGGAAAAATCTTGAGCGAATCATCATCAAGGGCGGATGGTTCATCGGCGGCCACCGTGTAGCCAATGGCACCGAAGCCTTGAGCCAAGGCCACTTGATGGATGTTGTATGAGGTCAACGAGCTATCGCTGTTGGCTTTCACTATATCAAAAGGCGTGAGGAAATCTTGCGAGAAATAAACTTGAGAGCCGTCGTTCACTTGGCCAATCGCCCTCAATCGCAACCTGAAAATCACGGTGGAATCAGCCACCGTCACCCCGCCCAGCAAGTTGCTGTTGTCCCACAGCAAACGAATCCAGCCACTGTCCTGTGCCTCGGATGTCCCAAAATCCTCGCCACCCAATTCGGGGAGATTGTAGCCGCTGGTGGATACGAATTCAAACACCTCAGGGTCCCAGCGCAGCTTGAACTGCATGCCCACTATGCTGTCGAAACCCGTCACTCTGACATTGAAAATGGCTACTTCGTTCGGTTCTATGTTGTTGATTACCGGAAGCAGGAGGCCAATTTGTGCGGAAAGAGCAGATGTTGGGAATAGCCAAAGGCTGATGAATGCAATGCGTACACAAAGATTCATGGAAACAATTGGTTTGGATTACTTGTAAGATGTAAAACCTTGTGGATGTCGCGGATTAAAAAAAATGGCTGCTTTTGACAGCCAATTAAAGTGTACCAACAATTTTTCAAAAAGCAGGCCAAAAACGCCTCATCACATTAAATGAGTAAATTTTTTACCTGAACCGTCTGAAAATCAAAGGTTAAGCCGGGAAAATTTATTTTTCTCCCAAAAAACACAGGCGAGCGGTTCTTAAGGCCGCTCGCCTGTTTTCGTTATACTACATGAAAAAACGTCATTCCACGACCACCATTTTTTTCGTGGCGCTGTGCGTGGGTGTGTCGAGTTGGTAGAAAAGGATGCCTGCTGTGAGGTCTGCGCGATGGAGTGCCACCGTGTTGAGACCCTTCGCAAAAGCACCTTTCACCATTTTCACGATGCGGCCCTCGGCGTTGCTGATGGTCAGCGTCGCTTCGGCAGCCTCCGGCAAGTTGAACGAAATGTAGGTCGTGCTGCTCACCGGGTTCGGCACGTTTTGCAGCAACTCAAACTCGGCACCTGCCACCACACTTCCTTGCTGGCCGTTTAACCGAAGTGCCACCTCGCTGCGCTCGCCTTGCTCGTTGTATGCCTCGGCGCGGGTGATGCGGTGACTGAACGCAAGCATCTGGCTCAATGTCCCCGACTGCGTTGCGCGGAATCTCACGCCGAACGCGCCAGCATCGCCATCCACCGAAGCTGTGAGTGCGTCGTGGAATACTGCGAAATTGTTGGCCGTCATGCGGTCGCCCGGAACTACCGCCACCACATCTAGGCCGCGCGTGTTCAGCGTGAATTGGTAGCCTGCCATTCTCTCGGCAGCCTTGAAGTTCACTTCGATTTCCTCTCCAACGTTCACCCAGCGGTCGTCCACGTCGAAGTAGAGGGTGCTGTTGGTGCGGTCGTCAGCCGACATCAAGCTATTGGCAATAGCCGAGGCGTTCACGTCGCCAACTTTGATGGAGACAAAGTCGTGGTTGAAGCTGCTGGTCTGCATATTCGACACCGAAACGATTTCGGGAAACTGCTCTTGGAACGGGTTGGCAGGATTGGGGAACGTATATTTTTTGTCCACAAAACGCCACGAGGTGTTGTTGGGCAACTCGTCGTAAAGGCCAAGAATCAGCTTGCGGATTTCCACAATGTCGAACGTCGTGACGGAGTTGGATTTGTTCGCGTCGGCAGCTATCGTTTTGTACGGGCTATTGAAAGGCTCCAAGCCAAGAATGTGTCTAGAGATGAGCACGAGGTCGAAAGTCGAGACACCGTTGAGCGGGTTATCGTCCATGAGTGGCGTGAGCGTGTAGTCCGACCCCATTGGCAACATATTGTTGAAGGAGAAGAGGCCGGAGTCGTCAGTCATATAGGTCATGTCAACCGGCGCTCCACCGTTGGGCGGGAGCCCTTGCAAATTGACGGTTGCTCCTTCCAAAGGCTCGTTCATTTCTGTTTTCAGGAAGCCTGCAATCTTGGGGGACCCCGGCGAGCAATTGTCGTTGTTGTCTTGCACAATGATTTCCGTCAGGCAGTAATCAGCGTTGCCCGCTGCGTCTTGCGCCCACAACTCAACAAATTGGCTACCCAACTCTGCACAAGTGAAAGTCACGTCCGCGATGGGGTTGCCTAGAGCATCCACCGGGAAGCCGGAGCCTTGCCCTGCTTTGCGAATGGCAAATTTCAGTTGATTCGGCCCCGGCACCGTCGGGGTGGGTGGTGTGCAGTTGTCCTCGGCATATTGGAGGAAATCCGTTGCCCAAAGCGTAATCATGCCTGTCGGCATGATATTCACGCTCAGTCCATGTATGCACACCACAGTAGGAGCCTTGCAGTCTTTGATGGTGAAAATATATTCGCAGGTCTGTTCATTGCCGCAGCCATCCGACACTTGCCACTTGATTTTGTGGGTGCCGTAAGGCAGCTCTGGCGCGATGCCCGGCTGGCCAAATGGGTTGGCGGGCGTGGGCAGCTGCCCTTGCGTTTTCCACTGCACACTGGCTGTGCGGGAGTTGCCGCTCACAGTCTGGTGCAAAGCAAAGCGATATTTGAGGTTATCCGATACAGGACGGCCATCAAAAACGCGCTGCGTGCCACCCGAATAGTTGATGTTGCCCGCATTGCCAAAATTGACGATGCCTGGCGTGGTGGGAAGGTCGTTGCTGTTCACTACCGTTTCCATCGAGCCATCGCCGTCGAGGTCGAGGAAGAGCAGGTAACTGAATTTGATGTTAGCTCCTGAGCAGGAATCGGTAGCCGTGATGGTCAGGTCGGCAGGGCCTTCGCACAAATCGTGGAGGCTGTGTACCGCATCCCACCAGTATGACTGGTTCCACAATTGCGGGTTGTTGGCCGTCAAGTCGCAAAATTCTACTGGGCTGGCAGGGCAATTGCTGATGACAGGCTTTTGATTGTCAATGATTTTGATAATCTGCTTGTACTTGTAGCAATTGGCATTGGCTTGCCAGAAAGTGCAGAAGTTCGTAGCGGGCTGGCCAGGCGCTACGGATACGATGGTAGCGTTCCACGGCGATGGAGTGCCACAAGCGGACACCACTGGGCCGGGCAAGTTTAGAGGACTAAGAGAGTTCGGGTTGGGTTCGGGGTTGGGCACTATGATGCAGTCGCCGTTCGGGTTGTAAGTGCACCAGTTTATGATGGTCCATGTGCGCTCTATCTTAAAGCACGCATCCGGCACTACTGTGAAAACTTGGTCTTCATGCGAGATGCCGAGCAACTCGCAATCTTGGCCACCGAAGAACACTGGCTGACCATAGTTGCCACTGCCGTCGCATTGTGTCACGATGACATCGTTGGGGAACTTGATGAAGTAGTTCTGGTTGTAGTTCACCACGATGCGCTGAGTGCAGGTGCTGGTCTGCCCGCCGCAATCCACCGCACGGAAAGTGCGCGTGATGGTACCTCTGTTGCAGAGCGTGTCGAAGAGTGCGTAGTTGACCGTCGTGATAATGGTGTCAATGCAGCAGTTGTCCGTAGCGGTTGCTTGCCCGTAAGCCCAGAGTGAAGGGTCGAAGTTCTCGCAGCTTACCGTCACGTTGTTGGGGGGGGTGCAGGTGGGTTTCAACTTGTCGTCCACAAAAACACGCACCATGCAGTCATTGGAGTGCCATTCCTCATAGTCGAGCGATACTTCTCCCGGCTGCACGGGCACGTCGTACACGCGCAGGATGACCGTGATGGTATCGCCAATGTCTTCGCAGCAGAATTTGACTTGGTCAAAGAAGCGGTCAACTGCTTGGCAGGCGTTGGGGTCCATCCTCCGCACTTTGAAGAAAATCGGGGAGCAATTGTCGTAAGAGCCTTGATTGAACGTGGAAGCATTGATGAAAACCATGCCGTCAACGCCCAACGAGACTTGTGTATAGGCTGTGCAGGCCACTGTTGGGGGCGTATCGTCTTCCACCGTGATATTGAACGTGCAAGTCGTGCTGTTGCCGCAGTCATCGGTGATGATGTAGGTCATCAGGGTGGTACCGATGGGCAGGTTGTTCGCTATGCCCAACACGCCCAGCGTGTCTGGATTCCACAGGTTGTTGCCGGGAAAGTTGCTGAAATGCCCGAAAAGCGATTTCCAAATGCCATCTACCTGCCACACGGCCTCTATCGTTTTGAGCCTTGAACAATTATCGGTCACAATGACATCAGGCAAATTGAGGTCGCGGGAGCAATTATTGGGATTGGTGCCTACCGTGATATCTTCAGGACATTCTATCTCAGGCCCTTGGCTGTCTTCAATCTTGATAAGTTGGATGTGTTCCCTCGGATTGGAACCCAGCACGGTCGGCAAACACCAGTCATAAACCGTCCATTTGCGCAGTATTTTGTAAGAACCATCGCAGATGGGCAGCAACTGGTCGGTATAAGTGGCATTCAGCTCGCAAAAAGTATTCGCAGGGAAAATCGGAAACTGGATGCCGAAGTCCAACACATAAGGAACTCCTGTCGCGGAAGGGTTGGAGACAGGGTTTTCGCAACTGACCGTGACATCGGGAGGGAAAAGCACACTCGACACGTTGCGACGAGCAAAATAGATGAATTGGGTGCAGCTGGCCACGTTGCCGCTGGCATCCACCACCGTCCAAATGCGCCGAACGTATGCACTGATGTTCGACAGGCCATTGATAGTGCCACTACATGTCAAATCGTACCAAGTGTCAATGTATGTCTGGGTGGTATTGGTGCAATTCTCATACACATCGGGATATGCAGCACCAATGCCCAACTCATTTAAAAGATAGTCGGGCGTGTAGGTAGTGATAGCGCACGACAAGGTGATGTCCTGACAAGTAAGCACTGGGGCCAGCTTGTCCTCCACATGGATGTAGCCCCAGCACATATTGCCGGAAATGAGGTCGCGCACCCGCACTTGCAGCGTTTGATTGATGTGGGCAGAGGTTGCCACGAAGTTGCCGTTGGCAGGCACCCATACGTTGTTGACTCTGGCTTGCACTTGGAAGTTGCCGTTCGGGCAACCGTTGCCTTCCAGAATCATGTCGGGGAGAATTTCGGTGGCGCAATCTTGGTTGAGAGAAACCTGAACGAGGTTGTTACAAACCATCGAACACTGGGCAGATGTTTCCACATTTGCGGCCAGTAGAAAAACCAACATTGCAAGCCAAGTCCATCGAATCGAAAATAAAGTAGAATTCGTTATTTTCATGAGATTACAAAAAAAGTTTGATTGAACGAAATGTGTGGTGAATCAAAAACGAAAAGCGGTGGTCTTCAAGAGCTAATTTTTTTTGTTTTCAACAATGCATGAAATTAGTGCAGTGGAGGGAAAAACATCCCAACTGTTTGCCATATCAACCTTGAAAATGGAGTGAAATACAAGAGGATTGAAATGCAGGTTCATCAAACGACGAACCTTTTCTCTCGGCAGGGATAAAATCGGAATTTGGCCGGAGGTGTACCTTTTGTAGTTCAATCAGACAAACAGTACTACCATTTGGATTAAAACACTCGTTCAGAAGTCGCCTCAAAGGTATAATGTGCCGCATATATGCCCAAACATTTCAAGAGAAAAGATAAGGCCGTGACATAGCGGCACAAAACCCCACAAAAGTAGGGTCTTTTGCAAGCCTTGCGTTACCTTATATACAGTATTTTAAAGACACGGTCTGCTTTTGTCACTCAAACAAGATTGTTCTCGAAGGCGATTTTAATCATGGTGGCGGTATTGTTCACCCCCAATTTGCGCATGATGTTTTTGCGATGCACGCTCACGGTTTGGTCGCTGATAAATAGTTTTTCGGCAATCTCTTTGTTGTTCATTGCCTGACCAATAAGGCGCATCACTTCCATTTCTCGGCGAGTAAGCCCGTATTTGCGGGCAAATCGTTTGTCGGGCGAGATGCCGTCAGCGCCGTTGCTGTGCCGGTTTTCTACCAACGCAAGGCCGCTGCCCAAATACGTCTGTCCATCAATCACTTTCTCGATAGCATCGAAAAGCTCGTCCTTAGTGCCTGATTTGAGCATATAACCATCGGCTCCGGCTTTGAAAGCAGCCTTCACCAGACGCGGGTCGTCGTAAACGGTCATCACCAATACACGGGTATTGGCGGAGTCTTGTTTTACCGACGGAAGAATCTTCAGCCCATCTGCTTCCGGCAAATTCAAATCCATGAGCAGTAAATCCGCTTTGCTTTCGCTCAGCAGTTTTGACACCTGAGTGCCAGTGCGTGCCACCCCCTTGATGTGGTAGGAAAACTTCCCGCCGGAGTGGGACAAAACGGACTGCAGGCCTTCCACAAAGATGGGATGGTCGTCGGCTACCAAAATATTTAAGAATCGCATGGCGGGATAAGTGTGTTATTTGGGTGTTCGAACCGCAATTACCATACCATACTGCTTTTCAGTAATAAGCTACAACCAACGATTTTTTCCTGTATGTTTGCAGCCTATTTGTCCTTCAATCAAAGCGTTCTGAAATAGTCGCCAATAATGTCGGGCAGCCCTGTCTTGCAATTCTAATTCCAGTACTTGCGCACAATCTTCCTTGATTTAGGCGGGGCGGCTACCAAAGCCGCCCCGTTGTTTTTCAGCTAGCTCCGTCCAAGTTCCTTAGACTTGTTGCGGTGGAGGGCTTTGAGTGAAGGGGATTGTCATTTTTTCGACTGGCAAGGCAAATTTTGCAGTCGAAATCGGGTATATTCGGCGAAAAATTTAACGAAGCCAGTCGGAAAAAGGGCTTTCCCTTCGCCAAAGCCCTCCACCGCAATAAGTCTCTTACTGCCGCACTCACACGCCATGTCCGCACACCCACTTTACCCCCATTTGTTCTCCCCACTCGATTTGGGATTCACCACCCTGAAAAACCGCTCGCTCATGGGCTCTATGCACACCGGGCTGGAAGAACGCAAGGACGGCCTCAAAGCATTGGCGGCCTACTTTGCGGCCCGTGCCAGAGGCGGGGCGGGTTTGATGGTCACGGGCGGCATCGCCCCCAATCGACAGGGCTGGCTCGCACCATTCGGGGCAAAACTGGCAACTCGCAGTGAAGCCGCGAAACACCGCAACTTGACAGAGGCCGTTCATGCCGAAGACGGAAAAATTTGTCTTCAAATCCTCCACGCCGGGCGCTACGGGATGCACCCCTTCTTGGTGGCCCCCTCGCCGTTGCGAGCGCCCATCTCCCCATTCCGCCCCTGGGAAATGAGCCAACGACTCATACGCGCCACCATCAACGACTTTGCCTCAAGCGCCGCGCTCGCCCGCGAATCGGGATACGACGGGGTGGAAATCATGGGTAGCGAGGGCTATCTCATCAACCAATTCATCGCGCCGCGCACCAACAAGCGCACCGACGAATGGGGCGGCTCTTTTGAGAACCGCATTCGATTCCCAATCGAAATCATGCAAAAAGTTCGGGAAAAAGCGGGCGCGGATTTCATCGTCATCTTCCGGGTTTCCATGCTCGACCTCGTGGAAGAAGGCTCCACTTGGGACGAAGTGGAGCAACTCGCCATTGCCCTCGAAGACGCTGGCGCGACCATGCTCAACACTGGCATCGGTTGGCACGAAGCCCCCGTGCCGACCATCGCCACGCTCGTGCCACGCGGCGCATTCACTTGGGTGACAAAGCGGCTCATGGGCAAGCTCCGCATCCCGCTCATCACGACCAACCGCATCAATACCCCTGAAAAAGCTGAGGAACTCCTCCGCGACGGCTTCGCCAACATGGTCTCCATGGCGCGACCCTTCCTCGCCGACCCGGATTTTATGCAAAAGGCTTTCGAGCAACGGGCCGAGGAAATCAACACCTGCATCGCTTGCAATCAGGCTTGCCTCGACCATGTTTTCAAGAAAAAAGATGCGTCGTGTCTCGTGAATCCACGCGCATGTCGGGAAATTTTACTTGTTGCCAACCAACAACGAACAACAAACAACGAACAACAAACAGCGAACAACCAACAACGAAAAATCGCCGTCGTCGGCGCAGGGCCAGCCGGGCTTTCCGCCGCGACGGAATTGGCGGCGTTGGGGCACGAGGTTCACCTGTTCGAGGCTTCGGGCGAAATCGGCGGCCAATTCAACATGGCCAAACTGATTCCGGGCAAGGAGGAGTTTTACGAGACGCTGCGTTATTTTGGAAAAATGATAGAAAAACACGGGGTTAGGCTTCATTTGAACACCCGCGTTGACGCAAGATTTTTACAGAATGAAGAATTTGAGGAAGTCGTCGTCGCAACGGGCGTTTCCCCCAGAACGCCAAACATCGAGGGCATCGAACACCCGAAAGTGCTGTCGTACATAGATGTTTTGCTCCGCCAAAAACCTGTCGGAAAAACGGTCGCCATCATCGGCGCGGGGGGGATTGGGTTCGACGTGGCGACTTTTTTGACGGCAGATAGCCGTGCGAGCGAACAACCAACCAATAACCCCGTCCGAACGGATATTCGTCCAGGCGGGCAACAACTAACAACCTATTGGCACGAATGGGGCATTGACCCGACCTACGCCCACCGCGGCGGCATCACCCAGCCTCAGCCCGAACACTCGCCCCGCCAAGTCTGGCTGCTCCAACGCTCCAAAGGCAAAATCGGCGCACGGCTCGGCAAAACGACGGGCTGGGCGCACCGCCTGACCCTGAAAAACCGAGGCGTACAAATGTGGTCGGAAGTCAACTACCTGAAAATTGACGACGCAGGGCTGCACATCACCGTGAAAGGCGTGCCGCAAACCCTTGACGTGGAAAACGTTGTGATTTGCGCAGGGCAAAATCCCTTGCGCGATTTGTACGAGCCGCTCGTGCAAGCAGGCATAAAGGCCCACCTCATCGGCGGGGCAAAAGAGGCTGCGGAATTGGATGCCAAAAGGGCAATTGAAGAGGGATGGAACATAGCTACCTCCCACCGATGAACCCATGGGTACTCATCCCAACTCCCCCACCGCCGCCAAAAACGCCCCAGCCTTTATCCGCGTCTCCTTCAACTCACTCTCCGGCACCGACTCGTAGAGCAGTGTCGCCCCGGCGGAGAACGATAGCAGCCCGTCGCGGACATGGGCCGTGCGGATGGTGATGGCCGTGTTCACGTCGCCGTTCAGGAGCAGCCAGCCGATGCAGCCGCCGTAATAGCCGCGCGTGTGGGTTTCGATTTGTTCGATGTGTTGCATGGCGGCGATTTTTGGCGCACCGGTGAGCGTGCCTGCATTGAGGCTTGCGATGAGCGCATCGAAGCCGGAATAACGCGCCTCCAACTCCCCGCTCACCTGCGCGACCGTGTGCGTGACGTGTGAGTATTTTTCGATGATGCGGTAGTCGTCAATCTGAATGCCGGGCTTGCAAATGCGTGCCAAGTCGTTGCGCCCCAAGTCAATGAGCATATCCAATTCGGAATTTTCCTTGGGCGAGTTCAGCAGTTCCATCATCAGGTGGTGGTCTTCGATGGGGTCGCCGGAGCGGCGAACGCTACCTGAGATGGGGCGCAGGGTGGCGCGGCCATTTTCGTGGCGGAGCATCAGTTCGGGGCTTGCGCCGAGCAAAGTCTCGTCGCCGAAATCGAAGTAAAAAAGGTAGGGCGAGGGATTGATAGACTTGTATTTCTCATAGAGCGGCAGCAGGTCGCCGGAAACGGGAGCGACGAGCTTGCGGCTCAGGACGATTTCCAAGAGTTCGCCCTCGTTGCAAAGTTGGATGCCGCGCTCCACCTGCTTTTTGAACGTTTCGTCGTCGGGGGATTGAATGAATGGGCCGACGATGGTTGGTTGAGGGGTGTCGCCTGCCCGGGCGAGTCTTCGTTCGGACGAGGTCGCTGTTCGTTCTTTTATTTCTTCCAAATCCGTACGAGCCAAATGCTCGTTATCCCGCGTGACATACAAAGTCAGGTCTTGGGTCAAATGATTGAACAACAAAAGATTGTCGAATAAAAAAAGGTGGAAATCCGGCGTTGTGCACGGCTTTTCGTGGAGTATGTCCTCGAACAGATAGACGAATCGGTAGCCCAACGCTCCGTAGAGACCCATGAAGTTTTTGTCGCTCGTTTTGAAATGGGCCAACAGCCGACGAAGTGGTTGGGCGATGTTTTGCCGTTCGAGGCGCTCGTCTTCGGGGCCAAAAAATGGTGGTTTGGGGATGTTCAGCACAAGGCGCCCATCTTTTTCATGCTCGATAAACTGGGCAAATTCCGTTTTTACAAAATCATAAAAAACCGCGCCGCGTGGGTGAAGCAAGCGCAGGGTGAGGCGCTCCTCTTTGCCGACGAGTTCCAACGGCGGCTCAAAACCAACGACCGACATCCGGCTCGATTTGTCGGTCGGCGAGGCGGACTCGAACAAACACGAGGGTGCCGCGCCCTTTAATTGGCGATATATGTGCAGGGCATCGGTGTAGGGCAGTCGGATGGTGGCGGTGTGCATATTCTTAGTTGTGGCCCGCCCGGACGAATATCCGTTCGGACGGGGTTGATGGTTGTTAGTTCTTCGTTCAGGCTTGCAATATCGTATCGGTACGGTGATGCAAATATTTCAAAAAAACATCCGAACGCGCAAGGGCTGGCCGGATGTTTTTTTTGATTCACATTTTCTCGTTGTGGTCTATTACCTCCATCATCGTGCGAAAAGCGGCGAATTTGCCCTCGTACCGCTCTCGGTGTTGTCGTTGGAGTTCGGGCGCAAATTCTTCCTGATAGCGGCGCAGATGCGCCATGTCTCTCACCAGATATTGCATCGAGTATATTTCGGAATCCACATGCTCGTGCCCCATAAGGCGCGACATTCGATAGGAAAGAAACATCCCGGTGGACATGACATCGGGGATATGGGTCTCGCGCATCCAGCGCACCCAATCTTCGTGTATGTCGAGGTCAATGGTGATGGTGACGTTGTAGAGTAGCATGGTTCTTTCCTTTTTTGGCAAATGTGGCAAAACACCAAAGTTTTTTGGCGTTTTACAGCAAAAATAATTTAACCTTGTACCCCGTTCCCGAACTGCGATTATTTAGCCCAAACACATTTAGCATGAAACTCCGCTTACGCTTACTCTTATCCAGCCTTGCGTTTTTGTGTGGCCCCTTAGTGCTTTTCTCCACCCACAACCGCGCAGGGGAAATCCATGTAGAGCAAATAGGCCCGCTGACCATCCGCGTCACCATCATCACTTGGACGAAGGCGAGCAGCGTGAACGCCGACCGCGACACGCTTACGCTTGACTGGGGCGATGGCACTCGCCAACAGGTGGCCCGCAACAACGGCCCCGGCAGCCCCCCGAAAGGAATCGTGCTGCCCAACGATATCAAGTACAATACCTACGTTGCAGTGCATCAGTACGGTGCGCCCGCCCGCTACCGAATCTCAATGACCGACCCCAACCGCAACGCGGGCATCGTGAATCTCAATCCGCCTTCCTCGGACAACGTGCCTTTTCACATCGAGACGATTTACGAGTTTCAAAACTCGCAGTTCGGCGGTGTCAACACTACCCCCTATCTACTCCAACCGCCTGTTGACAACGCCTGCGTGGGCAAGCCATTCAAACACAACCCGAACGCTTATGACCCCGACGGCGACAGTCTCTCGTATCAACTCATCGTCCCCATGCAATCGTTGGGCGTTCAGGTGCCCAACTACAGCTATCCCGACCAAGTGCTGCCCGGCATCAACAACCAATTGTCGCTCAACCCCGTGACGGGCGACATTCTTTGGCAAACCCCTCAGGCGGCAGGTGAATACAACCTCGCCTTCATCATCGTCTCATGGCGCGGAGGAGTGCCTATTGACACTACTATACGCGATATGCAGATTTTTGTGGCCACTTGCGAAAACAACCCGCCAAGGGTGGCCACCATTGACAATATATGTGTCGTGGCGGGCGACACAGTAGAATTCAAAGTGACAGCGACTGACCCCGATACGGGCGACTTTGTGCGGGTGACCGCTTTGGGCGGGCCTATGAGCACGCTTTATAGCCCTGCCACATTCGATGGCCCAAGCGATTGGGCTTTGCCCCCCGTGGAAGGCACTTTCCGCTGGGCTACCGTGTGCGAGCACATCTCCAACCAACCTTATTCGGTGGTGTTCAAGGCCGTGGACTCCATCAGCAAAACCATGCCTCAACTCGCTGATTTGAAGACCGTAAGAATAAAAGTGGTGGGGCCTCCGCCAAAGGATGTGCAGGCAGATGCCAACTTTGGCGAAGTGGATGTCTCATGGGAAAAACCATACTCGTGCGACAACGCGGCGGAAAACTACTTCTATGGATTTTCGGTGTGGCGCCGCGAGGGCAGCAACCCGTTCATGCCCGACTCCTGCACGCCGGGACTGGCTGGCAGGGGATATACCGAATTGACCTTTGTGACCAAACAAGAGCAAAATGGGCGCTATTTTTTCCGGGATGTCAATGTGGAGCGAGGGCGAACGTATTGCTACAGGGTAATCGCAAAATTTGCTCGCTTATCCGCAGGGGGCTACCCGTACAATCTGGTGGAAAGCCTGCCCTCTGAGGAAGTGTGCGTGCAGTTGCCACGCGATTTGCCACTCATCACCAATGCCTCCGTCGAAGTCACCAGCCCAATCGTGGGGGAAATGCGCGTGTGCTGGTCAAAGCCTGTTGCCGAAGACCTCGACACCATCATCAATCATGGCCCTTATCGTTATCAAGTGTTGCGCGCGCCTGGCTTGACGGGCGGCAATTTGCAGGAGGTACCCGGCGCGTCGTTTGTCGCCGATGATTTTTGGGAGGCCAACGACACCTGCTTCACCGATGTAGGGCTAAACACGCAAGGCCAGCCTTACCACTACCGGATTGACTTTTATGTGAAAGGCTTGAGCACACCTCTTGGCTCCACGAACAATGGCTCGTCCGTTTTTCTTTCCATCAAATCAACTGACGAGGCCAACTTGCTCTCATGGGAGGAAAACGTGCCGTGGAACAATTACAGTTACGTTGTCTATCGAAAAAACGACGCTGGCGTGTTTGATTCCATCGCGCAAACCACCGCTCGAAACTACGCCGACAAGGGCCTCGTCAACGGTGAGGAATACTGCTACTATATCAAGAGCGTCGGCACCTATAGCATTGGTGGGGTGCTGAACCCCATTTTCAACAACTCGCAGGAAAAATGCGGCATCCCGCTCGACACGATTCCGCCCTGCCCGCCGGTGCTGACAGCCAACAATCTTTGTGATGGCATCGGAGGCGCCGACCCCGGCCCTCCGTTCAAGAACAACCTCTCGTGGTCGAACCCCAACGTGGCGTGCACAGAAACGGACGATGTGACGACCTATCGCGTGTGGTATGCCCCCGACGAGGATGAGCCATTTGCATTGGTCGAGGTGCTCGAAGGAGCCAACAACACTTCGTACATACACAATCTCAACACTGGCTTGGCGGGCTGCTATGCCGTGACGGCGGTGGATTCGGTAGGCAATGAAAGCGCCTACAGCAACATCGTTTGCAAGGACAACTGCCCCAATTACGAACTGCCCAACGCATTCACCCCCAACGATGATGGTCACAACGACGAGTTTCGCCCCTTCCCCGGCTGGCGATTCATCAGCCGCGTGGATATGCAGATATTCAATCGCTGGGGCAACCTTGTCTTTGCCACACAAGACCCCGCCATTTTATGGAAAGGCAAAAGCCTCGACGGCAAAGACTTGGCCGAAGGCACCTATCTATACGTTTGCAAAGTGTACGAAAGTCGTGTGGGAGGGGAAGTGTTGCGGCCCGACATCCTGAGCGGCTACATCGAGCTGATACGGGGGGGGCGGTAAGCAGTTTGTCAACTCGTATCAATCCTTCCCTTTGGCAAGAAACAGCATGAGTCACCACCGAACAATCGGGGTGACTCATGTTGTTGTTAGGCGGCGGTTGTTTTGTTTTCCGCCTGATTTTTCAGCACAGTTTTCAGTTTTTTGAGTTTCGGACGGTTGTTGCCATGCGAACCGCGTCTGATTTTGCCGCGCTTGGTTTTGAAATCACCTTTACCCATTATTTCGGTAGATGTTGGTTGAGAAAATGAGTGAAACGAAAGAGGGGCAAAGGTACGATTTCGATGAAAATAAAAACGACCCCGCGCGGTGAGCGCGGAGTCGCTGATGTTTTTTGTGGCGAGTGGCCGATTATTCTTTGTCAAATCTCATTTCCTGGATGCTCAGGTTGCTGCCGCTGACCTTCAGGTAAAGGTAAACCCGATAATTGCCGTTGGCGGAACTCAGGTTGCCGATACAGTACTGGTCGCTGTTTTCGCGGCTGGTTCCCTTGTGCATCTGGCTGAACGCCTTGGGCTTGTTCGCGTCGAAGAAGTTGCGTACCACTTCAAGGGCTTTGGCTTTCGCATACACCTGTTCTTTGTCCTGAATGGAAATCTCCACGTTGGCAGAGAAGAACTTGGAGAGCGCGTCGGCATCGCCGGTATTCAGGGCACTGGTGATGGCTTCGAGGTTCGCGTTGGTCTGGCCAAAGGAAATGGCCGGGACGAACAGAAGCAGAAAAAACAGATTTCTCATTTTTAAAGTCGAGTTTGATTGCCTTCGGAACAATGTGTTCGCAATTGTAACGCCGTTCCTTTCCAATGTAACTGTCAAAATGAGTTTTTTAGTGTTAGGGCGAAGTTAAACCCGTTTTTTCGAGGCAGCGCCGTTTGAGTGCATTAAAATTTTATGGCCTTGATGTTTGCCCAAATTCCTGCTCCCGAAAGGCTGACGAAATGAACGCCTGCCGACCAATCTTCGGCAGGCACATCGAGGCGGAAGTCGCCGGCAGGCAGCTGCCGCGTGGTTTCCCACACCAGTCGGCCCGACAAATCATGCACCATGAGGCGATACTCGCCCGCCGCTGGCAAGGTGGCCGAAAGGTAGGCGACCGAACCGATTGGGTTGGGCCACACTTGTAGGCTGATGCGTGCCGCATCGGGATTCTGGACGGAAGAGGCAGCCCCCTCGGTCAATTGAAGGCTGGTGGCCGAAGCGCCGTCGCCGTTGTTGAGGCCGTTGTTGTTGACCGCATTGCCAGCCGCATAGAAAGTGACGTTGCCAGTGCCTGCGGCGGGGGCCGTCCATGTCACGTTGAAGACGTTAGAGGTGGAAGCGTTGTCGTGTTCGGCGTAGGTTCGGCTGGTGGAGTTGACCGTAGCTAGCTTGTAGTTGTTGGGGTTTTGGTCAGAAAAGCCTTTGAGGTCGGTGTTGCCGTTGTTTCTCAGCGCAATCATCTGAAAGCCCCAGCGTACCGGGTTGCCCTGAACCGTGTTGACGGTGACGCGGGCAGTGTATTGCTGGCCGGGAATATATTGGAGCACGGCTTCTCCTTCCGAATTGAGAATGTTGATAGAAGTCGTGGAGACAATGTTGCTGGGTGTGTGGCAGCTGACACAAAGAATCGGGGTGCCGTTAGGCAGGGCTTCGTCGCCGGGAGCGCCGGTGTTGCCCGCGCCGGGGGGCGAGGAGGCGCGGCCATTTTTGTTGCCAAGCGAAACGAGGAGCAAGAGCAAGCCTACAAAAGCAGTGTAAACAAGGCGGAGTTTCATGTCTGTGTGAGTGGTTGGTGTGAAAAAATCAGTTGATGAGCGGTTTTCCAAGAAGTCCGTATAGACACCAAACAAACGTAAGATGTTGAGGAGAGGGTGCGGGTTTAATTGTAAAAATTTGGCGCAAGCCACAAAAAGGCACGACGGTTCATGCCCCGATTTTTTCCATTCACCGATTTCAGTTGGCAGCTCAGGGCTTTCGACTTTCGGCGCAGAGGGCGAGCCGAGATGTTTGCATCGTCAAAAATTTTTTCAACTAAAAAAATAAGAGACGATGAAATCAATACATCCTTTTTTGCTCCCATTGATGCTCCTCCTCACTACCGCATCCATTTTCGCTCAAACTTCCACGCTGCGGGGTGTCGTGCTCGACAAACAGGCCGAAACCCCGCTCATCGGCGCCACGGTGGTGCTGCTCGCCAGCGCCGCCACCTCAGAAGCTGATGCCCCTTTGGGCGCGACAACCGATGTGAACGGCAAATTCACCATCGCCAACGTCCCGGTAGGACGCCAGACCCTGCGCGTCACCTATCTCGGCTACGAACCCCAAACCATCCCTAATATCCTCGTGACGGCAGGCAAAGAAGCTCAATTGGACGTGCGCTTGGAAGAATCGTTCACCAAAATGGGCGAGGTGGTCATCACTGCTCAAGTTAACAAAGACAAGCCTATGAACGACTTGGCCACTATTTCCGCACGCCAGTTCAACACCGAAGAGGTGATGCGCTACTCAGGTGGCCGCAACGACGTGGCCAAACTCGTGGCCAACTTCGCGGGCGTGGCAGCCAACAACGATGCCCGCAACGACATCGTCATTCGCGGCAACTCGCCCACTGGCGTGCTGTGGCGGCTGGAAGGCATCCCCATTCCCAATCCCAACCATTTTAGCACGCTCGGCACTACGGGCGGCCCCGTATCCGCGCTCAACCCCAATATGATTGCCAATTCCGATTTTCTCACCGGCGCTTTTCCCGCCGAATACGGCAATGCGCTGGCGGGCGTGTTCGACATCAACCTGCGCACGGGCAACAAAGAGCGCCCGGAATACATGGTGCAACTCGGCGCTTTCTCCGGCTTGGAAGCCTTGGTGGAAGGGCCGCTCAACAAACAGCACGATGGCTCATTCGTGGTGGCTTATCGCCACTCATTCACCGAACTGGCATCCGCCGCCGGGCTGAATATCGGCACCACCGCCACGCCACGCTACAAAGACCTTAGCTTCAACGTTGACTTTGGCAACGGAAAGGCGGGCAAATGGTCGCTATTCGGCATCGGCGGCCATAGCGCCATTGATTTCTTGGGTGCTGAAATTGACACGACCGACTTGTTTGCCAACCCCAACGAGAACGCCTATAATGTCTCAAAATTCGGCGTCGTCGGCCTAAAACACAACCTTTTGCTCAACGACCGCTCATACGTCCGCACCGTATTGTCGGCCTCTCATTCTGGGAACACCTACACGGCGGACGACCTCTCCATTGACGACAACGGCACGCCCTTCCAAATATGGGACGTGCGCGACGCAGGCAACACCTATCGCCTCTCCTCCTACTACAATCTCAAAGCCAGCAGCCGATTGACCCTCCGCTCGGGCATCCTTGTGCAACAGCAGCAACTCAACACCCAAGTGCGCACCCGCAACAACACACCCGACCTCGATGACGACGGGCTGCCCGATTGGTTCACCGAGCGCGACTTCGACGGGTGGTTCCACCAATCGGAGGCATACGCGCAGGCGCAATATCGCCTCACCAAAACGCTCACGCTCAACGCCGGGCTGCACACCCTTTATTTTGCCAAGACCGAAGACTTCGCGTTGGAGCCTCGCGCCGCGCTCAACTGGCAATTCGCCCCCAAGCACACCCTGAGTCTCGGCTATGGCATGCACAACCAGACGCAGCCCCTGCCCGTGTTCCTTTTCCGCGAGCGCCAAGCCGACGGCTCTTTCGTGGAGACCAATAGCAACCTCGGCTTCACGCGCAACCAGCATTTCGTGTTGGGCTATGATTTCAAACCCGCCCCCTCGTGGCGCGTGAAAGCCGAAGCCTATTACCAAGACCTTTCAAAAGTGCCCGTGGAAAGCATATCTTCCAGCTTCTCGATTTTGAACACTGGCGCGGATTTTATTTTCCCAGAAAAAAACAATCTCGTGAACAATGGCACGGGCAGGAACATAGGTGCCGAATTGACGGTGGAAAAATTCTTCTCGCAAGGCTGGTATAGCCTCCTGACAGTGAGCCTTTTTGAATCAACATACAAAGGCTCCGACGGCGTGGAGCGCAGCACAGCCTTCGACGGCGGCTATGTGCTCAATGCGCTGGCGGGCAAGGAATTCAAGCTCGGCGATTCGGGCCGCCGCTTCCTGACTCTGGACACCAAACTGACCGCCGCCGGAGGCCGCCCTTACACCCCCATCAACCTCGAAGCCAGCCAAGCGGCAGGCGAAGAAGTGCTCTACGACGACCAAGCGTTCAGCTTGCGCCTCGACGACTACTTCCGCTGGGACGTGAAAGTTGGTTTCCGCCTCAACAGTGCCAAACGCAAACTGTCGCAGACTTTTTTCCTTGATTTCCAAAACGTCACCAACAAGGCCAATATCTTCGCCATGCGCTACAACGAGGTGCGGGGCAACGTGGGCCGCATTGACCAAATCGGGTTTTTCCCGGATTTGCTCTACAGAATTGAGTTTTGAGAATAAGAGTGGATGAGGGTTGATGAAAGTTGATAGCGTACGCTATCAACTTTCATCAACCCTCATCAACCAAATTATACCTTCGCAGCCATGAAAAAACACCCGTGTTTCCAAGACATCGCCGGTTTCAACGACCGCCACCTCATTTTGGTGGGCTTGCCCTTGGCGAGCATCTTGATTTCGCTGATGCTCTTCGGCGAGTCGTATGCACAAGGCGACTGGGCTACGGTGGGGACTTGCATCCCTATATCTTTTCTCTACACGGCCCTCTACTGGTCCGCGCTGCGATGGACCTACAAACATCTCAAATTGCGCTTTCCCGCGCCCAAAGACATTGGCAAACGGCTCGTGATTGTGTTTTTGGCCTTCAATCTGTTTTATTTTTTGATTAGCTTCAGCCTCAAAACCATACTGCACGGATTCGAGCCAAACGATGGCCATGAGCCGGAACCATTGTTGGCCTATATCTCTTCGCTCATCATGGCGGCACTGGTGATGACGCTCTACGAAGCGACCTCCTTTTATGTGCAACTGCAAAGAACCGTCGCCGAAAAAGCCGAGCTCGAGCGCCAAAACATCGAATCGCAGCTCGAAGGCTTGCGCAATCAGGTGAATCCGCATTTCCTCTTCAACAGCCTCAACACGCTCATCTACCTCATCCCAGAAGATTCGGAAAAAGCCGTGCGCTTCGTGCAGCAGCTCAGCAAGGTGTACCGATATGTGCTGGAAAGCCGCGATGCCAAACTTATCCCCCTTTCAGAAGAACTCGACTACCTGCAGGCATATATCTTTCTGCTTAAAGAGCGTTTTGGCGAAAACCTACAAGTGGAAATCGAGCCGCTCGACGACAGAAGGGAGGCCGTCGTAGTGCCCCTAGCCTTGCAGATGTTGTTTGAAAACGCCATCAAGCACAACGTCATTTCCAACGACAAGCCACTTCACATCGAGGTTTTTGCCGAAAACGGCCACCTCGTGGTACGCAACAACTTGCAAAAGAAAAATCAGGTGATGGACTCCACGGGAGTTGGCCTTCAAAACATCAAAGACCGCTACCGAATGTTGACCGACAAAGAGGTGCGAGTCATCACCTCGCAACAGTATTACACGGTGGCGTTGCCAATGGTGGAGCTGGCTGCGGTGGAGTGAAAATTGTTTTTCTTTTGGTCAATGGAACTTATCGGCCCCTTGCGCACCTTTGGAGCAATTTTGCGTCATGGACATCGAACTGCTCAAATCCGAAATCGCCTACCGAACCGCCCGCTCCGGCGGCAAAGGCGGGCAAAACGTGAATAAAGTGGAGACCAAAGTGGAAGCCCGGCTCGACGTGGCCGCCTCCGAAGCCTTGAGCGAGGCAGAAAAACACCTCGTCTTGGAAAAATTGGCAAGCAAAATATCCGCCGAGGGCATCCTCTCCGTCACAGACCAGACCGCCCGCTCGCAATGGGCCAACAAACAACTGGCCGAATCCAAACTCCTGCAACTCATTGCCAAAGCCCTGCATCAGCAAAAAAAACGCATCGTCACCCGCATACCTCAGGGCGCCAAAGCAGCCCGGCTCCAAGCAAAACGACAACACGCAGAGAAGAAAGCCAGCCGCCGATGGGCCCCCAACGGCAGGCAACAAGACTGAACACTATTTCTGCCCGTTCAAGTAAGCCGTCACCTTGTTGCCAGCCTCCAGCAGCGTCGTCAGCGCCGCTTCGTGCAACGCCCGGTTTTGCATATCCACCTCCGAATAATCTTCTTTCACCTTCTTCGTGTGAGCACTTCGGGTCACGACGCTCGTGTGCGGAATCACGCCCGTGCGAATGTCCATCAACACCACCTCACAAGTGGCAAAAGCCTTCGCCTCATCCTTCTTGAAGGCGCGGTATTTTTGAAAAATATCGCTGTGCAAGCTAAAAATCAGCAACATATCGGCCTGCACCCGCACCGCCGATTCCCGCAATTGATGAATGTTGGGCTTCGCTCCCGTCACCATCATGGGCAACAGCATCACCTCCTGCACGCGCGGCGAGCGCGTCAGCGCGTACGTCAAGGTGTCCATCAGTCTCTGTTGACTCTTCATGCTTTCCTCATCGTGCCACCGCCACGCGCCGCCCCACACATTGCTGTGGCGCGACATGGCCCCGCCAAAGTTGAACACCGCCAAACGCAGCGTGTCCCGCAGCTCGATGTGGCCGTCGAGGATGCGGCGAATGTCCTCCTCGCTCAGGGTGCGCTCCTTGTAATCGAAGAGCGATTCGGTCAGTACAGGGCCGCCTTGTTCGCGTGGAAAATGGCTGGGAGGGGTGCAAGCCAGTTGGCACAACAACGGCAGCAGCAGCAAAAGAATGTTCGGACGTGACATGTCAGAATAGTTTTTTCGCACAAAAACGCGGAGACTTTTCAGACCTTTCCCCCCCGAACATTTTTTATTTTTTTTTACAATGGCAAAACAACTCGACCGCCGCTCCTTTCTCCGAAATGCCACCCTCGCCAGCGCCGCGCTCACCGTGCCGAACATTTCCCTTGCGCAATCTCCCCAAACTGTCAAACCCCGAACAGCCATCCTCAACGAGCGTCTGCGCATCGGCTTCATCGGCACCGGTCTGCGTGGGCAAAACCACGTCGAACTCGCCCTGCTGCGCGACGACTGCGAGGTGGCCGCCATCGCCGACCCCGACCCGCGCATGGTGGCCGATACCCTGAAAATGATTGCCAACAAAGGCAAAAAGAAACCCGCCGTCTATGACAAAGGCGACCATGATTACCTCAATTTGCTGAACGACAAAAACATTGACGCGGTGGTCATTTCCACCCCTTGGGAATGGCACACCCAGCAGTGCGTGGCCGCCATGCAAGCAGGCAAATATGTGGCCACCGAAGTGGGGGGAGGATTCTCGCTCGACGAGTGCTGGCAACTCGTCAACACCCACGAGGCCACTGGCAGACACCTCATGTTTTTGGAGAATGTCTGTTACCGCCGCGACGTGATGGCCGTGTTGCAAATGGTGCGCGAAGGATTGTTCGGCGAGCTCATGCACCTCGAAGGCGGCTACCAACACGACCTGCGCGGGGTGAAATTCAACGATGGCCAAACACCCTACAATTCCGGCGTGGAGTTTGGCGACAAGGCATTCAGCGAAGCCCGTTGGCGCACCAAACACTCCGTGCACCGCAACGGCGACCTCTATCCCACACACGGCATCGGCCCGGTGGCCATGATGACCAATATCAATCGCGGCAACCGCTTCCTCTTCCTCACCTCCATCGCCTCCAAACCACGCGGGCTGCACGAGTACATTGTCAATCATCCCAAAGGCGGCCCCAGCCACCCGAACGCCAAAACCCGATTCAACCTCGGCGACGTGGTGACCACCCTCATAAAAACTTCCAACGGCGAAACCATGCTGCTCTCTCACGACACCAACCTGCCGCGCCCCTATTCGCTTGGGTTCCGCGTGCAAGGCACCAAAGGAATCTGGATGGACGTGAACAAAAGCCTCATGCTCGACGGCCACACCAAAGCACACGCTTGGGAGGAAGCCAAAACTTGGCTCGACCGCTACGACCACCCGCTGTGGAAACGCTACGGCAACGATGCCAAAACCGCCGGGCACGGCGGCATGGACTTCTTCGTTTTTCACCATTTCGTGGAGTGCGCCAAACGCAACATCGCCCCACAAATAGATGTTTACGACGCGGCCACATGGCTCGCCATCACACCGCTCTCCGAAGCCAGCATCGCCACAGGCAGCAGCCCGCAAATGTTCCCGGATTTCACCCGCGGCAGATGGACGGAGCGCCAGCCGGATTTTGCATTCGGAGATAATTTTTGAAAAAATTCTGTATAGCGCACAAAACATGGAAAAACACTACACCAACAATGACATCACCGTCGTCTGGAAGCCGGACGTGTGCATTCACTCCACGCTCTGTTGGCGCGGTCTGATAAAGGTTTTCGACCCCCGCAGACGCCCCTGGATTGACATGGACGGGGCCGATACCGAAGCCATCATCGCTCAAGTGGAAAAATGCCCCTCTGGGGCGCTCAGTTGGCATCGCAATCAAGCGGAAGAAGTCGAGCCAACGCGCGTGGAAGTAGAAACCATCGTGGAAGCCACCCCCAACGGCCCGCTCATGGTCTATGGCAATATCAAAGTGAAGGATGCGGAAGGCAACGAAACGAGCAAGCACAAAGTCACCGCCTTTTGCCGCTGCGGGGCTTCCAGCAACAAGCCTTACTGCGACGGCTCGCATCGGAAGGTTGACTTTAAGGGTTAGGATTGGTCGAGGGCTTGCCCGGCCAAGCGGTCAGAGTTTGAAAATGGCTACATTTGTCAAAAAATATCTCCGCACATGGTCCGTCTGATACACACCTGCCTTTGCCTCATGGCCGGGACGCATTTTTGTTTCGCCCAAACCAACATTCTCACGACCAACCCGCTCGCCGAGCAAATCCTATTGGGCAACTACGACCCCGCCGACTATGCGGCCTCGACCATCGTGAATGTCCCCTCCATCATCGCGGCGGAGCTCAACACCCGCATCTCGCCGGATAGTTTGAAGTCATACATTCTGAAAATGAGCACGTTCAAAACCCGCAACACTGGCTCCGACACGCTTTCGCCCGTCACGGGCATTGGCGCCGCGCGGCGTTGGGTGCATGAGCAGTTCGAGACATTCTCAGCCGAAAACGAAGACCGGCTCGTGGTGTCCTACCTGCAATTCAACCAAACGATTTGCGGGGTAGGGCAGCATCGCAACATCATGGCCGTGTTGCCGGGGGCTAATCCATCGAACAACGGTGTCATCTTGATAGAGGGCCACCTCGACAGCCGATGCAACGTCCTTTGCGACACGGCTTGCGTGGCAGAGGGCATCGAAGACAATGCCACCGGCACCGCGCTGGTAATGGAACTGGCCCGCGTCATGTCGGCCTACACGTTTGAAAACACCATCGTTTTCATGGCGACCATCGGCGAGGAGCAAGGGCTGTTGGGGGCCAATGCTTTTGCCGCATACATCCAGCAAAAAAATATCCCCCTGCGGGCGGTGCTGAACAACGACATCATAGGGGGCATTATATGTGGCCAAACGTCGTCGCCGCCCTCCTGCCCGGGACTTGACCAAGTTGACTCCACGAGCGTGCGGCTGTTCTCGTTTGGCGCATTCAATTCCAAACACAAGCAACTCGCCCGATTCATCAAATTGCAATATCAGAAAAACATCCTGCCGCAGGCATCCGTGCCGATGAATGTGCGCATCATGTCGCCCGAAGACCGCACCGGGCGCGGCGGCGACCACATCCCATTCCGTGAGCGCAACTACGCGGCCATGCGTTTCACTTCTGCCAACGAACACGGCGACGCGAGCAACAACGCCAACTACGCCGACCGCCAGCACACCTCCGGCGATGTGTTGGGGGCCGACACGGACGGCGACGGAGAGGTGGATTCTTTCTATGTGGATTTCAACTATTTGGCCCGCAATGCCGTCATCAATGCCAATGCCGCTGCCATGGCTGCCCGCAACGTGCCCACCCCCTCGGATTTCACCGCCACTCGTGTTGGCAACCAACTCACCGTGAACATCACCCCCACTAGCACAGGGGCGTATCGCGTGGCTTTGCGCACCTCCACGAACGACTGGGATTCTATTTTTACCCTCATAGGCACCACGACGGGCGTTTTTCCCTGCAATCCCACGGGGGGGCTGTTCGCAAGCGTGGCATCGTTCGACTTACACGGCGTGGAAAGTCTTTTTTCAGAAGAAAAACTCGTGGCGCCCAGTGTGTCCACCAATGAGCCAAACGAAGAGCCGACACCCAACATTCAATTGTTTCAGAACCGCCCCAATCCTTTCGACGAGGCGACTTGGATTTCTTTTTGGGTGAACGAGGTGCCGACCTACCGCTCGGCATGGGTGCAGATTGTGGATTTGCAGGGCAGAGTCATTGAAAAAATACCCGTCGTGCTGAAGCAAGGGCTGAACGAGACTATGTACACGCATGGCTACGGCGTGCGCGGCACGTTTGCCTACGCGCTCGTGGTGGATGGTCAGGTGGTGGATGTGCGGCAGATGATTTTTGCGAATTAAGCCGCGTTCCATAGGGCGCGCGAATAATTCATCAGGGTATTTAAAATGCCTTATTTTCGCCTCGAAAACGGCAAAAGATGACCAAAACCTACCACAAAATCGTTCGGGGCGACAGCCGCCACATGAAGGAAGTACGCGACGAGAGTGTTCACCTTGTCGTCACCTCGCCGCCATATTGGCAGTTGAAAGACTACGGCACGGACAATCAAATCGGCTTTCACGACGACTATGAGACGTACATCAATCACCTGAATTTGGTTTGGAAAGAATGTCATCGTGTGTTGCACAAAGGCTGCCGCCTGTGCATCAATATTGGCGACCAGTTTGCGCGCTCGGTCTATTATGGTCGCTACAAAGTCATCCCGATTCGCACGGAAATCATAAAATTCTGCGAGTCCATCGGGTTCGACTACATGGGCGCGGTGATTTGGCAAAAAGTCGCCACCACGAACACCACCGGCGGCGCGACGATTATGGGCAGTTTTCCATACCCGCGCAACGGCATTTTGAAAATTGACTACGAGTTTATCCTCATTTTCAAAAAACACGGCGACGCGCCCAAACCCGACCGGGAGAAAAAAGAGCTTTCCAAAATGACCGTCGAAGAATGGAACGAGTTTTTCAGCGGTCACTGGAATTTCAGCGGCGCGAAGCAGGACAATCATTTGGCAATGTTTCCCGAAGAATTGCCGCACCGGCTCATCAAAATGTTCGCCTTCGTGGGCGATGTGGTGCTTGACCCCTTCCTCGGTAGCGGCACCACTTCGTTGGCCGCCAGAAACTTGGGCCGCCACTCGCTCGGCTATGAAGCCAATCCAGACTTTATTCCCATCATTCGCAAAAAAATTGGCGCCGATGAAAAAAACCTGTTCGACAAGGCGCAATTTATCTTTGAAGAACAAGACGAGTTGCTTGTTGATTTTGAAAAAGAGGTTCAAAAACTGCCCTACATTTTCAAAGACCCGCTGCGCTTGGACAAAAAAATAGACGTGAAAAAACTCCAGTTCGGCTCCAAAATTGACCAAAACGGCTCAACCAAGCGCGAGGAGTTTTTCACCGTGAAAGAAGTCATCAGCCCGGAACTCGTGCGGCTGAACAACGGCCTCGAAGTGCGCCTCATTGGCATCCGCGAAAATCCTGCGCAAAACGGCAAGGCCAGCGACTGGCTGCGCGAAAAAACGAAAGGCCAAAAAGTTTTCCTGAAATATGATGCGGTCAAACACGATTCCCAGAACCGGCTGATGGCTTATTTGTACTTGCAGAACAAGACTTTTGTGAACGCGCATCTGGTGCGGTCGGGGTTGGTTTCGGTGGATGATTCGGTGGAACACAAGTACAAGACAAAGTTTAACACTATCCAAAATGGCTGAACGCTACTCCAAAGAATTCGGCAAAAAAGAGAAGGGGCTGAATTACACCTGCCAGACCTACCAACTTTCCCGCCCCAACAAGGTCGGTGCGGTCATGGAGTTGACTCGGCGGTGAAATCACCAAAAAAGAAATCCAACTTAAAATCAACCGATTGAGCCAGTAATGCGTTTTTGCCGTTGCTCTATTGACCACATCAACACATTTTTTTGCCATGAAAGAAAAAGGCATCCCAACTGTTGACCTCTCCAAATTTGCCTCCGGCAACCCTGCCGAAAAAGAAGCCTTCGTGCGCGCGCTCGGCAAGGCTTTTCACGAAGTAGGCTTTGTGGCGGTGGTGAACCACGGCGTTCCCAAAAATTTGATTGACCGCTTCTACGAGGCCTCAAAAGCCTTTTTTGCCCTGCCGGAGGCCGTCAAGAAAAAATACGAGATACCCGGCATGGCTGGCCAACGCGGCTACACTTCTTTCGGAAAAGAACACGCCAAGCAGTCGCAGGTGGCCGACCTGAAAGAGTTTTTCCAAATCGGCCAAGAAGTGCCCGCTGACCATCCGCTCAAATCGGAATACCCCGACAACGTGCAGGTGGCCGAAGCGCCCGAATTCGCCAAGCTGGGCCGCGAACTCTATCAGGCTTTTGAAAAAGCAGGCGGCTTGCTGCTCGAAGCCATCGCTGCCCACCTCGGCCTCGACAAGGATTATTTCACCCGTCAAATCACGCACGGCAACTCCATCCTTCGCAGCATCCACTACCCACCTATCACGCACGAGCCTGCCAGCGCCATTCGCGCCGAACAACACGAGGACATCAACCTCATCACGCTGCTCGTGGGCGCGAGTGCTGGCGGCTTGGAACTATTGAACTCTGAAAATGAATGGGTGCCCATCCTCCCCGAGGCCGACGAAATCGTCATCAACGTGGGCGATATGCTTCAGCGGCTCACCAACGACTACCTGAAAAGCACCACCCACCGCGTGGTGAACCCGCCGCGCTCCGAATGGCATTTGCCGCGCCTGAGTATCCCGTTCTTCCTGCATCCGGTCAGCTCGATGGATTTGACCTGCCTCCCCTCCTGTGTCACCGCCGACAACCCGCTACACTACGCGCCCATCACCGCCGGCGAGTATCTGGACGAGCGGCTGCGGGAGATTGGGTTGAAAAAATAGGCTTGCTGCGGCAAAGGAAAGACTTGCGCAAGGCAAACGCGAGCCATCCTCACTCGGTCTTGTTTCTCCTGGTCTCCTCCCCTGCTTGCATGGAGGCCTCCACTTCCCAATTGGCGCGGAGCGGGTCGAGTTTTTTGGTAAAAATCGGCTCCGGCTGGCGGCGGGCAAAATAATCGCCCGTGTCCCAACGGCCATTGCCGTTGCGGTCTTCGATGAGGCGGGCGGTGTAGGCGGCTGCCACCAAGTTGGTGAATATCAGTTTTTTCTCTGTGCCCTCGGTGTCAAAAACGCGCTCTTCCTCCACCACGGTGCCGTTCAGCAATTGCAGCACATATTGGGTGCCCGGAATCAAATTTTCCACCGTCAGGTTCAGCCCGCCGAGTTGTTTTTCGGTGTAAACATTCAATATGCGAACGAGTGTGTCGGCATTGGACACCCCATAGAAATCCGTGACGGCACCGGGCAAAAGGGTGAGCGTGTAGGTTTTGCCGAACGCCCAAGCGACTTGGACATTGATATTTCGCGGCAGCGTCGAGTCGAGTTGGGCGGAAAAATCGAAGAAGGGCGTGCTGTCAATCAGCATCAGCCATTGCGCGGTGTCCACGCTGGCCAAGATTGAATTGAAGGAAATGGTCGCCTGTTTGGTGGGGTGCTGACTGACGGTTTTTGTGACGCTTGGCGCGGGAGCGAGCGGGGCGGTTTGTCGTCGGCTGGCGCTTGCGGCGGCAGGTGCGCCCGCTTCGGCGAGGGCATGGTTTTTAAAAAAATCTTCGCGCGACAGGTTGCGCACTCGCACCGTGTCGTCGTTGGCCATCAATTGCCATGCTGCGGGGGCGCTCATGTCGTACCAAACAAAAAGGGTGTCTTTCACTTTCTCGACGGTGTAGCGCACATCGGGCGTTTCGGGCCGAATGGCGACCGAGTCTGGCAAATCGGTGTAGGTTAGTTGCACCAAGCCAAAGCGGAGGGTTTTGCTGTCGAAAAGGCGAAACGTCGGCTGATTTTTGAAAAGTTTGATGCTCAGCGATGCGTTGGCAGAGTCCGTCAGCGTCAGCAGGCTATCAGCAAATCCGATGCGCTCGTTCTGGCCATCCCATTTCAAATCCCCGGAACTATCGTCAATAGCCGCTACTTTATACACGCCTTCCCTCACGTTTTGAATGGAAAATTGGCCGCTCTTGTCGGTGCGGGCGAAATAGTAGGGTTTCTCCTTGCGCACCACGCTGTCCGTAAAATCATCGTAGAGCATCACCGAAATGTTTTCGAGCGGCTCGCTCGTGAAGGCATCCACCACGATACCGTTGGCGGAGAGGCTGTCCAAAAAGTCGCCTGTGGAGAACACGAACCGCAAATCCTTCGCCGGGTTGTTTTCATGAAAATCCTTGACCGCCGTGCCGAAATTGATGGTGTAGGTCGTGTTGGGGCGCAGGGTGTCTTCCTTCGAGAATTCCACGATTACCTTTTTGCCTTTCAAAGTGATGTCGGGGCGTTTTTTCAAAGGCGGCGAAATGACGACTTGCGTGCCTACATCAGACAGCACCACCCACTCGTTGAAAGCAAGTTCGATGCGGCGTTCGGAAAAGCGGGTGCTGAAATTGCGCGTGCTGGCTTCCGCGACCACCTCCGGCGGGTCTGTGTCTTTGGGGCCTCCGGTGGGCGAGCCTTGCCTCGCGCAGGCAAAGAGCAGGCTAAGCAACACAGGGCTGCAAAGCAATCGAAAGAAAAAGTTGCGAGGAAACGAGTTCATGTGTTTGAAGCGGCGAAGTTATGTCGGGTTGGGATATGGAAGAGCGACTTTGTATTGTTCGATAAAAGCCCTGTAACGCGGGTCTTTTCTCAAAATCTCCTCGTTTCCAATCAAAATAAGGTGCTCGCGGGCACGCGTGAGGGCAACGTTCAGTTTGCGGTCAACGCCCTCTCCGCTGAGGTTGACGAGGCTTGCCAGCTGAAATTCGGAGTGGACACAAGTGGAAACGATGATGATGTCGCGAGCGCCGCCTTGATAACGCTCCACCGTGTCAATCGTGATTTCGTCGGGGTCGAGGTTGGCGGCGGACAGGCTTTCGCGAATTTGAGCGATTTGCGCCCGCCACGGAGTGATGATGCCGAGGGACTTTGCGGGATGCCACGGCTTGCTGTTGGCGGCCCACACGTTTTTGAACATGGCGACCAGCTGCGCCACCCACTGTGCTTCCACGGTGCTCGTTTTGGGATTCGACAAGTTTTCCGCTGGTTGGGCTGGCAGGAAAACGACCCTTTTTTCAAATAAAATTTTTATAAGAACGGGGTCTGCGGCGGGCCAATCGTAACGGAGCGGCTTGTGCTGGCGATGTTCGGGAGCTTGGTCGAGCGTGTGCAAATGGCCCCCGTAAAAATACCGATTCGGGAAATCCATGATGTCAGAGTGCATACGTCCCTGACGGTCGAGTTGGCCGTAAGCCCAGTGCCAGCCCTGCTCCTGACAACGCCGATAGAGCCTTTCAAAATAAGAATCGCGCAAATCGGCAAGGCCAATACTGTTCAAGTCCGTATCCTTCACGACGGTGGTCGCCGACCGTTGAGTGGTGACGGCTGGCAATTGGCGGTGGTCGCCGATGAGGGTAAAATGTTCGAAGCGGGTCAGCAAGCCTATCAGTTGAGGCTCCAAGATTTGTGATGCCTCGTCCACGATAAGCCGCTGAAATTTTTTGAGTTTCAGGAAGCCCTCGTTCGAGCCAAAAGAGGCCACCGTGCTGACGAATACCCGATGGCTATCGAGCACGGCGCGGAGTTCGGCGCGGTTTTTTGCTTCCGCGATTTTCACGCTCAAAAGTTGCTCTCGAAACCGCTCTTCGGTCGAGTGTTTGTTCCCGATGCGCAGATACTGCTGCCGAATGTCGCCACCGATGCTGTCGAGCGCCTCGCAGATTTCGTCCACTGCGCGATTGGTGTAGGCCAACAGGAGCAGGCTGTCGGAGGTCTCGTTCAGCACTTGTGCCGCGAGGTTGCGCAGCATCACGGAGGTTTTGCCCGTTCCGGGCGGCCCCCAGAGGAGGAAGTAGTTGGGGGAGGGGTGGATGCCCAGCACCAGCCCCCGCTTCTCCGCGCCAGCCTCTGCCCATTCTAGCAACCCCCTATACATGGCGGCAAAGCCAGTGTCCATCATGTCGGGTTCCAGACACCAATAGCCCTCCGTTTCGAAGGGTTTGAGGTTGTGCTGCCGGAAGCGCAGCTGCACGGTCACGCGGTCTTTGCCCAGCTCCATGATGGTACATTTGATGACTTGGTGATGCAATACGGTATCCGTCGAGTCCACGGCTGGATAGAGGAGCGCGATGTCGCCAACGCGGAAATTGGCCAGCGGATTGGTGAGCGGCGTTTTCCGAAAAACGATGCAAGGTTCGGGTTCGGCGGCGCGGTTTTCGAGCATTTCTAGATGGCTCAAAATGCTGAAAGCCAGTTGTTTTTCCTCAAAACTGCTGCGCCAAAGGGCGGCGTGGCCATTGGAGCCGTCCACCCCCTCTTCGCCGACTTTGGCCAACCAATGCTCGCGCGCGATGAAACCCGCAAAGGCATTGAAATACTTTTTTTCCAACAAAGACAACCCCGCGTAGGCCACCTCAAAACGGGCAAAATCGCGCTCGGTGAACCCCTTGCCATGAGCGGCTCTCAGCCGGCCAAACACAGCCACCTGTTCATCGCCGGGGGTTATCTTGGTCAAAAGCCGCTCGATGGCCACTAGTTGGTTGCGCACTTGCAGCGCCTCCCACTGTTCCGGCGGCACGGTGGGCGCAAAGCGCAAGTGATTCAAATCCGCGCCGGAGTAGAGGATGTATTTGGCTGGGTCGGTGGAGCGGCCATACACCGAACGCACCAATAAATCATAAAGCAGGGTTTGGGTAAAATGACTGCGCTGTATGCCGTAACTGTTGGGTTTGAAGGGGGTACCGCTCTTCAATTCGACGATGGCCGATTTTTCGTCCGTTCGGTAAAACAAGTCAAGGCGGCCTTGAATGCCGTACTGCTCGCTGAAAAAGGCAGGTTCGAGAAAACAGTGCTCCGGCTCGATGCCCTCTTTGGCAAAGCCTTGGGCTGCCATGTTTTTTAGGTTTAAAAAATGTTTTTGCGCTTTGCCCGATATGGATTTTACCTCCGCATCGCTCATGGGCGCATACACAAAGGGGTAGAGTTGGAAGGTCTCGCGGAAAGTGGCTACCCATTCGGCGGAGGGTTCGTTCAGCAGTCGGTCGAGGAAAAAGTTGGCGATGTTGCCAAGCAGTTTCGGCTCGTTCGGCTCCATCGGCAGGAATTTTTTTGCCAGATAGGCGTACGGTTCCGCGCCAGTATCCTTGAAACATTCGGCAATAGCCGACACGTCCATGAGATAATCCGGCTCCACCACGAAAGCACGCGGACGATAATTGCCTTGCGCATCTATGTCCACTTCCAGCAGGTTCAGCGTCACCGGGAACCCGAACACCTTGCGGACAACTTGGATGGTAGGCATGAAATGCTCGTTGCGTTCCGGCAAGCCGTACAGGACGCGCACGAACTGCCCCGGTCGCTCCTCGTCGGTGGCGATGAGGCAGCTTTGTTTGGCATCGTCTTCCAGCGCGACGACGCGAAGCACCGCAGCAAAAGCCAGTTCGCCTCCTGCTTCGCTTGCCTGAAAAGACGGGGGTGCTTCGCCCAATCGCTCCGCCAAACCCGAGGGAATGGCTGCGCCCGTCAGCACCAACACGGATTCCGCCACGGCGTGCAAACCCAACCGGACACTCATCTCGTTTGCCGCTCCGCCATTGCGCACGCGCTTGGCTGCCAAGCGGAAATGATGGATACCGCGCAACGTGTTTTCCTGAAAATGAAACTTGTGCCCAGCGTAGCTGATGCGAGCAAACAGGGTGCTGAACGCGATTTGCTCCTGTTGGGTAGCCTCGAAAAAAATGCGCTCCAACAAATTGGCCAACGCCAGCACCTGCTCCCGCCACGCTGTGCGGGCAGCGATTTTTTCGAGTTCCCGATAAAGAAGTGGTGCCAATTCAGGAGGGAGCATGGGGCAAAGTTCCAGTATTAAGGCGGGAAAAAGGTAAAAACTTAGGTAGAGGGTAGAAAGCGGAAGGTATAGGGCGGTGAGACCTGATTTAGGGTTGCATACTGTTTAAATGGAGATGAAATCAGCCTTTTGCCTAAGTTTTTGCCTTTTTTGAATTGGGAAATGGTCAAGTCAAGCCTGAATCTGCCTTGCCGAAAGGCCAAAGCAATGGTGGCAAAAACTGTTTACGGCGCTCCTCGCAGACAGGAGTACCGATTTTTTGGGGGCACCGTGTTTCCATTTCCCACATTTCCCGTTTCTTCACGCTTCGCAACGACGCTTGTTGCCTCCTTTCAATTGTTTTTATGAAAAATCTGATTCGGATGAAAAAATCGCCCCTTTATTTGCTTTTGAGCCTATCCTTTTTCGCGGGAGCCACCCTTTTCGCCCAAGTCCCCACACCAGCCCCGGCACAAAAAGAGGCCATCCTTATCATGGGAGCCACTGCGCATCTCGGCAATGGGCAAGTCATCGAAAACAGCGCCATCGGCTTTGAAAACGGCAAATTGACCTTGGTGGCCGACGCAACCACCATCCGCATTGACCGGACGAAATATGGGAAAATCTACGACGCGGCAGGCAAGCACGTCTATCCCGGCTTCATCGCCCCCAACACCCGCCTTGGCCTTGTGGAAATAGATGCCGCCCGCCCGACGCAGGATTTCTCTGAAACGGGCGCCTTGAACCCCAACGTGCGCAGCATCATCGCCTACAACACCGATTCGGAAGTGACCCCCACCGTGCGTTCCAATGGCGTATTGCTCGCACAAGTGTCTCCCACGGGCGGCACCGTGTCGGGCACCTCCTCCATCGTGCAGCTCGACGCTTGGAACTGGGAAGACGCATCTTACCGCGCCGACGACGGCATCCACCTCAACTGGCCTGCGTTGCGCAGCTGGTCGGGTTGGCAGACAGGCAGCCCCGAAATGAGAAGAAACGAGCAGTACGACAAAGACGTGCTGGCGCTTCGGCAATTCTTCGACGAGGCCCGAGCATACGCCCAAGCGCCCGTCGTCGCGGCGAAAAACCCTCGTTTTGAGGCCATGCGCGGCCTTTGGGACAAAAAACAAAGTCTTTTCGTGCATACCGACAACGCCAAAACGATTCAAGAGGCGGTGCTCTTTGCGGAAAGCTATGGCTTGCACACGGTCTTGGTGGGCGCCAGCGACGCATGGCTCGTGGCCGATTTTTTGAAAGCCCGCGAGGTGCCCGTGATATTGGGACGCACTCAAAGGTTGCCTTCCCGTGAAGATGAAGACGTGGACCAACCATTCAAAACACCCGCCTTGCTGCATGAGAAAGGGGTGTTGTTTGCCTTTTCGATGGACGGCGCATGGCAACAGCGCAATTTGGCCTTTCAGGCGGGCCAAGCCGCCGGATATGGATTGCCGAAAGAAGCGGCGCTAAGCGCCCTGACACTCCACACAGCCAAAATTTTGCAGATTGACAAAACCTGCGGCTCGCTCGAGACAGGCAAGGATGCCACACTGTTCATCAGCGAGGGCGATGCCTTGGATATGCGCACCTGCAAGGTGACAGCAGCATTTATACAGGGGCGCGAAATCAATCTGGACAACAAACAAAAGCGACTACAGCGGCGATTTGAGGAAAAATACAGACAGTGAGCGGATGCGTTATCCACACGGCTGGACATTATTTTTGCGATGCAAAGACGCAAAGGCACAAAGTGCGGCAAACCAATGCGTATTTTGCTTTGCGTCTTTGCGACTTCGTGGCAAATTTGAAAACAGTTCGTCCAGTAGTGTGGGCACCATCAAGCGTAAACTGTCATTTCCGGGTTAAAAACCGAGAACGCCCAACTTTTCGTCCAAAAACCCGTTTATTTTGCCCGCTCGAAACAACCTTTGAAGGATAATAAAAGTCATTGTGGGGCAATTTAAAGTCATCGCAGCCTTTCCAGCAACAAATGACTTTAATAGCCCCCCGCCAATGACCTCCAATGCCTGCTAACGACACAATAATATGCTGAAAGACAATTATTCCCTTCTCATCGAAAAGCTGGATGCTTTCATCCGCAAGTTCTACATCAATCAGCTGCTACGCGGGGCGCTCTACACCGTTGGCTCGGTGCTGGGATTGTTCATCCTGCTCAATGTCGCAGAGTACTACCTATACTTCAGCACCGGCGTTCGCACATTCCTTTTCTGGGGATTCGCGCTGCTGAGCGGCGCGGCGCTATATCGTTGGGTGGCCCTCCCGCTCATGCACTATTTTCATTTGGGCAAAGTCATCAGTCACGAACAAGCCGCACAAATCATCGGAGCGCATTTCACCGACGTGAAGGACAAGCTGCTGAACATCCTCCAGCTAAAGCATCAAAGCAACAACGCCATCTACGCCGACCTCATCAATGCCAGCATCAACCAGAAAAGCGAGGAAATCAAACTCGTCCCCTTCACCGCTGCCATTGATTTGGGCAAAAACCGCAAATACCTGCGCTATGCCCTGCCGCCCGTGTTGTTGTTGCTCTTCCTCTTTCTGGGCGCCCCCAACATCATCCGCGAAGGCTCCATGCGCCTGTGGAACAGCACCACCAAGTTTGAAAAACCAGCCCCCTTCAAGTTCTTGGTGCAGACCGATAGCCTCAAGGCCGTGCAGTTTTCCGACTTTCTGCTAAAGGTGAAAGTGGAAGGCTCCGCATTGCCCAACGAAGTGTTTATCAACCTCGGCAACGTGCAATACCGCTTGACCAAAGAAGCCGCCAACGAATTTTCCTACAAGTTTGCGAACGTGCAAAAAGACACGGACTTCAGGCTGTTTTCCAGCGGCATCGAAAGCCGCGACTACACACTGGAAGTACTGAAAAAGCCAAATATCCTGTCATTCAGCACCAAACTCAATTTCCCCGACTATATCGGTCGCGCAACGGAAGAACTGTCCAACGTGGGCGACTTGGTAGTGCCGCAAGGCACCAACATCGGTTGGGTGTTCAATGCGCAACACACCGACCAACTGGCCCTGCGCTTCGGCAATGCCCCCGACACGGAAGCCAAACGTTTTAGCGACCAACTCTTCCAGTTCAGCCGCCGCGCCATGAAAGACGAGACCTACAAAGTCTATCTGAGCAACGCCCTGCTCAACGGCGCAGATTCGGTGGCTTACACCATCGCGGTCATCCCCGATTTGCACCCGCAAATTTCAGTGGAAGAGTTCAAGGACAGCGCCAACCTAAAAATGTCCTTCTTCGCCGGCGACGCTTCCGACGACTACGGCCTGCTGAATTTGACCTTCAACTATCAAATCAAAAAAGGACGCGGCGGTCAGTTGCCCATGAACACCGTAAAAATAGAAAAGCCCACCGGCAAGCAAGTCCAGTACGAATACACATGGGACGTGCGCAACCTAAACCTCGAACCCGGCGACGAAGTCACTTACTACTTTGAGGTGTTCGACAACGACGGCGTGAACGGCTCCAAGAGCGCCCGCACCAACCTCATGCAATACCGTATGCCCACCCTCAACGAGTTCCGCGAACAGCAAGCGGCCAATTCGGAGGAAATAAAGAAAGACCTCAACAAGGCGCTTAAAGAAAGCCTGAAAATTCAGGAAGAATTGAAGAAACTGCGCGACAAAGTGCTGCAAAAGAAAGAAATGGACTGGCAGACCCGCAAGGAAATGGAAAAACTCCTCAACCGCCAACAAGAGCTGCAAAAACAGCTGGAAGATGCCAAGCGAAATTTTGACCAAAACAAGGAACAACAAAAAGACTTCAACCAACTCAGCGAAGAACAACAGCAAAAACAAGAGCAATTGGACAAACTCTTCGAAGAAACCATCTCCGAAGAAATGAAGCAACTCATGGAGGACATCCAAAAACTCCTCCAAGAAATGAACAAAGAGCAAATGCTCGAGCAAATGGAGCAAATGCAACTCAATAGCGAAGACGTGTCGAAAGACCTCGAGCGCCTCCAAGAGCTCTACAAGCAACTCGAAGTGGAACACCTGCTCGAACAACAAATACAGCAACTGGAAGAACTCGCCAAAGAGCAGGAAAAACTCTCCGAAGAAACCGACAAGGGCGAAAAAAGCGATGAGCAACTCCAAAAAGAACAACAGGGGCTGAACGAAAAATTCGATGAGTTGCAGAAGAAAATGGAGGAGCTCCTAAAGAAAAACCAGGAACTCAAGCGCCCAGAGAAAATAGAGGACAACAAACAGGAGATGAAGGACACGAAGAAGGACATGCAAGACGCCAAACAGCAAATCGGCCAGCAGCAGAAAAAGAACGCAAGCAAAAAGCAAAAGTCCGCTGCCGATAAAATGAAGAACATGGCGAACAAGATGAAGCAAAACAGTCAATCGGGCGAGATGGAGCAAATGGAAGAAGACCTCAAAGCCCTCCGCCAGCTGCTCGAAAACCTCGTGGGCCTATCCTTCAATCAAGAACAAACCATGAAGGACGTCACCGCCACCACCGTCAACACACCGCGCTTCGTAGAACTGGCACAACAGCAGTTCAAAATCAAAGATGATTTCAGACTCGTGGAAGACAGCTTGCAAGCACTTGCCAGCCGCAACTTCCAAATGGAAAGCATCATCAACGAAAAAGTCACCGAGATAAAAGGCGCCATCAAAAACAGCCTCGACGAGCTCGAGGAACGCCGCGTCAACATCGCCACCGAGCATCAACAACGCAGCATGAAAGGACTGAACGACCTCGCCCTCATGCTCTCCGAAGTCATGGAGCAGATGCAACAACAAATGAGCGCCATGATGCCGGGTAGCCAAGCCTGCCAAAAACCCGGCAACAAATCAGGGGAAGGCAAAGGCCGAGCACCCAAAGACAAAATCAGCAAGGGCCAAGAAGACCTCAACAAAATCATGCAGGAACTGAAAGAGCGCCTAGAAAAAAACAAGGGCAACGGCCAGCCCGGCCAAGGCGGCCAACCCAACCAAGGCGGCCAGCCCAGCAGTGAGGAATTCGCCAAAATGGCCGCCAAGCAAGCAGCCCTGCGCAATGCCCTCCGCGAGCTACAGAAGCAAAAAATGGAGCAAGGCAAAGGCGACAAAATGCTCGAAGAACTCATGGAGGAAATGAACAAAACAGAGATTGACTTGGTGAACAAGCGGCTCAACAATGAGACCCTCAAGCGCCAGCAAGACATCCTGACGCGCCTGCTCGAACACGAAAAAGCCGAGCGCGAACGCGAGCAGGACGAGCAGCGCCAAGCCGAGACCGCCAAGCAACAGCCTGCCAAAATGCCGCCCGCCTTGGAGGAATACCTGAAAAAACGCCGCGCCGAAATCGAGCAGTTCCGCACCGTAAGCCCGGCCCTCAAGCCTTACTACAAACAACTGGTGGAAGAATATCTGAAAGGGGCAAAATAAGATAGGACGAGCACACGGAAAGTCACTCAATACCAGCGGGGGCAACCACAAGTGGCCCCCGCTGGCATTTGACAGAACCAATGCTCCTCCCACACTCGCATTAACCACCCCTCTCCTTACCTTTGGCGCAAAATCGTCGCGCATGGAAATAAACCCAACAGACGCTCCCCTCGAACGCGAGCCTGCCGCCTACCGCCCGCCACAGCCCAATGTGCGGACAGTACTCGTCGTGCAGGCACTATTGTGTCTGCTAGGCGCGGGCACATTTGCGCTCATCGCCGGAGCCGCAGGATGGGACACCGCAACCACCCTCACGCCCGAATCGCCGATAGCCATGCGCTGGCAGGCCCGATGGGAAATAGGGCTGGGGCATTTCTTAGTCTTTTTGGCAGCAGGCTTTCTGACCGCCTGGTTGTTCTACCGCAGCATCACAGGCATCCGCCCCGACTGGCGCGACTATTTGCGGGTGCGCCGTTCGCCCAATCCGCTCACGGTCGGCTTGACCGTTCTGCTCATGGCCTCCTCCATCCCCCTTGTGTTGTTTTTGCTCAACCTCAACCAATTGGTACCCTTCCCCGATGGTTTTGAAACAGCCCAACAACAAACCGAGACCATGCTCAAAGGATTGCTCCGAATGGACAGCCCCACCGAACTGTGGGCCAACCTTTTCATCATCGCGCTCTTGCCCGCTCTGGGCGAGGAAATCGTCTTTCGCGGCGTGGTGCAGCAACAGCTCATGCGTCGCATCGCCAACCCGTGGAGCGCGCTGACCATATCGGCGGCCGTGTTTAGCTTTTTCCACTTCCAGTTCGATGGTTTTTTGCCGCGACTGTTATTGGGCTTTCTGCTCGGCTGGCTGTATTGGGAAACACAAAATTTCTGGGTGCCCGCCATCGCGCATTTTTTCAACAATGGCCTTCAGGTCGTCGGCCAATACCTTTACAGCAAAGAAGTCTCCACCATAGATTGGGAAAAAGACATCCAAGTGCCATGGTTTTTTGCGCTCGTTTCGCTTTTCATGGTGATAGTGGTGATGCGCCTCATCAGACAGACAAAAGAAGCAGACCCCTATTCAGGCGGTGATTTCAAATCACCGCCTGAATAGGGGGATACATCGCATAATCAACAAATCTACAAACTCACACATGGAACTACTCGGCATCGGTTCAAGGGTCAAACACCCGGCTTTCGGCGACGGCGTGGTCGTGCGCTTGCACGTCGCTGCTTATGAAGTTTGCTTCACCCAGTTCGGCCTCAAAATGGTCGGAAAAGACTACGCTGGCTGGCAAATCGTGGAGCACATTCCCACAGAGGAATCCGTCACGTTCACCGAAGCAGAAGAATCCCTGATTCGTATCCTCCGCGCTTGGTCAGCCATTAGCCTCGAAAAAGTGCCGCTTGGCGACCGCTGGAAGAATGGGAAAATGATACTCCAAGCCGAGGGCATTCAGCCCAAAGAAATCCCCATTGACACCTTTTTCCACAAAATCGTGATGATGCGCGACCGCCTTCGCGTGCTGGAACAGCAAATCAACGCGCACAAAAAACTCGACGAGGAAGACAAAATCAACCTTCAGCAATATATCACCCGATGCTACGGCAGCATGACGAGCTTCAACCTGCTTTTCAAAAATCGGGAGGACTACTTTGTGGGAGAGAGCGGCAAGGAATGACCACTATCATGCTTGTCACGGTGCTTAATTTCCCAAAACAAAAAAAGCCACAGCGCGAGGTATTCCAACGCGATAAGCCAATAATTTTCTCGGAAAAAACCACCCGCGTAGTGGCTATATGACAACGCCACCAAACCCGACCACAAAAGAGGGAATCGCCAGCGAGTCAGCAAACCCATCGCAAAAGGCACGACGACATACCACGGGTGCACAATGGCGGAAAAAAAGAGGTGGAGCACCAGGGCAACGAGCAGGGCCTGACACAAGCCCTCCACCGAGGGCCCTTTCGACGACCTGAAACGCGGGGTGAGCCATGCCGTCGCCAACACCCCCGCCACCGTCGCCAACCCCAACATCGGCCCCACCCATCGGCCCGTTTCGTAGCCCTTCCACCAGTTTCCCGCCGCCCTGAAAACGTGATAAAAACTCGCGTTGAACTGAAACTGGCGAAAATACAAATCAAGGCTCGACAGGATATTCGGCAACACACTCCACAACGGCGCAAACAACACGACCACGCTCCCCACAAAAACAACCACGAAAACCCAACCCCGCCGCCAGCCGAGCCATCGCCACACAATGGGCAAAAACATGAGCGGCAACAACTTGGCAGCAGTAGCCAATCCCCACCATACGGCCGCTCGTTTCACCTCGTCTTGCCTCAGCGCCCGCAGGCCAGCGAGCAAGAAAAAAATCATTGCCCCCTCGAAATGACAATTGCCCACAATTTCGAGGATGACAAGCGGGTTGAGCGCGTAAAGCAGCGCGGGCGACCATGCCCGGGGCCCGGGCGACTTCCCGAACGCAGACCCAAGCAGCCCAATCGTCCCAATTTCGCAAGCCAGCAAAAACACTTTCATCAACACCAGCCCACCCCACAAATTGCCAAGACTTCCCCATGCCGCCAGCCCAAATACCGCCTGACACACAGGCGGATAGACGGTGAAATACTCCGGCGAGTTCAGCCGGGCATACAACTCAGGCGTGATGCCCAACGGGAAAATCCGATTTTCAAAAAAATAAATCGGCGGATGGGAAAACGGGTGAATGCCCGCCAACGTCAAGTAGCCGTCCCACAAAAAGCGATAGAAGTCGTCGGAAAGATTCGGAATGTTGAACAACAACAACACCCGCAAGGCGATGCCCAGCCCGACATACCAGCGCTCCCCATCGGGCGAAGCGTTTCGTGGGACAAAAACAACCCACAGATAAAGGCCAAACATGGCTCCAAAAGCAGCCATGAAAACCCCAAAGTCAGCCCTCCGGGCAAAATATCCCAAAAACACCGTCAGCCCTGCAAGCGCAAGGCTGACGACATACCGACGAACAACTTTTGTGGAAATTATCACATTATACACAGATTAAAGACGCTCGTTGGCGTGGGGTCGTAGAGACCTCGCGTGGCACATCCTCAAATTCGCACACGGTGTACCCATCAACGCCGATAAGGCTGCTGGCGGTCGAAAACAAATTGGGCATAAGCCCCGTTTACGGGCACTTCCACCAAAATTTTGCGCTTGTATTCGGGATTGGCCCGCACCTTCACGATGCCTTGCACCGCCTCTCCGGGATAGAGCGTGTGGTCGCGCAGCAGCAAATCGGGCGAGTAAGCAGGCGGTGGCAGCGGCTCGGCAGCCACGCTCGGAATCGTCCAAGCCAGCCACCAAGTGAGGTCATAGGCGAAATCCGCGCCACTATACGCATAGCGATAACCTTCGCCCCCTCCTGCGCTGCTGCCGCCAGTCGTTTCGTGCACGATAATCACCGTAGCCACCGCAGCCACCAACACGCCAGCAGCAATGAGCGCATCGCGCGTGTTCTTCCATCGGATATACTCTTCCGCGCCAAACACGCGAAAGGGAACGCGCTGACGTGCCGAATTGTATCCGTGCACCAAAACCTGGTCGGGCCGGAAGGTAAAAATCGAGTCACTGTGATTTCGAATGTAGAGGTTGAGATTCATGTCGCGTTCGCCCCTCGAACTGAGTTCCGCCACCACCTCGCACCCCTGAATAGAAGTGCGCAAAGCAGGAATGCCATGCGTGTAAATCAAGTCGGAAGGGTCGGGCTGGACGGGGGCTGGCCGATATATCATTCGTCGGTTGCAGGCGGAGAAAAACAGAGCGGCAACCAGCAGGAAAAGACCGAAACGAGGCTTCATAGTCTATCAAATTTGATGGTGAATACTGGGTGGGTTCAGCAAGAAAAAAGCCATGTAAAATTAGGCGCTCGGCCAACCGCATCGCAAATCGGCGTGTCATTTTTAACGCTGTTTTAACAGGGTCTTCTTTGCTCCGTGGGCGTTCCGCCGTCATTCCCGTCAGAAACGCTATTTTTGCCGCAAAAAAAGCACATGATTTGGTCGCGCAGCGTTTTTTGTTTTCTCCTTCTCGTCTTGGTGCTGCCTGCATTATTGGCTCAAAAAGCAGCCGAACTGAAAAAAAACGGCGAAAAAGCCTTCGCCAACGGACGCTGGGCCGATGCGCAGGCGCTGCTCGCCCAATACCAGCAAGAAAAACCCGGCGACCCCACCGTGCTCACCAAACTTGGCATCGCGCACTATCATTTGCACCAGCCCGACAAGGCTTTGCAGTTCCTCGAATATGTGGCCAAGCAAAACCCCAACAGCCGCGATGCCGACCTCTTCCTCTATCTCGCCCGCACCCTGCATGGGCAGTCCGAGTTTGAAAGAGCTGTCCCCGCCTACAAAGCCTTCCTGCGCGTCTGTGGCGACAAACATCCGCTGCGAGCGGGTATAGCCGACCACATCCGCCGATGCGTGACAGGCATGGCCATCCAACCCAACGACGAGGTGGCATTAGTGGAGAACTTGGGCGACCGGGTGAATACCTCAGGTGACGAATTCGCCCCCTTGCTTTCGCCCAACCACGCCAACCGCCTCTACTTCTCCGCCGCCCGCCAAGGCTGCAACGGCGGACAGCGCAACGATGCCGGCTTGGCTGATTCGGCGACGGGGCGTTGGTGCAGCGATATGTTCTTTTCCAACCGAACCAACAAAGGCTGGAGCGAGGCAAAGCCACTTGGCAGCCTGCTCAATACGCCCCGCTACGAGGTGGCGCTGAGTTTTGGCAGCAAGGGCCAAGTGCTCTACTATTTTCGAGGGTTTACCCTATACAGCGGCGATATTTTGGCCGATACGGCAGGGGTGAAGGACGAATATGCCGTCGAACCATCTGTTTTTGCCAGCCCTATGCGACCGGAGGAAGGCGACTGCGCTCCGTTTTTTTTCAACGACACCACCCTGATTTTCGCCAGCCGACGGGCGGGCGGGCAAGGCGGCCTCGACCTCTTCGTCACGATTCTGCTCGATAGCGCATGGACGGAGCCGCAGAACCTTGGGCCAACCATCAACTCTCCCTACGACGAGACCAATCCCTTCCTCGCCCCCGATGGCCGCACGCTCTATTTCAGCAGCAATCGAACGGAAAGTATCGGTGGGTTGGATATATTCAAAGCGGTTTACAACGACGAGCAGCTGGCATGGCAAGCACCCGAAAACCTCGGCCCACCCATCAACTCACCCGGCGACGATGCCCATTTCAGCCTCTCGCCCGACGGAAACATCGCCTACTTTTCTTCCGACCGCTTGGATAGCTACGGCGAGCGCGACATCTATGTGGCCTATTTCAAAGAACCGTTGGCGACACAAACCAGCGAACGCCAGCCAGCCTCCTTTTGGGAGGTGGAGAGTAAGACCGTTGCCGCCAAAAAAACCGAGCCTGCGACCACCACCGCCGCCGTCATTCCCGCTTTTTTTTACAATACCGACAAAGATGTGCTGACACCCGCGAACATGAAAATCGTGGAGGACGCAGTGGCGCTTGCCCGCCTCATGCCACAAGCAACGGTATTTGTCACGGTGCATACAGACGAGACGAGCGCCCTAAAATTCGACTTGTACTACGGCATCAAACGCGCCGAAATGGTGGGCAAGGCGTTCACCGAGCGCGGCATCCCGGCAGGGCGCGTGCTGCTGCGCAGCTGCGGCTCCCAATACCCCTTCGTCCGAACGGTCGTGGGAGCCACACCCAACCCGGCTGCCGCTGCCATGAATCGCCGCATCGAGATTTCCTTTGCCATTTTGAACGACAAATTGCCGATAGAGGTGCAAACGGAGCGCCCGGAGGTTTCCGAGCTCATGGCAGCCCCGGCAGCAAAGATTTTTGACGAAAACACCAAAGGCTTGTTCTATAAAGTGGACGTGGCCTCCACGCGCCAAATACTGACAACCGACGCGCTTTCGATGTTCGATGATGTGATGATAGAAAGCCAGCCCGGCACGGGCATTTATCGCTACTCTGCGGGATTGTTCAAGCAACACACCAAAGCTGCGCAACTAAAAGGCGAGCTTGAAAAACAAGGCTTCGAAGAAGCATCCGTGGTGGCCTTCATTGACGGGATGCGGATTTCAAAAGCCGAAGCTGTGGGTTTGTTGAAAAAGTATCCTGACCTTGCGGCGTACATTAGAGGATAGAATCTTTTGCAACAAACACCGCTCTACCAACGGCTCGATTTTCTCCGAGAAAGCATTCGCAACCTGCGCTTGACGGGAAGCGTGGCACCGAGCTCTCGGTTTTTGTGCAGAGCCATCGTGGCCAAGATAAATCCCGAAAAGGCATCCGTGGTGGTGGAGCTCGGCCCCGGCGACGGGGTGATAACACGCTACATTTTGGAACGCCTGCGCCCCGATTCGCGGCTGGTGATTTTTGAAATCAATGAAATTTTTGTGGAAAAAATCCGCGCCACCTTCGACGACCCGCGTTTGCTGGTCATCCATGATTCGGCAGAACACATGGGGCGCCATTTCAAGGCACTGAATGTGGAAAAGGTGGACTACATCGTGTCCGGCATTCCCTTTGTAGTGCTGCCAGAGCCGCTTACCCGACGCATCACCCTTGAATGTCGGCGGTGGTTGAGAACCGAGGGGCGTTTCATCCAATTCCATTATTCGCCCTTGCTGATTCATTTTTACCGCCGGGTATTTGGCAATGTGGATGTTGAATTGGTACCACTGAATATCCCGCCCGCCATTATTATTTCGTGTGAAAAAAAGGAGTAAACCGCCACAAGTCTATTTTATGTCAGTCCGCTTAGCCATCCTTGCCGCTGTCGCCCTACTGCAAACCGCCTGCGAACAGCATCTCTTTTTCGAGGAAAAAAAAGAAATACCCAACGGCGTGTGGACCTACCGCGACACGCTCAATTTTTCTTTCACGGTGAGCGACACTTCGCAGCTCTACAATATGTACGCGGATTTTGAGCATGCCGACACTTTCCCCAACCAGAACATCTACCTGCGCCTCCACACGCGCTTCCCCGACGGCCAACGGCTCAGCAAGGTGCGCTCGTTCGACCTGTTCGACGAAAAGGGCGAGTCGAAAGGGAAATGCTCCGGTCAACGCTGCCGGGTGCGCAGCCTTTTGCAGGACAATGCCTACTTCAACATGGCCGGCGAATACGTCATCACCTTGGAGCAGTTCATGCGCAGCGATTCGCTACCCGGTGTGCGGGCGGTGGGCCTGTACATCGAAAAAACAAAACTTAGGCGCGAATAACACTCCTCTCAGCGCGTCGGAAACAAGAGGCCGTCTCATAAGTGATGTTTGTTTGACAGGGTTGACAAGATTCGCGCCCTTTTTCGGGTAAAAAAAACCTGTAAATCTTGTCAATCCTGTCGAAATTTAAACTTGTGAGACGGCCTCCTCTTAATCGCCTTCGACGCACCTTCAATTGCTCTCGTTCCAGTGGAAATTGCCATTTTTCCCGAAATCTCTACCCGTTTTGGCGCGGTAAAACTCAAGATATTTGCGATGCAACGCATCGGACTGTTTTTTGCCGTTCACGCGCAGCTCGGTGTTCGACAGTTGGAGCTGAAAATTCGCGGGGTCAGAGATAAGGCCATCTCGCAGGAGCTCGGCTTTGAGTTCTTGGCCCATCTGTTTGGAGTGGGCAGCCAACGCTTTAGCTTCCTGTCTTTCCTCACGCGCTAATTTTTCCATGTCTTTTGCCCACTCCTTCTGCGCCTTTTCCCATTCTTTTTGTTCCTTTTTCCAGCCCTCCTGCTGTTGTTGCCACTCCTTGCGCATCATTCTCATTTCCTCCATTTGCTGGCGCTTCTGTTCTTTCATGGATTCGCGCAGCGATGCGCGGGCGCGCTCCAATTCCGCACGCGATTGTGCCAGCTCTTCCAACAAGAGCGCACGGTCTTCGTCGGAAATTTTAAAATGCGGAAAATCGTCGAGGTTTTCCAAATATCTAAGCTCTTCCAACCCGCTCAGACCATTCAATCCTTCCAGCCCTCTCAAACTGAAACCCGCTCCCGGCGCAAAATGGAAGCTGTCGCCGTCGTCGCCGTTCCAATAGAAAAAACCGTTGGAGCTATTGGGCAGGTCGAGCGACTCGCCATCTTTTAGCGGGGTGCCGTTCACCAGCACCTGACCATCCACGACTTTGATTTCCGTCGGGTGGCCGTTGCGCTCCAGCATGATTATCGTGTTGCCTGCCTCGTCTTTGCTAGCGGACACACGCGGCGGGACAGGAGGGGCGGGGGGCGCGGGAGGGGCGGGTACCCAGCCTTTTATATCGGGGGCGGGGGGGTAGAAGAACACACCGGGTGGCATGGGCGGGGCTGGTGGCATGGGGGCTTCGCGTTGCAGTTCGTGCGTGAGGGCGCGGTGTTGGTCAAATTCGGTGGCCGGGATTTCCTTGCCGTCAATGTTGAGGCGAGTCAGGCGGCCATCTTGGAATTCGGCTTCCACGCGCTGGTTGTCGTCTTCTCGCACAATTTTGCGGACACTTTGGGGCTTGGGCACTGTGTCGTTGGCAACGGGGCTTTCCGCAACCAGTCCGTTGAAAAACGTGGCTGGGAATGTTGAAATTTGAGCAAAGGCTGAGGAGAGCGAAGGGGCGTGATTGGCTCTGATGCCGACCAACGTCAGCAGCGCGAGCAGTATGAGGGTGGCTGTGAATTTTTCCATGACTTGTGACTTTTGTTGTGGTTGGTTCAGGATGCGCCGCACACGTTCCAAGAGGAGTGGTCGGCTTTTTCCATTCATGCTTAGGGACAATGCCGGTGCTGGTTTGGCCATTTCCTGCACTTGCACCAGCGCCTTGGCGAAAGCAAATCGGTCGCCTGTGGCGGCCAGAGCCGCATCGTCGCAACAATTTTCGCGTTCGTGGCGAATGATTTGCGACATCCACCAGACTGCGGGGTGATAGTAAAAGAGGGTTTCGATGAATGCTTGAACAAGATTGAAAAGCCAATCGCGACGGGCGATGTGTGCCAGCTCATGCGCCAACACAGCTTCCACCTCGGCTGGGCTGAGACGATTGACCAACCCGATGGGCAACAAAACGACTGGCTTGAGCCAACCTATGGCTATCGGTGCGTGCACGAGCGCCGATTCGAGCAGGCGGACAGGCCTCGAAATGCCGAGCTGCGTGCCGAGCACAGCCATTTTTTCTTCCCAAATATCCGAAAGCGGAATGCCGCTCTTTCGCAAATAACCCACTTGCCAAAGCCCGACTGCCAAGCGCAGCAAGAAAAACCCAAAGCCGAGCAGCCATACCGCCACGACGAACGGATGGTTCGACTCCAGCCACTGGGTGATTGCTTGCCAGAAAACTGGCTCCGCTAACAGTGCCTCCGAGACGAAATAGGGACCCAGCGGTGGGCGACTTTCTGAAAAAACCTCGCTGACGGCACCTCGCGTTTGAGGCTGGCAAGTCCATGCGAAGGTGGCCAGCCCCGAAGCAAAAACCATCAACATCGCTCCATAAGATGCCCAATAGCGGTGCCTTGCCTTTTTCAGACGGGACAAAACAAGGAGCAACGCAAGGGCCGCCAGAGCGCCTTGCCAAAGGGAGTGGACAAGCGTCCAGCCAAGGGCGCGGACAATCGCGTCTGATGCGAAGAGGTTCATGGTCATGATTTAGGCTGTTGTTGTTCGAGTTGGGCAATGAGCGACTTGATTTCGTCTAGCTCCTCCGAGCTGGCTTCGTGACTGCCGAGGGCTTGCATCACCAGCCGGGCAGCGCTGCCCCGGAAAGTGTTGTCCACAAACTGCTGCAATAGAAGCGATTGAGTGTCTTCTTCTCGCACCGCAGCCGCATAGACGTGTGTGCGCCCATCTTCCTCACGACTCACCAGCCCTTTCTCAAACATGATTTGCATCAGTTTCAGCGTAGTGGTGTAGCCAGCGGATTCTTTGGGTTTGGCGACGTTGCGAGCAGCCATGGCGTTGCTCTTGCGCCGTTCGTTCAGGAGGTCGTTCACTGTGCGCACAGTGCTCGGCCCTTTCTCCCAAAGGATGTGGAGGATTTCGAGTTCGGAATCGGTTGGTTTGTTGATTGGCATGGTTGAAAAGCGTTTGTGTCCGTTGGCAATTGCGCGATACGAACGCAAAGATTCTACGAAGTATTTCGTAGTTGCAAATTTTTCTACGAAAATTTTCGTAGAACCGACATTGTGCGTGAAAAAAGAGTTGGCAAAGCCGCCAAAGGTGGGGCAAAGGTTAGCGCAAGTTCTGCCCTTGTTCGCATCCTAGTCAGCATGGAGCGGCGAAATGGCTGCTGAGCCTGACATCTCACTCCGCCGCTTGCTGTTGGCGGGGACGCCACTACTGTACGGAATGTATGGGCGCTCTGCTTTTTTGTCATGTTGTAAACATCTGCCCGCTCTAAAACGAGCAAAACGCAGGGATTTTCCCTTCGTAACATGGACAGATTTTTACAAAATGACAAACGTAGAGTACACAAAAAGCATCTTTTCCAACATTCCGTACACCTATGGCGGGGACGCCAACAGCGGCACCAAATTTTCTTAGAATCGACATTGTGCGTGAAAAAAGGGTTGGCAAAGCCGCCAAAGGTGGGGCAAAGGTTAGCACAGCTTCTGCCCTTGTTCGCATCCTAGTCAGCATGGAGCGGCGAAATGGCTGCTGAGCCTGACATCTCACTCCGCCGCTTGCTGTTGGCGGGGACGCCAACAGCGGCACCAAAAAAGCCGCAAAGGTGAGGCAGAAATCATACCTTGATTCGCTAGGATTTGTCGGATGAGCATGATTGATGCACCTGATTTTGAGCAGATTGCGATTGCAGCCATGCCCAAAACTTGGCGGCGCGAGGTACAGCATGGGGTCGTAAGACCCTCGCGGGGAGGGCAGAAGCAAAGGGAAGGAATGAGGCGGGCGAGCACTACGCCTCTGTCACCGTCGTCAGAATGTCTCGACGCAACACAGTCAGGGTCTCAAACTTTTCGGGTTTGGCCGTCGCGTAGCGCCCCGCCTTGAAACGTTCCCAAGCGCGACGCGCGACATCCGTGTATCGCTCGACAAAGAACCCAAGGGCAACGAGAAGTAAGGGGAGCGCCCACTGTCCACTCGCCCAGCCCAGCCAAGTCGGCACAAACCGATATGCCGCCCAAAGCGCGAGGGGGAAGGTGATGAGTCCGGCGAGCATTTTCACGGTGGAGCTATAACCTATGTATAGGTCGAGTTTTTTGTTGAGCAGCCAAGGCAAATAGCAGGGCAGGAACCAGAACGCATAGCCCACCATATATGGCACCCACCCAGCCACCAGCAAGAAAGTGTCTGCGAACGTGAGCCATCCTCGATTGGGCGACACCCATGCTCGCACGCCTAAGTCGCTCAGCCGAGTGGCGGAGAGCCTGCGGAAATAGTGTTTGACTTGTGCGTTGAGGGCTGTGTCGTCAAGGCGTGTTTCTGCCAGATGTTTTAGTTTGAAAAAATTGGCCTTCAAAGCGTTGGGATGCTCGTTTTTCAATATTTCCTCTAGCCGGCCAATGAATTTTTCGCCTTTTTCATCGCGGGTGTGGACGGTCAGCGCGGCGACGCGGCGTTGCAGCTCGTTGGTAAAATCCTGCACGGCCCGCTCCGGGTTCTGTTGCCAAGCCTCCGCCCAATCGCGGGGCCAGATGGGCTGGCCGCAATGGACCACTACTTGGCTTCTGAACAGATGCGGGGCATCGTAGGTGAGACCAATGGGAATGATTTTCACCCCCAAATTCCAGTTGTTCCGACTTTCTGCCCCGAAGGCGATGCGCGCGGTGCCCGTTTTGAAATCACGAACCCATCGGTGCATCCAGCTGGTGCCTTCGGCGGCGATGAACAACACGCCGTTTTTTTCCAAATGCTGAAAAGACTGTTTGAAAGCGGCGGCGTTGTTGCGTTCCTCGCCTGCTTCCACGTCTTCGCGGCGCTTCACGGGGATGCAAAAAAGTCGCGTGAGCAACCAATTGCTCACGGGGTGTTTGAAGAGGCCATAGTTGGCCAAAAAAAACATTTCCTGACGAACTGGCATGCCGGGATTGAACACGTCCATGAGGGTGCTGGGATGATTGGGCACCACGATGGCCGGGCCGTCGAATCGGTAGTTTTCCGCGCCGAGCACCAAGCGACGTCGAAAAAAAACGGTGATACCGAACCACCCCAACACCCGCAACAAAAAGTAAATGAGGCGGAGCAAGGGATGCAGTCGGATGTTGCGATAGGGCATGATATCGTCGGGCTTTTGACCCGGCAAATGTATGCTGATGGCACGATTATCACACCACCGTGGCCACACTGCTGGGCATTTTCAAATTTGCCACGAAGTCGCAAAGACGCAAAGCAAAATTCTCATTGATAGTCAACGCAAATCAGCCCCATCCGCTTCACTTGGCCGTGCAAGCCCTGGGTACAGGGTCTGACAAGGTGTTTTTGAACGAACGGCGCTCGCAATCCTTTGAAAATCATACAAATCAATCAAGGGGATCCCTGCCTTGCCAATGGGCAGGTTCAAATTCTCTTTAATCTGGGTATAGTTGTCAAAAAATTTGACACAGCAGCGCCAAGCAACATGGTCTGTAAAACCCACAGCCCCTCCAAAATATACCTTGATTCGCATTTATCAGGTGCTCTTGATAGATACCCTTGATTTTGAGCAGATTGCGATTGCAGGTATGCCCAAAACTTGGCTGCGCAAGGTATACATGGAGAGGCTGTGAGTCGTAATCGTCGGCGCAAGCGTCTCTTATCGGATGATTGTCACATCTCCTTTGAACAATTCCACCTCGCCGTCGAGGAATTCTATTTCGGCCCACCAGACATATACCCCCGTATGGGCTTCCGTACCTCTCACTCGACCATCCCAAGCAAACGTTGGGTCGTCGGTGGGGAAATCGGCCACCGCGAACACGGAGCTGCCCCAACGGTCGAAGATTTGCCATTTGTGCACTTTCACCACGCCTGTCCCACCGTGTATCATCAAGAGTGAGTTGAGCGGGTCGTTGCTATTGGGTTTGAAGATGTTGGGAACGTAGATGAGGCGGTCTTTGCGCACCTTCACGATGACTTGGTCGCGCACGACGCAGCCGTTGACATCGCGCACGGTGATGACGTGGCGATACGATTCGAGCGGAGCGTAGGTGAATTCGAGACACGGTACCGTGCCGAGCGAGTCACAACCGGGCGCATAATTCCAAGTGATGGACTCGATGGGGGTTTCGTTGGCTATCTGTGCCAACACGGTAGCGGATTCGCCGAGTTGCACCTCAATGTCGTCGCCGAGTTCCACGACCAATTCGCCGGGTTCGGTGATGGTGACGAGGGTATCCAGTTTGCAGCCGTTGGCATCCACCAAGGCAATGGTGTAATTGCCAGCGGTCAGGTTGGTGTATTGGTTGCCCGTAGCGCCGCCGTCGAAGGTGAAAATGAATGGCGGGGTGCCGCCGACCACGTTGTTGACGCGAACGGCGCCATTGTCTTCGCCAAAGCAAAGAATGTTCTGAACAGACAGGTCAAACGCCGTTGGCACCTCTGGGTCATTGATTACTTGCACGGTGACGCTGTCTTTGCAGCCGTTGAGGTTGTTGCTGACGACGAATTTGTAGGTGCCTGCTTTGTCAGCCACTGGATTGAGGCCATTGGCCCCCGAAACGATGTTGCCATCCGAGGTGGTCCACTGATAGGTGAAATTGCCTCCAATGGAAGTGCCTGCGGTGTTGATGGTGACGGAGGTGATGCTGCAATTGAGCAACTGCGGCACTGTGGCGTTCACCTGTGGTTTGGTGAAGTTTTGCGTGACCGTCACTGGAATGGGACGCACGCAGCCGTTTGGTGCCACGATATTGAAGGTGTAGGCGCCTGCTTGTGTCACCGTGACGACCAAATCATTGGACTGGAAGCCGCCCGGCCCTGTCCAGAAGTGTGTGGCACCGGGGGTGACGACGGTGCCGCCGATTTGCGCCACTCCGTTGTTAAAGCAGTTGAGCTCGGTGCCTTCCGCTGCCCCTTCGGGGAAATTGGCATCCACAGCCATTGTGGTGGTAGCAGTGGCAGTGCATCCGTTGGGCGCTGTGCCGACAACTGTGTAAAGCCCCGGGTCGCCCACCTGCAAGGTGGCGAGGTTCTGATTGCTGGGGTTAATGCCGATTCCAGACCACAAGAATTGAGTATTGGGAAGGGAACTGGTCACGCTCAAGGTGCCTTGGGGGGCGTCGCAGGTGATGGTGTCTGTGCTGACGGTCAAAACAGGTGCGACATTGTCCAAGAATACTTCCACGTTGTCGGTAGCTTGGCAACCTGTGGTTGGGATGAAGATAGTAAGGGTATAAATTCCCGGCACCGTGACGTTGGGCTTTACTTCGCTGCTGTTGCCAGCAATGCCCGGCCCCGACCATTCATAAACGATGATGCCTCCGCCGGGAGCGGACGAGCCACTGCCATCCAGCGTAACGCTCTGCACATCGCAGGTGAGCGTTTGGTCTGTGCCAGCACTGGCGGTTGGCAGGTTTTGGTCTTGATTGACGGTGACTTGGTCGGAACTGGTGCAGCCGTTCAGGTTGCTGGTAATGAGCAGCGTGTAACTGCCCGGCACCAACACGACGGGATTGGGTTGGTTTTGATTGGCGGTGGTGATGCCTGGCCCTGACCATTGAATGGCGTAATCAGGCCCGCTGCTGGAAGCGCTTGAATTGAGCGAGACCCCGGTTGTGCTGTTCGCACAAGTGATGATTTGGTCGGGGCCCGCATTGGCAATGGGCGGAACGTAATCTTCATTCACGTTGACCACGTCAATTTTTGAACATCCGTTGTTGGTGTTCGTCACGACCAACGTGTAGGCACCGCTTGCGTGAATCAGCGGCGACATCATGTTCTGTTGACCTGCCACAATGCCGGGGCCTGTCCAAGAATAGGTAATGCCGGGGCCTGTCTGTGATTGTGAGCCATCGAGCAGCAAGGTATCAATCGCGCAAGTCAATGTTCGGTCAATACCTGCATTCGCCACCGGGAAATCCCCGTCGAGCGCCACATACACTTGGGCAGTGGCAGTGCAGAAATTCACGATGTTGGTGACGAGCAGGGTGTATGTGCCAGAATCGGCCACTACTGGGTTTTGCACGTTGAAGTTGCCGGTGTTGATGCCGGGGCCTTGCCAGAGATACTCAAAGTTGTTGCCCACACTGGAGGCGGAGGCATCAATGGCGCGGCTGTTTTGGGCACACGTCAGGGTGAAGCTGGCTCCTGCGTCAGCAGTGGGTTGTGCGATGTCTTGATTGACGGTGACGGCATCTTGCGCTGTGCAGCCGTTGCTGGTATTCGTCACCACAAGGACGTAGTTGCCCGGCTGAGTCACGTTGGGGCTTTGTTGGTTTTGATTGCTTGCATTGATGCCCGGCCCTGTCCAAAGGTACGCGATGTCGGTCCCTGTCGCGGATTGGCTGCCATCAAGGGTGACATTGGTCGTTTGGCAGTTGAGCATCCAATCTTGGCCTGCGGCGGCGGCAGGTGTCACAATGTCTTGCGTGACCTCGACCGTATCGGTCGAGACGCAGGAGTTGGTTGTGTTTGTGATGCTCAGGATGTAAATACCCGGTTGGGTGACGCTGGGCGTGAGTTGGTTCTGATTGCCCGCATTGATGCCCGGCCCACTCCATTGGGTTTGAAAGTTGGCACCAGAGGAAGAGCCAGAGCCATCAAGCACATAGCTTGTCTGGGCGCATGTGAGCAATCCATTGGCGCCCGCGCTTGCAGCAGGGTAAACTGCATTGGTATTCACAATGGTAAAGTTGGAGGAAGTACATCCGTTGGTTGAGTTGGACACCACGATGATGTAGGTGCCGGGCACGCTGACGACGGGCTGTGCCAAGGTCGCGTTGGCTGGTGTGATGCCCGGCCCTGTCCACAAGTAAGAGAAGTTGGGGCCGGAGGAAGAGTTGCCGCCAAGCGTGGCGGAGGTCGTCACGCAGTCAATGGTTTGGTTTGGGCCAGCAATGGCGTTGGGGGGTGTGAGGTCGTCGGTCACGGTCGCCTGTGCCGATGCGGTGCAAGTGTTGTCCGTGTTAGTGACAACAACTGTGTAAACTCCCGGCACGGTCACGACTGGTTTTACTTCGTTTTGATTGGCAGGTGTGATACCCGGGCCGCTCCACAGATAAGTGAAGTTAGGCCCTGTGCTGGATGCGGAGGCATCCAAGGTGTCCGTCGCGTTGTTGAAGCAGTTGAGAACCAAATTGCCACCCGACGAAGCGGAAGGCGGTGTGATGTCCTGCAAAACGACTACGACATCTGTATTGAAACAGTTGTTGGTGGTGTTTGTCACGGTCAGATTGTAAGTACCCGGCACCGTGATGTTGGAAGGGCTTTGGGCTGTGGCGTTGGCACCGGATATGCCCGGCCCGCTCCACTGGTAGGTGATGCCCGGACCGGAAGACGAGCCAGAGCCATTTATATTCACCGAATTGACGGTGCAATTCAACACCAAATCAGGACCAGCATTGGCCGAAGGCACATCGGCATCCTGCGTGACCGTCGCTTGGTCGGTTGCCGTGCATCCGTTGGCAGGATTGGTCACTTGCAAGGTGTAATCACCGGGAACGGTGACGGTTGGGTTGGGCAAGTTTTGGTTGTTGGCACCGATGCCTGGTCCGCTCCACAAGAAGGTGATGCCCGCAGGGGTGCCAGAGCCATTGAGCACAATGCCATTGGGCGACGAGCAGGTAAGCATTTGGTCAGGTCCTGCGCTGGCAGAGGGTGCCGCTATATCCTGCGATATGACGACTGTTTCGCTGGCAGAGCAGCCATTGGCCGCATTGGATATGGTGAGGGTGTAGGTGCCCGGCGTGCTTACTTGCGGGTTGTATTGGTTTTGGTTGCCGGCATTGATGCCGGGTCCTGTCCAAGTGGCCGAGTAGTCGGGGCCTTGCGACGAGTTGTTGCCACCAATAGTGACGGTCGTGAGGACGCAGGTAAGAGTTTGGTCATTGCCGGCGTCCACGGAGGGCAACACGATATTCGAGGTCACCACGACTGTGTCTTTTTTGAAACAACCATTGGTCAAGTTGGTCACGGTGAGGATGTAGGTATCTGCCGCATTGACCGTCGGGGTTGGGTTGTTTTGATTGCCGGCATTGATTCCTGCGCCTGTCCACAAGAACTGTGCGGGCGCGCCGCCAGCGTTGCCTGAGCCGTTGAGGGTGACGCTGCTTTGCAGGCAAGTGATGAGCTGGTCGTTTCCCGCATTGGCGGTTGGGATGTCCGTGTCTTGAATGACGGTTGCCGATGCCGTGCTGGTGCAGCCATTGCCTGTGTTGGTGATGGTCACGGTGTAGTTGCCCGGCTGGGTCACGTTGGGGTTGGCTACGTTTTGATTGCCGGCATTGATACCCGGTCCGGCCCAGTTGTAACTCGGCGTTGGCGCATTGGTGCTTGAATTGATGGTGGCTGTTGATTGGAGACAGTTGATGGTGTCGCCGGTTGCGCTGGCCGTTGGCGGCGTCACGTCACCCGTCACCGTGGCAGTAGCCGTGGAGGTACAGCCGTTCACGGGATTGGTGACGGTGAGGGTGTAGGTGCCTGTTTGATTGACGCTGGGGTTTTGCTGGTTTTGGTTGGCGGGTGTGATGCCGGGGCCTGCCCAGAGGTAATTGACCCCTGAGGTGGGTGAACTTCCTTGCAGCGTGGTTGAGCTTGCCAAACAAGTGATGTTGCCTCCTGATGCTGTGGCGCCCGGCGGCACGGTATTGCCCGGCACCACGACTGTGGCCGTATCCTTGCAGCCGGCGGCGGCAAAGTTGTTGGTCACGATGAGGTGATAGGTGCCAGTCATGTTTACATTTTGAGTGGATTGGTTGCCAATGGTTGTCCAAGCAGCATTGGTCCAAGTGTACGTCACCGTAGGCCCTGTCGTGGAGCCGGTGCTGTTCAGTGTCAAGGCGGGGCTATTGCAATCAATGGTTTGTGCTCCGCCGATATTCGCCACGGCCGGCACTTTCACGATGGTGAATTGCACCACGCTGTCGCATCCGTCCACCGATTGTAAGGTTTCGCTAAACGGGCCGCCTGCGTTGCAGTAACTATTGCCATTGAACTCGAAGCACTGCCCTTCGCAGATATACCGTATTCCCATGTTACTGATAATCGGGAACTTAATCTCGACCGTTTGCCGCACGATACTATCGCAGCCAAGATATGAATCGTAAGGAGTGCTTTGAAGGTTGTAAGTGCCGGGGTTGTTGATGATGTTGTAGGGCTGCTCGTCCCAGAAGAAGGGCAGGTCTTGATAGCAGAGTGTCAGTTTGGGTTTGATGGTGGGAGGTATGGGCTGATTGGTCACGGTGATGCAAGCCTGCTGCGGGGGGAAGCAAGCGTTGCCTACGCGGACGCAGACGGTGCCGCCGAGGTTGCCAAAGGTGATTGTGACGGTGTTTCCATTGGGTGCAGGCAGCGTCAACGTGTTTGAGTTGGTGCCGTTGATTCTGGAGCCGGGAGGGCCTGTCCATGTGTAGTAGCCGGCGCCTTCCACTTGCGGGATGGTGTATTCCACTACCGCGCCGGGGCATACTTGAGTGGGGCCTTCGGGGGCCGACGGCGCGGCGGGCGCTGGTGGCGAGACCGAGCCGTCCAGCACTTCTATCTCATAGTTGCACACGTCGTTTGTCCAACCATCCACCATCAGGAAGTAGGTCTGCCCGGGCACGAAGTTGCTGTAGGTGAGTATGAGGGGCTGCCCGCCGCCGCCTGCCGAACCGGGGTTGCAAGTAAGGGCATCGCTTTGGCAGTTGCTAAAAAAAGCTGCCTGCAAGCCGTTGCCCGCCTGACAGTTGCTGGTGGCGATATTGATGGTGATGGATTGTGTGCCTGCCACGAACCCAAACCACTGGTCGTTGTGGATAAAAATCTGGCCGCACACGGTGTTGCCACCTGAGGGGGTGCCGTTATTGATGCCCATGTAGCCGTCAAAATCACAATAGACGCAAGCCGTCGGGCAAGCTTCCGCGCCGGGAGGTGGCGGTGTCGGGCAAGGTGGGGCTACTTGGGCAATAAGAACGTGTTGGCAGAGAAGAAAGAGTACGGGAAAAAGTAGTAGTTGTTTATTCATGAAACAGGATTTAAACAAATTGGCACAGAGGCCAATTTTTTCTGTAAAATTGAACTCGAGCGAAGTAGATGCACCGCCCTTAAAAAACGCTTTCTCGATAGAGAAATAATTGGGGGAATCGGGGTTCATTCAAAAAGAAAAAGGGCGGAATCGGCCATTATCCGGCGGTGAAAGTACAACAATCGGTCAATTCGCCAAACCGCCCTCCAAGACGAGGGCGGTTTCAAGAACCAGCCAAGTGTTGCGGCGCTTCTGTCCTTGCTGTCTTTCCCAACGATTTCTCACTGTACCTTTGCCTGCCTTTTTTCAAAAAAAGTAAAAACTTAGGTAGGACATCGGACAATGAATTTTGACAGGATTTACAGGATTTTTGGCGGCGAAGCCGCCTCGTCTATCCTACAAATCTTGTCAATCCTGCCAAAAACATATACTTCGGGCCGTTAGGTTTTGGGCATGGCTGCAATCGCAATCTGCTAAAAATCAAGAACATCGAGCATGTTCATCTAACAAATCCTAGCGAATCAAGGTATACAAGCCTGACAGCTGAGTCCTCTGTGCTTGGAGGCTGACTAAGTTTTTGCCCAAAAAAATATGCTACTTCAGGGAGTCTTGTTGGGTCTGTCGCTCACTTTCATGGTGGGGCCGTTGTTGTTCGCCATTTTGCAGGCTGGCATCGAGCGCGGGTTTCGCGCGGGGCTGTCGGTGGCGGGCGGCATCTGGACGAGCGATGTGCTGTATGTGGTGGCGGTGATGTGGGGCTTGGAGGCGCTGGCCGCGTTAATCGCCCTGCCTGGCTTCAAATTGTGGGCGGGGCTGGCGGGCGGCGCGTTGTTGGTTGCTTTTGGTTTGGGCAATCTGCTATGGGGCAACACGACCGCCTCGAACGCGCCTCTTTCCGCTCGTTTTCAACCTGTGGGAAACAACTCGCCTTACATAAAATCATACTTCCTCTATTTCCTGCGCGGTTTTTTGCTGAACACCATCAATCCTTTCACCGTTTTTTTCTGGCTGGGCATCGCGGGTGGGGTGCTTATTCCGAACGGTTGGGGCCGCGCCCAAACGCTCGTCTTTTTTGGCGGCATGCTCGGCACGCTCGTAGCGACGGATACGCTGAAAGCATACGCTGCCAAGCAGATACGTCGCTTCCTGACACCCCGGCACACGTTGCAAGTGCGACGCGGTATTGGGCTGTTGTTGATTGTGTTTGGGGCGGTATTGGTGGCGAGGGTACTGCTGGCTGAGGGGCATTAAGAAGCCGTTAAAGGTCATTTTTAAGCAAAAAGGCAAAAAAGGGTCGCTCGAAAAATGAAACTCCTGACTTTTGTAATTTCCGGTCAGCGACCGAACACTTACCAGACAAAGACATTTTTTAAAACAAATTGACCATGCGCCAATTTTTCACCTCGTTACTCGTCTTTGGGCTTTCACTTCCTGTTTTTGCCCAAAACAATTTTTGGAAACCCGTGAAACCGGAGTCCATCGCCTTGCCCGCGAAGGCGGAGCGGAAAATCAAGCCCCTGAAAAGCGAAACTTTTCAGTTGGATTTCGCTGCCATGAAAGCCGCCTTGCTGGAAGCGCCGATGGAGTTCACTTCCGCAGCGCAGTCGCAGCCACTTAGCCTCACCTTGCCGATGGCCGACGGTGCTTTGCGCGTTTTTTATGTGTGGGAATCGCCCATCATGGCACCTGAGCTGGGGGCCAAATATCCTTCCATTCGCAACTACGCCGGCTCTGCTGCCGATGGCTCCGGCGCTTTTGTCCGGTTGGGCGTTGGCCCCGACGGGTTCCACGCTTTCCTGTTTGAGGCGGATGGTCAGATACAGTCGGTTCGTCCATATTCCACCGAGCAGGATAAATTCTACGCGGCCTACAGGCTAAGGGATTTGCCCAATGAAATGCCGGGAGGCGGCATCGCTTGTGGCGTGGAGCAGAACCTCGACTTGCTGAAAGAATTTGAAAAACCGGGAGGGGGGTTCGTGGCAGCTCGTGGCAACGAGAAAGTCAGAATCAGAAAATACCGCGCCGCCATTGCTGCCAAAGGCGAGTACACACAGGCTTTTGGTGGCACGAAGCCTCAAGCATTGGCAGCCATCAACGTCGCGCTCAACTTTATCGTCGGCATTCAGGAGCGCGACTTGGGCGTTCGCTTCGAGCTCATTCCCAACAACGATGAAATCGTTTTTCTCGACCCGGATACTGACCCCTACACAGGCAACACGGTGGGCGATTGGATGTCCCAAAATCCCGGCGCCATCAACCCCATCATCGGTATCAATAGCTACGACATGGGACACGTCTTCGGGCCTTATGTGGCTGGCAGCGCGGCAGGGGTGGTGAGTGGGCGCGTATGCTCAAACCCCGACAAAGCGCGAGGCGCTTCCTCTGCCACCAACCTGACCTCCGAATACTTTTATCTGGTGGCAGCCCACGAAATGTGCCACCAACTGTCGGGTAGCCATACTTGGAGCAACTGCCCTCCCAATGAAGGCCAGTTGTCGTCGGGTACTGCTTTTGAGCCGGGCAGCGGTAGCACCATCATGTCGTACGCAGGTGCGTGTGCCAACAACAACAACGTCCAGAACGACAGCGACCCTTACTACCATGTGGGCAACATCATCGAGGTGCAGCAATTCATGTGGGAGGGCACTGGCAACACTTGTGGCGAGACCATCGAAACGAACAACAACGCCCCCACGGCCAGCATCGCCCACCCCAACAACCTTTTCATCCCGATAGGCACGCCTTTCCAGTTGACAGGGGAAGCCAGCGACCTTGATGGGGACAATTTGACTTATTGCTGGGAACAATACGACACAGGCCCTGCCTCCCAATTGGGACAGCCTCAATTGACATCACCCTCGTTTCGTTCGTTCCCTCCCAACAACAGCCCCTCGCGCACTTTCCCGCGTATCAACTCAATTGTGTTCAACCAACAAACTCCGGTAGAGGTGTTGCCCACTTACAGCCGCGAGTTCAATTTCAAATTCACCGTCCGCGACAACCACCCCGGCGCAGGCGGCGTGGACATAGCCTCTATCAGATTCAACTCCACGACGCAGGCCGGCCCTTTTCGCGTCACCCACCCCAACACCAACTCCGTCGCGTGGAATGTGGGCGAATATCAAATCGTGACGTGGGATGTGGCCAACACCGACAAGGCCCCGGTCAATTGCAAGACCGTGAACATCCTGCTCAGCACGAACAACGGTTTGCTCAATCAAGTGACTTTGGCCTCCAACGTGCCAAACATCGGCAGCGCCTGCATATTGGTGCCCAACAACGTGACCAACCTTGCTCGGGTGCGGGTGCAAGCAGCTGACAATATCTTCTTCGACATCTCCGATGTCGGGTTTGTCATAAAACAACCCAGCGAGCCGGATTTTTCCATCTGCTCCGGCAATTTGGCGGGCTTAATCTGCGCCCCCACGACGCTCTCCACAGAAATCAACACGACTGCCTTGGCTGGATTCGACCAGCCTATCACGCTCTCCGTCAGCAACCTGCCAGCCGGCGCCGTGGCCACTTTCAGCCCCAACCCCGTGTTGCCGGGTGCGAACGCCACGCTGACCATCGAGTTTCCAGATGCGGTGGCGGAGGATACTTACGATTTGGTCATCGAAGGAACGGCCAACAACGTGACCAAATCATTTCCCTCAACCTACCGCGTGGTGCAAAACGACTTTTCTGCTTTGGCGCTCCAAGCACCCGCCAATGGCGCCCAAAGCGTGGATGTCGGCCCCACCCTCCGCTGGAAGCTCACTTCTTTTGCGGACAGCTATGAGGTACAGATAGGCACCAGCCCTTCGTTCGAGCCTGGCACCATTCTTTTTTCAGGCTCGAATGTGCAAGTTGACACATTCAAGGTGCAACCCGTCGGCGAAGGTCAGATATGTTACTGGCGCGTTCGACCCATCAACGACTGTGGCACAGGCCCTTGGACCGAACCGTTTGTTTTTGTGACCAGAGTGCAAAATTGCACCACGTTTGGCGCCAATGACTTGCCCAAGTCCATCTCTGCCAACGGCACGCCCACTGTGGAGTCGAAAATCACCGTGATGGGCACCGGGGTGGCGCTCAGCGACGTGAACGTGAAAAAAGTGCAGGGCAACCACCAGTTTATGCGCGACTTGGAAGTGCGGCTCATCAGCCCTGCCGGCACCAACGTACTGTTGTTCAAAGAGCGTTGCGCTTCTTACAATGGCCCCTTCAACATCGGTTTTGACGACAGCTCCAATGGGCCATTTGGCTGCCCCCCGCCCAACAACGGCAGCATGGCCAAGCCCTCCGAAGCCCTCAGCGCCATGAACGGAGAGAGCTCTGCGGGTGTCTGGACCTTGCAGGTGAAAGATAATTTCGTGAGCTCGGGTGGCACACTTTCTGGCTTTGAGGTCGAACTCTGTGCGGGAGTGTCGCTCAGTGCGCCATTTATTGTGAACAACAACTTGCTGCAAGTGCAACCGGGTGCCAACGCACTCATCGGCGATGACCTGCTCAAAGCTGACGACCCGAACAATACTGCCAACGAATTGACCTTCACACTCATCACAGCGCCCAAACATGGTGAACTACGCATGAGCGGCAGCCTATTGCTGCCCGGCAGCCGATTCACTCAAGCCGATATCAACGCAGGCAAGTTGCGCTACTACGACTACGGCACCTTCACAGGCGGCGACCAATTCCGCTTCGACGTGACGGATGGTGAGGGCGGCTTGGTGGCTGGCACGTTCAGCATACAGCCCTTCCCGGTCAGCACGAAAGAGGCGCTCGACAACATCTCCTTCCATCTGACCCCCAACCCTGCCTCAGACCTCGTGCGCCTCTCCGTGGAGCAATCGCTCAGCTCGGACACTCGCGTGGCTTTGTTCAACACGACTGGCCAATTGCTGAAGACTTGGGCACTACCTACTGGCACCTCCACGCTACTGCTACAAGTAGGCGGGCTGCCAGAAGGCCTCTATCTCGTTGCGGTGGAAAATGAGAAAGGGCGGGGCGTGAAAAAGTTGGTGGTGCGACAGTAGTGTGCTGTGGCTTAAATTCCGCTACAAAAGCACGAAAGCACAAAGTTTATTTCTTAGGGCCTTTGTGGCAAAAAACACAAAGCCTCAAATCCTCACCCTATCGGCAGTTGCCGAAGAGAAGCCGGTCTCCGAAAAAAAGAGGCCGGCTTTTTCTTTGTCCTCGCCGGGTTGCGATGTGAGGTGGGGCGACTCGTCTTCCTCAAACATCTGCGGGGTCTCCACCGCTTCCATCACCCACACCCACTGGTCTTCGCAAGGCATCACCTCTATCTCGAATGTGCGGTCGAGGATATCCACCGACACGGATGCCATTTTGTCGAGCCTCGGGCCTGCCGCCTCGCACAGCGTCTCGGGCGCGCGTGCGTGCTTGGGTACCAACTCAAGCATCCTGATGACAATGGTTCGTGAAGAATTTCGGGATAACTGAGGCGAGTAGATATAGTTGAAAAACAAAAAAGCGCGTACGTTTGGGTTGCTCACACCTAAACACGTACACGCTATGACAGGAACCCGAGAGTCCCCGGGTGCAATGCTAGGCGAATTGGCTGGAATTGCGGCCGTCCGTCGTCGGATTTTGCAAACACTTTTTCCTTTGTTGCTGACCATGCCTTGGCGAATCAACTTCAAACAAATGGCCCGCTGGTCTGGGCGCAACGAGGGGACGATTCACAATTGGTTCGGGAGGGATTTGGAACTGGTTGGTTTTCAACGTTCATTGATTGATAAGTTTGGCAGTGGCAGTTATTGCGTGTTTTTTGATCCGAGTTACATTTCCAAGAGCGGCAAGCATAGCCCGAGTCTAGGCCATTTTTGGTCGGGCCAAGCCGGTGCCGTCAAGCGCGATTTGGAAATCGGGGCTTTTGCAGTGGGGGATTTGAACCACCATGCGGCTTTCCATTTGTCGGCCGCGCTCAGCCCTTCGTCAGCCGAGTTGAAAGAACAAGGCCGAACCTTGATGGAGCACTACGTCTCGCTGGTCGCCGGGCGCAAGGCCGATATTTTGCATTTTGGCGGTTTTCTGGCGGCGGACGGCTACTTTGGGGTTTCCACTTTTGTCAACCCAGTGACGGGCTTGGGCATCGAGGTGATCGGTTGCCTCAAATCGAACACCGCACTGCACTACCCGCCACCGCCGGTGGCAACAGGCAAAAAAGGGAAGGGGCGACCGCGCGTCAAAGGCGACAAAATCCGTTGGGCCGCTCTTGACGAACAACTTTTGCCGCTGATTTGCCAAGACTCAGACAAGAAAGTCCGGGCGGGCAAGGGCTGGGTCAAGTGCCTCAAACGAATCGTCATGCTTGTCTCGGTGGAGTACCTCCGGGCAGATGGCTCCGTTCAAAGTCACAAACTCTATTTTTGCACCGACACCGAAAAAGACTGGGGCTGGATATTGGAGCGGTACGCCCTGCGCTTCCAAATCGAGTTCGTCTTCCGCGATGACAAGCAATTTGCCGGGCTCGCCCATGGCCAAAGCACCGACAAAACCAAACTGGAAAACCACTTCAACCTCGCGCTCGGGGCGGTATCGGTGGCCAAGGCGGCCCACTGGCTGCCCGTCAACAAAGAAGAGCGAGGCCCTTTCTCGATGGTAGAACTGAAAACATACTACCATAACCTGGCGCTGCTTGAACGATTTTCGACCGCCTTGAACCTCAACCCAACCGAAACAAAAAACAACCCTAAAACCAAAGAACTCTTATTCTCAACAAGTTATGTCCAATTGGCCGCTTGATTTTTTCACGAAACATTGACTTATAAATTAGTGGAATTATGACAAATCAAAGTTTCAAAATAGCAAAATATACAGATACAGACAGAGAACAAATCCTCAACATTTGGGAAAAATCTGTATTAGCAACTCACGACTTTCTAAATCCGACTGACTTTGAAGAAATCAAACAACTCGTACAGACATTGAATTTTAATGATTTTGAAGTTTATTGTCTAAAGCAAAATGATGAAGTAGCAGGATTTATTGGTCTCGCTGAACAAAAAATAGAAATGCTTTTCTTTTCACCTGAATATATTGGAAAAGGTCTTGGAAGAAAGCTGACTGACTTTGCTCTTTCAGAATTAAAAGCCGACAAAGTTGATGTAAACGAACAAAACACAAATGCGGTTAAGTTTTACGAAAAACTCGGATTCAAAACATACGAACGAACAGAAAAAGATGACCAAGGAAAGGACTATCCTCTGCTGAGAATGAAACTTGAAACAATCAAAAGCTAACGAGAAATAAAGCCCGAACCGCTATAGTCAAACCGGAATGGAATTGAACAGGGCATCGAGAAAACATAACTTTGTGGCATGATAGGCAAACTGCTGACGACATCGGAAAAGGAATTTGTCGAGGAGTTGCGCGGCAACACCCGTGACAAGTTTTCGTACATGAAGTTGTCGGTTTTGATATTGTTGGACATGGGCAAGGATTACGACGAGATGGTGGCGATTCTGGGCATAGGTCGTGGCACCATCAGCAATTGCCTTCAAAAATACCGTGCCGACGGCTTGGACAAGTATCTGGACAAGCACTACGTGCCTTACAGCGGGAAGATGAGCGACGAGCAGTTGGGCCGGGTTGATTCTGAGGTTTCGGCTGGGGTTTTCACCAGTTCGCAGCAGGTGCGGGATTTCATCGAAAAAGCGTTCGGCTTGGGGTACTCGCTGAGCGCGGTTCGGGGGATTTTGGAAAAACTCGGCTTCGTGTACAGAAAGACGAGCGAGGTTCCGTGCAGGTTCAGCGAGGCGGAGCAGGAGGCGTTTTTGGAGCAGTTTGTCCCCTTTTTGGAGGAAACGCCCGAGGACGAGGCTGTTTTTTCCCTCGACGGGGTGCATCCCACCCACAACACGCGGAGCAGTTACGCATGGGTCAAAAAGGGGCAGGAAAAAGTCATCCCGACGAACACGGGCCGCGAGCGCCTCAACCTGAGCGACGCGATGAACGCCCACCGGCCAGAGGAGGTCATCGTGCACCACAGCGAGTGGGTCAACGCCCAGGCCACCGTCGCTCTCTTGGAGAAAATCGAGACCCGACACGCGGACAAAGAGCGCATCTGCGCCTTCGCCGACAACGCCGGTTACTACAAAAACGCCACCGTCAGCGACTGGCTCGACAAGCACCCCCGGGTCGTCCTCCTGTTCTTGCCCTCCTATTCCCCGAACCTGAACCTCATCGAGCGCCTGTGGAAATTCATGCGAAAAAAGGTCATCAACACCACGTTTTACCCCACTTTCAAAGAGTTCAAAAAGGCTATTTTGGAGTTCTTCGAAAAACTCCACCTCTACAAAGATGAGCTTGACTCTCTTGTCTCTTTTAAGTTTCAGCGACTCGGCAAGCCTGTCGTCGCATGAACCGCTTTGTTCACAACCACTCTGGGGCGACTATACCCCTCCCCTTTCCAGCGGCTCCACGAATTACTGATTTTCTTGTCAATGAACTGTTCTTTTCACTCCACCTTTGACGTACGAGACTTGTAGCGACGAGGAAGTTGAAAAAATCGCATATTTGTAACAAGCACGAATTCGATTAAAGAACCTAAAAATGGTCGGGAGTGGCGAGCCATGTCCTGCACCAAGTTTTCCGAGCATTTGCAAAACATTGACCACCTAATCGCACCCAAAGAGGTGGGATTAAGCCGTAATTTTGCCTGATTTTTTCAAACTAAACACATTGACAGTCCATGAAACACATACTCGCAGCACTCACTTTTCTTGCCCTCTCCATCTCGCTCACCGCACAAGGCATCGAGTTTTTTCAAGGCTCCTGGGCCGAAGCATTGGAAAAAGCCCAAACGGAGGAAAAACTCATCTTTGTGGATGCGTACGCCTCATGGTGCGGGCCTTGCAAGATGATGGCCGCCAAAGTGTTTCCGCAGGAGCAGGTGGGCAGCTATTTCAACGCCAACTTCGTGAACATGAAGATTGACATGGAAAAGCCCGAAAACGCGGAATTTGCAGGCAAATACCCCGTAAGCGCCTACCCGACCCTGTTCTTCATTGAAGCTTCCGGCAAGGTGGTGCAAAAAGCCGTCGGCGCGAAAAACGTCGAGCAGCTGTTGGAATTTGCCCAGAAAATAGTGGGGCGAGCCGACAAATCGGGCGACTACGAAAAGTTGTACGAAGAAGGCAACCGCGACCCAAAGTTCCTGCTCGACTACATACGCGCCCTCAATGCCGCCGGCAAGCCCTCGCTCAAAATCACGAACGAATATCTGAGCACACAGAAAGACCTGAGCACCGACCTCAATCTCCAATTCCTTTACGAAGGCGCTGTGGAGGCCGATAGCCGTGTGTTCGACTTGTTGGTGAAAAACCAGTCGAAAGCCGTCGCCTTGCTCGGCGAGGAAAAAGTGAGCGCCCGCATGGAGAAAGCGTGTCAAAAGACCGTGAAAAAAGCCATCGAATTCAAGAGCGAGACGCTCTTGGCCGAGGCCAAAGCCAAAATGAAATCCGCCCTGCCCGCCAAATCCGAGACCTTTGGCCTTGAGGCCGATATGCGATACTACGCTGCCACCAAGGACGTGAAAAACTACCTCAAAGCCGCTCAGAGCTTTCAGAAAACCGAAGTAAAAAACAACGCCGCCCGCCTGCACGACTTGGTCATCAGCCTGCTCCGCGCCTTCCCCGACGACCCCAAGGCGCTCGATCAAGCCGAAAAATGGGCCAAAGGCGCTGCCGACAATGGTGGCCTGCCCGAATACTACCTCACCCTCGCCGAAATCTACAAGCGTCAAGGCGACAAAGCCAAGGCCAAAACCACCGCCGAAAAAGCCCGCAAAGCCATCGGCGAAAAAGACGAGAATAACATGGGTGGGAAGATTGACTACTTCCTGCGAACGCTGGAAGGATGAGCCGTTGCGTTCATTGACATTCCACCGGATAACCCTACTTTTGAGTTCAATTTTTGTTATGCCAACCGATATGCTTGCCATTGCCGAAAAGAAAGTAACCGTGCAGGAATTCCTCGAACGCGACGACTTCGAGGAAGGATTCCTGCATGAACTCATTGACGGTGAAATCGTGAAAAAACAAGCCCCCTCTCCCGAGCATCAAAATGCCTCCGGCAACCTTTTCGCCCGCATACATCAGTTCAACCGTGAAAAACAGTTGGGTGGGAAGTACCTTACAGCCCCCCTCGATGTCTATTTCACCGAAATAGACTACTACCAGCCGGATATCATTTTCATCTCGAAAGCAAAACTTGCCATTATCACCCCCGATGGCATCGAAGGCACCCCGGATTTGGTCGTCGAAATCCTTTCTCCCGGTACTTATCGCCACGACCGCGACCGCAAAATGAAAGTGTATCGCCGCACAGGCGTGCAAGAATACTGGATAGTTGACCCCAAAAGTCGCTCAGTGGAAGTGTACGCACTGCGAGAGGGCGACTACAAGATGACCGATTTTGCCACTGAAAAAGGCACGGTTCAATCCACGCTTCTCGAAGGATTGCAGGTGGATTTGGACGATATTTTTGGCTAAAAACGAACCTATCCTCCAACTTTTCTGTTTTGCCAAACCCTCAAACCACCCAACCTTTTAATAAATGTCCAAACTCGGCAAAGCACTCGTCGCCATGTCAGGCGGCATTGACAGCACCATGACCGCCGTCCTTCTGCACGAAGAAGGCTGGGAAGTCGTGGGCATCACCATGAAAACGTGGGACTACGCCACTGCCGGCGGTGCCAAAAAAGAAACCGGCTGCTGCTCGCTCGACAGCATCAACGATGCCCGCGCCGTCGCCGTCAAACTCGGCTTTCACCACTTCATCGTGGACATCCGCGAAGAGTTCGGCGACTATGTGATAGACAACTTTGTGGACGAATACATGGCGGGCCGCACCCCCAACCCATGCGTCCTCTGCAACACACATATCAAGTGGAACAGCCTGCTTCGCCGCGCCGATATGCTTGATTGCGAATTTATCGCAACGGGTCACTACGGCATCATCAACGAACTTGATGGGCGCAAATACATCACCCGCGCCCGCGACAGACAAAAAGACCAAAGCTACGTCCTTTGGGGCTTGAGCCAAGAATGCCTGCACCGCACCCGGATGCCGCTCGGCACCTTCACCAAGCCCGAAGTGCGCGCCATGGCCGCCGAACGCGGTTGGGACGAGCTCAGCAAAAAAGCCGAGAGCTACGAAATCTGCTTTGTGCCCGACAATGATTACCGAGGCTTCCTTCGCCGCCGCGTGGAAGGGCTGGACGAACAAGTGGCGGGCGGCCATTTCGTGGATGTTTCAGGCAAAATTTTGGGACAACACGAAGGATACCCCTTCTACACCGTCGGACAGCGCAAAGGCTTGGGCATCGCGCTGGGAGAACCCATGTTCGTCACGGAAATCCGCCCCGACACCAACACCGTCGTGCTGGGCCGAGAGGACGACCTCATTCGCAACGGCATGCTCGTCGGCAAAGTCAACCTGATGAAATATGAGGCATTGCCCGCCGACGGCCTCGAAACAGTGACCAAAGTGCGCTACCGCGATGCTGGCACTTTAAGCACCATTCGCCAAATCGGCAAAGAAGTGGAAGTGTCTTTTCATGCCAATGTGAAAGGCGTCGCGCCCGGCCAAAGTGCCGTGTTCTACGAAGGCGACGACGTGGTGGGTGGAGGGATTATACAGGGGAGTTTCAACTAAATACCCTACTTTTGCCTACCATTTCAAATAAACACCGCGCATGACACACCGCACACTCCCCTTGTTTGGGCTGCTTTTTTGCCTGCTTTTTTCCTGCAAAAACGACGCTAAACCCGCCGCTGCGCCCGACGCTCAAAACATTGACCCAGAACTGGCGGCGCTAAATGCGCTCATTGAAAAAAATCCAAACAACGACACGCTGTATTACCAACGCGCCTTGGTCTATTCCAAACTCGACGGCTTCGACGAAGCACTCAGAGACCTCAACCGCGCCCTCCAGATAGACTCCATGCGGCCAGCCTACTACCACCTGCTCGCCGACGTGCTGCTCGATTACGCCCGCCCCAACGATTCGCGCCGTGCCATTGACGTGATGACGCTGGCCGCAGAACGATTCCCCGACCGCATCCCCACGTTGCTCAAACTGAGCGAATTGCAACTCATAGTGAAACAGCACGGCGACGCACTGACGACCCTCGACAAAATCCTGCGGCGCGACCCACAAAACGCCGAAGCGTTCTATATGGCTGGTCGGGTGGCGCTCGACAAGGGCGACACCACCGCCGCCATCGCCTCCTTGCAAAAATCGGTAAAAATTGACGCGACCAACGAAGATGCTTGGCTGTTCCTCGGGCGCATTTACACCAACCGCAACAACCCCGCCGCGCTGCAATACTTTGACAATGTGTTGCGCCTCGATTCCACCAATCTGGAAGCGCGCGAGCATAAGGGCGTGTTTTTCAAACGCCAGGGCGAGTTCGACAAAGCTTTTGAACTATACCGCGACATCATAGAGCGCAACCCCGACTACTCAAATGCCTATTTCGACATGGGAATGATTTACCTTGAACTGGATTCTTTTTCAAAAGCCCACGACCACTTCGACCTCGCCGTAAAAACTGACCCTCTTTTTGTGAAAGCATACTACTACCGTGGGCTGAGCGCCGAATTGCAGGGAAACCCAGAAGCGGCATTGGCAGACTACAAGCGGGCAAACAAGATGTTCCCTTCGTTTGAGGAAGCCCGTGAAGCACGAGAGCGATTGGAGAAGAAAAAGCAGTGAGTGGGGGTGGGCAGCTTTGAGTTTTTTGGCAAAATGCAGCGTTTGTCGCAGGGGCAGCATCTCTTGGCAAACTCAATGTTCCATCCAAACAATATGTCTGCACCTGATGATGAAAATAATACCTCCCTCCGCCCTCATCCCCATCGCTACGTTCGCCCTTCTCCTTTATGCAACAAGCGCGAAAGCCCAAATTCAGATAAGCGCCACTACATCGCCCGCCACTTGCATCGGCTGCAATGGTGGTGTTTTCACCACGACAAGTGGAGGCACCGCTCCCTATACCTACCAATGGTCGTCAAACGTCTCCAATGCGCCGACTATCTACGATTTGTGTCCCGGCAACTATTGCGTCACCGTCACAGATGCTAATGGAACCACGGCGACTACTTGCGCTACGGTCACGAGTTATTATGGTTCCAACATGAATCTCGTCGTGTGTGCCAACAATCCAAGTTGCTATGGCCAATCAAGTGGCTCGGCTACCTTGACAGTAGCAGGCGGAATCCCTCCTTACACTTACCATTGGACAGGCCCCGGAGGCTTTACATCCACAGTCCAAAATCTAAACAATGTACCTGCGGGCACTTACACTGTGATTGTCACCGAAAGCTCGACTGGTTGCCTCGAGACCGCTACGGTCACACTGACGAATCCGTCTCAAATAGTCGTGCTTTCCAACATCACCAATGCCAATGCTGCGGGCAGCGACGGCGCTATCGCACTCACCGTGGCCGGAGGCAATCCCCCTTACGCCCACCTTTGGTCGAGCGGCTCAATTACCCCTTCTATTGGCGGGCTTTTTCCCGGTACATACAGTGTCACCATTACCGATTCAAAAGGCTGCACCGTCACCCACACCGCTGTGGTGGAGCAAAGCATCGGGGGTGGCATTTCGCCTATCACGGTGAGTGGTTATGTGACCAACGCAGGATGCAACCAGAACTGCAACGGAACTATCACGGTGGACGCAAGCGGTGGTTCGGGCAGTTCGAACTTTCTGTACACTTGGAGTACCGGAAGTGCGACTAAAAACTTGACCAACCTATGTCCCGGCAATTATTGCGTGACAGTGTTCGACATTTCAAACGGAATGACGACCACCGAATGCTTCATCGTCGGCCAAGGCCAGTCCCAGTTTCTCGAAATTCAATCCACCAATGCGGCGTTTTGCAACTACGCTCCCAACGGCAGTCTGCCCGTTTGCGAAAAAGTTTGCCCCAACACCACCGCCACCTATTTTGTGAAGCCACCCACCGACTGCGGCATACCTTTGTCTTTGCTAAGTGCGGTGTGGACAGTTAGCGGTGCTGAGAGCTACACCGTCAGCCCCGACAAGACCGAAGTCACCGTGGTGTGGGGGGCCTCAGGGGCAGGCTTGGTGAAGATGGAAGCCTTCAACGCACAACAAGGGCTTTGCTTTCAAAGCTCGCGTTGCATCACCATCGTGGAAGAGCCAGAGGCAAAATTCAGCAGCGACCCACCCGCAGCAGCCAACGCACCGTTGGAAATTTGCAAAGGCCAGACTGTAAAATTTAAAAATCAAAGCCTGCACTACGACGCGCTGGAATGGCATTTCAGCGACAACCTTTCCACCCGCACAGAGGAGAACCCGCAGCATACCTTCCTTAATGCGGGCACCTACACTGTCACACTCATTGCTCGCAGCAACTGCCTTTGCGCCGACACCACCACGCTCCTCGTGGAAGTGCTCGACACCGAGCCACCCCTGCTCGATTGTGTCGGCTCGGTTTGCCCCGGCGAATCCATCACCTACAACACATCCAACCAATGCGCCTCTTACACATGGAGCGTGTCGCCCAACGGCACCGTGCAAAGCGGCGGCGGTGCTAGCGACAACAGCATCACGGTGCAGTGGGACGCTGGCGCACAGGGCAGCATTTCATTGAGCGCCACCAGTTGTGCGGGAGCCAGTTGCCCACAGGCCAGTGTGTTTGTCATCCCCATCATTTCCGACGATGCCGAGATAAAAGGCCCCGAAGTGGTCTGCTCCGGCAACGAGGAGGAATACAGCATTGAACCCTTCGACGGCACGGATTTCAAATGGACGCTCGCAAGCGGCGGCAGCATCATCAGAGGGCAAGGCACAAACAAAGTCACCGTAGTGTGGGCGGGGACTCCCAACCCCGACGGGCCTCATCATCTCAGCGTCAAATACGATAACTGTTACCTCGGCTGCGGGGGCGCTGACACCATTCCCGTACGCATCCTCTCGCCATTCGTCATCACTGGCCCCGTGGAAATGTGCGACGGCGCTACCAAGAATTTTTCCACCCTGCTCACGGCCTATTCTGGCAGTGTGCTTTGCAATTGGAGCATCGTGGCACCCGATGGCACCAACGTGTGGGCCTCGACTGGTGCAACTAACAATATCAACTTCACACCCGCGCATGGCATCGGCACCTACCGAATTTTCGCTGTCCCGACCTTCAACAACACCTGCTCAACCAGCGCCGAATGGCGCGTGAAAGTCGTGGCCAACCCGCCCAAACCCGCAAGCATCGTTGGGCCAACCTCGATTTGCCCCGGCACCCCTTACACCTATACCTTGTTGGGAAATTCGCCTTATTCGCTCGAATGGAATATCAAAAACGGTACGCCAGCCCCCACCAAACAATTGGGCAACAACGCGAATGTCACTTGGGGCAACATCAACCCCCGTTGGCTCTCCCTCGCCCAAGTCTCCACCGATGGGCTGGGCTGCATATCCGACACGCTCATGCTGAACGTGCAAGCCCTGCCCGCCCCCACCGTCACGGGTACTCCCGAAGTGTGCATAGGCACCGTTGGCTCCTATTCCACTTTTTTTCATCAAAATTTGGACTACCAATGGGAAATCGTGCCAGCCAACGCAGGAACCATTAAGAGTGGTCAGGGAAAAAACACCGTAGAGATTTTTTGGCAAATGCAAGGCGTGCACACCGTGCGCTTAACGCGCTGTGGGGCCTCGGCCAATTTCATGGTCCTCGTCCATCCAGACCCCGTGCCTGCGCCGACCTACCCGCCGGGGCTGTGTCCCAATGAATTTGGCACGGCAGCAGCGGGCGCGAGCTATTCAAGCTATGTCTGGAAAAACGAAGCGGACAACGTCATCGGCAACACACCCACCGTGCAAGTATCGCCCGGCACCTATACACTGGCCGTGACGGATGCCTACGGCTGCAAAGGCACCAGCGAATTCACCGTGAACCAATACCCCAAACCCAATGTGACCGTGACGACCGCCGACCCAACGGGTTTTTGCGACAATAGCCTGTACGTCTCCATCACGGCACTCACCACCAACAACGGCACTTTTAGCTACGAGTGGTTCCGCGACGGAAACCCGGTTGGGGGGAACACACCCGTCCATGTCACCAACCAATACGGCTACTATTCCGCCACCGTGACCAATGAATACGGTTGCAAGGCAAGCGATGGTACCGTGTGGGTATTTGAGTACTGTGGCGGCGTTTGTCACAACCCATCGCACGGACCCAAATGCGCCCCCGAAGACGTGAATTTCAAAATAGCCCCCTCGGCGCGTTGCGATTCGTTCCAATTTAGCCTCGTCAACGCAACAGGATTGTACCTGAACGGCTCGGCCAAGTGGCATTTCGGCGAATCGGGCAGCAACCAGTTAGGCATTGCCTATGGCGAAAACCCGAGCTTTATTTTTCCCAACGGCGGCAAATATATCGTGGTGCTGTATGCTCAATTGACCAATGGCGCCACCTGCATTGTGCTCGATTCCGTGAACGTGGAAGCTGTCGCGCAATTTTCACAGACAATGGCTTGCCCCGGCGATTCCACCTATTTCAAAGACGAGAGCACTCGTTTGCCAGAAGCAAGTTTGCAAAGTTGGCACTGGGAATTTGGCGAAAGCGGCGCAGCGACCGGCAACGTCCCAACACCCACCCACGCATATTCCCAAGCAGGCAACTATACCGCCACACTCACCATCACCACCACTTCCGGGTGTACCTCGACCTATTCTGAAAATGTGTTTGTGCCAAACCTGCCCGCGCCCACGTTCGCGCCGCCAGTCACTAATTGTGCAAGCAACGCAGCCGAATTCAAGGCCGCGCCCGACAACAGCATCGTGTCGGTGGAATGGGATTTTGGCGACCCGCCCTCTGGCAACCTCAACACCTCGAAAGCAGCCCTCGCTTATCACAGCTACAACCCCGCTGGCATTTACAGCGTAGGCCTGACTGCCACCAACAACTATGGTTGCAAAGCCAGTTTCTCGCAGCCAATCACCATCATCCCCAACCCATTCAGCGGCAACATCACCCCGGGCGGTGTCAGCACGATTTGTGAAGGAAAAAACATTGGGCTGAATGCACCCGCCGCATCTGGCGCAAGCTATTCGTGGTCCAATGGCGCCAACACACCCAGCATCACCGTCGGCGCTGAAGGCATTTATAGCGTGACCCTCACCAATGCGAACGGCTGCTCCTATTCGCCTCCGAAAAAAACGGTGGAAGTGAATCCCGCACCAGTCGGAGTCATCAAGGCATTGCAACTCAATGAGTTTGGGCAAGTAGTGGATGTGACATATTCCACACTGGAAGTGTGTGCAGGCCAACCAGTCAATCTGGAAATACAGAGCAATGGCAACTTCAACTACTTGTGGAACGGCGGGAATGGCAACAGCGCCATCATCACTTTTTCCGAAGACAGAGGCAATGCGCTCATCGTCGGCAATTACACCTACACCGTCACCGTCACCAACCCCAGCACAGGCTGCACCACCATCACGACACCTTTCGATGTCAAGGTCAACCCCCTGCCATCGGGGTTCAGCCTCACCACCGACGATGTGTGCGCCGGCACACCCAGTACCCTCACTTACCTCGGCACACAGTTGCCGCAATGGGAAATTTTCTGGAACACAGGCGTGACAGGGCAAAGCACCCTGACCACCGACCAAGCGGGATTGTACTTCGTGCGCGTGATGAACGAACACGGTTGTGTGGCGCAAAGCAACACCGTGGTCATTTTCCCCGGCCCCAACATCGCCGCCCTGCCTGCCGGATGCCATGCGCGTTGCAACCCTGATACGTTGTGCATCCCCTCATTGCCCGACATTGTGAGTTGGCAATGGTATCTCGATGGTGCGCCTATACCCGGCGCTACGAGCAGCGATTTAGTGGCCACGCAGAGTGGCACTTATTGGGCTGACCTTGTGGACGTGAACGGATGCAAGGCTCAAAGCGAACCGCTTACTTTGGCCTTGTATCAAGGCAGCGGCGATATTTTGGGAAAAGTCTGGTCGGATGTGAACGACAACGGTATTATTGACGCAGGCGATACCCTCGTGTCGGGCATCCCGATATTGTTGCTCCAAAACAACGCGCCGGTTGCCAATTCGCAGTCAGGGGCTACTGGCAATTTTGATTTTCTACACATCCTCTCCACAGAGTATGTGGTACAGATTGACAGCTTGCTGCTCGACCCAATTTGGAATATCATCATTGGAGAAAACATCGTGGAGTTGGTGGGTTGTGCGCAAAAAGGCTTCGCGGACTTGCTCCTGAGCGCATTGAAGTGCACGCCTTCAACCTCCGCACTCACCGTCGAGACCTGCCCCGGCACGACTTACCAATTCGCGGGCGTTGACTTGGCCGTCGGGCAGACGCAAGTGTTCACCCTGCTCAACGCGGCAGGTTGCGACTCCCTCGTCACCGTCACTGTCGGGGCATTGCCCACGTCGGCTTCCGCCCTCACCGTCGAGACCTGCCCCGGCGCCACTTACAACTTCGCGGGCGTAGACTTGGCCGTCGGACAGACGCAAGTGTTCACCCTGCTCAACGCGGCGGGCTGCGACTCCCTCGTCACCGTCACCGTCGAAGCGTTGCCCACCTCGGCTTCCGCACTCACCGTCGAGACCTGCCCCGGAACGACTTACCAATTCGCGGGCGTGGACTTGGCCGTCGGGCAGACGCAAGTGTTCACCCTGCTCAACGCGGCGGGCTGCGACTCGCTCGTCACCGTCACCGTCGAAGCGTTGCCGACCTCGGCTTCCGCACTCACCGTCGAGACTTGCCCCGGAACCACCTACAATTTCGCGGGCGTGGACTTGGCCGTCGGGCAGACGCAAGTGTTCACCCTGCTCAACGCGGCAGGCTGCGACTCGCTCGTCACCGTCACCGTCGGGGCGTTGCCCACCTCGGCTTCCAATTTGGAAGTAAAAACTTGCCCCGGAACAACTTACAATTTCGCGGGCGTTGACTTGGCCGTCGGGCAGACGCAAGTGTTCACCCTGCTCAACGCGGCGGGCTGCGACTCCCTCGTCACGATTGCGGTGACGGCCTGGCCTGTGCTGGACTTTGACGTCGAGGCCCTGCCTTCCTGCCCGACCTCGCCCACCGGCTCGCTTGCGGTCTCTGTTGGCGGCGGCGCTCCCGCGACGTTTTCCCTGGACGGCGCCACTTTTCAGGCAGGCACACGGTTCGACGCGCTCGCGGCGGGCGCATACACCGTCTTCGCGCGCGACGCGAACGGCTGTGTTTTTGAACAAGAAACCACGCTCGAGGCCACGCCGCGCCTCGAACTGTCGCTGCCCGCCAACATCGCCATCCCCTGCGACAGCACCGCCGTCACCGTCGCCCCGGCGGTGTCGGGCGACACCACGGGGCTGCGCTTCGCTTGGTCGAGCGGGGCCGCCACCCCCGCCGCCCTCGTCGCGGAGGCCGGCCCCCTCTGGGTGGAGGCGTCGAATCATTGCCAGACCGTTCGCCGCGAGGCGACGGCGGTTTGGGCATCGCTGCCCGACGGGCAGGACGTTTTCTACGCGCCCAACGTGTTCGCGCCGGAATCAGCCTCCGACGACAACCGCACGTTCCGCGTCTTCTTCGCCCGCAACGTCGAGGTGCTGGAATACAGCCTCTCGATTTTCGACCGTTGGGGCAATCTCTTGTTCGTCGCCGACGCCCCGGAGCAGGGGTGGACGGGCGCTTTCCGCCAAAAAACAATGGGGACGGGGGTCTATGCGTGGCATCTGCGGGCGCGGCTCAGCGTCTGCGGGCGCTCCTTTACCATTCAGAGAACGGGGGATGTGGCGGTGGTGCGGTAGGGTAAAACAACGAGCGGCATCCTCCCGATTTGCGCCTCTTTGAGTGGATGGCTGCCGACAGGGCAACAAGCACGGATTTGAATGATTGGGTCGCGGTTCCGCGAAACCTTCCAAGTTTTGAAAACATTGGAAGGTTTGCGACGCGCGCGCTCCACAAAATTGGTTTTCAAAGAACTAATCTCCAAACCCGCGCTAAATTTAACAAGCCATCCTTCAAGCGTTCCTTATTTTCGTGCCGCTAACAAAAGTGCATTTTATTTTTTTTGGTGCTTCCCATGCGCATCATTTCCGCCCTTTTTTACTGCTGTATGGGCTTTTTCCCCGCCGCCGCATACGGCCAAAACGCGCCGCAGTGCCTCAGCGGCAAGGAAGGCAACATCTGGTACTTCGGCGACAGCCTCGGTCTGGACTTCAGCACCCTGCCGCCGACGCTGCTCACCGACAGCGGCATGAGCTCCTACGAGGCCGGGGCCATCGCCAGCGATGCCGATGGCAACCTGCTTTTTTATTCCAACGGCGAGTATGTGTGGAACCGAAACAAGCAAATCATGCCCAACGGCAAGTTGAAGGGCAGTCGTTCGGCTACGCACATACTGACCCTACACCATCCCGGCGACCAAGGCTTGTACTACTTGTTTTACATGGAAACCCTTGACAATCTGGCAGGTCAGTCGGGCGACACGTTGCGCAAGATGTACTACGCTGTGATAGATGTGAGCGCGGAGGGCGGTTTGGGAGATGTGGCGTCGAAAGACAACATCCTTTTCATCAAGACCACCGAAAAAGTGGCCGCCACGCGGCACTGCAACGGACGGGGCTGGTGGGTGCTGACCCTTGAATCCGGCAGCAACCGATTTATGACCTGGTTGGTGGATGAAAATGGGTTGCATCTAACGCCTGTTGTCAGCAAAGTTGGCAAGGTCAGTTCTCCTTTTCAGGGGGCAAAGGCGGGGACACTAAGATTTAGTCCTAACGGCTCTGTGCTACTAAAAATTGGTTCTCCCACAAGGAACTTAACCAACGCCACATGGGATGCCTATTTCGAGGTAATGAAATTTGACAATGCCACGGGCATCGTATCCGAGCCGCTTCTGATATGGGAAAATACGCGCTCATTTTATGGCGGGGAGTTTTCCCCCGACAGCCGAAAGCTCTACCTCAACGCCTGGACGCCTTTCGACAGCCTCTATCAATACGACCTGTGCGTCTATGACTCCGCCGCCATCGTGCAATCGAAAACAAACCTCGGCCAGGCGGCGGGCAACACCGGGCAGATGCTCCTTGCCCCTGACGGCAAAATCTACATCACCCGCACCTTCCGGAAATACCTGAGCATCATACACCACCCGAACGAGCCCGGCGCGGCCTGTCAGTACGAACCCGAGGCCGTGCCACTGCCCCGCGACGCGCTGCTGGGGCTGCCCACTTTCGCGGCCTCGTACTTTGCCCCCGGCAAGCCCTACATCGTCGGCGAGCAGGCGTGCGCCCCCGTGTGCGCCGACAGCCTCCGGCGCTACTTCGTGACGGGGCAGTGCGACGCGGGCGCCTCATACCAATGGACGGTCACGGGCGGCGAGGTCGTGTCGCAGGCGCACGACACGGTCTGGGTGCGATGGAAGCAGGCGGGCACGCAGCAGGTGGCGGTGCGCAAGGTGTGGGACTGCGGCGAGCGCAGCGACACGCTGCGGGTGGCGGTGGGGGATTGTCTGCCCTGCATCCCCTCTGCCGAGACCCTCACCGTCGAGACCTGCCCCGGCGCCACTTACAACTTCGCGGGCGTTGACTTGGCCGTCGGGCAGACGCAAGTGTTCACCCTGCTCAACGCGGCGGGCTGCGACTCGCTCGTCACCGTCACCGTCGAAGCGTTGCCGACCTCGGCTTCCGCACTCACCGTCGAGACCTGCCCCGGAACGACTTACAACTATGCGGGCGTTGACTTGGCCATTGGGCAGACGCAAGTGTTCACCCTGACAAATTACTTGGGCTGCGACTCGCTCGTCACTGTCACCGTCGGGGCGTTGCCCACCTCGGCTTCCAGTTTGGAAGCAAAAACCTGCCCCGGAACAACTTACCACTTCGCGGGCGTAGACCTGGCCGTCGGGCAGACGCAAGTGTTCACCCTGCTCAACGCTGCAGGCTGCGACTCCCTTGTCACCGTCACCGTCGAAGCGTTGCCGACCTCGGCTTCCGCTCTCACCGTCGAGACCTGCCCCGGCGCCACTTACAACTTCGCGGGCGTTGACCTGGCCGTCGGGCAGACGCAAGTGTTCACCCTGACAAATTACTTGGGCTGTGACTCCCTTGTCACCGTCACCGTCGGGGCGTTGCCCACCTCGGCTTCCAATTTGGAAGTAAAAACTTGCCCCGGCACGACTTACCACTTCGCGGGCGTGGACTTGGCCGTCGGGCAGACGCAAGTGTTCACCCTGACAAATTACTTGGGCTGCGACTCGCTCGTCACCGTCACTGTCGGGGCGTTGCCCACCTCGGCTTCCGCACTCACCGTCGAGACCTGCCCCGGAACAACTTACCACTTCGCGGGCGTAGACTTGGCCGTAGGGCAGACGCAAGTGTTCGCCCTGCTCAACGCGGCGGGCTGCGACTCGCTCGTCACCGTCACCGTCGGGGCGTTGCCCACGTCGGCTTCCAGTTTGGAAGCAAAAACCTGTCCCGGAACAATTTACAACTTCGCGGGCGTGGACTTGGCCGTCGGGCAGACGCAAGTGTTCACCCTGACAAATTACTTGGGCTGCGACTCCCTCGTCACCGTCACCGTAGAAGCGTTGCCCACGTCGGCTTCCAGTTTGGAAGTAAAAACTTGTCCCGGAACAACTTACAATTTCGCGGGCGTAGACTTGGCCGTAGGGCAGACGCAAGTGTTCACCCTGACAAATTACTTGGGCTGTGACTCCCTTGTCACCGTCACCGTCGAAGCGTTGCCGACCTCGGCTTCCGCACTCACCGTCGAGACCTGCCCCGGAACAACTTACCACTTCGCGGGCGTAGACTTGGCCGTAGGGCAGACGCAAGTGTTCACCCTGACAAATTACTTGGGCTGTGACTCCCTCGTCACCGTCACCGTAGAAGCGTTGCCCACGTCGGCTTCCAGTTTGGAAGTAAAAACTTGTCCCGGAACAACTTACAATTTCGCGGGCGTAGACTTGGCCGTAGGGCAGACGCAAGTGTTCACCCTGACAAATTACTTGGGCTGTGACTCCCTTGTCACCGTCACCGTCGAAGCGTTGCCGACCTCGGCTTCCGCACTCACCGTCGAGACCTGCCCCGGAACAACTTACCAATTCGCGGGCGTTGACTTGGCCGTCGGGCAGACGCAAGTGTTCACCCTGACAAATTACTTGGGCTGCGACTCCCTTGTCACCGTCACCGTCGAAGCGTTGCCGACCTCGGCTTCCGCACTCACCGTCGAGACCTGCCCCGGCACGACTTACCACTTCGCGGGCGTTGACTTGGCCGTCGGGCAGACGCAAGTGTTCACCCTGCTCAACGCGGCGGGCTGCGACTCGCTCGTCACCGTCACCGTCGAAGCGTTGCCGACCTCGGCTTCCGCACTCACCGTCGAGACTTGCCCCGGAACCACCTACAATTTCGCGGGCGTGGACTTGGCCGTCGGGCAGACGCAAGTGTTCACCCTGCTCAACGCGGCAGGCTGCGACTCGCTCGTCACCGTCACCGTCGGGGCGTTGCCCACCTCGGCTTTCAGTTTGGAAGCAAAAACCTGCCCCGGAACAACTTACAATTTCGCGGGCGTTGACTTGGCCGTCGGGCAGACGCAAGTGTTCACCCTGCTCAACGCGGCGGGCTGCGACTCCCTCGTCACGATTGCGGTGACGGCCTGGCCTGTGCTGGACTTTGACGTCGAGGCCCTGCCTTCCTGCCCGACCTCGCCCACCGGCTCGCTTGCGGTCTCTGTTGGCGGCGGCGCTCCCGCGACGTTTTCCCTGGACGGCGCCACTTTTCAGGCAGGCACACGGTTCGACGCGCTCGCGGCGGGCGCATACACCGTCTTCGCGCGCGACGCGAACGGCTGTGTTTTTGAACAAGAAACCACGCTCGAGGCCACGCCGCGCCTCGAACTGTCGCTGCCCGCCAACATCGCCATCCTGCGACAGCACCGCCGTCACCGTCGCCCCGGCGGTGTCGGGCGACACCACGGGGCTGCGCTTCGCTTGGTCGAGCGGGGCGCCACCCCGCCGCCCTCGTCGCGGAGGCCGGCCCCCTCTGGGTGGAGGCGTCGAATCATTGCCAGACCGTTCGCCGCGAGGCGACGGCGGTTTGGGCATCGCTGCCCGACGGGCAGGACGTTTTCTACGCGCCCAACGTGTTCGCGCCGGAATCAGCCTCCGACGACAACCGCACGTTCCGCGTCTTCTTCGCCCGCAACGTCGAGGTGCTGGAATACAGCCTCTCGATTTTCGACCGTTGGGGCAATCTCTTGTTCGTCGCCGACGCCCCGGAGCAGGGGTGGACGGGCGCTTTCCGCCAAAAAACAATGGGGACGGGGGTCTATGCGTGGCATCTGCGGGCGCGGCTCAGCGTCTGCGGGCGCGCCTTCACCATTCAGAGAACGGGGGATGTGGCGGTGGTGCGGTAGGGTATCTGGGCAATTCCCCCTACTTTTGCAGGCTCAACACATTCTCTAACCTAACACTGATTACTATGAAAATTACTTTGAAATCGCTCTTGATGGTTGCTGTTGGCGCGTTCTTGCTGACCGCTTGCAACAAGGACAGCAAGTCTCCAGAAGAACTGTTGACGGGACCATCTTGCTGGTCTTACATCAAAAACGAAACCTTCAACGTGGCCACCAACCAATGGCAAGATGACCCACTGGAAGACTGCGAAAAGGACGATTGTATCAATTTCCGCGACGATGATACGGTGGTTTTTGACGAGGGCGCCACAAAATGCGACCCTGCTGACCCACAGAGCACCACTTTTTCTTGGAGCCTGAGCGCCGATGGCAAAACGCTCACCTTGTCCGACCCATCGAGTGGCACTTTTACTGGCACGGTCGTCGAATTGAGCGAAAGCCGTTTTGTTTTTGAACTCAACATATTGGGCTTCAGAAGCCGCCAGACGTTTCAGGCTAAATAAATAAGCGTTGCGCTCATAAGTAGTGTGGCGGATTTGTAAATCCGTTATACTACTTAACGTGAGCTCGAAGATATTTGACCTAACAGATGGCGCTTGACTAATTGATTCCCTGCCACTCTCGGTTCACAATGAGGTGTCATCTTTTGAGGAACGAAAAAGGTGACATCTCGGCCTATTTTTGAGATGTCACCCCTCCATGCTTACGGGATGACACCTCAGAACCCGACAAAGCGAGCATCGCTGACTGATTCCCGATTTTTATCAACTTTTCACCTCTTTGAGGTGCTATACCTCGCGCCGCCAAGTTTTCAGCATCGTCTAGGTAACGTTTACTAAACTTTTGAAGTTTAGTAAACGTGATCTCATCCTTCCAACCATGCTGAAAACTTGGCGGCACGAGGTATAAAATGACTAGGCTTGTGGCGGTGGACGTCTTTGCTCCCGTGATTCAGGAAAGCGACCTTCGGTATAAAATGACTAGGCTTGTGGCGGTGGAGGGCTTTGGGTGAAGGGGATTGTCATTTTTTCGACTGGCAAGGCAAATTTTGCAGTCGAAATCGGGCATATTCGGCGAAAAATTTAACGAAGCCAGTCGGAAAAAGGGCTTTCCCTTCACCCGAAGGCATCTACCGCAACAAGTCTACTTTATGGAAATCAAACGTTTGTGGCATTTGAATTTTTGCAACCACTCTGGCGGGGACAGCGCCCTGGAATGTGTTTCAGGGCACCGTCCCTGGATTTTCAAAAGTTTTAACTCTGAACTTGCGTTTTTTAGCAAAATAGTGAGCCAAAATCTGTTTTTTCAAAATTCGGGATGACTCATCTCATAAGTAGTATGGCGGATTTGCAAATCCGCCATACTGCTTAACAAGATTTACAGTTTTTTTTACCCGAAAAAGGGCGCGAATATTGTCAATCCTGTCAAACAAACATCACTTATGAGACATCCTCGCAAAACGTTGCGTAGGTGTGGCATGACCGCTTTGAGAGCATTGATAAAGTAACCATGAGCGGTCATGCCACACTTGTTCAACGTATTTCGCGATGCTGCCCCTACTTGAGTAGGGGCAGCGCTATACAAAATGACCGCGCAACACCTCTACGCGACTTTTTTATCCCTCTTTCCGTTGTACTTTTGCCAACTTTTTTTTCAAAAAAAGGGTTTTAGTTCGTCGTGATTTAAACTTTGCCACGAAGACACAAAGATTTTAAAATCAACTTCTTGGAGTCTTTGCGCCTTTGTAGCAACTCCAAAACCTTTCATTAAAAAATGTTTCCAAAATACGATGTCATAGTAGTCGGTGCAGGCCATGCGGGGTGCGAGGCCGCTGTCGCTGCCGCCAACATGGGCTGCAAAGTCCTGCTGGCCACCATGAATATGCAGACCATCGGGCAGATGAGCTGCAACCCCGCGATGGGCGGCGTGGCAAAGGGGCAAATCGTGCGCGAGGTGGATGCCTTGGGCGGCTATTCGGGCATTGTGACCGACCACACGGCTGTTCAGTTTCGGATGCTCAACCGCTCGAAAGGCCCCGCTATGTGGAGTCCTCGCGCCCAAAACGACCGGATGCTTTTCGCCGCGAAATGGCGGCAAATGTTGGAACAACACCCCAACATAGATTTTTGGCAGGAAATGGTGCGCGGCCTCGTGGTGAAGGACGGACGGGTGCGCGGCGTGGTGACAGGCATGGGTTTGGAAATTGAAAGCGAGACAGTTGTGCTCACCAACGGCACTTTCCTGAACGGCATTATTCACATCGGCGAGAAACAATTCGGCGGGGGGCGTGCGGGCGAATCGGCAGCCAAAGGCATCACCGAGCAGCTCGTCGAACTCGGCTTCGAGGCTGGCCGCATGAAGACGGGCACCCCGCCTCGCATTGACGGGCGCTCGCTCGACTATTCCAAAATGGAGCGACAGGACGGCGATTTCCCACCCGGCAAGTTTTCTTACACCGACACACCGCTTTTGGAAAAACAACTCTGCTGCTGGATTACCTACACCAACCAAAAAGTGCACGACACATTGCGCACGGGTTTTGACCAGTCGCCTATGTTCAACGGGCGCATCCAAGGCGTGGGGCCGCGCTATTGCCCAAGCATCGAGGACAAAATAGACCGGTTCAGCGACAAAGACCGCCACCAACTTTTCATCGAACCGGAAGGCTGGGACACGGTGGAAATTTATATCAACGGCTTCTCCTCATCGCTGCCCGAAGACGTGCAGTTCAAAGCCTTAAAGGAAATACCCGGGTTGGAAAACGTCAAGATGTTTCGCCCCGGCTACGCCATCGAGTACGACTATTTTCCACCCACGCAATTGCAAACCACGTTGGAAACCAACTTGGTGAAAAACCTCTTTTTTGCTGGACAAATCAACGGCACGACGGGCTACGAAGAAGCCGCCTGTCAGGGGTTGATGGCTGGGTTGAACGCTGCTTTGAGCGTGAAAAGCGAAGCGCCGCTCGTGCTCAAACGCTCCGAAGCCTATATCGGTGTTTTGATTGACGACCTCGTGAACAAAGGCACGCAGGAGCCATACCGGATGTTCACCAGCCGCGCCGAATATCGCATCCTGCTCCGGCAAGACAATGCCGACCTTCGCCTCACACCCATCGCGCACCGACTCGGCGTGCGCGGCACCGACGTGCGAATGGACAGGGTGCGAGCAAAAACGCAGGCTGCCGCCGAAATCGAAGCCTTCTTCCGCAACGCCTCTGTCAGCCCCGGTGAGGTGAATGGCTATTTGCAGTCGGTTGATTCTGCTCCGATTGTTCAGAAGGTGAAACTCTACAACATCCTCTTGCGCCCGCAGGTGGACATTCCAAGTTTGGCAAAATCGCTGCCGGAACTCGCCAACTTCCTCACGCCCTACGAGCGGGAATTTGTCGAGTTGGCCGAAATCAACATCAAGTACGAAGGCTACATCCAGAAGGAGCAGGAAATGGTGGACAAAATGAGCCGCCTTGAAGACTTGCATTTGCACCCCGATTTTGACTACGCGGGTGTGAGCGGCCTGAGCAACGAGGCCCGTCAAAAACTCTCTCGCATGAAGCCGCGCACCATCGGCCAAGCCAGCCGCATTTCCGGCGTGAACCCTGCGGATGTGAGTGTGCTGCTGGTGCATTTGGGCAGATAAAAACAAGTCAAACATGAAATCCTCATACGAATCACTCATCAACTCTCCCATTCCAGTGCTCGTTGATTTTTGGGCACCCTGGTGTGGCCCATGCCGCGCCATGCACCCTGTGTTGGATGCCTTGAAAGCCGAAATGGGCGACCGGGTGCGCATCGTGAAAATTGACGTGGACAAAAACACCGCTCTCGCCGTGCAGCAAAAAGTCATGGGCGTGCCGATGTTCGTGGTTTACAAAAACGGGCGGGAACTTTGGCGGGAGGCGGGTGTGCTGTCCAAAGACGCTTTGCGCCGTGCGGTAGAGGCTGCCGAAAAAACTGCCTGAGAAGCACCATATTTGCCCCCGTCTATGCCGAAATACACCTCGCTTTCCGATATTCAAGCTGCGCTGCGGGCAGGCGAAACAACCTGCCGCGCCATAGTGGGGCATTATCTGGCTCAAATCGAAAAAACGCGACACCTCAACGCTTACATAGAAGTGTGGGCCGACGAGGCGCTGGCTAAGGCCGATGCGCTCGACGCGCATCTGGGTGAAGCGCCCACCAAAATGGGACGACTCTGCGGCGCGGTCATTTCCATCAAAGACAACATTTGCTATGCGGGCCACCAAGTGACGGCAGCCTCGAAAATACTCGAAGGGTTCACCTCGCTCTATTCAGCCACGGCGGTGGAGCGCCTTTTGGCCGAAGATGCCATCATCATAGGGCGCACCAACTGCGACCAGTTCGGCATGGGGTCGTCCAACGAAAACACGATTTACGGCCCCGTCCTGAATGCCGCCGACCCTTCGCGAGTCCCCGGAGGCTCTTCGGGTGGCGCCGCGGTATCGGTGCAGACGGATACTTGTCTGGCCGCCTTGGGCAGCGACACGGGTGGCTCGGTGCGCCAGCCAGCGGGATTCTGCGGCATCTGGGGTTTCAAGCCAACTTACGGGCGCATCTCGCGGCATGGCCTCATTGCTTATGGCTCCTCGTTCGACCAAATCGGGGTGTTGGCGCACAACCCAGCCGATATCGCCACCCTGTTGAAAGTCATGGAAGGCCCCGACGATTTCGATGCGACTGCGACAGAAGGCAAAGGGCGGGAGGCGGAGACTAAACCCTCCGCCCTCCGCCCTCCACCCTCTACTCTAAAAATTGCCTATTTCCCCGAAGCCCTCGATAGCGAAGGCATGGAGGCTGGCGTTCGCAACGCGACTTTGGGCTTTATCGAGCAACTTCGAGCAGCAGGACACGCGGTGGAACCCGTTTCGTTCGACTTGCTGGATTTCATCATCCCCACCTACTATGTGCTCACCACCGCAGAGGCAAGTTCCAATCTGGCCCGTTACGATGGCATTCGCTATGGCCGTCGAAGCCCAGCCGCAAAAAACTTGGAGGAGACTTACTTGCTCAGTCGCTCGGAGGGTTTCAGCGAGGAGGTGAAGCGGCGCATCTTGCTCGGCACGTTCGTGCTGAGCAGCGGCTACTACGATGCGTATTACGGCAAGGCGCAAAAGGCGCGGGCGCTCATCCGCCAACGCATCTTTGCCATCCTGAGTGATTTTGATTTTATCCTAATGCCCGTCGCACCGACGACGGCTTGGCGTTTCGGCGAAAAATCTGCCGACCCGGTGGCGATGTACCTCTCCGATATTTACACGGTGTTGGCCAATCTGGCAGGTATTCCGGCCTTGGCCATTCCAGCGGGAAAACATCCCGAAAACAGTCTCCCGGTGGGGGTGCAACTCATGGCTGGAATGTGGGAGGAAGGGAAATTACTGGACTTCGCGCAAAAGTTGAGAAAGGTTGAGGGGGGGTGAGGCAAGTTGAGACCTCTAAACCTCAACCCTTCTCAACTCTTTGAACAGGTCCAATTGATTCCTCGCTCGAACGAGGTTGTGTTCCGGCCAACGGATTTTGTAATAGACGTCTCCCGCCAGCCAATCGGTGAGAAAACGCAGCGCCTGCTCGCCAGCAATCCACGCCGCGCCGAGCGGAAGATTTTCCTTTTCAGCGGGAAGCAAAAAATCGGAGGTTTCCTCCAAAAAACCGTGTTGCAGCGCGTCGAGAATGTCGAGGCGAAGCGAGACAGGTTCAGCCCCGTCTTCCCGGCCAGTGGGCACAAAAGTGCGCACCATGTCGCCAAAATCGGAGAGGAGCGTGCCGGGCATCACCGTATCCAAATCAATCACGGCCACAGCCTTGCGGAGCGTCAGGTCGAGCAGCACGTTGCCTGCTTTGGTGTCGTTGTGGGTGACACGGAGCGGCAGGGCGCCGCTGCGTTTCAATCGGCTTATTTTTTCAAAAATAGGCTTGGCTGCCAACATGGCCTCGATTTCGGGCGTGGAAACCTCGGCGCGATTCACGGGATTTTTTTCCAACACCTCCAAGAACACCTGCCAGCGTCGGTCGGTGTCGTGAAAACCCGGAATGGTCTCGCGCAGTCGCTCTGGCGGAAAGTCGCGCAGTGCCCGCGCAAACGCGCCGTAGGCCCGCGCTCCTTCGTAGGCGACATGGGCATCCGCCACGCCTTCGGGCGCGAACGTGTTTTCAAAAAAAGGAAACACGCGCCAGCAATTTCCCTGTTCGTCATGCTGCAAGTATTGCCCATCCAAAGCCTTTTGGGGCATAGCTATTTTATAGGGAAAATCTCGCTCGGAAAGGTGCTCGCACACGGCTACCGTATTCCGCATCACGGCATCCGGGTCTCTGAAAACGAGGTGGTTCAGGCGCTGGAGCAACCAAGTTTCTTGCACGCCATTTCTCTCAAAATCAATGCGGAAAGTATCATTGATATTGCCGCTGCCGACAGGCGCAGCGCCGAGCCATCGGTCGAATTGGAAGAAGCGGCGGGGGATTTCGTTGTTCGTCATTTACCGTCATTGAACGTCATTCGTCATTGTCGTCATTCCGCCATTTTGAAAAATCCACCTAATTATCTTAATGACGACAATGACGAAATCACCATTTGAACAAATACGACCACACCCACTTGATTTTTTCAAAATTCCAGCGCCAGTCAACGCCGTCCCAGGGGCCGGGCAGCCATGTGTAGAGGAACGACATTTTCGTGCCGTAATACATCAAAAATACCACGACAGCGAGAATGAGCCAGCGCAACAGTTTGGAGCGCAAGGCGAATATTTTTTCAAAAACACCTGCCAACGGCAGCGCCAGCAGCGCATAATATTCCACATAGCATCGGTGGCCGAAGGCCCCACCGAACCACCACGCCCACCAACTGGCAAAAATGTAGGTGGCGAGGCAGAAAATCAGCAGGAGCGCAGGGGCGTGATATTTGCGCTCGCGCAGCCCGATGAAAATGCCCAAGACCATGAGCAACACCATCGGCGAGTAGAGGAAAAGGCCGTTTTGTACATCGAACAACACGTCGAGTATTTTCGGTTTGTTCCAATAAATGAACTTCTCGTCGGTGTACGAATAGCGCACCCAACTGCCCGTCATCTCGTGCCAGTAGAGCATTTGGGGAAACAAAAAGACAAAAGCCGCGAGCGCTGCCGCGCCGAGTTTGGGCAAATTCCTCAGGAAAAATCGCGCCCGCTCCTTCAAAGTCCGCCATGAATACACATCATAGAGCAGGACGAAGAGGAGAATCAGCGCGTTCGTCGGGCGAATCAAGATCGTCCAGCCGAGCGCGCCGCCGAGCACGGCGGCGTTTGCCCAAGAAGGTTTTTCATAAAAACGCGGCAAGTGCCAAGCTGTGAAAGCAAACAAGCAGAACGAATAAACGTGCGAAATGCTCATCTCCCGTGTGGTGTAGTGGAAGAGGTTAGTGCCAAAAAACGTCGCCAGCAAAGTCCAGAAAACGACCTTTTCAGAATGTCGTCGTCGCAAGGTTTTTTGCAAGAAAAACAAGCCGACGAAACCAAAAACGTAGCCGCAAATCGCCATCGCCCGGCAGTAGTGGACATTGAAATAATCTTTCCAGTCGTAGTTTTTCAACTGGCAATACCACTTCGTCACGAGGAAAAACGGCGCCTCGAATATGGCCACGCCGCAGGTGTATTTGATGAGGATCTCGCCCTGCGCGTTGCGCTGCGGCCACACCGTGCCTTCGGGGATTTTGTGCATATCGCCGATGATGAACACGCCCGGCAGGTACAGGTAGTAGCCCTCCGAGTCCGACCAAATGACGCTGCGCGGATTGCCCCGAATGCGGTTGAACATGACTGGGAGCAGCAGCAGGAACAGCAAGTAGAGGTAGTTGCGGCGGAGAAATTGCATGGGTTAGGAGTTGTTTTCAGTAGATAAACTTTCCGAAAGTTGACAACTTTCGGAAAGTTTAGTCAATCATAGAAGGTCAGTTTTTTAGCTTTGTGAACTTATTAAATAGGCGAGTTCCTGCAGACCCAGATAAGACAATTGTATAAACACCAGAGGGATATTGTGTAATATCGTACTCAAGTAAGTCCCCAACTTCAGTAATTCTGCGCTTGTCGGTGTTGATTAATCGCCCTAAAGCATCATAAAAATTTATTTCAATTATTTCGTCTTCTATGAAATCACATTTTATTTGTATCTTATCATATGCAGGGTTTGGGAAGAGAATAAATGCAGGAATTGAATGTTTCTTAGTAAATTTATTTTGGTTTTCTCGATAAGATGTTCCGCCAGTACAAGAGTCCAGAGTCTCTCTAATCAATATTTCTTTAAGCCCTTCAGTATCCAAATAATCGACTAAAAATTCCAAAGTGGGATTTTGTTTATCGTAAATATATGCAATTCCATCAGCAGTATGATTTTCTATGGAGTAATTGATAGAATTAAGTTGGCATCTATTACTAGTAGGACGAATATTTTGAAGAGTTGAGGTCAAATCAGCCGCTTCCAGTTCAAATTCATACACAAATTTCTCGGCATCTTCACTGATGCAATTTTGTCGAATTTCAATTAACGGATAGCACTCTAAAATAGGTTTTTGTGCAATGCAACATTCTGCAAAGAGATGGACTAGTGTATCGATTGTCTGAGTTCCGTATGTATTTACGGGCAAAGCTAAGTTATCTTGTCTAATTCCAATTCTATAATCGCCAGGGATAGATGGGTATAAGATATAGGTATCTCCGATTTGTTGAGGAAGCCAATTTCCATTGGGATCTTTAATGTGAATTGAATAAACAGAAGAGCAATCTTTACTGCCAACTTCTATTTTATAATGAGCTGGAGATACCTGCCAAAGTTTCGCAGGATTAGCATGGTTACCTTTGCATACTGGTTTGCATTTGTTTGGATATGTACAGATCTCTGTAATCAATATTTCAGGCACTTTCGGCTTAAGGGCTTCGGCGATGTATTCTTCAAATAATGGATTGTCAATATATAGGACTAGCTCACTATATGGTGGGGTATTTGGTTCGTAATACCCCGCACTGATTATTCCAGGTATTGGCACATAGCCATGTCCACCATGGTAATTTCTTCTGTCACAATAGAAATACTCAAACCACTTTTTTTGACAATCTAAACTCAATTCACTAAACCAACGATGATCATTCCATCCCCAAGTTAACGTACTGACAATTTCATTGTTTGGAACTGGTGGTAAAGGTGAGGGTTGCCAAGGGTTCATAGGTGGAGAGAAACCATCATAGTGAACTACATAGGGCACTTGCTCGTATTGGCACCCCATATTTGGACCGCTGCCATCTAAATTGGGGGGATAGCCGCCAACGGTCCCGCCTGCGCTATTAATAGTGCAAGGGTCTACTACAGCTGGAAAATCTTCGTCATAACACTCAGAATTAGGGTTGCTAAACAAAAAAAGGGCATCTGAAGCAATGGGGTCATCACATCCGACGCCATCACCGTTGACTTGTGGTGAAGAGATTTCTCTTGGCCGCATGGCTCTACTATCAAAATCAAAGATTAGAAAATCAGTGCCAAATAGTCTTGCACTTTGTCCATTGTCTATATTTGAATAAGGAGATTCTCCACTTAACAAAACAAATTTGTTATTTTCATTGGCGTACTGCCTGATTTTATTGGTCAATCTATATAGATGTTGATATTCTGGATCTACATCGTGATTAGCATAATTAGTGTATAAGCCCATGTGAATTGCAGAGTAGCCAAAATCAATGAGAGTCATGCACTGATATAAAAACCACATACGCATTTCAACTTTGTCAATACTATATCCTCCATCCGCGCTACTTAAACGTGCTTTTTTAAAATAGAGGTCGGCCTTCGGCGTTCCATTTGAGTTGAAATAATAACTATAGGTCGATGGAGCATCTGGGTCGAGATCATCTTTGTCTTCAGGGTAATAATCATCGCTAAAATACTTTACTATCAGTGGGAGTGGAATATGTCTATCAATACCATCCTGTACATTTTCAGAAATAATAAAATTGCCTAAGTCGCCATTGTCAATGGCTGATGCCTGAATGATTGGCCGTGGTTTGCCCGCACAATCATACGCATGGTTAATATCTCTGACTATCTGATACCCAAGATTATACCATGGATTGCCGCGGAAGAATTCAAACTCATGAAAGGCTCCTGCTTGGTATACGCCTCTAATAAATTGGGCGTCCATTAGCGGTAAGTTTTGTATCATCTCACAATATAGGGCTGGGCAGTATTCACCCTGCTTATGTGGAGGAGTGCAATTGGATGTGTAACCTTCAAAATTTAGGTCTGCTAAAAAACCCATTTCAATTGATCTAGACAAATAGCGTTCAATTCCAATAGAACATTCATACGGATAAATATATGGTGACGGATAACCTTCTGTTTGTGGTGAGCAAATTTGTGTGGTACATGAAGAAGGCTCAATAATTGTAGGTAATGGCAATAATGTTGACTGACCGAAAACAGTACTAAATGATAGGGTTGCGAGAATCGTAACAAAATGGGACAACTGCATAATATGGGTAGCAAAGGAATTTTTCATGGCGCAAAAATTTTGTTATAGTCGGCGCAAAGTGGTTTTGAACAGAAAGATTAGAAAAGGTTGGATTGTTCGTTCAAAACCACTCTGCGTTGACTATAATTTGAATGCAGGTTTTCCCTGCAAATTTAGAAACTATTTTTGTTAATATTTATTCAAAAACCTCCACTTTCAAATCGTCCAACCTCACCGTCTTGTCGCTGCCCGAATTCCAGAACAGCACGACGGCGCGGTCAAAAGGTTTTCCCGGAATTTTTGTGTCGAAAAAAATCGTCTTCACTTCGCTGCCGTCCACATGGCGCTGGAGTCGAGTCATGCGCTCCTTCACGATTTTGTCGCCGTCGTAAAACCGCACGACGAACTGCGTCATCTGCCACCAGTTCCACTCCTTCGGGTCGCAGCGGAACGTGACGGAAGCTCGCAGCCAGCCTTGTTCATCGGCGTTCAGCGGCAAAGCATATTCAGGCGAAAATTGTTTTTCATTATTCAAAATCAAAGACTTAGCGCCTGCAATCGGTGCTTCGGAAGTCACGCCTGTCGTGTCGTTTTCAAAGTTATTGGTGTAAAGTTCTCGCACATTGCGTCGTTCCGAGCCTTTAAATTCCTCCTTCGTGTCGAGCAATTTCAGCCAGTCGCGCTCCAGTTCGTAGCGCCCCAACACTTTCAGCATGAAGGCTTTAGTCATTTGTTCCGCCACAAAAAGGCCCTTGCCGCGGTGCGCCTGATGCGTCCACCACAGGTTCAGGTAAATGCACACACCAGCAAATGGCACGAAAATCCATTTTCGCCAATTTCGTTGCGAAATCCAAGTGATGAACGCCGCCAACGGGAACGCCCAAAGGGGGTAACTCTGCACCATCGCCCGCTGGCCGAGGCTGCCGCCGTACCACCAAATGTCCCACGCCGCCGTGACGTAAAGTGCTGCAAAACAGAAAAGTAAAATCGCGGAAAGAAGATTTTTTTTAAAAAAGAAAAGTCCCGCTACGGCAAAAATCATCATCGGCGAATAGACCAGCCAACCTGCGCGCGCGCTGAACAAAACGTCGGAAAAATGCGGCCTGAACCAGCTGAATCCCTGCTCCTGATAACTGTACACGAGCCATTCGCCCGTCGCATATTTCCAGTAGGCGAGTTGCAGGAAAATGACGCCGCCCGCTACGAGTCCCGCGAGGGCAATTTTTGAAAAATGGTTTTTGAAAAATAAAAACCGCTCACGCAGTGCTGCCCACGAACCCACTCCCCACAGCAAGGGAATCACCGCCGAAATAATCTCCGTCGGGCGAGTCAGCGTCGCCCACCCGACGAGCAGCCCAATCGCCGCCGCCCAGCCGAACGAGGGGTTTTGGTAAAAACGAATGGTGCCAAACAGCAGAAGCGCATAGAGCGTGAAGAGCCAGTTGTGCGTCATCGCCCCCGTTATGCTGGCGTATTCCAGATAGTTCGTGCCAAACACGATGCAGACCAACACTGCCGCCACGACATTGTCGGAAAAATACATTTTCAACACCCTTCGCAAAAACCACAACCCGATAAGCGCCACCAGCAAGCTCCCCCAACTAATCGCCGCTTGATAGGGCAGCGAAAAACCATCTGCTGGGTATCCAAGCGGCTCGGCCAACAAGTGCGCCGCTGTGAACCAAGGGAGAAATTGCAGCGCCTGCCCGAGCGAATATTTCATCACCCAATTGCCCGACGGATGCTGATATGCCTGCCCCATGCCGGGGCCGGGATGGTATTTTTCCTCGACTGCGCCCCACCATTTTAATTGCTTTATATCCTTGTAAATCAGCGCCGCAGGCAAATAAAGGTAGTAGCCCGACACGTCCCAACTAAGGGTCGCTTCGGTGTTCGGCTGCTTCCATTTCGGGTAATACAAAACGGCGGCGGCAACGATTAGGGCGGCACAAAGCCAGTAGGCGATACGGGACATGAGGAAGGTTTGGATGGTTGGTTGAATAACTTTCCGAAAGTTTCAAGCTTTCGGAAAGTTGGGCTTTGGTTCAATCGTTCATCCTTTTTTCAACACCTTCATCTGAACAGGGTCCCAGTAAATGGCTTTCCCTTTTTCCGCGCTTGTGTTGCACAGCAACGAGGGCGCGGCAGCGCGCAGGCCGAATGAGGCATCCTCGATGTTGGGTTTGCCGGAACGCACCGATTCGAAGAAATTGACTAGATGCGCATAGCGGTCGTCGTAGCCCGGTTCGGGCTTGAAAGTGATTGGCTCGCCGACGAGGCGCTCTGTGGAGGCTTTGCCGTATTTGGCATCATACCATTTTTTGAATTCCTCTTTTTGTTTGGCCGAAAAACTGGTGTACGAATCATAGCCTCCGTAGCCATCGGTCAGGGGGCGCTTGAAGTGCTTGACGGTGAGCTCGTTCCAGCCCATTTCGATGTAGCCGTCGGTGCCGACCAGCCGGAAAGCACCGCTGCCGCCCATGCCATCGGCCAAGTTGGAGCGCAGGAAAAACTGGAACGAAGGATGTTGAGCCGTTTTCGGGTAATCCATCAGCCCCGTCATCAAGTCGTAAGCGTCGCGGCCGTCTTTCCAATAATTCAAGTCGCCGAGCGCAAAAATGCGCGTCGGCCCCAGCGAGCTGGTGATGGTGTGAAGGCCAGTGAGCAGATGGACGAACAAGTCACCCGCCACGCCCGTGCCGTAGTCCTTGTAATTGCGCCAGCGAAAAAACCGCGTCGCATCGAACGGGCGCTTGGGTGCGCCGCCCAGAAAACGTTCCCAATCCACCGTCGTCGGGGAAGCATCGGTCGGGATGGAATAGTTCCACGCACCGCGCGACGTCCAGCGGTCGTAAGCCGCCTCCACATATGTAAGTTCGCCGATGATACCCGAAGCGATTTGTTTTCGAGCCTCCACCATGGCCACACTGCTGGCGCGCTGGCTGCCCACTTGCACCACCTTGCCGCTTTTTTGTTGCGCGGCGATGATTTTGTGGCCGTCCTCGATGCGTTGCACCATCGGCTTTTCGAGATAAACGTGCTTGCCTGCTTTGAGCGCGTCTATGGTGATTTGTGCGTGCCAGTGGTCGGGCGTGCAGACGAATACCGCGTCAATGTCGGGTCGAGCCAGCACCTCTCGATAGTCGCGGGTGGTGAAGAGGCCATTGCCCCATTTTTCGCGGGCATATTCGAGGCGCCCGTCGTAGAGGTCGCAAGCGGCGGCGAGTTCCGTGCCGGGTATCCTTAGGGCGGTATCAATATCGTAGTGCCCGATGATGCCCGCGCCGATAAGCCCCAGCCGGATGTTGTCATTGGAAGATATGCGGATATCCGGGCGCAGGATGCGCGTTTCGTGTGCCAGCAAGTCAGTGCCCAGCGTGAGGGCTGCTGCCGCGCCGCTTGCTTTTTTGAGGAAATCGCGTCGAGAGGAGGAATGCTTCATGGCGACGTTGAGTTGTTGGCTCGTTGAAGGCTTGCCCGGCCAAGCGCAGCGGACGGGGGTTGAGAAAAATGAACGAGTGCTTCGTGGTCGAAACAGCGCCAAAAGTATTGGGAAAAAGTAAACATCGCCGCCCCAAACGGTCAAAAAGTGAAGTCCAAACTTGACTGCCTCAAATTCGGGTGCATTTCAAATTGCCGCAAGTGTGCCCAGAAGAAAATGATTTGTGAGATTGTCTTGATTGATAACAATGATTTTCAAGGATTTGAACGGGCATTGTTTCGCAAACCGTTTTCCGTTGGGCATAAATCGAAACGCTGTTCCGATATGTACCGGAACAGCGTTTGGGCGTACAGAAGCGGCAATTTGAAATGCACTCGTTCAACTCCTCGATTTCATCCACCCACTCATCAACTCTTATTCTTGAACGGTTCCACTACCTGTTCCAAAAATCCGTGCGGGTATTTTTCCACTTCGGGGAAACCCAACTCGATGTCGCGCCCGTCGTGAGGCATCCAGACAGTGCCGAAAAGGTAGTCCCACAAGCTGAGCGAGATGCCATAGTTGACTCCGTAGCTGCCTTTCGGGAGTTCCTTTGAGTGGTGCCAGATGTGCATCTGCGGGTTGTTGAAAATATATTTCAACGGGCCGAGCGGCAGGTAGATATTGGCATGGTTGAGATGCCCGATGGTGAGCGCGAACAAATAGACGATGATGAAGTCCTGAATGCCGAAGCCGAGCATCGCCAGCGGAAGGTATTCGATGGTTCGATAAACAATGTTTTCCATGAAGTGGTAGCGCAGGTGCGCGGCGTAACCCATTTGCTGCACCGAGTGATGCACTTTGTGGAATTGCCACAACCACGGCGAGCGGTGCAGCAGCCGGTGGACGTTCCAATGGATGAAATCGCGCAAGAGGAAGAGCAGCAGCAGCTGCGACCAGCCCGGCCATGAGGCGATATTGAGCGCCACGAGGTTGCGAACGCCAAAAACGTTTTTCAAAAAATCGTTGAAGGCTTCCGCCACCACGCTGGAAAGCGCCGCGTAGCCCACGAGCGAGAAGATGAACACGTTGAAAAACATATAAAACGTGTCGAGCCAGAAGTCCTCGCGGATGCGCGGCTGGTTTTTGCGCCACGGGAACAGTAGTTCGAGCGCGTACACGGCCAATGAAATACCGATGAGCCAATAGAAAAAATTGCCCCACGACGGGTTCAGCACCGTGTTCCAGAGGTAGTTGGCGTAGCCTTTAAAGTTGCTGACAAAAATTTCCCAATACTTCGTCCCCATAGTTATTTCACCACTTTCTTTCCTGCCTTGTTCCACGCGCCCATGCCGCCCGCGAGGTCGAAGACTTTTTCAAAACCTAACTTTTTCAATTGCTCGGAAGCAGATGCGCTGCGCCCTCCGACGGCGCAATAGACCATCACGGGGCGCTTTTTGTCCAAACGGCCCATTTTCTGGGCGAAATCGGCATCGTAAAAATTGTGATTCACCGCCCCTTCGATGTGGCCTTTGGCAAATTCGGCGGGGGTGCGCACGTCCACCAATTGGACGCTCTTGTCGCTTTGCAGCATTTTCTCAAAATCGTCGGGGCTGACAGCAAGGGACTGTGCCTCCAAATGGCTACAAGAAATGCCTCCAAGCAGGAGCAGCAGGAAAAAAAGTTTTTGCATGACTGAATTTTTGTTCTTGAATGGCTCGTAGAAATGCGAACAAAAGTAGCACAGTCATGGGCGACTGGTATGTGACATTTGTCACGAAAGGCCAAAAGAGGCATATTCCTATTGTGTCGTGGGTCTGTATTCCTCAAGCGGGTCTTCGCCTTCCATCACCCAGCGACGCTTTTGCGTGTCGAAATGAACCTTCGGGTCAGGAAACTCAATGTACTCTTCTTTGCCCGAGTTTTGAGGATAGTAGGGCGTGAGGTCTTCGCCTTTCACCATTTTGGCGAAGAGCATGGAGCCTTTTTTGGACAGCTCCGCTTCCGGCATTTTCCATGTGCGAAACACTTCGTTGTAGTAAGTGATGCTGTCGCCCGCCATGCGCAGGTGTATGCCCGTGGCGACGCGCTTGACTTGCAGGCTGGGCGCTATGCGGCTCACGAGCAGGTAAATATCGCCCGTCTTGGCATCTTGGTGATAGAGGTCAATGCGGTGTTGGGTGGCGAGTTGGTCGTAGTATTCGTCGAATGCGGGAGCGAATTTGTTGTCGTGGGTAGCGCCTTTGGGCGGAAGTTTGCCAATATATCGAATGATGCTTTTGAGGGTTTGGCGCTCCAGCGCCTCGTCGGGTTTTTTTCCTATGGTTTGTTGGCAAGCGGCAAAAAAAAATGGGAGCAGGATAAGGAGTGCGTATTTCATGTTGCGGAGATGTTTTTCGCAAAAAAAGTCAATTTTTCAAAATCGGTTGGGCAACAAAAAACAAGAGCCATCACCTCCCCAAATCGGGACGGGATGGCTCCTGTCTATGTCAGATGAAGTGGCTGGGCCACCGAGCGATTAGTATTTCGTGTTGACCGGGTTGAAATCAGCCCAGCCGTTCGTCCAGTCGTTGCCAGCGAATGCGCCGCGGTGCGTCACGGCATTGAAGAAGCCTGCGCGGTTTGGCTCGCTGAATTTCGGGTTGGTGAACGCAGCGCCTGTTGCCGCATCGCCCGAAGTAACCACGAAGTTGGGGTTGCTCGGATATTGGTCGGCAAGGCGAGTGCCAAAGAACCATTCGGGATTGATGCCCACGCCTTGGTGGATGGCATCGGAAGCAGGGCCGTCGATGACGGTGTTGGCAGATTTCCAGTATGCTTCCACGTCAGCCACCGTCACGCCAGAGCCAGCGTTGAAAGTGGTGGCGTTGGCAGTGCCTACCAAGATGTTGTTGGCCAATACGCCAGTGCCGCCTTGATACTGAGCCGTCACAGAAGCTTGATTGAAACGAAGGCCGCGCGGGAAACCAGCGAACACAGAGTTGAAGATGGATACAGCCGTGCGACGACGCAAGTCAATGGCGTGAGCGTAGTTGGCATTACCTGTGGAAGTGCCCGTCTTGATGGGGCCAAGCACGGTGATGTTGGAGAAAACGCCAGTGGTGTAAGGCTGCACGTCGTTGTCGTTCGGGCCGTTGTCGCACTCGAAGCCGTTGGATTGCGATTGGTCGGCAAAGCCGGGATAGCGCACAGCGAGGCCGTGTTGTACGTTGCCGCTCCAGCCGAAGTCCACGTCGAAGTCGTCGTCCCAAGTGCAGAACGACACGAGGTATTTGGCGTTGACCGTGCCGCCGAACCATTCGAAGCCGTCGTCGCCACCAAAGGAAACCATGCAGTATTCCATTTCGGTGCCGCGGCCCACACCACCCAACGTGATGGAGTTGGTCTCGTTGTTGGGCGTAAGTTCGATACCACCGAACTCAACACGCACATATTTGAGCGAGCCGGAGCTCTCATTGTCGAACTGCGTGGAGTTCAAGGTGCCGAAAGTCACGGCAGGCGTGATGCCTTCGATAGCGGGGTCAGGCTGGTTGCAGTTGGCGCGGCCAAGAATGACCAAGCCGCCCCAGTCGCCGCGGTCGCGGATACCTTCTGCTTGGCTGGAGGTGAACACGATGGGCTTGTCAACGGTGCCGTTGGCCACGATGCGACCGCCTTTGTCAATAATCAACGTGGCGCGGGTGCGCTTGTCGCCGAAGATAATAGTACCCGGCTCGATGGTGAGCGTCTGACCGTCGCGGACGAACACTTGTCCTTCGAGCAGATATTTTTTGTCAGCGGTGAGTGTGCGAGTTGTGAGGTTGCCCGTCAATTTGACCACGTCATCGGTGGGAGGAGGGGTTACAATTGGGTCATCCTTATCCTTGCAGGAGACAATAACCATAAGGGTAGCGATACCCAGAATGCTCAGAAAATTTTTCATAACGAGGTGATAAAAATTTGTGTGTGAATGAGTTTGTTATTTGTTCAAATCGTAGGAAAATGACAGATTGATGAGTTGGCCACGCCGAAAAGTGAATATCGCGTGGTCAACATCCGTGATTTTCTCGTTCCGGTCAGAGTCTTGGAAGAAACGGAAGGGCGCATCCAGGAGGTTTTGGATACCCAGCTTGTAAGAGGTGCGCGTGCCGATGCGCTTCGTGATGGTCAGGTCAAGACTGTTGCGCGACAATTCGTAGATGGTGGGGAAGAGTACATCGCCCACCGAGAAGATGCGGTCGCCAAAGATGTTATAGACAAGGCTGCCCGATAGGCCAATGTTTTGTTGGTCGTAGTAGAGCGCAAAGTTGACGATGTAAGGCGACTGGCCTTGCAAGGGGCGCACGCGCTGCTGTGCCGTTGCTGATGCGCCCAAATCCACCTCGGAGCGGATGATGGAGGCGTTGGCGTTGATGGCGAAATTGTCGAGGAAGGGGCTGTTCGTCACGCCGCGCAGCGATTTGCGCAACTCTATTTCCACACCATAGTTCCGCGCATAATCGGCGTTGATATAGGTGAAATTGGGTTGCTCGGTCGTGATGATGGTTCTGTTCTCGATGGGGTCGTTGAAGTATTTGTAAAAAGCCCCTATGCTGAACGTCTCGCCCACACGCGGGTAAATCTCGAAGCGCAAATCAAGGTTGTCAATCGTGGCGGGAGTGAGATTGGGGTTGCCTACGCGACCTGCCTCCAACTTGTAGTCGTAGAAAAGGAAGGGAGCCAATTCGCGGAATTCGGGGCGATTCACCGTGCGGCTGTAAGCCAAGCGCAATACCGAGTTCTCATTGATATTGAAACCAGTATTGATGAAGGGCAACGGCGAAAGCACCTCATTTTTCACTTTTATCTCCTCGAAGTCATTGTTGCTGTTCACGCGCTGAACGTTGTACTCGCCGCGAACGCCCAACGAAACATCGAAACGACCCAAGGGCAAATCCGTCCCGACATATCCGGCGGTGGTCAAGCTGTTGGCATCGTAGGAGTCAATGGGGCGGGTGCCTTCCTCGATGACGAAGCCATCCTGCGTGCGGATATTTTCTTTGCTGAAAATCCTGTCGAGCGGCAGCTCGGAAAGTTGTTGGCCAATGGTCGGGTCGAAGAACCCGGGATACAGATAAGAGAGGTAACGAGACTCGAAATCGCGGTAGCGATAGTCAACATAGTACCCGCCTTTGAGATTGGATTTTTTGCCACCCACGCCCGCGAACGACCAAGTGTAATCCAAACCGTGATTGGCCGACACCTCGAACATTTTGCCATAGTAGCGCCCTGTCTCGAAGAGGTTCGACGAAGGGGGCAGCTGCATGATGAAAGGACGCTCCGCTTGGCCGCCAGGCTGATAGGTGCGGAAGCGGCGCAAATCCGGCTCCAACTCGCGGAGGAAACTGCCGCCTGCCACCCAATGCAGATTTCTGTTGGGGGTCAGTTCGTGTGTGCCTTCAAACTGTCCGGTGTAGATAGAGCGGCTGCGATAGCCGAGCAGATAGTTGCTCAGGTTGTCGCCGGGGCGCTGAATGAAGTCAAAGCCCCGCCGGAGAATGGTCTCGTTTTCGCCGATTTGGTTGAAGAGATTTTTGAAGCTGATGCTATTGCGTTCATTTAGGCGCAATTTCCAATTGGATAGCACGCTGATGCGATTCTGCTTCTCATACACTTGGTCATCAAACTGGAAGCGCACGTCAATCGGATTGGTGCGGTCTTCCCATTCAAAATAGCGGTAGAAATCACGCAAGTAGTATTGGAAGCTAGTAGAATAGTTGACTGTGGTGAGCGTGGTAAGGCGCTTGGTGCCGAGCGTCATGTTGCGACCGAGGCTCAGACCTACCGAATAGTCAGGCGATGCGGTGCGCTCTGTGGGGTTGAAATTGTTGGGCAAGGTATGCGCCGCATCTTGGCGGATTTGCGCATTGCGGGCCGACGACTGCAAGGTGCGCGTATCGGGGAAATTGTTCGGCAATTGCCGAAAACCACTGTCGAAACCCAAGAAGTCGGTCGGCGAGCCTTCGCTTTGGAAGTAAGGCTTGCCTGTGGTGCCTTGGCGGTAGCCAAGCCCCACGTTGATTTTGGTGAAATTTTTCTCCACCTCGTCAATGGTGAACAATTTGATGACACCTCCCGCAAAATCGCCGGGCAAGTCGGCTGAACCCGATTTGTAAATCAACATCCGGTCGAGCACGCTGCTCGAAATGAGGTCGAACGAAAACGTGCGCTTGTCCACCTCGGTGCTCGGCGCCGTCACGTTGTTAATCATCACATTGTTGTAGCGCTCGCTCAGGCCGCGAATCATCACGAAACGGTTGTCAACAATCGTGATGCCCGGCACGCGCTGCAACACTTGTGCGGCATTGTTGTCCTGCGATTTGGCGATTTGCTGGCTCGATACCCCGCTCACCACCTGTTTGGCTTGCTTCACCTCCAGCAATACCGCCGCCACCGTGTTGGTTTTGCGGTATTCCACGATGGTGACTTCGTTGAAAACAAAAGCGGCGGTGGAGAGTACGACATCAAGTGTTTGTTTTTCGTCGGGTTTGATTTCTACACCCGTGATGGTCTTCTCGTCGTAGCCAGTGTACGAAATCGAGACATTGTAAGTGCCGGGCGGCACGTTTCGCACTGAGTAGAAGCCATCAAAATCTGAAATAGCGCCCAATAATTCAGCGCCTTGCAAACGAATGGTGGCGCCGATAAGGGTTTCTTTGGTTTCGCCGTCAATGATGACGCCTGAAAGGGTGCCGTTTTGGGCTTGAATGAAGGAAACAGAGGTCAGGAAGGAAAGGACTAACGCAAAAATTAAACGTGAATTCATCACATGAAGGGCTGTTAAAAAATTTGCTGCAAAGGAACTGCACCAATGTTAAGCCCATGTTAAGTTTGCATTAAGTAATCACCCTCGCCCACTGCCTGTCGGCCCGATGCCCCCCGGCACCCCGTCGGTTGGGGGCGATTGATTGGGGTCGGGGCGCGTGCTGTCCAGAAAGCGCCACGACACCCCAAAGCGAAGCCCGCCGAACGGCTGCGGATAGTAGGCCGTCTGATAAAAAACAGATGTCTTGTTGAAGTTGGTCATAAAATTCTCATACCGCACAAACCCCCTGAGCGACTGTACTTTGAAAGCCACGAACAGGTCGAGCCACGGATAAGGTTTTTGCGTCAGCGTGTCTTGCAAGTGGAATTGCCAAGTGAGTGGCTGATAGCCATCGGGACGAAAATCGCTGTTGATTCGGAAATCGGCACCTGCATCGAATTGAAGCCGTTTTTTGAAAATTTTTCCCGAAAAATAAAGACTGTTTTTGGAGAACCAACGCGGCAAGCGCACCAAATCGGCGCGAGTGCTTTGCTGCAAGGCCACCGTGTTGTCGAGGTGGAGCGGGCCGAAGCGAACGTCCTCGCTCACGATGAACTGCACCACCTGCATGGGCGACGTTGTTTGCGTGGCCACACCCGCTTGGTTGTAGTAGAGGTAATTGCTGACGAGATGCGCCCGCGCCGTCATGGACAGCCCGATGAGCGGTAGGGAATAGGTGGCGTAGAGGGTGTTTTCCACTGGTTTTTCAAAATTATTTTGCCAAAACAACCGCTGACTCACAAAAAGACGATATTGCAACAGCGACGGCGGGCGGCGCTGGCTCAACAAACCCGCTCGCAACTGCCCCACCTTGCCCAAACCCAACGCCAACTCACCACTCACCTGATACTCCCCGAGGTTGGCGAGCATTCCGAGACTGCCCTTGGCATAGAGCGCAAAACCATCGGAAGGCGTGATGGAAAAATCGCCCGTCAGAAACAGGTTGGAAAAAGACGAGTCGAGCGGCTCCTGCTTCACTTTGAAAAAAGTATGGGCCACCCCCACCGATAGCACATCGGAAGGTCGCCCTCGGCTTTTGGTTTTGAAAGTGCTGATTGCGAATGTGTTGTCCACACGGTGCATAGAGGCGAAATGCCGGATGCCGCGCCTGTCCACGAAAAACGTGTCGAAGAAAAAAGAATCTTGTGCCAGATTGGCATCGCTGAATTTGAAGCTCTCCTGCTTCCATGCCAGCGTGTGCGTGGCCCGCAAGGCGCGGCGGCCCGCCTCGTCGTCGCCGGTGAATTTCAGGTGCTGGGTCAGTTGCAAAGTTTGGTCGGCCAAGCGGCTGGCTGCTCGCTGGTCGGGCAGGCGAATTTCGGCATTGATGGGGCCAGCGAATTGGCCGTCGCCAAACACCGTGTCGCTCACGATGCCGCCATTTTCCTGCTGGCGCATCACGTTTTTGGAAAAAATGGCAAACCCGTCATAGCGCGAGCCTTTGGGCAGCCACACCCCGAAAGAGAGGCTGTTGTGCCGATTGCGTTGGTAGCGATATTGCCCTGTGTGATTGATGCTCCGGTAGTCGAGCGAAAAGTTGGCCCCCCCCTCGAAGGTGCGCGAAAAACGGGCATTCAACATTCCCTGTTGCTGGTTGGCTCCCTGCGAAAAAAACACGTCGCTGAATGCGCGGGCATCGCGGTAAAAACGCAAGTCCTCGGGTTTCACTCGATAGAGGTCGAAAGCGTGCTCGCCAAAGTCGAACCCGCGTCGGGCTGGCAATTCAAAGAGCAGGGGCCGCGCCGATGAGCCGAGGTTGCCCAAAGTGCCCCAATCAATCAGTTGCCGCCGCCGCGCCGGGTCGTACATCCTAAAATCACGGTCGGGCAAGGTATCGTCGGCAGGGTAGTTGCGTTCGGGCGTGAGGGCAAACGTGTAGAACAGCGCCGAAGTGTCCGGTGGCGGAGGAGGAGCAGGTGCAGGTGCCCCATCCTGCGCACTCGAACACAAGGGCAAGAGGCACATAGCAAACGACCAAAAGCAGGATTTCCGAGGCAGCCATTGCCCCGGAAATCCCTTTGTTGCCCGATGTGAATCGTTTTTTATACCTTGATTCGCCGGGATTTGTCGGATGACCATGATTAATGTCCTTGTTTTTGAACAGATTGCGCACTTGACCATGCTCAAAACTTGGCGGTGCAAAATTTCCCAACCCAATGTGAAGGTTTGCGAACAATAACGCGGCAGGCGGCTATCCGTTGCCTCAACCCAGCACTGCCGGGTTCATGCCCATCGTGCTGAAACCGCCGTCGTGGAAAAGGTTCTGCATGGTCACATAGCGCGTGTAATCGCTGAAAAGCATGATGCAATAGCTCGCGCAATCCTCCGCAGGCGCGTTGCCGAGCGGCGACATTTTGTCGGCATAGTTGAAAAACTCGTGAAAGCCCTTCACGCCTTGGCCGGCCGTCGTCATGGTGGGCGATTGAGAAATGGTGTTCACGCGCACCTTTTTGGCCGTGCCGAAATGGTAGCCAAAGGAGCGTGCAAAAGATTCGAGCAGCGCCTTAGACTCGGCCATTTCGGAGTAGTCGGGGAAAACGCGCTGCGCGGCGATGTAAGACAGCGCCACGATGCTGCCCCAGTCGTTGATGGCATCGAGCTTCCACATCGTCTGCATCATTTTGTGAAACGAAATGGCGCTCACGTCGAACGTCTTTTGCATCCATTCGTAGTTGAGGTCGGTGTAGGATTTGCCTTTGCGCACATTGACCGACATTCCGATGGAATGCAGCACGAAATCCACCTTGCCGCCGAAATGCTCCATGCTTTTTTGGAACAGCTGCTCCATGTCTTCCAAAGAAGTCGCGTCCGCAGCGACGACGGGTGCCTTGCATTGCTCAGCCAGCACATTGATTTGCCCCATGCGCATGGCGACGGGGGCGTTGGTCAGCACGATTTGCGCGCCTTCTTCCACACAGCGCTCCGCCACTTTCCATGCGATACTTTGATTGTCCAGCGCACCGAAGACGATGCCCTTTTTTCCTGCGAGGATGTTGCTCATACAGTCGAGAGAGTTTGAGTGATAAGGTCAGTCGGGCGGCAAAGATAGAAAAGCGGTTGGTTGTAGCACTCAGCTTTGATTGGCTGCCAAGGAACAAACTACTCTATGCCGCAGCATACCACGCCTACGCCGTCAAACCTCCTGCCGCAGCACCTCCAACGGCGGCTTGCGCACTACCTCTCGACTGTTGAACAGCCCGATAACCACCGTGATGAGCGTGATGCTCAAAAAGGTGATGCCCAACGGAACCCAATTCGCCTCAAAGGGAATTTTAAAAGCAAATTTCGCCAAAGCCCAAGCCCCTGCCACCGAAAGGCCAACCCCCGCCAGACAAGCCAACGCACCCAACAGGAAATACTCCAAAGCATTGATGGCCAGTATCTGCCGGCGGCTCGCACCAAGTGTGCGCAACAAAACGCTCTCGCGGATGCGGGCAAATTTCCCCTGATAAATCGAACTCACCAGCACCAGCAGCCCCGTCAATATGCTGAACAGCGCCATGAACCGAATCACAAACGAAACCTTGCCCAACACCTCGTCCACCGACTTCAAAATCTGCGTCAGGTCAATAGCCGACACGCCGGGATAACGCCGCACCAACTCGCTCTGAAACCGCGCCGATTGCTGCGTGCTGTCCACCCGCGACACCACGACGTGAAACTGCGGCGCCCGCTCCAGCACACCCGTCGGAAACACCACGAGAAAGTTGGTTTGAACCCGATTGAAATCCACCTTGCGGATGCTGCCCACCTCCGTCTCAAGCCGCGCCCCCTGCACGTTGAAGACGAGTTTGGTGCCGATTTTGGCCTTCATGCTGCGCTGAAGCCCGTCGGAAATGGAGACCTTGACAGGCTGACCGGGCGTGTGCGTCCCCGTCCAAGCGCCTTCCACCACCTGCTCCGTGTCAATCAGCGTGTCGCGGAACGTGACCCGGTATTCGCGGTCCCACACCCAGCGCGGCAGCGCATTCGTGCTATCCGCCTCGTCCTGCGATTTGGTGCGGCCATCAATCGTCTCAAGACGAGTAGTCACCACCGCCACCTGCTGCATCAACGGCATCCCACTCGCGCGCACCAACGCCGCCACGCTATCCTTGTCAGCAGTTTGGATGTCGAAGAGAATCATGTTCGGCTGATTGCCACTGCCCGAGAACTCGACCTGCTTGAGCAACATGCTCTGAATCAGGAAAAGCGTGGAAAGCAACATGGTGCCCAAGCCAATGGTGACGACCAGCAAAATGGTCTGATTTTCAGGACGGAAAAGATTCGCAATCCCCTGCCGAGCGACGTAACTCCATTTTTTGGGAAAATACCTGCGCAGCAAAAACGTCAGCAACCTTGCAATGCCCCACAAAATCAAAAACGCCGCAGCGATGCCGCCCATGAAAAAAAGCGTCTCCTTCCAATCCTTCACAAGCCACCAAGTGAACCCGAAAATGGCGAGCAAAATGAGCAAGTAAACCGCCCACCGCAACAAGCGATTGTCGTCCTCCTGCTCCCCAAAAGAAACCCGCAACGTCCGCAAAGGAGAAGTTCTCAAAATTCCAGAAAGTGGAATGAGCGCAAACATCACCGCCACCGACAAACCCAAAGCCATCCCCTGCGCCACCGAAGCCCAAGAAAAATCGGTGCTCACCTGCTCAATCGGCAATAAATCACGCGCCACCCAAGGCAACAACTTTTGGATGAGCGACCCTCCCAAAGCACCCATCACCGCCCCCAACAGACCGATGCCGGCCACCTGCGCCAAGTACACATAAAACGCCTTGCGCCCACTCGCGCCCAAACACCGCAGAATGGCCACCGTCGGCAATTTGTCCTTGATGTAAATATGCACCGCGCCCGCCACCCCGATGCACCCCAACAAGAGCGCAATGAAACCCACGAGATTGAGAAAAGTGCCAAAATTGCCAAAGGCAGCGCCGATGCTGCGCTTGCGGCTGTTCACCGTGTCCCAATTCATGTTCGCCTTTTCCAACTCTTTTTCAAAAGGTTGCATCAAAGCATCCACGTCCGTGCCATCGGCCATTTTGTAAAAATACTGATAGTCCACCCGGCTGCCACGCTGAATAAGCCCCGTCGAATCGAGCCAAGCGGCAGGAATAAAAACAACCGGCGCAATGCTGCTGGCGATGCCCGCCCGACCGGGCGAGGAAAGCAGCTCGCCCTCCACGACAAAAGTCACATTGCCCACCTGAATGCTGTCGCCGGTCCGAATATCGAACTGAAGCATGAGCGCGTGTTCGACCAAGGCCCTCCTCCCCTCGCGGAAAGTTTGCCACGAGTTTTCAGGGCTGCTCTTCCATTCCCCATAGAAAGGATAGTCGCCTTCGAGCGCACGAATTTGCGAAAGCCGAGTACCGCCATTTTTGGGAAAACGCACCATGCTCATGAAATTCGTCACCTGCGCCATCTCCGAACCCGGCATCTTGAATTTCCACAAAATGGAATCTGGAGCAGGCTGACTCGCATCCAACAAAAGGTCAGCGCCGAGCAAAGTTTTGGCCTCTCGGTCAATGTCGGCGGTCAAGTTGACGGAGAAGGAACGAACCGCCGTCAGCGCCGCAATGCCGACCGTGATGGCAGATATGAAGAGCAGGAGGCGGGCGCGGTTGCGGCGGCTATCGCGCCAAGCCATTTTCAGAATAAAACTCATTTTTTATAGTAGAGGGCGGAGGGTAGAAGGAGACGCCTTTATGTCCATTTCCGAAATCCGTACCCGTTTAGCCCCCTAAACGGCCAAAGGTGAGGAGGGTTGGGGTCATTTTGGAAAAAACGGATGAAATGCCAGTAGCCATAGATAAATAAGGCCACTCAGCCCCTTGCCTCACTCCACGATTACTTCATCAATGAACAACCAAGCGCCATTGCCCGCACCTGCGGCGTTTTCAGGAATGACGCCGAATGTCTTGGCCACGAATTTCAAGTAGCGCCCTTGTGCCCCAGGAGCGTCCAGCACCACCGTCTCCACCGTGATGCCCTCCATCGTTTCAGCTGGTATCTCCTTGGAGGCCAGCAGCCTGAACTGTTGGCCGTCATCAGACACATGTATTTCCACTCCGCGTGGGGGGTAAATCCACGAAACTTTGCTATTGACAAAATGGGTGGTCACGCGGCTGAAGCTCGTGGGCTTGCCCAAGTCAATCACGGGGTCAATGTCGCGGTTCACCAGACCGACCCAATTGCCCCAAGTTTTGATGTCGCCCGTCACCCCGTTGGTCAAGGCATACTGCTCCCCCCCGTCGTATTTGTCGGGTATGCGCGCAAGAGCGTAAGGTTTCCCACTTGCTTTGTGCACGAGATATGCCACGGTGCGCACCTTGCCCATTTGTTTTTCTCCTTCAAAGACCGCTGCTTTCACCGTCGTGTTTTGAGCAATGGCAAACGGCTCCTTGTATCTCTTTGAAGTCGGCGTGGGTTCGCTTCCATCGGTGGTGTAGCGAATCTGGAGCACGGGGTCAATGGCCGACAGCGCGACCTTACCGCCTGAAAAAGAAGTGGATATGTCAAAATAGCTTTTGGCGTAATTCACCCCCATCGCGTCGAGCCGCGCAAAGTGCGCCCGAAGGCGGCGCGCAAAATCAGGCCAGTCCTTCTTTTCCGTGGCCGACCAAGCGATTTCGGCCACGGCACATGCGCGGGGGTAGGTCATATATTCCACATAGTCGGGCGTTTTCATGTACTCCGTCCACACGTTGGCTTGCACGCCGAGTATGCGCACCGCCTCTTCGGGGCTGAGCTCCGCCGGCACCGGCTCGTAGCCGTACACTTTTTCCAAGGTGAGATACCCCCCGATAGCGACAGGCTCGGTGTTGGGGTCGCTTTGGTAATAGTCGAGATAGACGTGCGAGGTGGGTGTCATGATGGCATCGTGACCCGCTTTGGCCGCCGCGATGCCGCCCTCCGTGCCGCGCCAGCTCATCACTGTGGCAGAAGGTGCAAGCCCCCCTTCCAATATCTCGTCCCAACCGATGAGTTTTTTGCCGCGCCGCGCCAGCATGGCCTCTGCCCGGCGAATGAAATAGCTCTGCAACTCATGCTCGTCTTTCAAGCCTTCCTGCTTCATGCGTTTTTGGCATTTGGGGCAGGTTTGCCAGCGCGTTTTGGGGCACTCATCGCCACCGATGTGGATATAGGTGCTTGGAAACAAGGCGCATACCTCTTCCAGCACCTCGTCCAGAAACACAAATGTTTTTTCGTTGCCCGCGCAAAAAACATCTTCAAACACGCCCCATTTCGTCGCGGCCTGATAGGGGCCGCCCGTGCAGCCCAATTCGGGGTAGGCCGACAGGGCAGCCAGTGCATGGCCGGGCATTTCGATTTCGGGTATCACGGTGACAAATCGCTGACGCGCATATTCCACCACCTCTTTCACCTCCTCTTGGGTGTAGTAGCCGCAGTAGGGCTTGCCGTCGAATCGTTGCGGTTGGTCAGAGTAGTGCCCCACGAGCGTCTCGGAGCGACAAGCGGCGACTTCCTGAAGCCGGGGGTGCTTTTTTATTTCGATGCGCCAGCCTTGGTCTTCGGTGAGGTGCCAGTGAAAGGTGTTGAGCTTGTGCGCCGCGAGCAGGTCAATGTATTTTTTGATAAAGGAAACGGGGAAGTAATGCCGCCCCACATCGAGGTGAAGCCCGCGATAGGAAAAACGCGGCGCGTCGTCAATCTTGCAGCAGAGCGCCTTCCATGCGACGGATGCCGCGTTGATTCCCGGCGGAAAAATCTGCCGAAGGGTTTGCACGGCATAAAAAGCCCCGGCAGCGGTACGCGCACGGATATAGATAGCGGTTGGGGTTATTTCGAGTTGATACCCCTCGGCGGATGCGATACTCGATTCTGGCAAAAAATAAATGGCGTTCTCCGTCGGCTCCCGCATGTCTTGTTGAATGGACTGACTGACCAATCGGAAACCAGCCCCTTGCTCAACCAAAGCAGCGAGGTAACGCGCAGCCATTGCCCAATCGTCCATGCCATTCGGCACAAAGACGCGGGTATCTGCGGTCAGCGTGAAATAACCAGAAGTAGTCGTCACCGACAGCGGCTGAGGGACGAGGTTCAGGGCAGGCTTTTTTTGGCAGCTCTGGTTGAATGCGAGGAGGCCCAGCAAGAATAGCGTAAAGAGCAGGCGCAATTTCATGGATAAATAGTGTTAGGAGGAAAAATAATGCTGCCAAGTTCTTGAAAGTCATCAAATTCAAGGTATAAATTTGAAGCAACCATTCAACAACTCTCCACGCTATGAAAAACAAATCGCTGGCCCACCTGCTGTTGGCGCTGCTTCTCTCGGTTACAGGTCTTTATGCGCAAAAAAACTGGGTTTTTCAGAAAGAAAAAGAGGGCGTTAAAGTGTATAAACGCAAAGTGGACGACGGCTATGAACTCAAATTGGTAGCAGTGTTCAACGCCGCCCCGGCAGCCATGTTGGCGCTGTTCAACAATGTTGCCGAATACCCGAAATGGGGCTATCGGGTGGCACATTCGGAATTGTTGAAACGGGTGAGCGCCACAGAGTTCTACTATTACTCTCGCTTCTCGTTCCCTTGGCCCTTGGAAGACCGCGACGTGGTGATGCGCACCACTATCACGACCGATGCCAAAACCAATGCGATAACGCTTTCGTCGCATGCCGTGCCAGATTTCATTCCTGAAAAACAAGGCATCGTGCGGGTGAAAAAGGCCAACGTGACTTGGAAACTATCCGCCCAAACCAGCACCTCGATGGAGGGGGAATACTACCTGAGCACCCACCCGGGCGGCATATTGCCAGATTGGACGGTGAACCTCGCCAACGATACCGGCCCGATAGAAACCGTGCAAAAAATGAAAAAACTGCTGAGCGAAGAGCGGTACAAAAACGTGAAGCAACTCAGCAAATCACCGCACCTTCCTGATTGACCGGAGAGACAAACACCTCGCTTTCCACCTGGTGTTTGGCAAATGCCTGCCGCATGGCCAAAGCCGCGTTTTCGGCGACCAAGCTATTGGCGCTCAGCGCAAACACCGAAGGCCCGGCCCCCGAAATACTGCACCCCAGCACGCCCTCGGCAAGCGCAGCCTCCTTCACCTCGTAGAACCCCGGAATCAAGCCCGCCCGCTGAGGCTCCACGATTTCGTCCTTCAAACTGCGCCCGACGAGGCCGATGTCCCCGTTGAAAAGACCAACGATAAACCCACCCACATTGGCACTTTGGCGCACAAATTTGTCCATCGGCACTTCGGGCTTCAAGATGGCGCGGGCGCTTTTGGTCATGATTTCGATGTGCGGATAGACGACCGTGACGTAAAGGCCGCGCGGCGTGTGCAGCCGATGCACATCGAGCGTGGCCCCGTCGCGGATGAGCACGATGCCCCCTATCATGGAAGGCACCACATTGTCGGTGATGAAACTGCCGGTCGCCATTTGCTCGCCCGCGCAAGCGAAGGGCAACAACTCACGCTTGCTCAGTCCCGTGCGAAGCAGCTCGCTCACCGCCAACGCAGCAGCTACCGCGCTGGCGGCACTGCTGCCAAGCCCACTGCTGAAAGGCATTTTTTTATGGATTTCGAGCTCCACGCCGCGCTTGGACTCGCCCAGATGTTGCATCAATCGCAGGGCTGCCACGCCTGCGGTGTTCCGTTCCACTTCGTAGGGCAGCTTGCCTCCATGCCCCGTTATTTTTGTGATGCGCAAGCCCGGCGTGTTGCTCTTTCGAGCAATCACCTCGTCGCCCGGTCGCTCCAGCGCCAGCCCCATGATGTCGAACCCTACCCCTATGTTGCCGACGGTGGCCGGCGCGAATGCTTTGATGCCCATTTTATACCCAGATTAAAGAGGGTTTGAAGATTTCCTTGATTGATTTGTACGATTTTCAAAGGATTGCGAGCGCCGCTCGTTCAAAACCACCTTGTCAGACCCTGTATTCAGGGGCTTGCCTGGCCAAGTGAAGCGGACGGGGCTGATTTGCGCCGGCTACATAACTTGATTCGTGGGATTTGTTAGATGAACATGCTCGATGTTCTTGATTTTTGGCAGATTGCGCTTTTAGCCATGCCCCAAACTTGGCGGTGCGAGGTATGTGTTGTTGGTCTTATCCAACCCCTTGTTCGGGATTGGCCCCCTGTATGCCTTTGAAATAGTTCCATAGATATTCCATGTCAGCCGCTTCGTCGTCGGAAGGATAAAAGAGCTGAGGGTCGAAATGCACTTCTTTGGTGGCCCAATTGAAGGTGCAAAGACATATCGGCACCCCTGCGAGCCGCGCTATGTGGTAAAAACCCGTTTTGAACTTGTCCACTTTTTTGCGCGTGCCTTCTGGTGCCAAAACGAGGTGCAGCCGCGGCTCTCGCTGGAAAGCCTCGACTGTCGCCGACACAAAATTACTGCTCTTGGAGCGGTCAACCGGGATGCCCCCCAACCAGCGAAAAAACACGCCAAACGGCCACTTGAAGATGGTGTGCTTGCCCACATAATTGGCTTTGCATCGGTAGGCGCTATTGACCAAAACGCCGACAGGAAAATCCCAGTTGGACGTGTGCGGCGCGACGGCTACGACGACCTTCGCCAAGTCGTAGGGATATTGGCCGGTAATTTTCCAGCCCCACAAGCGCAGGATGATATTGCTGAGCCAGCTAAGCATAAGACAGGATTTGAAATGCGCCCTTTTTGAGTGGCGAAGGTCGGTATTTTTTGAATTTGGGCGATGCCCGCTCGCACTAACCTGCAATCGTCACATTCTTTGTCTCGGTGAAAAAACGCATCGCGTCCCAGCCGCCCTCGCGCCCCACGCCTGAGTTTTTCACACCGCCAAATGGGGTGCGCAAATCGCGCAGCAGCCAGCAATTGACCCACACGATGCCCGCTTGCAGCTCGGCAGCAAAACGCTGCGCCCGCGAGAGGCTGTTGGTCCACACCGTCGCGCTGAGACCATAAGGGACACCGTTGGCAAGCGCAAGCGCCTCGTCGTCAGCGTCGAACGGCTGAATGGTGACAACCGGGCCAAATATCTCTTCCTGATTCGTTCGGCACGCCAAAGGCAATCCCTCTATCACGGTGGGGGCGATGAACCAACCGCCTGCCAATTTCCCCGGCAAGCGCACCTCCTCGCCACCGGCTATGACGCTGCCGCCTTCTTGCTTGGCGAGCTCGATGTAGGAGAGAATTTTTTCAAAGTGCATTTTTGAGACCACCGCGCCGTGACGGCTTTCAGGGTGCATAGGGTCGCCGATTTTCAAGGCATTCACCCGCGCCACGAAGTCTTTTTTAAATTTTTCAAAAATGGAGCTTTCGACGTAAATCCTTGACCCGCACAGGCAAATCTGCCCCTGATTGCTGAACGAGGAGCGCACAGTGGTATCCAGCATCTTGTCGTAGTCGCAGTCGGCAAAGATGAGGTTGGGGTTTTTGCCGCCGAGTTCGAGGGAAAGTTTTTTGAACATGGGCGCGGCGATTCGCGCGATTTCCGCTCCAGCGCGCGTGCTGCCCGTGAACGAAATGGCCTTTATGTTCGGATGCCGCACGATGGCTTCACCTGCTTTGGGGCCGAGGCCATGCACGATGTTGAGCACGCCTGGCGGCAGCCCGGCCTCGTTGCAAATTTCGCCCAACAAAAAAGCGGTAAGTGGCGTCACCTCAGAGGGTTTGCCGACCACGCAATTGCCCGCTGCAAGGGCAGGCGCAATTTTCCAAGTAAACAGATAGAGCGGCAGGTTCCACGGTGAAATGCAGCCCACCACGCCGAGCGGCTGGCGGAGGGTGTAGCTCAACACGCCGGGCATTTGGTGGCTCTCAGAGGCAAAATGAAGGAGCGCGGTGGCAAAAAACTTAAAATTGAGCGCCGCGCGCGGGATGTCCACCGTGCTGGAAGCGAAAATGGTCTTGCCCGAGTCGAGCGTCTCGGCTTCTGCCAAGCGGTGAAGATGTCGCGTGATGCCGTCGCTGATGGCGCGGAGTATGTCGTGGCGTTGTTCCAGCGGCAGAGCGGCCCAAGCAGGGAAAGCGGTGGTGGCGGCTTGTGTGGCAGCTTCCACGTCCGTCGCGTCGGAGTCTGGTATTTTCCCAAAAATCTCGCCTGTGGCCGGGTTGTGATTGTCGAGGTATTGGCCGTTGGCGGGCGGCACAAATTTTCCGCCGATGTAATTCTGAATGACTTGCATGACACTAATCGAATGAGGTGTTTGGTCGGGTAAGGCAACCGGGAAATAACGGCAATGTGAGCATTTTGCCGAAAAAAGCATTTAAGTCCGCACAAACCTACCGACTTTTCCCCCGCCAATTAAAAAGACTTACTTCTCTCCTATGATTCTTTCCATCCAAGATGTAGTAAAAACCTACGGCAGCCATACCGCCGTCAATCATGTGAGCTTCGACGTGCCGAAAGGTAGCGTATTCGGCTTGCTGGGGCCCAATGGCGCCGGCAAGACTTCGTTGATTCGCATGATTACGACGATTACCGGGCCTGACTCGGGCACGATTCTGCTGAACGGCGAAAAACTCAACGAACGCACACCCGAAAAAATCGGGTATATGCCCGAGGAACGCGGCCTTTACAAAAAAATGAAAGTAGGCGAACAACTGCTCTACCTCGCCCAACTCAAAGGACTGACCAAAGCGGAAGCACATAGTCGAATCTATCATTGGCTCACCAAATTTGACATCAAGGATTGGTGGAACAAAAAAATCGAAGACCTCTCAAAGGGGATGCAGCAAAAAATCCAGTTTATCGCCACGGTGGTGCATCAACCGCCCCTGCTCATCCTCGACGAGCCTTTCACGGGTCTCGACCCCATCAACACCAGCCTTATCAAGGATGAGATTCGCCAGCTCAACGAGGAGGGCACCAGCATCATTTTCAGCACCCACCGCATGGAGCAAGTGGAGGAAATGTGCGACCATATCGTGCTCATCAATCGCGGCGAAAACGTGCTCTGCGGCGAAGTGCAACACATCAAGAACCAATACAAGCAAAATCACTACCGCGTGGATTGGCAAGGCGATTTGCCGGGAGAATTCGCGCAGCGTTTCCCCATCGTGAAGCGAGAGAAACACGCCGTCACCGTGCAACTGCACGACGAGAAAGAGAGCAACGACCTGTTGATTTACCTGATTCAAAGCGGTGTCCACATCACGCACTTCGAGGAAATACTGCCTACGTTCGACGAGATTTTCATCCGAACGGTGGAAGGCGAGCAGCAACCCGTCAAATCATAACCCAAACCACACATCAACGAATCGGCCATGAGCAAACTTTCTCTCATCATCAAGCGCGAATACCTCACGCGCGTCACCAAAAAATCGTTCATCATCGGCACCTTGCTGGCCCCCTTGGGCTTGCTCGTCTATATGCTCGTCATCGTCGGCCTCACCAAATATGAGAGCGGCGGCGAAATCAAAGTGGCGGTGCTCGACGAGGCGGGCGTGATAAAGCAAATGCCCGACGACAAGGGTATTCGATTCATCCCCACCAGTGGCAAAACGCTGGAGCAACTGAAGACGGAAGTGCAGAACAAGCAATTCGACGGGGTGCTGCAAATACCCCCGTTGGGCAGCTTCAACAAAAAGGAGTACACGGTCTTCTATCATTCCGACGACCGGCTGGCACCCGAAAAAAGCAGCGTCATCGAGCGGAAAGTAGGCAAAAAAATCCGCGACTTCAAAATAGACTCCCTCAAACTCGACCCCCAAGCCCTCGATATGCTCGAAACCAAAGTCGCCATTGACCCCGAAAAAATAACTGGCTCGGGCGACGACGACAGCAAATACACCGCCGGGGTGGGACTTGTCATTGGGGGCATCATGGCCTTCATCATGTTTTTCATGGTCACCATGTACGGCGCGATGGTGATGCGCTCGGTGATGGAGGAAAAGACCAACCGCATCGTGGAAGTCATGATGTCGAGCGTGCGCCCCTTCGAGCTGATGCTCGGCAAAATCATCGGCGCGGGGGCGGTTGGGCTCACGCAAGTGTTGATTTGGGTGGTGTTGGGCGGCGGCGTGATGCTGCTCGTGCCGTTGTTCATGGGCGGCATTGACCCATCACAGATGCAAGGCGCCATGCCTGCTCCCGGCGAAATGCCGACCATTGACCCCGAAGAGATAGAGGGCGAGACCTTCCGTTTCATGACCGAGATTGGCAAACAAAACTGGCCGCTCATCATCTTCTCGTTCATCGTCTTTTTCCTCGGCGGCTATTTCATCTACTCGTCGCTGTTCGCGGCCATAGGCTCTGCCATCGGCGACGACTTGGGCGAGGGCCAATCGCTGACGCTGCCTGTGATGATTCCGATTATTCTGGCGTTCTACATCACAGCCTTTGCCGGGATGCGCAACCCCAACAGTGGCCTCATGGTGTTCGCCTCCATGTTCCCGCTGTTTTCGCCTATTGTGATGCCGTTCCGAATGGCCTTTAGCCCGCCTATTTGGCAAATCATTCTATCGCTGGCGTTGGTGGTGGCTGCCGCGTTCTTCTTTGTGTGGTTGGCGGGTCGCATTTACCGGGTGGGCATTTTGCTCTATGGCAAAAAAGTGACCTTCAAGGAAATCGGGAAGTGGATGTTTTACAAAGGCTGAAACGCCTGCCAGTCCGTTTCCGTGTCCACGTCCGATAGTTCGGGCAGCAGGGTGCAAGACTTCCCTGCTGCCCGAATTTTTTCGAGCGTCAGCGTTCGCACCCGCTCGGTGCTCCACTCGATGCCGCGAAAAACGGCAGCCTCCAATCCCTTCATTCCCAGCAAATAATAGCCGCCATCGGGCACTGGGCCGAGCACAAAATCAGTCTCGTCGAGCGCGTCGAAAGCCTTTTGCAGCATCTCGCCCGTCAGTTCGGGACAGTCGCTGCCGATGATGACGGCCTTTGAGGCACCGGCTTCAAAGGCCGTTCGGAAGGCCTGTTCCATCCGCTGGCCGAGGTCGCCGTCAGCTTGTTTTTTTTTGAAAAAATCCGCTTCCGGCCATGCGTCATTTTTTTCGACAAAATCGCTGTAGAAAAGCCAACGTTCGGCCCGAACGCCTTGCGCGGCGACGCGGGTTTTTTCCAACAAAATTTGGTAAACCCGCAGCGCTTCGGTATCGCCAACCGTGCGGGCGAGCCGGGTTTTTACTTTGCCCAACTGTGGGTTTCGGATAAAAATGAGAAGTGTTTGGGTCAAAATCAATCCGTTTTTGACAAAGGTCGTTCGCGTTTATCACTCCGGCTTAACTTGTTGAAAACTTGCCTGCTTTTTCTCCGCCGAACAATCGTACTTTTGTGAGGCATGAGCAACTTCGTCGTTTCCGCCCGCAAATATCGCCCGCAGCGTTTCGAGGACGTGGTGGGGCAGCAACACGTCGCTGGCACGCTGAAAAACGCGCTCGCTACCGACCATGTGGCCCACGCATTCCTGTTCACAGGCCCGCGCGGTGTGGGCAAAACGACCTGCGCCCGCATCCTCGCCAAAGTGCTCAACTGCGAAAACCGCACAAAAAACTTTGAAGCCTGCAACGAGTGCTCGTCATGCAAATCCTTCAACGACAACGCTTCCTTCAACATCATCGAACTCGACGCGGCTTCCAACAACTCCGTCGAGCACATTCGCGCCCTCACCGAACAGGTGCGTTTTCAGCCACAACAAGGCAGATACAAGGTCTTCATCATTGACGAGGTGCACATGCTCTCGCAAGCTGCCTTCAATGCTTTCCTGAAAACTTTGGAGGAGCCGCCGCCTTATGCCATTTTCATACTCGCCACCACCGAGAAGCACAAAATCATTCCGACCATCCTATCGCGCTGCCAGATTTTCGATTTTCGGCGCATCACGGTGGCCGACATGGTGCTTCACCTGAAAGATATCTGCCAAAAAGAAGGCATCGAAGCAGAGGAAGACGCCCTGCACATCATCGCTCAAAAAGCCGACGGCGCGCTCCGCGACGCACTTTCCATTTTCGACCGCATCACCAGCTCGGCCACCGGGCGAAAAATCACCTACGAGGATGTCATCGAAAACCTCAACGTCCTCGACTACGATTATTATTTTCAGATAACGGACTCCCTGCTGGCTGAGGACGCCGCGGCCATGCTGAACTTGTTCGACCAAATTCTCCGCAAAGGATTTGAGCCAGATGTGTTCATCATTGGCCTTGCCGAACATCTGCGCAACATCCTCGTTTGCAAGGATGAAGCCACCCTCGCCCTGCTCGAGGCTGGCGAAAGCCTCCGCGAACGCTATCGCAAGCAAGCATCGCTTGCGCCCGCGTCGTTCCTGCTTACCGCGCTGAACATCTGCAACGACTGCGACGTGAATTTCAAAATGGCCCGCCACAAGCGGCTCCACGTCGAGCTCGCATTGCTCAAAATATGCTACATCGGGCGAGCGGTCGCGGCAGCTGCCCAAACAGGTGTTTTTCAGGAAAAAAAAACTCCTGACCTGACCCAAGCCCCAAAGGCCGACGGCACCGCCAACCCCAATGGCAACAACTACCGCCCCCCCTCCGCGCCCCACAACGCGCCGCCCTCCGCCGTAGCGGAGCCAGAGACACCCGCCAAAGGCAACGCACAGCCCCTGAGCCGCACCGAAATGCTCGAACTCGCCTCCGGCCTCCGGCAGGGCCTGAAAAAAGCAGAAGCCATCCCGCTGCGCCTCGATGCTTACGAGCAAGCGGTGGAGGTGGAAGAAGCGGAAAAAGCAGCCCTAGAAAGCCGCCTCAATTTGGAAAATGCCCGCACGGAATGGAAGGCCTACGCCGAATCGCTCGAATCGAACCTCGTGCGCATGGCACTCCTCAACGCGGAATTGCGCCTGCACGACAAGGTGCTCACCGCCACCGTCCATTCCGTCACCAACCGCAGCCACGTCCAAGCGGAAATGATGCGCTTGCTCGACACCCTCCGCCACCGGCTGCATGACCCGGCCCTGAAAATTCAAGTCGAATTGGACGAAAGCAAATTGCAGGAACAGCTGGCCGCTCGGCCTCAACGCCCGCTCACCGCCAAAGAAAAATTGGACAAAATGAAAGAGGTGAACCCCTTGGTGGAGGACTTGCTGCGCAGGTTTGATTTGAAATTGGAGGAATAATGCAAATGAGGGGTTGAACCAAATTCTTTCCCAAAAGTCCGTCAGGTAACATTTCTGCTCCGAGCACCCCGCGACTTTTGCTCTCAAAAAACATCATGAGCACTCAACCACATCCCTCGCGGCGTGTTCTCCGTTCGACTTACTCGAATATGCAAACACTTCAGGCACTTTGGCACTTAGAGAACATTGATGTCACCCACTTGCTTTGTCCCACCAAGCTCGGCAACGAGGCCCTGATGTCGCAGCACACCTACCGCACCTTCAAAAAGGGCGAGCAGGTATATGTGCCCAGCGATTGCTCGGACCGCATTTTTTTCATAAACGAAGGCCGCATCAAAATTTCCGTGATGAACGAGGAAGGCAAGGAAATCACCAAAGCCATACTCGGCAAGGGGGAGGTATTCGGCGAGCTGGCGCTGCTCGGTGAAAACTATCGCCACGACATCGCCACTGCCCTCGAAAACACCTCTGCTTGCGTGGTCACCTTGGACGAGCTGCGCGGCCTCATGCGCGAGCGTTCTGACCTCAACTTGTTCTTTATGAAGATGTTTGGCACACGGCAGCTGGAAATGGAGCGGCGGCTGGAGTCGCTCGTGTTCCGCGATAGCCGGAGCCGCATCGTGGAGTATCTGGTGCATTTAGCCCAAACAAAGGGGCAGCGCGTGGGCTACGAATGGGTGGTACGCAACTTCATCACGCATCAAGAAATAGCCAACCTGACGGCCACCAGCCGCCAAACCGTGACAACCACGCTCAACGACCTGCGCTACAAAAGGCTCCTGACTTTCAACCGCTCGCGCCTCCTGATTCGGGATTTGGACAAATTGGCGGCAGAAGTCAAAAGCTGAGCAGCAGGCAGGCTACCGCACATCCCGCAATTTTCTCCGTTCCGCTCACCAATCACTACAGTCGGCTGCACTACTTTTGCCTCATCCCGAAAACAATACCATCGGCAACAAATCATGGCAAAAGCAGCAGCGGCAAAAAAATCATCCAAAAAAGCCAAACCCAAAAAAGCAGTAAAAGTATCCTACCACCGCCGCCCGGGCGATATCTCTCTTGACTTGTGGCAGCTAAAACTGCGGAAACAGTTCGGAGAAGACAATCCCTTTGAAATCACCAACATGGGCGACCACCCCATTTTTTCAGAGTTCAGTGTTTGGAACCCCACCACACGCAACAGTTATCGCGTCGTGATTTGCACAAACATCCCTTCAAAAGGTCTTCTGCCAGAGAACACGCTCACCTCGGTCGGCAATTTCTGCACCTGCCAAGATTTCAAGACCAATCGCTTGGGACTTTGCAAGCACATCAGCGCGGTGCTGCATAAGATTGGCAAACAGCGGGGAGCCAAGAAGGCTTTCAAAGAAGGATACCAATCGCCCGTCTCGGCGGTTTATGTGGACTACCGCCACGAGCCACGCATTCGCTTGTATGTAGGCACGGAACACACAGAACAAATGTTGCAGTTGGCCTCCAAATGGTTCGACGGCGATGGGTTCATTTTGCCCGACGGGTTTGCCTATTTTGAAAAATTCATCGAAAAAGCCCGCAAAATCCACCCCCCGTTCAAATGCTACCCCGATGCCTACCAACTGATTGCCGAACGCCGTGAAAACATTCGCCGAAGGGCGCTTTTAAGCAAAAAACTACCCGGCGGAGCCAGTGCCCCATACTTCGACAATCTTTTGAAAGTCAATCTTTTCCCCTATCAAAAAGTGGGGGTGCATTTCGCGGCCAACGCGGGCCGATGCCTCATTGCCGACGAAATGGGACTTGGCAAAACCATTCAAGCCATCGGTGCCGCCGAAATGCTGCGCCGCGAAATGGGCATTCAAAAAGCCATCGTGGTGTGTCCGACCTCTTTGAAGTATCAATGGAAAACAGAGGTCGAAAAATTCAGCGGCGCCACGGTCAACGTGGTGGAAGGCACCCAAACCAAACGCATCCAACAATACGAGACCGACGATTCCTTTTTTCAAATCGTCAGCTACAACACCGTCGCCAATGATGCCGAATATCTGCGCCAAATGGATGCCGACCTGCTCATCATTGACGAAGCGCAGCGCATCAAAAACTTTCGCACCAAAGTCTCGATGCAACTCAAAAAAGTGCAAACCCCTTACTGTTTCGTCCTGACAGGCACCCCATTGGAAAACAAACTGGAAGAGCTCTACGCCGTCACGCAATTCGTTGACCAACACAAACTCCCACCCCTCTACCGTTTTCTCGACCGCTACCAAATCGTGGGCGAGAATGGGCAAGTGCTCGGCTACAAAAACCTAAAAGAAATCGGCACGGCCCTCTCGGATTGCCTCATTCGCCGCCAAAAGAAAGAAGTGCTGAAGCAGCTCCCCAAACGCATGGACAAGACGCTATTCGTGCCCATGACGCAGCAACAAAAAGAAATCCACCGCGAGCTAGCCGATAATGTGGCGCGACTGGTGGCCAAATGGCGCCGGATGCACTTCCTGAGCGAAAAAGACCGACTGCAACTTATCCTTTCCCTGTCCCAAATGCGCATGGTGTGCGACAGCACCTACATCCTCGACCAACAAACCCGATTCGACACCAAGATTGACGAACTGCTTTGCATTTTTGAAGAGGCACTCGCCGACCCAGAGCAAAAAATAGTGATTTTCAGCCAATGGGAACGCATGACCCGACTCGTGGCGCAAGAGCTGGACAGCCGTGGCGTAGGCTACGCCAACCTGCACGGGGGCATCCCCAGCGCCGACCGCGCCCCGTTGCTCGACCGCTTCCGCGACGACCCCGATTGCCGCGTGTTTCTTTCCACCGATGCAGGCGGCGTAGGGCTAAACCTGCAATCCGCCTCCATGGTCATCAACCTCGACATCCCTTGGAACCCCGCCGTGCTCGAACAACGCATCGCCCGCATCCACCGCATGGGGCAAAAAAGCAACGTCACCGTCATCAACATGGTCGCCACCGAAAGCATCGAACACCGAATGCTTGGCGTGCTCGAATTCAAGGCAGGAATGGCGCAGGGAGTGCTCGACCCGGACGGCGACGACACCATCTTTATGTCCGAGACGAAATTCAAAAAGTTCATGGACAATGTGGAATCTCTGACAGGAGAAGGCTGGCAGCAGCCCCATACCCCCGACGAATCGGCTGTGGAAATGGCTGAAAGCGAGGACTTTGAAGCACCGCCCTCTGCCTCTGCCCCTCAAAGCGAGCAACCCAAAAACCGCATCGAGCCTGCCGAAACTTTTATGGGCGACGACGACGTGCCCACCGAGCCAAGCACCTCTTCCAAACATGGCACAACAGAGCATCCCGCCACACCAGCCCCCCAATCGCCCACCCGAACCAGCGCAGAAGAAAAAACCGCCCATAGACAGCCATCCTCACCCTCCGGCACCCGCCCATCAATGGGAACCCCCGCCCCTGCTTCCCCGCAGGAGCTGGTGCAGACGGGCGTTTCTTTTTTTGCGGGTTTGGCACAAACACTAAGCAGCCCTGAAAAAACACAGGAACTGGTGCAGTCCATCGTCGCCAAAGACGAGCAAACCGGCCAGACCTACCTCAAGATTCCGGTGGAAAGCGCGGCAGTGGTGGAAAACGCGGTAAAACTGTTGGGAGGGCTTTTGTCGGGTCTTTCCGCAAAAGGAGGATAAGAGATTGGGGCAGAAACGCATCAGAACGGGTACCCCACCGAAAAATTGAGCACCAAATTTTCCCTGCGCCAAGCACGAGAGTGGGGGGCAAACTTCCCTAATCTCCACCGCTCGCCCACCGTGAGCCAGGGTTTCACGACAGGCGTGGCCACATCGAGACGAATGACCAAAAAGCTGATGCCGTAGCGCAGCCCAAGCCCCGTCCCCACGGCCAATTCCTTGTAAAAACGATTGAGTTTGAACTCCGCGCCCGGTTGGTTGGGCAACGGGGCAAAGGTCCAGATGTTGCCCGCATCCAAGAAGGCAGCCCACTCCCAATGAGGAGTGAAGCGCCGACGGTACTCCCAAGACATTTCCATCAAAAAATTGCCCACATGATTGGAGATGATGGCAATGCCGCTCGCGCCAGCCTCCGGCGGCAAGCTGCCGGGGCCGATGGTGCGGGGCGGAAAGGCCCGTAGGCTATTGGCCCCACCGATGATATAAAGGTCGTTGATGGAAAAAGACGACACGGAGGCATCGGTGAGCGGAAGCGCCGCGTTGAACACGAACCTTCCCGCAAGGGTGGTGCGCTTGTCGAGATTGAAAAATTGGCGAATATCGTTTTCAATAAAAGTCACCAGATTGAACGGCGAGGTCTGTGATTCGGGGGCCAGCGGCGAATCGAAAAAAAGCCCCCCGCGCAGCGTTGTTTTCACGCGCCAATATGTTTGCCGACGCAAGCTGGTAAGGAAACGATTGTCGTGAACGAAGGCATAGTTGGGCGCAAAATAAATCTGTGGCGCGTAGGTCAAATTCACGCTACTGGTCGAATCGCCCTTCACTGTTGCCTCAAAGATAGTGCGAAACGTTTTTGGGAAAATGGCGGTGAAGCGCCCACCGGCGCTCAGCGGGTTGATTTCTTGCGTGAGCGTGGGGCGGCTGCTGTTTTTGATGACCCAGCCCCCGTCGAAGTCGAACTCGTGCAGCGCCGCGCCAAATTTGCCAAAATCAGACGCTTGCAGCAGCACATAACGTGACAGCTGATACTCCAGCGCATAGCGGTTTTGCAACAATGGCGCACGGATGCTGCCATCTGGCCTGAACGTTGGCGGGCGCAATCGCGGAATCGTCAGCGTGGTCTTCGCATCCAATGTCAGGAGGTTGATATCGGAACCCGCGTTTCTCTTGTCGGAAATGCGCAAGGGCTGCGCGGAGGCCTCCAATCGCAGCGTTTCCGCGCCGCCAAAGGTGTTTCGATTGTCGTACACCAATCCGAACACCCCGCCCCAATACAACTGGGGAGAGTACACGGCGGCCCCGTTGAGCTTCACCTTGTGGCGTTTGTGCGGGATGAGTTGGAGGGATGCGGCCAGCGTGGAGTCCGGCTTTGGCTCGAAGCGCAGATTGATGAATTTGAAGGAGCTGAGGTGAAAAAGATAGGCCAAGGTGGTTTCGTGCGCGGCCCCGGAATAGTAATCGCCACAGTTGAAAGCCAACGTTTTTCGCAACATATCGGGCGGCAGCCCACCCGGTCTGCCTCGAAAAGCCACGCAATCGCCCTCGCCGTGCGGCGGCTTTTGGGTAGTGGTGTCGTTGATGCCCTGCATATTGGGGAACACTGCGATGGTGTCCACCATGTATCGGGCAAAAGCATTGGTGGGTGCGGAAGATTTCACGCGCAAATTCAAGTCAATGTTCCGCTCGCCGATGAGCGTATCCGCCTCAAAAAAGAAATAGTCGGCTTGAAACTCATAGTAACCTTCATTGCGAAGATGCTGGGCGAGGCGCTCGCGCTCCGTCCGCAGGGCATCCAGATTGTAAACGTGGCCGGGTTTGAGGGTGGCGCTGGGCAGCAAATTGGCCACGCGGCGGCCAAACTCGTCATTGATTGGCAGTTGGTATTCGATGTGGCGGAGTCGGTGTGGCGGTGCGGGCAGGTGAAGCGTGTATCGGACTTTTGCTTGGCGCTTTTTTCTTTTTATTTTCACGATGTGCGTCACCTCCGCATCGAAATAGCCGTGATTGAGCGCCCGATTGTCGAGTAGTTTTTCTGTTGTTTCCACCATGTCGGGGGTGAACAAAACGGGCGTTGTTGCAAACTTTTTGTGCATCCAAGTTTGCGGTTTGAACCGAGTGTTGACCCACAACCCGAACGAGATGCCCAACACCGCCTTGTTGGGCACTGGCAATGCCACCACCGATTGTGCGGCAGTTTTCAAGGCATCGGTCGGCCATGCCTTGTCCGCTTTTTTCAGCTCCACTTTTGCCCCGCGATAGAGCAATTGGCCTTCGGGCAAGCGGCGCGTGCCCATGCAGGAAGCCAATAGGAGCGGGACGACGAAAAGGACGATGTTTCTCATTGAGCGGGCTTGGGTGCGGAAGCGGCTTTTGGGGAGCGGTTGAAAATGTCGGACAGGCGCAGATATTCTTTTTCAAAAATCAACCCCGCGCCCGTCTGGTTGATGCGGCGTTGGAAAAGGCCGTTGAAAGCCTGTTCCGAAAAGGCCGTGGCTTTGAGCGTGCCACTGCGATTGATTTTGTATTCCACCAAGATATTGTCGAATTGGCTGCCCACGCCGCTACTGTTGCCGTTGGAGCCAGCGTAGTCGAAGCTCGTCTCCCCGCTGGCTCGGAAGGTGACCCGGTCGTTGAAAAACGATTTTTTCACCCTGAAATCCAAGTCGGCCTGCCCCGACGCGGAAGCATCGTTCAGTTTGAAATCAATATCCACCCACGAGATGTCGCTGGCAAGCGCGTTGAGTTGCTGTGAAATCATGTTGTTCAGACCCGCCTGCCAATCCACCACACGTGCTTGGTCGAGACCTGAGCCGCTGAGCGACTTGAAAACGATGAGACTGAACACTTGCTGGGAAATGGCCGCCGGATTTTCGTTTATCTGATTGACCGCCTGAATGATGTCGGGATTGCCTGTGTTTTTGTAGTCGGTACCCTGTTCCGCGTCAATGGGGTAGGCCAGTTCGAATTTCAACTCGGCATCGTCCATGTAGCCGCGCATACTCGCGGTGAGCCAGAATGTTTGCACACCGATATTGGGTTGATTCGATTGGCCAGCAAGCAATGGCAGCGGGGAGGTCTTCACCACATAATGTGCCGCGAGGTCCATTACTGGATTGTAGGGGTCTTTTGTCCACATCAGGCTGCCTCCTTTGGCGAGCATGAAAGTGCGTTTGAAAAAGTTGTTGTAAGAGTATTCGGCGGTGCCGCTCACGATTTCCACGCGACCATTCAACTCGATGTCGCCATGCGGAAACACGTCGAGGTGAAGATTGCCCCGCCCCTTGGCTTCCAGCACATCGCGGGTCATTTGGTTCAGAATCACTTTTAGTTTCAGGTTGTTGTTGTCTTTCAATTCCAAATTCATCTCAAGCCTGAATGGGAACGTCGTCTTTGCTGCCACTTCTTCCACTGGTGTCGCCGGCTCGTTGGGATTGACAAACACAACAATGCCGACGCTTTCGTTGAGCGTTCGCTGCCCGTCGTCGTAGCGATACCAAAGCTCCGAGTCGCCCGATGGTTTCACGTTCACCATGACGACTGGCAGCGATGCCTTGCCTTTCACCGTGCCTGTGGCATCCGTCATGAGTGTGCCGAAGTAGGGCACGTCACTGGTCTCTATTGTTTTTAGCACCAAAAATTCCTGCATGGCGAATTGCAAATCGAGCTCCACGCTGTCCATGTTGTTGAGGTCAACTCGCCCGTTTAGCCATGCGCGGCGGTTGCGCTCGTCGGTCATTTGCAAACTATCAAGCACGATGGCATTGTGCGCGATGCGCAACGTCTGCCCATTGAGCCGATAGCGCACATTGTTCACGGTGGGCCGAATCGCGGCGTCGTTCAGTTGGAAAATCCCGCTGACATCGGGTTTTTCCAAAATGCCGCCCACCTCCATTTGGCCGGCAAGTTCGCCCGAACATTCGTGGAAATACGTTTTCACAAAAGGCATGGCGGTCTCCAAGCGAAGCTTTTTGACGAATACATTCAAATTGAGATGAGTTTTCGTGCCAAAATCGCCGCTCAACTCCACCTCGTTGGCTCCTTGCACGGAGGCTGTCACTTTGAAAGCATCTCGCCCTGTTTGCAAAATACCGAAACTCAAATTGCCGACATCGGCCTCGTTGTATTTCAACCCGCCGATTCCCAGACGTGCTCGGATGGTGGGGTCGTCGGATTGCAGCGAGTCAATGCGCACCACTCCTTCCAACAGCCCCCCCATCGTGACCGAGTCGAGCTGAAGCAGGGTGGGCAACAAGGACAGGTCGAGGGACTGAAACTCGGCACGAAGACGGTTTTCCAAATCGCCTTCGAGGCGCAGCATCTGAGAGTCGAGGCGCATCTCGAAATCGTGTACCGCCAGCGGAGCCGTTGCGGTCGGGAAGTTGATGCGATTGCCTGCCGACACAGCCCATTGCTGATATTGTATGGTCTGCACGGGTTCAAGGCGCGCATACCAGATGCTATCTTGCGTCAGAGCGGCCCCCAACGCAACCCGCTGCCGCCCAAGCGAATCAAGCACTTGAAGGTGAGTGGTCACTATGCCCTTTTCCAGACGCGCCCCAAAATCCAAGCCTTCAAAAGCGGATTTGTAACTCATCTTGAAGGCAGGGCTGCGGATTATCACTGTTCCCGCCGACTCGTCCAACGAAGCCATTCCCTCCAGCTGCCGCACCCGATGCCCTTGCCAAGCGATTTGGTCGCATTGCAGCCGGGCGCCCATCAGGCCGGGTTGGTAGAAGCCGCTCAGGCGCACCGTGTCGAGCGCCGTCAGGCCGGGTATGAGGCCATTCGCAAACAAGCCGGGTTGTCGCATGGCAATCTGCCATGCGAGCGAATCTTGATGAGCGCGGGAAAAGGAGGAAGAGTCGCCCTGCAAATGTTTGTCGAGCCACGAGACCAGCAGCTCCGGCAGCTTGCGATTGTCAAAGCGCCCAGCCAAGCTGCCTTCAAGCCAATCGCTGTTTATCTCAAAAATATTTTCTCTTTCGGAAAAACCAATTTGAGCGGTCAGTTGGCTTGGAAAAACCTGCACCGTGTCGCGCCAGCATTTCAAGGAATCCAGCAAAAGCCCTCCACGCGCCAGCAAGGGGCGATGCTGGTCGAGTGTGTCCAAAAAGGGCAGAAAGAGATGGTCGAGATGAGCGCGGAGATGGCCGCTGCTCAAAAACGGGACAGGCGATTGGAGCGCCCGTTGTTCAAAGCAAGTCTCCACGCGCAAGTCTTGAAAGTTGCCGTTGGCCGCCATTTTTTTGCCTTCCAACCGAACGCTGCCCCAGTGCCAACCCGACCATTCGAGTTGTTGAAGTCGTGCTTCCAAGCCAATGTTGCGCAGGGAGTCGCTTGTGATGCTGGCGCTGACATCGAGGCGTTGGGTGGTGTCGAAGCCCCAGTCGGCGAGCAGTGCCGGATGCACCAACGCGGCGGGGAGCAGTTGTTCGGAACGCAGCGTCACGTCCATATTACCGACGCTATCCCGATAGGCCAATTCTACGCGGCCGCCCTTGGGGATGTTCAAGGATATTTCGCTGCCCAAACCACCGCGACCGCCAGTCAAGGTGCCTTTTGCCTGTATCTGTGGTGGCAGATGGAGATATTGGCTCAGTGCGGTGTCGCGGAAAAATGGCGCGAGCAAAGTGCTGTCAAGTGTGGCCTCTACGAGTTCCACTTGGTAACGGGCGCTCGCGCCTTGCCAATCCGCCAGCGAAAAATCGAGTCGTGCGGCGCTCCCATTTTCTCCTGTCCGCAGGTTCAACTGGCCGTCCACCCGACGCATATCGCCTTTGGCGCTACCCGAAAGATGTGTCATTTCGGGCAATTCGAACGACGGCGGCAGGGTGCCCGGCGGCAGCATTTTTTCCACCAAATCGCCCGGGGCATCCAAGGAATGTAGCCGTGTGTCGAACTGAATGAGGCGTGGCTGCCCGGCGTTGGCAATGGTCGCGCTGATATCCGCCTTCATGGGGCGCTTGCGCTCCTGACCTGTCGGCTGGTAGAGCGGCGTGAGGCTCAGTTCCAACTGGCGCATGTCGCCGCGGAAGCGGCCCTGCATCTGAATCACGTCGTCGGCAGCCATTCCTTCCGGCAGCGTCCCGGCGGGCACGAATGTTTGAACCGTGCGGACGTTGGTGCGGAATCGGCTCACCGTCAGGTCGCCGCCAAGTCGGGTCGCTTGGCGCAGGTGGTGTATGTGGCCGCTAAGCGAAAGTGCCGTAGTGCCGTGTTTTGTTTGGAGGTCGAGTTTTTGAAGTCGCAAATCATCGAGCGAGCCGCTGCCTTCCACCACAAAATCAAAAACCTCGTCGGGGTGTTTTTTAAAATAAGGGTAGTCGGTAAAATAAGTCACGTCGGCGCTCCGCAGTTGCCCCTCCAATGGCTCGAATCGGTAGTGCAAGGCATCGCGCGTTTGGAGCGAAATCCCACCCGCGAGCCAACTCTCGTTGGCTTGCAGGCGCATCTTTTTTAGCGCCAGTCGGTCGCCCACCAAAGTGACATCGGTGGATACCGACATTTGCAGGCCACCCGCGTCGCTGGCCTGAATCGCCGCGACAGATGCAAGGATACTATCTGCCTTTACCCGAAGCTGGCCCACTTGCAAGCGGGTGTTGCGCAAATCAATATGGTCGGGGCGAAAAGTGCCCGGCTCGGGCGGCGGTGCCTCGTCCGTGCGCCACACGATGCGGCCATTGTTGTCGGTGATGTTTGAAAAATCAATTTGAAGGGTGTCCATTCGCACCTGTTGCAGGGTGCCGTGCAGCGAATCGGCTTGAAAGCGGAAATGGCTATGGCTGGCGGTGTCTTCCCATTCAAAACGCACGTTTTGCAGCAGGACGGGCGCTCGCCGGGCGGCGACGAAGAGGCTGGGAGGGTGGCCGGAGGGTGGTTGGCCGTCGTCGAAGGCATCGAGGATGAACTGGTAATTCCAACGGGCATCTGCTTGCGCAAGTCGCAAGTGCGCATCGTGCAGCGCGAGGCCGTATATCGGCAGGGTGTCGCGGAATAGTTTCCAAAAGTTGGTTTCCACGACCAACGAACCCACATTTAGCAAGGTGTCGCCTGCGGCATCCGTGACGAACACGTTCCCCAACACGACGCGACGCGGGAAGTCAAGTTCAAAGCGAGCAATGCGAACGGTGTTTTGCAAGCGTTTTTGCAGCCATTGGGCCGCCCAATGAGCGGCTTTTTGCTGGACGGGTGGGCTGAAAAGCAGCAGCAACACCGCCACCAAAAAGCACAGCAACGGAATCCCCAACCATCGGGCTGCTATTTTGACCACCTTGTTTTGTTTCATGTAAAATCGCGGGAATCAACGGATTAGTCGCAAAACTAATCATTTTCACGGTAAGAAATCACCCACAGGCCGAAGAAGGTGATAAGTCCGTTGATGAGAATGGTAAGGAAGCCCACGTCGAGCCATCGTTTGCACGACACCTCCACCACCCAAGTGAGCACGGGGGCCAGCACGCATATCAGTATCACCCAACGGTCGCGGATTTTCAGATTGGTGAACAGGCCAAACATGAACAACCCAAGCAGCGGCCCGTAGGTGTAGCCTGCTATTTTGAAAATCAGGTTGATGACCGCGTCGCTGCTCCAAGCATTGAGCGCCAATATGATGATGATGAACAGGATGGAAAAACCAAGATGCACCAATGTGCGCTGACGACGTTGGCGCTGCACCGCTTTTTGATAGGCCAAATGTTCGGATTCGTCGGCGTATTCGTGGGGCGGCGTTGGCGCGTTTTGTTCAAAATTCAAAAAGTCGACGCAGAAGCTAGTGGTGAGGGCTGTGAGTGCCGAATCCGAGCTGGCATAAGTGCTGGCGATGAGGCCGAGAATAAAGAAAATGCCTGCCCCCAAACCCAAGTGGTCGAAAGCGATTTTGGGGTATAGGTGGTCGGTTCGGGGCGGCACCTCCAGCCCCAGTGTGCTGGTGTAGAGGTAGAGCAGGGCACCGAGCGTGAGGAAGAGAAAATTGATGATGAGCAGGTAAATGCAGAAGACAAACATATTCTTCTGCGCTTCGCGGATGTTTTTGCAGGCCAAGTTTTTTTGCATCAGGTCTTGGTCAAGACCCGTCATGGCCACAGCGATAAGTGCCCCGCTCAGGAATTGTTTGACAAAATGGTTGGGGTCGGAAAGGAAATTGTCGAAGAAGAAAACCTGTCCGTATTTGCTGCTCATCACCGCCGGGATGATGTCGCCAAATCGAAAATCCAACGCTTTGCCGACCGTGATGACCGTGAACACCAAGGCGGCCAGAAAAAAAGTGGTCATGATGGTGTCCGTCCAGATGATGGTCTTCAACCCGCCCTTGAACGTGTATCCATAAATCAAGGCCAGCATCAGGGTCACTGTCAGGACGAAAGGAACGCCCAGCGGCGCAAACACGAACATCTGCAACACGCTGGCTGCCAAAAACATACGCGCCGCAGAGCCTAAGGTGCGCGACAACAGAAAAAATGCCGAACCTGTCTTGTGCGACCAAAATCCGAATCGCTGACCGAGGTAACCGTAGATGGAGGTGAGTTGCAGGCGATAATAAAGCGGCATCAGCACGGTGGCGATGAAAAGGTAGCCCGCCAAGTAGCCCAACACGACCTGCATGTAAGAGAAAGCCATGTTAAGCCCGGAGCCACCCACCTTGCCGGGAATGGATATGAACGTGACCCCGCTGATGCTCGTGCCTATCATCGCATAAGCCACCACATACCACGGCACTTTCCGATTGGCAAGAAAAAAGCCCTCGTTGCCCACATTGCGTCCCGTCAGCCAAGCCACCCCTATCAGCATGGCGAAGTAGAGGAAAAGCACGAACAATACGAGTGCAGGCGTGAGATGTTCGGTCATGTCGTTGCGGCTTAGAATGCCGGAATGGGCGATTCGGGAAGCGCGGCAAAAGTAGTTTTTTTTGGCAAACCAAGATGGTGGGCAAAAATGTGCATGGGGGTTTGCCTCTGCTTCACTGATTCAGCCACGACTTAAAATCTCTCGCGGTCTCGGTGCTGACAATCACTTCTCGCGGGGCTTGGGGCTTCAAATCCACTTTGACGCGGCTTTTGGAAAGCACCGTGATTTTGTCAATCGCGTCGAAGTGGGCGATGTAGCTGCGGTTGAGCCGAAAAAAATGCGTCGGGTCGAGCAAGTCTTCGAGGTCGGCCAATTTGTACTCCACGATGAAGCGAGCGCCATCCTTTTTCACCAGATAAACGTAGCGGTCTTCGCCCTCAAAATAGGCAACATCATCGGCTTTCACGCTGAGGATTTTCTCGCGGCGCGACACCAAAAAACGCTGTTGGTAAGAACGCTGGGGCTGCTGGAGCGCCTGCAACAACTGATGCACGTCGAAAGCGGGTTGGGGCTGACGAGTGGCGCGGTACTTTTCGAGGCTTTGAGCAAGTTCCTCTTTGTCAATGGGTTTGAGCAAGTAATCGAGGCTGTTCACCTTGAAGGCCCGCAATGCGTATTGGTCGTAGGCAGTGGTGAAAATGACGGGGGCCTTCACTTCCGTCTGCTCAAAAATTTTGAAGCTCAAATCGTCGGCAAGGTGAATATCGAGGAAAATCAGGTCGGTCTCGTTGGCTTGCAGCCACGCCACCGTGCCACGCACCGAATCGAGTTTGGCCTGAATCTCGATGTGAGGGTCAAGTTCGCGCAGCAGTTTTTCCAAGTTGTCTCGCGCGTGTTTTTCGTCTTCTACAATGATGACTCGCATAGCAGTTGGTTGGGCTGTTAACAGGAGATTGCGCAGTTGTGGGGTAGCCAAAAGTTGGATGTTGCTCATCGGACAGTGGTCTTAATAGTTCATCTCCATTGTCGTTTGTGAGGCGCTTCATCTCAACGCTAAGCCTCCTCGATGAGCGGCACCCGCACGACGTACGCTTGTTCGGTCTTTTCAAATTCGACGGGTTCGGGGGTGATGAGCTGATAGCGCGTTTTCAGGATTTGCAGGCCGAGGTGCGTGGATTCTGCCGGGGAGCCGCGCAGTTGGAGGTTGTTCGACACTTCCAGCTTGCCATCGGGGGTGAGGCCAACACGGATGCGCAACGGATGCTCCGCCGATGCCATGTTGTGTTTCACCGCATTTTCCAATAAAATTTGGAGGGTGAACGGGGGCAAGCAGTGTCGCCACGCGGCGGCAGGCACTTCGATTTCCACGTTCAAACTGTCGGCAAAACGCATTTTTTGCAAATAGACGTAGGAGTCGGCAAAGTCCAATTCTTGGCTCAACGACACCAATGGCTGCTCGCGCAACTCCAACAATTTGCGATAGACCTTCGAGAAGCGATGGGTGAACTCTACTGCCTTCGCGGGGTCTTGCGGGATGAGCGCCGCGAGGATGTTCATGCTGTTGAACAAAAAATGAGGGTTTATTTGGCTCTTGAGCAGCTCGAATTGGGAAAGTATGTTGGCCTTTTCTTGGCGCTCGGTGCGGAGCGACAGTTCCATGTTTTCCTCCACCAAACGGCGGTTGAGTTGTCGGAGGGTGTAAGCTTCCAAGGCTCGGTCGAGGATGTTTTTCAGCTCGTCGGTGTCCCAAGGCTTGGTCGCAAAATGATACACTTTGCCCTTGTTGATGGCATCTATCACCGCTTGGATGTCGCTGTAGCCCGTCAGGATGATGCGCACCACGTCGGGGTGTTCGTCGCGAATGCGCTCGAAGAGTTCCACGCCCGTCATGCGTGGCATCCGTTGGTCGCTTACGATGAGGTCAACCGGCTGTTTTTTGAGCAATTCCAAAGCTTCCTCGCCGCTTTGGGCGGTCAGCACGGTGTAGTATTTTCTGAAAAAACTCCTGAAAACCAAAAGGTTGTCCTCTTCGTCGTCCACACATAATATGATGTGATGGGTTTCCATGCCCGAAAGGTAGTGAAGAGGGGAGCGCTCAAATCATTTGAAGTGACAAATAGTTGTGGATTCGATTGTGCCAACCATCCACCATCCGTCACCAATTGCGGCAAATGCGCCTTGACGCCCCTTGCCACATTGCCTTCACCCGCCTTTTTTCCCATTTCACTGCGCCGACTGGCTCGCTCGCTTCAGTTCGTTGGCACGTCGAGCACGGTCGAGGGTAAGTTTGTGTCATCACAAATGAGAAATCAACCTACTGTCATGAGAACGCTTGTCTTGTTTTTCGCCATATCCCTCCTCAACCAACTCAATGCCCAAAAGCGCCACTATGAAGGCCCGGAAGTGCGGGATGCTCAATTCGCCGACACTTTTGCTCTGCTTTCCCAGTATTTCAGCCAACACTTGCGCTACCCGGAAGCCGCCGCCATGCGCCACATCGAAGGGGTAGTAGTGGTCACTTTCACCGTGAACGCCGACGGAACGATTGGCCAAGCCAAAGTCCGTCATGGTCTGGGACACGGCTGCGACGAAGAGGCCCTCCGACTTGTGCAAGCCATGCCGCCGTGGCAGCCAGCCACCCTTGACGGCAAACCCGTGGCTTGTGGGAAAACGGTACGCATCGAGTTCAGAGCAGGTAAAAAAAGCCTCGCCAGAAGCCTGTAAATCAGCATCTGTTGATAATCGTGAAAAACGCTACGACTAACCTTCCAAAAATTTTAAAATCAAAAATCGAACGTCATGAAAAATACTCTTGCAGTCATCACCGTCGCTTTCGCACTTATTTTTTCCATACAAGGAACTCAAGCCCAAATCAAAAACGTGTGGGTGGGCGGCAAGCCCGGTCGCCCCATTGACTGGAACGTGGCCGCCAACTGGTCGCTCCAACGGGTTCCCAACGAGTTTCACGATGTAGTAATCCCCAACACCTCCACCACCACGGCTTCTTACCCGGTGATTGATGAAGAGGTGAAAATACACACGCTGCGCGTAGAGAGTGGTGCCAAGCTGTTCATACTGCCAACAGGCAAACTGAACCTTCAAGCAACAGGCATGAACGCGAAGGAAGTGCTGGCCAACAGAGGCGCCATAGAAAATCAAAGCCACAACCTGATTGGGCTGCACCCTTCCACACTGCTCGGAGAAACAAGCAGCTTCGTTGCTGACAAATAAAAAGGGATGAAAGGGAGTCTAAGGCTATGCCAACCGACCGACGCAACAGCGTCAGGTCGGTTTTTTTATTTTCGGCCAAAATCAGCGGGAATTTCCCCCCACGACTCGGTCTCCCACTTCAGGATTGGGTTGGTGATATTGTTGGCAGCCAGCCAGCGTTCGGCCCGCTCGATGAGTTCGAAGAGCGTATCGTTGCGCCCGGTGCGCTCCAGCTTGGTGTTGCACTTGCCTTTTTTCACCCAGCCTTGCGCGATTTTGGAGTCCGAATAAATCGGCATTGAGGGTTTGCCTTGTTGTTTCAGCATAGCAAGCGCATGCACGAGGGCGAGGAACTCACCTACATTGTTGGTGCCATCCTCCAAAGGGCCTACATGAAAAAGCCGCTTTCCGTCGGCAGTGTAAACCCCCTGATACTCCATGTCGCCGGGGTTGCCACTGCAAGCCGCATCCACAGCCACGCTCTCCTTGACAATGGCCGAACGCGGCACCTTCTCAGCACTTGGCGGCTTGCTATCCGATTTTTTGACGTAGGCCCAATAGCTTTCTTTCAATGCTTTTTCGGCCGCGGCTCGGCTCTCAAAACTCTTGTATTTGGCTTGGGCATAGCCTTCCACTTGCCGCTTGGCCGCTTCCCAAGTGGTGTAAATGCCGGGCGTGTGGCCTTCCCAGACGACGTAGAATTTTTGCTTGGGCATAAGAGAAGTTGTTGAGAGGTTGAGGTGTTGAGGCATCGAGATGGGGAGAGTGCTCGGAAAAGTGTGTCAAATCATACCGGATGTTTTCTTTTTACGCAATACACGCCGCGCTTAAAGGAATGTAAGTTATTGAAAACCAAAACCCTGTGCCCTTCGTGCCTCTATGTTTTCTTATCGTCTCCATTAAGATGACACAGTTTTCTGAACACTCTCCCCATCCATCATCTCCTCCTCGATGCCTCAACAAATCCCCAAAAACTCAAAGTTGCAACAAATTGACGCTGTAATAAACAGCCACGCCCATAAGCGAAACCCGTCCATTGGTTTGCTGAGTGCCTTTGGTGGTGCGCACATAGAGATTGTCGAGGTCCGACAGGCCGAGATTGGCACGAATGCCGATTTTGCCCCCGATGTCTTTTTTGCCGAAATTAAGCTTGTATTGCAAACCCGCGAGCACGCCGAGGTCGTTTTTCTTGAAATCGTTGTTCGACTCGAACAGCTGATTTTCACCCTGCGGCTCCACCACCCCGTTGAGCCGGCTGGTGAGCAGGATACCATAGTAAGGCCCGACCAACAGAGACAAACGCCCGTCGCGCTTGAAGGTGATTTCGGGAGCGACGGCGAGCGTGAGCCATAGGGTACTGTAAGTGCCGTCGCGCCGATAGACAATCAGCGAATCGTCGAAAATGTCGAAGGCCGAGTTTGCGGAAGAATATCTGCCAGCCAAGCCTATCTCGCAGTTGATGGACACAAATCCGCCGCGTCCGTTGAAGACAGCTTGAGTGCCCAATTCCCAGCCCGGCCGCCAGCCAAACTTCGGCTCGGTAGCGCCTGACAAGGGTATCAAAGTGCCCGAACCGCGCAAGGTATTGGCGTTGATGCCGCCCCGCACCCGAAATTCAACGGAGCCGGGCGTGAATTCGCGCTCAAACACATATTCTTGTGTCACCGTTCGGTTGTTGCGCTTGCCTTCGGTGAAGACTTGCAGCTCACGGTTGCCAAGCAACAAGTAGCGGATTTTCTGGGGGTCGTCGTGTGCGGGATTTTCAAACAAATAGCCATCGTAGTCAGCTTGCGTAAGTTTGAAAACGATGGGGCGATTTTGATTTTGGCCGCGCACGTTGACGATGTAACTGATGGTCGTGTCGCGCCGTTCGATGCGCATGGTTTCGAGCAGCACCGTGTCGCCGTTTTCAGGTTTGATGCGCATGCCGCGACCGACAAACGTGCTGTCGTCCTCAATTTGCCAATACTCGAGTCGGTCGCCCCTGTCGGTAGGCATAAACCAGGTGCCGTCCAGCGCGCGCAACTCGCGCATGATGCCTTTGAGGTCGTCAACTTGGGAAAAAACCGAGAAAGGGGCGAAGAAAAAAGTCGAAAACAGGCCTACTATCAACCATTTGACAGTAGGCAAAGCGGGGAGTAGTCGTGAGCGTATTAGCATGGGTCGAAATTTTGAGGCAAAAAAACGAGGAAGTTTTGTCTTTGTGGGCATTAAATCCTCACGGAGGATTATGAAGCATTCGCCAAATGGAACACTATACTTCGCGTCGTCAAATTTTGGGCATGGCTACAACCGCAATCTGTTCAAAATCAAGAAGAGCGAGCACGTCAATCTGACAAATCCTAACGAATCAAGGTATAAATTCCTAAGCCTCCGTGCAACCCTCCCGGCAAAAAGATGTCACTACAATCAAATAGCGAAATGGACGCCACACAAACGCACCGCGACCTGATAGAACGCTGCAAAGAAGGACGCCGTGATGCCCAGTTCGAGTTGTATCGCTTGTATTCAAAAGCCATGTACAACACCGCACTGCGCATGGTGCAAAACGCTCACGATGCCGAAGACCTACTGCAAAGTATTTTTGTGGAAGTCTTTAGCAAACTGGACACCTTCCGACACGAAAGCAGCGTAGGCGCTTGGATAAAGCGCATCACGGTCAACAAATGCATCAACTTCCTTAAAAGCCGCCGCTTAGCCCTGACGGAGCTGACGCAGCACAATGACCGCGCCGACGAACAAGCGCCAGAACCCGAGCCGCCCTACTCCGTGGAGCGCATCAACCAGGCCATCAGCGATTTGCCCGACGGTTATCGCGTCGTGTTCAGCCTCTACGCCCTTGAGGGCTACGACCATGAGGAAATCGCCCAAGTGCTTGGCATCACGGAAGCGACTTCCAAATCGCAGTATAGCCGCGCAAAAGCCAAATTGCGCGAAACATTGACAGCAACAACCCCTAGGGTGCGCTCCTGAGACCAAATTATTCGCCAAGCCAAAAACCTTCATAAAAAATGAACAGACCAGATTCGATAGAACACTTCATCCATTCGCGCCGCCCCGACTTTGACGCGGCCACGCCAGAGCAGCACGTTTGGACAAAAGTGGAACAAAGTCTCGCTCGCCTCCAAGAGGCCGATGCTTTGGAAACGGCTCTGCTCCTCAACCGTGCAGCATTCGACACCGCCGAGCCTGACAAACGGGTGTGGACAAGCCTTGAGTCTTATCTGAACGAAACCGAAAACCAAGCGCCCGACCCGCTCGAATACTTTATCCGCGAAAACCGCGACACATTCGACCAAGCAGTGCCAGACCTGAGCGTGTGGGCCAATATCGAAAAACAAACGCCAGGCAAGGCACGCATCATCCGTGTCGGTTGGCATCGCTCCCTGCTTCGCGCAGCAGCAGCTTTAGCGTTGTTGGTGACAGGGCTGAGCTTGGGCGTGTGGTATGCGCGTTCGAGCGAGCCGCCCGTCATGGCCATGAGCCAAGTCTCAAACGAATACGCCGAGTTAGAGCAGTATTTTCAACGCGACATTGAAGGCAAACAGCGTCAATTAGCCAAATTTGCAGGCAGCCAGTCCGCCGAAGTAGAACAAGACTTGGAACAATTGGACAACATCATGGCCGAATTGCAGCTCGAACTCGCCACCGTGCCGGAGGGCAACCGCGAGCAAGTGGTGCGGGCAATGATTGAAAACTATCGGGCCAAAGCGGCCATCCTCGAGCGCGTGCTCGAACGGCTGGAAAAATCCACCAAAACGAAAACTTTAAACAGCGATTCAAACAATGAAGTCAAGAATATCTGATACCGTCACCATGCCCACCCTGCGCATCCTGTTCGCGCTGTCCTTCTGGGTGGCTGGCACCTGCGTGGCGCAAGCCAATGAAAAACCCACGCTCGAATTCACGCGCACCATCAACCGCGAGTTCAACACCACCACCGACGGCATGACCGCCCTTTACAACAAGTACGGCAAGGTCAATGTGAAAACGTGGCAAAACAACACCGTCAAAATTGACATCACCATCGTCGTGAACGCAGGAAGCCAACGCGATGCCGACAAAATTTTCGACCGCATCAAAGTCAACTTTGCCAATGCCTCAGGCTATGTGAAAGCCGAGACCATGCTGGAGCAAAAAAGCGGAATCAACTGGACAAACGACTGCAACGACTTCAAAATCAACTACGAAGTCTATATGCCCATTGGCAACCAACTCGACCTCAAAAACCGTTACGGCAACTCTTACGTCGCCACGCTCAATGGCAAGCTCATCGCCGAAATCAAGTATGGCGACCTTCGCACCGAAGCCGTGAACAACGATGCTGACCTCAATCTCGGCTACGGCAAAGGCTACATCGCTCGCGTCAACAACTTGTATGGCCAGATTAGCTACAGCCAAATAACCATCACCGAAGCCCGCGAGGTGCAACTCGACACCAAATACTCCGAACTGAAAGGCGACCGCGTCAGCACCCTCCGCCTTACCTCCAAATACGATGATTTCAATCTGGGAGAAGTGGACGAACTGCGCTTGCAGACAAAATACGCCAACCTGCGCGTGCGCAGCGCCCGGGCCGCATACCTCACCGCGCAATACACCGACATCCGCTTCACCAACGTGGGCGAAACCGCTGATGCCGACCTGAGCTACGGAAGCCTCAAAATCGAAAATATCGGCAAAAACGTCTCGAACATCAACGTGGTGGGCAAATACACCGACGTACAACTCTTCACCGAACGCGGCACCTCCTATCGCTTCGACTTGGAAGGACGCTACACCGACATCAAAACACCCGCAGGCGCCAACATCCGCCACCACAGCAAATCGGGCAACCTTGAAAAAATGGAAGGCTCCTACGGCGATGCCAACGCCAAAGGACTCGTCAAGGCAAAACTCAACTACGGCGGGCTGGTGATGAAGTAATGCCTCACACCCGCACCACCATCAACTTCCCCGTTTGCGCCCGGCCATCTTTCATAATGCGGATAGTATAGTATCCCGCTGACAAATCACTGACGACGACCGTGTTGCGACCAACACGCAGCTGCTCCAACTTCCGAACGGATTTCCCCTCGGAGTTGAAAATCGTGACCGACTGCACCTCAAAAGGCAGCTCGAGGGTGAATTGAGTGCTGACGGGATTGGGATAATAAAAGGCTTGCCACCACTGCCCTTGCTGCTGCCCATTGTCGGCAAAAAGAATCTCCGATTTGCCTTCACAGGTCTTGATAGTGGTGTACTCGGCGATGAGACGCACAAGCAGTTCGTTGAATGGCTCCACCTTGTATTCTTCGGAAGTAGGCTCCAAGTGTTTGCCGCCAATGCCCGAATGGTCGGTCAGAAAAACATAAGTGCCGTTGGTGGCAAGACCGAAAAATTTCATCAAAAACTCCGTGTCTTTTTGGCTCCCGCTAGCCACCACCGGCACAACGCGGATGCCAAGCCTCGCCGCCTCGCGGATGCTTTTTTGGAGGCTCTCCTTCACTTCGGGCAACTGGTGGGGACTGGCATCCAGCACCAAAAAACATATCCGGGCAATAGCATCGGCACTCCATTTTTGAGCGAAAACCACCTCTTCGAGCGCACTATGCACCGCCTCCGGGTAGTCGCCCCCGCCGTCGGCGCTTTGCTTTTTGATAAACTCCACCGTCTTGGAAATATCGGAAGCGAGGGCGCTGCTCTTGGTGATGTACTCGTCGCCTTTGTCGCGATAAAACACCGTACCCATGCGGAAGACAAGGCCGGGGTTCCGATTTTTCGCCCGCTCAATCACATCCAGCAACTCCGTTTTCAAATACTCAATTTCATCGCCCATGCTCCCCGTCGCGTCCACCGCCCACACGATGTCCACGTTTTTCGGAGCACGGCACTCGGCTTTTATCTTGAAAAAATTGATGCCCTCGCTGGCAGTTTTGAGCTGCGCGAACTCGTGTTTCTCGCCCTGCACCCACGCCTCCATGACGAGGTTGAGCATTTCTTTTTTGTCAAACAAACCAGCCCACAACTCGGCCTTGCCCGTGTTGTCGGTGCGGCTCTCCCAAATGGTTGCCCCACGCGAATCTTTCAGAACAACGGCAGCATCGGCTATCGGAAAATCCTGCTCATTGAGCAACAACGCGGTGTAGCGATGTTTGGGGTAAAAGCCGTACATCGCCTGATATGGCTCTATTTCCCCGTCGGCGAGCAAATCCAGCCAATGGCGGTTCCAATTGTGCAGGTCGTTCCATTCGCCAGCCGTGAGCAAGCCAGCTCGAGGCGTAGGTTGAGTGAAGCGGCCAGGAAGCGGCACATCGGGCGCATCGCCCGCCGCTTCCACCATCTCCTCGTAGGTCTCTGGCGAAAAAACGACACGCATCCTTTTCATCGCCCCATCTATCTCTACCACGCCTTCATCGGCAGCGGCGGGTGGCGGCTCGGCAGCGGCAGGTTTTGATTCGGCAGCAAGCTTGGGAGTGGAACCGATTTTTCGTTTGGAGACAGTTGCATCCCGGCTACCGCGCATACTTAAAGGCTCCGCGCCAGCGCCCGCTCCGTAACCCCTCGCCAACGTGCTGAAATCTCGAACAAGCGTCTCCCCCAATGTGGTGCCCATTTCAAGATGCACACTGAGCTGGGTTTCCTTATTCGCCAACACCTGCACGTCCACGATGCGCAGGGAGACAAAGCTATCTTTGGAAAACACCACATCGTAAGTGCCAGGGGCTAATGCGAGGCGATATTCGCCTTCAGCGCGGGTGGTCGTTTCCGCGACCAACACCCGATTTTTTAAAATTTTGACAGCGACATCCCGGAGCGCCCCCCCCGATTCGTCGGAGACTTTTCCAGTCAAAACAGTTGTTTCGGCAGGGGAAAAAAGCGCGGCAAGCATCAACCAAAAGGTCGTCAGGAAGAGTGTGATTTTCATAACAGAGGCAGTTGCGTTCTTTTTTGTGAAACGATTCGCTCTTGATGCCCTCCCAATGAGCCATTGCACAAAACAACCCAAGAAAAATCGTAAAAACTTAGCGAGCCCCCCTCTCCCCGCCAAAAGGCGGGAGGGGGTGGGGCGCAGGGCAAACGCATCAAAATACAACCGACCTCGGAGAGGTCAAATGTCTATCGCAGCAAACAGGTTACCAACATTCGACCCCTCCGGGGTCGTACACACCGCGAAAATGGGGCGTTTCTACCAACATTTGACCTCTCCGAGGTTTGTGCCATTTTGATGCGTTTGCCCTGGGGGTGGGGCGGATACGAGCGGCTAAGTTTTTGCGGAAAATCATCTGAACAGCAATTTCCCAACCTTCCACGCTGCCGACCACTCCTTTTGCACCCTGAAATAAGGCCGCTGCGCGGCCCCGAACTGCCGTCGCACCCGTTCGATGGCATATATCATGCTCCCGGCAAAATCGAATTCGGGCAATCGCAGCGATTCGCCAGCGTATCGAATGGCCTCCCAAGTCAACAGGATGCCCGCACCGGATGAGCGGTGAGCAGGGTCGTCGCCCGCCATGAGCAGCCACGCGGTCCGTTCGTCCCAGGCCAGATAGGCCACCGAGTGCGCCTCCCCCGTCCGAAGGTCGCGCGCAAAAAAAATGGCGCGCCGCTCCCGGGCGGCAAGTGCCTCATCGAGGCGGGCCAACAGAGTGAGGGGAACAGGAGAGCCCAAGCCTTGCCGCTGGTAACTCAATTGTTGCACCGCGAAAAAATCGGTCAGCGTGCCCTCCGTCGTCACCGCCGTTTGTTCGCGAGCCTTTGGTATTTTTTGATTCCGGTAGTCGGGTGCCAGATTTTTCCAAGCCGCATCCAAGTCGTTGATTTCCAAAAAATAAGAATAGCGGGTAGTTTGTCGGAAACCCCGCCAGTAAAGAGGAAGCCAGTTTTGGGCCGTGTAGTTGAAATCCTGCTCAAATGCCGCCAGCCGCCCAACGGGAAATTGCTCAAGCAAATCACCAAGTATAGACATTTCCTTGCGCGGGGAACGCCATTCGGGAAGCAAGTAAGGCCCCATCATGCGAGCAAGCGGGGGCATGGCCACATAACGCCAATGCCATTTCTTTTTCAAAAAATAAGGCCATGCCGCCACGACTTGCCCCGCTTTTTCCACCAACGCCACCTCCCACTGCCCTCCTTGACAAACAGCGTCCAGATACCACGGCTGCATGAACAGCGGCAGGTCAGGGGCCTTGTCGCAAAAACGGGTATAAGCATCGCGCGAGCTCATGCGCAAAGGTGCTAAAATTCAAGTCAGGTCCAATTGCCCCATTGCGACATTACCATATTCCCAAATCGGCACGACCTGTCCCACTATTCGCGTGATTATCAAATTCCATTTATTTTTGTAAAAACTTAACGCGTCAGCCCCACCCCCTCCACACCGGGAGGGGGTGGGGCTGACATGAGCGGCTAAGTTCTTACTTATTTTTTAGTGAAAAATCGTGACTTCCTTACTTTCACCGCCACAACCTAACCACCCTACCGCACTATGCCCACTCCCCTTCGCATTGCCCTTGCCGACGACCATGAATTGCTGCTAGAAAGCCTGAGCGCCATGTTCGCCAACACCGACGACGAAGTCGAAGTCATCTGGAGCGCCCGCAACGGCGACGAGGTGCTGGAAAAAACCCGCGTCCAATGTCCCGATGTGCTGCTGCTCGATTACCAATTCAAGGAAAAAAACCTTGACGGCGGCACCATTAGTCATTTGTTGATGCAAGAATTTCCCGACCTCGGCATTCTGATTCTGAGCGTCAGCCATGAAATCACCACCATCCGCGACTGTCTCGCCAAAGGTGCCAAAGGCTACGCCACCAAGGAAATCGGGAAAAACGAGTTGCTGCGCGGCCTTCGAGCCGTGGCCGATGGAGAGTATTTTCTTGACCAAACCTCGCTCAAAGTCGTCATTCATGGCAGCGTCATCCCCGGCCCCAAACCACCACGCGGACTGCTCACCCCCCGTGAGCTCGAGGTAGCCCGACCATACGCCAAAGGAAAAGCCACCAAGGAAATGGCCTCCATGCTCTTCATCAGCGACGACACTGTGGAAAGCCACATCAAGAGCATTCGCTCAAAAACTGGCTGCGAAAACCGATACTGCGTGGAGGAATGGCTAAAAAAACACGGGCTTTGGGAGGGTTAGGCAAGCCTTTTCCACATACAGCATTCTGATTGCAGGCGCCCTCCCACTAAAAATCGCACATTCCCGTATGTTAAATCTCCCCACCCCCTTGCCCATGTCGCCGCCCCTCCCTACATTAGCCCTCGCCAAGACGTTGGCGCGCCTAATCCCCTCCCATCACGTTGCCCGGCACGACGGGCGGCACGCTTTAATCTCACCCTGTGACCGCTGGGTGTGCGTCCTCGCAAACCGACGTTTTTGCGCGACGCCACCGAGAGGCGGCCTTTTTGCCCGGCAGTTTTTTTAATCCTCACCGATGCCCCGCCCGGCGGGGTGCGCCGCGTGCTCGAGTGCGCGGCGCACCCCACGGCGCTCGCCGCGACACGACGCGGCGGCGAGGGGCATGCCAATCATCCCTTGAGCATCATGCAAACCGTTATTCATTCATTTTTCAAAAACCTTTTACCATGCTTGACAAAATTATCTTCCGAAAAAAACGGGGTGGCAAAACATTGAATCGCCCGGCACCCCATCTCAATCCCTTGCCCCTTTCGGCACGCTCATGGAAAACCCCGTCTCAAGAGCCGTGACAGGCGGCGCCAGCCAGTCTCGCCGCTTGTCTTTCCCGGCCGCCCGCTATGCGGGTGGGTGGCTTGACCTGCTGCGCACAGTCTTTTTCCTTGTGTCGCTCCTGTTGGTTGCGAAAGAAGAGGTCAGGGGGCAAGGCACGGCGACTTGCGTCGTGCCGCCGAGTTGCAGCAACATAGGGATTTTCGTGGAGCCAATATCCGCCCCCGCCTGCGGGGAAAGCGAGTGCAATCGCTTCTTCTTCCAGGTCGGGCTGCTGACCAACAGCCTCTCGGTGCCGGGCAACCCAGCCTCGTTCGACTTGTGCTACGATGAGTTGATTGTATCCCTGCGAGTGGCCACCATCCCCTCGGGCGGGCTGTCGTCGGTCAACCGGGTCGAGACGGCCAATTGCCTTCCCATAGCCTATCAAGGCGCCTTGGGCTTTGACCCCGACAACCAAGTGACCCTTGCCTTGTTCTGCGCCGCCTACGAACAAGGTATCTGCTCTTCCCCGACGATAACCTTTGTCAACAACGGCTTCAACCAATACCGGGCAAGCCTTTTTGTCCTGGCTGTGGACGGCGTGCCGGGCGAGGATTTGGAGTTCTTGACCGTGCTTTCCGCCTACGACCATGACTTGGCCAACATCCACTGCCAGAACCTGTCCCTGCAATCGGACGTGTTCGCGGTGCCAAGCCCCAACGACCTCGAATCGGGGCTTTGCGTGTCGTTCGCGGATTTTGACCATGACGACGGGTTGCTGCCAGTGTTGGCAACCAACACCGGGATGGGTGCCGTCAATGTCGGGCACCTCTCGTTTTCCTTCGTGATAGAAACCGACAACATCATGGACCCGCCCAAAATGACAAATTTCGCGCACTCGCCCGCCGAGCAATCCATCGAGCCAATAGCGGGCACGGACAATTGGCGCGGTTATGTCAGGTTTGACGAGAGCTCGGGGATTGTGGTGCCCGGGCAAGACGAGTTGAGGTTGTTCGACATCGAAATCAAGGGGCCCGTCAACGAATCTCTTGAGGCAGGCGCCAACGTTTGCCTCGCGCAGGGCCAGATACGCATCGGCAGCGATTGCAAGACTGCCTGCCTGCCGCTCGATTGCGCCAAGGTCGTGTTCGACGGGGACGAGCCTTGCCCACCGGGCCAGTTCACGGTCATCGTCCGGGCGGCGCAAGAGAACAGCACCTGTAGCGAATTGGGCGTGAAAGCATCGCTCGCTTGGGCGAACCCGACCAACCCGCTCGACTTCGACCGCATCCGCGTCGCCCTTGAGTTCGACCTGCCCGCCGGCGTCGCCATTGCCGGCATAAGCGACAACGAGTTCGGGTGCCCGGCCAACCCGCAATGCCTGCCCGACGGGGGCTTCACCGATTGTTTCAAGATTGAGGGCAACAGGGTCACTTTCTGCTTCTTCCCCGTGACGGCGCAGCCCGTCGAGTTGGGCTCGTCGTTCACGGTCAATTTCGACGCGCCGATAAACTGCGTCAACGGCGTCACCGTGCGAGAATCCATGGTTGACGTGGCCACCGACCCGCCGGGAGGCGACGGGTGCGTGGCCGACGTGTATATCTTCGAGGACGATTTCCCGCTTTGCACCCCCATGCTGGCGGGCTGGGTGCGCAACGCCAACGGGGCGGACATAGACGACGCGGCCATCCGGGTGCAGCGTACCATGACGGACCCCAACTGCCCGCCGATCAGTATATGGCCCAACAACGCCCCGTGGTCCCTGTGCCCCTGCGACATGGCCACCTATAAGGTGACCCCACAGGTCAGGTTCACGGGCTTCGAGCATTGGGTGAACGGCGTGACCTCCTTCGACCTCGCGCTCATCTCCCGGCACATCCACAACATCATCCCCTTCACCTCCATTTACCAGTACGCGGCGGCGGACGCGACCAATAACGGTCAGGTTCAGAGCGACGACATTGACGAGATAAGAAAGCTGATTCTGGGCATCCACCTGACCTTGCCCGACAATGCCTCGTGGCGATATTTCGACGCGTACTCTACTGGTACGCTGCCTTCTATCCCCACCGGCCTATTTGGCCTACCCGACGAGAACTGGGTGGGCAACCCGTCGAACACGTCCGTGGACTTCGTGGCCGTGAAGGTGGGCGACGTGAACCACTCGCACGACGCCGACCTCGCCAAGGGCCAGCCCCTGGGGACGCTGACCCTGAGCGGCGAGACGGCCGGCGCGGCGGCGGCCGGCGCGTACCTGAGCCTGCCGCTGCGCTACGAGGGCGCGGTGCCGCTGGCCGCCATGCAGCTCGGGCTGCGCTTCGATGCCGAGCGGTGGGAGTTCGTGGGGGTGAGCGCCGGCGACCTGCCACAGGTGACGGAGGCCTGCTTCAACCTGTCGGATGCCGCCCGCGGCGAAATCAGGTTCGCGTGGTATGCCGGGCTGCCGGAGGAGCACGCCCGCGAGGGGCAGAGCGTCTTTTGGCTCACCCTGCGCGCCAGGCGCGCGGTCGGCGTCGGCGAGCGCGTGATTCAAGCGGGCGCGGACCTGATGCCGGCCATGGCCTTCAACGCCCGCGGCGGGCGCTACGGCCTGCGGCTGGGCGAGCCTGCCAAGCCCCGGCAGGACGCGCCCCCGACGACCCCGGCCCTCGCCGTCGCCTGCCCCCCCAACCCGACATCCGGGGCGTTCGCGCTCGACATCGCCGCGCCCGAGGGCGCCGACCGGGCCGTCGTGCTGGCGTTCGGCCCGTTTGGCAGGAGGCTGCTGCGGCGCGAGACGCCCCTGACGGGGCCGACCACCTCTTTCATCGTCCGGGAGGCCGCCGACTGGCCCGCCGGGGTGTATTTCTGGAAAGTGAGGGTGGGCGACGCCGAGGCCGAGGGCCGCGTGGTGAGGCAGTGAGTGCTCTTGGGCATATAGTGGCCGGGCGGCACAGCGTCGCCCGGCCGCCAGCCAATCCCTTTCAGGACACTCGCCCGACGAATCGAAATCGTCGGACGAATCAAAGGCGACATTGGGCATTTATTAGACTTGTTGCGGTGGAGGCCTTTGGCGAAGGGAAAGCCCTTTTTCCGACTGGCTTCGTTAAATTTTTCGCCGAATATGCCCAATTTCGACTGCAAAATTTGCCTCGCCAGTCGAAAAAATGACAACCCCCTTCACTCAAAACCCTCCACCGCAACAAGTCTATTTAAATATTCGATGTCCAATGCTCAATGTGCAATGACTTATGCGAATCAAGGGTTAGAAAATTGACTTCATTTTAAGCGACTTACGTTTACGAAACTTTCAAAAGTTTCGTAAACGTGGGTGCTTAAAAATATGATTTTCAACACTTTGGGTTTTCCAACTCTTGATTCGCATGACTTACACGAACCGAACACAATTTTTATTCTCATGAAAAACATCCTCCTCCTCTCCATACTCCTCCTCGGGGCGCTCGGCCCCGCCCTTTCGCAAAAGCGCCTCCACGTCAACCATGCCGCCACCGGCCAGAACAACGGCTCGTCGTGGGCCGACGCCTACGCCGACCTGCACGCCGCCTTTGCCGCCGCCCAGCCCGGCGACGAGGTGTGGGTGGCCGGGGGCGAGTACAGGCCCACGGGCGACGGCAACCGCGACTCCTTTTTCCTCATGCCCAGCGGCGTGCGGCTCTACGGCGGCTTCGCCGGCACCGAGGCCAACCTCGCGCAGCGCGACTGGCAGGCGCACCCCACCGTGCTGAGCGGCGACATCGGCGCGGCGGGCGACAGCACCGACAACTCCTTCAACATACTGGTGATGGGCGAGGCCGCCGACGGCACGCTCTTCGACGGGCTGACCTTTCGCCACGGCAGGGCGGAGCCTCCCATCCTGACCGGCTTCCCCTTCCCGCGCAACGCCTGCGGCGCGGCCGTCCACATCAACGCCGGCGGCGGGGTGGCCTACCCGGTGTTTCGCAACTGCCGCTTCGAGCGCAACCACGCGCGCCTGCACGGCGGGGCGGTGTTCGTGCACGCCGCCGCCGACGGCTCCATGGCCGTCCAGTTTCTCGACTGCGTGTTCGAGCGCAACAGCGTCGGGGCGGACGGCGGGGCGGTTTACTGCACCGGGCATGTGGGCGTCGAGCGCGTCCCGGATTTCGGCAACTGCACCTTCACGGCCAATCAGGCCGCCCGTTTCGGCAAGGCGGTGCTGTACAAGTCGCTCTCGCAAGACGACACCCTGCAATACCTCAACTGCCGCTTCTACCTCAACGGCGACTCCACCCGCTGGGTCTTGGAGAACCACTCAGGGAACCACTCCAGGGTTGACAGCTGCCTCTTCGACGGGAACCTGTCCATCAGTTTCAGGGACGATTATTTCACCTCCGGGAACTTTACCCAGACCTCGCACGTGACGAACTCGAGGTTCCTTAACGGCATATCGTTCAACGCTTACGGGCAAAAAGAATGTAAAATTAAGAAATGCCTGTTAAAAAACAACGTAGGCGGGATAGTTGCTTCTATCCACTCACAAAATGGCCTCAAGATAGAAGTGACCGACTGTGTCGTGGATTCATGCGTCATCTCTTCTGTAGTTGATGCTTATTGTGCGCCCGGCGGCGACTGCGAGTATTCCAATCTGGTCATCAGGAACAACAGAAAGGTTCCCGGCAGCATCGGCATGCGTGCCTTCGCCGTCTGCTACAACACGCCCAACGTGCGGTTCCGCAACATAGAGATTGCCAACCACGACAGCATGCACCTGTACGGCATAGCCCCCCAATACACCACCTCGCTCAACTTCAGCCACCTCAGCGTTGTCGGCAACAGGCTCTACTACCGCCAGAACCACAGCTCGTCCGCCCCCGTCCCGACCAAATACCGCAACAGCGTCTTCCACGCGAACACGGACATCGGGCCGCTCAACCTGTTCGGCACCTATCCGTCGGTGACCTTCGACAACTGCGCCCTCGACTCGCTCGACTGCTCCCCGCCCAACGTGACCTGCAACAACACCCTTATCGGCCTCGACCCCATGTTCGTCGACCCCGACGCGGGCGACTTCCGCCTCCAAGCCTGCTCGCCCCTGCGCAACGCCGGCAACAACCTCCATGCCGCCAACATCCCCACCGACCTCGCCGGAACCCCCCGCATCCAGGACGGCACGGTGGACATCGGCGCCTACGAAACCCCCGCCCTCGCCCTCGCCGCCGAGCCGGGGGTGTCGCCCGCCTGTGTCGGCGGGAGCAACGGGAGCGTTGCCATCGCCCCGCAACACGGCTGCGAGCCTTATGGCGTGGCGTGGCAGTCCGGCCCCCTCTCCGGCGACTCGCTCTCCGGCCTCGCGCCCGGCAACTACCTGCTCACCGTCACCGACGCCAGGGGAAACTCCCTGACGGCCTCCGTCACCGTGCCTGCCGCCCCCGCGCCCACCCTGCAGGTGGACGGACAGCCCATCTCCTGCTTCGGCGCCGCCGACGCCATGCTCTCCGTCAGGGCGCTCACCGGAAAGCCCCCCTTCGCCTACCTGTGGTCGCCCTCCGGCGCCACCGACTCGGTGGACACGGGCCTCGGCCCCGGCCCGGCCTCCGTCACCGTCACCGACGACTGGGGCTGCACGGCCACCTTCTCCTTCGACATCCCCGAGCCGGACACCCTGCAGTTCGCCGCCACCGTCACCCGGCCCTCCACCCCACAGAGCGCCGACGGGGGCATCGTGGTGAACAGCGTGACGGGCGGCACGCCGCCCTACGCCTACCTGTGGGAGCCGGGCGGCAGCATGGAGGCCATTCTTGCGGGGCTGTCGGAGGGCACCTACGCGCTGACGGTGACGGACGCGCGGGGCTGCGAGGCGGCGTGGACGTTCGAGGTGAAGGCGCTGGTGGGCGTGACGGAGGCGGAGGGCGTGGCGACGCTGGTCATCTGGCCGAACCCGGCGGGGGAGTCGGCGTGGCTGAGGTGGGAGGGGGCGATGCCGTCGGTGCTGGAGATGTACGACGCTCGGGGTCGCTTGGTTCGGTCGGAGCGGGTGTCGGCGGCGGGGGAGCGGTGGCGAGTGTCGCTGGAGGGGCTGGCCGCCGGGGCGTACGCGGTGATTTTGCGCGACGGGAGTGGCAAGGCGGTGGGCGTGGGAAGGTTGGTGAGGGGGTGAGGGGGCAACGGAGGAGATTACCCATCCTCGAAGTTCCCGACCAAACTTGCACGCGGCACCTCGATGCTGACAAATGTACCCCGACCTGGGGCCGATTCCAAGTGCATCTTACCTCGCAATGCCTCTACACGGGTACGCACATTCGAGATACCGATGCCATCGGTACCATTGTGGGATGCGTCGAAACCCTGACCGTTGTCTTCCACCGTGAGGAGCAGGTTGCCTTCCACTTCGAGCAGTTGTAGATTGACCATTGAGGCTCGAGCGTGTTTTAGCACGTTGGCAAGGAGCTCTTGGGCGATGCGGTATAGGTGGATTTTTGTCACGTTGCCAACTCGGTCTAAGGGATAATTGGCATAAAACTGAACGTTTAGCCCTTTTTGGGCCTGCTGGATGCGCACCGTCAATTCTTCCAAAGCAGTTTCCAGCCCGGTGGTATCGAGTGTTTTCGACATAAGGTCGTGCGAAATGCCGCGCACCTCGTGATAAATCGCGTCGAGGTCATCGGCGATATCGGTCATTTTTTGGGCGAGCTCATGGTCGGTCGAGACATCCTCCCGCATGGCATCCACTTTCATATTAACTGCAGCCAACTGCACACAAGCACTGTCGTGGAGGTCGCGAGCGATGCGGCGACGCTCTTTTTCGATGCCCAGAATAAGCTGCTCGCTCAATCCTTGTTCTTTGGCTTGTGCCATACGCAGTTCGGTTTTTTGGTTTACTTCAATCAGCCGCAAGTAACGTCGCACCGCAAAATTGAACACCAGCACCATTTCCAAGAAAAAGGCTCCAATGACAAACGGCGAGAGGAAAAAGGTGTTGGCGATGCGAAACGAGGCCAAGACGCGGTCAGCCAAGTCGAAGCCCGTGGACCCATAGCCCAGATGCTGGAGCGAGGTGATGCCGATACCGATGCAGTTGAGCGCGATGACCAACAAAAGCCAAGAAAAACGTCGGCGCTTTTTCAAAAACATCTCGCGGAACAGCCAAGCCAGCATGGCCAAACTAAACAGTCCCAACAGGCCTAAAAACAATATGAACACTTCGCTCGTGAACTTCAGGTTGAACACCCAGACGATGAATCGCATGGCTTGCAGAAACAACGTGAGCAGAAAAACCCCAATGAAGGATTCCGCAAAATAGTTGAGCCGCGGCGAGCTTTTAGGCAAATCAAAATAGAGCCTGAAATACTGAATACCCAATACTAAGCGGAGGTTGTTGAGCACCATCGGCACAATGTGCTGCAAATCGCCGTTATTTTTCCAAATATACATGAAGCCCAACCCCAGATGCGCGGGGATGAATAGTGCCGTCACCAACACATAGCCAAAGTAGTACCAATGGAAAGACTGCTTGGAAGCAACAATGAGAATGGCCAATAAAATGAGAAAAAGAACGGTGAAGACATAAAAAATGGTCATTAGGATGTCCACCGTCCATTGTTGAGGCCCCCCTTCCACTCGTTCTTTTCGGTCAAATATCAAGATGCGCAGGTGCAGCGGCGCTTCGGACTCGAATTTCAGGTAAAACCACGCGACACTGTTTGGGGCGATATGGGCAGGGAAGAGGAAATTGCGGAAATTGGAGTCAGGGCGCACGCCAAACCTGAAATTGGTACCCGTCAAAAGCCCGGTGTCTTTGAGCGAATTCAGTGAATAGTATTCGATGCGGTTGATGAAAGGATTGACCACTTCGACCAAAAAATCCTCTTTATCGGTTTTGTTTTCCAATGCAAACCGCAGCCAATAGACATCACGCTTGTCCCAGATAAAGTTGCAGCAACGCTTTTTTGTTTCAAAAAATGAATCGGGCAAAGCCTCCAAGAGCGCCGCCGCACTGATTTTTCCGTTCGATTTGAGCTCGAACAACGAATCCAGCAAATGCCTCCTTGTCGAGTCGCGCCCTCGGTCGTTCAGCACCTGCACGCTTACATGACGCTCGAGCATATTTTTGGTCGAATCCACAAACATCGCTGCCGTCAATTCCTTCGGCTTGAATGTGTTCGATGTGCTGCGAAATTCAAGTGGCTGACACCACACAGCGCCCGTCGCCGTCAGCAACAGGCTGATAACATAGAACAAGCTTGCCTTTTGCATACGATAGCAAGGATTAAAAATGAGCAGGGAATCAGCCACTTACAGCGCAAAACAGGTTGTTTCCCCCAGAAAAAAATGGGTGCGGCAAAAGTGACGGACTTTTGGGCGGACAGCCAAAGTCGCGCATAGGGATTTTGCAAAAAATCACGGTAATACCGGATTTCCGGGAACAGAACCTGTTTTAAAACTTCTGCCGGAGCAGGAAGGGGCTTTGAAACAAATGCTTAGGCGGGATACTCCACGAAATTGCGCGGTGTCTCGTAAAGCCGCACATGAAGGTCGTATTTTTTCGGAATCTGCTGGCGCAGAATCATGTAAATCACCACGCAGATATTTTCGGCGGTCGGGTTCAGGTTTCTAAATTCGGCGGTGTCCAAGTTCAGGTTTTTGTGGTCAAATCGCTGTTCCACCTCGCGTTTTATCAAATCGGCCAGCCAACCGAGGTCAATCACCATGCCCGTGTCGGGGTCAATATCACCTGTCACCTTCACCTCCAACTCGTAGTTGTGGCCATGCCAGTTGGGGTTGTTGCAAAGCCCAAACACCTCTTTGTTCTTGGCATCCGACCAAGCGGGGTTGTGCAACCGATGGGCGGCGTTGAAATGAGCACGGCGAATAACGGCGACTTTCATGGAGTGTGCGAATAGGTGACAGCAAGTTGGCTCATAAAACCGATACGGGCAAAAATAGTTTTTTTGCAAATCAGGTACTCGATATTGCGCTCATTCACTCAATCTTTTGCCGTACCTTCGCCCTCACGCAAAAACCTTTTCAACAGCACAGTCACATCTGACTCTCCATATACGAGGCAAATTTTCGCCAAAACATAGTCCGACGAATCCATTGACAACCATGCACACGGCCCCAATCGTCTGACCCAATTTCAAGTCAATAAGCGCAGTGCTGTCTGCGAAGGTTTTGTGTTGCCACGTCGTGCCATTAGCCAATCAAGCGTGGGGTTCTTTGCACAAAACAATGATTTTCAGCGACATTATCGGCCAAAGCAGGACCAAGACATTCCTGCTCCAACTCGCACACAGCGAGCGCATACCCCACGCCTTGCTGTTTTTGGGGCCGACGGGCAGTGGCAATTTGGCCTTGACGCTCGCGTTCGCCCAGCTGTTGCAATGTGAAAAAAATCCGACAAGCCGCAAAGCCGAACCAACAGAAAACAGCCTCTTTGGAGCACCCGACTCCTCCGAAAACCACCCACCCGCGCCTGCGCTCCACGATGCTTGCGGCGAGTGTTCCGCCTGCCGAAAAGCTGCCCAATTTGCCCATCCCGACATTCATTTTTCTTTCCCGACCGTCGGTGCCAATGCGGTCAGCACTGACTATCTCAAGCAGTGGCGTGCGGCACTTGCCGAAAACCCTTACATGGATGCAAACACCTGGCTACAGCGTCTGGGTGCTGAAAACAAGCAGGGCAACATCACCAAAGACGAGTGCAATGCCATCATCAAAAAACTCAGCCTCAAAGCCTTTGAAGGGCGCTACAAAATACTTGTGATGTGGCTGCCCGAATATCTCGGCAAAGAGGGCAACCGCCTGCTCAAGCTCGTCGAGGAGCCACCTGAGCAGACGATTTTTTTGTTGGCTGCCGAAAATCAGGATGCCATTCTGAACACCATCCTTTCTCGCTGCCAATTAGTCAAGACCGACCTGCTGAGCGACGAGGAAATAACGACGGGCCTGCATCTGCAACGGGGCCTCGACGAGAGCCGCGCCCGGCAAATCGCCTTTTCGGCCGATGGCGACTTTAGCGCCGCGCTCCACATCGCCGACAACCCCGAAAACGACGATGCCCGCTTACTGCTCGACTGGCTCCGCAAATGCTGGCGCGGCAACGGAGTGGAACTCGTGAAATGGACAGAGGACTTCGCCAAGCTAGGCCGCGAAAACCAAAAGCAATTCCTCCACTATGGGCTGCATTTCTTGCGTGAGCTGATGGCGCTGGTCCTGACGGGCAACCCCAACCTGCGCCTGCAACCCGAAGAACTCGCCACCGCCCAAAACATGGCCAAAGTGCTCAACTTCGACAAAATAACCCGATTGGTCGGCCTTTTCAACGACAACATTTACTACGTCGAACGGAACGCCAATCCGAAAATCCTTTTTCTCGACACCTCCATCCAAATGAACCACATTTTGAAAAATGCCTGAAAACAAACAGACATTCACCTTGAAGCGCATCGGGCTGATTGCCCTCATGACGGCGCTCATTGGAATCGGCGCTTACGTCACGGCACACGAGTTCAACGATGGCGTCATCACCCCAGCGGTCATAGGCTCCGTGTTTCTTGGCATGGCCTTCCCCAATTTGCTGATAGCCGGCATGATGCGGTTGTTCCGAGTGCATGTGGGAAAAATCTTCCTGCTAATCGCCGCCGTTTGCATCATCGTCGGCATAGTGCTCATATCCGTTTGACCTCAAACCAAACCAGTCACCAATAACTAACAACCAACATGGGATGCATAGGATGTTCCTGCTCGACAGGTAAAGATAGCGTAAGCGGGTGCCGCTCCAATGGCGGCTGCGCTTCCGGCGGCTGCAACCGCCACAACACGTTCGATTGGATAACCGCCCTCGGCATCGTGGATGCCAAGCCCTTCGATATCGTGGAGGTCAGCTTCAAAAATGGCTCCCGCAAGGAGTTTTTTAAAAACCCACCCTACACCCGTGCCACCACCGGCGATTGGGTCGTGGTGGAATCCCCATCCGGGGGGTTCGATGTGGGCAAGGTTTCCTTGTCGGGAGAGCTCGTGCGCCTGCAAATGAAACGAAAGCGCGTCCGCCCCGATGCCCGGCTACAAACGGTGGTGCGCAAAGCCCACGAGCGCGACCTTGAACGCCTCGACGAAGTGCGCCACGCAGAGAAAGAGGTGATGGTGCAAGCCCGCGTCATCGCCCGCACGCTTGATTTGGACATGAAGATTGGCGACGTGGAGTTCCAAGGCGATGGCCGCAAATGCACCTTTTATTACACCGCCGATGGGCGCGTGGATTTTCGCGAGCTCATCCGAAGCTATGCCCGTGAGTTCAAGGTGAAAATAGAGATGCGCCAAATCGGGGCACGCCAAGAGTCGGCTCGCGTTGGCGGCATAGGCAACTGTGGCCGGGAACTGTGCTGCTCCACTTGGCTCACGGAATTCAAAAGCGTCAACACGGCCGCGGCCCGATACCAAAACCTCGCCATCAACCAGACAAAACTGTCTGGGATGTGCGGCCGCCTTAAATGCTGCCTCAACTACGAACTTGACACCTACATTGACGCACTCGAAGACTTCCCCGACCGTGCGGAAAAACTCAAAACCGCCGCAGGATTAGCCATATTGGTCAAGACCGATGTGTTCAAACGCCTCATGTACTACACCTACGCCGAAAATCGCGGCAAGCTCTATGCGATTCATGTGGACCAGATATGGGAGGCGCTGGACATGATAAAACAAGGGCAACTGCCGGGCAGCCTCGACGATATCCTCGCCATGGCCCCGCCACCAGAGGTGGATGAGCCAGAAGAGGCAGAACCTGACTTCGAAAATGTGCACGACGTGGTAGAACTCCCCATCGAAAAACGCAAGAAAAAGAAGAAAAAGAAAAAGAAAAGCCGCGACCGCTCACAGTCCGCCGCTGCTGCTGTGGAGAAAGCAGCCCAACAGGACAACCTGCCGGTGGCCAACCGACGAGAGCAACCACGCAACAAGCCAAACAACAAGGAAGATGGGCGGCGGCCACAGCCCAATCAACCTCCAGCGAAAAGACAGGAGGGCAACGCCCCACCTGCGCCCAAAACCAACGATGCCGCTCATCACCGCCAACGCGACAAACGAAATTTTAAAAACAAAGGGCCGAAGAAAAACTGAACAAACAAGATTAATCTGTTGTCTTACATAACATTATGACTTACGACGTCACCATCATCGGCTCCGGCCCCGGAGGATATGTAGCCGCTATCCGTTGCGCCCAATTGGGACTCAAAACAGCCATCGTCGAACGCTACTCCGTGCTCGGCGGCACCTGCCTCAACGTGGGCTGCATCCCCTCAAAAGCACTCCTGGACTCATCCGAACACTACCACAACGCCCACAAAAAATTCCAGACGCACGGTATTGACCTCAAAGACTTGAAGGTCAATATGCCGCAAATGATTAGACGGAAAAACGAGGTGGTGCTCGACAACAACAAGGGGGTGGAGTTCTTGATGAAGAAGAACAAAATAGACGTGTTTTATGGGCACGGCTCGTTTGTGCATAAAAACCGCATCAAAATCACCAGCTCGAGCGGCAACGCCGAGGAAATAGAGACCAGCAAAGTCATCATTGCGACAGGCTCCAAACCCATCGTGCCAGCCAATTTCAACTACGACAAAAAGCGCGTCATCACTAGCACGGAAGCGCTCAACATCGAGAAAGTGCCGGACAGCATGGTCGTCATCGGCGGCGGTGTCATCGGGCTGGAATTGGGCAGCGTGTACGCCCGTTTGGGCACCAAGGTCATTGTGGTGGAGTTTCTCGACCGCATCATTGCAGGCATGGATGCCGACTGTAGCCGCGAGTTGATGAAGAGCATGAAAAATCTTGGGGTCGAGTTCCACCTGCGCCATGCCGTCACCGAAGTCACCCCCTCCAAATCAAAAGTGAAAGTGGTCGCCCAAAGCCGCGACGACGATTCAAAAAAACTTTCTTGGGATGTGGACTACTGCCTCGTAGCCATCGGTCGCCGCCCCTACACCGACGGGCTTGGCTTGGAAAACGTAGGCATCGCCTTGGATGAAAAAGGCCGCATCCCTGTGGACGAGCATCTGCAAACCACCGAGCCAGGCATCTACGCCATTGGCGACGTGGTACAGGGCGCCATGTTGGCGCACAAGGCGGAAGAAGAGGGCGTGTTCGTGGCAGAGACGATTGTCGGTCAAAAGCCACACATTCACTATCACCTCATTCCCGGCGTCGTCTATACCTGGCCCGAAGTGGCAGGCGTGGGCTACACAGAGGAAGAGCTCAAGGAAAAGGGCATCCCTTACAAGCCCGGCAAGTTCCCCTTCCGTGCCTTGGGCCGCGCGCGTGCGAGCATGGACTTGGACGGCATGGTGAAAGTGCTGGCACACAAAGAGACCGACGAAATCCTTGGCGTGCATATCGTGGGCGCCCGCGCCGCCGACATGATAGCCGAAGCCGTCGCGCTCATGGAATTCCGCGCCTCGGCAGAAGATGCCGCACGCATAAGCCACGCGCACCCCACCTACACCGAAGCATTCAAAGAGGCGAGCTTGGCTGCCACCGCCAATCGGGCGCTGCACATGTAGTCAAAAGACCCAATCCATGCGCGCTCCGCCATGCTCGAGCTTTGTTGTTTGTGTCATAGCCTCATTCCTTGCACCCCCGCCGTCGCGTGTCAATGATGTATTGAATCTTCCAGCCATCGGTGGTCTTGACTAATTGGAAAGAATTAGTGCCGCAGTGCGACACTTTGCCATTCACATAGAATTTGTAGGGCGTCCATACGCTGGCGAGCGATTTTTCGGCATGGATGGCTTCGAACGTGATTTCCTCCTTATACTTGTCTTTGGTGGGCGTGCCGATAAAGCGGACAAATTCGTCAAAGTCCTCGGTATAGACCTGCATCTGGCTATCCTTGCTGGCCATGAAGGTCTGGAAAACAGGCTTGTCGGTGCAGGCGCTTTTGAGCAGCACCGTATCGCCGTTTTCCATACCTGCAAAAAAGTTGTTGATGACGGCCTTGATGGCCTTGTCTTCTCTTTGGGCGGAGAGAGCCGCCGTCAGAAACGCGGCGGTAATCAATAAATAATAAGCACGGCTTTGTCGCATGAGAATTTGTTTTTGCCCAAAAATGGGAGCTCATGCGAGGACATGGGTCGTTTTTCGATAAAAAAAGCCTGATAAAGCGCGGGAGGCCGCTTCGACTGGCTGAATGCAGGTCATGTCGAAAACCATTTCCCGACCACCGGAATCTCCCGCCGATGCAGCCAAGACAACACAGCGCTCCCGGCAAAAACAAGGAGGGCCAGATAAAACAACAAGCCGCCATCGCCTTGCACTTCGATGCCCAGTTGGGTAAGGTGCGAGAGGATGGCGCCACTCATCACGCCCAACGCGACGACAGCGCCCAAGCCAGTGGTGCGCGGCCATAATATCAAAGCAGAAGCCACCAGCTCGACCACCCCGGAGCCGACGCGACCCCAAGGCTCCATGCCCAACGTTTGGAAAATCCACACACTTTCGGGCGCGCCCGTAAATTTGAAGAAAAGGGTTTGCAGGAGAATGCCCGCCACCAACAGACGGAGTGGCCACACAAGGATGTTTTTCATATAGAAAGGAGAATTTTGTAAAAAAAATCGCCACAAAAGTCGCCCACTCATCCGGTTGGAAAAGTTCCCTGCGTAACATTACGCAAATAGTTGCTCGAAAAGTCGCTTCACGGACACCTCACCTCTTTCGACCATGATTTTTCAAATTGTGCCTACCTTTTTTCAAGGGCTTTGAAGGGGCGAGCTGTCGGGGCAAACGCACCGCTTCGGCGGATTCAAGTTTCATATACAACTGAATTTAGACCCTTCCCACATAAAAACCTTAACAAATATTTGCATCCTCACCAGACAGACTTTACATTTGGAGCTGCAAACAATCGAATCACCTCCAAAACAATTAGCCAGCCATGCTTACCCCCTACCATCGCCCGCTGCTAAGCGCAGCTGTTTGGGTACTCACCTGTTTCACCATCTCTGCTCAAACCACCCTCTCCTCGCTGCTCGAACAGCCTGTCAGCGATATTCCCTTGTATGACACTACCGCCTGCAAGGATTGTATCTTGCTTCAGGTGCAATATGGGGATTCCGAGTTTCGGAACCTCGATGTGTTCAAGCGCTTCGATGCAAAAAACATCGCGCAAGTGGACGTGGTGTATAGCTCGTTTTCGCGCACGAAAAACTTTGACCAAGTCTCGCTCAATCGCGAGCGATTGACCAACCTCGAAAAAGCCTCTCCCGGCCTCTTCGACAACGAGTCCATTAAATGGAATATGTTGCGCCAAACCAACTGCCGCACCCTCGAAGAAAGCGAGCGACTGTTCCACGGGTTCGTGGTGCATCTCGCGTCTGGCGTGGCGGTGCGCAGCAACGACGGCACGCTTATGCCCGCACCCTCACCCGTCGTACCCACCAAAAAATCATCGAACAAAACACCGCTCGTCACCCGCGACTCCACCGTGCGGGAAATGAGCGTCTCCATGCGCGAAATCACCAAACGCGAATGCGAGGAAACGGGCAAATACATTCCGAAAAACAAGGACAAAGCTCGCAAAGGTGTGCGATACGACAAACCGGGGCGCAACCGCATCCCGGAGAAAAAATGTCAGACCAAATCTCTGGGCTATGCCTACGACACCACTTACTTCGACCGCCGTATCAAGATAAATGCGGCCACTGGCAAGGCGATTGACCGCTCGCTGGATATAGACCGCCGAAGGGACACAACCGTAATAGATGCCATGGATCGCAATTGGGACGACTGGCGGAAAGAGAAAGTCATCGTGGTGCAGGATGTCACGGGTAGTATGAGCGGCTACCTGACGCAAATCTTCATTTGGCACGAACTCTACGCCTCGAAAGGCGTGGAACACTACGTTTTTTTCAATGACGGCGACGGGAAACCCGACAAGGACAAGGTATTGGGCAAGGTAGGAGGCATCTACTACGTCCAGTCGAATCGCCTGTCGGAGATTCAAGAGGTCGCCCATAGAGCAGCGCGAGCCGGCAGCGGCGGCGACAATCCCGAGAACAACATAGAAGCCGCCATATATGCCCAGACGAGGTGTCCCGATTGTAGCATGATGGTGATGATAGCCGACAATTACGCCCCAGTGCGCGACTTCAAATTGATGAGCGAGGTGAGGAAGCCCGTTCATGTGGTGGTGTGCGGCGGCAATGGAGAAGAGGTACATTCCGACTACATCAGCATCGCTGCCCTCACGGGGGGAGCGGTGCATACCTCCAAAATGGACCTCGACCTGAAAGGCAAAGCAGTCGAAGGCACATTGCTGGCAATCGGTGAGCGAAAATATATCTTCGAGAAGGGACGGTTTTCTTTGAAAACGGATTGAGCTCAGGAGATGCGGCTCCACACCCGCGCTTCCTTGCCTTCCGAGGCAAGGTGCTGCCGGAGCCGCTCGTGTTCGGGGGCTGCCAAGGCAGGGTCGTCCTCCAAAATACGCAAGGCTATCTCCCGCGCCGCCGTCAGAATCTGTCCGTCGCGGGCAAGGTCAGCGATGAGGAATTGGAGCATACCACTTTGTTGAGTACCCTCTATATTGCCGGGGCCGCGCAGCCGCAAATCCGTCTCCGCGATGACAAAGCCGTCGTTGGTCTGGCACATCGTCTGGATGCGTTCGCGGCCATCGGCGCTGAGTTTGAAAGAGGTCATCAGGATGCAAAAACTCTGCTCCGCGCCGCGCCCCACGCGCCCACGCAACTGGTGAAGTTGCGAGAGGCCGAAACGTTCGGCGTTCTCAATCACCATCACCGAGGCGTTCGGGACATTTACCCCGACTTCTATGACGGTGGTGGCCACCATGATTTGTGTCTCGCCGCGTACAAAACGCTGCATTTCAAAGTCTTTGTCGGCAGCCTTCATTTTCCCATGCACGATGGAAATTTGATACTGCGGCGGCGGGAAATCGCGGCTCAATGCCTCATAGCCCGACATCAGGTTTTGCAGGTCCATCGTTTCCGTTTCCTCTATCATCGGATAAACGACATACACTTGCCGCCCCTTGGCAATCTCGTCGCGCATGAACCCCTGCACCCGCAAGCGATGGTGCTCGCTCTTGTGCATCGTGGTGATGGGCTTGCGACCGGGGGGCAACTCGTCTATCACCGACACGTCCAAGTCCCCATACAACGTCATGGCAAGCGTGCGCGGAATCGGTGTGGCCGTCATCACCAACACATGGGGCGGCCCGGCGGGATTTTTCCTCCACAGCGCGGCGCGTTGCTCCACGCCGAAGCGGTGCTGCTCGTCTATGATACTGATGCCCAGATTATTGAATTGCACCCAGTCTTCAATGAGCGCGTGCGTCCCGACGACGATGTGGAGCTCGCCGGAGGCCAGCTGTTGCAGAATGGCCTCGCGCTTTTTGCCTCTCACCGTGCCGCTAAGGAAGCCGACGCGGATGCCCAAATCACCCACGAGTTCGGTGATGTTGGCAAAATGCTGCTGGGCGAGGATTTCGGTGGGGGCCATGAGCACCGCCTGAAAGCCGTTGTCCAACGCCATGAGCATCGTCATCAAGGCCACGACGGTTTTGCCAGAGCCTACGTCGCCTTGCACAAGACGATTCATTTGTTTGCCCACGGCAAGGTCGGCACGGATTTCCTTCAATACCCTTTTTTGCGCGCCAGTGAGTTCGAAGGGTAGTTTTTCGTGATAAAATTTATTGAAAAAATCGCCGATTTTGGAAAAAACGAAGCCTCGAATGGCATCTTTTCGGCGGGTGCGAATTTGCAAAAGGCGCAATTGCAAGAAAAACAACTCCTCGAATTTCAGCCGCCGCGTGGCTACGTCGAGCTCTTGCTGGTTTTCGGGAAAATGAATCTTGTTCAAGGCTAACCAGCGCGAAGTCAATTTGTATTGCGCGGTCAGATAATCGGGCATCGTCTCCGGCAAATCTGTCGGGGAAAGCCCGTCGAGCAGGGTGCGGATGATTTTGCGCAGACCTTTGGCGTCAAGCCCTTTTTGGGTCAGTTTATCGGTGCTGGGATAGACGGGGTCGAAGGTGCGTTGCCTCACCCCCGGCCCTTCTCCGGTTGGAGAGGGGTCGAGGGTGAGGCTTTCCATCTCCGGGTGGGTGATGTTAAAACGGCCATTGAACTCGTTGACACGCCCAAAAACGATGTATTCTTTGCCGACGGTGAGGCTTTTTTCAAGCCATTGCACGGCTTGGAACCACACGAGCTCCATCATCCCCGTTTCGTCGCGGAGGCTTCCGACAAGCCGCCGGGCGCGACCTTCGCCGAGGGTTTCGAGGCGACGGAGGGTGCCGCGTATTTGCACCAGTTCGCCTTCGGTGTGGATGTCCCGAATCTTGTGGAATTTGGTGCGGTCAATGTATCGGAAGGGGAAATGGAACAGCAGGTCGCGGCAGGTGAATATGCCCAATTCCTTTTTCAGCACCTCCGCACGTTGCGGACCGACGCCTTTGAGATATTCGATGTTGGAGTCGAGGGTGGGCACGTTGGATGGTGACTTGTTGATTTCGTTATTTGCCTGTATGGGCTTTGATATTTGCGAGGGCTTCTTTTTCGAGAGTGTTCAGAAAAGTGTGTCAAACCATACCGGATGTTTTCTTTTTACGCAATACACGCCGCGCTTAAAGGAATGTAAATTATTGAAAACCAAAACTCTGTGCCCTTCGTGCCTCTGTGTTTTCTTATCGTCTCCCTTGGGATGACACAGTTTTCTGAACACTCTCTCTTTTTCAACAAATCATTCAATGATGAAAAAGAAGGGTTGTTCATGGCAATATGGTTGTGGGTTTTTGTCTGGCAAAAGTAAAATAGTTTGTTTTAACTATCGAGCATCTCCAACAGCCATTCTTTCTCTGTCAGTATTTCTTCCTGTTCTATGGCGGCGCGCAAGGCGGCGGTGGCGGCGGAATTGTTGAAATTGAGCGCCATCAGCTGGCGGGTGTAATGCACGATGCGGCTGTAATTGGTGCGGTGGTAGCCGATGGCGGTGTGCCGACGGATAAAAGTCTGCATGCTTGACAGGTGGCTCTCCAGCAAATCGTATTCGGCGGTTTCGTAGTAGATTTTGAGTTGCAAGGTTTTGGCAATCAAGTTATTGATGAGGTCTTTGTAGTCGGAGCGCTGCAAATTGAGCAGGGCGGTTTTGTAGTCGCGGCGAGCGTAGGCCACGCGAGCGAGGTTGAGTTTGGCGGAAGCCTCGCGCCACTGGCGCTCGAGGTACGGCTTGTATTGGTGGACGAATCCCTCGGCCCAGTCCGTCTCTCCTGTGCGCAGCGCGATGGCGACGATATTGTTGAAGGCAAAGCGCGAGAGCAGCCCATGTTCGAACAAAAGGTCTCGTTGGAGGGCACTTCGGTAGAGGTCGAGGGTGACGCGCAGCCACCCCTCGGCGGATTCATTGATTTTTTTGATGCCAAAATTGATGGCCAGCAAATAAAACGAGCGCAGCTCTTCGGGCGGAAACTGGTCGGAGTGCGCCAGCAGCATCTCGCGGAATTTTTCAAAATGCGCTTCCGCTTTCGCGTCGGCAAGAAAATGATAGCAGTGGAAATACAGCCCGATGGCGGGGATTTCCAGCAGATTATGCGCCTCGACGTGCAACAGTATAGATTCCAGCATCCCGATGCGATAGTCGGTCTTGAACACAGCCTGATGCGACAGGGCAAGGCAAGCCAGTCGCAATTTTCGGGCGATGTAGGCCGTGTCCATCAGGTCGGAGGTGCTTTGGAGGTTGAGCGATTCGGTGCGCTTGGCGGAGGTGTCGAATTGATATTGCTCCCATTCCAACAAGTTCAGGTCGTGGTAATATTCGGCATGGCGCCACGGGAGATGCTCGCGGCTTTGGCGGGCTTCGCGCAGCGTGATGTTGAAATGCCGGCTCAATCCCCGTTTGCGATAGGCAGCGGCGAGGCGGATTTTGGCGCGGTCGGCATCCTCGAATTTCTCTTGGTACATCCAGTATTTTTCCAGTAGGGCGAGCAGGGCGCTGTTGGCGAGTCGGAGTCTTTGGTCGGTATCCGCGCCGATGGCCGCCAAAGCACCCGCCGCTTGGGGAGATGTTCCGGCCTCTCTACATTCGTGCAGATAGTCGAACAGCGCCACCGACTGCGGGTTGGTGTTGAAAAATGGGGAGCGCACGAATTTGCTGAACTCGCGCAATTCGGCGGATGTGAGCGCGGCAAACGCTTCGTGTAGGAGTATTTTTTCCATGCGGAGCAAATTTATACGCGCATTTCGGCATAATAAAAATTACTTTATTTATTTTAAATTACTGATAATCAATTTTTACAAAAAATAAAATCTAAAAATGGTGTTACAATCGTGAAAATTTGTCTTTGTTCGGGCAAGCAGCATCCCGAATTTTTGCAGCATCAAAGTCTGCGTTCATTCAACTCGCAACACATTCAATGATTCCTATGACATCCGTACGCTACACATGCTCGCTCCTGTTTCTGTGCCTGCTGCTGGCCACAACGAAAAACGCTCACGCCCAATGCACAAGCGACGCGGGTTCCCTTGGCTTTTTGCAGGGAACCACTTGCGAAAACGACCCGCTCCATTTCACACACAATGGAAACCAAGTATTGGACGGCGATGACATTTTGCTGTTCGTGGCCTACACTGGCGATGTGCCCAATGCAGGCAACGTGTTTGCCACCTCAACGGATGAAAGCTTTGCTTACCAAAGCGACTTCCTCGCCAATTCGCCTTTCAAAATAGCCGCCGTGGCAGGCAACAACCTCGGCGGCACGATAGATTGGAACGACCCCTGTCTTTCAGTATCCAACGCGCTGGAGGTGACATATATGCCACCTCCCACCATCTCGGTCACCGTCAGCGGAACGCTCACCTGCCTCACCCCAACCGTGACGATAACGACCAGCAGCAATCAGCCCAATGTCACATACTTATGGACAAATGGTTTTGTTGGTCCCAATCCACCGATTTCGCAACCGGGCTTCTACTGCGTCACCGTGACCAATCAAGCGGGATGCACCGCCACCGAATGTGTCGCGGTGGTGCAGAATGCAATACCTCCGATTTCCGATGCCGGGTCGCCGCAACTCTTGACTTGCACGAACAGTCAGGTGACGCTAACGGGCGGCAACTCCTCAACAGGGCCGAATTTTACCTATCAATGGGCCGGGCCGGGTATCACGCCTGCCAATGCCAATTTGCTCAATCCCGTTGTCACCTTGCCCGGCACCTACACGCTAATAGTGACCAACACGAGCAATGGTTGCACATCCTCCAGTTTCGTGACGGTGACGAGCGACAACGCCATACCCTTTATTAACGCTGGGCCAGACACGGGCATACCCTGTGGTGGCGGCACGGTCACGCTCAACACCATCGCCCAACCGCCGGGACAAGTCGTCTTTTCTTGGGTTGGACCCAATAATTTCACCTCCACGCAACAAAACCCGGTGGTGAGCGGGCCGGGTGTCTATACCTGCGTTGCGACCCTCGTCAGCAATGGATGCACGGCCACCGACGAGGTCACCGTCTTTCCGGGGCCGGCAATACCGCAGCAGGATTTTGAGGTCACTAATGCCTCGTGCCAAGGGCTTAGCAATGGCAGCATTGACTTAACGCTCTCCTTGGGGCAGCCGCCATTTGAATTTTTATGGACAGGGCCAGATGGCTTTTCCGCAAGCAGTGAGGACATCAATAATCTTTCGCCCGGCACCTACCGCATCGAAGCAACCGACGCGACAGATTGCACCTACTACGCCGATGTGACCGTGGGCTTGGCGGGAGGCATCGTGATACCCGCTCAGCAAATCCTTGTCACATCTGCCACCTGTCCCGGAGGCAACGACGGGGCTATTTCTTTTTCTATTACAAGTGGTACACCGCCTTACACCATTGCTTATCAATGGAATGGGACACCCAATGTGCCAATCGTCAACCCAACCAATCAATTCACCTTGAACAACTTGCTTGCTGGGATATACAATTTTACGATAACCGATGCCAACGGCTGCACCGCAATCGTTCCTCCAATAATTATTCAACAACCGCCCTCCATTACGAGTGTAGTCAATGAATTGTCCAACACTTGTGAGGAGGCCGTCATTCAAGCACAAGCATTTGGCGGAACACCCCCATACACCTACTCGTGGTCAGGCCCCAGCAACTTTACCTCAGCTCAACCGACCATAGTCGTGCCTGCGGGAAATAGTGGGCTTTACACCGTCACGATTGTTGATGCAAATGGTTGTTCGAGCATCATTTCTTACATTGTTCAAACGACAGGCGGCGACTGCGGAAATCTCTCCGGCCACGTCATCCGCGACGTTTCCGAAAATTGCCTCGCCGACTCAGGGGAGCCGGGGCTTGCGGGGTGGCTTGTTCGAGCCGAAGGAGCGAGCGACACCATCTATGGTGTCACCAATTCTGTGGGAAAATATGTGATAGGGGTGCCGCTTGGCAATTATGTGGTGACGGCGATTCCGCCGAACACCCTGTGGGAACTGTGTCCGGTGGGAACCGTCGTGAATGTAAATGTCACGGGCGATACCCTCCCCGTTGACGACATATTGGTGAAAAAAGTGTTCGACTGCCCTGCTCTCACGGTTTCCATTGGCACGAACCTGTTGAGGCGCTGCTTCTCGACCAATTATTACTTTGTCTCGTACTGCAACAATGGCACCGCCACCGCCGAGGATGCCTACGTCCTTATCACCCTCGACCCGTTCTTGCTGCCAGTAGGTGCCTCGCTCCCATATGCCGACTTGGGCAACAACCTCTTGCGCTTCGCTCTCGGCGAGATAAATGTGGGTGAGTGTGGTAGTTTCAGCCTCCAAGTAAAGGTCAGCTGCGACGCGGTGTTGGGGCAAACCCATTGCACCGAGGCACATATTTATCCTGATAGCACTTGCCTGCCATTCGACCCATTCTGGTCGGGCGCAAGCCTGCAAGTGAGCAGTCAGTGCGACGCGGACTCGGTGCGTTTCGTCGTCGAAAACATCGGCAACGGCAACATGGGTGGACCAGTGGACTATGTGGTCGTCGAAGACGCGGTGATGTTCATGTCAGGCGTGCTGCCCCCCCTTTTGGCGGGAGAGTCCATGACGCTTGCATTTCCGGCCAATGGCAGCACTTGGCGGCTCGAAGTGGAGCAAGAGCCATTCCATCCCGGCAACTCTCAGCCCGCTCTTTCTGTGGAAGGGTGCTCTCCTACGACTGTGTTTTCGACGGGTTTTGTCACCCAATTCCCCAACGATGAAGCCGACCCGTGGATAGACATTGACTGCACCCAAAACATTGGTGCTTACGACCCGAATGATAAACAAGGCTTCCCGAACGGCTACGGCCCCATGCACTACATCCGCCCCGGCACCGAAATCGAGTACCTCATCCGTTTCCAAAACACCGGCACCGACACTGCCTTCACAGTCCGCATTGTGGATACGCTTTCTGCTTGGCTCGACCCGGCCACCATTCGCCCCGGCGCGAGCAGCCATGCGTACCAATTCAACCTGACTGGCCCGGGCATCGTGGAGTTTCTTTATGAAAACATCTTGCTACCCGACAGCAACGTGAATGAGCCGGCCTCCAATGGTTTTGTCAAATTCAACATCCTGCATCGGGCCGACGCGCCATTAGAAACGGTGCTCGAAAACAGAGCGGCCATTTATTTCGATTTCAACGAACCCGTCATCACCAACAGGACTTATCACCGATTGGGCGAAAATTTCATCGTGCGCGCATGGCAACCCTATATGCCCGGAGCCGTGATAACGGTGGCTCCCAACCCGTTCGGCGACTGGGCGAATCTGGAAGTGAAAGGGCTGCACAGTGGCACCCCATTGCGCTTGCGAGTTTATGATTCGCAAGGCGCTATGGTACACGAAATGGAAAGCCCCTCGCCCGTGTTTGCCTTGCGCAGAGGCAACTGGTTGCCCGGGGTTTATCTGTTCTCCGTCGAGCAGCGAGGCCAATGGGTAGGTGGCGGCAAATTGGTGATCAGGTAGCGCAGTTCGAGAAAGGAGACAGACGCATTCCACGCCCACGATTCGACGAAGCGCCCTGCACGGCATCCATGCCATGCGGGGCGCTTCGTTTTGCCTTTGAAAAAAATGCGGATGTTTGCGCGGCAAAAAAAAATGAGGCAGTGCCACCACAGCACTACCTCAGCCCTAACCAAATAAAACCAAATTATTCTTCAGCGTATCTTGCTTTCTGCAACAAAGGTAAATCTCTTTGTGTAGATTCTACAAGAAGAAAGTGAAATTTTTTTGAAAAATTTTTTGCCTCCAATTTCGAGGACCCGCTGACACACCTTGCCTCTATGAAAATATGGGAACAGGCAATTCTGCAAAAATGAAAACTTTACAAAACAAATTTTAAAGCACGGGAAATGCAAACCCGCATTTAAAACATAATTTTATTTGCTTTCAAAAATGAAAAATTTTCGGCCAAATCACTTTTTCACTCAAATTTGCGCTTGCACCCTTATTGTCGTTTTTACACTTCATGTAAAATTGAGCGCCCAAGCCACCCAAAATGGGGCAGATGCCGTTTTCATCCGTAAAATTTACGACCAAGCCCTGACCGACGGACGTTGTTATCCCTGGCTCGAACACCTCTGCCTGAACATCGGCCACCGGCTCAGCGGCAGCGTCGGGGCAACGCAAGCGGTGCAATGGACGCGCTCCATGCTTGACACTTTGGGTCTCGATTCGGTATGGCTCCAACCGGTGATGGTGCCGCACTGGGTGCGTGGAGAAGCCGAACAGGTGCGCGTTGTGGGCTCCAAGAAGTACGGCACATTTACCATTAGCGCCCTCGCGCTCGGCGGCTCGGTCGGTACCCCTGCCCAAGGCATCAGCGCCGAGGTGGTGGAAGTAAAGACTTGGGAGGAACTGGACGATCTCGGCGAACGAGCCATCCGCGGCAAAATCGTTTTTTACAACCGCCCGATGGATGCCACCAAAATTCGCACCTTCGAAGCTTACGGGGGCGCGGTGGACCAAAGGGTGCATGGTGCGTCGCGGGCAGCCAAATACGGAGCCGTGGGTGTGCTGGTGCGCTCCATGAGTTTGCGCCTCGACGACTTTCCGCATACTGGGACGCTCCTCTACGACTCTACCCACGCCCTGCTCCCTGCGGTGGCGATAAGCACATTAGCTGCCGAAAAATTGAGCCAAGTATTGAAAGAAGAGGGCAAGGCGCTCGTGTCCATGAAAATGAATTGCAAGATGCTGCCCGAAGTGCTTTCGCACAACGTCATCGGCGAGATACGCGGCACGGAACGCCCCAACGACATCATCGTGGTGGGTGGCCATCTGGACAGTTGGGACGCAGGACATGGCGCGCACGACGACGGCGCGGGTTGCACCCAAAGCATGGATGTGCTGCGCATCCTCAAACAGCTCGGCTACCGCCCGCGCCACACGATTCGCTGCGTGTTGTTTATGAACGAGGAAAACGGGCTGCGCGGCGGGAAAAAATACGCAGAGGAGGCAGCACGCAAGGGCGAGTTTCATTTGGCGGCCATTGAGAGCGACGCAGGAGGCTTCACGCCTCGTGGTTTTTCGTTTGAGGGTGACGAGAGTGTTTTTGGAAAATTTTTTGAAAAAATATCGACATACCAGAATTTGCTGGAACCTTACGGGTTGAAATTTACAAAGGGCGGCTCAGGGGCCGACATCAGTCCGCTCAAAAGCATGAAGGGATTATTGAGCGGCTACCAACCCGATTCGCAGCGTTATTTTGACTTGCACCACACGGCTGACGACACGTTCGACAAAGTGAACAAACGCGAACTTGAACTCGGTGCAGCAAGCATGGCGGCCTTGGTATATTTGCTGGACAAGTACGGCCTTTAAAGGCCATTGTTTTTCTCCATGAATGCCGACGTTATTATCACAATTGGCATCCTGCTGGGTGCAATTATCCTGTTCGCCACGGAGGCGGTGGCCATTGACTTGACGGCTGTCATTGTCATCGGCTGTCTGGTGCTGACGGGTATTCTGACCCCACAAGAGGGCATATCGGGTTTCAGCAATGTAGCGGTAGCGACGGTGGCCGCCATGTTTGTGTTGAGTGCGGGCATCGAGAAAAGCGGGGCGCTCAACCCGCTCACGGCATTTTTGGAAAAACTGTTTCGCCGTAGTTTCTGGTTGGGCATTGTGTTCATGCTCATTTTCGTCTCTTTCCTCTCGGCGTTCATCAACAACACCCCCGTGGTGGCGCTTTTCATTCCGGTCGTGTTGAGTTGCGCGCGTGCCATCAAAATCAGCCCGGAAAAGTTGCTCATTCCGCTGTCATTCGCCTCCATGTTTGGCGGCGTGTGCACTCTCATAGGCACTTCTACCAACTTGCTGGTGAGCGACTACGCCGAATCCGTAGGCTTGGGCGCCTTCACGATGTTTGAAATGACAAAAATGGGGACGGTGTTCCTCGTTGCGGGCTTTGTATATCTGTTGTTGATTGGGTTGAGATTGTTGCCCAAACACATCAGGGAGGCTACTTTCGAGGACAAGTATCATTTGGGCGAATACATCACCAATGTGGTTTTGCAAAGCGGGGCGCCATCAGTGGGGAAAACCATCAGGAAATCGCCCTTAATCACAGAGTTGGGAGTGGAAATCATTCAGGTGAAACGCGGCAGCGAGCGTTTCTTTTCCCCTCCCGAAGATTTTGTGCTGGCGGAGGGCGACACGCTCAAGGTGAAAGGCAACGTGGACAAAATCAGGAAGTTGCAGAAACGCAACCGGGTGTTGGTGCAGCCCTTGCTCAACAAGGAGATGTCCGTCAACCCCGGCAGCGAGCTGGTGCTGCATGAGGTGGTGGTGTTGCCCAATTCCGACTTGGCCGGGGTGCGGCTCGACGAAATTGATTTTGAGGAGCGGTTCGGGGCCGTATTTCTGGGAGTACGCGGCAGAAAGGGCCTCCAAAACAAACTCATCGGCAACTGGAGGCTCACGTCGGGCGATTGTTTGCTGCTGGCATCTGAGAAAGACAAATCGGAGACGCTGCACAAGAACTTTCCCGACCTTTTCATCATCAATCACACCGACCATTCTGATTTTTCCAGAAAAAAGGCGCTTATCGCGGCGGGCATTGTCATCTCGGTCATCGTGTTGGCCTCGTTCAACGTGTTGCCCATTGTCACGGCGGCCATTGCAGGTTGCATATTATTGGTGTTGTCGAATGTGGTGACGCCGGAGGAGGTCTATAAGAGCATCAGCTGGAAAGTGATTATCCTGCTGGCCGGGTCGTTGAGTTTGGGCGCGGCATTGGAAAAAACGGGTACCGCCAGAATGCTGGCCGACCAGATTCACCATCTCGGTGGCGAGCATGGGCCAATCGTCGTGTTGAGTTTGGTTTACCTCGTCACCACCTTGCTGACGGAAGCCATGTCGAACAACGCAACCGTGGTGCTGTTGGCACCCATCGTGATTGCCTTGGCGCAATCCATGGGCGTATCGCCCAAACCTTTTTTGATGGCCATCACCTTTGCCGCGTCGGCGAGTTTCATGACCCCTGTCGGTTATCAGACCAACACTATGGTGTATGCGGCAGGCAACTACTCGTTCAAGGATTTTTTCAGAATCGGCGCTCCGCTCAACATCCTGTTCTGGATTTTGGCCAGCATCCTTATTCCGGTGTTTTTTCCTTTTTGAGAGACGGCGAACAGGTTGTCTCACGAGTTCAAAGTTCGACAGGATTGACAAGATTTACAGGTTTTTCCAAAAATAAAGGCGCTAATCGTGTAAATCTTATCAATCCTGTCAACAACTATCACCTCTCAGACATCCTCTTCACCAAGAGAGGTCGGTAGAAACAGCCGGCCTGTAAATTTAGCCACGTTGGGGCTTGTCGTGTGAGTAGAAACTTGTTGCCACCGAAACTGATGCCGATATTCTGCCTCGCCGTAGGCGGGGGCAGCTGTCACCGCAATTCCTTACGGTCAGCCATTTTCAATCGAATCATTGCCAACTTACTCATACAGCGGAAACTTCTTCATGTGAGCGTTCACGGCAGCGCGTATTTTGGCGTGATGCGCCGAATCCTCGGGGTGTTTCAGAATCTCGTCAATCCACTCCACCACCTGCACACAGTCGGCCTCTTTGAAGCCACGCGAAGTGACGGCTGCCGTGCCGACGCGAATGCCAGAGGTCGTCATCGGTGGCTGCGGGTCGAACGGAATCATGTTTTTGTTCACGGTGATGTCGGCTTCGCCGAGGGCGTTTTCGGCAACTTTCCCGGTCACGTTTTTCGAGCGCAAGTCAATGAGCATCAGATGGTTGTCGGTGCCGCCCGAGATGATGCGGTAGCCACGCGACACGAACTCTTTTGCCATTGCCTGCGCATTCCTGACGACTTGCTGGCCGTAGGCTTTGAATGTTGGCTGCAAGGCTTCGCCAAAAGCGACGGCCTTGGCCGCGATGACGTGTTCGAGCGGCCCGCCCTGCATACCGGGGAAAACGCCGCTATCGAGGATACTCGACATCTGGATAGGCAGGCCCTTCTTGGTGGTGCGGCCCCAGGGGTTGTCGAAATCCTTGCCCATCAGGATGATGCCGCCGCGTGGGCCGCGCAGGGTCTTGTGCGTGGTGCTGGTGACGATGTGGCAATGAGGCATCGGGTCGTTGAGCAGTTTGGCCGCGATGAGGCCGGCGGGGTGTGCGATGTCGGCCAAGAGCAAGGCGCCAACCGTGTCGGCGATGCGTCGGAAGCGGGCGTAGTCCCAATCGCGGGAGTATGCCGAGGCACCGCAAATGATGAGTTTGGGTTTTTCGGCGCGGGCGATGGCCTCCACCTTGTCCATATCAATGCGGCCGGTGTCTTCTTCCACGCCGTAAAAAGAAGGATGATAGACCTTGCCTGAATAGTTCACCGGCGAGCCGTGCGACAGGTGGCCGCCGTGTGCGAGATTGAAGCCGAGAATTTTGTCGCCGGGCTGGAGGCAGGCGAGGAACACCGCTGCGTTGGCCTGCGCGCCAGAGTGCGGCTGCACATTGGCCCATGCCGCGCCGAAGAGTTCTTTGATGCGGTCAATGGCGAGTTGTTCCACTTCGTCCACTACTTCGCAGCCGCCGTAGTAGCGGCGGCCGGGATAGCCCTCGGCGTATTTGTTGGTGAGGCAGGTGCCCATCGCGTCGAGCACAGCTTGGCTGGTAAAATTCTCGGAAGCGATGAGCTCCACGCCGCGACGCTGGCGGTCGAGTTCTTTTTGGATAAGGGAGAAGACGATGTCAGACATTTTTGTTGCTTGTTGTTGCCCGCCCGGCCAAGCCGTATGGACGGGGTTGTTCGTTGTTTGAGTGCGCAAAAATAGGGCGCTGACCGCGACAGCCAAGCCGCCATTTCATTTTGTACTGGTTGTGAATAAGGGAAGGCAAAAGTAGGGAAAGGAAATTTGCGAACCGATTTGCAAATTCAGTGCCTTTTGTGTGGAAATGTAAGGTGGACGATGTTGCTGGGGGACTGAATTTGAAACGCACCCAAACCTCCTTTACCCCACCACGCGCAGCTCCAACTCCTCGTCGAACACCACAAAACGTGCTTCGTATCCGGGTGCTATTTTCCCCAAACGATGTCCCTGCCCAATGGCTTGGGCAGGGTAGGTGCTGGCCATGCGCAGCGCCTCATCCAGTGCGACATCGGCGTGTTGCACCACATTTTTCACGGCTTGCCACATGGTGAGCGCGGAGCCAGCCAACACCCCCGCTTCATTCACGAAGCGGTCGCCAGCGTACTGGAATCGGTAGTCGCCCTGATGGCTTTCCGTCACTGCGTCCGAAATCAGGAACAGCTTTTCGCCGAGCAGCGATTTGCTGATTTTCAGGCTGTTGAAGTCGCAATGGATGCCATCCGCGATGATGCTTGTCCAAGGTTTTTGGAGGAAAGTGGCACCGACAAGGCCAGGCTCGCGGCTTTGGAAGGCGCTCATGGCGTTGAACAGGTGTGTCACTCTGCCAATGCCTTTTTCAAAACCCCGCATGGCCTCTCGGCAAGTGGCGTTGCTATGTCCGGCGGAGAGCAAGATGTCGCTCTGCAAAAGCAGCGCAAGCGAGGCATCGTCCATGACCTCCGGCGCGAGTGTCATGTAGCGCACCACGCCCCGACCGCGAGCTATGAGCTCGGCCACTTCTGTCGGGCGAGGTTTGCGAATATGCTGGAGCGGGTGGGCGCCGCGTTTTTCGGCGTTGAAAAAAGGCCCTTCCAAATGGAGGCCGAGCAGGCCCTGCCCTCCTGCTGCCCAGTAATCGCGACAAGCATCTATGGCTTGCCACATCGTGTGCCACGGCGAACAAGAAAGGGTGATTTGAAAATAGGCGGCCCCACCAGCATGGGCGCTCAGGTAGGTCTGCTCGATGGCCTCCCGCGTCGGTTCATTGTTGAAAAGTTTGCCGTTGCCCCCATACACCTGCAAATCAATGAAGGCTGGAGCGATGAAGCGCCCTTGCAAATCCATCCATTCGATGCCTTTCGAGGAAGGGGAGCCTTCGCCGACCTCAACGATGCGACCTTGTTCGACCACGATGTAGCCTCGTTCGAAGAGATGAGTGCCGGTGAAAATGCGGGCATTGGTGTAGGTAGTGGACATGAGGTGAAGGTAGGGTGTTGGCTGGTCAGGTCAAGAAGATTGCAGCCGCACCTGCAAAGGTTTGGGTTTTGAGGGAGATTTTTCTTGGCTCGCGCCCGTCGGGCTGATAGTTTTTTTGGCAGGACTATATACCTCGCGCCGACAAGTTTCGGGCATGGTCGCGATCTGCTCAAAATCAGGGGCATCAATCATCGCGAACTGACAAATCCTAGCGAGTCAAGGTATGTTTTTGACAGGGTTGACATGGTTTACAGGAGTTTGAAAAAGATAGCCTCAATCCCGCGAACCACGTTGAGCCTTGCATAACGACTGGCTGACTGTCAGGAACATTTCCGATTGAACCCGTCAGTCGGTTGGGGGCATAGGTCTTTTCTTTCATCCACTTCATGGGAAGGAGTTCGTCAAAAAAAATTTTTCCAATTTTGTAATCCACCATACATTTGTGGAGAAAATGAAAATTTCTCAAAAAACCATTCTCCATGAAAAACTATCTGACACTTTCCCTTTTAGCCATTGTTTCGTTTCCCTTTTTTGGTTTGGCCCAACAATACGACGCTCGACAGTTCCAGTGGTGGGACTATCGAAGCGCGGCTTGGCTGAATGGCCGGATTGGGGTGGGCTACCAGTTGGGCAACCACAATCGGCACCTCTATTTTTTCACGGAGACAGATGTGTGCGCATCTTGCTTGGTGGTTCATTACGTCCATCCTCCTACCGACCTGCGCGAGCAAATACGCATCAACCAGCACCGTTTCAACCTGCATCTCAAGTTGCAGACCACCAAGGATTTTAGGCTTTACAACACGGCTTTTTCACGGCGAAACAGCCAACTTCAATTCAAAAACCTATCGTGGACGTATCTGACGAACGTAGGAGCATCCATTGACTTTGGCCTATACCGTCCGGGCAGATTGACCGACATGGAAACGGGGGGGCTGAACGACCGCTTCAGGATGCGCTCGAAATTGCGCCTGCGCTACGATGTGCTGTCGCGCTATCACTCCTACTATTACCGCAAGTTGAGCAATACGATTGGGTATTTCACGCTCAGCGTCTCTTCGCTCGACGACCGATGGGGCATCAATCTGAATTGGGGAAATGATGCTTTCATCGTCGGGGGGCTTCGCAATTTCTTGCTCAGCCACGACCATGGCGAAACCAATTCGGCCCATATCGCTGGCTATTGGCGCCCCTTAGAACGCAAGAGCCGCGATGCTAACGAGACTTTCGACTACCTGCCCGAAAGCTTGCAAAAACTGGAAATGAGCGTCGCCTTGCGCATGGTGACTGACCGCCGCACCCACAAACGCTCGAGCTCCAACCAAGCAAGGGTGGGCACTTACGATGTGCTTGGGCTGGAGAATAGCTTTCACGGATATTACGGCATACAAGCCAAAGTGGAGTCGGGCTTCTACAACCTGCGGCTTCAAATGGGAAAGGACGACTTGAAATGGGGCCGGGATATGCAGCGATTTGCCCATCAAGGCTATCGCCACTTGCCTGCAAAATGGGCGAGGGGCATTTGGGGCAACTTCGTGAACGGCACGAGCTCCCCCCTGTTCCCGTGGGAGAGCCAGACCTTGTATCACAAGAAGCCAAAATTCTACTATGAATTGGATGGACAGCTGATTTATCCTTATTTTCGGTGGTTTTGATAGAATGTGAAAATCATTCCCCCAACCATAAACAGGTTGTATCGGTTTTTTGACAGGATTTACAAGGTTGGTAGTGGAGTTTTGCAACTGACAATATCCCTGAACCAACAATTAAAACATCCCACCATCACAGGTTTTTGAAAACTTCAACACCAACTATGAAAAATCTATTTTTCTTCCTTCTCCTTTCGCCCTTTCTATACACTCCAATGGCTGGTCAGCACAATGGAGCGCCTTCTTTCCACTATCACGAGATAGCTCGGGAAATGTGCTGCATGAATAAAAGCGCCGTCGAACAAATCATTGTGAAAGGCGACAATAGCACGGAAGGTGACCAAAGAATCATTGACACTTTGCGAATGTTTCTGCAAAGCCGCCTCGTGGGCGACACCAAGTGCAAAAACCCTCAAAAATTCAAATCATGCACTTGGCGCAACTATCATCACAAGGTGAAACGCATCACTCTCTGTAATGCCAACTGGGAACAACTGCCTCCAGAGCTGGGTCAATTCAAGCGTCTATTTGAAATAGTGTTTGTCCATTGCCCCAATCTTCATCTGCAAGGCATCAATGACCAGCTGGAAAAGCTGGGTGCCGATAACAAACTACGCAAAAAGTTTCACGACGAAATCATCTCTCTTTCATTTGTGGATGCCGACTTTGGTAGCGTCGCCAAATGGTCGCTTAAAGGAGACCTTATGAAAGACTTGCGAGAGCTGCGCTTTGTCAGGGTGAAAAATTTTCAAGACAAATGCGATAGTTTGTTGCAACAATTGAACACTGCATACCCCAGACTAAACTGGCTGGCTATAGAAGATTGTCAATTGAACGATGAAACCGAATTGTCGTCCTTAGAAAATTTTGAAAATTTAATTGCCTTGTCGTTGGCACGAAACCAACTGACCCAAATACCATACATTCACAAGAAATTGAGGTCATTGGACTTGTCTTACAACATGATAAGCGATTTCCGGTTCAGACCTCAACCCGACACCAATTTTCTCAAAGACCTCGATTTCATTTTTCTGGATTGCAATCTTTTCTCTTATTTCAAACTGACCTCTGTTTTTTTTGAAAAACTCTATAACAAAAAGGAGGTGTTTACCTACGACTGCAACTGTGCCGACACGTCCGAATACAATAGTCTGAGCAGAATGTTTGACGAGCGAAAAGTGGCGACCTACATGACTTACAGCCCTCGCTATGTCAATGACTTTAAACCGCCATTGCCCAATTGTGGCTTATGCAAGACGTTTCAAAGCAATTTTGTCGCTTCGCTGTTGAATGTCGCCGCTGGCACTACCATGACGGACAACGATGGGAACCAACGCCGGGCCACGTTCAATCCCGATAACAATGTAATCAGAATTGAAACCTCCTCAAGTACGGGCCGGCAGGTGGTGAGCCACGATTTGATAAAGATAAAGTCCGCCAAACGCGAAAGGGCAGACACCGACGAAAATACTTGGCAATGGGATGTGACTTTGCTCGTCGTGGAGACAAAAGATGCCGATAAAATTGAAAGAAACCTGAAGATTCGGCGCATCGGAGATACGGGGGTTTTGCATATTGAAACACCGGAGGAATAATGTTTGGTCAAATCCGTGCCAGCTCCCTGCCGCATCGCTCCATTTCTCGCTCCACATAACGGCGTGGGTCTTCGTCGCCGAGGTTGAGTTCTTGCTGAAGGATAGCCCTGTCTACGTCGTCGTTGGGCAAGAGTTGTCTCATTCGCTCCAAATTGCGCATAGCTTGTCCCCACACCCTTGCCTCGCTAAACACCTCAAAGTCTCGCTGACGGATTTTGAACTCTCGAATGAGCGCCTTGCGGGCATTTTCGATGCGATAGTCGAGGGTGCTGAATTTGGCGGCCACGCGCAGGGAGTCCACGCGCCACACCCGCCCCGTGTCGGTCTGTATGGAAAGCTTGAGGTTGAGTGCCTCGTATCGCTCCTGCAATTTTTTTGCGTGATGATAAGCATCGAGCGAAGCGGCGTAGTCGTCGCGGAAGAAAAAACCATCGCCCACCAGCAGGCTGTCCTCCACCAATCGGTATAAGTGGTTGAATTGCTGAGCGATGGCAAGCTCATCTTTCACTTCTTTCGATGGCTTGGAGTGTCGCAACACCCAGCAGCGGCGCGGATGTTTCAGCAATTCCTCGTAGCCGGGAATGGCTGCGCCAAAAAGCTCGTCCTGCATACTTCGCTCGGCATTGTGCAATTGGTCTTTGGCAGAGTTGATGTAGTCTCGCACGAACCAAATCCCAAAACCCACCATGACTGCCAGCGACAAGAGCGAGGTGATGGCCACCAACCGAGCCATGCGGCGCTGCTTGCGAATGGCTGCCAGCTCTGCTTCTACCGCCTTGCGGCGCTGGGCTTCCTCGGCCAATTTCTGCTCGTATTCCAGGCGTTCTCGTTCGGCCTTTTCCTCGCCCCGACGGGCATTGCGCGACTCTACGATAGCAGGCAAAAGGGTGTCGTGGCTGATTTCGTAGTAAAAATCGTTGAGGCGATTTTCCTTGCGCAGGAGGCGGCTATCCACCAGCACATCAAGGAATTCCTGCGTCACGCCGGGATAAGCGGCTATCAAATAATCGTCCACCATGCTGCACCGGCGGTCGTTGGGCGTCACGAGACTTTCCTCAATCAATCGTTGCACCGTCGCCACCATGGTCGCGGGAGCTTCGAGCGTTTTGCCCGTCCTTCGGGTGAAGACGTCGGGCAGCGTTTGCAATTGTTTTTTGTAAAAAAAGCGGATTTCGTTTTCCAGCCCCTTCTTTGCTCCATAAAAATCAGTGGTGACCTCGAAGCCTTCCGGCTTGATTTCCTCAATGATTTTTTCCTCCACATACTGACAGAGAATCTGCAAGTTGAACGACTCGATTTCATCCTCGCGCTTCAGCATAGGCAAGTCATCGGCCACTTGTTGCACCTCCTGTCTTTCCCGGCCAGCCAAGAAGTCAATGATTTGGGTCATTGCATCGGGGTGGTATCGAAAGCGCTGGCTGGCATAGGGGCCACCGGGTGCGTCGGCTGGCAGCGCGATGGCTTCCTCAGCCTGTTTGCGATTGAGCGGCTGGAGTTGGTAGCGATTGTGAAGGATGCCGGGAATGAGCGGGCTGATTTCGTCGAGGAGATGCAGAAAGTCGGAGCGAATGCTGATGACGACGCGCAAATCGGGTTGGCTCTCCCACCAGCGCATGATGTCAGCAGTCAGCGAAGCGTCGCCGCGCTGGAATCGCTCAAGCAGGCTGGCTCGAATCGCATTGGGCATCGCGCCGTTGGCCAAGTCAGCCAGTTCGGCCAAAAATCGGCGGCGGCTGTTTTCAGAATGTCCGAGCGTGAAAACCTCTTCGAATTGGTCGAACACCAGCACCGGCGTGGCAGGCAGGCCCTCCAAGTCAAATTCAAGTCGTTTGGCGAGTTCCCAGAGTGTTTGGCGTTTCCCGGGTTCTTCTCCTTTGGTGTTTCGCCCGCCGACGAAATCATTTTGGCTCATCATTTCGCTCACCGTGTCCACCAATGGCGCTTCTGTCTTGTCGAGCCGGACAAAAAGCGGGGCAAACCCGTGTTGCTCCAGCATGGGTGCTGCCCCGGCTTGCAATATGGATGTTTTCCCGATGCCTGATTTTGAGAACAACACGACCAACCGCTGCTGCAAAATGAGGTTGCTCAGGCGCACGACATCCTCCCGGCGTCCGTAAAACACGGCGCTCTGTGTGCGGTCGAAGGGCTTCAAACCCGGATAACGGCGCTGCAGGTTGGCGGCGTAGGGTGTCATGCTGGTGTCGCGTTGTGCTTTGCGTCAGAGAGGGTTTTCAAGGGGTATATTTCAAGTGAGATTTTCGATGTAGGTTTTTAGCTTGTCTGCTATGTCTGCAAAGTGCCTGTTTTCTTGGCCGTTGCCATAGACAGGCTCATTTTTTGGGGGCCGGGTGGTGCGCAGCCTGCCGAGCGGCGTGGCATCCATTGCGCAGCTTTTAAGCAGAATCGGCATCACGAGGAAGCGATTGCGCGGGTCGTTGCGCTGCACGATTTCTTCGAGCAGGGGCAAGGCGGGGTTGGATGCGTCAAAAAAATCGGCGCTCACTAAGGGCAGCACTACTTGCACCGAGTCGAGGGTTTTGCGTATCCATGCCTGCACGTCGCCTTGCCCCACCGCGTCGCGCAGCGTGAGGGTGCGCATACGCAGGGGCTTCAGGTGGCTCAAAAGCGCCTGACACCCATCGTCGTCGCTGGCTTCATTGTGCAGCACAAGGGCATCTGCCAAGGGTGTGGCGCTGTCGCTGGAGGCCTGTCCTTCGAGTTTGCCGATGTGTTCCAGCAAGTTCCCGATAAAGGTTTCCATATCCACTTTTGGGAACTCCATGCGGAATTCGCTTTGGAAAAAGACCCTTGCGTAAGGGCCTGTCTCGCGCTTTCCTTTGAGCGGGTATGCAAATGGCTGGATGCTGTTGCGGGCATTTTTGAACAGTGCGTCCAGCAAGACGCGCAGGCTCCAGTCCTCAAAGTCGAAGCCGAGAAAGAGGTAGAAGCGGGGCACGGTGAACGCCGCCAGAAGACTGTCGGGTAGGCGTTCGTGTTGCGCGCCCGTGATTTTGTTCACATAAGCCAGTTGGTCGTTGTAGGTAAGCACGAGCGATTCTGACCGCTTGAAAAAGCCGAAAAGGTTGTAAATCAGTGGGGCCGCGTCGTCGCCAAAAGAGTAGAGCGGGTCGGAGGAGGGCTTTCTGAAATTGTAGAAGTCGAAGCGGTAATCGCGCACGGCCGTGGCGTAGAAGCGGGCAAAAAAATCGTCGGGGGTGGTATTGACGACGATTCTGAAAGGCAGGTCGGCGAGCTGCTCCAATTGCGGGTGCAACTGCGCCTCGCGTTCGGCCTTGTTGTAAAAATCCTGCACCTCCGAAATCAGCATCGTGTCGGAGCGTTGCGCCCGCACACGCAGGTAGCTGGCAACGTGGTAGAGCGAGTCTTCTTCTTCTTTGCTCAGCCCCAGCCCTTTGGCCAATTGGTTGGCGCACAATTCGGTAAGCGGGCGATAAGTTCCATCGGGCTGCCGGGCGGTGATGGCGGCTGGGCCGAGAAACAACACACAGGAGCCTTCGCTGATGTTGCGGGCGATATTTTGATATACGGTGTCGGTCAACGCGGCAGTACTCCCAGAGGAGGCGGATGAATCAGTAGGCATGGTTCGGTCGCAGTTTTGGGATTGTTCGGAGAAACAAAGGTAGAAACGTGTTCTTTAACAACCAATTACAGCACACAAAAAGCGTGCTTGGAAAATTGGTTTTTGAAAAACGACGCGAAGTAAGAGTTGCTATACTTCGCGTCGTTAGGTTTTGGGCAGGGCTAAAAGCGCAATCTGCTCAAAATCAAGGACATCAATCATGGTCATCCGACAAATCCTAACGAATCAAGGTAAAGTTTTTGGCGTTTGACATTCAATCCATTGTTCAGGCGGTGATTTGGAATAACCGCCTGAACAGCGCGCATTTTCAACACCTTGCTTCAAGCCCTAATTCGCGTAAAAAGACGGTTGGAACATTATCTATCATGGATATGCCCACAAAAAGTATCGGGGCGACTTTTGCAAAAGTCGCCCCGACAAATTTCAATCTTCAATGTCCCAAAAAAACCTATCAGGCTTTGTTGGACACTTTTAAATAGTTCTCCAAAGCCACCGAAATGGACGGTGCTTCTGGTGTGCCTGCTTGGATATTGACCGTCATACCGCGGTCGCTCACTGCTTTCAAGGCTGCTTGGCCAAACACGCAGATGCGGCGGTCTTCTTGCTTGAAGTCAGGAAATTGCTCGAACAAGGACTTGATTTCCAGCGCCGAAAAGAACGCTATGATGTCGTACTTGATGTCTTTCAGGTCGCTCAAATCCGTGTTGGCCGTGCGATACATGATAGCCTCTTGGATGGGCACCTTTAGGTCCTTGAAATAGCGCATCACCTCCGGGTTGCCTTGGTCGCTACAGGGCAAGAAGAATTTTTCGTCTTTGTTGCGCAGGATGTAGGCTTTCAGTTCGGTGATGGATTTCACGCCGTTGAAGACCTTCCGCTTGCGGAACATGATGAACTTTTGCAAGTAGTTGGCGATGGTCTCGGTGGCGCAGAAATACTTGGTCTCTTCCGACATCTTGATGCGCAGCTCGCCGCAAAGGCGAAAGAAATGGTCCACTGCGTTCTTGCTGGTGAAAACGATGGCGGTGTAGTCGTTCGGATAGACGCGATTTTTCCGGTATTCTTTTTCGGTGAGACCCTCTACGGTCACAAAGGGCACAAAATCAATTCGCACGCCAAACCGCTTGGACAACTCGTCGTAAACAGCGCTTTGGGCAGGTTTGGGTTGGGAGATAAGGATGTTGTGGACTTTTTTGAAGGTCTCTCCTTGAACAGGTGCAGCGGTTGCAGACATTCGGGAGTGTGTTTATGTGAAATTTGTCAGGTGAAAAAGAGACTGCAAGGGTTCGATGCTTTGCGGTTACAAGGTTTGAGCGCGTTGAAAAAACGAGTTGAAACCCCAGAACCTCTATTTTGCCTGAATGAGCGCCAGTTTTACCAAGAGCAAGAGCGGCGCGAATTCGACGGCACAAAGGTACAACAAAAAGTGGAATTTGTTGTCAGCCAAAATTTTAGAGCCGATGGCAAGCGACCGCAAACCTCTGTAGAGGTAAAAAATACCCACCAAACTCAATATCCAAAGCGGCAAAAACTGCTGATATTCTTCCGAATAGCCTTCGAATAGCCTGCTTTTCGAGGAGAAGGCCAGCAAAAAATTGAAGGGCACCAAAAACAGCCCCAACACGCAGTTGAAAATAATGACGAGAAAATTGTAACGGTCTATTTCTTTCTCCACGGGAAACAACCAGCGAGCGACATTCAAAAAAAAATGTTTGGAAAGAAAGATGGCGCTTGCCGCCAATATGCACACCACGAGGAACAACGAGTTGTTGTACGATTCCCGACGAAAGATGCGCGCGAGCAGGAACATGAACATCCCTGCGTTGAGGAGGAAATTGCCGTAGAGCAGGAAATAGGGCGCAAGGCCGACAAAACCCGAGGCTTCTCTTTGTGCCACCGCCAAGCCATTGTCGTTCACAAAGCCCCTCCACGCTCGCCCCACCACTTTCCGATTGGCAGCCACGCTGAATGTAAGATACGCGAATATCCCAACCAATATCCAAAACAAGGCTTGTTCTGACAGCGTGTTGCCGCGCCGAGGCAAAAAGGAGGAAGGGCGGAAAGGCTTGGTGGTGTTCTCAGCCAGCGCAAGCGCCGCGCCCGGCACCCGGTGTGGCTTCACGTTGAAAGGATTGGCGTCGAGCGGAGATGAGGGTGCCAGCAAGGCAAGGCGTTGCTTCAGTTCAAACGGGTTGGCCGAATCCTGCCCCTTCGACCAGCCGACGAGGGCAAGGCAACACGCCAAACAAAGTGCGAACCGAATCATGGGGCAAAGGTAAGGCAGCCGCATCACTTTCCGAATGCCTCTATGCGCCTTACGCAAAGTTGTGCCGGGCGAATGCCCACTAACCCAAAGGGCATTGACCGGACACGGCATTAAGTACCGAGACAAAATTATTCAAGCATTTCACACGACGACACAACGGCACAAAGAATTGATTATCAGAAAAATAAAATCGTAGTGTCGCCGTGTCGTTGTGTGAAATAAATCTGTCCGGGTACTTAGTTTAAAATCCTTTTGTAAAAATTTAGGGTAGAGGGTAGACAGTAGAGGGTGGAGGATAGAGACACTTGCTTTTGGGTCGCACGCTGTTTCAATGGAGAGGGAATAATCCTTCTACCCTCTGCCTGCGTTTTTACATCCTTTTTTGGTTGCGCATATTTTGTGCATTCGAGGGCTGATTTCTTTCCTACTTTTGCCTCGCTTTTTCATCTCCGGTGCCCGTGTGTGCGGAAGCCGGAATTTCTTTTTTATCAATGAAGATAGATGTCATCTTGGGCCTTCAGTGGGGCGACGAAGGCAAAGGCAAAATAGTGGATTTTCTCGCCAACGATTACGACATCGTGGCGCGTTTTCAGGGAGGGCCCAATGCTGGCCACACCCTCAAATTCGGTGGCAACAAGTATGTGCTGCACACTGTCCCTTCCGGCATATTTAGAGCAGATTTGGTGAATCTCATCGGCAATGGCGTAGTGCTTGACCCATTGGTGTTTCAGCGCGAGTTGCGCTCGTTGGAGCAGAGCAACGTTCGGTTCCATAGCCGGTTGCTCATCGCACGCAAGGCGCATCTCATATTACCCACCCATCGCTGGCTCGACGCGGCCAGCGAGGCGCACAAAGGCGTTGCAAAAATAGGCTCCACCCTCAAAGGCATCGGCCCTACCTACATGGACAAAACCGGGCGCAACGGCCTACGGGCAGGCGATATTGAGTCCCCTAATTTTCGAGAGCATTATGAAATGCTGAAAACCAAACACTTGGAACTATTGAAAATTTACCCCGAAGTGCCATTTGATTTGGAAAAGGAAGAGGAGGCATGGTTTGAAAGCCTCGACACGCTTCGCGCTTTGCCCTTCGTGGATGGCGAATACTACATCAACGAGGCGCTCGCTGCCGGAAAAAAAATACTGGCCGAAGGAGCGCAAGGCTCCATGCTCGATATTGACTATGGCACCTACCCTTTTGTCACTTCCAGCAATACGATTACGGCTGGGGTTTGCACGGGGCTGGGTGTTGCGCCGCAGCACATTGGCCGGGTCATTGGCATCACCAAAGCGTACTGCACCCGCGTGGGCGGCGGCCCGTTCCCGACCGAACAGGACAATGAGATTGGCGAGATGCTGCGGCAGGAAGGTCAGGAATTTGGCTCCACCACGGGTCGGGCGCGGCGTTGTGGCTGGATTGACCTGCCACAGCTGCGCTACACTATCTTGCTCAACGGCGCGACGGAACTGTGCATGACGAAGATTGATGTGCTCAATATATTTTCCGAAATAAAGGCCGCCACTCACTACCGCTATGCCGGAAAAGAGCAACAGAACTTGCCCTTCGACCTTTGCCAGACCGCCGTCGAACCCTTGTTCAAAACTTACAAGGGCTGGAATGCCACGCTGGAGTCGGCTGCTACTTTTGAAAGCTTGCCAGCCGAAACTCGCGCCTACCTGAATGATTTGGAGCGTTACCTAGGGGTGCCCATCAAAATGATTTCGACGGGGCCAGAGCGGGAAAAACTGATAGTGCGGTGAGAAAGAGGATTCTGCCGAAATCATCGCTCTGATGCCGTGTCCGGTTAATGGTTTTATACTTCTCGCCGTTAGGTTTTGTGCATGGCAAAAACTTAACGGCGAGAAGTATACATGTCCTGTACAGACGGAATCCCTTACTGGCACATTATCCATCAGCCTGACAAGAGCGGAATGGATTGCGATTTGGAACAACATTTTCAATTGCCTCCCAGCAACGCCTATACCCTCCCCAACTTCCCCCATTTTCGCCTGTTCGACGCGCACGACAGCCCCTGCGACACGCTCGGCATCAACGGCCCGCCGCCGCCCCAATGCGCCGGCCGCATCCGCGTCTACCCCAACCCGGCGCAGCACCTCGCCCGCAGCGAGCTGCCCGACTGCGAGGGCGGCTCGCTGCGGGTGTTCGATGCCATGGGCCGCTAGGTGGAAGACCTCGCGCTCGCGCCCGAGCGCGTCGGCACGGAGCTCGACGTGTCGCGCTATGTGCTGGGCATCTATTTTCTGCACATCCGAACGGCCATTGGCGAGGCGGTGGTGCGGTGAAGAGGGGGATTGACGGTTGCACGATTTGTTGATGTGCCGGGCGCGACTGAAGTAAGGTGCTGCTGTGGGCGGGGATGTCAATAAGTGCCGAAATCGTCAATCGCGCATTCGTCAATCATACAATCCTCTATCCCCCTTCCCGCTCTCCAGCTCTTTCTTCCTGTGATACCAAGCCTTGGCCTTCGTTTGGCTGCCACAGGTGGACATGTTGCACCAACGCCGTGCGCCGTTTTTGGAAGTGTCGAGAAAAAGCCAGCCGCAATTGTCACAGGCTTTCACCCGTGGAAGGCGAGCGCTCAGCAGCAATGACTCAGCCGACAAGGCGATAATCCAGAGCGGTTTTTCCATGTAGGTTTTTTTGAAAATGCCGCGTTGGAGGCCGCTGTCGGTCATTTTGATGCAAGTGTACATATACACCTCATGGAGGAAACCATTGAGTGTTTCCAAGTGGGCGGGGTGTACTTTCCCGTTTTTAGCGTAATAGTCAAAGAAATTGTAAATCGCCTCGCGCAGCGCCCGCACCTCGTCCATGTCGCCGGGCGGCATTTTTTCCCACGCCTCGTATTCCTTTTCCGGCAACACGCCCAGCCGCCGCACCCACCGAGCGAAGTCGTCCCAGGTGTTGAGATATTCCTCGCCTTTGGCGGGTTTGCGCGTCGAGACGGTGTTCGCGAAATCAAGGCAAAGCCATCCGCCGTCGAGCGTGATTTCTTCTATCGGGCTGTTCATAAAAAAATTTTACGGTCAAACCTTGTTTTATTGGTAAAACCCCTTGCAATTTTACGGCCTAAATTTGCTTTGACAGTAAAAATTATGCGTGAAATGAAAACAGAATTGGCTCAATACATCCGCCAACTGGAAAAAAACTACGATGGGCACCCATGGTACGGCGATTCGTTGCTTCATAAACTGGAACAGATTAGGCCAAAAGAGGCCTTCGCAACGCCCGTGCCGGGTGCTCATTCGGTGGCGCAACTTACGGCACACATTCTGATTTGGCGGCGAATGCTGGTGGAGAAATTGAAAGGCCATGCCGAATTTAAAATCAAACTGAATTCAGTGGAGGATTGGCCTGCGCAACAAACGTTGCAGGAAAAAGGCTGGGAAAATCTATTGGCCGAACTCGCCGACAACCACCGCGAACTGCTCGAACTCCTGTCTGCCGAGTCGGACGAATTGCTCGAACGGAAATTTGACGACAAACACCCTTTCCGTCATCTTTTAGAGGGCATCATCCAGCATGACGCCTATCACATCGGGCAAATCGGGCTGTTGCAGGCGAGACTCAAAGCGCGGCTACCCGAACCAGAGAAGCCCCCTAACTCCAACATGAGGGATATTGCGCAGATGCTGCGCGAGTCCGTCGAAGCCGCCCGCCCGCGCCTCGAAGCCCTGAGCGGGAAGGTGGCTTCCATCAAACTGCGCCCGGAAAAATGGTCGGTCAAGGAAATCATCGGCCATTTGGTGGACTCGGCGGCGAACAACCACCAGCGTTTCGTGCGGGCACAGTTGGGGGCTACGGACTTGCAACCCTACCGCTACGCGCAAGACCATTGGGTCGGCTTGCAACAGTATCAGTCGGCGGACTGGCATTCGCTGCTGTCGTTGTGGTACTACTACAATGTGCATTTGGCGGGTCTTATCGCCACTTTGCAACCCGAGTTCCTTGAAAACGAATTGGATGTGTGGGAAGAACCGGCCACGCTGCGCTTTGTGGCGGAGGACTATGTGCGGCATCTCAACCACCACCTCGACCAAATTTTCAACATCGCCTATCCCACTCAGGGCTACGGGCGTTGAGGGAACTTTTGACCAAGTTTTTGAGATTTGAATCCTGACCCACCAACCGACAGACTCCATCCAAAACCACTTTTGCTATGAACTCGAACAAAAACAATCCCTGCCATGTATCGCTCTTTTTTTGCTTTACTCTTTCTGCTTGCTCTATTTGCCTGCCAAAACACCCCTCCCCCATCAGATGAAACCCTCCCGGAAAAACCCGTGTCGGAGGTTCGCTACCAGCCCTCCGACGTTCAAAAAATGAGGTGGTTGGCCGGAGCGTGGAAAAGCTCGGCAAACAACCAAACCTTCTTGTTTCACGGTGGCAACTCGCTGGAAATCATGTTGTCGAGCAAAACCGGCGGAGCCGATAACTTCTATCTGACTTGGAACGACGGGCGCTACTATTACGGCGCGAACCGCCAATGGGTCGTTACTTGGATTGGAGAAAAAGACGTGCGACTCGACCCCGTGAAACCCAATCTTTTGCCCATGACTTGGACGCGCCTGAACGACGACCGGTGGCATCTTGTCCGCCACACGCCCGACAAAGACGAAGCCGTCGTCATGGAGCGAGCCAATGAAATGCAACCCTGATTTTGAATAGATTCCCACTTCGGTCATGCTGATAGTTTGGCAACGCAAAGGATAAAACAATGAAGTCGTGAACACAAAAACACTTTTCCTATGAACACAAAAACGCAGCCCTCCGCGGGCCTTGTCGTGGCGGCATTCGCCGCCATCTATCTTATCTGGGGCAGCACCTATCTCGCCATTTTGTTCGGCCTGAAGACCATGCCCCCCTTTCTCATGTCTGGCATTCGCTTTTCCATTGCTGGTGCCGTTCTGCTGGCGTGGCGTTTGGGGCGAGGAGAAAAACTCTCCCTTCGCCCTACGTTTCAAAATGCCTTTGCAGGCGTGCTGATGCTTTTTGGCGGCACTGGCGCGGTCGTGTGGGTGGAACAGCACATTGCCTCTGGGCTGGCAGCCATTGTGGTGGCGAGCATGCCCTTTTGGTTCGTGTTGCTCGACTATCGCCAATGGGCGTACAATTTTTCGCAGAAAGTAGTGCTGGGCGGCATAGTCATCGGTTTTGTGGGTGTTTTGACGCTATTTGCTGCTGACTCCGGTAGTTTTTCAGGAAAAACAATTTTCGCCATGTTGGTCTTGCTGGCGGGTTGCATCTCGTGGGCGGGCGGCTCGCTCTATCTGAAATACAACACCAACACGCAGTCGTCCATGATGAACGCGGGTGTGCAAATGCTTGCGGCGGGCGTTTTCAGTCTGATGGTGGGCGGGCTGTTGGGGGAGGCGGGCGAGTTCTCCCTATCGGCGGTCAGTTTGGAGTCGTGGTTGGGCTTGACGTATCTCATCACCTTTGGGTCTTTGTTGGGCTATCTCTCCTATGTGTGGTTGTTGAGCGTCCGACCCGTGGTGCAGGTAGGCACCTATGCCTATGTGAATCCCGTGGTGGCTGTCATGCTCGGCTGGATGTATGCCAACGAGCCTTTTTCTGGCAGGCAATTGTTGGCCTTGGCGGTGATTCTCGCTGGTGTGTTGCTGATTAACCTGCCGAAATACAAGGGCTTGCAAATAAAGCTTGTGTGATTATTCAGACAAGGGCAGCGTCTCGGAATGTGTTTCGGGGCGCTGCCCTTGCCTGAACAGTTACAAATCTCCCCCCGCCCTGCCATTTCTGGCGCAAAATCTACCAACGGCGGCGTTGCAAGATTTTCCGGCACCGATTGGCGAGCAAGCGGCGGCAGGTGCGCCATGCCGCTTAAGTCAACGCAAATCAGCCCCGTCCGCTTCACTTGGCCGTGCAAGCCCCTGAATACAGGCTCTGGCAAGGTGGTTTTGAGCGAAAGACGCTTGCGACTCTTTGAAAATCATACAAATCAAACAAGAGTGCCCTTGCCTTGCCAATAGGCTGGTTCAAACCCTTTTTTGTCTGGGTATAATTCAGATTTTTGCGGGCATAAAAGTTCATAAGATGAAACACCTGCCCTCGCTCTTACTGCTCTTCATGGCGCAAACACTCGGCGCACAAACCACCGACTCGACCTACACGGCGCAAATGGCGCACCACCGCCAAGCGTACAAGGAACATTTTCTTACCGAAAGTCGCTCCCCATTGATGGAAGACGACACGGCCTTCCTCGACTTTTTTGCGCCGGATGCTTCGTGGCGTGTGAACGCGACCTTTGAGCGCACCTTCGACACAGAACCCTTCGATATGCCCACTTACAGTGGCCGAAGCGCACGCTACCAGCAATACGGGATTTTTACTTTTGAAAAAGATGGAAAAAAACACACCCTCCGCGTCTATCAGAATCTGAGATTGCTCAACTCCCAAAAATACTTCGACTACTTGTTCCTACCTTTCAAGGACCACAGCAACGGCGATTCCACTTATGGCGGCGGGCGCTATCTTGACCTCAAAACTGGTGACATCGGCACTGACAACACGATGAGCATTGATTTCAACAAATGCTACAATCCGTGGTGCGCCTACAGCGACGGGTTCAACTGCCCCATCCCGCCCAAAGAGAACCACCTCGACATAATGGTGGACGCGGGTGAGAAAAATTTCAGAGGAGAGCGGAAACATTGAGCGATGCTATGGCCCGGCCAGCTAGCCAGCCCCCCGTCCAAGCGGCTTGAAAATTGAAGCCACCCGTGATGGCATCAATATCGAGCACCTCGCCCGCGAGGAAAAGGCCGGGGCATATTTTGCTCTCAAATGTTCTGAAATTCAATTCTTTGAGCGAAACCCCGCCCGCCGTCACGAACTCTTCTTTAAACGTGCTTTTGCCCGCGACGGGGAAAACGGCAGCAGTCAGCTGGCCGACCAATGCTGCCAATTTTTTTTTGTCCATGTCGGCCCAACGCTGTGCTTCGGGGATGGATGCCCCGACTGTCAGATTTTGCCACAAGCGGAGCGGCAACCCGAATTGCGTGTGTGCAGCCACAAGTTTTTTCCCTTGCTCCGCTTTCACTTCTTTCAATGCTTCGGCGGCTCCTTCGGCATTCATGTTTCCCAAAAAATTGACTTGCAACGGGAAACGATAGGCGACACGGTGCAAGTCACGAGCGCCCCAAGCCGAAAGGCGCAAGATGCCCGGCCCGCTCAGCCCCCAATGCGTCACGAGCAGCGGCCCGTCAGCCGAAAGTTTGGTGCCCGGAATGGATAGTGTAGCGTTCGGCACGGACACGCCCGATAGGTCGCGCAGTCGGGTGTCCTTTGTGTTGAAGGTGAATAGGGAAGGCACTGGCTCCACGATGTCGTGGCCAAGCGAGCGCAGGGTTTCCCACGCGGCAACATTGCTGCCAGTGGTTACCATGATTTTTTCAAAAACAAGTGGTCGTTGCTGCCCTGCCACCCACACTTGCCATGAACCGTCGGGCATGGGGGCAAATCGCTCCACTCGGGCGCTTGTGTGCACCTGCACACCTGCTTGGTGGGCAGCGCGTTGGAGGCAATGCACAATGGTAAGTGAATCATCGGTGACGGGAAACATCCGGCCATCGGCCTCGGTCTTGAGCGGTACGCCGCGCTGGGCGAACCATTCCACCGTCTGTTCTGGGCCAAACTGCATGAAAGGCCCCAACAGCTCCCGACCGCCTCGCGGGTAGTATTTGACTAATTCACGAGCATCGAAGCAAGCATGGGTGACGTTGCAGCGCCCCCCGCCACTCACGCGCACTTTTTCCAGCACGCTTTTTCCGCGCTCAAAAATGGTAATGCGGCAGGCCGGATTGAGTTCCGCACAAGTGATGGCAGCAAAAAAACCTGCTGCGCCGCCGCCGATGATGGCTATTTGCACAATATGAGACAATGACGGCGTAAAGGTATGGGCAAGCGCATGGGTGTGGGACAACCGCTCATGGGAATTTTATGCCTTGATTTGCTAGGATTTGTTAGCTAGCCGTGATTAACACCGATGATTTTAAGCAGATTGCGATTGAAGCCATGCCCAGAACTTGGAGGGGCGAAGTGTAGTATATGCAAATGAGGGGTTGAAATCAAATCAACCCCTCATTGCGTAATGTACCATTGTGCTCGAAACGGTCATGCCGCACCTATGCAATAGCTCTACTCCACTACGGGCGTCGAGTGTGCCCGCACGGTGTGTTCTCTGACTGGTCCAATGCCGTACTTGGATGTCTCAAAGAATAAGGATGCCGAGGCTTCACTCTCCACGCTCCCGCAAATGCTGGTGACACGAAACCGATAGGAAGCGCCGGGTACCAAGCCCGTGAGGGTGGTCTGGTTGTCTTCAGTCGTCGCCATGGTAGGCGCTATGGCATGGTCGCCGCTCCATTCCACCCGGTATTGAATGGCTTCGGGCATGGTGTTCCAAGCAATTTCGGCGGTGGTGCTGGCGAGGCTGCGCACTTTGAGTGTGAGGGGCGGCAGGCACCCGCAACGCTCGGCGGGCGGTGGGGCAAAATCGTCGCTCACGGCAAATGGCAGCAAGGGCTGTTCTTTTTCACAGGCGGCCAAGGCTGTGGCAAGGCCCAAGGCAAGAAACAAATGATGTGCTTTCATGTCTTTCATATTTGTTGAACTGATGACACGAAAGTGGGGGGCAGGCACCTCACACTTCAAGCATAGGTGAGTGGATGCGTGTTTTTGGTGAGTGAGATGGGGGTTTGGGCGAGTGAGGGTCAGTAGCGCCGAGGGTCAAAAGCAGAGGCATCCACACTTGTCGGCTTCCCATCGGCCATTTCGGCTACCAATTTCCCGGTGCCAGCGCCCATGCTCAACCCTATCATGGCATGGCCAGTGGCGATGAGCAAGTTGGATGTTTTTTTTGCAAAACCGATGTAGGGCAAGCCATCTGCCGAAACGGGACGGAAACCGAACCAGACTTTTTCGCGCATTTTTCTTTTTAATTTCTCAAAATCGGCCAGTTCGCGGAAGGCGGGGTCGTCCAAGTAGCCGGGCAGGAATTTTGGCACAGCTTCCAGAATACCCTGCACCCGGGGGAAAAGGATACGGTCGTTGATGGGGCCGATTTCCATGGTGCTGCCGATGCGCAGGCGGGTGGCCCAAGGGGTGAGCGCGACTTTGGCTTCAAGCAGAATGCAGGGGTATCGGAGCAATTGGCGGGGCGTGTCCACAGTCATCGAATAGCCTTTGCCGGGCATGAGAGGGATGTACTCGCCAGCGAGTTTGGCGATTTGTGGCGACCAAGCGCCTGCCGCGAGCACGACGAGGTCACTATCGGATGTTACCTGCTCGGATGAATGCCCGTTCAGACGGGGTTGTTCGTTGGCACGGCGGTAGATGGCGGCCGCAATTTTCCCGTTTTGCTTTTGGAAGCCCACGACTTCGGCGTTTCGGACGATTTTCACGCCGCGTTGTTCGAGCAGAGCGGGCAGTTGTCGCATCAAAGCATTGGGATGCAGGTGTGCGTCGTCCTTGAACCAGACACCGCCGCGCACTTCGGGGCGGAGCGCAGGCTCAAGCGCCTGCACTTGTCCGCGGTCGAGGATTTCGACCTTAAGCCCCATGCCAGCGGCGGCGCGGGCGTTTTCCAATTCTTCCTTTTCGACTTGGGCGGTTTGGTAATACATGAGGCAGCCATGCTCCGTGTATTCAAATTGCATAAGGCCGCCTGATTGCCACTCGGCGGTCAATTGTTTGGACAACAGGAGCAAATCCGCGAGCGGGCGGGCGCTGCGCTCGACGTGTCGCTGGTTGCTGGCGCGCATGAATTTAAATCCCCAATCCAACAAGTCGCGCCGCAAGGATGGGCGCACATAGAAGGGGCTTTTTGGCCGGAACATCCAGAGGATGCCTTGCCCGATGATGCCCGGCGCGGCAAGCGGCACAAAATGAGAAGGCGACAGATAGCCCATGTTGCCAAAGGAGCAGTTGTCAGTCAGGTCGCCTTTTTCGAGCACAGTGACATCCCAGCCATCTCGATTCATAAAATAGGCGGCGCTCAAACCAATGATGCCGCCACCGATAATGGTCGCTTTCATGCTGCGGTGAAATTTTGCCGTAAAGTAATTTTTGTTTTTTCACATTTGCCCACCAAAAAAAATGTCCGTCCGAATGTTCGTCCGGGCAGGCAGCCCCTCCCAAACCAAAAACCTTATCTTTCTCATGTACGAACTTGACAAATCCGCTTTCGGCCCTTACACGCGCTACACCCTGCGCAACCCTTCAACTGGCAATTCATTCAGCGTGGTGCCTGCACGCGGGGCCAATGTGCTCGACATCGTTTTTTCGGGAAAAAGCATCCTCGACGGCTACCGCAGCCCCGAAGAACTCGAAGCCGCCAAGTGGGGCAAAAGTGTGTTGCTTTTCCCATTCCCCAATCGGCTCGACCGTGGGCGCTACGAATGGCTTGGCAAAAAATATGAGTTCCCGCTCAACAATGCTGCCACGGAGAACGCGATTCACGGCTTTGTGCGCGAGGAGGCTTTCGAGCTGGACTATGTGGTGTTGGCGAAAGACTGCGCATTCGTGCAGTGCAGCTATGCTTATCTGGGGCAAAGACCCTATTATCCCTTTCCCTTTGTGCTGACGGTGGAATTTATGCTCGGCGACGAGGGCATTTTTGCGCTGGAGGCCACCTGCCACAATACGCACCACGAACCCATCCCCGTAGGTTTTGGCTGGCATCCTTATTTTCGGCTGAGCGACCGAGCCGACGAGCATTTGATGCAGCTGCCCCCTTGCGAGATGGTCAGCATCAACGAGCGCATGATTCCCACCGGGGCGCGCTCCGAATACACTGCCTTTCAGCGTAAAAAACAGGTGGGTGACACTTTTCTCGACAATTGCTTTGCAAGCAAAAAAATGGCTGGCAAATACAAAATGTCGCTTGAAGGCGACGGGCGCCGCGTCAGCGTGAGCGCCAATGCCCGCCACTTTCCCTTCTTTCAGGTGTTCACGCCGCCACACCGCGAAAGCATCGCCCTCGAACCAATGAGCTGCAACGTGGATGCCTTCAACAACGGAGAAGGGTTGGTCGCGCTGGCACCCGGGAAAGTGTGGAAGGCTGGCATGGAGGTGCGTGTTTTTTAGGTAGAGGGTGGAAACTTTGCGTCCTTCTTCGTGTCTCTGTGTTTTCTTATTGTCTCCGTTAGGATGACACAGTTTTGTGAACACCCTCCACCCGCTACCTAAATTTATTTGATGAGGCGCATGGCTTCCCGTCGGGTTAGTGGGGCGAGTGGTGTGGACTCGACAAATTGGCGCACGGCATCGGGGTTCGTCTTTGAGTACTGCCGCAGTGCCCAGCCTGCGCCTTTTTGGATAAAAAACTCCTTCGCGCCCGAAAGTCGCCTCACATAGCTGAACAATAGCACCGCGTCGGTTTTTTCCTTGTAGTTCAATTGAAAAATCAGGCAGACCCGTTGCAGCCAGAAATTGCCCGAGCCCATCCAGCGTTCGGTGACGGGTTTGATGAGTTCGGGAAAACGTTGGAAATGCAGGCCGACCAGTTTGTTCACCCAATCCACGGTGTCCCACCAAGAGCGGGTCAGTATGAGCTCCTCCAAAAATTCGATGAACGTCGCCGATTGCTTTTTGAGGGCTTTTTCCACCGTCAGCAGTGCGAAGTAGTGCATTTCGCGGTGGTCGTCGTCGAAGCAGAGCCGGGCAAGTGTTTTCAAATCATCGCCCGTTGGCAGGCCGTGCGCTTGGTGGATGGCTTTGGTCAAAGCCTTCCATTGCGGCATTTTCAGTCCAAAAAACTCGTATTGATTGCGCATATAGGCCATTTGCATTTGAGCCATTTCCGGGTTGCCCTTTTCGCGAAAGGTGTCGCGGACGAGTTGGTAGTAGTTGCTGGGAGACATGGTGGGATAGACTTTGAGTAGCGCCGCGTCTGGTCAACGCTCCGTGAATCGGGCAGCAAAAGTAAAACGAGCCGGATATTTGGGAGGGTTTTGCTTGGCGGGCACACAATATGGGCCATTTTTTACCCAACGATGCGAGTGCCGTTCCTATATTGCGCTCACAAGATTGGTATTTGATAGGTGAATGCGTTTTAGGGGTTTGACTAATTTAGTGTCTGATGTTCAAACATTTATTCAGGCCTTGATTTGAAATCACTGCCTGAATAGCGCACGTTTTCAGCATTTTGCCTCGACCTCTAATTCGCTTAGGTTAGTCTCAATCAAAAATACGGACACACATGACAAACCTTCCGACATTGCTTTTCGCAACACTTCTGCTCTGCCTCATCGCTTGCGGCGGCGAATCGCCCTACCGAGATTTGAATAAAAACGGCAAGAAAGACATCTACGAAGACATTTCGCAGCCGACAGACAAACGGGTGGAAGACCTTTTGGCGCAAATGAGCCTCGAAGAAAAAGCAGGGCAAATGTTCATCAATGGCGCGGCGGTCAACAAGGATGGCAGCATCGAGAAGAACCCCGCGTTAGTGGAAGGTTTCGCGGCCATGTTGCCCTCCGCGCAGGAGAACATCAGCACCCTGAAAATGTCGCATTTCAATCTGTGGCAAATTCCCGCGCCACAAGTGTTGGCAAAATGGTACAACAACCTGCAAAAACACGCCGAGAGCACTCGACTTGGCATCCCGGTGACCATTGCCAGCGACCCCCGCAATCATTTTTCGGAAAATATTTTCGCCATGGCCGCCAATGGATTTTCGCAGTGGTGCGAAACACCGGGATTTGCTGCCATCGGCGACGAAAAATTGGTGGAGCGCTTTGCCGACATCGTGCGGCAAGAGTATCTGGCGGTCGGTATCAGGGAGGCGCTGCACCCACAGATTGACCTCGCCACCGAACCCCGCTGGCCTCGCATCAACGGCAATTTCAGCGAGGATGCCCAACTGACGGCTCGCATGGTGACGGCCTACCTCAAGGGTTTGCAGACCAACGACCTGCGAAACGGCGTGGCTTGCATGACCAAACATTTCCCGGGTGGCGGGCCGCAAAACGAGGGCCTCGACCCGCATTTCCCCTTCCAAAAAGGGCAAATCTATCCGGGCGGCCAATTCGAATATCACCTCATCCCCTTCGAGGCGGCCTTTCAAGCAGGCACGGCAGCCATCATGCCCTACTACGGCATTCCCGTCGGGCAAACCGATGAGGACGTGGCGATGGCCTTCAACAAAACCATCATCACCACGCTCCTGCGCGAGCGGTTCAAATACGACGGCGTGGTCTGTACTGATTGGGGGCTGATAACCGACCTGAAAACGCCCGCTTTCACTTGGCCTGCCCGGGCATGGGGGGTGGAGCATTTGAGCGAGAAAGAGCGGGTAAAAAAAGCCATTGACGCGGGTGTTGACCAATTCGGCGGCGAAAATTGCCCACAGCACATCATTGATTTGGTGAAAGAGGGGGCGCTTACGGAAGCGCGCGTGGATGAGTCGGTGCGGCGTTTGTTGCGTCAAAAGTTCCAGTTGGGCTTGTTCGACAATCCGTTTGTGGATGAGACCAAAGTGGCCGATGTTGTCGGCAATCCTGAATTTCAGAAAGAAGCCGATGCTGCCCAGCGCAGGGCTTACACACTGTTGAAAAACGAGGGCAACATCCTTCCTTTGAGCAAACCTGATTTGAAAATTTTTGCGCCCAATTGCGATTCGACGGTAGTGGCTCGCTATGGGAAAGTGGCGCAAACGCCCAAAGAAGCCGACATTGCCATCGTTCGCCTGCGAACACCCTGGGTACCCGTCAAGTCCGACATCCCGATGGCACAGGGCTTCCATCACGGCGACCTTGATTTCAAGGGGAATGAATTGGCCGACATTCTCTCGATTTGCAAAGCCGTGCCGACCATCGTGGACTTATATCTCGACCGCCCGGCCGTTATCCCGGAAATCAACGCATCGGCCAAGGCCTTGCTTGCCAACTACGGGGCTAGCGACGCTGCCGCATTGGATGTGATTTTTGGCAAGGCCAAGCCAGAAGGCAAATTGCCCTTTGAGTTGCCATCGAGCATGGAGGCGGTGCGCAATCAAAAAGCGGATGCGCCCTACGACTCAAAGGACCCGCTCTACAAATTTGGGTTCGGATTGGGCTATTAACCACTACACTATTCAACCCTCCACCTGACATTTCTATGAGCGCAGAACTCCGTCGCAGCCTCACCTTGTATGGCCTCGTCATGATAGCAGTCGGCAGCACCGTCGGGAGCGGGATATTCCGCACGCCCGGCGGCATCGCCGCGCAGGTTCATTTGCCCGAATACGTCATCGCCCTATGGGTATTGGGCGGCATAGCGGCGCTGACCGGGGCGCTCACTTTCGCCGAGATGGGCAGCATGTTTCCCGGTGCGGGCGGGCTTTATGTTTATCTGCGGGAGGCTTACGGCGACGCGGTGGGGTTCGTGTATGGTTGGTTCATTCTGTTCATCAGCACGTCGGGCAGCATCGCGGCGCTGAGTTTGGTGTGCGTGGAGCATTTGATGTACCTGTTCGGCTTCGGGCGCGACCACCCGTTGGAATTGCCAATAGCAGTAGGCATGATTGTTTTTTTGACGGTGGTGAATCTTTTTGGCGTGAAAATCGGCGAGTGGTTCGCCAATCTTTTCACCGGGGCCAAACTGCTGGGGCTGGCGGTCATCATCGGCGCGGGCTTGTTTTTTGCCGGCCCGGAAGCCGCCACGACAAACGCTGCCAGCGACTTTGCGAACAGCCCACCAGCCAATTTGTGGAGTGCTTTTGCGCTGGCGTTCGTGGGGGTGTTGTGGAGCATCGGGGGGTGGCATCATGCTTCCTATATGGCGGGCGAGGCACAAACTCCCCAGCGCAATGTGCCACGCGCCATGGTACTGGGTGCGCTCATCGTCACGCTGGTGTATGTGTTGGCCAACGTGGCGTATATGCGCCTGCTGCCAGTGGAACAAATCGCTCAGTCAAAAACCGTCGCTGCCGATGCGCTGAACAACCTCGTGCCGTGGGGCGGGGTGCTCATGGCTTTTTTGATTGCGCTCAGCACTTTTGGCACCACCGGCATTTACTGCATGACGGCACCGCGCATCTATTTCGCAATGGCTCGCGATGGCATTTTTTTCAAAAAACTCGCCGAGGTGCACCCGCGCTGGCGAACGCCGGTGAATGCCATCCTTGCTCAAAGCGTGTGGTCGCTCGTCCTATTGCTGTTCTGGGGGACTTTTGAGAACCTCATCGTATATGTGACTTTTATGGACTGGGTGGGGCTGATGCTGGTGGGCACCACGATTTTTGTCTTTCGCAGAAAAAGGCCTGATGCGCAGCGTGGCTACCGCACGATATTGTACCCATTCACGCCGTTGGTGTTTGTGGGCATTTCGATGTGGTTCATCGTGTTCACGTTGGTTGAAAATCCCGTGCGGGCAATGGCTGGGATGTGCGTGGCGGCAGTGGGTCTGGGGGCGTACTGGTTTTATTTTAAGAAGAAGGCGTAGTAAGTGCTATTGTCAACCATCTCCTACCAACGAAAACAATTTCGCCCTGCCCCCCAATCCTTTCTCGCTTGCCAATCGTAAATCGTAAATCGTAAATCCAAAACAATTTCGCCCTGCCCCAATCCTTTCTCACCTGGGCATAAAATCGTGCAAGGCAAACAACATCAGCCCCAAAAAGGCCAAGATGGTGATAAAAAGGAAGGCGTTGATGCCCGGAGCCAGCCACGACCAAGCCGTTCGTTGTTGCCTTGCGCCGCGCAAGCCGAGCCAGAACCCCCACACGCTCAGTGCGACGGTGGCCACAAGGAGCGCAATGGTAATCCACGATTTCCCACCGGAAAACTGCGGCGATTTGGCAAACAGCCCCATGGCGAGGCAGGCAAGCACGGCGATGAGGAGCGAGCGATTGGTGGCGTTCATTGTTGTGTCTTTGGCCTTTGATGGGGGGACGTGAAACGTTTGCCATATGCCGTGAGATAAACCCACCCGGCAAGGCTCATAGCGGCTGCAAAATAAAACACGGCAGGCATTCTTGACCAGTCATTTGCAAAATACCAACCCGACAAAAAGGCGCCACCGCCGATAGCGATTTCCAGCGCGATATACATGGTAGCCAGTGCCCGGCCTTTTTGCTCTGGTCGGCCCAAATCCACCGTCCAGGCATTGATGGCTGGGGCAAACACGCCGTTGCCGAGACCAAACACGACCGAACCGAGATAAAAAAGGTGTGGGGTGTCCGCTTTTGCAAAAATCACCATGGAAGCCGCGATGAGCAGGGCGGAGATTTTCAGCACAGGCACCCGCCCCAAGCGGTCGGAGATTTTTCCGGCAAAAAACCGCGTGGAAACACTTGCAAGGGTGAAAAGCGTGAAAAAAAGCCCCCTGTTGCCGACATTCAAATGGTCGCTCAAATCGGGCAGCAAAGTGAGAATGACCCCGTAACTGAAGTAGCAAAATATCATGGCGAGCGCCGAAGGCAGCGCGAGCGGGTCGAACACATCGTCTTTTGTGACTTTTAGAAGCCCCCAGCGGAAGGGCTGCTTGTTGCGCAGGGTTTCCTTCAAATTGAATAAGATAAATACCGAGAGCGCAGCCAGCACCGCCGAGGCATAGAACATGGGGTTGGGGTTGCCCTCAAAGTATTTGACCATCCAACTGCCCAACGGAGGCGAGGCCGACACGCCCAAACTAAAGCAGATGCCAAGTATGCCCATCGCCTCGCCCAAGCGACCCGGCGGCACAATGTCGGCCACATAGGCCGAAGTGCCTGTCGGCTTGAAACCCGTGCTGAATCCGTGAAAAAAACGCAGCACCAAGAAGCCACTCACAAACGCCAGAACGGGGTAGAGCAGCCCGCAAACGATGCAGGCCAACGTGCCAACGTACATCACGGGCAGCCGCCCGACGGTATCGGTCAGTTTGCCACTAAATGGCCTTGACACACCCGCCGTGATGGTGAAAAGCGCGATAATCAAGCCCTTGTGCTCGCCACCGCCCATGCCCGAAAGGTAGGCAGGCAACTCCGGTATCATCATGTTGAAGCTGGCGGCAAACAGCGCGTGAGAAAGGCAAAGCAGGAGAAACGCAGTGGTGTAGAGCCGGGCGGGTGGAGGGTGGTGCGACATGGCGGTCTTATACCTTGATTCGCTAGGATTTGTTAGATGAACGTGATTGATGTTCTTGATTTTGAACAGATTGCGATTGCAGATATGCCCAAAACCTAACGGCGAGAAGTATAAAACGTCGAGCGGTCGGGAGAGTTCCTCGCTGGAAAGAAATTTTATGGCTCCTTTGAGTGGGGCTGAATCATCTCCCCTTGTGCCTGCTTTGGGCTATGGCTTTGGAATTTCTCGAAAAAGATAATCTGCGGCAATTTCAAACCCATTGAGCAATTTGGAGCGCACCGTGTCGCCAACGTAGGCTTTTTGAAGCAGCACAAACTCCTTGCGTTGATTTTCAAACACCTCAACCGTTTTTTTCTTGGTGTCAACCAGCCAAAACTCGCGCACGTCGTGGAGTTCATAGACATACTTTTTCTCCTCTTGGTCGTATTTTTTGTTGGAGGAAAGAATCTCCACCACGAGGTCGGGAGCGCCTTTGATTTTGCGACCTTCTTTGATGATGCCGAGCCTTTTGTTTGAAATAAAAAGGATGTCGGGCTGAAACACGTTGTCCTCGTCCAATTCCACATCCATAGGGGCTTCGAGCACGAGGCCGAGGTTGCGTTCCTCGACAAAATCATCCATTTTTTGTAAAAACTTAGGCAGGACAACAGACATTGAATTTTGACAGGATTTACAAGATTTACAGGTTCAATGAAGTGGCTTCGCCGCCAAAAAACCTGTAAATCTTGTAAATCCTGTCAAAAATATATAAGGCTGTCATCCGAGTCCTCTGCGTCTGGAAGCTGACTAAGTTTTTACCATTTTTTTTACAAGGCTCAGTGAAGTGCGCTGGTGGGGGATTTCAGGTGAGGGAGCGATGACGAGGCGATTGTTGATGAGTTCGTAATAGGGTGGGCCGGGCGGCAGGTTTTCAAAATCCTGTGCCGTGTAGCGTCGGTCCACACGGACGACGAAAGTTTCCTGTTCGGATGCTGTTTTCAATCCCATATCAAGCGATTTTGCTACAAAACTACGTCGTTCAGTTTTGATTTCAAAAAGCCGATGAGCACCTCCAGCCCGCGCTCGAAGTCTTGGTTGTTGTTTATCACGACATCGGCCTCCTCTTTATGGGGCAAGATGTACTTTTCGTAAGCGGGCAACACATGATGCTGGTAACGGTACAGCACCCCGTCGAGCACGTCGCCGCGCTCTGCTTGGTCGCGCAGGATGCGGCGAATGATTTTTAGGTTTTCCTTGGCATTGATGAACACTTTCAAATCAAGCAGTGCCGCGATTTTTTTGAAGTGAAAAACGAACAACCCCTCGATGACCACGATGGGCGCTGGCTGAAGGGTGATGGTTTTAGGCTCCACCTTCATGTCGTTGTAAACATATTCTCGGATAGTCACCGCCTCGCCAATGATGAGCCGTTGGAGGTCTTCGCGCAGTTTCTTTTTGTCGAACGACTTGGGCAAATCGAAATTGATTTCGTCGTTTTGGTCTCGTTGCTGCTGGTCGTTGGGCAAGTAATAGTCGTCTTGCGAAATGACGCACAGCTGCTCTTCCGAAAACGCCGCCCGCAGGCGACGGATAAAGCTCGTTTTCCCGCTGCCACTGCCACCCGTGATGCCGATAATGTAGGGTCTCATACCTTGTTGATTGATGATTGAGTCGGGGGGCGAAAATAGGCTATGAGCCATAAATTTTTTCAAACCGAAGTGTAGGCGTACTTTTCGCCGCCGTAAAGACAATTTTTCAAAAGCCTTATTTACCCGACACTGCATGTCTCATTTCGACAACGTTTTGCGCGGCCTGCTCGGCATGGCCTTTTTACTGGGCGCTTGTTATTTGCTAAGCCGCAACCGAAGGGCCATCAACTGGCGTCTGGTGGGTTCGGGCGTGGCGCTCCAGTTGGTATTCGCGCTCTTGGTGCTCAAAGTACCGGGAGTGAGTTGGGCCTTCGACCAAGTGGCCAAACTGTTCACGTTTGTAATCGAGTGGTCTGAAAACGGCGCAAAGTTTCTCTTTGGGGATTTGGCCACTGGGCAGGGGTTCGGCTACATCTTCGCTTTCAGGGTGCTCCCGACGGTCATGTTCTATTCGGCGCTGTCGGCATTGCTGTTCTACTTCGGCATTTTGCAAAAAATCGTGTATGGCATCGCGTGGGTGCTCACTCGAAGCATGGGCATGAGCGGCCCGGAGAGTCTTGCCTCTGCCGCCAACGTGTTCATCGGGCAGACGGAGGCACCGCTCATCATCCGGCCTTATCTGGCCAATATGACACGCTCCGAGATACTGTGTCTGATGACCGGAGGCATGGCCACCATCGCGGGTGGTGTGTTCGCCGCTTATGTGGGCTTTTTGGGTGGCGACGACCCTGCACGGCAGCTTTATTTTGCCCGACACCTCTTGGCTGCGTCCATTATGTCGGCACCAGCGGCCATCGTTTGCTCCAAAATTTTGTTGCCCGAGACCGAAAAACAAGACTTGGATAAACTCCAAAAGGCAGACACGCATGTGGGCGACAACTTGCTCGATGCCATTTCTCGCGGCACCACCGATGGCCTCAAACTTGCCGTGAACGTGGGAGCCATGCTTATCGTGTTCACCGCGTTGGTGTATATGCTCAACTGGATTCTGCAACATAGCATCGGAGAATGGACTGGGCTGAATGCCCAAATCAGTCAGGCCACCAAAGGCCGATTCGAGGGGCTTACCTTTACCTATTTGCTTGGCTTGGTGTTCGCCCCCCTTGCTTGGCTGCTTGGCATCCCGTGGCAGGATTGCACAGCGATCGGGCAGCTATTGGGCATGAAAACGATGCTCAACGAATTTGTGGCTTACGGGGCGCTCGGCGACCTTCAAAAGACGACACAACTCGACCCCAAATCGGTCATCATTGCCTTGTATGCCCTATGTGGCTTCTCCAATTTTGCTTCCATCGGTATCCAAATAGGCGGCATCGGCACGCTCGCGCCCAACCAGCGCAAGACACTCACCGAACTCGGCTACTGGGCGCTCATCGGAGGTTCGGCGGCGTGTTTCATGACGGCGACGATTGCGGGAATGTTGACTTGACCTCAGGCGGAGCGGGGGGGGCACACAGCATTAGCAACAATAAAAAAAGCCCGCCGCGTCAAACGGCGAGCTTTTTTTATTAGACTTGTTGCGGTGGAGGGCTTTGAGTGAAGGGGATTGTCATTTTTTCGACTGGCAAGGCAAATTTTGCAGTCGAAATCGGGCATATTCGGCGAAAAATTTAACGAAGCCAGTCGGAAAAAAGGCTTTTCCTTCGCCAAAGGCCTCCACCGCAACAAGTTTATTTTGCGTCAAAAAAGCATCAATCCACAATCACCACCCCTGCGGCCTCGAAAGCCACTTCGCGCTTGGGTTCGGTGATTGTTTCGATTTCCTCTTTTGACTTGCCGGCATCTTCGGCGTAGTGGCGCAGCACGTCCACCGGCGTCACGTCCACATAAGCGTAGCCGTCCACCACCACGCGCTTGCCCGCGAGGTCTTTGGGCATGAAAAAGGCGTAGTCCTTGAACGTGACGCGCATCTCCGGCTGTCCGGGTTGTTCGGGTACGAGCGTCATCCAGCAGCCTTTCTTTTGACACACCTCGCCCACTTTCCCGCTCACTTTCACGGCAAGCGAATCGGTAGTGGTCATTTTCGGGATGAGCTCGTCGTAAGAAATCGCGTTGTCGGCATCAATCAAGGTGCCGAAGTGCTTGCCGTCTTTGGAGGGGTCAGCGGTTTGAGCACTGACCTTTGCGTTGGAGTCTGCACCGCAAGCGGTGAGGAGCATGGCGGCAGCAAAGCCGAACAGGAGTTTTTTTAACATGGTTTTAAACAATTTTCAAATTGTTGAAAATCAAAATTTTGGCTGAAAAATATCCGTGCAAAGGTACAAAAATCAACGATGCAAGGCAGCCTGTGGCATAATATTAGAAAAGCCGAACCTCGTTCCTGCAATCGTTAATCCGCCCGGTTGCCCCGCAAAGCCGCGAAAGCAATTTTGCCCGAGCCTCTTAAAATCAAGTTAACCACTCGTCGTTTGACAAACTATCCTTCGCCTGCGTTCGTTCTTTTGTTCCGTTGCGGCGGCAAAGAAATCAGTACCTTTTGAACGGAGATTTTTGCTATATGTCGCTATAAGGGCTTTTCTTTGTGGTGACGAAGGATTTTTTGCTCGATACGGTGGTTTTGCATTGCACGATTCAGGAACCCGGTTTTTCCGAGTTTAATCAATTCAAACAAAACTGCTTGCACCCTTCGTCTATCCGCATTTTTTCGCAAAAACAATTTTTAAATCCTGCTTCAAACACATGAAGGGTCATAATCTATTCGTCCGCCTGCTTGTGCCGGCACTCCTGCTCGCCACAGCGTTCATTCCCAACAACCTCAACGCACAGTGCCTAACTGGCAATTGCCAAAACGGAACGGGCAAATACCGCTATTCCAACGGCACGGTGTACACAGGGCAGTTCGTCAACGGCAACCGCGAGGGCCGTGGCACGCTCGTGTTCGCCAACAACAATGTCTATGAGGGTCAGTTCAGCCGCAACCGCATCAACGGAGAAGGCACCATGACCTATTCCAATGGCGACAAGTACGTCGGCAGTTGGTTTATGGACCAGCCCAACGGCAAAGGCAAGTACTATTTCAAATCGAAAGAACGCTACGAAGGCGACTTCAAAAGCGGCAAGTTCGAGGGACAAGGCACCATGTACTATCCCGATGGGGCCTACTATACCGGCTCTTGGAAAAACAACCGCAAAAACGGTCAAGGCCGACTCGTGGATTCAAGAGGCAAGGCCACAACGGGCACTTGGTCAATGGGCAACTTTGTCAGCAGCTCATCAGACAGCCCAAACACCACTGCGGCCACCACCCAAGCCCAGAACAAGCCTACCAACGCGAATAAACCCAACCCCACTAAGCCGGACGTGGCTGGCCTTCGCAACTGCGGCTCGGTTTATTGTGCCAATGGAAGGGGGTACTACGACTATCCCGACGGCTCGCGGTGGATAGGTGAGTTCAAAAATGGGTACCCAAGCGGCAAAGGTGTGTGTTATTATGCCGACGGCAACCGTTACGAAGGCGAATGGGCCAGCAACGCGCCAAATGGCGAGGGCATCATGTACTTTGCTGGCGGAAGGGTCTATGGGGCTGTCTGGCTCAATGGTGCCGCGATGAAAGAGCTGGATTCGCAGGAGGTTATCCCCGCCGACCCAGTGCGCATGGAATCGAGCCAATCGGTCAAAATCTGGGCGGTCATCGTGGGTGTGGGACGCTACACCTCCATGCCCTCTCTCAAATTCACCGACGACGATGCCTACCGTTTCTATTCCTTCCTCGGCAGCGTGGAAGGAGGAGCCGTGCCGCAGAGTCAGATGACTATCCTCATTGATGAAGACGCTACCCGCGAGAACATCTTGAAGAAAATGCGCGAGTACTTCCTGAAAGCCGATGCCAACGATGTGGTGATACTGTATTTTAGTGGTCACGGCCTCAACGGATGCTTCCTGCCTGTGGACTACGACGGCTACAACAACAAACTCCGCCACGACGAAATCAAGCAAATTTTTAAACAAAGTAAAGCGAAACACAAACTGTGCATCGCCGATGCCTGTCACAGCGGCTCGCTCAATCAAGGAGCGGGGGCAATGGCCGCTAAAAGCCCTGTGCCCGTGACGCTCCAGCGTTACTACCAAGCCTTTGAAGATGCCAATGGAGGGGTGGCGCTCTTGATGTCGTCGAAGGCTGAAGAGCTGTCGCTCGAAGACCACGGGTTGCGGCAAGGCGTGTTCACTTACTACCTGCTGCAAGGCATGAAAGGTAAAGCGGACACGAACAACGACTATCTCATCACCATCAAGGAATTGTACGATTATGTGTACACGAAGGTGCGCCAATACACCGCCAATGTGCAAACGCCTGTGCTGACCGGCGATTACGACGACGCGATGCCGGTGGCGGTGAGAAGAAACTGAGAGCGGCAATACGACAACGTGTCAATAGTCAATATCGCCCCTGCGTTTTTGCGGCACAGGGTGTGTGACACAATCGAACACCCCGGCGGACAAATGCGTTCTCCGGGGTGTTCGATTGTATCCAAAAAACTTCTTTGCTCGCCAGCTGTTCAACAAGCAGCAGTCACCCATATTCAAATCATGAATTTTCTGCCAGCCAATCGCCTGCGCCTATATCGGGACTTCAAGTCTTTGGAATCCGCCGACTTTCACGGCATCGTGCGCTTTTATGAGCAGTATGAGGACGGCATTCGCGCATTGGAGTTCGACGAATATCTGGAGTGTACGCTCGTGTATGCCAATGCGCTTTTTGAAACGGGACAACACGGCAAACATCTGGTGATGAGCGACCATTTGCTCGAAATCATCATCATGCAAAATGTCGAGTCGTGGGGCGGCGAGGACTTGTACGAGCGCGTGCTCTTTCGGAAAGCCATTTCGCTATTTCATTTGGAGGAATACCCGAAGGCCATTCATGTGCTGCGCGAGTTGGTAAAAATCGCCCCCGACGCCCCGATGCCGCGCCGTTTTTTGGAGAAATGCCTGCTCCGGCAAAAGCCCGTTTGGCTGATGAAAACGCGGGCCGTCTTCATCGCATTTTCACTGCTGGCAGCACTGGTTGTCGCCCTCGAGCTTTTCGTGATAGAGCCATTCTTCGACGCATGGCTTCGCGGGGTGCAAATCGCACACAATGTATTGATTTGCGTGGCCTTAGCAATCTTGTTCATGGGCGAATTGCTGCATAGTTGGCGCTGTAAAAAAGCGGTGAAAAGCATCGTCGCGCAGCGCCGAAGAGGGCTGTTTACCAACGAATCAACGCACTTGCCCAAGTGAACCCGCTGCCAAACGCCGCCAGACAAACCAAGTCGCCTTCTTTTACTTTTCCGGCCTCATAAGCCTCGCACAAGGCAATCGGCACCGATGCAGCGGTGGTATTACCGAACTTTTGGATGTTGTTCCAGACTTGGTCGTCGCGCAGCCCCAATATCTTTTGCACGAATTGGCTGATACGCAAATTGGCTTGGTGCGGAATGAGCATATTGATATCGGATGGTTTCAGCCCCACCTCGTTCAGCGCCTCGTGAATCACCTCAGGAAATTTCTGCACGGCCATTTTAAAAACAAATTGGCCCTCCATGTTGGGATAGTACATCCCTTCCTGCATCATTTTGGGGGTCAGGAAAATCTCGCCGTAAGTGTCGGCAGGCGGGTAACCAAAATCTATTTCCTCGCCCATTTTTTTGAAATGATATCCGCCGTGAGAGCCGGGATTGATGAAGGCAAGTTTTTCGGCGTGGGTACCATCGGAATGTAGTTTGGTGGTGAGGATGCCTCGTTCGGGAGCCTCGGTGGGCTGCACGATGGCTGCTCCCGCTCCGTCGCCGAAGATGACCGTCACGTTGCGTCCGCGCGTGCTAAAATCAAGTCCCATCGAGTGCATCTCGGAGCCAACCACCAACACGTTTTTATACATGCCTGTCTTTACGAACTGGTCGGCAATGCTGAGCGCATACACGAAGCCGCTGCATTGGTTGCGCACGTCGAGCGCGCCCACTTCCTTGTGTGTGATGCCCAATTCGCGCTGGAGCAAAACACCGCAGCCCGGGAAGTAATAGTCGGGGCTAAGCGTGGCGAAAATAATGAAATCAATGTCGGTTGGCTCTATGCCGGCACGCTCGCAAGCGATGCGCGTGGCGACAGCCCCCATGGAAGAGGTGGTCTCTTGGTGTTTTTGGCCGTATCGACGTTCTCGGATGCCAGTTCGTTCCTGAATCCACTCGTCGGTGGTGTCCATCACACGGGTCAATTCATCGTTGGTCACGATGCGTTCGGGGACGTAGTGGCCGATGCCAGCTATCATGCTTCGTTTCATGAATAAATGGTATTAATTGATGCGAGGGCGCAGTTCTCAGTGTTTTTCGCTACAACTGATATTGCGGTGGCAAAGTTGACTAAAATTTGAGAAAAGGCGCTTGCCCACACAGGCAAGTTTATAGAGCATCGGTTGCAAGGACACGCAAATTTTTCCATTTTATCCGCCCAAAACATTCATTTATAGAAAATTCTCGCACGTCTCCAAAGTGTCTGCGTACTCTTGCATTCGGATAAAAACGGCTGAAAAACAGGTACAATCACTTTGTTACACTATGAAGCACTTTCTAATGCCCCTTTTTGCCGCCCTCTTCTTTGCGGCGGGCGTTCGCGCGCAAGAAGTTTGGTCGCTCGAACGCTGCATTCTCTATGCGCAGGAGAATAACCTTAGCGTGAAACAGGCGGAAGCCAACGTGAAAACGGCTTTGCTTTCCGAGCGCCAAGCCAAGGCCGCTCGCTTGCCCAACGTGAGCTCTAGTTTCAATGCGGGCGAACAGTTTGGCCGCACTATTGACCCCACCACCAACCAGTTCAGCACCGTTGCCACAGGCTTCAACAGCGTCAGTCTGAATGCTGGCGTGGGCTTGTTCAACGGTGGTTTCATTCACCACTCCACGCGGCAGGCATCGTGGGATGCGCAAGCATCGCGAGCCGATGCAGAACAAACCACCAACACGCTCGCGCTGCAAATCGCGCAAGCTTATCTGAACATCCTGCTTTTTGAGGAACAGTTGAAAAATGCCCAAAAGCGAGTGGCCACCAGTACCGAACAACTCAATGCCACCCAAAAACTGATTGACGCTGGCAATCTCCCAGCCGCCGACCGCTTCAATATCCTGGCGCAAATCGCGCAAGGCGAGCAAGCAGCGGTGCAGGCACAAAACAGCGTCGAATTGGCCTACCTCAGCCTCAAACAATTGCTCCAGCTGGAACCTGACTTCGACCTCCGCATCGAACGACCCACGATATCCGTGCCAGCAGATGCCGCGCCCGAAGCAATGACATTGACCCCTATCTACAATGTGGCATTGGGCACACAGCCCAACGTCCGTGCCGCCGATTACCGCATCAAAAGCGCGGAAGAAGGGGTTTATGTCGCCAAATCAGCCTATTGGCCTTCGGTATCGCTCTTTGCCAACCTGACCAGCAACTACTCTACCCGTTTTCTTGATTTTCAAAACGGCAGGTTCCTCGGTCAGGAGCTTTCCCCGCCCATTCCTGTGCGCATCAACAATGAAGATGCTTTTATCCAGCAGTTTGTCAGCAGGTTTGAATACGATAAGATTCCTTATTTAAAGCAGATGGACCAGAACTTTGGCCAGGGAGTAGGCTTAAACATCAGCATCCCCATTTATCAAAATGGTCGCACACGGCTTAGCGTGGAGCGTGCCCGCCTCAATGTGCTGAATGCCCAATTGCAACAAAATCAGACTCGTCAGCAACTTAAAAACGACATCCAAACGGCGATTGCCAACGCTCGCGCAGCCCGCAAACAGCTGGATGCCGCGCAGAAAACTTTTGATGCTACCAAAATTGCTTATGAGAATACTGAAAAACGCCACCAACTCGGCGCTGTGAACACGCTTGACCTCACCACCGCTCGTAACAACCTTGACATTGCAGAGAATGACCTGACGGTGGCCCGCTTCGACTATTTGTTCAAACTTAAAATCTTGGACTTCTACGAGGGCAAGCCTATCACGCTCAATTGATGCCCCTCCAAAAAATGGAGGACTCGGCTCATGTTCCGAAATCGGCTGCGAGTCTCTTTTTTTTGACAGGATTGACAGGATTGTTTCTTAAACCTGTCAATCTTGTCAATCCTGCCAGAAAACAATTCCAGCGAATACTGCCGTCAGCTCGGAACACGAGTGCTACTCTATCAATCCGCGGCCTTCTTTCACGATTTTTTCTTCTTTCAGGAGCTTTTTCATCAGCCGGTCGAGAATGCCGTTGATGAAGTCCTTGCTTTTGTCGGTGGAGTAAATTTTTGAGATTTCGACAAATTCGTTGAGCGTGACTTTGGTGGGAATGGTGGGAAAGTGCAGCAGCTCACACAGCGCCATTTTGAGCATAATCATGTCGAGCACGGCTACTCGGTCAGCATCCCAGTTTTTGAGCGTCGGTTCTATCTGCTCGAAGAGAGCGAGGTCTTCTTGGCAGGTTTTGCGGAGCAATTGCTCGCCGAATTCTCGCACGGTCTCGTCCGCGGGTTCAAATTCTTTGTAAAACTCGCCACTCACGGGCATTGCCTTGAGGGTCTTTTTGATAGCCCCCACGACGAGCGACTCGTCATCGGGCCAATTGTTGTAGTGGTCTTCCGAAATCTCGATGAAAAGGTCGTTGGCGACAAGAACGCGATACAGTTCGAGCAGGATTTTCGCGTGTTCCTCGTTGGTAGGCTCCGTCAGCGCGAGGTAGGCTTTATATTCGGGAGTGTCTGCGAAGGCATTGTACATGACGCGGACGTGGTCGTTGTCAATGTTTTGGTTGAGCTTGTATTTGGCGACGATGTTGAGGAACTCCTTGTGGTTGGCAAGGCTTTGGGTGCATGGGTTGCTGTAAAGTCGCGGTGTGAACGCCTTGTCCTCATCGGAGGGTAGATGTTTTGCAGCGCGATTGGCAGCGTCTTTTTCGGCGTATTGCGCTACTTTGAGAAGCAAATAAAGATGGAGGATGTAAAGCTCATAAGTCTTCCAGATGCCATCGTTGTACTCCTTCACCAAATCGGGAAAAGCGAGCTGCTCGTCGCGATTGAGCATATACAACAATTGCATCACTTTGATTCGAACGCTGCGGCGACTTAACATGGGATGTCAAAGGACGTGTTTACAGTAAAAAGATGGGGCAAAGAAACAAATTTTTTAAATAACACACACCGAACGAAGATTTCGGCAAACTCGAGCATTCGGCAGAAGGACACGTAAACACGATGCGCCCGTGTCTTTCTGCCGAACGGGCGCAATATCACATCTTGACCAACTTTGTGGTGGCCCGGCCTGCTGCTGTCTCCAGCGTGCAATAGTAAACACCTGAAGCCCACCGTTGTGTTTCCACAAAAATCTGACCTTCTGCGCGGCTACCAAAAGCTTGCTGCGACACGATTCTCCCGGCGCTGTCGGCCACGAGCAAACGGCCTTCTTGGGGCGTTTTCATTTTCCATGAAAAATACGCCTTGTCTTGCACAGGGTTTGGCAAGACATTGAAGTACAGCATATTGCCTATTAAGTGGGTGGAGGATGGTGGAGGCGAGTTGGTCACGATAATGTCGTCCACTTGCAACAAATGGTCGTCGTAGGAATCGTGCAGAAAGGCGATGTAAATCGTTTCGTTGGCATATTGGTGCAGCGAGACGGAGTGTGGCTCCATCTTGCCCCGGTAGTAGGGGAATCCCGCATCGTCGTAGGCGATAAAGTAGTAGCTGGTGTCCGTGTAGCCGTTGGCGTGGATGTAGCCCTCCGAGTACTTGAACTTGCTCACGTCGAGCGTGAAAAACGTGGGAGCGTTGATGGTTTCTGCCGCCTTGAACAGCGTGTCGGCAAATACGTTGGCGGTAGGCTCGTTGGAGGTTTTTGAAACCAAAACCTTGTACCCATCCACAAAACGTGGCCCTTCAAAGGTGAGCGAGCGCCAACACAGCCAATAAGAGTCGTCGGGTATGAAGATGGGTTTCACGATGAGCCAATTGTCGGTTCTTATCCCTGTGGTGTCGAGCCAAGAACAGCTGGTGAATGCGGAGTTGGTAGCCTCTTCCGCGTTTTCTGCTCCCAAGTCGCTTTCCCAATACCAAGCAGGTGGGGTTATATCGTCCACGACGCAATTGCCTTCCATCATGTCGCCGTCATAGTTTACCCAGTCTTGGTCGTCGCCAGAAGGAAAGGGAAGCATAAAAGGAGTGGGGTCGGTCTCAAAACGTTCTTTGACGAGGGTGTCAGGGACTGCCGAATACTGTGCTTGGAGGGTTGTTGCTGCCACGAGAAATGAAAGTAATGTAAAGAAAGCCTTCATGGTGCGCGGATTGTTTATGTGAAAAAATGTTTGAGCTCGTTGGCCAGAATGTCGCGCCGCACAGGTACCACCCCCGGAAATTCGCACACTTGTCCCCCTGCGAGATTGGATAAGGCTGCAATGGTCTTTAAGTCCAAACCTGCCGCCAATCCCAATGCCGCCACACTTATCACCGTATCGCCCGCCCCGCTCACATCTGCCACGTCGCGTGGCTCCGTCGGATAAATCGCCCCGTCATTTCCGCCGTCCAAAAATAAGCCTTTTTCCGATAGCGTAATCATCGTAAAACGATTTCGCAATTTTTCGCGCAAAAAATCCGAAGCTCGCTGAAGCGACGGCAACTCTGGCTGCACCGAAAATGGCGTGCTATCCCTCACTTCTTTCAAGTTGGGCTTAAACAAATCCACGCCCTCATAGGCGAAAAAGTTGGCTTTCTTGGGGTCCACGGCAGTCATAATCCCTCTTTCTTTTGCCGCGGTCACCATCCACTGAATTACGGATGGGGTCAACACTCCCTTGTTGTAGTCTTGAAAAATGACGATGCGAATAGGGCGCTCTTTCAGCAATTGCGATACTTTTTGCAAAAAGAAATTCGTCTCCTCTTCATTCAGGTCGTGAGCGTCCTCGCTGTCAATGCGGAGCATCTGTTGATTGTTGCCCAACACGCGGGTTTTGACCGTCGTGCGGCGCATGGGCGATGCCACGATGCCTTCTGCCGTGATGTCGTATTCCGGGAGTATGTGCCTGAGGCGCTCGCCATCCTCGTCGCGCCCAACCACGCTGCACAAGATGGGAGTGGCACCCAATGCTCGCACATTGAGCGCCACGTTCGCTGCGCCCCCCAGACGGTCTTCCGTGGCGTGGTGCAACACGACAGGCACGGGCGCCTCGGGCGAGATGCGGCTCACGGAGCCAGTGAGATAGCGGTCGAGCATCACGTCGCCCAAAATCAAAACTTCCTGTCCTTCAAGTTTTTGTAGAATATCCATAGGGGATTGTAGGTGGCTAAATCAGTGTCAACGCTCAAACTTTTTTTTCCAATAACGCAGCAGGCCGGCCACTGACATGAAGGCTGGATTGGCGGCCTCGTAGCGACGCAAGCCACGTTCGTCCACACCAAGCGCGGTGAGCTCGTCCGCCACATATTTTTCAAATAGCGGCACGATTTGCTCAGCTGGGGTTTGCTGTTCGGCATAGGGTTTCATCCATTCCGCCCAAGCCAAAAGACGGTTTTCGAGCGCGTTCAGGTGGGTTGTCTTGTCGGTGATTTTGCCAAAATGTGTCAGATAAAGTGTTTCGGCAGGCAGCTCGCGCATCAAACGAATGGAAGCCAACCAGTCTTCCACTTGGATGTCGGGTGGTGGGCAGGGCGGGACCACTGGGCCATTGCCTATTTTCACTCCGGCCACATCTCCGGTGAACAGGCTCGACTCGGCACCCTTGCCCACTTGCCACGCAATGTGGTGGACCGCATGGCCGGGCGTATGCCATGCCGTGAACGTCAGTCCGGCGGCTTGAACGGTGTCGCCATGCGATGGAGCGGACAACCGCGATGCCTCAATGGGATGCATTGGCCCCCACAAAGCTTCCATTTGTCCCCCATATATCATTCGGGCGGAGTTGTAAAGTTTCTCAGGCGCCATCAAATGTGGCAGCCCCTTAGGGTGAACGTGGACGGTGGCGCCTTTTTGAGCAAAGGCCCACGCAGCCCCCGCATGGTCGAAATGGATGTGAGAGAGAAAAACGTGCTGAAAATCGGTCAGCTGCCAGTTGTTGTTTTGCAAGGCTGTTTCCAAGTGTGCCAGCGTGGAAGCGGGGCCGGTTTCTACCAAAACCAAGCCACCGCTTCCTTCAACGACGTAGGAAGCGATGGCATTTTCGATATTCAGAAACCCCAAATCAAGTGTGTGAACTTTCATGGGGCAAAGGTAGCACCAACGCTATACAACGCACCCGTTAAAACCTGAGCTGGACAGAAACCTCCGATTGATTGGGACGCACTTCAATGGTTGTTTCTGTTTCCCGGTCGTCGTGATAAGCACGGATGAGATAGGTGCCGGGCAGCAACTCCAGGGTGAAAGCGCCACTGCTGTCAGTCAAAGACGCTATGTCGTGGAACGGTTGAGAGCCTTCCACGACAGTGACCACCGCGTCGCTGAGGGGTAGGTTGTCTTGCAAAACGATGCCTTCGATTTTGACCATTTTTTTGAATGACTTTGTTGGTTCCACTTGAGCACAGTAAAAGGATAAAACGGGGGTTAGCACCAATAGTGCAAACCCCCGTTGCAGCAAATGCGGACGACTCATAGACCCAAGGATGCCCAATTGTTCAAATTGGTACGCACAGCGGGCACGATGCGCGTGGCAGAATTGCCCGATGCGTGTCCGTTGGTGTGGATGCCGACCGCAAAACGGTCAACCCCCGACTTGTACCAAACGGGCGAGCCGCTTTGACCTCCCATCGTGTCAATGTCGTACACGATTCTTCGGCTGTTGACGGATTTGGGCTTCTTGTAGTGGAACCACTGCTGGCTGCCCCCTTTGTCGCCCGGGTAGCCGGATAGGTTGAGGGTCATGCCCAGCAGTGTGGCATCATTCAAGACAGCAGTCTTGTAAAGACCCGTGGCAAGTCCCGGTTTGTAGCTGGGCGGCAAGATGATGGCACCGTAGTCGAAATTCGGATTGGGACTGCTGACCCATCCACTGACTGAGCGGAAATTGGTGGAGACACCGCTGCCATAAGGTTTGAGTGCGCCATTAAGTCCCGGTATGACTTCGATGGAGCGCACCCAACCACCAGCGGCGTGCATGAACACGCAGTGTCCAGCCGTGATGACCGTGCGCGGGCTGATGAGCCACCCTGTGCCGATGTAACGATTGCCATTGGCAGCCGTGATGCGCAAGGCGCATATCGCACGCCAGGGGAAAGATGTGGTCGGGTTGATGCGAACGCGGTCGTCTGTACCGATGATGACCTCGGTCAGGCTGCGTGGTTGCGCGTCGGGGTAGGTGCCAAAATAGGCATCCGGCAAGAATTCGTCTTGGTTGGCTTCCAAATCGGCATCCATCTCTTCCAAGTCCGCTTCTGAGAGCATCACGTCGGCTTCAAGCTCATCGAGCGAGAGAGAGCGGGGTGAGGGCGCGGGCCCGGAAGGGGTGTTCGACACGGCGGAGTGACTGGTGGTGCCGTCGCCATTTTGTTCTACTTCAATCGTTTTTTCAGAGGATTTCATGATTGTTGGAAAAAATTGGAGAAACACCCTTGCTAACACGAAGGGTAGTGCGACCATCAACCTGCCCTGATGATTGAGCTCGCAAGCGGCGAAAAAAGCCTCGTTGCGTGACACAAATTTGGGGGTGAGGCCTAATGGATTGCAACGGACACGATTGGCCTTCTTCAGCCGCCATTGGTCACGACCGGACGGCCGAACCGGGCGTATATCTCTCCGAGCAATGCCGGCGGTATCAGGTCGCGGGCGGGCAGTTGTATGTTGGCTTTTTTGAGCCAGCGCCCCAGTGTCTTGGGGCTGATGCCATATTCGATGGCGATTTGCTGGCGGGTTTTTGCCTTTTCCATTGGTGTGCGGTTTTGAGTTGCTTAAACGGGATTTTTTTCATAATGTATGCGAATCTGGGGGGCTGAAAACATGTGCCATTCAGGCAGTGATTTGAAATCGTCGCCTGAATAAATGCTTGAACATCAGATGCTAATAGGATTCACCCCCTAGTTCACCAATAGATATACCCTTTGTCTGAACGTGACTATGGGATGTCATTGACTTTTCAATGCATCCCATAGACCCACTACTGAGGAATTTTGACGAATCAAAGTCAGATGCTGACCTTCGTCACGCTGCTTTGCCTTTGTTCTTGATTTCTTCGTACAGTTGAATCGTTTCCGGTGAGGGCTTCGATTGGAATTCCTGCTCCATTGTTTTGCAGCACAGGTTGTATTGTGCTTCCACCTTGTGTGCCATGCCGAGGTTGGCATAGCATTGCATGGCTCTGCGGTGGATTATTTCCATGCGTGCATCGCGGCCAAGTATCTCGTTGCATACGGCTATGGCCTTCCAGTAGTCGTTTTTGGCGCACAACTGGGCGCTATACAGGTCGGCTATTTGCTCGAACACGGAGCTTAGATGCTGGCGCTCGAATTCGACCCAGCCAAAAGTGTCTGCCGGGAAATCGTCGAGAAAATTGCCCTTGTAAGTCTTGATGGCGTTTTGAAGCAACACATCGGGCGCTTCCCCTTCTTTCCGCAAGTGTTCCTGAATTTTTTGGTGCAATGCCTTGAAGGTTAGCACGTCCGATTCTGGGGAGCGTTCGAGTTGCAAGCGGTAGGCATTTTTTTCAAACACCAAAATATCCTGCTCCACGCCAGCTTGGTTTCGCAAGGTGCGGCGGATGTGGCAAAGTTCCACATTGAGGCTCTTGCGGGCAAATTCGGGCATACTCTCATACTTGTCGGGCCAAAAAGTACGAGCCAAGTGGTCGCGTGAAAGAGCGCGAGGGTGATTGTAGGCCAAATAGGCAAAGAGGTGTTTGGCTTGATTGGTAAACTCTATCCGGCGGCCATTGTGCAGCACCCCGAATGAGCCGAAAAAGAAGAGCTCCAGCCCTCGATACGCGTACTCGGTGTCCTGACCCGTTGTGGGCAAAAAGGCATCGGGAGCGGTGGGAAGCTGTGCCATGTCAACGCCAGCGACCACCATGCCGGGGGCTACTGCCGCCAACAGCGCCTTGCCCGCCGCATGATTGGACTTTCCGTTTTTCCCTGCCGATGGCTTGAGCCGATAGCCGGGCAGATATGCCTCGTAGCACGCAAGGATATCGTCGCTTTTGACAGGCAATCCAAGCACATCCTCTGCGCCGGATTTTAGGAGGAGGCGGGTGGTTGGGCCGGAATAATCGGATGTGGCGACGATGACAGGTACGTTAGGGTTGCTGCGTTTGCAATTGCGCAGTGTGGAGAAGCCGTCGCTACCCGGCACATGAATCACGACCACCATCCCCACCTCGCTCATTTGCAGGAAAGACTGGCACTCGCTGTCGTTGGCGGCTTGTTCAACAGGTATGTTGCTTGTGTTGCGCAACATTTGTAAGAGGGGGGCGTGGTTGCCACAAAGCAATACTTTGGTATTCGCCATAGGGCTTGAGTTTGGTTGATGGAAGAATATTAATGCCTATCATGTTTGCACATGATTTCAACTTGTGGTTTTTTTCAGAATACCTGTTTTGTGACCTCGGTCGCTTGCTTGTTTAGATTAGCAGGAGAGAGCGATTGCGGAAGCCGACTTGGATGAGGCGGGCATGGAGTGGGGGATTAAAAAGGGGCTTGGCAAAATTTCCGCTCAAGTGAACTCTGTGACGCAGAGTGGTCAATGTGTCTGTTTTTACATCAGCAAAAGAACCTTTTTTTGCGCGCAAAAATTACACCCGAACTTAATTTAATCGAAATTTAATTCTTAATCCCCTCTTCTTGTTGGCGTTCCGAGCTGCTCTAGAACTGTTTCGCCGATTTAATGTTAAAAAAGCAGCCTCCGTCAACACATGGAGTGGTTTTTGTTTGCTTTCTTGCATCTTTTTCGACCTCTAATCCTCAAATCGTTGGAAGCTCACCTCATAAGCTGCATCTTTTCATCTTGAAGCGCTTTTTTATCAATGAGCGAATTATTGCACGTCGAGGGTCTTCCCTCCGACATACACGAATGCACCAGCCACCGCGATGGCGAGTGGATTACTTGGCGTTGTCCGCACTGTCAGGATTACGAACGCCGGCTCAACTGGAAAACGGGCGAAATGAACGTGCGCCGAGGCCGCTCAACGGCACAGCACATAGGCATGAGTACCCGTGAGCAAAACTTGGAGGGTTTGAGAAGAGTGGTCCATCACAACTGATTCACGCTCTCCATATATTCCTTTCTCAACCGTTGTAGCAGCCTGCCTTGGCCTGCATTTGTTGGCTCAGTTTCTTCTTGGGGAGGCATCGCTTGTTTGGTGTGCGGGTTGTCCGTCACCATCTCGGTAGCAGAAAGTTCCAAAAGTCGCCGCACTCTTGGCGATATGCCTGAATTGGTTGTTTCGACATACGGAGGCTTATCCTTTGTGCTGGTTTCAACATTTTTAGTTTCTTCCTCAAACTCGGCTTTCAGGCGACGCATCAAACTTGACCCTAAGGTAGTGGTCGTTTCGAGAGTGGTGGAAGCATCTACCATCTCGATAGATGTCGTAGCGGTTGATTCTGTGTGTGGCATGGCAGTGTGCGTTTTTATTGCAGCTTCTTTAGGTAAGTTCAAATCCGATTTTTTTTCAGCAACGGTCTTGGCTTTTTTGAGTGAGTTTCCCACATCTTCATTGAGAAAATGATAGATGAATACACTAATGGTATCAATGCCCTCCCCTTCGAAGGGCCTGTTGTGACGGGAAGGAAGGTGTTCGATGATACCTTTCAGCGGCCCACTTTCTGCGGTGCGGTAGTAGTCAATGCGAAAAGAAACCTTGCTGGCCGAGAGTGCGCCTTCGGTGAGTTCGTGACGAGGGTCTTCTGCTTTCTTGCGACAGTCAGCCAGTTGAACTTCCAGATTTTTTATTTTTTCGGAAAGATGCTCCTCTTGTGTGAGGGCGTTGTCAAGCAGCTTAAGTATCTGCTCTTTTGTTCTCTTGTCTTTGTGATGAGCACTCATGGTGTTCGGTTTTTATTAGGTGAAAAGAAAAGCCGCCCCAGCCCCGAGGGGAAGAAGCGGCTTTTAGCGAATCGCCTACGAGCGAGCAGCTCAGGCTGCTTCGTAGAATTCGATTTTGCCAAGTTCGGCGAAACCCGCCACCGGGATGGGCTGATTGCGTTGGTCGTAGAGGCGCAGGATGGCCACGACTTCAAACACGCCCTCTGGGATGGAGTTGGCAGGCAGCGTGATGACCACATTGTAAGTGTGTCCGCTGACAGGCACAAAGTTGACGTAGGTAGTGCCGTTGGCACCGAGGTCAAACTCAAGCGGGCCCCATTTTTCAAAGTGCAGCTGCACTTTCCACCTGTTGGAGTTGCTCAGCAAGGGCACCAACACGCCGCTGACAGTCCATTGGAATCCGAAACGCACTGGCTGTTCGCACTGGATGAGTTTGTTGTCAATCAGATTGGCTGGCCAAGGACCAGTGGTGGGGAGTTCCTGAATCGTCACGACGGATTGTCCCGTAAAACGAAAGGACTGGGGGGTGGCGAGGGTTTCCTCTACTTGCATCGGTATCATAATGCTACATGGTTTGGAGTTTTACATCCTTTTGCGCGTCTGGTTCAGGGGAGGGGTTTATGCTCGACGCGCCAGAGGTGTAAATCATAACTTTGAAAAAACCGCTGTCTTTTTTTCCTGAACTTGACACAAAGTAACAGGTGCCCCAACTAACCCTCGCTCAAAGGCGAATCAGTTGACAGTTAAAACACAACTAATTAGAAGGAAAAGAGAAAAAACGCCTGTATTTCGCATAAAAACGCCCCATCACTCGATGTTTTCTTGAAAATACAAGCGTCGGTCGGTCATGTCAAACGCGCATAGGACTCCTTGACCCGCCCGCTCCGGGCGCTCGCTTCCCGCATAAACGCAACCTCCATCAAGGTCTAGGTATTGATTTTCGGCCAACTCGTTCAGCTGTTGCTCTATGTCCATGCGGGCTAGCGGCGTGTGTCCGTGCAAGATGATGCGCTCGCCCAACCAGTCGTAGCGGATATCGCCGTACCAATGTCGAATCACCAAAAGGTCGCGCTGGTCTTTGAGCGGGTCGAAAAGTTTGAAGTTCAGCCCGGCATGAACGAGGATGTAGCCGTCCGTTTCGATGAAATAGTCCATTTCCCGCAAAAACTCAAGATACGACTCGGGGATTTGATGTGTGGCTTCCACCGCAAAACTGTCCAAAGTCTTTTTGCCGTCCGTTTGCAGCCAATTGTCAAGCCCCGTCAGGTCGTACAAGGAGCGGAGGAGTATGGCCTCGTGGTTGCCACGCAAGCAACGCACGGTGTATCCATCTTTGAGCAAGTCAAAAATAGCATCCAGCACACCCTTGGAATCGGGGCCTCTGTCCACATAATCGCCCAACAGGTAAAGCGTGTCGGCTTTTGACAAAGCTATTTTGTCAAGCAGGGCCAGAAAAGATTTGCGGCAGCCGTGAATGTCGGAAATGGCGAATTTTTTCATGTTGTTGATAAGCGCGGGCAGCAAGCCGCCTCGTTGGCGAATGGGAAGTATACCTTGATTTGTCAGGATTTGTCAGATGACCATGATTGCTCTCCCTGATTTTGAACAGATTCCGATTGTAGCCATGCCCAAAACTTGACGGCGCGACGTGTAACATATTCAGCAGCGGCGCACTCATGCGCCAGCCTCCAGCACCATCTTTGTATGCGGGATGCCGTCTTCCAAATACTCCTCCCCCGTGGAGCGAAAACCAAAACCTTCGTAAAAACGGACAAGATAAGTCTGCGCCCCAATTTTTATCGGCTCATCGCCAAACAAATGCCTGCACATCTCGATACTGCGCTGCATCAGCATCTTTCCCGCACCTGTGCCGCGAGCCAAAGGCGACGACACCACCCGCCCGATAGACACATATTCTTTATATGCCAGTCCTTTGGGCAACAAGCGTGTGTAGCAAACAAGTTGCCGCTGCGGATTGCGCCCCATCAGATGCCACGAATCAAGGTCTCTTCCGTCGGCATCCAGATACGGGCAATGCTGCTCCACCACAAACACTTCTTGTCGCAGCACCATGATTTCGTAAAGTTCATAAGGCGTGAGCAGGCCGAATGGCAAACAAGTAAAATCGAGCATAAAAAATCAGATGACAAAGACGGAATAGAATCATTTCGGCAAGTGGGCAAATGTACGAGACTGCTACCTTGATAGTATTGCTCCCAATGGCATTGTTCGCAGATGCAACCCCAGAATTGTCCCAGCCAATCGTGACCAACCGCGACAATCCGTCGCGGAATTCCCGAAATACTTACTCCAAAGGCCACAAGCATCGTACCTTTGCCAACCATTTTCCAAGACCTGTGTTTCAACACCAAACTTTGTTACAACATGAAAAAACTCATCTTTTTAACTGCCCTTTTCGCGCTTTTGGCCACTGCGCCCGCGCTTGCTCAAATCAAAACCCCCGCTGCCAGCCCTGTCTGCAAAATCAACCAAGAGGTTGGTCTGATGAAAGTTGACGTGGAATACTCTCGCCCCAGTGCCAGAGGCCGCAAAGTCTTTGGCGAACTCGTGCAGTTCGGCGAAATGTGGCGCACCGGTGCCAATGCTTCCACCAAAGTGACCTTTGGCGAAGAAGTCAGCATCGGCGGCACCAAAGTGAAGGCTGGCACTTACGCCCTCTACACCATTCCCGGCGAAAAAGAGTGGTCGGTCATTTTTTACAAAAACACGAACTTCTGGGGCACGCCCGGCAAAGACTACAAAGAGGAAGACGTGGCAGCGCGCGTGAGCGTGCCCGCGCAAAACCTCCGCGATGCCGTGGAAACCTTCACCATCGGGATCAACAACCTTCGGAACAACGGCGCTGACCTCGAAATCGCTTGGGAGTTCACCAAAGTGGCTGTGCCTTTCACCGTTGACACCGACACGAAAGTGATGGCCGACATCAAGAACACCCTGGATGGCCCGCAAGCAGGTGCCTACTACGCCGCCGCTCGCTACTACTACGAGGAGAAAAAAGACATGAACCAAGCCCTCACATGGGTGGACAAATCGCTCGAAAAAGGCGGTGAAAAATTCTGGATAGTGCGCCAAAAAGCACTCATCTTGGCCGAACTGGGCCGTTTCAAAGATGCCATCGCCACTGCCGAGCGCAGCACCGAACTGGCCAAGGCTGATGGCAACTCCGACTACCCGCGCATGAACGAGAAGTCCATCAACGAATGGAAAAAGAAAGCGAACAAATAATCTGAGGCAACCAACCTTATTGCACGACACATTCGGGCGGCTCCCAAGCAAGGGGGCTGCTCTTTTTTTTCTCAAACAGGAGCAAGCAACTTGTATACACTGCCCGTTTCTAATGCTTTAAGTTCTACATTTGCTTAAAATTCAATTTCGTATGAAAAAACTCGCTCTACCCATTTTGTTCCTCTTGCCCTTGTTGGCACTTTCTCCCTATGTATTCTCCCAAAATGCAGGTTGCGACGGCTCGCGCTACAAGAACGACGTGTTCGGCACCGTGAAAAAAACAACCGTGCAGTACGCCACCGCCACCAATCAATTGGGCACTCCGGTCAACCTTTTGATGGATGTGTACGAACCCCAAGACGACAACCTTGCCGCGCGCCCAGTGGTCGTGTTGGCACATGGCGGAAGTTTCATTTTCGGCGACAAAAGCGACATGAGAGACTTCTGCACACTACTCGCCAAAAAAGGATATGTGGCAGCCACCATTCAATACAGGCTGTACCCATTCTTCATTCTGGGCATACCCGACTCGGTGAAGATTTTTGACCAAGCCGTGCGTGCGGTGGGCGACATGAAAGCCGCGGTGCGCTACTTCCGCGAGGATGCAGCCACGCAGAATCAATTCCGCGCAGATGCGGACAACATCTTCATTGGTGGCTACTCGGCAGGCGCGGTGACGGCACTCCATGCCGGATTTCTGGATAGCGCCGACGTGTTGCCCGCGTTCATCCAATCAGCCATAAATGCGAATGGCGGGTTGAACGGCAACAGTGGCTCAGCCTCCAACAAGACCTATTCATCTGCCATCAAAGCGGTGGTGAATATGTCGGGGGGCATCTATCGCAGCGAATGGGTGGACAACAAGGACATTGCCCTGGCGAGCATACATGGCACCGCCGATGCCACTGTTCCCTACGCTTATGGGTTGGCCGCTGGCATCGCTTATCTGGAAGGCACCGGCTTGATTCACCCGGTGGCGGAAAGCAACGACTTGCTGCACGACTTGCAGACGGTGCCGGGCGGCGGCCACACAGATATATATAGTGCACAGCAAGCGGCCTTTGTGCCACACGTTGACACCTTTTGGGTGAAGGCCACCACGATTTTGGAATATCTGACCTGCCAGCTCGTGCTTTCCAACACAGCGGTTGAAAGAGAGGCGGAACGTTGGTCGCTATTCCCCAACCCCGCTACTGACGGGACGGTGCGCATCGAGCTGCCCTCCGATGTGCAACTCATTTCTGTGACCATCGCTGATTGGGCCGGAAAGGTCGTTTTTCAATCAAACAACATCTCGAATCAAGGCTCCTTACATTTGAACAACTTGCCGGCAGGTGTGTACGCGGTCAAAGTGCACGACACGAACAACCGCTCGCGCTCATTCGCCGCGCAGCAGTTGGTGCTGACCCACTAACCGCCATTTCCCGCTGAAAAACGCCGCTCCGTAACTTTAACAAAGTCGGGCAAGAATTTTAGAGCCGCTCCCCCCGGTTTGGCATGGTTTTTTGAAATACTCAAATGAAAGGGCTAACATTTGATTGGTTAATTGTTTTCATGGTTATGTTGTGGCCGTCCAGTCGAAAAGACTGGACGGCTTTTTTATGAATTTTGGTGGTATTATTCCCAATCATTACAAAACATTCACCTCCGCTTCAATGCGAATCCCGAACTTTTGCTCCACCGAATCCATAATAGCCAAAGCCAAGTTTTTTACTTCCTCACCCGTCGCACCGCCGTAATTGACCAGCACCAGCGCCTGCTTTTCGTAGCATCCCGTGTTGCCCACCCGTTTGCCTTTCCACCCGCATTGCTCGATGAGCCAACCAGCAGGTATTTTCACGCGCCGCTCGTCGGGTGGCAGGTCGAAATGCGGGACGTTGGGATGCGTCAGTCGGATACGTTCCAAGGTAGCTCGCTCGGTCTCTGGGTTTTTGAAAAAGGAGCCACAGTTGCCGATTTTGGCAGGGTCGGGCAATTTGGAAGAGCGAATTTGAATGACGGCTTGGCTCACGTCGGCAATGGTGGGGCGACTGATGCCATTGGCTTCCAACGTTTTGCGAATGTCGCCATAAGAGGTGTTGATGCGGTGTTGGCGCAACGTCAAGGACAGCGTGACGGCTGTGATGCAGTATTTTCCCTTGCCTTCTTTTTTGAAAAAACTGTCACGATAGCCAAACTGACAATCGGCCCGCGTAAAATACTTTTCCTTCCCGGTCGCCAGCTCCACTGCCCGAAGGCCGACGAACACATCCTTCAATTCCACCCCATAGGCACCGATGTTTTGCACGGGTGCAGCCCCCACCGAACCGGGTATGAGGCTTAGGTTTTCCACACCGCCAAAATTCTGCCGCACCGCCCACATCACGAAGTCGTGCCACACTTCGCCACCGCCGACCGTGACCCATATTTTATGCTTAAAACGGCGCGTGACTTCAATGCCGCGAATCGCGTTTTTCAGCACCAGCCCCTCCGGCGCGCGGGTGAAAAGCACATTGCTGCCCCCGCCCAGCACGAAAACTGGGCGAATGTCGGAGCGCAAGGCCACGCGTAAATCATGGACACTGCGCACCTCGGCAAAACTACCCGCCTCGACGGGGATGCCAAATGTGTTGAACGGGAGCAGGGAAACGTTTTTTTTGATTTTCATAAATGCAACGCACGAAGCCGCAAATAACGCAAAGAATGGCCGAGGATAGAACGATGTTGGAAAAAAGGGCAATCGAACATATCTTTGTGGTATCACTAAAAGCAACACCACATGGGCACTAAAACCATGTCTCTACAATTGCAAGAGCCGATTTTTGTTGAATTGGAAACCCTCGTCGAGCAGCTCAATAAAAACCGCAATGCCTACATAAATGAGGCTGTGGCTTATTACAACAAAATTCAGCGTCGAAAACTACTGGCAGAACAGTTGGAGAAAGAATGCCTCGCTGTAAGAGCCGCTGATTACGAGGTGTTTAAGGAAATGGAAGACCCTGTTGATTAGTCTGCGCAATTATGGCCACCATGGTAAAAAAAATACGAAATTTGGCTATCTGACCTCGACCCTCGTTTTGGGGCGGAGCCGGGCAAAAAGCGACCAGTCGTTGTGATGCAAAGCGACCTCATAAACGGCAAAATCAACACTACCATGATTTGCCCAATCACCACCAAATTTGTCGCTTCAGCCAACTTGCTGAGGCTGCGAATCTCAAAAGGGGAAGCTGGTCTAAAAGAAGATTCCGATGCGTTGGTCACGCATATCCGCGGCGCCATTGACAACAACCGTTTTCTCCAAAAACTGGGAGACCTCGCCCTGAACAAACAAAAAATGCTCGACCAAAGTCTGCAAGTCGTGTTGGATGTTTGACCTCACACGTTCAGCCAATACACCACCTTCAGCACCAACGCCCTGTTTTTTGGCGAGAAAAAACGAACAGGGGTGTTGGGTACAATTTCCGCAAACGAATTGTCGGTATAAACCAAAAACACATCCGAGACCGGGGCAAAGCGCCATTGCAAGCGGGTGTTGATGTTGAAATTGTTGACCTGCGTATTGTATTGGAAAAAGGCGCTGACGAACAAATTCCGCGAAAATGACAGCTCCGCCCTCGGCCCCAACAGCCAAAAATCCGCCGATGCGTAAGGTTCCGGCAGTTTTATCCGGTTGAAGCTGTACGCGAGCGCAAGAGTGCCAATGGGCTGCCAACGATAGGTCACAGCACCCTCCGCACGCACGGTATTGCCGTTGAAAAATTGTCCCACAGTCAGGTCAAGGCCCCCTTGCAGCGCGTACACTCTACTGCTATTCACCCGAAGCCGCGCACCTGAATAGGTGTAGCCCCTATCGCCCGGCAGCGGCTCCACATCCGGCCTGTTCTGATTGGTCGGGTCGAAAGGCTCGAACAGGTAAGTGAAGGCATTGTAAATCGCGAGGCTGATGCTGGTTTGGTCCTTGAATTCCGTTTGTATGTATGCAGCCATGTCGCGGTCGGTTTCCTCGAATTTGAGCGAATAAACCAAGGTGCCGTCCACGCCGATTTGCCAAGTGTTGATGAATTTATGCTTTGGATAAAACGTGCGCCGTATGCCGGGATAAAACTCCTGCATCCCCACCCGTGGCACAAAGCCAGCCTCCGCCGTGTAGTTGCTGTCCACGTTCATGTAGCCCAGCCAAGCGCCGTAGTGGCGGTCGTTGTAGCCAAGATATTGGGCGAAGGTCTGTCCGCGCTGCTTCGGGTTGGGTGAAAAAGAGCGGTGGTAATACCACTCACACTCCCAGCGATTGTCCTGCGAAAACAGGTTGTATTCCAATCCGGCTACCCGGTTCCACGGTTGAAAGCTGCCACGCTGCGACTCGTTCAGATTTTCCAAAAAATTCTGCTTGTTAACAAAAACACCGCTCAACGCGCTGCGCCCGAACACTTTGCGCTGTAGCGTCGCCATCGTGAAATTGGCTGCGGGAAGCGCCCTTGCCGTGTCCCAGTCAATGCGCCCTGTTTGCATATTGAGCAGACCCACCCGAAGGTCGTCGGTCAACTTTCCGCTCAGACGAGCGCCCGCGACGATGGGCACCGTCTCGTTCAAGCCAGTCAACGGATTGCGGGCTAAGCCAATTCTGCGAGAAAAAAACGGTCTGGTGGACGGGAAGCCAAACATGGCGAAGAGGTCTCTGTTTTCAAGAAAAAACTGCCTCCGTTCGGGGAAGAACAGCTCAAAACGGCTCAGGTTGGCCACTTGCTGGTCCACTTCTACTTGCGAAAAATCGGGGTTGAACGTCAAGTCCAAATTCAGAGAAGGCGTGATGCCGATTTTGGCGTCGCCACCGACGTTGCGCGTCCAACTATCGGCTTTTTCCCGCACCTCCAAAGAACTGGGGTCGCGCTTCCAATCCTTCGAGTAGCCGCCGATAACGTAAGGAATCAGCGCGACATTCGCGCCAGGCTTGGGGGGCGGTGTCTCCCATTTCAGGATGCCCGTGAAGGCAAGATTGTTCGGCGGGAACTGTTGCGGCACTGGCTGCCATGTGCTGACTTCCCAATTTTTGATGCGGGTGCGCACAAAATTCAACTTCCACGAATTTTCACCCGGCAACACCGAATACCGAAGGGTCTTGAACGGAATCGCCACTTCCGCGACCCAACGGTCGTCGTGGTTTTGCACAGCGGATTCCCAGCGATTGTCCCAGTCAAGCGATTGGGTGGTGCCGTTGTCAATGAGCGCCTCACGCTGCACGTTGAGCGGGCTTACCCCGAACAAAAAACCGTTGAGGCCGTCTTTCGAGGGGTTGAAGAGAATGTTCAGCACATCGCTCGTGCCAGCCGCAAAGTCGCGTTTGAGGCTCTGAATCGTGTAGTCTTCTTGTCTTTGAAAACACACCGCGCCGATGTACAGATAGCGGTCGTCGAAAGTCATGCGGAGTTCCGTGCGGGCAGTCGCCAAGCCAGTGTCCACTGGGAACTGGCGCCTGAAATCGGTGAGGACATCAGCGGTTTGCCACGCCATCTCGTCCAACAAGCCGTCCAATTTTATCGCCGTATCTGATTTTCTGATTTGCAAAGAACGCTCGACGGGTTGGGCAAAAAGAGGGGACGCAACGAGTAGGAGAAGGAGGGGGTACAGTATTTTCATTAGCTTAAAATTTGGGCAAAAATACGATTCGCTCCCAACCAGCATAGATACCTATTTTTGCCGCATGGCAATCCTTATCACTGGCGCCAACGGCCAAGTTGGCCAATGCTTCCGCCAACTCGCGGCGCAACACCCAAACCGACGGTTCGTCTTCAATGATTTTCCAGAACTCGACATCACGGCTCGCAAGGCCGTCATCGAATTCTTTCGACGCGAAAAAGGAATCAAGTGGTGCATCAATTGCGCTGCCTACACCGCCGTTGACAAGGCTGAAAGCGAGCCTGCGCTAGCTCGCAAAATCAATGTGACGGGGCCGAAACACCTCGCCGAAGCCTGCGCCGCCCATGGCATTCCGCTCGTGCATCTCTCTACCGATTATGTATATCACAATCGGCAGAATACGCCCTTCCGCGAAAGCGACCCGGTCAGCCCCAAAAGCGTGTATGCCCGCACCAAACTCGCCGGCGACCGCGCCGTGCTGAAAGCCAACCCGTTCGCCATTGTCGTGCGCACGTCGTGGGTATATTCGGAGTTTGGCAACAACTTCGTGAAAACCATGCTGCGCCTCGGCGCGGAGCGTTCGGAACTGAATGTCGTGTTCGACCAGATTGGAACGCCCACCTACGCCCCCGATTTGGCGGCAGCGATACTGCTCATGATTCAAAAGGTCGAAAACAAAGACGTGGCTCCCGAAACGGCGGCAGGCATCTGGCACTTTTCCAACGAAGGGGTGACAAGCTGGTACGACTTTGCCCACGCCATCTTCGAAATAAAAAAAATGGCGTGCCGGGTACATCCCATCGATACGAAAGACTTTCCCACGCCCGCCCGGCGGCCACCGTTCAGCCTTTTGAACAAGGGAAAAATCAAGGCTGTGTTTGGACTGGAAATCCCGCACTGGCGAGAGCGTTTGGCGGTGTGTTTGGGAAAGATATGAAGGCATCAATAGGGAACATTCCCAAGGCATCACCGTCGTTGTTTGGCATCATACGCGATGTTGTGAGTGGGGATGACAAACATTGGCAAAAACAATTTTGTAAAATTTCCTCCACCAGACAACCCGAACGGATTTGCTGAAGTCTTCATTAAGCCAGTAAGTACGCATTTATCGGCTTAGTCGCTGCTGAATAGCGACGTTTCCATTTTTCACTTGATGGTTCTGAAATGTACCCAATGCGGTTGGCCCTGTGGCGTGCCGCAAAGGGAGGGTTTTGCCCTGCATTTTGTAGCCACGCAAACTAACAATGATGAAAAACTATCTGGCACTTCTCATCCTCGCATCCTCTCTTTGGGCTGCGTGCAAAAATGCCGACGATACACTCGGCGACACACAGCAATATGCCAATTTCACCAATTTACAAGTAGGAAACTACTGGGTCTATGAGCGCCACTGGCTGGACTCGAACGGATTAAAACCGCTGGGCATCTTCGACAGCACGTTTGTGGAAAAGGACACCATCATTCATGGCAAAACATACTTCAAGTACATGGATGACCAGCTCGCGTCGCCCCCCGGATTTGAAGCCGCCTTTTTGCGCGATTCGTTGCATTATCTGGTGAGTTCGGAGGGGCAAGTTTTGTTTTCTTCCGAAAATTTCGTGGACACACTCCAACACCGCTACGAGGTGTTTGTCGGCATGCAGCCCGACACGCTCTGCTTTGTCTATCGAAAAATGACCGACGACAATTTGCTCGTCAGCGTGGGGGCTGGCACTTTTGTCACCAAAAATGCGCAAGATGTCTTTGTGATGTGGCCCGGCTACGACCGGGCTGGCAAAGTGCGCCCCCTGCATAAGCGGTATGCGGAAGGCATTGGGTTGGTGGAGGAGACCCTTCCGTTTTATGTGTCCGCCCATTGGTACTACGTGCGTCGCTTGGTGCGCTACGGCACCAATTGATGTGGCTCCAATACCCCCAGCCCAAACAGCGCAAAATCGTATTTCACTGGGTCCTCCGGGTCGAAGGCTCGGAGGTTCTCGGTGAGTTCGAGCACAGCCAGCCAATCGGTTTGTTTTCGTCGCAGCAGCCCCATTCGTCGTGCCACTCGTTCCACATGCACATCGAGCGGGATGAGCAATTGTGCGGGCTTTATTTTTTTCCAAAGGCCAAAATCCACGCCCGCCGAATCCTGCCGCACCATCCATCGGAGAAACATATTGAGGCGTTTGCAAGTGGAGCCGCGTGCGGGAGTAGCCACATGTTTGCGTGTGCGTTCAGGCGCATAGGGATGAGCGAAGAAATGGTCGTGAAAACCCCTCAGCGCCTTTTCTACCGTGTCGTCGCTGGGAGATAGATGGTTGGCAAAGGCGTGTTCGAGCGAGGTGTTTTTTTGGTAAAAATGTTGGAGAAACTCCAAAAACCAAAGTGTGTCGGTCGCTTGAAAGGTGCGGTGCTTGAAATCGAGGAAACGGGCACGGTCTTGCTCCAAATGATTGACGATGAAATCGTGAGGCGCGTCGTCCATGAGTTCGGCGAGCCGACGAGCGCTTTGCATGATGGTTTTCCGCTGGCCCCAAGCGAGCGTGGCGGTCCAGAACCCCATGATTTCGCGGTCTTGTAATTTGGTGAAACGGTGCGGCACCGAAATGGGGTCGTTGGCGATAAAATCGGGCGTATTGTAGCGGTGGACGGCTTCGTTCAGAAAGGCGCAAAGGTCTTTCCTGTGTGGAAGTGAAGGCTTCACTTTCGGAGGCTTCGAATGTAAATCAAAAGTCATTGCCCAACCGTTGCTACCCTATTTCTTTGCGAACCTGCTGCACAAACTCTATGCTGACGCCTACAAATTCCGCAACCTCGCTATCGTTCCATTCTGGGAATTTTTTGATGGTTTTGATAGTGAAAGCACGTTCTTTTTCCGCTCGTCCTTCGCGCAAGCCTCGTTTTTTCCATCTTTCCCCAAAGATTTCGGGTATTTCATTAATCCAGTCCCGCTCCGGCTTGGGGATTGACTTGTTTAATTGTTGAACTTCTGTTGGTGGCATATCGTAAAGATTTGCGGCGTAAAGAGTGAGGGTTTGAAGGAGTATCTTTTCACGGTCTTGGTCGCATGAGGCTGTGCCAAAGGTAAGAATTTCGCTCCAGTTTCTACCCGCATTTCACCTCTCCGAGGTTTGTGCCGTTTTGATTCGTTTGCCCTGAGGGGGGGATAGTTCAAAAAAATCACAAACTACGCCTGCGATTCCAAGCATCATTGATTCTCTTCGATATGTATCTCGATTCTCTGTCGCACACGCTCGATTTTGCGCGTCAACTCCCGGAAAAACCAGTCGCGTTTTTTTTCGGCGGCTTGACTGATGGGGGTGGATTTTGCCAGCACATGGCGAAACCACGATTCAGTGTAGTCGCACAGTCGTTGGTCGTTGCTCAGCAAAAAATTGGGGTTGCAAAACGCCGAATATACCATGCGCCCCACGTCGGAGGTCACCAAGCCCGTGATGTTGGTATAGACCATCTCGTTGTGGTACAAGTGCAGGAGGCCCGCGGCGTTCTCGGGTTTTTCCCCAAAGCCGAATTTGCGCCCCACCGCAGCGACGGATTTGATGTGATGTGCCCAATCGCTTAGTTTTTCGCACAAAACAAGGGCATCCTGAGGGTTGCGAAAGCCACCTGAATAAGTGTGATATTCGATTTGAGCGAGCGTGTTGTCCATCAAATGCACCGTCCACAGCTCCGTGCTGTCCATGTTGAGATAGTGCTGCAACATGGTCTGGCTGAGGCGGATGACGGGTTGCGTCACCAAATCGAAATCAAAAGGGCGCAGGCGCAGGTAATCAAAATCCCAAGTGGTGCGCCCCCAGATGTAGAGCTTGAACCCTATCAGTTCCGGGAAGAGGCTGTAGGTAAACACGGGTACTTCTGCGGAGGCGTAAAAAAGATGCGCGTTGGGCAATCGGCGAATCTGTTCAAAGTCGGTCACGAACCCTTCCAAATAGTCGCTGAAGTCGGACAATTTCCGGGAAAAGGCGTTGAATTGACACACCACGCTGTTGTTTTGACTGGCAATGAGCGCATCCAATGAAATGCGGTAGTGCATTGCGAGGGTCGTGAGCTCCTGCGGGGAAAGGAAGGTGTCGCCGCGCAGGCGCCGATAGATGGGGTCTTTGGCTAGATGAAGAATGGCGGAGAGCGCTTCCACTGCGTCGGCACGGCGAGGGTAGCGCGAAAGGATGAGGTCAAAAAGTTGTTCCTGCAAGTTGGTGCCGCTCATGGAGTGTGCGATTGATGCCTGAATTTTCAGAAACCGGACACACTTTTTCTAACATCGGGGCAAATAAAAACCGGGTCATCGCACGACAACCCGGTTTGTATGGTCGAATTAACCTCAAAAAAGCACTAAATCCGAACTTGTCAGCGGGCGGCCTTGGCAGGCTTGCCTGTAGCTTTGGGGGTCTTGCCCGTCTTGGCGAGTGCTTTGGCCTTCGCCGTCTTGGGTGCTTTTGGCTGGGCTGTCTTTGCCTTTTTAGGCTCGTGCGGCACCTCCGCGTTTTTCAGCCAAGACTCCACCCAGCCGTGCAGCCGATGGAGGGCCAGTTTGAACCCTGCCCGATGGTATTGCTGCATGGATTTCGCTTGGCGGAAAGCAGTGAGCAGTTCGAGTAGTCGCTCGTTGTCTTTTTCACCTTGCTCGAGCGCGGAGCGATACGCCTGTTTGGCTTCGAATTTTTCCTTCTTGGCCTTTTCAAAAGCGTTTTTGGCCGACTGATGCGCCTTGAACACCGGCGCAAAACCCGCATTGCCCTCCAGACTCCCGTCCTTGAGCAGCGCTTCAATCTTCTTTTTCATAAAAACGGATACAGATTTGTAAAACGATTGGAATTTGACCCTGCAAAAATCTGGTACTTTACACAGACGCAATGTTAAGTTTACACTCCGATGAAAAACTTAACATTGGGAGCATTTCAAATTGTCGCAAGTAAATCGGAACGCTGTTCCGATATTGCCGGAGCAGCGTTCCGGCGTACAAGAGCGGCAATTTGAAATGCTCCCAAACATTATGCAAATCGGGGAACTGCCTGTCCGGCAATTCCCCGATTTGCAAACTTCGTTTTCAGGTCGGTTTCCTGAAAATCGGCTCACTTCGGATTTGCGGTGATTTTTGGCCTGAGCGTGATTTTGTCGGCTTGCGGCTGACCCGACTCGAATTCAATATCGTAGGCAGTAAAGCGATTTCCCTCGAAGGTAACGACCAACGGCTCGCCATTTTTGCCAACCGCCCCTCTCGCCAGTATTTTTCCTGTTTTGTCCTTCACGAGCAGCGTGCTGCCCGCCAGTATTTTTTCGTCAAACCTAATTTCATAACGCACTCTATCCAAGTCGAACGGGCAACTGAGGCAAGGAGGCCAAGGCCAGGGGATAGGCCAGCGAATGCGTTCGCGCCAGGGAAACTCAAAGAGGTCGCGACGTATATAGCAGATGATGGAAAATGGGTTCAGTTCGCATAACGTGCAGCGCTCGCTCATGATTCTGTACATCTCCCTGTTGCATACCGCACAGAACGGTTGGCTGGCAGTACGCATTTGACAGCTCTGCTGAGGCCTGAAAATTCCTGTGGCATAATAACCGCCCCCTGCCCACAGGCCTACCGTGCCGGCAGGCCCCGTTGTGGTGGGTATCGGCGTGGTGGGGAGAATCAGGTCGGCCCATTTGGTAGTGGTGCGGTTCGTGTTGGCAGTCAGATTAGCCTCAGAGGGTTCGCCAAATGTATAGTTTCGGCCAGAGTCACTGCCGTCGCACACATAACAATCATATTCATCGGCCAGACCTCCCACCTTGTGCCCCAGCTCATGTGTGATGATTTGCTGAAAATTGGGCGAGATGGAGGAAAAGACCAAGCCACCTGCACAACCGCCCCACTGCGTGTCATTGACCAGCACAAAGACGGCATCGTAGGCAGGGGCATATCCTGCCGCCTCATAACATTTGGCTGGAGAGTCGGAGCGGATGCAACGCTCGGCCTCGGCGGGTGGGTTGCCATAGCGGCAGTCGAGCGCGGTGTTGCGCGTGATGCCTTGAGCGGGCTTGTCAACTCCGGATTCCTGAGAGATGACATTGACGCGCCAGACATTGAACGAACACATAGCATCTCTGTAAGGGGGAAGGTTGCGCAGGGCTTCCACGGCCTCGTCCACTTTTTGATTAAAAAGTGCTTGTTCGCTCGTGGTGAATCCATCGCCTATGAACACGATATCGTATTTGCTGGTCGTGGCACCATTGTTCAGAATAGTTGTGTAATTGAGGCTTCCATTCGCCTGAATGTCCACTTGAGCATGCGCAATCGAAAATCCCGCTCCTGCCAATAGGAGCACTGAGAATATCTTTTTCATAAAATTTTTGGAAAGTGAATGGGTTAACGAATGTTGATTTCCTGAATGAGCTTGCGCTTGGCTCGTTCACTCGCCTGAGTCAAGTCGCCCGCCCCCGAATCATAAAGCCGAATCGCGGTCGCGCCTTCTATATTTGGAATTTTGAGGGGGAACACAATGCTTTGGGGCTTTTCGCTTGCTTGGCGGATTTTGGCGCCCTGAGGGTCTTCAAACACCTCCCTTCGCTCGGTTGCCGGGTAAGTGATGGAGGCAGAGAAAAGCACTTGGCCCTCCCGATTCACGAGGTCGTACGAAAGTTGGCGGCTGGCCTTCGAGAAACCTTCTTCAAAGCCGCCGCTATATGGTTTTCTGGAGATGGTGCTGATTTTGCCCTCCGCATCCATCTGCAAAAGCAACTGGGTGGCAATTGTGGGCAGCACTTCCATCTGAGCGGAATTTACTTCACGACCGGATTCCAATATCCGCACCGTCACTTTGCCGGGGTTGATGTTGGGCACCAATACCCTCAAGCCCACGGAGTCCAACGCCCCGACAATCGGGGCACCCGTTTTCTCGAAAATCACTTCGGTTGATTTGCCTGTCACACCCGGGTCGAGATTGCGCAACACAACCATGTCGCCGGGATGGGCTTTGGGCGGGATGACCTCCATAGGGCCTTGCGGAGTTTGTACTTTGCAACAAACCCACAAAAGCCCGGCCATCAGAAAGAGCAATGAATGTCTCATAACAGTAAAGATTGGTTTGGTTAAAAAGTAGACTTGCAGGGGTGGAGGGCTTTGAGTGAAGGGGATGGTCATTTTTTCGATTGGCAAGGCAAGTTTTGCAGTCGAAATCGGGCATGTTCGGCGAAAAATTTAACGAAGCCAGTTGGAAAAAGGGCTTTCCCTTCGCCAAAGGCCTCCACCACCACAAGTCTCGTATGACTTGTGTCTCTTTATAGACCCCATGCCAAAAACGTGAACCCACACACAGGGAAAAATTCACCGCCTTTCCCGACCTTTGCAGCCCAAAAGCGGGAATTGCGGTCGTCGAGCGTCATTAAGAGTCGTTTTTATTCTTCAAAAACTTTTTCGATGACTTTAATGACCCCTAATAACTCTAATTCCCCACCGACACATCTATGTCAAAAGCCACTCTCCTTCTCGAAGACGGCACCGTCTTCACAGGCAAAGCAGCCGGAAAAACCGGCACCACCACCGGCGAAATCTGCTTCAACACTGGCATGACCGGTTATCAGGAAATTTTCACCGACCCCTCTTACACCGGGCAAGTGCTGGTCGCCACCAACGTTCACATCGGCAACTACGGCATTAAAAAGCAAGAGGTTGAAAGCGACAGCGTGAAAATCGCGGGATTCGTGTGTCGCAATTTCAACGTGCCATATAGCCGCCTGTTGGCCGACAAAAGCATCCAAGATTATTTTGAACAGGAAGGCGTGGTGGCCATCCACGACGTGGACACCAGGGCGCTCGTGCAGCATATCCGCCAACGCGGCGCGATGAACTGCATCATCTCTTCCGAAACGGACGATGTGTCCGAACTGAAAAAACGACTCGATGCCACACCCCCCATGGCTGGGCTTGAACTTTCGAGCCATGTGACCACGAGAGAGCCTTACTTCATCGGCAACGAAAACGCTCGGTTTCGCGTGGCAGTCATGGATTTCGGAGTCAAGAAGAACATACTGCGATGTTTCGAGCAGCGCGACTGCTACCTGAAAGTTTTTCCGGCAAAAACTGATTTTGAAGAAATAAAAACTTGGAACCCGCACGGCTATTTTCTCTCCAACGGCCCCGGCGACCCGGCCTCCATGCCCTACGCGGTGGAAACGGTGAAAAAAATGCTTGCCGACGGAAAGCCGCTCTTCGGCATCTGCTTGGGCCAGCAATTGCTCGCCTTGGCGGCTGGCTTGCCCACCTACAAACTGCATCATGGGCATCGCGGGCTGAATCATCCGGTGAAAAACCTGCTATCGGGAAAATGCGAAGTGACCAGCCAAAATCACGGCTTCGGCGTGCTCGAACAAGCCGTCTATGACGCGCCCTCCGTCGTGGAAGCCACGCATATCAATCTGAACGACCACACGGTGGAGGGGATTCGACTGAAAAATCACCCGGCATTCAGCGTCCAGTATCACCCGGAAGCCAGCCCCGGCCCACACGATGCGCGTTACCTGTTCGACGAGTTTGTGGGTATGCTGGCGTAGGACGAAAGCACAAGCCAACCTCGGCAACATCTCATTGATTATTAGCACATCAGCAGCATGCAAGAAATTATTGAATCTGCTTGGGACGACCGCTCGCTTCTTCAAAATTGGGAAGTGAAAAAAGCCATCCGCGAAGTGATAGCGGCACTTGACGCGGGCGAACTGCGCGTCGCGGAGCCGCAGGCCGATGGCATTTGGCTTACCCACGAATGGCTCAAAAAAGCCATCCTGCTTTATTTCCCCATCCAAGAAATGCAGACGATAGAGGTAGGGCCATTTGAGTTTCATGATAAAATCCCGCTCAAAATAGGTTTTGAGGAAAAAGGCGTGCGCGTGGTGCCGCAAGCGTTGGCGCGTTATGGCTCTTTCATCGAAAAGGGCGCGATTCTCATGCCCTCATACGTCAACATCGGGGCTTGGGTGGGTAGCGGCACGATGGTGGATACCTGGGCGACCGTCGGTTCGTGCGCGCAGATAGGCCGCAACGTGCATCTAGCGGGCGGCGTAGGCATTGGCGGTGTGCTGGAGCCGCCGCAGGCCACACCGACCATCATCGAGGATGATTGTTTCATCGGCTCTCGCTGCATTGTGGTGGAGGGCGTTCATGTGGAGCGGGAGGCTGTGTTGGGCGCCAATGTGGTGCTCACGCAAAGCACGCACATCATTGACGTGACTGGCTCAAAGCCTGTCATGCTCAAAGGGCGGGTGCCAGCCCGCTCGGTGGTGATTCCGGGCACCTATGCCAAGCAATTTCCCGCTGGGGAATATCAAGTCGCATGCGCCCTCATCATCGGGCAGCGCAAAGAAAGCACCGACAAAAAAGTCTCGCTCAACGACGTGTTGCGCGAATATCAAGTGAGCGGCTAACCCTTTTCGCAACAACGCATGAACAAAACCATCGAAATCACGACCACGCAGAACGTGACCATCGAGTACGAGCTGGCGCCCCTGCGCGAGCGGATGCTCGCATGGCTCCTCGATTTGCTAATTGTGATATTCGGATACATACTGCTGTTTCAACTGTTGGGCCGTGTGTTCGGAAGACTTGACGACGAGGCCATCGCGCTTTTCCTGCTACCGTTGTTGATTTATTTTCTCTACAACATTTTTTTTGAAATCTGGAACAGCGGGCAAACCCCCGGCAAGATGGCAACCAACATCAAAGTCGTGCGCCTCGACGGCAAAGACCCTGAGTGGAGCGACGTGATGCTGCGAGCCTTGCTACAGTTGGTGGACACACTCTTCTCGGCTGGCGTGGTGGGGGTGCTGCTCATCAAAACGACCGGGAAAAGTCAGCGATTTGGCGACATGGCAGCCAACACATCGGTCATCAGACTGTTTGGCTCGCAATTCAACTACAGGCTGGAAGACATCTTGAGCATATCCTCGCTCGATAATTATCAACCCGTATATCCGCAAGTGCGTCGCTTGAGCGAGCGCGACATGATTTTTATCAAAAACTTGCTGGTGCGGCTTCAAAGATATCCCAACAGCGCCCACGCAGAAGCGATGGAGGACTTAGTGACGCATCTCATGCCCTTGCTCGACATCGAGCAGCGCCCGCTCGACCGGCCCAATTTTTTGAAGACGCTGTTGCGCGACTATGTCGTGCTGACAAGGTGAGCGCCGCCCCTTGCGCTACACTTTTTCCAACAATTTGCCCGCTTGCTCCAGCAAGTCCGCCGTTTTGGCAAAGCAGAACCGCACCACCCTTTCATCTTTTCTATCTGAATAAAAAGAAGAGACCGGAATGGCCGCCACGCCAAACTCGGTGGTGAGCCGTTTGCAAAAACCCAAATCAGGCTCGTCGGAAATAGCTGAATAATCGAAGAGCTGGAAATAAGTGCCCTTGCAAGGGAGCGGACGGAATCTCGTGTGAGCCATCGCCTGCAAAAAGCAGTCGCGTTTTTGTTGGTAAAACTGCGGCAAGCCGAGATACTCCGTCGGGTCGGCCATGAAGTCGGCAAACGCGGCTTGCATCGGGTGGTTGGCCGAGAACACGTTGAACTGATGCACCTTGCGAAACTCGCGGGTCAATTCCGGCGGTGCCACGCAGTAACCCGTTTTCCAGCCCGTGTTGTGATAGGTTTTTCCAAAAGAATAAACGGCCAGCGAGCGGGCATAGAGTTCGGGATAGCGCAGCACGGAAGCGTGTTGTTCGCCATCGAAAATCAAATGCTCGTACACCTCATCGCTCATCAGCAGCACATTCGTGTCGCGCAGCAGGTCATTGATGGCCAGCATGTCTGATTCGTTCAGGATAGTGCCGGTAGGGTTTTGTGGCGTGTTGATGCAAAGCATCCTCGTCCGTGGTGTGATGAGCCTGCCCACCGCCGCCCAATCCACCCGATAGTGAGGTGCCGAAAGGGCATGGACGACGGCCACGCCACCCATCGTCTCCACCGAGGGCCGATAAGAGTCATAGCAAGGCTCAAGCAGGATGACCTCGTCGCCCGGTCGGACAAAAGCGGCGATAGCGCAAAAAATCGCTTGGGTGCCGCCAGCCGTCACGGTGATTTCAGTGTCCGGGTTGACTTTTGCACCATACATCCGCTCGATTTTTTCGGCGATGCGCTCACGCAAGGCAGGCACGCCGGGCATGGGCGAATACTGGTTGGCTCCCCGGGCGATATGCTCGGCCACCAACCGTTGCAGACGCTCGGCAGGGTCGAAATTAGGGAAACCTTGCGACAGGTTGATGGCGCCAACTTGGTTGGCAAGACCCGACATCACGGTGAAAATGGTGGTGCCGACGTTGGGCAGTTTTGAGTTGATTTGCATGGCAGGGCGCTGGCAAAAGCCATTTCAGTTTGCCGCAAATGTAGAAATGACTGCTTCAAGGAGATGACTATCTTTGCGTCATTTGAAGTTAATTCATATTGATTGTTTTGTATGTCGGCAGGGCTTTTTGGACTCGTCAACTCTAACAGGGATTTCTCAAAATCCGTTAGTTGGGGAAAAAATCAGTTTAATTCTTCATTTCCCACAGCCCTGCTGTGTTATATGCAGCATAATGCATTGCCCAGTGTTTATCTTAAATACGATGCCAACGGAGCTGTAATCCAAGAACACATTGACACAAATGACGTGTTCGGGATGAATTGGAATGCGCCAGATATTTTCTTCGGATTTGAGCAGGAATATATGCCCTTCAATGACGTATTGGCAGGTAGAAGTTATCCAATTGATTTGGTCATAAAAAATCAATCAACAAATAAGTATGTGAGGGCACTTGAAATAAAGCTGACGGCGATACCTGACAATACGACTTCTGGATTTGAGCAGCAACGATATGGGGCGGAGTTAGTCATACGAACACCTACTATCGCATACATCGCTTCAAGCATTTGCCTTTTTTTCAAGAACAAGCGGCACATATTGCGAAACATCATGGATACTCATTTAGACAATATCCGAGACTGGGTCAATAGCCACGAGGTGCTGCTTAGCCTCCCTAAAATGTTGGACATAGCCAAAGGCGTGTGTTCGGAAATGGAAAAATATCAGACCCCATTGATAGTGCAGCCAATTTGGAAAACAAAGGGCAAGTCCCCCATATTGGAAGACCACTGCCTTGATGTATTCGTTTGGAGTGACGTATCATTCTTGTATTTGTTGTTGGAACGTATCGGGCCAAAAGAGACGAGAGCGCAGGAAGTGAGCAGACCGATAAGAACAATGATTTGGGTGGTGAAAATGCTTTATGATTTCAACCGAACGGGCATGGTCAATGCGGGTGAAATTATGGATAGGCTGTCTTATGGGCCGAAAAATGACAAAGCACTTGCCATTAACGGAAATGTGACAAGCAAATACCTTCAAAACGACTTTATTTTGCAACCTCGCGTTTCGAAGATTGAGATAAAAAACATCATACAGGGAAATGGAGTTAAATACCTTAGCCCTGAGAGGAGGTTTGACTCTTCCATCGTAAACGACCCGGATTTATATGAGAACCATTGACCTTTTCGCTGGATGTGGCGGTTTGTCTCTCGGATTTGAGAGTTCAGGCTTTGAGATAGTGGCTGCCTTTGACTCGTGGCAGGCAGCCATCAATACATACCAGCTGAACTTCAAACACCCGATTGTTTGCGCGGACCTCTCCAATAAAATGGTGCAAGAGCATATTGCAAGCATAGAGGCCGACCTGATTATCGGCGGGCCTCCTTGTCAAGATTTTTCAAGTGCCGGCAAGAGAGACGAGAATTTAGGCAGAGGGGACTTGTCGGTCACGTTTGCTGAGATTGTGGCATTGTGTGCGCCTAAATACTTCGTGATGGAAAATGTAGAAAGAATCGTCAAATCCAACAAACTGGTAGAGGCCAAGCAAATTTTTAAAGAAGCGGGATACAACATGTACTGGAATGTCCTTGACGCAAGTCTTTGTGGCGTACCGCAAGCGAGGAAACGATTTTTTTTGGTCGGAGCAAAAAACCTGAACCCATTGATGTTTGAAGGGATACTCAGAAAAAAATTGGCCTCCAAGCCCCTTACCTTGAGAGAATACATGGGAAACGAGTTAGACATAGAGTATTATTATCGCCATCCTAGAAGTTATGCCCGAAGAGGTATTTTCAGCATAGATGAGCCGAGTCCGACTATTAGGGGGGTCAATCGCCCGATACCTCAGGGGTATCCCGGCCATCCCGGTGACCCTGTGCACGTAAGTGAAAAATTAAGACCACTTACTTTTGAAGAACGCGCTCGCGTTCAGACATTCCCACCAGATTTTAAATTCTGGGGAAACAAATCGGAAAGGGAGCAACAGATTGGCAACGCTGTGCCAGTAAATTTGGCAAAATTCATAGCCAACGTACTCATGGAATACGACGAGCTCGTCACCCATCAATACGAATTTGCCAATGGCGCCGAAGTTTTTGCCATGGAACCAGTGTTGTCTTACTCGCCTAACCCAATTGGGAGCAGATAGAGTGCCGTCCCAGATTAGCTATATTTCCGAAATATCACATCAATCGCTGCCGCCAACTGTCGGTCCTTGTCCGTCACGATATTGCCCGCGTCGTGCGTCGTGAGCTGAATCTCGACAGTGTTCCACACATTGCTCCAATTGGGGTGATGATTGTGTTTTTCGGCGGCAAAAGCCACCTCCGTCATGAACGCGAAAGCCTCGGCAAAATCCTTGAACTTAAAGGTGCGTTGCAGCCGATTTTTTTCTTCTTGCCACATGGTTGAATGTGTTGAAATCTGTGAAACAGGGAAATACAATTGGCGGAGAAAGGTTCATGCCACATGAGTTATTGAGCGGCAGCGCGACAATTCTCGGTCAAAAATTGGAAAACCGCCAGCGATATTTTGATTTTTGCCCCCCAAACCCGCGCCATGCCCAATCCGCTACCGCTCCATATTTTTGTTTCCTACGACCAAAAGGACAGTGCTGCCGCACAAGACCTCGTGCGGCAACTCAATCTCGCTTTTGCCACAACGGATTTCACGCTCGTCTTTTGGAACAAAGAAGAAGTGCCTGCGGAGGAATTCCGCGCCAAGGCCAAGGCTTTTTTGGAAAAAACCAACTTGTTCGTCGCGGTGCTTTCCATGAACTATGAAGACACCCCGGATGTGCGCTGGGAGGCCGCCACAGCCGTGGAGGTGCAACGCGGCCGCCCCACCCTTCAAATACTGACAGTGCAGGCGCGCGCGGCAGCGGTGCCAGCGGTGCTTGCCCCCTACAAAGCGGCGCTTCCTGCCAGCGAGACCATCGAGCAGCATGGCTTTGCCCGCGACCGCCAGCTGCTCCGTACCGTGGAGGCTGCCAAAGAGGTGCTGGCTGCCACCCCACGCTCCAACGACTTGCCCGTAGCCAAAGTGGAACTGCCCCTCGCCATCGAGGATGTGCGCGAGCGCCTGCTCGCTCAGACCGACCGCATCAATCATGCCCCGCTCTTGGCATTGCTCAAGCGACTTATCGAAAGCGTCAAGACCAAGCGCGTGGTGCTCGACATCGAGGAAAAATTCAAGCAGCTGCGCGAGCAAACCCGCTTGTCCCAAATCAACATTGACGAGCTGAAGGAAAAAGCAAGGCCCATCGAGCTCGAACTGCAACACCTCATCCGCGGGTTGCCGGAGGCCGACCTGGCGAAAGGCTGGAAAGACGTCTTCATTCGCGACTATTTTCATTTCGTGCCCGGCAGCCGAGCCATCAGCACGGTGCCGCCATTTTTTGTGCCCGCCGACGAAATCGCCATTCCCGATACGCTCAACCTGCCCGTTGGCCCACGCGAACAAGAGGCTTTGGAGCAAATCGGCCTGCTTTCTTTTGAACAAAAAAGCGATTTCCGTCGCAGCCTGCTCTTGGCGAGGGATGCCTTGGCCGTAAAAAATTACGCACAGGCATACTCGCTTTGCGACCACGTTCGCACGCGCATTGACCCCCAATCGGCCCAGCTCTACGAATATCTGCTCATCACTTTCATGCAGAAAGAAACACCAGAGCGAATCCTGCGGGAAGCCGCCAAGGGCAACGACCGAATGTTGCAATTCGTCCTGCTCTATGCGGAGCGATACCGCAAGTATCAGCGCGACGGCAAGTGCCCTTCTTCCACGGGTTTGCACAATCTGGCCATCGCTTCCGAAAGCCTTTCAGATATGGCCCTTCGGATTTATTATCAATTCCCCAACGACTCGATACTCCACACGGGCAAACACGCGGAGGACAAGCCCGACAACCGAAACACACTCCGCATCATTCTCGACAACACGCTGAAAATCTGTCGCCTGGTGTATCCCTCCGAGGAGCTGCTGGAAGCGGCGGTGGTGGAGTCGTGTGGCGGCGGCAAGTACCACTGGGTCAAAAACGTGGAGGTGGTGGGCGGCTTTTTCCAGTTCGCGCCATTGGGCAACTACGACTTGTTGGGCGAAATCCAAGAGCTGCTCGATATGTTGCAGGGCATGGAGGCCGATGATTTGACCAAAATCGTGAAGCAAGGCGACCTGCTGCGCGAAGATTTGTATTTCAGTCTTTTCGCCAAGCGCCAAGTGCTGGCCCAGCAAATTGCCGAGGATGAGAAGCGCCGTCGCCCCTACACCGACCAGCGGCTTTCGGTCGTTCGGTTTGTCCATGCGTGTTTGCTGGGCGCCGAGATGTTTGGCGATGTGGACAAAGACGGCAGAGGGCAATCGTTTTATCGCATGGCACTCGAATACCTGTTGCCGGAGCTTCTTTTCCCGGCTGCTCAGGTCGCAGGCACGGCGGACTCGTCGCTCCGCTGGTTCGACCTGGACGAGCACGGCACGGTGCGCAACCACGCCGACTGCGCTCTTTATGACTTCGACGCTCAGGCCATCGTGGAAAAAATAGTGCACGACATGGCTGGCAACGCTGGCTGGCTTCAGGTGCAACCCAATATCAAGGAAGCGGTGTACCTGCTCTTTGTGGCCGACACCAACGCTGAATACGAAGCAGTAAAAAAGGGTCTTGAATGGACGGATTTTCGGCGCTTGAGCGACGAGGACGCACGCCGGAGATTGGTGAACTGCCTCCGCCGATGGGTGATAGCCTATCGAGCATACCCCGAGCGAGGGCGGATTTTTTTGGAAAACTGCGTGCGCGAGCTCGTGGGCGATGGCCTGATGTTGTGGCTGCATCACGACCCCGACAAGTTGGCCGCTCATCCGCACAGCCGCGCCCTTGGATATGATGCGCAAGCCGCGCTGAAAATGATTCACGATTGGTTGCTGGAACAACACCGCCCGGAAGATTTATTCTGGACGGAGGAGAAATTGCGCCAGACGATTGCCAGCAACCTCTACGCCCAAAGCATCTTGCCGAATTATGAGCGCATCAAGCCAGGCGACGAGCGCCAGCGCCCCGCGACGGCCCGGCTCCTGCGCGAGGCGATGAGCAACTATCGCTTGCATCCCGAAGCGCGGTTTTTGGACCTCGTGTGGCGCGAACTGACGGAAGAGCGAAAATTTTGCTGGCTCAACATTTCAAAAGAAGGCAAAGAGACTGCATTTGCCACGCTCGGCGGCTTCGACCCCGCTGCCGTGTTGCGCGAATTGAACGAAACCCACCCCGAACACTTCCGTCTCTTGACGGCGCGCGAACGCATCGCCGACCACCGCCACGCCAACCAACAAGAACGTTATTATCGGGAAATCAGCGAGTTTCGCCACGAAAACCGCCGATTGGAACGCGAAATCGCTATTGACATCATCCGCAACATCAAAGGCATTTACCTCTATTTCCCCAAACAGGAATATCTCGAATTGCCCCTCCGCGAGCTCACCGGCAAAGGTCGCATCCGATGGAACGCCCACTTCCTCGGCCTCTTCCCGCTCGCCGAAAACCACTACGAAAATCGCTTTCTGGGCTTCGAATACAAGTGGGAACGCGCCGAAATTCGCCGCTTGCTCGACGACCAATTCAGCGAAATGCAGCGCGTTCTGAGAGAAACGGGAGAAATGTGAGCCGCCCACTTCACTGTTTCCGCGCCCCAATCGAAAACACCATCGGGATGATTCCTTCCAACCCTCGAATGCGGTAGTTGCCGTCGTCGCCTTTCACCGTTTTATCGAAACAATCGAAAGGGGAATAGGGGTACTCGTTCAAAAACTCGATGCGCAAGCCTTCGCCCGTCAAACTGTTCACGACCTCCGAAAGGCTGTGATTCCAGCCAAACTCCTTGTACGCTATGCTTGCAGAGCGGTCCGCGTAAGTGCCCGACTGTTCGGTTTCGATGACCCCCATGTTGTGATAAGGGTATTTGAAAAAAGCCATCTGCTCATCGAACATCCATACCACCGGGTGAAACTCGGCAATGTAGAAAAGGCCGCCGGGTTTCAGAAAATGATTTATCACCTTGGCCCAACTTGCTAGTTCGGGTAGCCACCCAATCGTGCCATAAGAAGTGAAAACAATGTCGAATTGGCCATCCAAGTGTGCGGGCAGGTCAAAAAGATTGCAGCAGACAAACTGGGCGGGTATGCCCAACTCCGCCGACAACTGGCGGGCGTACTCAGTGGCCTTGTCCGAAAGGTCGCAACCCGTCACCTGTGCCCCCAGTCGCGCCCAAGAAAGCGTGTCCTGCCCAAAATGACATTGAAGGTGCAAGAGCGATTTGCCCGCCACATCGCCCACCTCGCGCAGCTCGATAGGCGTAAGGCTGCTGCCGCCTTGCTTCCATTTTTCCACGTCGTAGAATTCGGAGGTCTTGTGCACTTCGGTCCGAAGGTTCCAGCCGTGCCGGTTGGCGGCAAAAAAGTCGTCGTAATTGTTTTTCATGATGAAGAAAGTAGCTTTGTGCCTTGAGCTTGAATAGTTGTTTCGTAAAAAACTTGAGTAGAGACCCGTGAGACCTACTTTTGGGCGGCATATTTTTTCAATGAATCTGAAATCAGCCCTCTACCTAAGTTTTTAGTTCGTTTCTCTAAAATCAGCGAATAATGGAGCCAATCAAGCTTGAATTTACGTTGGAAATGAAATCCTACATCCGTTTGATGCAGCGCGTCATGGCGAAGCGCCTATCACTTTGGGGCATCATCATCGGAGCCATTCTCCTGCTGAACATCGCTATCAATCCCGCAAGTGGCGCCGCTTGGCTCATTGTGGGCGCGGTGTTTTTGGCCGTCTGGTATTTTCTGTTTCGATTCATGTTGCAGCGGGCATTCAAAGCCGCCAAGAATCTGCACGAGCCAATTCGCTACATAGTGGATGAGACAGAAGTCAGGATAGAGACGGCAACCTCACAGGCGACCCATGCCTGGAGCGCGTTCGAGCGAACGAGCGAACTGCCCGAATGGTTCCTGCTCTATCAAAACAAAATAATTTTCAACCCCATCCCCAAGTCGGCATTCCGAACGGCGAGCGAGATGGAGCGATTTAGGGCGTTGTTGAGAGAAAAGGTGAAACAGGGTTAACGGTTGGCGGCCTGCCCAGCCAACCACAAACCTTCAAGCCAGAAGCCCTATCTAAGCCCAGACCGTGCAGCCTTCCGTGCAATTCTGGCAGATATCAATCTGGTCGCGCCCCTTGAGAATAGCTCGCCGAAACGCAACGTACGCAGGCGAGTGCCACACATCGCGGAAAGCGGCTTGCTTCAAATCACCCAATCGGTGTTGCGCGTCCTTGTCAAAACAGCAAGGCACCACGACCCCATCCCAAGTGACGACGCAGGCGTGCCAGAGCTTCCAGCAATGGTTGGCAAGGGCGTGCTTCACCTGCCACGAGCCATCGGCGGATTGGCGGTAGCGAGCATATCGGTGGAGGGTGGGGATGAGCGGGTTGCCCTGTTGATAGTCATACACTTGGGCAGTTTTGAGTTTCACCTCGTCCACGCCGATTTCTTTGGCGAGCCGATGTATGTCGGCGATTTGGTGCTCGTTGGGCCGCACCACCAAAAACTGAAAAATGATATGCGGGCGGCGACTTTTCAGTTTGCGTTTCCAAGCCACCACGTTGCGGGCACCTTGCAACACTTTGTCAAGCGAGCCACCCACCCGATATTGTTCGTAAGTCTCCTGCGTGGTGCCATCCACTGAGATGATGAGTCGGTCGAGGCCGCTTTCCACCGTGCGGCGCGCATTCTCGTCGTCGAGAAAATGCCCGTTGGTGCTTGTGGTGGTGAAAATGCGGCGGCGGTGCGCGTAGTTCACCATATCGAGAAATTGGGGATGGATGTAAGGCTCTCCTTGAAAATAAAAAATGAGGTAAAAGAGGTCGCGGTGCAAGGCATCCACCGTTTTTCGGAAAAAATCGGCTTTCAGATTGCCCGTATCGCGGCTGAACGCCCGCAGCCCACTGGGGCACTCGGGGCAGCGCAGGTTGCAAGCGGTGGTAGGCTCTATGCTGACCGTCACGGGAAGCCCCCATTGGAGGGGACGGCGCGTCCATCGGGACAAATAAAACGAAGCCAGCACCTTGGCAAAATTCCAAGCGCGGCGCGGGGTGATTTTGGCGATAAAGTTCAGGCTGTCGTTGAGGTGAAGGCTCATGCCGGGCAAAAGTAGGGGGTCGAATGGCGGCCTTATGCAGCCATGCCTAAATTTTTATCGCTGCGATGATTTCCTCCGCCAAGCCCTCTCCCACAAGGCGGTGGCCTTCTTCAAGCCAAAAGACGCGCACATTGGGCAGCCCTTCGTAGAGATTGCGCAGGGCTTTTTGGTGCAGGAAGCGGTCGTTCAGCCCGATGTAAACATCGGTGGGCAGGCTGTTTTTTTGCAAAGTGGCTTTGATGTGTCGGCGGCGGAGGTAGAAGGAGTCAAGGGAAAGCCAGCACCCGAAAGTGCGTTGGAGACGTTCGGGGCGGTTGAGGTTGTTGGTCAGAAAATGATGGATGAGGGGTGGCACGAGACCTGTTTTGCGCCCCCATTGCACGAGGCGGATAAACCACTCTGGTTTTTGCAAAACCCTGAACAAGAGGCGACGCACCCACATGGGAGTGTGCACGGCAGTGGTCATGCCTTTTGTTTTTACGCCGTCGGGGGAAAGCAGGTAAAGTTTATCGAGATGTGGGGCGAGTTCGGGCAGCATGGCTTGCGAAAGTCGCGCGCCGAAGCTGAAGCCCATGAGGCAGAATCGCTCACATTCGTGTTGGGCGAGAATTTGACGAATGATGCCGAGCAAGTCGTCTTTGGTGAACGTGCGCTCCGACCATTCCGTTTGCCCGTGAAAAGGCCAATCCACTGCCACGACGGTGTAGTTTTTTCCCAAGGCTTCTTCCAGCACCGCAAACATCCGCGCGCGGTCGCCAAATCCGTGCAAGGCAATGAGCAGCTTTGGGCCAGTGCCAAACCGGAGGGTGTGTATTTTGCCGTGCGGGTGGTCGTAAAAGATGGATTGCATTGAAAATAGGGTATAGGGCAGCGAGGCTTCAAGGCTGGTGAGGGTTTGATGAGGGTTGATTTATTGTCCACACAGTCTCAAATTCCAACAATAAACCCATCAACCTTTGTCAAACCTCATCAACGTTCAATCGTCCACCTTGAATTTGAACCCCACGCCATGGATGTTCTCGATTTTGATGCGGTCGTCAAGGCTGAGGTATTTTCGCAAACGGGAAATGAACACGTCGAGGCTGCGCCCCAAAAAGTAGTCGTCCTTGCCCCAGATGGTTTCGAGGATGAAGGAGCGTTTCACCACCTGATTGCGGTGTTCGTTGAGCAGTTTGAGTAGGTCGGCCTCTTTTTGGGTGAGTGTTTCGGAGTAGCCTTCGGCGGTGAGGCTGAGATTTTTGTAATCGAAAGAATAACGGGCGATGCTGACTGGCGTGCTGGATTTGAGGATGTTGGCGTACTTGGTGCGGCGCAGGAAGATGTCTATTTTCAGCAGCAGTTCCTCGATGCTGAACGGCTTGGTCATATAGTCGTCGGCACCGATGGTGAGGCCGTGTATTTTGTCTTGTTTCATGCTTTTGGCAGTCAGGAAGATGATGGGCACCACCTCGTCGCGCTTGCGGATTTCTTGTGCCAACGTGAAGCCATCCACTTCGGGCAACATCACGTCGAGGATGCAGAGGTCGAATTTTTGCTTCGACTGTATGGCATCGAGGGCCTTTTGCCCGTCCTCGCAATAAGTGACTTCGTAACCGTTGAGCTCGAGGTTGTCGCGAGTCACGAAGCTCAGGCTTTCGTCGTCCTCTACATACAATAAATGTGCTTTTGTGTCGGCCATGTTGGAATGATGATTTGTTGCTTGACGTAAATATCGCTTGATTTGTTGGGCAAGAAAGGTGGGCAAACATAAAGAAGATAAAAGAAATCGCCAACCTGTGAAAAATCTCCTGTGGTTTCCTGTAAAATTGCCCTGTCTTACGGGCGTGTCATCATGCGATATACTGACGATTATTTTATTGCGGAAATTCAGGCTGGCGGCCATCGTCAGGAAAGGGGGATTCGGCGGCTCTACGAACAGTTTCTCTACATGGCCAAACAAGGGCGGCAGAAGTATCGCTCGCTCGGCGACGATGAGGTGCTATCGGCTTACAATTCGGCAGTGATTGCCTTGCGTAACCAACTGGTGGAGGGTGCTTTTCGCGGCGAGAGCTCCATTTCAACCTATCTGACGCGCATTTATTCCAATAAATGTATTGACCTGTTGCGCTCCAAAAATGCTCACCCGACCGAGCCGCTCGAATCGGCGCGCGAAACGACCAGCGACGAGGACTCGCTGAAAAATCTCATCTTGTCCGACCAAATAACGCGGGTGATGGAGCAGCTCCAACAGTTGGGCGAGCCATGCAAACAGATTTTGCTCGACTCCGACTATTGGGGCTACAGCGCCGAAGAGATTGCCCAACGCATTGGGTTTAGCAATGCCGCTAGCGTGAACAGCAAAAAGTACACTTGCCTGCAAAAACTCCGGCAGGCGCTGCTGCGCAACGCCGAAACGTGAAGCAAGTGAATGGGGAAATGAAGGTCTTGGGCATTCGATATGCACGAGCAATTGTTCAGGCGGTGAATTTGAACTCACCGCCTGAATATCACGACACCACACTACTCTCGCCGCTCATTCCCGCTTTTCTGCCATCACCGTCGGCGCTGCGTCCTTGCCTTCCATGTTTTTGAAGTAGTATTGGAGAAAACCAATCATGTCGGCAGAAGCCGTTCTGGGCAGGTGTTTGGTGCGGCAAAGCTGATAAAACTCCTTCTCTTTCGACTTCAAGGTGGCAATGGCCGTCTTGAGCGCCTCACTATCAACGTCCGACGACATCAGATAACGGTCGCGCACGGTTTTCACGCCGCTTTCCGACGAGGGGCTGGCATAGGGCGCACTGACCAAGCCTGCAAAATCAAAATCGTAGGGCAATGCCAACCGCTTGCCATTAGGCATCATGAACAACTCTACGTTGCGGTGCATGGAAAAATCCCAGTCGGTGTTGCCGATGAGGTATTGGAACATGACCACCAAGGCGGCTTGCTGTTGGTCGAGCGATTCGATTTTCACGCCAAAAGTGCCATCGGGCGTTCCGCCGATTCGATGCGCCACCTCTTCCTCGTCCTCAATGAAAATGGCAAACACTTTCTTGGTGCCGGAACCTTTTTCGTTGGTGTCCTTCAGGGTCAGTTTCACCAATTTGGCGCGAAAATGCGCATCCGACACCAGTTCGAACATCCGATAGGCCAGGTATTCCTTCACGATGAGTTCGTTGCCCACATCGGTGAAGGTAGTGGGCAAGGCGATTTTGATTTCGTTGAGAGTGTCCAAACCCGCATTGCGGAGGTCTTCTTTGCTGAATTTCACCTTTATCGGGGCCAGTTGCGACACTTTGCGGCGGTAGCGTCCTCGTGCGCGGAGCTCTAAGGGGTACGATTTTCCGTCTTTGGTGCGCAACGTGCCGGGCAAGTAATTGTTGGTTTTCTTTTGTCCGACCAAAGTGGTGAGGTCTGCTTCGAGAGTGAGCTCGCAGGCTTCCGTCGCGGTGAGCTGCTCAAAAATGGTGAGCGGCGCAACTGGCTCTGCTTGAGCGGCAAGGCACGAGGCATTGAGGGCAAAAATCAGGAGGAGGGCAAAATGCTTCATCGGCTGACATTTTAAAACACAGTAAGTTGATTTGGTAAGGCTTCTCCACAAGGCATTGAACATTGAATTTTAAATTCAAAAATGACTATTGGGCAGTGACCAATAGTCATTTGGGTTGTGAGACCGCCCTTGATTTGGCAAAGAAAGGTTTTTGAGGACAATCTGATATTATTTTAACCCAAACAAGCTGCGGAAGAATGCCACGATGCTTTCCCAGAGCGAAGCGTTGCCTTTTGCGGTAGTGGGAACCGAGGCGAGTACGGCCATCTCGTCGGGTGTAAAGTCTTGCGATGTGACGGTGCCGCTCCACGGTTGGCCGTCGGTGGAGTAGGTGCCGGGAAAGTTGCGCCAGTTGACGTTGTCCGTCGAAAACTGGACACCTGTGCCAGTCGAGGGATTGGCTGTCATATCGTAGCCAAAGCTCTGGCCGGGGGCATAAGAGCTGTCTGGAAAACCACATTGGATGGTGACGGAGGATGCGCCTGTTGTGCTGGGGCTGCTTGAATTATTGACCTGAAGCCTACCATTGGGCAGATTGTTGTTGCTGAGGTTGGCCACCAGTTTCACATACGCGGGAAATGTTCCTCCGTCGTTTGATTCGAGCGTGACAGTGAGGTTGGGGTCGCCGACCCGCACTACTTTGACCTTGATATTGTTCGTTGTTGCCATGGTGTAGTTATTTTATGGATGAAAAAAAGTTGACCAGACGCTTTGTGCGGGGAAGCTCTTCGGGAGGATTAGACGTACAAATGCGTGTTTGCTCAATGGAATGTCCTGAAAAAGAAAAGTTCTGTTCTTATCGGGTTCTGCTTCTAAAGCGCCAAAACCACCACAACGCCACCCCCATCCCGGCCAATGCCAACGCATACCACAGGCCAAAAGACGATGGTCGGCTGACGGGCGCGTCATCGCCAATCAGCACAAACGCGCCCCAGAAAAAAGGGTGATTGCGGGTATTGGCAGACAGGTAATCGAGTTTGGCTTGCCGAATCGCCTCTGCCTTGCCCATTCCTTTTTTCAGGTGGCGATAGAAGTCCTGCATGATGTGTGCCGTTGCCTCATCGTCGGCTTGCCAGAGGCTCATCAGCACATTGGGGCATCCCGCGTATTTGAACGCCCGCGCCAAACTTATCACGCCTTCCCCTTTGGCCAGTTGGCCTTGGCCCGTGTTGCAGGCGCTCAACACGGCTAGCTCGGCGTTCATTTTTAGGTTGTATATCTCGTAAGTATGTAAAAAACCATCGTTCGCTTCGTCGTTGCTGCTGCCGTTGTTGGTGTCCTCGCCAACAACTCTGGTGTCCTCGCCAACAACTCTGGTGTCCTCGCCAACAACTCTGGTGTCCTCGCCAACAACTCTGGTGTCCTCGCCAACAACTCTGGTGTCCTCGCCAACAACTCTGGTGTCCTCGCCTTTCCTTCCCCGTGGCCTGCTGAATGCCAGCCCAGAGTACATCGGGTCGCAATCGTTGAGAAACCCGTGCATGGCAAAATGCAGCACACGGGATTCGTGGGCGCGTTGTTTGAAGTTGGCTTCTGTGGCTGTTTTGCCCAGATATGATTGGCCACCGAGCAGGCGGGCGATTTGCGACACTTCGGTTTGGTTGCTGTGTAGCGCCGCAAAAGTGGCTGCATCCGCGTCGCGGCAGTTGCGCTGGTCGCCACGAGAGGTAGCCACCACGCTGTCTTCGTCGTAGGCGGGGGCATATCCCGCGAACAGTTGGCTAGCACGAGAGCTGGTGGGTTGGGTCAGCGCCAAACTGGCCGAGTACTCGTAGCGGAGCACTGTCTGCTGCAGCAGGAACGGGAGCTGGGCATAGTTGGTGGGTGCCGAGGGTTCCTTGCTGACTAGGAGCTCAAAGGGCAGATAGGCCAGGTTGCCGTCGGGCACTACCACGAGTTTTTCGGGGATTTGCGCTACGACGGGGGCCAACAGCACGCGATAGAGTGAGTGGGCATCGGCGGCAAACTGCGCTATGGCGGCGGCGCTGCGCCCTTGTTCGGCGGCTTGGTCGCGGTCGCGCAGCTGGCGCAACAGCCTTTCAAAAGCGTGGACAAAGTTGGAGTCGGTCGGTAGCGACAAGCCTTTTGCGGTATGTTGGTCGAAGTAGAACACAAACAGCTCGCGGTCGCCTTTGAAAAATTGCAGCAGGCTGGTGTTGGGCGGAAGGCGCTGTTGCAACGCCGAGATAGTGAGTCGGGGGGCGCTGTATTTGATTCGATAATACTCTGGGTACGATTGCTCCAATCGGGTGAGCAGGGCTTCATTGGCGCGACGGCGTTCGAGGATGTTTTTTTGCCAAAGCAAAATTTTGGTGGTGTCGGGTTGGGTTCTTTGTTGTTCGCGGAAAATTTGTCTTTTGTAAAAAGCGATGTCAATTTTCAGCGATTTTTCTTGTTCCAAAACAGAGTCGGGTATGCCTGCCTGCTGGCGGGCAGCGGCGTCGCGGAGGGCCTCGGCCAACAGGAGGGCCTTGTTTTTTTCGGCATACTCGAACGCTTTTTCCAAATATCGCAAATCGCCCGTGTTGCGATGCAGTTGCATGGCTACCGCGATGGCGTTTTCTATGATGGGCTGTGCTTCCTCGTTCCAGAATTGGCGCGAGCCTTCCTGATATTCTGCCCGCATACTGTCGAGCACGCCGGCTGCCAAGTCATAAGTTGACAGTGCTGCCTCCAAAAACACGGGGTTAGACTCTGCTGTGGCCAGTTCGCGGAGCGTTTCGCCTTTGTCGCGGAGGGTGAAAAGGAAATCGAAATAGGCATTCACGCGCTGTGGGGCGGGGTTGGCCAGTATGTCCTGATGAGGGAAAGAGTCGGTCAGGCTGCGAAGTGCCTGCTGATGGTAGGTCAACGCGCCGCGCAGGTCGCCTTGGTGCTGCGCGATGATGCCCAGATGCCGGTATGCCTTGCCGAGGTTGGGGTGGTTGGGGCGATAGCGTTCGATGGCTTTTTTCAGATAAACGGTGGCTTCGGGGTAGCGCCCCATCATGCGGTAGGCATAGCCGAGATTGTGCCAGACGTTTTCTATTTCGCGTTCGATTCTGTTCTTTTTGTGTACGGCAAGTGCCTTTTGCAGGTATTCCAGTGCTTTTTCGGGTTCTCCATTTTCCACATACACGTTGGCTAAGTCATTGTAAGCGACGATGTAATCGTGCGGCAGCTCTCCCGGAAAATGTTTTTCCAACATGGAGAGGGCTTCGTGGGCATTGGCGACGGCGCGGGGGTAGTCTTTTTTCCGATACCAGATAGCGCCTAAGTTGCCGTAGGTCCACGCGAGGTCGGCGGGGTCGGTCTTGGGGTTGGAGCGGTAAAGTTGGAGGGCGGATTGGGTGTATTCGAGCGCGCGGTCGTAGTCGCCGCGGCGTAGGTAGTATGCGCCGATGTTGTTGCTGGCGATGGCTTGGGCGGCGTGGTCGCCGTTTTTTTCGAAGAAAGCGATTTCTTTCAGGCCGTAGCGAATGGCTTCCTCGTAGTTGCCCAATTGGTCAAAAATAGCGCCTGCCACGTTGAAGTATCCGCCCCAAAAGGTGCTGTCGGGATGGATGTGTGCTCGTCCGAGATGTTCGAGTTGGGGAAAGGTGGCGACGGCTTCGGCGCTTCGATTCAGGTAGTAGCAGGAGCCGAGGTAATGGATTTGTGCCTTGCCCCATGCCTCCCAATTGGCTGTTTTTTCCGCCGCGAGTACAACCTGTTGTGCCAATGCGAGGGAGCTGTCGTATTCGCCCTCTTCAATGTACTTGTCCGTTTGTTTCAACCAACCTGTTATGTCGGCTGCCTGCTCGTCGGGAGCACGCTCGGAAATTTGGCTGCACAAGGCCAACCCTAGTGCAAGCATAGCCAGCCAGAGTAGAGGAGTTCTCATGAATATGTCTGGTTTTTTGGATTTTCGCCAAATGTATGGACATTGTTGGATAATGCGGGGCGGGCAAATAAAATTCAGAAAAAATCCACGTCATTGAGATTTTTGCCCCGTCAGCCGTCTAAGTTCGTGTCGGCATCAAAACGACTTCGCACCATGAATGAAATCCTCTATGAGTTCCTTCGGAAATACCGCCTGCATCAACTTTCGGCGGAAGAGCAAGCTGCTTTTGAGCAGCGCCTGACCGACGACCCGGCTTTCGCGCAGGAAGTGTCGGAATACGCGACGATGCTCGCCGCCATCCGGCAGGAGGGCGACCGCCAGCTCGAAGCTCGGCTGTCGGAATACGCCCAAGAGTTGTTGCAAGCAGAGAAAGAACCTGTTTTGCAAACTTCCAACCTGCGAGCCATGAATACTTATCGCAAATTCTTCTACGCCGCTGCCGCCGTTTTGGCGCTGCTGCTCGCTGCCCTTCCTTTCTTGCTCAACCAAGATCCCGGCCAAGCGCCTGAGCAACTTTTTGCCGCACACTTTGCGGCACCTGCTGCCCCCGCCGTGCGCGATGCTGCTCCCTCAGCATGGCAAACGGCATACGCTCAGGGCGACTACGCCGCTGCCGTCGCTGGGCTGGAACAACTGCTTGGCGATGCCTCGTTCGCCCGCCGCTCTGAGGCGTTGCTCTATCTCGGCGTGTCGCAATTGGCGCTCGGCAAGGCCGATGAGGCGTTGGCCGCTTTGCGACAAGTCAGCAGCGACAGCTACGACTGGGAGACTGCCCAATGGTACACCGCCTTGGCCTTGCTGAAGGCAGGCAAGGTGGATGAGGCCAAAATCATTGTGGACGATGTGGTGCATCAGAACGGGCATCCTTTCCAAAAGGAAGCGAAGGCGCTTAAGGCGCAACTTTACACCTTGATTCGCTAGGATTTATCGGATGAGCATGATTGATGCCCCTGATTTTGAGCGGATTGCGATTGCAGCCATGTCCAAAACTTGGCGGCGCGAGGTATAAAAATATGTGCTTTGCCCTTGATGGTAGGCAATCGGAAGATTGGCATCACTTGCTCCGTAGGCGCACTACCGGGCAAATCATTTCTTCCAAACTGATGCCTCCGTGTTGAAAGGTGTTTTTGTAATAGTTGTGGAAGTGGTTGTAGTTGTTCGGATAGAGGAAGAAGTAATCCTCTTTGGCAAAGATGAACGTGCTGCTGATGTTGGGGCGCGGCAGGCCTGCTTGCTTGGGGTCGCGCACTTCGAGCACGTCGCGGCGCTCGTACTGTAGGTTTCGACCCACTTTGTAGCGCAGGTTGGTGGTCGTCTCGCGGTCGCCGACCACTTTGGAAGGGCTTTGCACCCGGATGGTGCCGTGGTCGGTGGTGACGAAGAGTTGCACGTCGCGTCCTTCGAGTTTTTGAAGTGCCGTCCAAAGCGGCGAGTGCAAAAACCACGAGCGCGTGAGGGAACGATAGGCACGTTCGTCGCCCGCAAGTTCTTTCAACACCTCCATCTCGGTGCGGGCGTGGGAGAGCATATCAATGAAATTATAGACGATGACCGTCAAGTCATTGTTCAAGTAGTTGAGAATGTTGTCGTTGAGTTCCTTGCCGTGATTGACGTTGGTGACTTTGAAGTAGTCCCATTTCACGCCTTTGCGAAACACGCGGTCGAGTTGTTTTTCCAGAAAGAAATCTTCAAACAGGTTTTTGCCGCCCTCGTCGGTGTCGTTTTTCCATTTGTCGGGAAAGGCCAGCTCGATGTCGGCTGGCATCATGCCAGCGAAAATGGCATTGCGGCTATACTGCGTCGCGGTGGGCAAAATACTGAAAAAATAGCCTTCGTTTTCCGTCCTGAATTGCTCGTTGACGAAAGGCTCGATGACTTTCCATTGGTCGTAGCGGAGGTTGTCGAGCAATATCACAAGGGTCGGCACCCCCTTTCCGATATGTGGGAATATGTGCTTGCGCATCATGGAATGCGACATCACGGGGCCGACCTCCTTGTTTTTGTCCACCCAGTCGAAGTAGTTTTTCACGACGTATTTTGAAAACTCGACGTTGGCCTGCTGTTTTTGCTGCGCGAGAATGTCGCCCACTTCGGCTTGGTTGGCATCGAGGCGGAGCTCCCAACCCACGATGCGCTTGTAGGCATCTACCCATTCCATGTAGTCGAGGCCGCCGGTGATTTGCATGAAAATCTGGCGGAACTCCTGTTGGTAGTCCATCGCTGTTTTTTCGCGCACGAGCCGCTTGTTGTCAATGATTTTTTTGAGCGTGAGCAGGATTTGATTGGGGTTGACGGGCTTGATGAGGTAGTCGGAAATTTGGGAGCCGATGGCTTCTTCCATGACGTGCTCGGCTTCGTTTTTCGTAATCATCACCACTGGCACCGCTGGGTTGATTTCCTTGATTTTGGGCAGCGTTTCCAGCCCGGTAAGGCCGGGCATGGATTCGTCGAGGAATATCACGTCAATATCGTTGGTCCGTTCCAAGTAAATCTCCACCGCATCGTGGCCGTTGGAGGCCGTCACCACGTCGTAGCCTTTGGTTTGGAGAAACATGAGGTGGGGCTTGAGCATGTCAATCTCGTCGTCGGCCCAGAGAATTTTGATTTTGTCCATTATGTTTTATTTGCGCTGTTTGTCGCGTTGCAAAGGTGTGAATTTTAACAAAAAAAGTGACTACTTGGGTGAAGGCCTAGGGTAAGGTATTGAGAGACTTGCTTTGGGGTTGCTTACTGTTTCAATGGAGATGAAATCAGCCTCCCACCCTCTACCTTCCGTCCTAGGCCTTCTACCCTCTACCTAAGTTTTACCAAATAAAAAACTTCCAAAGCCGCCAGTTTCGCGGACTTTGGAAGCAGGTTGTCAGGTTGAGGAACGCTATGTGGCGTGGGTTAATTTCGCAGGGGAAAAAACAATTTTGGTATTTGTGGGCAATTGGCGGTCAGATTCAACAATTTAATGCCCCGCATACCGAAATCACCTGACCGCTGATGTAGGCGCCCATGTCGGAAGCGAGAAAAACGCAAGCGTTCGCCACGTCGTCGCCAGAGCCAAAACGCTTCATGGGTATGGCGCTGAGATAGCCCTCCTTCGTTTTTTCGTCGAGTGCGTCGGTCATTTCGGTGGCGATGAAGCCGGGCGCGATGGCGTTGCAGCGAAGTCCCCGTGAGCCGTATTCCTTCGCGATGGATTTGGAGAAGCCAATGATACCCGCCTTGGAAGCGGCGTAGTTGGCTTGCCCGGCCTGCCCGAACACACCCACGACGGAGCTCATGTTGATGATGCTGCCGCCAGCGCGTATCATGGGCTTGAGGGCGTGTTTGGTGAGGTTGAACACTGATTTGAGGTTGGTTTGAATCACCTCGTCCCATTGTTGCTCGGTCATGCGGAGCATAAGCGTGTCGCGGGTGATGCCTGCGTTGTTAATCAACACATCCAACTTGCCAAAGTCCTTTACGACTTCGCTTACAAGAGCCTCGGCTTGGGCGTAGTCGCCCGCGTCGCTTTGGTAGGCTTTGACTTTGGCGCCCAATTCGGCGGCGAGTTTTTCCGAGCGTTCCTTGGAGGAAGCCGAGACGTAGGTGAACGCGACCGTTGCGCCATGTTCGGCGAATTTGCGCACCAGCGCCTCGCCGATGCCACGCGAGCCGCCTGTGATGAGAGCAACTTTTCCTTCGAGTAATTTCATGTCGTGGTGGATGTGTTGAATGGTGGATTTGGTGATTTGTCTGAACGGGCAAAGTTGGGAAATCTGGTTTAATTCTGATAGCGTTGAGAAAAATGCCTGCTTTTGAACTTCCAATACAAGCCTTTCGTTCTTTTGCGCCAATATCTCAACACCTCAATATCTCAACACCTCAACAATTTTGACAGACGCTTACGCTGCCCTGCGCATCCCCGACTACCGCCGCTTTCTCGCCATGCGGATGATGACCACGCTGGCCATCCAAATCATGTCGGTTTCAGTCGGCTACTTCGTCTATGACCTCACCAACGACCCGCTGATGTTGGGGTTCATAGGGCTGGCAGAGGCAATCCCTGCCATCGGTATCAGCCTTTGGGCGGGACACTTGGCGGATAAGTATAATCGGCGCAGCATCCTGATTGGATGCATCCTTACGCTTTTCCTTTGTTCCGTTGGGTTGTTGACTTTAGCCGCTTGGCGAGATTTACTGCCCAAGGCGATTCTGTTGGCGGGCATTTATTCGGTCATATTTTGCACGGGCATCGCGAGGGGTTTTTTTAGCCCGACAAACTTCGCTTTTTTGCCTCAATTGGTTGCTCGAAAACTATTGCCCAACGCTATCGCTTGGAACAGCAGCACCTGGGAGGTGGCCAGCATCACGGGGCTGGGGCTGGGTGGCATATTATACGGTTTTGCTGGGGTGTCGTTCACTTTTAGCGTGATGAGCGTGCTTTGTCTGTTCGCCTTGATTTTTGTGTTTCAAATCGCGCCGCGCCCTGTGCCGACTACCGACCATTCGGAGCCTGCGGTGGAGCGCATCAAGGCGGGTTTGCACTTCGTCTTTAGCAATCAATTACTTATCGCTGCCATCGCGCTCGATTTGTTCGCTGTGCTGTTTGGAGGGGCGGTGGCGTTGTTGCCGGTATTTGCCAAAGATATTCTGAAAGTGGGGCCGGAAGGCTTGGGCATTTTGCGGGCGGCGATGTCGCTGGGTGCCATCGGCATGGCGTTCGTTATCGCTCACCGGCCTTTGGGGAAAGGCGCGGGCAAATTGATGCTCGCCTGTGTGGCAGGGTTTGGCGTGTGCATCATTGGGTTTGGGTTGTCGCGGTTGTTTTGGCTGTCGTTTTTCTTCCTGTTTTTGGCAGGCGTGTTCGATGCGGTGAGTGTGTATGTGCGCTCGTCGCTGATGCAACACCTCACCCCTGAGCACATGAAAGGGCGCGTGTCGTCGGTCAATTCGATTTTTATTACCTCATCCAACGAAATCGGGGCCTTCGAGAGTGGGCTGACGGCCAAACTGATGGGCACGGTGCCTTCGGTGGTTTTTGGCGGCACGATGACGATTCTGATTGCGGTCTTTACTTGGTGGCGAGCGGCGCAGTTGAGGAAGTTGGATTTTGAGGAAATCAAAAAGTGATGCCAACCTTCTGGTTGGCGCGCCGACGGCGGTAAAAAATGGCGTCGTGGAAAAAATTTTTAAACACTTTCGGCAACTACTTGAGCAGGGGCAGCGCCCCGGAATGTGTTTCGGGGCGCTGCCCCTGTCTGAGTAGTTACAAATTTCGTTAGAAGGCGGAGGATTGCGAGATTGATGCCTTCGTTGGCATCCTCGCCAGCAAAAAATAACGGGATGAGTACTCGGGCTTGACCACTCGCTCCACCGCTTGCTGTTGGCATCCCCGCCAACAGTGGCAGAAATCTTCCTGCCGATTTTTCGTGGTAACGCCAACCTTCCGGTTGGCACGCAACGTTCGGCCAACCAGAAGATTGGCGCCACTACCAATCCTTCTTCACCCGCGAAGGCTTGGTGGAAGGCGCGAGGGTCCGGTACTCACGGGCGCTTTTTTCTTCATCGGGCACTACGAGCGTTTGTAGGATATGCTTGGCCGCGTCGGGGGAGAGGCCTGCGGAAGGCTCCTCTTTTTTGAGGGGTTGGTGGGCTTGGTCGAGATAGTTGCGTTGAGGCTTGGGTGGTGGCGGCGGCGGAGGCGGAGGAGGTGGCGGGTCTTGTTGCTCTTTTTGTTTCTTTTTGGCGATTTGCAAGTTCTTTTTGGCGTCGAAGCGGTTGGGCTGCTGGCGCAGGCTTTTTTCATAAGCGGCAATGGCTTCCGCGTATTTCCCTTGTTGCAGATAGGCATTTCCCAAATTGAAAAATGCTGCCGAGCGTGCTTCGGGGGTAGCGGCGGCGGCGGCTTTTTTGAACGATTCGGCGGCCACCTCATACTTGCCTTGTTGGTAGGCAGCATTGCCGGCGTTGTGCCAGGCCGATGCGCTTGGTGTTGCTTTTCGATAGGCTTCCTCTGCAGCGCTCCACGATTTTTCGTCGTAGTGGCGGTCGCCTTGGCGCATTTGCCGATGGACTGACTGGGCGAGCGACGCTGCCGGGCATAGCGACAACGCAGCGATGACAAGATGTCGAGACAGTGCGTTTTTCAAGAATGCAATTTGATTATTGTCAATGTGATAATCCCGATATTTCAAGACAGGTTGTGATATAGTCAACGCAAATCAGCAGATTTTGCATCGCTAGCTTTTTTGCCACCACACCCCCTCTTCCACGACCAGCAACAGCAACGCCAGCAACGCCAACCAATGAAAATAGGAAACATATTCGGTGTAGGCTCGCGCTTCCACAGTGGTTTTTTGCAATTTCCTCACCTCATCGGCCAAAATGCTCACAGCCCTCCCATCGTCAGCGTTGAGCGTCAGGCCGCCACCAGCCTTGGCGATATCGCGCAGCAACGCCGGGTTCGCATTGGTGCGCACCACTTGGCCTGTGAAGTCGCGCTTCAGGCCACCATTGGGAAGCGGGATGGTCGCATTGGAAGCCGAACCCACGCAAACGGTATGCAAGGTGATGCCCTCCGAACGGGCCTTGCTGGCACGAGCGAGCAAATCGGCCTCGTGGTGTTCCCCGTCCGAAATCAAGAGCAGGGCACGGCCCGCTGGCGAAGCCGAGCTAAACAAGCGGGCACCCAAATCAATCGCCGCACCGATGTCGGTGCCTTGGTCGGTGATGAATTGAGTACTGGCATTGCGAGCAAACAACATCAACGATTCCACATCTGTAGAGAGCGGCATTTGGATGTAGGCGTTTCCGGCAAAAAAAACCAGGCCAAGCCTTTCGCCTTTGAGCGCCTCCGCCAATTGCAGAATGAGGCGCTTGGCCTGCTCCAATCGGCTGGGCTTGGCATCCTGCGCCAGCATGCTTTGCGAAATGTCGAGGGCAATCAGTACATCCGCGCTTTGTTGCGGCGGAGGGGTGCGTCGCACGGCTTGTTGTGGATTGGCAATGGCGATGGCCACCAGTGCTACCGCTGCCGCAAACAGCGCATTTTTTACCCAAAAGCGTTTTTTGGAAAAGCCCAACATGAGTCGCTGTGCCAAAGCGGGCGAACCGAGCCGCTGCAAGGCCTGCTGTCGCCACCGCCAATAAACCCATAGCAAGAACGCCTGTAAGGCAACGGCCCACAGCAAATGAAGGAGTATTGGATTTTCAAATCGAAACATGGTTGTTGAGAGAGGTTGAGGGGGTGTATGAAAGTTATGAGGTAATCACGCGCAGGGGGCCCCATCGGAGCAGCATTTCCAGCACCAACAGGCAAAACGCCGCGTCTAGTAGCCAGAAATAAATGTCGAGGGTGTGATGCACCGTACTGGTGGTGATTTTTGTTTTTTCCAAACGGTCTATTTCGGCATAAATACCTTGCAAATCGCCAGCGGAGCGTGCGCGGTAAAATCGGCCCCCGGTCAGCCGTGCCACATCCTCCAATAGCTGGGTGTCAAAAATCATGGTGCGGGCAGCGAAGGCAAACGAACCATCCAGATTTTGAAACGTCGGCGACATCACCGTGCCGTCGGCCCCCAGCCCGATGGTATATACCTTCACCCCCAACGCGCGGGCGATTTCGGCGGCTTTGATAGGGCCAACCACCCCTGCATTTTGCTCGCCATCGGTCAACACGATGGCAACTTTGCTCTTGGCTTCGGAGCCTTTCAAGTGGTTGACCGCCGTGGCGATGCCCATACCAATGGCCGAACCGTCTTTCAGGCGGCCTACTTGCAAGTTGTTGATGAACGCCTGCAAGATGCGGCGGTCGTTGGTAAGTGGGCATTGGGTGAAAGCGCCACCTGAAAACACCACCAAGCCCAAACGGTCGTATTGGCGGCGACTGACGAAATCGTTGGCAATTTGCTTGGCCACGGTGAGCCGGTCGGGCGAGAAATCTCTGGTGAGCATACTCGGCGAGAGGTCCATCACCAGCATGATGTCGAGTGCCTCCGCCTCTATTTTTTCCTCGTGCCACATCTTTTGTGGCCGAGCGACGGCCACGATGAGCAGCGCCAGCACCACCCAACGCAGCGCCTGAATCCATTTTCGCGCATATACCACCCAAGTTTTCACGCCACGCATGGCCACCTGCCGCGACACTTGCAGGGCGACGTGGCGTTTGTTGGCCGTGCGGCGATAGACATACATGAGCACGGGCAGCAGGAGCAATAACAAAAGCCAATAAGGCTGGGCAAAGGACATTTGCGATTGACGATTTTGCGATTGACGATTTACGATTGGGGTGGCATTACTTGAATGGATTGCCGGGATGGATGGATGGGTCGCGTGGGGTGGTAGCGAGAATGAGTTGTCGGGCCATGTTTAGGGCTTTTTCGTGAAAATGGGCAGGGGGCGGATGTTGGGCGAATTTTGTCATGTCGGATTCGTGTAGCACTTGGCGAGCCGTATCGCGCAGGTTTTCGGGGAATCCGACGGTTTTCAACAACGGCAAAATCTCGCGCGTGGTGGACTCCAGTGCCGGAATGCCGAACCGCCCTTCCAGATATTCCCGCACAATGAGGCTCAATTCGGCGTAGAACGGCTCCAATTGGCCGTGTTTCCATGGTTGTTTTTGCTCCAAAACGTTCAACTTGTGCAAAGCCACCTGATGCGGCGGCACCACGGGCGCGGGTGACGGCACCACAATGCTCGGCGCGGCAACGGGTCTTTTCTTTCTCCTGCGCCAAAGCCAAATCATCAGCGCCAAGCCTGCCAAAGCACCCGCCGCCCAAGGCCAATGGTCCGCCCAAAGCGTCGGCTCTCGCCATATATCGCGGATAGGTTCGGCCTCATTGAGGTCGGCGGTTGCGTAGGTGGGTTTCACCGTGAGAGCGAGCGGGTTGGAGCGCAAAGTGTCGCCCAAGCGGAGCGTGACTTTGAGCGGTGGAAGTTGCAGCAAGGCGCTATCGAAAGCAATCAGAGTGAATTGGCACATCCAACGGTTGCCAGAGCGGGTCCAGCCAGTTTGCGAGAGGATGTTCTCGGGAGGCAGCAATTCGCGCCAAGAAGAGAAATCAACCGTGCCGGGTTGGGCATTCACGCCAGCCACAAGCACACGCAGCGCAAACGTGTCGCCCGTCTCCACCGTGTTTCGGTCAAAAATAGCACTCGCGCTAGTTTGCGCGGCGGCAGCAACAAAAAGGTGAAGGCAAATGGCAAGCAGAGCGTTTTGAAGATTCATCTGTGCTTCAAGTTGTGGCAAATGTAACAATCCCCGTTCCTTGTCATACTTTTCGCGGGCATTATTCCAGCACCCACCGAAGATGAATCGCCTTATCTCCATACTTATTGTTTGCGCATTGTTTCAAAACTGCACCCGCTGGGACACTCCGCCGCGCGTGCTTGTTTTTTCAAAAACAACGGGCTACCGCCACGAGAGCATCGAAGCGGGAAAAGAGGCGCTGGTGAAAATTTGTCTCGAAAATGGCATCTTGGCGGACACGACGGAAAATGCCGACGATTTCAACGAAAAAAACCTGAAACGATATGCCGCCGTCGTGTTCCTAAACACAAATGGCGAAGTGCTCGACCCGCGACAGGAGGCAGATTTTGAACGATACATTCAGGCGGGCGGCGGCTTTGTGGGCATCCATTCGGCCTCCGCGACGGAATACACTTGGCGTTGGTACGGAGGCTTGGTGGGCGGATATTTCAAGCACCACCCGCCCATTCGAGACATTGACCTTTATGTTGAAAATTGCCCAACAAACAATTGCGAGCCGTGGCATTGGAAAGACGAGGTGTATTACTTCCGCTCGCTTGAGCCAGACCTCGAGTGGTTGCTGCGCGTGAAAGATGACGCTGCCGACGAGGCCCCACACCCTTTGGCTTGGCGACACGAATACGACGGGGGGCGGGCCTTTTACACCGCCTTGGGTCACATTCCCGCGTCGTACAGCGCTCCCGTTTTCCAGCGACACTTGCTTGATGGCTTGCGCTATGCCATCGGGAAAAACCGCCCGCTCAACTACGGGCGCTGCCGAACGCAAAGAGCGCCCGACCCAACGCGGTTCGTCAAGACGGTGTTGGCTAGCGACCTGCACGAGCCGATGGAAATCGCCCAGTTTCCCGATGGCAAAATCATCCTCATCGAGCGGCACGGGCAAATAAAACTGTTCAACCCCACGACAGGTCTGCTGAACACGGTGACAAAACTGCCTGTTTATTCCGAAATGGGCGACGGCCTGCTTGGGGTCGCCATTGACCCTCATTGGCACGTCAACCGATGGATTTACCTGTACTATTCCTCTTTGAAAGACTCCATGAACCAACTGTCGCGCTTCGTCTTTCAGGGCGACACCCTCGACCGCGCTTCCGAGACGGTGTTGCTCACCATCCCCGTCGGCCACAAAGACTGCTTCCATGCCGCCGGCAGCCTGACTTTCGACGCGGAAGGCAATCTATTCTTGGCGACAGGCGACAACACCAGCCCTTTTGCCTCCGATGGGTTTGCACCCATTGACGAGCGCCGGGGCAGGGAAGCGTTCGACGCGCAGCGGAGCGCTGCCAATACGAACGATTTGAGAGGTAAAATTTTGAGAATAAAGCCTTCGGACGATGGAGGGTATGTTTGCCCGGCGGGGAATTTGTTTGCAAAAAAAGACCTCCGCGTGAAGAACGGCGCCGCGCCCGACGAGCAACAGGGTGGCCGTCCAGAAATCTACGTCATGGGTTGTCGCAACCCTTTTCGCATCTCGTACGACGAGCGTCGCCAATTGCTCTTTTGGGGCGACATCGGCCCGGACGCTTGGCACTCCGACACCGCTCGCGGCCCCATGGGTTTCGATGAAATCAACCGCGCCCGCGAAGCTGGAAACTATGGCTGGCCCTATTTCGTGGCAGACAATCAGCCCTATCGAGCCTACGATTTTTCCACCCAACAATCGGGGGCGTTTTTCGCTTCTCAAAATCCCGTGAACGATTCGCCCAACAACACGGGTGCGCAGATGTTGCCACCAGCCCAGCCCGCCTTTATATGGTATCCGTACAGTAAAATCCGCGACTTTCCGAATGTGGGCACGGGCGGGCGAAACGCAATGGCCGGGCCAGTTTATTACTGCGACAAATATCCCGAAGCCACTCGTTTTCCGACATATTTCGACGGTAAACTCATCATCTACGACTGGATGCGCAACTGGCTCATGGCTGTGACGCTCGACAGCTTGGGCGATTTTTATCGGTTGGAGCCTTTCGCCGATTCGGTGCCGCTAAGCCGCCCGATGGATATGCTGCTCGACCAAAAAAGCGGCTCGCTTTGGGTACTCGAATACGGCACGCGCTGGTATTCGTCAAACGAGGACGCGCGATTGAGCAGAATTGATTTCGTGCAGGGCAATCGCCACCCCATCGCAATGTTGGAAGCAAACAAAACCGCGTGTGGCACTCCCTGCGAAGTTGTTTTTTCTTTTTCAAAATCAAAAGATTACGACGGAGACAAGCTTACCTATCAATTGGATTTTGGAGACGCTTCACCCCTCGCAAGCGGGTCTTTTGTGCCTGCTCGACTGTCTGAAAAAAATGGGCAAAGCACGACGCTCGACACGCGCCGCAAAGGGCGTGCGGGGCAATCGGGGGAGGTTGGCGTGGTGCATGTTTTTCCAAAACCGGGCGTGTACGAGGCGACGCTGACGGTGACGGATGCGCACGGTGCCACCGCCACTGCTCGCAAGCTCATCAGCGTCGGCAATGAGCCGCCGCGCGTGTGGTGGGATTTGGGCGGGCGCAATCGCAGTTTTTATCGCGCGGGCGACACGCTGCACTACCGACTTGCGGTGGACGACCGCGAGGACGGCTCTTTGAGCAATGGCGGCATTGCGCCGCACGCCATCAGCACATCGGTCGAGTATTTGGAAAAGGGCATCAACCCCGCAGCGCTTGCCCCGACTCCCGCCTCGACGGCCCAACCCGAAAAATACGCCGAAGGCAAGCGCCTCGTGGAGCAGTCCGATTGCAAGAGCTGCCATACCGTTGACAGGCAAATCAATGGCCCGTCTTTTCAGGCTGTGGCCGAGCGATATCGCAACAACATTGCCTTCGCCGTGCCGAGCATTTACCGAAAAATCATCTACGGCGGCGGGGGCAATTGGGGCGCGTCGTACATGACCCCACATCCGCAAATAAGAGAGGAAGAGGCGATACAGATGTCGCTGTGGATACTGTCGCTCGGCGCTCCTCCCAAACCCGTGCAGTCGCTTCCTTTGGAGGGGAGATATGTGCTTGCTGGCCCGACGGGGGCATATTTGTTGAAGGCCGCATACCGTGACCGAGGCCATCAAGGGTTGCCGCCATTGGAGGGTAGCGAGACCTTGATACTGCGCCCGGCCGTGCTGCAAGCCGAAAAATGCGACGAACGCAGCGAGGGCGTAAGCCTGCACCGACCTTTCGACAACGACACGGTGGTGCTGCGCGACTTGAAGCACAACGCGTGGTTCGCGTTTCGGCACGTTGACCTAGCGGGGCTAAAATCACTGGTCTTGCGCTTGGGCTTTGGCGACAGTGCCGGCGGGCTGCTCGAACTGCGCACGGGCAGCCCCGATGGCTCGCTTCTTGGCACCTTGCACTTGGCACCTTCCGATGCGCAACGGATAATTTTTGAGGAAATGAAAATCGCCCTTCCCGCGAACCGTGCCAACGGCTGCCGCGCTTACTGCGATTTATTCTTTGTGTTCAAAAACAAAAAAGAACCCAATCGCGGCGTGGTGTGCGTGGATTGGGTCAGGTTTGATTGGTGAGGATTGAATCGAATGAGTTGTTACACCTCGCGCTGCGGCGAAAATTCATGCCGGAGAGAAGTAGGGGAATGCACTGCTCAGACCAATGTATACCTTGATTCGCTAGGATTTGTTAGATGAACATGATTGATGTTCTTGATTTTTAGCAGATTGCGATTGCAGCCATGCCCAAAACCTAACGGCGCGAAGTATATGCTTCGAGTCGTCAAGTTTTCAGCATGAGCGAAGTCATGATTCATTCAAAATCAGAGAGGGCGAGCATGAGCAGCTGATGCGGGGTTGAAATTTCTTGGCGTTTGATATCAAATTATTCAGGCGGTGATTTCTCACCGCCTGAATAGCACAACGTTTGACGGCCATTTTTTTTTTGCCATCATTTCTCACGCAATCTCGTTAGCGCATCACGCTCAGGCGTACGCTGCCCCACTGCACCCCGTCGGTCAGGCGCAGCAAATAGATGCCCTGCGGTGCGTCCTGCAAATCAAGCAGGGTGCTGAACGCACCACCTGCACCCGGGTTGAAATCAAGCGTGCGGACGCGGCGCCCGGCAGCGTCGAACAATTCCGCCCGAAGCGTGGCTGGCGCATGCTCCATCGCTACGCGGAATAGGCCCGTGCTTGGGTTGGGCGACACCACAAGGCCCCACACGGCGCTTGGCTCTACCGTGCCAATGACGTTGATTTCCACCTCGACAGTATTCGTGCAACCCGCTGCGTCCTTCACCGTGACGGTGTAGGTTCCGTTGGGCAGGTTGGGGAAAATGTTGGACATCTGGAACGCCACCCCGTCAAGGCTGTACTGATAGGGCGGATTGCCGAACGCACCCGATGCCACAATGGTATCGCCCGTGGCAACGGCAGTCACCTCCACGGGCGTGGGGAAGGTAACAGTGACGGGGACTTGGATAATGGTGCCGGTCACGTCTCGAACGCGCACCGTGTTTTGCCCGGAGAAGATGGTAAAGACATTGCTGCTCTGGAACGGCTCGTTGTTGAGCGAATACTCATAAGGGCCTTCTCCACCAGTCGCTGTGACCTCAATGGTGACGGAGGGCGCACAAGGGTCGGTGCCGACGACTTCCACAGTGGCGGCAAGCGGGGGCACATCTATTGTGAAGGAGGTAGTGGCTGTGCAGCCATTTGCATCGGTAGCTGTCAGGTTGTAAGTGCCGTTGGGCAGGTTGACAGGTGGCACCGGGCCATTGAAGGTATAGGTATATGGAGGAGTGCCGCCGCTTATCATGATGTCAGCATCGTTGCCATCCACCTCCACCGTCACCACTAAGGCTGGTGGCTGTGGGAAGACAAATTCCTGCGAGACTACTTCGTTTCCGATGGCATCGCGCACGACCACGACGTGGGGGCCGACACCCAGATTGGTGAAGACATTGCTGCTATGGAACGCACCTCCATTAAGCGCATACTGATAAGGAGGGATACCACCCGTGGCAAGCACCTCAAGGGTGCCGGTCGCCGCGCCGAAACACAAGATGCCTGTGTTCGGATTGAGCGCGACGATATCCAAGGCTGGCACATCCACAGTGACTTGTGTGGTGGCGGTGCAACCATTGGCATCGCGCACAGTCACCGTGTAATCGCCGTTGGGCAAGTTTCCAAATGTGTTGGCGCTCTGGAAAAGCGTCCCGTCAAGGCTGTATTGAAGCTGCCCGGTGCCGCCAGCAGCGGTCACGGTAATCGTGTTCAGGTTGGCGTTGGCGCTGGCGGTGATGGCAGAGGGGTTTGTCAAAGTCAAGAGATTGGTGCTGGCAGTGAAGCCCTCACTATCACTCACCACGACGGTGTAGTCACCTGCGGCCAAACCGGAGAAGATGTTTTCCGGTTGGGAAGGGCCACCGTTCAGGCTGTATTCAAACGGCGCTTGCCCACCACCGATGGTGACGGCGATGACACCATTGTTGCCACCAAAGCAGCTGATGGGTGTTTGCACGCTCAAAGTCGCCAGCAGCGTATTCACGGCTACGATGGCCTGAGTCGTGGTGGTGCAGCCATTGGCATCGCGCACGATGATGGTGTACACACCATTAGCCATGTCCTCAAAGACGTTGGAGGGCTGATAGTCATCCCCGTCGAGGCTGTATTCCAGTGCCCCCGTGCCGCCCGTTGCGTTCACCGTTATTTGAGCGTCCACCACGTTGTTGCTGGCGGTGAGTGGGAGCGGGTTGTTGAGGACAACGGAATTGGTGGTCGCGGTAAAGCCAAACTGTCCCGTCACTACGACGGTGTAATTGCCCGCCGCAAGTCCGCTGAACACGTTGGAGGATTGGTTGGGTCCGCCATTGAGGCTGTAGAGGTATTGCCCATCAAGCCCGGATGCGCTGACGGTGATTTGACCGTTGGCATCGTTGTGACACAGAATGGCTTGCGTTTGGGCGAGTGTGGCCGCAAGGTCGTTCTGAATGATAATGATGTTAAACGTGGCGTTGTGCACCCAAGCAAAGTCGTTGAGGTCAATCGCATCGAACTGGAATGCGTCGGAGGTGGCCGCATCGCCGCTGTGCGTGTAGACGACCAGCCCAGCGTTGATGTCGGCTTGCGTGAAGGAGCCGCCAATGCCCAATGGGGCACCATTCAGGGACAAGGCACCATGTTGCGGCAGGCTTAACAGCACGAATTTCCCTTGCTCCTCGTCGCCGGAAAGCGAAATTGACAGATGTGCTTCGTTAATCACCCCATTGCCACCTGCTGGCACGGAGAGGGGATTGTTTGAAGACAAAACGCCTGTTGGTACCTCTTCCGCAAAACAGAAGGTGAGGCTCCACGCCACAATGCTGCCGCCATCGTCGGCAAAGTTGTCGCGCACCAGCAGCTGCCATTCCCCTTGCGCGTCTTTGCCATTCACGACGGCAAGCGGGGTGATGGGCTGGAACTCGCCGCTCAACGCGGGCGGAATCGTGTTGCACATTGATTCCAACTGCGCGGCGGTTTGTGGCGCGTTGTCGTTGAATATCAAGGCTAAATTGTCGCCCGAACATCCGAACTGCGTGGCTGGCACACCGGGCCGGTCGAACAGGACGGTCGTGTCGTTGGTCGGCGACACCAATCTGGCATCCAAATCACCGACATAGGTGTGGCTGGCCACCATAGCCACGTCCACATCGGCTATGGCTTTGTCCGATACGACGTTGAGTGCCGATATGGCGGTGTTGATGCTATTGGCATCTATTGTTTTTGGCACATCCGTGCTGCTGAACACTTGGCCGCACGTCAAATTGCCTGTTTGGAAGGCATACACAGGGGAGTATTCACTCTCTCCGCAGTCGTTGGTCGTTTTCAGGCGCCAGTAATAAACCGTTCCCGACTGGAGCGTTGTGGTCTGCAAACCTGCGTTGTTGAGCATCGCCAATTGTACTATCGCGCCTATTTCAAAGGACGGATTTGTGGCTACTTCCACGATATAGCTTTGTGCAAATGGCACGGCATCCCATTCAAGGTTCACATTGAGCGGCAACCCCGAACTGCCGTCGGAAGGACTGTTGGCTAGGGCACCTGCCGGAGCGCCCGGCAGGATGCTCAGCAACACATCCGCGCTCTGCACGATGGGGCCGGAAGTGGCTTCCAAGGTCAAGGTGTAGTTGCCCGCCATGTCGGGGGTGATATTGTCAATAGCAATGGTGGCGACACCCGGGGGCGTGGCAGGATTGGGAGCAATCGTGACCGATGCGCCTGCTGGGGCACCCGTGACCACGAGGTTCACCGGGTCGTCGAAGCCCAAAATGGAAGCGACGTTGGCGGTGAAGGAAGCCGTTTCGCCCGCGCAAGCCTGCAACGTGTTGGCAGAAGTGCTTAGCGAGAATGTCGGTGAGGGCGGCAGCTCGATGCGGAAATTTTGATTCGAGATGTCAAAGAAGATATTGCCTATGGCCTCCACTTTCACGCGGCAGGTGTTCGACAGGTTGTCGGGCACTGTCACATTGGCCGAGCCGGTGTTGGGCGCAGAAGCCGCCAACACGATGGGATAGTTGAACCCTCCATCGGTGGAGAGCAGGATGCGCACGTTGGCGCAGTTCACCGGGGCGGCATTGGTGTTGGCCACATCCCAAGTGACGGTCTTGGTTTCGCCTACATACCAGACCACGTTGGTGTTGGGTTCGGTCACGAGGAAGGGGCCTGCTGCGTCAGTTACTGTGAGCACCGCGTCGTCCTCGGCGGTGCATCCGCCGTTCGGGTTGTTGTCGCGCAATACTACTCTGAATGTCAGGGTGCGTGCCACACCGGGCAGTCTTTCCCAAGCATAGTTGGTGTTCGACACCAGATCCGTCAGACGCGGGAACCATCGAGTGGGTGATGCTACTGGCTTGAAGGAGCGGAACATTGGCCCGGTGGCGTTCGTGGCGGCAGGCGGGTTGGTCGTGCCCAATGCGGCATCTATTTGTTCCCAGCAGTAGGTGAGGGCATCGCCGTCGGGGTCGCTACCTGTTGCCGTGAGTGCGAAAGGCGTGGATTTTGGGATGATGTAGTCTGGGCCGGCATTCACGGAGGGATTGTTGTTGCCCGTGTTGATTTTCACGGGGCAGTTGTTGCCAGTGCCTGTCACGGCAAACGTGCCTATTTGCTGGATACTGCGTGCATGAAAGTAGTCGTCGCTGTTAGCCTGCACATTGTGCGCGCCGCAGATGCCCGCATAGGCCATGACGGTGCTGCCGCTGCCGGGTTCCATGGCGCTGGCGGCGCTGCCGTTGCCGCTGCATGAGCTGGCAGTGCCGTTGAACGTGTGTGAGCCGCCAAACTGGTGTCCCATTTCGTGTGCCACATAGTCAATGTCGAACGGGTCGCCGATGGGTGCGCCTGACCCTGTGACGCCGCGTGCCTTGTTGTTGTTGTTGCACACCACGCCCAAGTTTGCCACGCCGCCGCTGTTGGTGCCAAACACATGACCGATGTCATAATTGGCCGCACCGATGACGTTGGTGATGTTCGTCTGGTTTTGGCCGAGCATGGTGCTGGCGTTGCCGTTGGTGTAGGGGTCGGTACTCGGGTTGAGATAAACAATCAGGTTGTTGTTGGCGATGATTTGCATCGTGATGGCAAAGTCGTTCTCATACACGCCATTCACGCGGTTCATCGTGGTGTTCATGGCTGCAAGGGCCAATTGGGTGGTGCCGCCGTGAAATATGGCATATTCACCTGTGCAAGCCAAAGCCAAGCGATAGCGGCGCAGCTGGCAGTCGCCTTGCAATTTTGCGCTGCTCTCGTTGAGGGTAATCTCCTGCCAGTCCTCGTCGGGCGTTTCGCACACAAACGGCGCGTCGTTTTTTTGGGGTAAATAATCTTTTTTGAAATAAACGGTGTAATGCTCGGTGTCGCCGTGGCTGTAAGGGTCCACGAACACGGTGCTGTGCAGCGGGGAAATCACCATGGCGTGAAAGCCGTGTGGTGTCCAGTCGCATTTGAGCAAGGCCGTCGGGTCGTCAATGCCGTGACCTGTGTAGGTGCGTATCTCTGGGAATTTTGCTTGCAGTTCGGGTGCCATTACGGGCGATTCGGTAAGTCGAAACCGGCTCGCCTTGCCATTGGGCATGGGTATGCTGATGATGGGCTGGTCGCTCGTTTTGGCGGCGGCGGCGGTAAAACGCTCTGGGGCGGCCGTGAGGAGCGGTTGGAGCGCCGTTGGGTCGAGCCGGACGGTGCGGTAAGTTTGAGGCACAATGCGGCGTTCGCCGAAGAGCGGAATTTTTTCTTCCGCTATTTCTGACCAAAGGGCTTGTGCTTGGGCTGCGCCGACCACAGCGAGCAGCAACAGTAGGGTAGTGGTAAACTTTCTAAACATGGGAAAGTGTTGATTTGGATAAAAAGACACGAAGGGAAAATGACGGGAACACACACACGTTCCGCTCCTTCAAGTGCGGGCGAATGTATCTCATCCCTCATTTATGAAAATGGAGATTGTGCGGATTTGGCAAGAGATAAGCAAAAATTGGGGGGCATTCACTCCGATTCGGAATGCGGCATATACATCCACATTTCCTCTTCGCCCGGCAGCATGGGGAAGTCGGCATCGCCAGTGTTTGCGCTTTCAAACTCGCTAGGCATGTTGCGCTGAACGGTGCGGGCGACGGCTATCAGCACGTCGGCATAGTTGGGTGCGGTGGCATAGCCCGCCTTTTGCACCTCGCGGAAAAACCGCTCCGGGTCTTTGCCGTTGGCGACCGCCTGCGCGTAGCGCGGGTTTTTCAAGAACAAATGGGCGTGTTCGAGAAAACTGCCCGCAGGCGTGTCGAACTTGCGAAACCAGTCGCGCACCGTGTATTTCCATTTGTTGAACTTGTCGCTCCACACCACCGAAATCACTTCCGGGAACAGGTGGTGCGCGTTCGGGTTTTTGAGATACTCGGTGGTGACGATGAGCTGGCCTTTGCCTGTCTTGCCTTTGTCGGGGTCTTTCACCCCAAAAAACATATTGCCGGGAGCTTTTTCGCCCCAGCCGCTTTCCAAGGCTGCTTGGGCGAGTATGGCGGCGGCGCTGATGCCTGTGGCGGCTTCGGTTTCCAGGGCATAGGGCAGATACGCTTTGACAAAATCGTTGGGTCGCATAAGTAGGAGGGTTTTAGAATGGACTTGTTGTGGTGGACAAGTGAAGCGGGTTGGATGCGATTAGTCATTCGCGTGTGTGAGATGACCCGAATTGGGGTTGTTTTTTCGGAATGGCCCGCGCAACCATTGGGTACCATATAGCTATCAGACGTTGTCGTGCCATTGAAAATCAATTGCAAGGTTAGGTGCGCTGCAATTCAATGAGATTTCTCTTGTCTGACTATGGTGGCAAAGGAACAAAAACTTCCAAGAAAAAAGCCCTGCTCCGAGAAAACCGGGCAGGGCTTTGATATGCTGAATAGCTCAAAAAATGGTTGTTTTGTCAATCAACGCAACCGCAGGTGTTTCAATGAGTAGTAGAAGATGGTGGCGAAGCCAAACGACAACATCGAATGGAAGAGAATGAACGCCGTGTTGTCCGTCACGATGCCGACCACGGCAGCCGCTGCAAACACCAACGCCATGATGCCTTCGGCGATAGTGACCCAAGAGATTTTCTTGGCCTTGTACGCTGCTTTTTGCGTGCTTGCCGGTTGCTGGTCAGTGGAGCCATATTTGGGGGTGCGCACGAACGCCGACACTTTGCCACGCAGCCCTTCGATGACGGCGACGGCATTGTAAAGCGACAACCCGAGCGACATGGGCAAAAAGGAAATGAACAGGCCAAAAAAGCGTACTTTTTCCCAGAAGGTGGGCGGTGCGGTGCGGTTGAGCGCAGCCGTGATATTGGCGGTGTATGAAATGGCCGCCACGGAGAAAAGGCCCAACACCGAGAACGAAAGGAAGTGCGTGGAGATGCCCAATTGCTGGAAGGCAAATGCGAGCGGTATGCTGCTCACCGCGGCGATAAACACCCACAAGAACACGCCGTAGGCCAACAGTTGGCTGATGGCGTGCATTTTTTGGATGCCGGTGAGTTTGTTGGTGTTCCACACGAGCTTTAACAGCTTGCGCACGTTTTGCGCGCCGCCTTTGTTCCAGCGGAATTGTTGGCCTTTCAAGGCGTTCATGTCTTCGGGCAGCTCGGCCGGGCTGCCGAGTTTTTCCAGATACTGGATTTTATAGCCCATGATTTGGGCGCGAAAGCTCAAATCAAGGTCTTCCGTGAGCGTGTCGCTTTGCCAGCCGCCAGCTTCGTTGATGACGTTTTTGCGCCACACGCCTGCCGTGCCGTTGAACTGGAGCAGCAGGTTGCCGTAGGAGCGGCCAGCCTGCTCTACCGTGAAATGGACGTTCAATTGCAGTGCCTGCAATTTGGTCAACATGCTGTGGTCGGCGTTGATGTGCTCCCAACGCGTTTGCACGATGCCTACTTTTGGGTCTTCAAAATAGGCCATAGTGGTGCGCAGAAAATCGGGACGCGGGGTGAAATCGGCATCAAAAATGGCGATAAAGTCGCCATTAGCTTTGGGCATGGCCTCTTGCAACGCGCCAGCCTTGTAGCCCTGGCGATTGACGCGGTGGATGTGCTCGATGTTGAACCCTTTGGCTTTGTACTCGGCCACTTTGGCTGCCACGATGCCAACCGTCTCGTCGGTGGAGTCGTCGAGTATCTGGATTTCAAATTTGTCTTTCGGATACTCCTGCGCGGCCACATAGTCAATGATGCGCTCTGCGACATACATTTCATTGTACATCGGGAGTTGCACGGTCACGAAAGGTGCATTCTCGTCTTGTGGGCCGTATTGTTTGTATTGAATCTTCGGGTTTTCCTTGTGGAACCGCTTGTAGAGATACAACAAATGAAATTGCAGGAGCGCGTAAATGGTCACGCCGCTCATGGCGAGAAAGTAAATGAGGAGCATCAGGTAGCCAAAATCAACGAAAGCCTGATACTTGAATGCTTCGAAGAGCGAATGAAGACCGTACATATTAAGTTTAGGATGTGTTGTGTGTAGGTAGGAAGTTGATTTGCGATTTGGGATTTTGGATTTGGGATTTTGGATTTACGAATGTTCCGAAGTGTCCGAGTATCGTCATAGATTGTTGATTTCGGAAGCGATGAGTTTTCACATTGAAAAGAACTTCGCAAGACATCACCAATCGTAATTCGTCAATCGTAATTCGTCAATCAAAAAAGGTATTTGAAAATGGTCGTCACAATCTTCCATCCGGCCAAAATCGCTCCCTTCACCGTGCCGGAAACCTTGCTGTGCCCCGCAGCTCTTTTGCGATAGCTGACGGGGACTTCAGTGCAGCGCAATTTTTGCTTGGCAGCCTTGATTTGCATTTCCACCGTCCAGCCAAAATTGCGGTCGCGCATCCCCAACGCTTTCAATTTGTCCCATCGAATCGCCCGAAACGGCCCCAAGTCACTAAACCGATAGCCATAAAACCATCGGATGAGCAGCGGTGCGAGCCAGTTGCCAAATCGCTGCGGGAAGGTCATTGCGCCTTTTTCCATGCCTCCCAATCGCCGCGAACCGATGACCATATCCATCCCCGCTGTCAAAATCGGAGCAACCACTTTGGGCAACTCTTCCGGGTAGTCTGAATAGTCTCCATCCAAGAACACTACTATTTCGGGCTGTTCGGACGGGGGTAGGCTTTGCAAGTAACGCATCCCGGCGAGGCAGGCATTTCCGTAGCCTCGTTCGGGTTGACTTACCAGGTGTGCGCCTGCCGCTTTTGCCACTTCCGCCGTGCGGTCGGTGGAGCCGTTGTCGCACACCACCACCTGTCGCACCCATGTTTTCGGAAGGGCTGCCAACACCAACGGGAGGGCTTCTTCCTCGTTCCAAGCAGGAATCAGCACATCAATTGTATGTTTTTGCCTCATTTCGTACTGATTCCCAATGCGTGAGCGTCGTACCTCAAAAATTTGCCTCACCACTGGCATTCGGCGTGAAAGTGCCTTTGCACTAAGGCGAGGCAAAAGTAACGACGGGCGTTAAGAGAAAGTTAAAAACGGTTAAGATTTTGAAGTTAAAGTTTTGCAAACAAACGGCATAGCCTGCGGGCAAGGGTATTCGACGAAGCGTGGAGGCGCAGCGATGTTGTTTTCGCGACCCAAATCATCTTCCGAAACGCCCATGCAACTGCCACTCAGGATTTTGAACACGGGCTTTGTTTTCTCTATTCGCAAAATGATATTTCAAAAGCGAATCAAACACGCGGTTGTTTTCCACCCCTCTGCTTTGGGTGGCACGGAGGGCAAAGTCCATTTGCGCGAGGATTTTTCCAAAGAATGACGGGCTGTTAAAAAATTAACGTTTGGGTCGAGGGCAAGAGGGTTCTCTTGGCCCCGGAAATTATTTTAGGGCGAGACAGCGCATCGAAAAAGAATGGGTCTCGACGGGCTTGCGTCCAAATCGAACGATGCGGTTTGCAGATTCAACAGGTAAAAACCGTCCTTGACTTCGTTGGGCGCATATATCAACTCCGTGATGGTGCAGTGCTTGCGGATGGCCGTGGAGGGATATTGCCAGAACGCCCGATGCGCCAGCAGTTGGCCGCCGTCTTCCTCGCGGTCAACGGAAGGCAAATCAAGCAGAAGGTGCTGCACCCCACATTCCACCAGATAGTTGGCCGCTTCGTGATGCAAATAAGGCGGGTTCGCACCGGAGTAGTTGGTGCGCGTCTTCAACTCGTCGTTGGGCAAGGTTCTGACAATGAGTGCTTCCGCTTCGTTTTTTTCAAACAGCGATTCGAGTTGTGCGCGAAAAATCACGCGGTCGCCACCGTCAGTTTTTTGCGGGTAAACGCTCACCAATTTTGCCCAAAAATGTGATTCAAGCAGACAGTCGCGCAGCACATAACGTTCTTGGGCGATGTGCCCGACGCACTCGGTGTGCGTGCCGTTGCCATGCGGGTTGAAGCGAACGTTGAAAAAATTGAGCAGCCCACCTTGCGCCGTGCTGCCCACAAAATCACCCGCCACCACTGGCCAGTATTCCACGGGCGGCGCGTGAAAACAGTTGACGTTTTCCAGTCCCTCCCTAAGCAAAATGGACAAGTCTATTGGTTGCGAAAGGTCGGCTGTGAATTGTTTCTCTTGACGGGTGAAGGTGGCTTGCATGGTCGTGACTCGGAAGTTTTGCAGGGGCGAAGATGAAAAATGATGCTTCAAATTTGCCGTACATTCCCCCCCAAATTGATTTTTTGATGGAAAAACTTGCTGCTCTGCGGCTTTCTGCTGCCATTCTGCTGTTGGGTTTTGTGGCTTCATGCTGCCCGGTTTTTGCCCAAAACGGCCCTTCTCTTGGCTATTATTTGCCTAAGGCAAACTACAACCCCGCTATTCCAACCCCGGCGTCCTACCTCGGATGGGAACCGGGTGAGTGGCACGTCAGCCACGACCAATTGGTTGGCTATATGCGCGAATTGGCCAGAACGAGCGAGCGCGTGGCCTTGCAAGAATATGGGCGTTCGCACGAAGGGCGGCCTCTGCTGTGTCTTTTCATCACGGATGCCAGCAATCACGCTCGATTGGAGGAAATCAAAACGGTGCGCGGTCAATTGGCCGACCCTTCTCAGAGCGGGAAATTGGATGCGAAAAGCTTGCCGGCGGTGAATTACATGGGCTACTCCATTCATGGCAACGAGGCCAGCGGCAGCAATGCCGCCTTGCTTGTGGCCTACCACCTCGCCGCGGCGCAAAGCACGGAAGTGGAACAATTGCTGCTCAACACGGTCATCCTACTCGACCCCTGCTTCAATCCCGATGGCTTGCAGCGGTTCTCCTCTTGGGTCAACAGCCGACGCAGTTTGCATGGCTCTGCCGACCCAGCAGGCGACGAATTCAACGAACCCTGGCCGCGTGGACGCTACAACCATTACTGGTTCGACCTCAATCGCGACTGGCTCGTGGCCCAACAGCCCGAAAGTGGCGGGCGTGTGGCGCTCTTCCAAGCATGGCGCCCCAATGTGCTGACCGACCACCACGAAATGGGCAGTAACGCCACTTTCTTTTTCCAGCCCGGCATCCCCTCCCGCGTCCATCCGCTCACGCCCGACAAAAATCAGGAGCTGACCGCCAAAATAGCGACCTACCACGCGCGGCTTCTTTCAGAGCATCGGGTGCTGTTTTACACCAAGGAAAGCTTCGACGATTTCTACTATGGAAAGGGTTCTACCTATCCCGACGTGCAGGGCAGCATCGGCATTTTGTTCGAACAGGCCAGCAGCCGAGGCAGTGCGCAAGAAACCGACAATGGCTTGCTGACTTTTCCTTATTCCATCAAAAACCAAGTATTGGCCTCTCTTTCCACTTTGAAGGCTGTGGGTGAGATGCGTGTCGAATTGAACGAATACCTCCGCGATTTTTACAAAACAGCCATCGAGGCGGCGCGGAAGGACGAGGTGAAAGGGTATCTATTTGCCGACAACCGCGACTTGCCGGGGCGCGAGCTGCTCAACCTGCTGATGCGCCACCGAATAGAGGTGCGCAACTTGGCAGGAAAAGCAGTGGTAGAGGGGCGCGCTTACGAGGCAGGCAACGCTTTCTGGGTGCCGTGCGAACAAGCACAGTATCGCCTCGTGAAAGCCATTTTTGAGCGGCGCACCAACTTTCAGGACAGTGTTTTCTACGACATATCGGCTTGGACGCTGCCCGATGCCTTCGGCGTGGATTGGGCGGCGGTGAAGAGCAAGGATTTTGACCCGCGTTGGGTGAGCCAACAAGCGGGGGTGGGTCTGACCTCGCGCTATGGGGTTTCGCGCATGGCCACGCCTGCTTATGCCTACGTCGTGGGAGCGGTGGGCTACGAATTGCCGATGGTGTTGAGTCAATTGCTCAAGGAGGGCATTCGGGTGAAAGTGGCCATGAAGCCTTTCGAGGTGGGCGGACGGCGTTTCGCTGCTGGCAGCCTTGTGGTGCCGGCGGAGAAACAACCGCTCGACGAGGACTCGCTTCTTCGACGCATGAACGAGCTCGGCAGCGTGCTACCCGTTTTCCCCGTCGCCAACGGCATGGCCTCAGATGGCCCCGATTTGGGCAGCAGCAATTTCCCTGCGGTGCGTCAGCCCAAGGTGCTGATGTTGACTGGCGAAGGCATCACTCCCGAGTCGGCTGGGGAGATTTGGCATCTGCTCGACACCCGCTACGCCCTGCCGGTCACTATGGTGAACACGGAGCGTTTTTCAGAACTCAACCTGTTGAAATACAACGTCGTGATACTGCCCAGCGGCACTTACAGCAAAGGCGTTTTTTCCGATAAAATCCGCGAGTTTGCCAGCAATGGCGGCACGGTGGTAGCGGTAGGGGGAGCATTGCGGTGGCTCAAAAGCGCCGGTCTTGTGGGGCTTGAATTCCGCAACGCCACTTACGACCAACCCGCTCGCCGCCCATACGATATGGTGGGCGACGACCGGGGCGCACGGCGCATGGCAGGCTCTATTTTTGAGGCGGAACTTGACTTGACGCATCCCGTATGCTTCGGCTACGAAAGCCCGCGATTGCCCATGTTCCTGAGCGACACGCTTTTCGTCGAGACCACCAAAAACCCCTACGCCACCCCCGCCGTATTTACCGCCAACCCTTTGCTGGCAGGGTACATACATCCCAAACAGCAGCCCTTGGTGGCCCAGTCGGCGGCGGTCACGGTGGGGAGTCTCGGCAGAGGGCGCGTGGTGTGCTTTGCGGGGAATCCGAATTTCCGCGCTTTTTGGTACGGTACCAACCGGATGTTTGCCAATGCTATTTTTTTCGGAAACCTGGTGAGCGGCGAGGCGGCTGAACGGAAATAATTCGGGCTGCCTCGGTGGGCTTCATTGTTTGAAAACACGTCCGGGTTTCGTGCTCCCAACGAACCATCCTCTACTTCGCGCAGCATCTGTTCAAAATCGAGGAGAGCAATCATGGTGAACTGACAAATCCCAGCTAACAAAGGTGTTTTTTCAAATGAGGCCCCAAGGCAGCCCGTGGCATATCCTTCGAAGTATCAGGCATCGAAACCGTCAAAAATCATGGCGAGCAAGGTGGATGCCAATACCCCGACAACAATGAAAGGCTCATCAAACATCTGTTTGGCAATACCACTGAGCATCACGGAGAATATCAGTTTCGTGCGAAACGGCACGCTGCGTGCCTTGCTCAGTTGTTGTTCCTTTTCCTCCAATTCTCTACGGTGGCGTTCTTGCTCCATCTTTCGCTCCATTTCCGACCTGTCAAGTTGGTTTTTGAGGTTGCCTATCCACGATAGCAGGGGGGCTATCAAAAATAGCATCACGCCCCCCACCATCCAAATTGTGATGTCATTCATGGCTGAGTTGTGATTGAAGTGAGAAATTTTGTCCGGCTGAATGGGGCCTACCCGCAAGCGACATGTTCGGATAGGCCCCCGATAGTCAATAAGGCAAGATAGGCGTTCCGCCCTCTCGTCTCTCAGTGGGTGCTGCGGGCTTTGTCACGTTTCTTTTTGTCACGTTTCGGTTCGTTTCGACTATCACCCACGGGTTCCATATATCGCTGATGTTGAAAAACTCGCTCAATTGGCCGCTGACTTCAAGCTCGTCGCCCATAGAGGGCATCGGCGCATCGAATGGCACAGTGACCATCAGTGTGTTTCCTTCTGTGTCGCGCAGGTAGTAGAGGTTCAGTACAACGAAAGCCAGTTTGTCAATGACTTTTCCGGTCACGGTGACGCAATGGTGGTGGTAGCGGCTGCTGTTCAGTTCGAGCTCCTTGAAGGATTGCTCTTGCGTGGGTGGGCAATGTTGTGTGGCGCAGGTCAAGTAGTGAAAAATCAGCAGCAGGCACACAGCAATTTGAAAGAGGAAGGCTAATGCTCGCATGGTTTGGTTGTGTGTTTGAAAGTGGAGAAAGGTTTTTGCCCGGTCTTTCGGGGCAAAGGCGTGGAGGCCAACGTCGCTCGCGCATCGTTGAAAGGGCTAATTGACGGCAGGCATTGGCCGGAAGCCATTCGACAGCAGCCTCGACCCGCGACCAACGTAGGCGCCGAGGGCTGCAAAAAGGCGAAAAGGCGTAGGGAAAAGGTGCTTAAGGTGGGATACGGTAGAGGGACGGCATGGCTTGAAAATTTTTCGCCCCGCAAAGCACTAAATGTGCAGACAGCAAGTATTTTTGTGCGCTATTATCAACTGCTGCCCCAATATGCGGGGTTTCGGTGAAAGGATGAGACCTGCTTTTTTCGGTGTTGGCGCACCCTTAAAAGCGGGTCTTTTTCATTTGCGCTCATGGGCTTTTTCTTGGATTAACCCGTGCTTGCCGCGACATGATGTTTTGTCAAACATCGGGGACATAATGTTGTGTTCCCGAAGGCGCTTCAAAGTTGCGAAAATTCTCTGCTTGTCAGAAATTTCAGCATTTTGTCGGAAAAACACTGCTCTTCCACAACAAACCTTCGACAAGCGCGAGCAGAGAAGCGGCTTTCATGCAGCTCGTCCGAATTGGAACCTTCAAACCACCTCTCGCTCGCATAGTGGGCAATAGGACTTGGCTGGGGATAACAGGGTGTCGTTTGGCAGAATCGGGCGATGCGCCCGATGTTGAAGTTTCGATAAGTCAATAAAAATCAGAATAATTGTCCGAAAAAACATGATACAAAACTACATGAGGCCTTCGAGTGGGCAAATTTTAGAAATTTGTTTGTTTCGCGCAACTGTTTTGCTAGGCTGAGTCCCACATATCAAGCAAAATTTTTTTCCGATTTGTGGAATAAATGCCTTTTGTTTGCAAGAACTTTTTTAGCAAAGTGCTGTTTCGTTTAATACTTTTCTCGAAAAGAAGCACCCCCTTTCCAGCAAACCATCTGCTCCTCATGGCTCGCCGACAAAAACTCTCCGCTGCCGAATTCACTCGATTGTTCGACAAAATACTTGAGCGATATTTGGGCAGGATTGACTACAATGAAGTCGAAAAAAATGCCTCTGCCTTCTTTGGCTTTCGGGAGCACGACCCTTTTCCCGTGGACGAATACTCGATAGCGGCGCCCGAAAACGCCATGAGCCTAAAAAAGGCGATGGTGACGGACGAAGAGGTGTTTGATTACCTCACAAAAATTTTCAAGCGCGACATCCCCAAGAGCAGGTGGAGGGAAGGCATTGATGCCAAGCATTTTTTCAACGGGCAAAATCTTTACAACAAATACAGGGAAGTTTTCAAGGCGAAGAACAAAGAGTGCACCTTGCAGGAGCCTTATTCGGATGCTTACGCCATGTTCGCCGGCTACGACAGCCTCCCAGATTTTTTGCAAAAAAGCGCCGCTGCGTCAAGGGTGTCGCAAACGACCCAAGTGACCCATTATCGAGCGTTTTTCTACTCTTACAGAAGCCACGATGTGCGCGAGTTTACGTTGCAGATTGATTGGGGCAAAGAGCCGTTCGTCATCAAGCAGAAAGGATTTCACGACCTGAATCAGGAGCCAGAATATGTGGGCACGGCCACCTTGGTAGGTGGGAAAATACACGCCATGCTGACGGACGAAGACTCTGGCGACCAGATGAAGCTCATCATCAGCTCTGGCTATGAGCCTCAGAAAAGAGAGGCTATGTTGTGCGCCGTGCAGGCCGTCTCGTCCTACAAGGACCATTACCCGATGTGTTGCGAGGCTATTTTAGTTCGCGAAGACCGCATCATGTCCCCTTCGGAGGAGCTGCGCGTGAAACGTTATCTTTTTTCCCACCGATACAATTTCAAAGTAAAGGATGAGGAAATAAGCCTCGATTTTTTGGAGGCAAAGCGCCGCGACGTGGATATGATTGACTACCTCGCGGGTTGTTATTATCGAGTTTGGCGTTTCGACGAGGACTACAACATCGTGCAATCGGTGCTGCACATCAACGAGTATTACAAGGGCACTTGCTACACCAGCCACTATCACCGCGACATCTTCAACGAACAGGTTTGCCTCATAGAGGTCAACGTGAGTGATGCGCTGCGCAGCCAAACGCTCTGCATCTCCACGCACCCGCGACGCGGCTCCATCCTGCTCTCCTACATGATGCTCAACTTCCCGCCGCACACCGATAGCAAGACGATGGGCGGTATAATATGCCTTACGGGGCACGGATATGCCACGGTGCGCTCCATCGCCCTGATGAAGGACGAGGCCATTGACGCGAATTTTGACCGAAGCCTGCTGAGGAGTTTTTCCTTCGACGAAGCGATTAAGGAGGTGAAAAACAACCCATCGCTAAAACCCCTTTTCGACAAACTATTGGAAGAGGAAATGCGAAGCACCAAGCCGGAACCCGTCCGCCGATACTTCAGCGAGCAATTTGGATAGCGCGCCCTACAACACTTCCGCCACCACGAAAATGCTTCCTATGACCACAATCATATCCTCCGGCGCGGCAGCGCGTTTGGCGGCTTTCAAAGCGTTTTTTACGGAGGAATAGGCGCTGCCGTGCAGCCCGTGCGCGGCAGCCCGTGCGCGCAGCATTTGCGCGTCCAAGCCGCGAGGTATGTTGGCTTTCGCAAAATAATAACCAGCCTCGCGGGGAAAACACCTCAGCGCCTTGTCCACGTCTTTGTCATTCACAAACCCCGTGACGATGTGCAATCGGCGCGGCGTGGTATCTTCGGTGATTTTCTCAAATGCCAGCCGAAGACCCGCCTCGTTGTGGGCGCTATCGCACAGGATGGTGGGGCGCGTGCCGATGATTTGCCAGCGCCCCATGAAGCGGGTAAATTCCCTGACGTGCCGCAACCCCTCGCGCAGATGATGGAGATGCAGGGGTAGCGCCTCGCGGCTCAGCACTTCCACAGCTTGAATGGCGGTGGCCAGATTGCGCGACTGAAATGGCCCTGCGGCCTGCATCTCCAAGTTTTCGAGGTATAGTTTTTCGTCTTTAAAAACATCGTAGAAGGAATGCCCCCAGGCGTCGCTTCTTTTTTCCACCGCCAGAAAATGTTGGTCGGCAAAAATGATGGGGGATTCCGTCTCGGCGGCTTTTTTCAAAAAAACAGGGGCGGACTCCGGGTGTGTCTCCCCCACGACGACGGGAACGCGAGGCTTGATGATGCCTGCCTTTTCAAAGGCGATTTGTGGCAGCGTGTCGCCGAGCATATTCTGGTGGTCGTAGCTGATGTTGGTAATCACGCTCAACAGCGGCTCTATGACGTTGGTGCTGTCCAAGCGCCCCCCAAGCCCTACCTCTATGATGGCCACATCTACCCGTTGGCGGGCAAAGTGGTCGAACGCCATGGCGACGCAGAGCTCGAAAAAAGAGGGTTGGATGCGCTCGATAGCTTCGCGGTGGTTGGCCACGAAATCCGCCACTTCTTGCCGGGCGATGTAGTGGCCATCGACTTTGATTCTTTCCCTGAAATCCTTGTAGTGTGGGCTGATGTAAAGCCCTGTTTTCAGGCCGGCGGCTTGGCACACGGCGGCCAAAAGGTGGCTCACCGAGCCTTTTCCATTGGTGCCGCCCACATGGATGCTCTTGAAGGCCCGGTGTGGGTTGCCCAAATGCTCGCACAATGCGAGGGTGTTCGTCAAATCTTTTTTGAAAGCTGCCGCACCGACGCGGTGATACATGGGCAGCTGCGCGTAGAGGAAGTCGAGCGTTTTGCGGTACGTCATGGCGGGACAAAATTGAGTATTTTTCCGCTGCTATTGTTGCGCCGTTCCGGGGAGATATTCGCACATTTGCCACAAAGGGTTGACACAATATCTTTGAATGAAAATTCTCTTGGTTAGCGATAGCAAAATCCCAATAACTACTTACGATGATGCGGAGCGCGTGCTTTGGTGGTTGGGCAAAGCCTTAGTGAAAATGGGGCACAAAGTGGTTTTTTTAGCCAAAAAAGACTCAAAATGCCCGTTTGCGGAAGTGTTGCCTTACGACGAAAAAAAACCGCTCGACGAGCAGATTCCCGCCGATACCGACCTTGTTCACTTTCACTGTGAGCCGCTGTCGCCTATCTCAAAACCTTGGCTCGCCACCTTTCACGGCAATGCCTCAGAACCACGCGCCTTCGACCGCAACACGGTGTTCGTGTCGGCCAAACACGCATGGCTTCACGGTGGCACCGAATATGTGCATCACGGGATTGATTTCGAGGAATACGGCTCGCCCGAAATGGGCAATCACCGAATGTTTTTTCACTTCCTCGGCAACGCGGCATGGCGCAGCAAAAACGTGCGCGGCGCTATTGACATCGCGTCGAAAGTGGGGGCGAGGTTGCACGTCGTGGGCGGCACGAGGGTCAACTTTCGCAAGGGCCTGCGCATCACGCTCAGTCCCAACGTCCGATTTCATGGCGTGCTCAATCCTGAGGGGCGCAATGCCCTTCTCAACAGCTCGAAGGGGCTGATTTTCCCGGCCATCTGGCACGAGCCTTTTGGGCTGGCGGTGGCGGAAAGCCTCTATTTCGGCTGCCCGGTGTTTGGCACTCCCTACGGCGCGTTGCCCGAACTCTTGGGCAAAAAAATTCACCTCGACAATGGTCGAAAGCCCCATAGTGGCAACGGCGTGGTGGAGGCTTTTTACTGCGATTTTGGGTGCCTATCCGTAAAAAAATCCGAGTTGGTGGAAGCGGTGCGTCACGCCGAGACATTTGACCGAGCCAAATGCCACGAATATGCCCGCGAGCATTTCTCCGCGGCCCGCATGGCGCAGGACTATCTCGTGCTGTACGAGCGCGTGCTCAATGGGGCCCCGATTCACCCCGAACCACCTACGAGCATGGAAGTGCCGGGGGATATGTTTCTCCCTTTCGGAGATTAGAAACTGTTTCACACCTCACATCGCCAAGCTTTGGGCATAAGTGGCGAGGCATGACCGTTTTGTGAACGGTCATGCCTCATCTACGCGATTCCGGGCCAATCGTTTTCAATAAATCACCTGCATTTTCATATTCCAAAGCATAAAACTCAGAATATCAGCGGCCTCGTCGAGCAATTTGCTCGTCGGCTTGCCAGCCCCGTGTCCCGCGCTGGTCTCGATTCGGATGAGCGTCGGGTTGTCGCCCTGTTGATGTTCTTGCAAGGTGGCGGCGTATTTAAAAGAGTGAGCTGGCACCACCCGGTCGTCGTGGTCGGCAGTGGTGATGAGCGTGGCCGGATAAGCCGTTTTTTTGATGTTGTGAAGCGGTGAGTATTTGACCAAGCAGGGGAATTCCTCCTTGTTGTCGCTGCGGCCATAGTCGGTCGCCCAAGCATAGCCGATGGTAAACTTGTGATAGCGCAGCATATCCAACACACCTACTGCCGGGAAACAAACTTTGAAAAGTTCGGGGCGTTGGGTCATGCAAGCGCCCACGAGCAGGCCGCCGTTGGAGCCGCCCATGATGGCGAGCCGCTCGCTGGAGGTGTATTTTTTTTCGAGCAAAAACTCGGCGGCGGCTATGAAATCGTCAAACACGTTTTGCTTGCGGCATTTGGTGCCTGCCTCGTGCCATTTCTCGCCAAACTCGCCGCCACCGCGAATGTTGGCCACCGCGTAAATCCCGTTGTTTTCGATCAAAGCCATGCGCGACGGATTGAAAGCCGGTGTCACGGAAATGTTGAAACCACCGTAGCCATACAGGAGCGTCGGGTTGGAGCCGTCGAACGCGATATTTTTCTTGCGGGTGACGAACATGGGCACTTTCGTGCCATCCTTGCTGGCATACCACACTTGCTCGGTGGTGAAAGCATCGGGGTTGAAATCAAGTTTGGGCGCTTTGAACACCTTGATTTCCAGAGAATTCATGTCCAACGAATAAATCGTGGTGGGGCGCAAAAACGAGGTGAAACTGAAAAATGCCTGCTGTTCGTCTTTTTTGCCACTCACGCCGCCCACCGTGCCGATTTCGGGCAACTTCACCTCCTTGAGCAATTTGCCCTGCAAGTCGAATACCCGCAAGGCGCTCGAAGCATCGTGTAGGTAGCTGCACACGATTTTGCCGCCGCAGACTGCCGCGCCTTGCAACACGTCCGCCGTGTCTTCCGGCACAAGGGTCTCCCAGTTTTCCTGTTTGGGGTTGTTGGTGTTCACGAGGATGAGGCGCTGGTTGGGAGCGTCGTGGTTGGTCAGTATCAGTAGTTTGTCCTCGATGTTGTCCACCACCGCGAAATCTTTCTCGAAGGTGGTCGCTATCGGCATGAAGGCGGCTTTGTCTTTTGTCAGGTCTTTGAACTGAAGGGTGTTGCCGCTGGTGCTTTCCCAGCCCACCACGCAGAGGAAACGCTCGTCGTCGGTAGTGGCGGCGCCAAACGAGCGGTCTGGATGCGCTCTGTCGCCGTAAATCAGCTTGTCGGCGCTTTGCTCGGTGCCTAACTGGTGGAAATAGACCGCGCCAAATTTGTTGGCTGCCGTGAGCGCGGCGCCTTCGGTAGGCTGTGGGAAGCGGGTGTAGTAGAACCCGTTGCCCTGCCAAGCGATGGCGGAGAATTTGACCCACTCGATTTGGTCGGGCAGCATAAGGCCGGTTTGCAGGTCTTTCACCAGAATCGTGCGCCAGTCAGAACCGCCTTTTGAGATGCTGTAAGCGAGATAGCGCCCGTCTTTTGAGAAATCGAGCTCGCCCAGCGACGTGGTGCCGTCGGGGCTAAACGTGTTGGGGTCGAGCACCATTTTGGCCTCGCTGTTGGGATTGTCCTGCACATAGAGCACGCTCTGGTTTTGAAGGCCATCGTTTTTGAAAAAATAGTACTTCCCGCCTTCCTTGAACGGGGTGCCGAATTTTTCGTAGTTCCAGATTTGCTCCAGCCGCGTGCGAATTTTTTCGCGGTAAGGAATCTGGCTCAAATAGCCGAACGTGACGACGTTCTGTTTTTGCACCCAGTCCTTCGTCTCGTCGCTCTGGTCGTCTTCGAGCCAGCGATAGGGGTCTTTGATTTTTGTGCCAAAATAATCGTCCGTCACGCTCGTGTCTTTCCGCGTGGCGGGATAGGTGACTGGTATTTTGGTAAATTCCATCGTTTTGGCAGGTGCTTGCTTGTTGCCCGAATTGCAGGCGGTTAGAAGTAAAACAAGAGAAAAAACGAGATAAACTGTGGAAAAACGTTTCATTAGCGAAAAAGAAAAGGCAAGTGAAAAATGGTTGAGCGAATGGTCAAGGGCAACTCTGTTTTTGTCATGCTGGCTAAATCCGCCCAGAATGGCAAGCGCAAGGTCTATAATGCCCCCAACGACGCTTACTTTTGCCGCGAAATTAGAACTTGCCCTGCTTTTCAGCCCCACATTCCGCCCTGAATCGTCTTTTTGCTTATGAACTACCGATTTCTTCCGCTCATCGTCATGGCTTGCGGTTTTTTCGCAGGCACCACGCTGACCGCGCAAAACAACGCCATCGCCCTGCCCGACACCTTGCCCGCGCTGGATAGCCTCCCCGATTGGGACCTCTCGGTGCTGGCGGTCAATATCTCGAATGTCGCCAGACAACTCGAACCCGACTTCGCGCAGGCGGCCTCTTCTGCCACCGCCGAACGCGAGACGGCTGAACAGGCTTGGAAAACGGCCAAACAGGATACCCTCACCCCCAAAACCACACTCGACTCCCTGGCGGCCATCCTCAAAAATGCCAAAAGCGCGGAAAAAACAGCCCAGAAAAATCACAAACAAGCCACGCAAACCCTCGCCTTCGCCGAAAAAGTAGCCAACATGGATGCGGCCAACCAACGCAAAAACCTCCGAAAGGCACACAAGCAGGTGCAGGAACTCGATGCGCTGCTCCACCCGCCTGCCGAAAAACCCATTGCCGATATGCTCGGCACGACGGGGGTGGGCGATTCGGTCGTCGTGACAACCGACAGCGCATCGGTCGCGCAGCGCAAGGGAAAAGAGAAAAAGCCCGGCAAGCCCGGCCCGAAATACAAACCCTACGACCCCGCCGACGATGTGTTGCGCAACCCGCCGCAGCGACCTTGCGCCCTGGCCGTGAGCACACGCGACGAGTTTTCGGGGGAAACCTACCGCGAAACGCAGCGCGTGGAGCTCTTTCGCTACACCAATGCGGTGATGAAAAAAATACTGCCGCCCGACCAACCGCATATCCTGTGCGAAGGTGCCCTTTCGAGCGGTGGCTCGCTGGTGAGTTTGCACCTTCATTTTCGCATTCAGGATGCCAATGCCCGACGCACTTTCGGCTCGCTGGGGCGCAACAGCGTGGCGATTCTGAAATTCATAGATGGCACCACTTTCACCTTAGTCAACCTGCGCAACGACGAGGGCACGTTCGACCCCTCTGGCCAATCTGTCAGCTATCGCGCACAATATGCTTTGGATGCGTCTATCGTGAAAAAAATTCGCAAAAACGAGCTCGACAAAATCCGCGTGGCCTGGGGCACGGGCTATGAGGACTATGAGGTGCAGGGGGTGGATGCGCTGATGTGGGTGGGGCGGTGCTTGTTTGAGTGACCACACACATTTTCCAAGAAGCGGTGGAACGAGTGGCCGGGCTTGGCGCTTCACTCCGCCGCGCCGTTGTTGGCGGAATGCCAACAGCGACACCAATCTGTTCAAATCCGGGGAGAGCAATAGATTTGTTGCGGTGGAGGCCTTTGGCGAAGGGAAAGCCCTTTTTCCGACTGGCTTCGTTAAATTTTTCGCCGAATATGCCCGATTTCGACTGCAAAACTTGCCTTGCCAGTCGAAAAAATGACAATCCCCTTCACTCAAAGCCCTCCACCGCAACAACTCTATTATCGCGCACCTCCTATCAATTTTTCGGGGCGCTGCCCCTGTCTAAGGTTTTCACAAAAAAAGGATTTATCGCATCAAAGGAACGCTTCCTAACAATGGAGTGTTGGGAGCGGTTACATTTGCCCTCTCTGAGGCAAAGCCATTGCGAATATGCAAACCGGAACCGTCATAAAATCCACTGGCAGCTGGTACAACGTCCGAATGGACGAGACCCGCGAAGTGCTGCAATGTCGCATCGTCGGCAAATTCCGCCTCGACGATGTGCCTCTCACTAACCCCGTCGCCGTCGGCGACCGCGTGGAGGTGCTGCCTGAAGGCTCTGGACAAGGGCTGATAAAAACCATCCTTCCGCGCCGCAACTATGTGGTGCGCCAATCGCCACGCCGCAAACACGACCTGCATCTGCTGGCGGCCAACATAGACCAAGCCGTGCTCATCACCACCATCGTGCAGCCTACCCTCAAACCGGGCTTCATTGACCGTTTCCTCGTGATGACCGAACGCGACGAAATCCCCGTCACCATCGTGTTCAACAAAGCCGATTTGTACGACGAAGCCGCTATGGAAACCTTCGGCGAAATGAAGGAAGTGTATGAAAAAATCGGCTACGGCATCCTGCTGACCTCAGTGCCGCAGGGCATTGGGCTAGAGCACTTCAAACATCTGTTGAAAGACAAAACCACGCTCATGAGCGGACAATCGGGTGTGGGCAAGAGCAGCCTTGTGAACGCCATTCAGCCCCATCTCCAACTCCGCACGGGCGACATCAGCGATTACTCCGGCAAAGGCCAACACACCACGACGTTCGCCGAAATGTTCGACCTCGACTTTGGCGGCGCTCTCATTGACACGCCCGGCATCAAAACACTGGCCTTCAACGACAAAGACAAGGCTAACATCGCCCACAGCTTCCGCGAGTTTTTTGCCCTGTCCGAGCACTGCAAGTTTGGCGGCGCTTGCCTACATCGCAACGAGCCGGGCTGCGCCGTGCATGAGGCACTGCGCCAAGGCGAGGTGAGCGAACTGCGCTACCTGAATTATTTGGGCTTGCTCGACGAGGTGGAAGAGCAAAACTACTGGGAAAGACAAAAGACTTTTTGAGCCGCGTGCTTATTTTAGTGGCAAATCCACTGCCTTCACCACGCGCCCCACGGGATACATGCGGTGCGATGGCTCGTACCATGGCGATTTGCGATACACCCAATCCAACTGAGCCGAGGCACTGGCGGCAAACTCTGGGTCGGCGGCGCGTTTCGCCTCCAACTCGGCTCGCACGGCGGGGTTTTCTTTCAAAAACTGCGCGGCCAAATCTTCAAAAACGTAGGCTGAGAAATACTCCTTCTGCATGAGGATGGGGTCGAAAAAATTCCAAGCCACCCAAGAGTCGGGTGCGTTTGGCTCGAGCGTTTCGAGCAAATAGCGGTTGGCGTTTTGGTTGGTGAAAATGACAAAATCGCCTTTGTGGAATTTTCGCCGCATCGTCTTTTTCTCCGATTGAATGTTGTAATGGAAATAGTGCCCCTCCCAATGGTTGCGTGTTTTGAAATCCCGGATGAAGTAGGTCTCCGTCTCTATCTCTACGTCTTTTTTCAACTGATACATTTCCACCTCGTTGATTCGGAGGCGCTCCAACACGTTTTCCCATGCTTGGGGGATGATGTAGGCATACGGTTTTTCGACCGTGACTTGGGGCTTGAAGTAATTGTAGTAGGGAATCGGTTTTTCGTACGGCTCGGAGCGGTCGTACCACAGGCGCGGCAGCCCGCTCACCTCCGAGGGTTTGTATTTGGCCGCGTAGCCTTTGAAATGGAGCGTGTCGCGTCGGTTGGGGTCTAGGGTCCATTCGATGACAAATGCTCGCTTGGTGCGGGTGCGCTCGAAGGCTTCGGCGCGTGCTTTGCCGAGTGCTTGGGAGTGGGCGATGATGAATTTGACCACCACATCCATGAAGTGATAATTGCTCCACAGCCTGTCGGCGAAAGGTTTGAGCATGTGGGTTTCGGGCATGAAGCCTATGGTGTTCCAGAGGGAGGCATAGCCGGTGGAGTATCGGCCATAGTCGCAAAAGCCGCTGATGCCGCTGTCGGGCGTTTCGCCGGGGCCATCCACGTAAGGTATCATTTCCCAGTTGCGCTTTTTCATTTCGCCGTAGAGGGCGGGCAGCATTGTTTCCTGCAAAAACGAGCCGAGCGGGGCCTCCAGTTTGTCGTGTTGGGTGGCAATCAGCGTCATGGTGTATTGGTAATCGGCGCCATTGCTGGTGTGGTTGTCCACAAAGATATCGGGCATCCAAGTTTGGAAAATGTGGTTGAAGGTGCGGGCATTGCGCGAATCGCACTTCACGAAGTCGCGGTTGAGGTCGTAGTTGCGGGCATTGCCGCGAAATCCGTAGGATTCGGGGCCATCCTGATTGGCGCGGCTGAATGAGTTGCGGTTGAGGCAGCCATCCACATTATAGACTGGAATGACGACGATGACCAGGTCTTTCAGGAGTTTGAGGAGTTTTGGGTCGCCCAGATAGTCGCGCAGCAGCAGGATGGTCGCGTCAATTCCCTCCGGTTCGCCGGGGTGTATGCCGTTGTTGATGAGCAGGATGCGCTTGCCGGAGCGCCGTATTTTTTGTGGGTCGAACTCTCCGCTGACCGAGAGCACTGCCATGTGCAGCGGCTCTCCGCTGTCGGTGCTACCGACGGTCGTCAGGTTGAAAATAGCCGGGTATGCCTTCGCCATTTTCTTGTAGCAAGCGATGATTTCGGCGTAGGTGAGGGTTTGGTTGGGATTGGTCTCAAACGGAATGGTGAATAGCGGCATAGGACGCGAGGTTTTGCAGTTTGTGAGTGGCAATAAGAGCAAGAGGAGACAGGATGTGCGCATTTTTGGAGGGCGAAGGTCGGGGATTTGGGGAAAAGTGCAACTCCTCGCGCCCGCGTTCACATTTCCTTTCGAGAACGAAGCAATGCCGGCGATTTTTACTTTGGTGGATTTGAAAATATCCAGCCGTCTTTGACACCTCTTTCAAACCAAAAATGACTGATAATCTGTTGAAAATAAAACACTGTGTCCTCCCTGTCTCTGTGTTTTCTTATTGTCTCCATTGGGATGGCATAGTTTTCCAAACATACTCGGTGTAGCATATTGCCCCATTCTCAAATTAGCACCTTGCCCCATTCTCAAATTAGCGCATTACCCCATTCCTTTGCGGTATGCAACGTTTTGACTTTGTCGTCATCGGGGGGGGCATCTTCGGGTGTTATGCCGCGCTCTATCTCGCCAAAAAGGGAGCGCGTGTGGCATTGTTGGAAAAAGAATCGCGGTTGTTCCAGAAAGCGTCTTTGGTCAATCAAGCAAGGCTGCATGGGGGGTATCATTATCCGCGCAGCATTGCCACGGCGGCGCTGAGCGACGAACACAAGGAGCGTTTCACTGCCGAGCATCGTCAATTCGTCAATTTTGCTTTTGAAAAATACTACGCTATTGACCGGTTTGGCTCCTTCACTGCTCCCTTGCAATTCGAGCGTTTCTGCCAATATCTCCACATCCGTTGCGAGCGCGTGCCTACGCATCCGCTGTTCAATTTCAATCGCTTGGAGGCACTGTACCTGACGGAGGAATACTCGTTCGACCCTGTGTTGCTCCGAGAGTTTTACCGCAGCCAAGTGGAAAACACGCTGGGCATCACCGTTTTTAAAAACACGCAAGTCCACCAAGCCACCCCCCAAGGTCATACATGGCTCATCGAAACCCTCGCTACCCCGTCCGCTGCGCTTGGCCGAGCAAGCCTCCAAACCCCCGTCGTCATCAATGCCACCTATGCCGCCACCAATGCCGTGAATCGGCTTTTTGGCGTGGATGATTTGGCACTGACTCACGAGATTTCGGAAATTGCTTTTGTGGCTTCCCCGCAGTTTGCGGGCAAAGGATTGACGGTGATGGATGGGCCTTTTGGCTCGATTATGCCTTATGGGCTGAGTGGGTTGCTGTCGCTTTCGTCGGTTGCTTACACGCACCACAAAATCAGTTACGACAACTTGCCGCGTTTCGACTGTCAGGTGGCCGACGACCCGCGCTGTCGCCCGGGAGCACCGGGTATTTGCACCGAGTGCCCGCGTCGGCCCGATAGCAATGCGTACAAGATGCTTGCCCAGATGCGGCAGTATTTCAGCGACGCGGTGCAGTTCGAGCATCTGTTCTCTTATTTCACTATCAAGTCGAAATTGAAAGCCAGTTACATTGACGACGGACGGCCGACGGAGATTTCCCTATTGCGCTCCGAGCCTCGTTTTTACTGCTTGTTTGCGGGAAAAATCAACTCGATTTATGAAGTGGAAAAAATCATGTGAATACAGCTGCTGCCACTGACCGTACGCGGGGTGCTAGGCGAACTAATACCCATACTTTCCTTTCCAATCTGCTTTCAGTTTTGCTCGTGTCCGCTCCTCGGTGGGGTTTTGCCCCGGCTCATAGAGGATGGTTCCGTCTATTGCTTCTGGCAGGTTGTCCTGCTGCACAAAGTTGCCCTCAAAGTCGTGCGCGTATTGATAGCCGGAGCCGTAGTTGAGTTCTTTCATCAGTTTTGTCGGCGCGTTGCGCAGGTGAAGCGGCACGGGCAAGCTGCCCGTTTGTCGCACCACTCCAGCCGCTTTTTCGATGGCGAGGTAAGCCGAGTTGCTCTTGGGAGAGGTGGCGAGGTAGATGGCGCATTGGGAGAGAATGATGCGTGCCTCGGGCATCCCAATCATGCGAATCGCATCCATGGTGGTGGTGGCAAGCAACAAGGCGTTTGGGTTGGCGAGGCCCACGTCTTCAGCGGCGAGGATGACCATGCGCCGTGCGATGAACTCGATGTCTTCGCCGCCGTCCAACATTCGCGCCAACCAATATACCGCGGCGTTGGGGTCGCTGCCGCGCATACTTTTGATGAAGGCAGAGATGATGTCGTAGTGTTGCTCGCCCGTCTTGTCGTAGAGTGCGGCGTTCTGTTGGATGAGTTCGCGCACCATTTCGTTCGTGATGCGGAATGGGGCATCTCCTGCGGGGCGATAGTTGGCGATTAGTTCGAGTGCATTGAGCAGTCTGCGGGCATCGCCGCCCGAATAGAGCAAGAGCGCGTCGTATTCCTCGATTTCGATGTGTTGGTTTTTCAAAGACTCGTCGCGTGCGAGCGCCCGATTCACCAAGCCGATGAGCTCGTCTTTGGTCAGGTGCTGCATGACATACACCTGACAGCGCGACAGCAGCGCGGGGATGACCTCAAAGGATGGGTTCTCGGTGGTGGCACCGATGAGGGTCACGATGCCTTTTTCCACCGCGCCGAGCAGCGCATCCTGCTGACTCTTGGAGAACCGGTGGATTTCGTCAATGAACAGTATCGCGCCTCTTTGTTGGAACAAATTCTGCTTGTCGGCACTCTCGATGGCTTCGCGGATATCCTTCACGCCAGCATTGATGGCCGATAGCTGAAAAAAGGGCTTGTTGAGCAATTTGGCTACCAGTTGCGCCAATGTCGTTTTGCCCACGCCGGGTGGCCCCCAAAGGATGAAAGAGGGGATTTTGCCACGCTCGATGGCTTGCCGCAACACTGCCCCTTCGCCCACAAGGTGTTCTTGGCCAACGAATTCGGCGAGGGTCAGGGGGCGCATCCGTTCAGCGAGTGGTGTCATAAGCGATGGGCAAGAGATGTTTAGGAAGGCAGCGAAAGCGGCTGTTCGAGGGCTTGCCCGACCAAGAAGAGGAGCGGCTGGGCAGGCCCTCGAACCCCCTCTCTATTCCACCACCAATTTTCGCACACCCGTGCCCATAGCGCCTTCCACGCGCACCAGATAAATCCCTTTTGGCAGGCTGCCTACTCGCATCTGCAAACGTTCGGTACCGTTGGGCATATTCGTTGTTTGCAACAATTGGCCTGCCGCGCTGAAAAGGCTGACCCACATTTCGGAGGTTGCCGGGCGGTCGAGCGTCAGCCACACGGCATCGCTGGTGGGATTGGGGAAAAGGCTGAACGACGGGAGCATGCCGCTTGGCTCCTGCGTGCTGACGGGGTTGAACGGCTGAATGGTGAAGTTGGGTGTGCCGAAAAAGCCGCCTTGCCCGTCCGTCACCATGAAGCGAAAACCATCTGTGCCGCCCGTGTTGGTGCCATAGTCGAAAAAGCGAAGCAGGCCAGCATTCAGCTCGGCTTGGGTGAATTGGTGGCCGGGCTGCAGGTTGCCGAAGCCGATTTTGTTGAGCAGACCAAATTGGGGCACGGTCAAAAGCGTGTATAGCAGTTCGGCGGGCGTGTTGTCTGCGTCGTCCACGAGCAGCAAATCAGGCGTGATGAGTTTGTTGGTACCCTGCGGAAGGAGCAGCGGATGGTTGTTCACGAGGTAGGGCGGGCTGACCGACACGGAGGTGCAAAACTCGAGTTTGAAAATTTCGAGCGTGCCGCCGCCCGTCACCACGTTGTCCTTCACGCGCAGCGTCCAGATGCCCGTGTTGTTTTGGCCATACAGCGGAGCGAGTGGGTTTTCGGGGCGGTAGTAAAGACCATTGTTGGCAGGTGGGCAGGGTAACTGCCCCGGCGCATCGTCGTCGAGGCCGAAGTTGAAATAACCGTTGTAGTTGCCGCATTTCTGCGAAAACAACACGACTTGGGTGCCTTGTGGGCTAATAAGCGTGGCATCCAAATCCTTGAAAAAGCCGTGGAAGCCCTTGATTTGCTGCACGTTCACGTCGCTGACAATGCCGCCTGCGTTCACCGTGATTTTTGATTCCACGGTGGGGGTGCCGTTGGACGCTATGCTTTTGGGCAAATCGTTGGCCGCGAACACGGAGCAGTTTTCGGGGAAAGTGGCAAAGAAGAATGGCTCCGTCCAGTCATGTATGCCGCACTCGTTGCGCGGGCGCACGCGCCAGTAATAAGCCTTGCCTTTTTCCAGCAAAAACGGAATGGCGAAGGATGGGAGCGTGGTGGCTGTTTGGGAGGCCAGTATGGTAGAAAAAGAGGGCGTGTCGGAGAATTGCACGTCGTACGATTCGGCATCGGGTGCGGTGTTCCAGTTCAAGGTTTGCGCCAGCGAGGCGTTGGTGAGGCCATCGGCGGGCGAGGCAAGCGACAGCGCGGAGAAGTCGTTGGAAATGAGGCGCAACGTGATGGGGCGCACCAACACAGGGCTACCTGCGGCGCTGGCTTGCACGTTGAAGGTGTAGATGCCTTCCTGTGTCACGTTTTGCAGGTCAATCTGCAATGTGCTGCTTTCGCCGGGATTGAGTGTCGTCTTGCTGAAAGTAGCGGTGGCGCCGGGGGGCAAATCGCCCGCCAACTCGATGCTGACCGAGTTGCTGAAGCCCAGCGAGCCAGCCGTCAGTACCTCGCTGGTGAACGTATTGGGCAGGCAGATATCCGCGGCATCCGCCGAAAGGCCGAGCGTGAGCGTGGGTTCGGTGGGTTGCTGGATTTTGAAATTGGCGTTGGAGATGTCGAAGAAGATATTGTCCGCCGCATCAATTCGCACTCGTGCGGCGGTAGTTAGGTGGTTGGGTACCAGTACATACTGGCCACCGTCGTTGGCCACTCCCGATGCCAAAGTGATGGGATAGGTCTGCCCCCCGTCGGTACTGAGTCGGATATTGACGTTTTTGCAGTTCACGGGTGCGAGATTCGTGTTCGACACGTCCCAAGTCACATTCACATACTCACCCACGCGCCAGATGTCGGACGACGAGTTGGGTGCCGTCACAAGAAACGGCCCGGCACCGCCCCAGGCCTTGAATGCCACGTCGGCCCAGCCTACGCCGCCGCCGTCGGGCCGATTGTCGCGGGCTACGAGCCGGAGGGTCACGTTGCGGGTATATTCGGGCAACAATTCGGCCTTGTACGTTTGGTTGGACAGTATCGTGCTGAGGCGGGGGAAATAGCGGTTGGTGGCGCTGCCCGGCGCATAGACGCGAAAAATGGCCGAGTTGGCTTCTTGCTCGCCAAGCGCCACTTCGGGGCCAGTGTCCTTGCCCTCCCAGCTATACGTCAAAGAGTCGCCGTCGGGGTCGGTGGCGCTGCCGTTCACCTCAAAAGGCGTTTGGATGGGGATAAAGAAATTGTTCTGATATGGCAGTGTGACGACGGGCGGATTGTTGGTGGTTTCTAAAAACGAGCCGCAAGTGCTGCCGTTTTGCTGGGTGTAAAACAATTGGAACTCTTCCACCGAACCCGAATGAAAGCTGAGCAAGCTGGGGCCATCCACGTTGTCCGTGCCGCAAGCGCCGTGATAAGACATGATGGTGCTGCCACTGCCCGGCTCAAAGGCCGAGTTTCCATGACGGCCATTGCCACCGTTGCAGCGATTCCAAGTGTGTCCGCCGTTGAGTTGGTGTCCTACCTCTTGGCCTATCACGCTGATGAATCCGTCGCCATAGTTGCTGCCGCCATAGCCAGCTGAGCAGCCAGCCGCCTTGCTTGTGCCACACACATTTCCCAGGCTACCTGCCACTCCGATGGCTCCACCGGTGATGTAGCGAGCATAGACGTGGCCGATGTCGTGCGAGTTGAAGTTGCAGTAAGTGTTCAGCACGTTTGGGTTTTGGCTCATCCAGTCTTGCACCGTGACACCGGAATAGGGATGGTCGCCGGGGTTGAGGAAAATCACGTTTTGAGTGGCTGCGGCCAGCTGGAGGCGAATGTTGGCATCGCGCTCAAAAATAGCATTTGTTCGGTCGGTGTATTCCACCACGGCGGAAAGCACGAGCGGTTTGGTGCCGCCGTGATCTTGCCCGAATTGTCCTGTGGTGGCTGCTATGTAGCGAAATACTTTCAGTTTCACGGGTGTCAGCAACGTGCCTCGTGCTTCTGCGGTGGGTGCGTAAGGCGCGTCGGCAGTGGCCACTATCGGTGCGCCCTCGGTGGGTGTCACCCCTGTGCTCAGTCGGCGCTCGTCGCGGGGCAGGTCAACGCGGTCGTAAACGATGCAATAAGCCCCGTTGCCCTCTATGTATGGGTCCACATACACCACGCCGAGGTCGGGCTGCAACACCATCGCTCGGAAGCCGCGTGCGGTGTGGCTGAGCCGTACGGTGCGCCCCGGTGTTTGTAGTGATTCGCCTGCAAAGGTGCGGATATAGGGGTGTTGTGCTGCCAAATCCTCGTCCATGATGGCTGTTTGCCACACACTGAACGCCTCCATCGAGCCATCGGCCAATGGGATGTGGACGACGCATTTTTTCTCTTTTGCGGCAGTGGTAAATTCGCGCGGTGCCTTTGCCAAGGCTGCTTTTATACCCTCATAGTCAAGGAGATAAGTTTTATATTTTGAGGGAAAAATGCTTCGTTCGTCATCATCGCGCTGGGGTATGGCGCTTTCGACGATGGGTTGGAAAAAATGGGTGGTTTGGGCTTGAAGCACGGCAACCAATGCCAAGAGCGTCACCAGTGTAAACGTAGTCTTTTTCATGGAACTGTTTCTGTTTGACAAACATTCAGGGGCTAATTTCCGAAGAATTGTTGCTTCTCACGCACAAGTTTTTGACAAGAGTGGGCAAAACGCACCTTGATTGGTCGAGATTGTTCAGATTGCCACGATTGCTCCCCTTTTGGCGATGGGCTTTTGTGCCACACGGGTCATCACCTCGACCATCAGCCAGACGCGACTCTGGCTACATATACTTCGCGCCGCCAAGTTTTCAGCATCGTCTAGGGTAACGTTTACTAAACTTTTGAAGTTTAGTAAACGTGATCTCATCCTTCCAACCATGCTGAAAACTTGGCGGCACGAGGTATATAATAACTGGCTTAGTTAAACAGGATGAGAAAAAAGCCTTTGAATTTTTGTTTAGAGGGGGGCGTAAAGGTTGGGCTCTCTCTCAATTTAGGATAGGCGAACTTTATGAATTAGGAAAATTTATGGAGGTAGATATTGAAGAAGCGGTAATATGGTATCGCAAGGCTGCAAAACAAGGGAATGAAAATGCTAAAGAAGCCCTCAAACGCCTCGGCCATTCCGAATAGCTTCACGCCGCCTCCAACTCATACCGCAGCACCAGCAAATCCGCCCTTTTCAAAGGGAGCATTGCAATCGTCCGGCCTTGTTTGTCTGCAAATTCCACTTCAAAATCATCGTCGCTGAACACCTCTACCACCGTGCCGACTTGGCCTACTTTCAAGTTTTCGGCAGGTATCGGCCTCAACAGGGCGACAACATCGAGCAATTTAATTTCCTGATTCATAATCGTTTGTTTATTTGATGTAACAACTTGTCAGTCGGGGCGCAAGTTCGTTATGCTCTAAAATCCAAGCAGTCATAACCGTTGCTTTTCGGCCATTTCGCTCAATTTCAAATTCAATTTGGTATCGCTGACCAAATTCGTCCAATCTCGTGGGAATCGCCTCTCGTGTTAACACCGCTTCCATGATTTGTCTTTCAAATAGTCAGCATCAGCAACGGTCATACCCAACACAGATTTGAAAACTGCTGCTTTGTGCTTTCCAGCGGGGTGTTCAGGATTGAGCGCGTAATCCCTCAATTTTTCCATCGGGACAAAAGCAAATTCAGCATTTGGCAGCAGTGACATTCAGTTGGAGAATTTTAGGTTCCCAAACTACAAGTTTTCCACATACTGTCCAAGTCTGCTACGTTTTGTTTTAAATTTGCCCAAAATCAGCACCGCTCATGCCACAATTCGCCCACCTCCATTGCCACACCCAGTTCTCCCTGCTCGACGGAGCGGCCAATATCCCTGCGCTGTTCAAAAAAGCCAAAGCCGATGGCATGCCAGCCCTCGCCATCACCGACCATGGCAATATGTTCGGCGTGTTCCAGTTCGTGGCCGAAGCCGCCAAACACGAAGGCGTGAAGCCCATCGTCGGCTGCGAGTTTTATGTCGTGACCGACCGGCATCGGCGCACCTTCACGAAGGAGGACAAAGACCGTCGCTATCACCAACTTTTCCTCGCCAAAAACCCGGAGGGCTACAAGAATTTGGTGAAACTCTGCTCGCTCGGCTACATCGAAGGGCTTTACGGCAAATACCCGCGCATTGATAAAGAGCTGATTTTGCAATACCACGAGGGGCTGATTGCGACGACCTGTTGCATCGGGGCGATGGTGCCGCAGGCGATTTTGAAAAAAGGCGAAGCGGAGGCGCGGAAAGAATTCGAGTGGTGGCTCGACCTCTTCGGCGAGGACTACTACATCGAGATTCAGCGACACCAGATGCCGGAGCAAGACCAGGTGAACGAGGTGTTGCTGCGCTGGTCGAAGGAGTACAACGTGAAAACCATCTGCACCAACGACTCGCACTATGTGGACCAAAAGGACTGGAACGCCCACGACATCCTGCTGTGCGTGAACACGGGCGAGAAACAAGCCACGCCCGCCATCCGCGAGTTCGTGGAAGAAGGCACGGTGATGAAAGGCGGGCGCTTTGCCTTCTGGAACGACCAGTTCTATTTCAAGACACAGGCCGAGATGGGCGAACTGTTCAAAGACGTGCCACAGGCTTTGGACAACACGCTCGAAATCGTGGACAAGTGCGAGCATCTGAAACTCAAGCAGGACATCCTGCTGCCCAACTTCGTCATCCCGCAAGAATTCCAAACACAGGACGACTACCTCCGTCACCTGACTTACGAAGGGGCGAGAGAACGCTACAGGAACATCACGCCCGACATCGAGGAGCGCCTCAATTTTGAACTCCACACCATCAAAACGATGGGCTTCGCGGGCTACTTTCTCATCGTGTCGGACTTCATCAAGGCCGGGCGCGACCTGGGCGTGTTCATCGGGCCGGGGCGCGGTTCGGCAGCAGGCAGCGCGGTGGCCTATTGCATCGGCATCACAAACATTGACCCCATCAAATACCAACTGCTGTTCGAGCGATTCTTGAATCCCGACCGCAAATCCATGCCCGATATTGACACGGACTTCGACGACGAAGGCCGCCAAAAAGTCATTGACTATGTGGTGGAAAAATACGGCAAACAGCAGGTCGCTCAAATCGTCACCTACGGCACCATGGCCGCCAAAATGTCCATCAAAGACGTGGCGCGTGTGCTCGATTTGCCGCTCGACCAGTCGAACGCTTTGGCCAAGCTCGTCCCCGAAAAACCCGGCATCTCGCTCAAAAGAGTGTTGACCGCACCCCTCGACGGCGAAGGCTCTTTGCGCGAAAAAGAAGGCTTGATGGCCGAGGACATCGAGAATGCCAAAAAACTCCGTGAATACCTCGCCGCCGAAGATTCGCCCGAAGGCACAGTGCTCAAAGAAGCGATGGTGCTCGAAGGCTCGGTGCGTGGCACCGGCATCCACGCGGCAGGCATCATCATCGCGCCGAAGGATTTGACCGAAATCATCCCCGTTTGCACCTCCAAGGAAACCGAATTGCTCATCACCCAATATGAAGGCTCCATCATCGAGGATTCGGGGGTCATCAAGATGGACTTTTTGGGGCTAAAAACCCTCACCATCATCCGCGATGCCCTGCGGCTCATCGAGCAAAATCACGGGGTTAAAATTGACATTGACACCATCCCGCTCGACGACCCGAAAACCTACGAACTCTACCAGCGCGGCGAGACCAACGGCACTTTCCAGTTTGAAAGCGCAGGGATGCAGAAATACCTCCGCGACCTCAAGCCCGACAAATTCGACGACCTCATCGCCATGAACGCCCTCTACCGCCCCGGGCCGTTGGAGTACATCCCCGACTTCATCGCCCGCAAACACGGACGGCAGCAGGTGACTTATGATTTGCCCGACATGGAGGAGTATTTGAAGGACACTTTCGGCATCTGTGTCTATCAGGAACAAATCATGCTGCTCTCGCAAAAACTCGCGGGCTTCTCCAAAGGCGATGCCGACGTGCTGCGCAAAGCGATGGGCAAAAAGCAAAAAGCCGTGCTCGACAAGATGAAAGGGCAGTTCATCGAGGGCGCGGTCGCCAAAGGCCACCCGGCGGACAAGCTCGAAAAAATCTGGACCGACTGGGAAGCCTTCGCCTCCTACGCTTTCAACAAGTCGCACTCCACCTGCTACGCTTTCGTCGCCTACCAAACGGCTTACCTGAAAGCCCACTACCCCTCCGAGTACATGGCGGCGGTGCTGACCCATTCTCAAAGCAACATTGACAAAATCACCTTTTTCCTCGAAGAGTGCAAGCGCATGGGCTTGACCGTGAAAGGCCCCGACGTGAACGAATCGGGAGTCAATTTTTCGGTAAACAAAAAAGGCGAAATACGCTACGGCATGGGGGCAGTGAAAGGCGTGGGCGAGGCCGCCGTCGAGGTGCTTATCGCCGAGCGCAAGGCCAACGGCCCGTTCAAGGACATTCACGATTTCATGCGGCGCGTCAGCCTGCGCGTGGTCAACAAGCGCGTGATGGAGAGCCTTGTGTTTGCCGGCGCGTTTGATAGTTTTGAAAATACCAACATCGCGCCGGGCAAACCCACCTTGCACCGCGCAGCCTTCTTCCAACCCTCCGACAAGTACGAAACATTTATCGAAAACCTACTGAAATACGGCGCGGCCTATCAGGAGGAAAAAATCATGTCGGTCAACTCGCTCTTTGGCGACCTCTCCGAGACCGTCGGCATCGCCGAGCCGCCCGTGCCGAAAGCCGAGCCTTGGAACCTCGTGCTGAAACTGCAAAAAGAAAAAGACGTGGTGGGCCTCTACCTCTCCGGCCACCCGCTCGACGATTTTCGCTACGAATGGGAAACCTTCGCTACCCCGCTCGCCAACGTCGAAAACTTCAAAAATCGCAAGGTCAACGTAGCGGGTTTTGTGCTAAAGGCAGAGCACCGCATCAGCCAAAAAGGCACGGGCTGGGGGCGTTTCACCTTGCAGGACTACACCGGCTCGCTCGACATCACGATGTTTTCCGAGACCTACGCCAAATTCAAATCCTTCTTCGAGGAAGGCACGACGGTCTATGTGGAAGGCGAATACAAGCAGCGTTACAACTCCGACGAGTTTGAATTTCGCGTGCTGAACGCCAGACTGTTGGAAACCGTCGGGCAGGAAAAAACCTCCTCCATCACCCTGCGCATCCCGGTCGAAACCCTTTCGGGCACGCTCATCGAGCGCATCGAACAACTTTGCTCGGCGCACAAAGGCAAACACGACCTGCGCATGGAACTGGTGGATTTCACCAACAAAGAACGCCTCGCCTTCCGCTCCGCCGCGCGCAAGGTGAACGTGGACAACGACTTCATCGCCGCGGTGAAGGAGTTGGGCGTGGAGTGTGGGGTGAATTGAGTTTTTCCGTAATTTTGAGTTCTAAAAGAAATAACATGGAAGCCATGCAAACGCCTTTCAACGCCGCCCAACAAGAGTTGCTCCAACTCTTTGCCGTGGGCCTCTCGGACGAAGAACTCCGCGAGCTGAAACAGATTTTGCTCGATTTCAAATTCCGACGAGTGACGGCGCTCGCTGATAAAGTCTGGGACGAAAAAGGTTGGAATGATGAAACGGTGGAAAAAATACTGCAAACCCGTATGCGCACACCGTACAAAAAGGAAAATTGAACAGATGTCCGAATCATGCGCATTGTCCTCGACACCAATGTTCTGCTGACTTGTTTTTCGTCTCGCTCTAAAACCCACCTGATATGGCAATCGCTTCGGCAAGGGAAGTTTGACTTGTGCGTGACGACCGAGGTTCTTGCTTAATATGAGGAGATTATCACTGAGCAAACCAATGCCGAACTTGCAGCAGCCGTTCTTGACGCTATCCTCCATTTGCCGAATTTGAGGCTCGTCACCCGGTATTTCAAATGGAATCTCATTACCCCCGACCCTGACGATGACAAATTTGTGGATTGTGCCATTGCCGCCGGAGCCGACTACCTTGTGACCGAGGACAAACACTTCAAAATTCTTGAAAAAATCCCTTTCCCAACAGTTCGGATGCTTCGAGAAAAGGAGTTTGTGGAAATGTTGAAGCAACACTGACGACTTCATCGCGGCGGTGAGGGAGTTGGGGGGGGAGTGCGGGGTGAATTGGAAAGCTTTTTGTGTTTTATTTTTTGTTTTAAATTTGCATTCCAAACCTAAAACCAATCCTGATTATGAACTCCTTCGGAGGTAACTGGACTGAAAACAAGATTGAAATATTGGTTGAGTACGCCAAAGCTTACTTGACTATCATGAACGTCTATGCCAATAAATTTGGCTGGAAATTGATGTATTTTGATGGATTTGCAGGAAGTGGGCTAATTGTCAAAGAAAAAGATGAGAACCGAAAAGAGATTATTGGAGCGGCTCGACGAATTATATACCTCGTGCCGCCAAGTTTTCAGCATGGTTGGAAGGATGAGATCACGTTTACTAAACTTCAAAAGTTTAGTAAACGTTACCCTAGACGATGCTGAAAACTTGGCGGCGCGAGGTATAGAAATTGAGGAACCTCGACCTTTTGACGAATACTACTTCGTTGAATTGCATGAAGGCAATCTAAAAACCTTGTAACAAAGTACCAAGTCGGCCTTTCCTCAAAAAACGATTTATACTGTAAAAGAAGACTGTAACACAAAGCTAAAAGCCCTTGCAGGCTTTCTTCAGACTTCCAAAGGCAAGCCTTATAAGATTCTCGCTTTTATAGACCCGTGCGGAATGCAATTAGAATGGGATGCAATTCAGTGTTTGAAGAATCTCTCGATTGATACGTGGGTTTTAGTTCCAACTGGCATGGGGGTCAGTCGTCTTTTAAAAAATGACGGAAACATCTCGGATGCTTGGCTTGGGAAACTAGAGGTTTTTTTGGGAATGGGTAGAGATGAAATTCGACAGTTCTTTTACAAAGAAAAGGAAGTACAAACGCTATTTGGTCCCGAAACAGTTGTGACAAAAGAAGAGAGAGCGATTGAGAAATCGGCCGAACTTTATCGAAGTAGGCTTGGCGCGATTTTCAAATTTGTCTCTGAAACATACGTTTTGAAAACCGAATCAAATACTACTCTTTTTCATTTCCTCATGGCCTCCAATAACCCAAGCGCAGTAAAAATAGCCAATGAAATCGTTAGAAAATACAACACAATAACCTGACTATCATGGCACACTCCCGCATCGAATGGACAGAAATGACTTGGAACCCAACTACGGGATGCACCAAGATTTCGCAAGGGTGTAAATTCTGCTATGCCGAGGTATTGACAAGGCGGCTGAAAGCCATGGGGTTGGAGAAATACAAAGATGGATTCAAGGTGGTAAAGACGCACCCGGAAGAATTATTGCGACCTTACGAGTGGAAAAGCCCCAAAGTTGTTTTCGTCAACAGCATGAGCGACCTCTTTCATGAAGATGTTCCACTCGACTACATCAAAATGGTGTTTGGCGTGATGAACGACTGCCGTCAGCATCAGTTTCAGGTTTTGACCAAACGAGCCGAACGATTGGCAGAAGTCGCTGGTGAACTGACTTGGACAGAAAATATCTGGATGGGCGTATCAGTTGAAAATCAGAAAGTTGAGAACCGAATTCAGTATTTGAAACAAACGCCAGCCCTCATCAAATTCCTTTCTCTTGAACCACTTATTGGTCCTTTACCGAACCTCGACCTTTGGGGAATTGATTGGGTTATCGTCGGCGGGGAGAGCGGTCGCAAACCTCGCCCGATAAAAACGGAATGGGTGTTAGACATTAAAAATCAATGCGAAACAGCCAGAGTAGCTTTCTTTTTCAAGCAATGGGGCGGCACCAACAAGAAAAAATCAGGTAGATTATTGGAGGGCAGGACGTATGACGGGATGCCCAAATTGACGCAACCGATAGCATTTTAGTTTTCACCTCCCATGCCTCTCACCTACACCAACCGCTGCCGCCAGACCCACTACTTCCGCGCTGTCGAAACCGCCAAAGGCGGCACACGCTACTACATCGTCAAGTCGCTGCAATATCCCGACCTGATTGACGAATTGCCCGATGGTTTTGAAATTCACGAACAGCCTTACGAAGGCCGCTTTATATGTGGAAAAAGTACGACGACAATTTTCGTTTCATCTTGATTGACCCTCAAAAACGCATTTTTCAAGCCGAGCGCCGAACGTATTTCAGCCTTGGTGGCGGAGATTACCGGCCGCTCAAAAACGGTCGCGGTACTTTGGAAGAACTCACCGAACGATTTTGCCCACATATCGGGCGCGAGTCTTATTTCGAGCTGCTGGTGCCGGAAGGGTTCGATGAGTAACCTGCTATTTATCCCTCGCCCCTTCAAGGATACGCCTCACCAGCCTCGGCCCTTCGTACACCAAGCCCGTGTAAACCTGCACCAAATCGGCACCAGCTTCCCACTTTTCTTGGGCCGAAGCAGGCGACTCTATGCCCCCCACACCGATAATAACGGCCTCTTTCCCAAGTTTTGTTCGCAAGTAGCGAATGACGGAGGTGGCCCGTTCGCGCAGGGGAGCACCGCTCAAACCACCCGCCCCCATCGCCTCGACGCGGAGCTTCGGCGTGCGCAGGTGGTCTCTCGAAATAGTCGTGTTGGTGGCAATCACTCCCGCCAAGCCAGTCGTGTTCACGATGTCGGCGATGTCGTCCAATTGACTGTCCGTAAGGTCGGGGGCGATTTTCAGCAAAATAGGTTTGGGCGCGGGCCGTGATTGATTTTTTTCCTGCAGCAGCAACAAGAGCCGGGTCAGCGGTTCTTTTTCTTGCAAGGCCCGCAGCCCCGGTGTGTTTGGGGAGCTCACATTGACCACAAAATAATCCACCCACGGGAAAAGCGCCTCGAAGCAAAGGAGGTAATCGCGTTCGGCTTGCTCATTGGGTGTCGCTTTGTTTTTGCCGATGTTGCCCCCAATGATGAGGCCATTGGGAGCGCCTTTTTCACGCAGGTTTTTCAAGCGCCTTGCCAGCGCCTCAAGCCCCTCGTTGTTGAACCCCATTCGATTGATAAGCGCATGGTCGGCAAGCAGCCGGAACAAGCGCGGCCGCGGGTTGCCATCTTGCGGAAGCGGCGTCACGGTGCCTACTTCCACAAAGCCAAAGCCGAGGCAGGCCATTCCTCTGATGTGTTTTCCATCTTTGTCAAAACCTGCTGCGAGGCCCACGGGGTTGGGAAAAGTCAACCCCATCACACGGCGCTCGCAACGTTTGTCGGGCAAGCGGTACATCTTGCGCAGCAAAATGCGCGTGGGTGGGAAGGCAGCGGCCCAATCGAGCAACAAAACAGTGACGCGGTGCGCGGTTTCGGGCGGGAGGAGGAAAAGCAGCGGCTTGAGCAATGAGTACATACGCCCGCAAAAGTCGGGAAACGAGTTCATTTCTGTAAAGCCAATTGCGCAAAGTGCTCGCCGCAACATTTGAAAATGAAGAGGGCAAGAGCAGGGCAAGAGCCTTTGCGTGCTTTGCCACGAGCCTCACAACACCTCGAAAACACCCTCCGCAGAAGCGATGCCATTCACCAAGATACGCAGGCGATGCGGGCCGGGGTAGTGTTTTCGCGTGGTGAAATCCTGAAATCGCTGCCTGCGAATGATGTATTCCGATTGACTGGGCATCAGTTCCATTTCCTTGATTTTGAAAACCTTGTACGATGGCTTGCCGGAAATGGTTTGATACTCGATGCCATATTCAAGCCTGATTTGCGCAGGCGATGTCGCGGTGTTTTTGACCCAAAAAGAAAAGTTGAGTTGCTCGCCGATGCGTACTTGTTTGGAGTGTGCGCAATCCGACACCACAATGCCTTTCACATCTTGCTGGAAACCAAAATGTGCCAGCGCTCTGGCGTTTCCTTTTTTCAACAAACCTCGGCAGGCATGGCGCACCACCCAATCGGTCGCTGTCGAATGTCCCAACCAACGTTCCGCGATGCTCAGCACGAGGTCGGGATGGTCTTTGGCGATGTCGTTGAGATTGTTGGCCACAGAGCGGCGCACTGTCTCGGCGGGGTCGTCTTTCAGGTTTTCAAGTATAGGCAATATAGGGGCGGGGTCGCGTTTGAGCGCGGGCACACCCATGCCCCAAGGCAGACGAGGGCGGATGCCTTCGCTGCTGAGGCGGCGCACCATGGCGCTCTCGTGGCGCGACCATTCGAGCATCTGAGCGTGCATCCGAGCGGGATAGTGGAGCAAGAACGGGCGCACCGCGAACTCGGCGCTACTCCATCGGGTGAGTGTCGCAAGTGCGGGAATAGAATGGTCGGGTTCCGCAACGCCATGTGCTTCGACGAAGTCGGGCAGGAATGTGTATTCAAAGGTCAATTTGTCGCCGTGCCGAGCGAGATACCGCTGCGTCGTTTGCACCACGATTTCCAAAGCAGCCGGGTAATCGGGTGGCAAATGGGCGCGGAGCGAATGGCTGATGTGGCGCACTCGTTGCTTGAGTTCGCGCGATTCCCATTCGATATCGAACACGCTTTGCAAAAAGTGCTGTGGCTCAAATTTTTCCCAGACGGCCCGCACTTCTGCTGCGAAAGGCTCCAAGAGTGCGCGGGAGAATATGTTTTTTAACGGTTCGGGCATGGAGGATAGAGGATGTAAGGTCGGAAAAGACAAGAGTCCCCTGCATAAAGTCGCAGGAGACTCTTGTCGATTTTTCAAAAAACTCCTTCGGGAGGAGGTTGCGATTGCTCGAATTAACGATTGAGCACCACGCGGCGGATGGCTGTCTCGCCGTTCACGATGACGCGCAGGAAGTATGTGCCGTCGTTGAAACGAGAGAGGTCAATTTGCTGGGCGTAGTTGTTCACTTTGCCGGCATCAATGGTTTGCAGCGTCTGGCCGAGCGTGTTGACCACTTCGACGCGCACGTCGGATGCTGTTTCCAAGACCAAATTGAGCAGTGTCGTGCTTGCTGTCGGGTTCGGGTTCACTGTGAGTGATTTCACCGAAGCCGGGTCTTTCACCGAAGTGGTGACCGAAACGGTCACGTCAATTTCGTCAGCGCACCCCGTCAGGTCAGTGATGATGGCGGTGTAAGTGCCTGTTGCGAGACCAGAGATGTCCTCATCGCTCGAAGTGAAGCCACCGGGGCCTGTCCATTCGACGGCAAACAAACCAGAGCCGCCTGTTATGGTCAGGTTGATAGCGCCGTTGTTGCTGCCCGGGCTAGCGGGCGTGACGGTCGTGGTGGCGCCCAATGGGTCAAGTGGGCCGAGGAGGGTTAGCGGAGTGGACTGGCCAACGAAGAAGCAAGCGTTGTCAACATTGAGCTGGTGCAGGAATGCAGGGTCAGCTGGAGAGTTGTCAATTGCAGAAGCCACCACTATGGGCGTGAAAAACCAAATTTGGTTTTGTGCCAATGGGGTGCCGCTGTTGGTCAGGTTGGGTATGTAGGGGTTCTGGTTCACGGCAAAGCTACCCCAGTAGCCTGTGGCCAAAGGAGGCCAAGTGCCAGCAGGGATGGGTTGCTGAGAGATAGCCCAAGACATGCCGAATACTGGGCCGATGGTCGGGATGACATAGCCGCTGCCGAGCGTGAGCACGGTGTTGGTGGATGTGGCGTCGCACACGATACCGTTGTTCGATACGGTGTAGGTGCCCACTTGACCTTGTGCGCAAGTGATGGTCGGGAGGCGGGTGATTTCGATGCAGAATTGTCCAGTAGCCACCAAGTTGCCGACGCTCCATCCATCAATAAGCATACGGTAGTCGGTGCCGTTGACGGTCTCGATGTCAAGACCGGCGCGATAGTCAGGCTCGCCGTTCCCATAGATGTCTTCGTTGCAAAGAATCTGTGTAAGGCTGCCGCATTGACCTGTGTAGATGGCCATTTGTGTGTCGCCATCGTCAATGTAGTTGCTGCCAGTGGTACAAGGCACGGTTTCGATGTGGTATTTGTTGCCGTCGCCTGTGAAGGTGAACCACATGGAGCCGTCAAGTTTTGGAACAACGGGGCCAGTGCCTGTGACGAAATCGGACCAGCAGCTAGGCGCAGCTGGGTCGGTGGGGCTGACGGTGGCGTTGGTGTTGTCGAAAATGCCAGTGGTTTGTGGCACCGTGGGCGCTTGGCCGAAGAAGAGCGACAAATCCACTGCGCCTGCACATTCGTCCACATTGAACACGACAGGGTCGAGCTCCACATACTCCAGGTTGTCCACATAGTAAACGTGCTGCGCGTTGATGCCGTAGAAGTTGATGCCGCCCAAGTTGTTCGGGTAGCCCACTTTTCTCACGAAGTTGCCATTGATGTACACCGATATCAGGTTGTTGTCGAGGTCAACTCTGTGTTCCACATCAAACCAAGTGTTGTATGGATAGGTAAAAGTCCCGACCGAGGCGCTGCTGATTTGTATGTCGCCTGCGCCATTGGCATTGAAGAACACCTCCATGTTCCAAGAGCCTGCGCCAATCGGCACCACGTTTTGGATGTTGTAGTAGCCCAGTCGGCCTGTGGCAAAATAGAGCTTCCACTTCACGCTGTAGTTGCCAGTGGTTTTGTTGCTCAAGTTGAGCACTACGTCCTGTGGGCCACCGCCTTGAATTTTGAGCGAGTTGGGCGTGGAGAAAGCTTGTTCCGTGCTCACGATGCCATCTTCCGTACCGCCTTCCGTGCCGCTCCAAGTCGTCCAGTGGGTGGCTTGTGGGCCGAGTCTGATGGCTGTGCTGTAGCTGTCAAAATTGTCGCAAATAATGGCCTTGGGGTTTTGGTCGCAAGGCACTGGGCCAGTTTCTTCGATGAGTTCGAGGTCGTCTATTTTCCAGTAGTACTCGTATTCGCCTTGATAGCGGAACTGGAGCCATACTTGCGGCTGGTTGGCAGCTTCGGGAAGCGCGATTTGAATCACGCCGTGATAGATGCTTGTGCCAGCGCCTTCTTGCACCAAAGCATCAATTTCTGGGATGTTGTGATAAGTGAAGTTCGTGCCATCTGTGCTGACACCCAAGCGACACACTTCCGTGCCGGAAAAGCTGCGGTAGTAGGTGTTGAACTTGAGGCGGACGTTCGATTTGCCCGTGCAATTGGCTGGGACACCCACGCCCGTCAGGGTGACATCGTGAGGGAAGTTTTCCCCGTTGGCATCCGAGTCGAACCACATATACCCTGTGGAAGCAGTAGGAGCATTGAAGGCTGCAGGCATCCAAGCACCCGCATTGGGCACATTGCTCCATTTCCATGTTTGGGTACCCGTGTTGGTGCCGCCATGCACCCAGTTGGTGGTGGCGGTGGTTTGGTCAGAGAAAGTCTCTGTCCAGAAAGTTTGTGCGAAAGCGATGTGCGCGCAACAAGTTAGGAAGAGGGCGGCAAGCACGCTTTTAAAGGTGAAAGTTCGTGTCATAGGAAGAAATCCTTTTTGGTTAACAGTTTCAACGTGAAAAATTCGAGCTGCCAAATTCCAAAAAAGAATCCGTACGGAACGGCATACCCGAAGGCTTTTTTCCGAATTGCTTGTTTTTTACAAATTTGAAAACAATAAACGCTTGAAAAGCAAGAAATTGGGTTTAAAGTTTATCCTTGTCACTTTCCCAAGAGCACGATTTCGAACGGCGTATCCAGCACCACCCTTCCGTCTTTCACCGCGACTTGCTGGCCGGAGTAATAGTCGGTCAGCACCGTGCCGTCGGCAAATGTGGCGTGCATGGGCACCTCTTTTTTCCCCCGGGGCCAATCCAATCCAACCACTACCGTGTCCCAGAAAAGGTCGGAGACGTACATCCGTTTGAACAGATAAGGCTTTTCGGAAAGCATGGTGTGTACCCCCGCACCCACTGCTGGATGCTCCCGGCGGAAGCGACCGAGTTTTTGCCAGTGTGCCAACACGTCTTGTGCCTTGTGGCCGCCGCGCCAAGCGTTGGAGGCGAGTTCTTCCCAATTCATGAATGAACGGAGCGTGGCATCGCCCTGAGTGCCAGGCACGATGAGCGTGCGGTTGGTCTCGTCGCCATAATAGACTTGTGACGAGCCTGGGCACAGCAGCAGCTTGGTGCCTGCCTCAAAGGGTTTTTTGCGTTCCTTGTCGAAAGGGCTGCCATCATCGTGCGAGGTGAGGTAGTTGACCACGCTTAGGTTGCGGAGTTGGTTGTGGAGCAGGTTAGAGTATTTGGAAAAAATGGCTTCATAAGAGGGGGTTTGCGCGTCGTTTTTCAATTCAAAATTGATGAGGCTATTAAATCCGTAGCTGTAAAAATCCACTTGGCGGTCGCCAAAGTCATAGAGCCGCCCTGCGGAAATGTTGTAGTTATAGACCTCGCCGAACATAAAGAAGTCGTTCTTGTCCAACACCTTGCCGGGATTGCTTCTTTTCCAGTCGGAGAAGGCGAGGTCGGCCTCTTTGCGCAGTTCGGCCCACACGCTTTCTTCAATGTGTTTGGCTGTGTCGCAGCGGTAGGCATCCACACCGAATTTCCGAATGTAGTCCGTCAGCCATTTGATGATATAGAAACGAGGTGCGCGCGGGTAGCCTGTTCGTTTGAAAAAAGCATCGAGCTCGGCCACCTCTTTTTCGTAGCGGCCTTCGCGCTTCCATTTTTCCACCAAAAAAGGAGGGAGTTCGACGGGTTCGTTGCGCTCGGTCTTGATGTCGGGCAGGTTTTCCACCAACGTACATTCGATAGTGGTCTTGTAGCCTGTGTAGGTGCAGGGCGGCCCGGTGCGCACCCAATTGGGCCACACGGGGTCTTTTTCGGTGGCGGGGCCTGTGTGGTTGATGACCACGTCGAGCACCACTCGGATGCCGCGCTTGTGGGCTTTTTCCACCAGCTCGGCCAAGTCGGTTTCGGTGCCAAAGTTGGGGTCGAGACGGGTCCAATCTTTCGTCCAGTAGCCGTGAAACCCATAGGTCGCGCCAGTGCCCTCATCCACGAAACCGTGAATCTGCTCCACCACCGGGGTGAACCAAATCGCGGTGATGCCCAATTGGTCGAAGTAACCTTCCTCCAATTTTTTGGTGATGCCTTTGAGGTCGCCCCCCATGAAGCCGCGCAGCGGAGCGGTGGGCGCGGTGCGGCCAAAATTTCGGTCGTTTTTGCGGTCGCCGTTATAGAAGCGGTCGGTGAGCAGGAAATAGATGTTGGCGTTCTCCCAGAGGAACGGCGCGGTGCTCACTTGGATGCTCGCGGCGGGTTGTGGGGTTTTGCAGTTGAAAAAAGAAAGCAGGAGCAAAAGCGTCGCCATCCTCGTCAGCGGGATGGTGGGCAAAACGGCGTAAAATCGCTTCATGGTACGGTGAATGTTTGTTGGGGCGCAAGATAGGGTGCTCGGCCCAGCACCGCAACCCCCACGCCCAATGTCGCCCGCCCGATCCACAGGCGCTCGAAAGTTTTTGTGGCTGTCAATATCGCCTATTGTTTCACCGATTTGCCAGTGGGCATCCAATTGAGCACCGTTCGGTGAAAGACCATTTCCCATGAATCTTACAACCTTTATCAGCCCATGTATGCCTTTGGGTTGGTCCCTGTCCATTTTTTGAATGCCCGACGAAACACGCTTGGCTCGGCATAGCCCAGTTTGTAGGCGATTTCATTGACGGTCAGCGAAGAGTCTTTCAGCAGGCCGAGGGCGAGCTCATGCTTGACAGACTCGGCTATTTCCTGAAAAGACGTGCCTTCGTCTTTCAGCTTGCGTTGCAAGGTGCGGGGAGAACTGTTAAAAACCGTCACCACGTCGGTCAATTGAGGCAGCGTGGTGTTGAAATTTTGTAGTAATGCCCGCCGCACTTCATTGGCGAACGATTCGCGCTGACGGGTTTTGGCAATCTCTTTTTCCAACAAATCGCGGAACAGGGCCGTCAGTGTGGGGTTGTGGCCTATGACCGGAAGCCGCACATCTTTCAAACGAAACACGATGTGGTTGCTCGGCTGGCCGAAAGAGGGTTCCGCTTTTAGGATTTGCAGATATTCTCGCGTGTCGCGGGGGCGCGGATAACGCATCGAAATCCTTAGGGGATAGAGGGTTTTGCCGGTCAACATTCGCACAATATGCAGGGTGCCCGAAAAAGAGAGCTCCACGCTCATGCGGGCGGTTTCGGGCGAGAGGTTGTTCCAAGCAGGGATAGGCTCGCAATAAAGCGTGAGCTCCTCACCGCGCACTTCCGTGTAAAAATCGTAGAGTTTCGTGACAGTGCGCACGTATTGCTCAAGGTTGACAAGGGCGGTCTGCAAGTTGGGGCTGCTCTCCATGAGCAGCCCGACCATTCCGAGCACGACGGGCGAGGTGGCTTGACCGATGCGAAGCCCCAAGAAGGGGTCTTTCGTGAGCCGCAGTGCCGCCTCCATGATGCTGCAGTTCACCTCCAACCCTGCCAGCACATCGTCCTTTTCCAGCATTTCAGGCGTGATGCCGCCTTCCCGGCAGAGCTGTTGCACATCTGCGCCGCGTTCCGCCGCGCCATACACGATGTTGCGGATAATAGGCATCGTCACCCAAAGGGAAGCAGAACTATCCATGTCGCAAGATGTCACTTTTATGTCGCAAAATACGACTTGTTGGGAAAGGAGGCGCCCGGACTTTTGCACCGTCCATCACAACAATCATTTTAAATCTAAAAGATGAAAACAACGACCCAGTTCAATCGCCAAGTCGGCGCCCTCACCATGCTCTCTGCCATTTTGGCTTTTGCAAGCATGCTGGTAGGCACTTTAGCCGTCGAGTTTGACTTCGACACTTTTGCCGACCCGTCGTCCATGTTGCGATTTTCGCACAACCACGCACTTGTGAAAGGTTCGATGTTGCTCGATATGTTCGGTTACTACCTGCTGCTCACACCCGTCGCTTTTTACCTGCACGGGTATTTGAGCCGAAAAACGCTTTGGGCAAACACGCTCACATTTTGCGGTCTATCTTACATCCTCATCGGTTCCATCGGCGCGGCCATCCTTGCCTCGGTGTGGCCGCAGCAAATGCAGGCGTATCTTACGGCAAATGTAGCGCAACAAGCAATGTTGCAAGCAGATGCCAGCAACATTGCCGCCATCGTCTATGGCGGAATGTGGAACATCTTGGAGACGTTCCTCTGCGGCGTATGGTGGGTAGGGCTTGGCGTAGCATTGCGCACGGAGCTCAAATCACCCGGGAATGTGAGTATCGCATTGGGAGTGGCTTGCTTACTGGATAGTGTGGGCAACATGGCCGGGTTGAAGATGCTGGCGGAAATAGGCCTGAATATCTACCTGCTTCTTGCAATCGTGTGGGCAATGTGGGTAGGCATTTTGATTTACAAACAAAAAATCACCGCGTGAAACAGCCCACTCACGAAACCGATTCACTCGCACATTCATGTGATTGGCGCCTCTAATCATTCCTTTCACTTTTGCACTCGAAATCAAAAACATCATTGGGCGTGCCACACTTGCATGGCGCTTCCTGCACTTCAACAACTTTCAAATTAAGCAACTTTCCTTATGAAAAAAGCTATGAAAATCATCGGCTACCTATTGGGTAGCATCGTGCTGCTGTTGGCAGCCTGCCTTGCTTTCTTTCACTTCAAAGGTGTTCCCCAATACGAATATGCCCCACCTGAACACGTCAAAACCCTGCAAGTGACACCCGACAGCGCACGGCTGGCACGCGGGGCGGCCATCGGAGCCATGCACTGCATGGAATGTCACGCAGCCGCCGACGGCAAACTGGTGGGCAAGCCCATGAACGACCTGCCGCCCATGTTCGGCAAAATCAACACCCTGAACATCACCCAAGACCCCGTGCACGGCATCGGCGCTTGGACGGACGGCGAACTCTACTATTTCCTGCGCACCGGCATTCACAAAGACGGACACTGGTCGCCGCCCTTCATGCCCAAATACTCCTTGATGGCCGACGAAGACCTCTATTCGGTCATCGCATGGTTGCGCTCCGACGACCCGCGCCTTGCGCCCGACAGCCGCGAGTATCCGCCCAACCGTTTCAATTTGTTCATAAAAACCCTTTCTAACATCTTGTTTAAGGCTCCGCCGCTCCCCGAAAAGCCGATTGTCATCCCCGACGCATCCAATAAAATTGCTTTTGGAAAATATGTGGCCGACAACCTGAGCAACTGCTATATGTGTCACTCGGGCGATATACTGAAAGCAAACGCCTTGCACCCGGAGCAAAGCTTTGGATACTACGGCGGTGGCACCGAGATGCGCAACGAGGCCGGAGAGCCTGTGTTTAGCGCCAATCTGACCATGGACAAAGAAACAGGCCTTGGCAACTGGACAGAACAACAATTCATCGAGGCCGTGCGCTTCGGCAAAAAGCCCGATGGAGGTATGCTCTCGCGCCCGATGGCACCTCACTCCATGCTGACCGACGAGGAGGTGAGCGCGATTTTCGCCTATTTGAAAACGGTGCCTGTCATCAAAAACCCGGTGCAGCGATATCAGGCAAGTGTGGAAAGGTGACTTTTTTTGAGCGCGTTTATCCTTATTGAAAAAACACTTTGATGCGGTGGCACGGCTATTCTGTTTAGCCGTGCCACCTTTTTTATGCCCAAGACAAAATGGGTGACGGCAGACAAAAACCATCTGATTTGAAATCTGAATAGCGGCGCTTTCTCGTATCAAATGGCACCATTCTTGAAAATCGGCTTTGACAATGCTGTGCCGCGTCTCTCCCCCCCCTTTGTGCGTGCAAGTTGAACCCTCCCACCTCGTTTGCACACTGCGCTTCGTCGAGTTTTCAGCATGACTGCCATTTCAATTCATTCAAATCGCTGTCGCTCAATACAAAATCCAACACCATGTCCAACAATCCTGTGTGCCGTGTTGTCGCCCTGACGATGGGGCTTTTCCTGTTTGCATTCGCCAAAGATGCCTGCGCCCAAAACGGAGAGGCGGCGGCCATTGTCATCGCCGATAAAAACGACGGCTCAAAAAGCGCCTTGAATGCGCTGAACCAACCGCCTCGTTTTCCGGGCTGCGAGTTGACGGGGCGCTCCATCGAGGAAAAAATCAAGTGCGCGGAAGAAAAACTGCAACAATACATAACGGACAACCTCCAATATCCCGACGCGGCCAAGTCGCCTGATTTCAAACCCGTGATGGTGAGAGTAAGGGTCACGGTGGATGCCAACGGCAAGGTGCACTCCCCCCGCATCCTCGATTTGGGCATCAAAGAATATGATGCCAACGCACTGGCCGTGCTCAAAAAAATGGAACGCGACGACGTGCGATGGCTCCCCGCCATCGCCGACGGACAGGCGACACGCACTCCCGTGATGGTGACGGTGGTGTATAGTTGGGAAGGGAGAAACAAAGCGTTCCCGACGCTCGACAAACCAGAAGATGAGGACGAAATCTATGAATTGCCCGACGATATGCCCGCGCTCGGCACCTGCCGGCAAAAAGGCCGCAAGGACGAACATATCCGGGATTGCTCGTTGGAGCATCTGAACGACTTTTTCCTGCAACACCTGATTTACCCCGAAGACGCGCTCCGAATTGGTTTGGAAGGGGATATTCAGGTCGAGTTTGTGGTGGGGCGAGACGGGCACATCCGCAACCTCGCGCTGAAAAACGACATTGGCCTAGGTTGCGGCGAAGAAGTCAGGCGCCTGTTCCAGTTGTTGAAGGAAAAAAACATCGTCTGGCTGCCCGGCGAGGAAAACGGAGAAAAAGTGAGCGTGTTGCTGAGAACAACCGTCCGTTTCAGGCTCAAAAGCAGCGAAAGACCCACCGTCAAAATGGCCAATGCCGACCCCAAGCCATTTTTTGCGACAGGCAAGGCCGGGTACGAGTATTTTCAAGACACCTACCTAAAATCCCCGAAAACCAAAGACCCCGCCCAGCCCTGCGCATTCGGTGTCGTGGATGTCAAGTTCAAAATCAACCAGCAAACAGGTGCCCCGTTTGTGCTCGAGATGATTGACTACAACAATCTGGGCAAGGAATTCAAGGCAGCCGCCACCGCGTTTTTGCAGGAGACCAGCGGCCAATGGCGCGTGCAATACCCCGCGCTGGGAAGCGAAACCCAATACTATCTCTCCTTGCCTTTCGCCACAAACAGCGCAGCCTGCCCAGACTTGCTCAAAGGCTACAAGGAAGTGATTTATCAGGCGCTGAGCGACGCGGCACTCGCCGAAAAAGAAAAGAGCGCCACCAGCATGGAGGCGCTCGACAAAGCAGTGCGGCTTTTCCCCGCCGACAACAAAATTCGCCACCTGCGAGGCATGGCGCTTTACAAAACCGGGCGAACGCTGGAAGGCTGCGTGGATTTGTTTTTTGTGAACAAACAAAACAAGGAAATCCCGGTGCCTGCCAACTGCAAGTAGAGGTGTCGGCTAAGGCAGCAACACCCTGTCAATCAGATGTATGACCCCGTTGGTCGCAAGAATATCGGGTATCACTGCCTTTGCCAGCGAGTTGTTGCCCCTTCCTCCGATGGCGATGTCGCCATTTGAAAATCTGGCGATGCTCAAATCCGTGCCTCCGCCAAGCGGTTTGATTCTGGTTTGATTCATCTCAGAGGTGAATTTTCCGCCATCTGCCACCACATGATGCAGCAACACCGCCGCAACCACATCTTTCGGCAATTGGCGGATGTCCGAAGGAACCTCAAGCGACACGCCCAAATCAATGCCCAATTGCCTGAACGCCGCATCGGTCGGGGCAAACACCGTGAAAGACGGGCTGCCGGGCGACGCGCTGAGCGCCCCAGCCAGTTCGGCATAGAGCACCGCTTCCACGAGAAACGTCAGTTCGGGCGTTTTGAACACCTGAGTGTCACGCAGTGCAAGCGCCGATTGCACGATGTCAAGGCCCGTTGCCAGCAACACTTTGTCAAGCACATGAACCGTTCCGTTGGCAGCCCTCACATCAGTGGCAATTATTTTGGAGCCGTTGATATATCGGTCGTTGCCCGCAAACACAATTCGGCGCGAGATGCCTATGACTGAAGCCGACTGGTTGCCTTCCGACAACTCATTGCTGCGCAGGTTCCCATTCGAGACATGGTACAGGACTGTTTGAGTCAGGAAATCGGTTTTCAATTGCGTCAAGTCGTCGCTGTTGAGCAGGTTGAGCCGAGCAAAAGCCTTGTCGTTGGGAGCAAACACCGTAAAATCGCCCGAAGGGTCGCCTGCGTTGGGATTGGATAGCACAAACACCAAATTGCATTGAATAGCCGCGTCTTCAAGAGTGTTAAAATCGGGATTCGACACGACCAAATCGGCAATAGAGGGCAGCGCGTCAGAAGGGTCTTTCACACAGCTCGAGTCGGCAAAAAGGATGGCCACAAAAAAGGCAAGGAGTAGCTTTGTATGATGTCGGAACATGGTAGTTAAATTTTGAAAAGCTTTGATAGAAAAGAGGAAGTGAGGCGATTGTCAATTTGAGCTTGTCCGAAAAGCAAAGACGACGGCTCCGGTAAAAACAATCGCCTTGCCGACGTTGCGCCCACTGACGTATTTGTTCACGCCAGCCGATACGCCGAAACCGCTTACGGTTGGCACATACACGTTTAGCCCAGCACGGGTGTAGCTCACATCGGTTGCCGGAAAAAAACCGTCGAATCCCTCGCCGAGGATATGCACGCCACCTGTAGAAACTTGTTGGGCGTACCATGCCGCCACCTGAAAGCGGCGGGTGCCATAGCCCACTCGTGCTTCGCCAACAAAGGCATCGGGGACTTGACCAGTGCGATAGCTGTAGCCGCCTTGTCCCGTCAAATAAAAGCCTATGCGTGTGCGAAAATGAACCACGCCTATTCCATTCAGCGTCGAAGCGCGATTGCCAATGGCCACAATAGACTGCAACCCCCGCTCCACTTCGTAATTGCTCACGGGGGTTCTGACACCTCCCGCCGCCAAGAAATCCATCCGGTAGGCTCCCAGCGCGATACTGCGAATCCTGTATTTCAGGTAAATGGAAATGTCTTGCAGCCCTTTTCGCTCGTTTTTGAAACCCAACTCCTCGAGCGTGGCTTGCGAGGCGTGACCTTTAGCTTGAATGTAAGGCAGGTTCAGCACAAAATCCAACCGAGGACTCAGTCCGTAAGTAGCATACAGATTGATGCTGTTCACTTCCATCTTGTTGAAAATCGGCACCCGGTCGGCATCCGCTGGCACAAGAAAGACCTCAGAATAGCGCTCTGCGGTGTACGAAAGGGCCACGGCACCGCGGCCATCGCCATTCATAAAACCGCCAAACAAGCTCTGCGCCCGCACCCATGCAGGTAGAAACAAGAGCGCCATTGCGCTCACGGTGGTAAAAATTTGCATCGGAAATATCGTTTGTTAAAAAATGGAGAAAAAATCTGAATGTCCGTTGAAGTCGTAGGAGATACGCGCTTACCTTTCGCTTGAGTTTTCAAATTTTTTCATCCATGGCCAAAACCCGCCTTTTTGTCATCCTGCTTACACTTTGCGCCTACACAGCGCAATCGGCCCGCATCACGGGCTTTTTCAAAAATGCGAGACCGGGCGACCGGGTCGAGCTCTTCGTGCCGCATTATTATGTGGACGGCCACAGCGACACCTATTGGGTCCAATTAGACCAGCAGCTGGCCTTTTCGCTCGAAGCGCCGCTGCCAGAGCCACAGTTGGCTTTCCTCGTTTTCAATTTCAACCACCTGCCCGTTTTCCTCGAACCCAACGACACCCTGACAATTGAGGCAGATGCTTTCCGCTTTTTGCAGCCTTTGGCTCTGGGAGGCCGCGCTGGCGCGAACAACCGCTTGCTGCAACAATTTTTTAAGGAAAACCCGCCCGATTATGATGAAATGAACAATCTCCGACTGAAAATCGGGCATTGGTGGGCAGCCGTCGAACCCCCGATGTACGAGCGAATGGAAAACTTGGCCCCCACCGAGTTCAAGGCATTTCTCGATGCCCGGAAATCAGCCAACATCGCCATGCTCAAGGATTTTTCAGCCACATTGCCGGGGGCACTGACACCCGCGTTCGTCGAATGGCTTTCCGCCGAGATTACCTACTCGTGGGCCTACCACCTTCTTTTCTACGGTCATGTGTTTGCCAAAAGACACTCCGTGCAGCCAGAGTTCTTCGATTTTTTATACGAAGCGCCCAATTTTTGCAAGGCCATTGGCAGCGACTGGTACCGACAGTTCTTGCAAGCCCTCATCGCCTGGCATCTTGCCAAAGATGAGCAAACCGACAACTTCTACGCGGGTCAATACGCGCTGGCAGGCGAGGTGCTGCGCGATAAGCCCCTCGCATTTTTTCGCTCGGAGATGATTCGGCTTGCTTTCAGCGGCGAGCGCTACCGGGAAATACTGCCCTTCTACACTGATTTTGTCAAGACCAACCCTTACCCAGCCTTCGAGGCCAAAGTGACCGATTTGTATGAAAAAGTCGCTCGCGTGTCGCCCGGGTTGCCCGCGCCCATGTTTACCGCCAGCGATGCAAAGGGCAACGAGGTGTCGCTGGCGCAGATGCGCGGGCGCGTCGTTTACCTCAATTTCTGGGCGAGCTGGTGCGGCACCTGCTTAGAGAAAATGGCAAAGTTTGACCATTATGCAGCCGAATTGGAGCGGCTGGGCATCGAGATTGTCAATATCTCCATTGACGAAAACCCCTCCAAGTGGCGCTCCGCGCTCACTGAGCGAGGGTTCAAGGGACGCAACTTGTTGGCCTCGGCGGGCGGCGGACTCAACATCGCCGCAGCCTATGGGGTGGAAGCGATACCACAGTATTTCATCATTGGCAAGAATGGCTATTTTGCCGATAAGGCACCCACAAGCCAGCCGGAGGCTATCAAAAATCAGTTGCTTGTGTTGAGCAAGACTTATTGATATCCATTAGACTTGTTGCGGTGGAGGCCTTTGGCGAAGGGAAAGCCCTTTTTCCGACCGGCTTCGTTACATTTTTCGCCGAATATGCCCGATTTCGATTGCAAAATTTGCCTTGCCAGTCGAAAAAATGACAATCCCCTCCACTCAAAGCCCTCCACCGCAACAAGGCTATTCAATTGCTTATTCAGGCGGTGATTTCAAGTCACCACTCAAATAGCAGACGTTTTCAACATCTTGCCTCAACCCGTGATTCGCATGAGCTAACAAACCAAATCTTCCTCTCAAACTTTCTCCCTTCCCATCGCCTCTCGCACCATCGCCTCATCCGCCAGATACGGCACCGTCACTTTTAGGTCAGAGTACTGCTCCATCGTGCGTTGCAATGTGCTGAGCGCGTGTGGATTCCGTGCCCAAGCGCGACGACTGATGCCGTTGTTCACGTCCCAAAAGAGCATGGATTTCAGCCGTCGTTCCGAATCCGCCGAGCCATCGAGCACCATGCCGAAACCGCCGTTGATGACCTCGCCCCAGCCTACGCCGCCACCGTTGTGCAGGCTCACCCACGTGGCGCCCCGAAAGGCGTCGCCGATGACGTTTTGCACCGCCATATCCGCCGTGAAGCGCGAGCCGTCGTAGATGTTGGCCGTTTCGCGGAAGGGCGAATCCGTGCCGCTCACGTCGTGGTGGTCGCGGCCCAGCACCACCGGCCCGGCCAGTTCACCGCTGGCAATGGCATCGTTGATGGCTTGCGCAATGCGGATGCGGCCTTCCGAGTCGGCGTACAAAATCCTTGACTTGGAGCCGACTACGGGGATTTGCTGCTTGGCTTTTTGAATCCAGATGAGGTTGTCGTTCAGTTGGCCGCGAATCTCGGCGGGTGCTTCGGCGAGCATTTTTTCCAAAATACCCGCTGCGATTTGGTCGGTTTTGTCCAAATCCTCTTGCAAACCCGAACAACAAACCCAACGAAAAGGCCCGAAACCGTAATCGAAGCAGAGCGGCCCCATGATGTCCTCGACGTAGGAAGGATATTTGAAAATGCCTTCACCGCGATTTTTCCAAACATCAGCACCTGCCTCACTGGCTTCTTTCAAAAAGGCATTGCCGTAATCCCAGAAATAAGTGCCGCGCTCGGCCATGAGGTTGATGGCCGCGACGTGGCGGCGCAGCGTGGCGCGGACTTCTTCGAGAAATTTTGCTTTGTCTTTGATTAACAACTGTTTGGCTTCTTCGAAAGTGTAACCGACCGGGCAATAACCGAGGTCGTGAATATTGTGGCAACTCGTCTGGTCGCTGCCCAACTCGACGCGAATGTTGTCGCGCACAAAGCGTTCCCAGAGGTCAACGATGTTGCCGTGATAGATGAGCGCGACGGCGGTCTTGTCGCGGCGGCAGCGTTCGAGGGTGATGATGAGGTCATTCAGGTCATTGAAGACATTTTCCCTTTGGATGTAGCCGTCGGTGAGGCGCTGCTGCACCGCGTCGCCGTCCACTTCGGCGATGACCGTGACCGAGCCTGTGATGACTCCCGCCAGCGCCTGTGCGCCCGACATGCCGCCCAAACCGCTGGTGACGAACACTTTGCCGCGCAAGTCGTCGTCGCCCAGACCCATTTTACGACCCGCGTTGAGCAGCGTAATCGTGGTGCCATGCACGATGCCTTGCGGCCCGATGTACATGTAAGAGCCGGCGGTCATTTGGCCGTACTGCGTCACGCCGAGCGCGTTGTATTTGTTCCAATCTTCTTTTTTCGAGTAATTCGGAATCATCATGCCGTTGGTCACCACCACGCGCGGCGCGTCGGGGTGGCTGGGAAAAAGTCCCATTGGGTGGCCGGAATACATCACCAACGTCTGCTGGTCGGTCATTTCCGACAGGTAGCGCATGGTCAGGAGGTATTGCGCCCAGTTTTGGAACACCGCGCCGTTGCCGCCGTAGGTGATGAGTTCGTGGGGGTGTTTGGCGACTTTGGGGTCGAGGTTGTTTTGAATCATCAGCATGATGGCGGCGGCTTGCTGCGATTGGCAAGGGTATTCGGCGATGGGTCGCGCATACATCGCGTAGTCGGGCCGAAGACGGTGCATATAGATGCGTCCGTAGCGAGCGAGTTCTTCGGCGAACTCTGCCGCCAGTTCGCGGTGCCAGTGCGGGGGGAAGTATCGCAGGGCGTTTTGCACGGCCAGCACTTTTTCTTTTTCCGACAAAACGCCTTCCACGACGCGGCGCGGCGCGTGGCTGACGGTGGGGTCAAGTTCTTTTTTGGGGGGCAGTTGGGCGGGGATGCCGGCGCGAATGGCGGCTTGGAAAGTGGTGGAATTCATTGAATCGAGCAGTTTCGGCAAAAATACCGCTTCCGTATAAGTGGTGTGACTTTTGAAAAAATTTGCCGCACATTTGCCGCATTGCATTTATTGCCTGTTAAAAACAAAACCTTTTGAAGTATGCGGACCACCCTTGCAGAAGTCATCAAACACTATAAAAAAAACAATCTTGCGCGGCTTGATTTGGGGAATTTGGGTCTTGTCGAAATTCCTGAAGAAATAAAAGAATTAAGGAACCTTGAGGTTCTTACTTTTTCTTCGGAATTTCAAACTTGGCACGAGGATAAAGATAATCATCAAAACAATCGCTGGATAGCCGAACGCTCTATTGTTTCAGGAACAGCAAATAAGATAAATTCCATTCCGTCTTGGTTTGGCAGTTCATTTCCGAAATTGAAGCGTTTGGTGCTCGCCGGAGGTGCGGAAGGTCGTTGGGGGCTGAAGGATTTGACGAATCTCGCCGGTTTGACGAGTATTGAAGAATTGGACATTTCCAATACGAGCGTGGAAGATTTGAGTGCTTTGAACAAGATGGAACAACTTCGCCATTTACTTTGTCACCACACTTATGTAAGAAGCCTTGACCCTATCGCCAATCTGAGCAATCTGGAAGTTTTGCAGGCCTACAATACTAGGGTAAAAGATTTGCCGCAGATTTGGATTGCCGGCAGTTTGCAACAATTGGTCATCAATCAGACAGAAGTTTCTTCGCTTCAACCTATCAGAGGTTTTAAAAAACTAACCCGATTGGACGCGAAGCGCACCAAAATTGACGACCGCTCGGTAGATATTTTGGCCGGATTTAAAGACTTGCAGATGCTGGATTTGCAGGAGACAAACATTACCCGGCTGCCCAAATTGGAAATGCCCAATCTGCTGCTGCTCGATTTGCGAAAGACCAAAATCAGGGATGTTCGTCCGCTTTTGCCGCTGCTCGAAAAAGGGATGGAAATCAAGGAGGTGGACCATGGCATCATGCGTAATTGCATCGTTATTGACCAAAGCATTCCATTTAAAAGCCCAGGCTTTGAGATAATTTTAGGGGGGCGGAAGCAATTGATGGACTTTTTGTCCGCCTCATCTGCGCAAGGAATTGATTATCTGTACGAAGCCAAAATTGTCATCGTCGGAGCAGGAGAAGCTGGAAAAACCACTTTGGTCCGCAAGCTTAGAAATCCCGACCATCGCGTTCCCAACGAAACCGACAAGCGCACCGAAGGTATCCTCATCGAAGAGTATCCGTTTAAAGGTCGTGTGAAAGGAAAAGGCGAAGAAAAGGACATGATTGCCCACATTTGGGACTTCGGCGGCCAAGAACTTTATTATACGACCCATCAACTTTTCCTTACAGAAGACACTCTTTATGTTCTGCTCAGCAGCAATCGTAAAGAAGACAAAGAAACAGTTGCCTCCACCTTTATTTACTGGCTAAATGCCGTCACGCTTCGCACAGGCGAAAGTTGCCCGATACTTACAGTTTTCAATGCCAGAGAAGGTGCCCAGCGAACGATTTCCCTAGAAAACAGAATATTCGAGCCGTTTAAGAACCTTATTCGAGAACCGATAGACGTCGATTTTGCTCAGAACGATGAACGTTTTAGAAATTTAATATCGAGGATTCAGACAGAATTTTGCAAACTCGACGTGCTTGGCCGAGAACTGCCCGCCAATTGGGTAAAAGTGCGAAAAGCGCTTCGAGAGATATCTGATGACCATATCAAAAAATCTAAATTCAAAGAAATTTGCGAACAAAACGGAGTCAAAGACCAATCCCAAATGGAAACCCTTTTGAGTACATTTCACCGTCTGGGCATTGTTTTACATTTTCCCAACATCAAGTGGCTCGAAGATTTGATTATTCTGAATAACGAATGGTTCACTAGTGCTGTCTACAAGGCACTGGACAAAGATTTTATCCAACGACAGCAAGGGCATTTTACTGAAGATAGGCTTTCAGAAATCTGGTCGGGCGAAAGATATCGCGGCCACGAGCGGAATCTGCTTGCCATCATGGAGCAATTTGGCATTTGTTATCGCGTACATGGCATGAGCGACACCTACATCGCCCCTCAATTACTTGCCCCAGAGTCCAAATACTATGCAGGTTTTCCCTCTGAAGGCCTGATTCAGTACCGATATAAATACGAGTTCATGCCAAGCGGTATTGTCACACAGTTCATCGCCAAAATGAGCCCCCACATCTATCAGGATTACGTCTGGCGTGACGGCGTTGTACTTCGTTGGGAGGAAGGCACCATGGCCGAAGTCATTGAAAATCAAATTACCAGAGAAATAAGTATTCGCATCGCAGGGCAGGGGAAAAAAATAAGGCTTTTGGACATCCAAGCCCATTTGAAAGAGGTTAAGCAAGCCTTCAAAGGTTTAGAAGAAAAAGAATTCATCCTCTGCCCATGTGAAGATTGCAAAAACGCTAAAAAGCCCACTGAATTCCTCTTGCTCGATGTAATCCAGTACGCTAAACACAACACGAAACTCATCTGCCAACAAGGGGGCAAGTTTGAACCCATGGATGCCAAAGAAGTATTGAATGGGGTATACGAAGATAAAAATACTGCCGTTGCCGAAGCAGAGCGATTCATTGCTCAAGGTAATTTTGACTCCTTCCTGTCAGCTGCTCGAAGTCTTGCAAGAATCCCCTCGGCAAGAACAGGAGCCCTGAAAATCCAAGGCATGTGCAGTGTGGCGATGGGCCCCAATTCTATTGGTGTTCATCCTGATGAACTGAAAAAAATGCGCGGCGAGATAGCGGACGACCTTGTCAAGCTGCTCGAATTTCTTAAAAAAGAAGAAAGTTAAAATCTGTTTGATTCTTTTGCCTCTATCCTCTCGCCAATAGCTTTCTCGCTGCCATGACAGACCACTACCACACCCTTGCGGCTCCCGCTACCGGCGAATTCAAAGACCGGGGCAGCAAATTCATCGCTTACGCATGGCCGACGAGCAGCGAGGCAGAGGCGCTGGCGCATGTGGAGGCGCTGCGCAAGGAACACTTCAAGGCGCGACACCACTGCTTCGCATGGCGGCTGTCGCCCGACGGCAGCCACTTCCGCGCCAACGACGACGGCGAACCCAGCGGCACAGCCGGGCGACCCATTCTGGGGCAGATTGACGCATTCGGGCTGACGGAAGTGGTGGTCGTGGTGGTGCGTTATTTCGGCGGCACCTTGCTCGGCACTTCGGGCCTCATCAATGCCTACCGCGAAGCTGCCGCCGAGGCTTTGCGCAGCGCGGCGATTGTGGAAAAAATTGTGAAAGACACCTTCGTGCTCGACTTCGACTACGCGCTCATGCCCGACGTGATGAATGCCCTTAAAAAACTCGACATCAACATCCTCAGAGAGGAATACGGCGAGCGCGGCCTGCTCGAAATCGGCATCCGCCAGAGTGAGGTGAAAGATACGTTCTTGAAAATAAAGGCACTGCTTTGGAAAGTTTCGCAAGAAGAAGCTGCGACGCTGGATTGGCCAGCGGGGCTTGCATTGCGGTACGTTGTTCCGCAGGCATGAACTTACGACCAACCGTTCCCTTAAACTTATACCGGTGCGGAACAGCGTTCCGCAATACATTGAATGCGACAAACCGCTTTTTTCCCACTCGACGACCTTGCTTTTTGGAAAAAACAACTGCTTCACTGGGCAGCGGGGCATGAATTGGCGGTGTATCTCGACAGCAACGGCCACAGTCAGGCGGTGACTTCAAGTCACCGCCTGACCACAGGCGGTTGGGAATGTCTCGCCGCCGCTGGAGCGGTAACTTTTTTGGAAGCAAATGCGGGACAATCTTTTGAGCAACTGAAATCCTTGCAGAGTTTCTTACGCGATGGCAAAGGGGGAGGGGATTGGCTTTTCGGTTTTTTCGGCTACGATTTAAAAAACGAGGTGGAGCGACTGTCTTCCCAAAATTTCGACGGCATCGGACTGCCGGATTTGGGTTTTTTCCAGCCTGAAATCGTCATCGGCATTCGGGAAAACCACATTGAAATCCAGACCATCGGGCGATTGCCGAAAGCGGTTTTTGAGGAAATAAAAATGGCAGAGCCAGATGCCGGCAGCTTGACGGAAGAGAAAAATGCAGAAATTCAATTGATGCCACGAATGTCAAAGGCCGAGTATTTGCAAAAAGTCGAGGCTATTCGCCAACACATCGTGGAGGGCGATTTGTACGAAATGAACTTGTGTCAGGAGTTTTTTGCTGAAAATGCCGCGCTCGACCCGGTGGCGGTTTTTGAACGGCTCAACGCGATTGGCAAAGCGCCGTTTTCGACGTTCATGCGCTGGCGCGACCGATACCTGCTTTCCGCCAGCCCGGAGCGTTTTTTGAAAAAAGAAGGGCGGAAAGTGATTTCGCAGCCCATAAAAGGGACGCGAAAACGCGGCAGATCCGCTGGCGAGGATGACAGGATTCGGCAGGAGTTGCTGAATAGTGAAAAAGACCGCGCCGAAAACGTGATGATTGTGGATTTGGTGCGCAACGATTTGGCGCGCAACTGCGTGCCCGGCTCGGTGCGGGTGGAAGAACTCTTCGGCATTTACACCTTCGAGACGGTGCACCAGATGATTTCTACAATTACAGGGACGTTGAAGTCATTAGAAGTCATTAAAAGTAATTTTTTAAATGACCCCAATGACCCCAATGACCCCAATGACCCCAATGACCTTAATGACCCCAATGACCTTAATGACCCCAATAACCCCAATGCCCCCAATGACCCCAATGACCTTAATGACTCTAATAACTCTAATGCCCTCAATGCCCTCCGCGACGCTTTCCCCCCCGGCAGCATGACCGGCGCACCAAAAGTGATGGCGATGGAACTGATTGAGCGTTCCGAAAACACCCGGCGCGGACTATATTCTGGCGCAGTGGGCTACTTCGACCCGGCGGGCGATTTTGATTTCAACGTGGTGATTCGCAGCATCCTCTACAACGCCGCCGCTCGATATGTGTCCGCACAGGTGGGCGGTGCCATCGTGTACGATTCGGTGCCGGAAGATGAATATGCGGAGTGTTTGTTGAAGGCGGAAGCGATGATGAAGGCGCTTGGGAATGAGGGGTTGTGATTGCAGAGAATGGTTTAATCGTAAAAAAACGATAAAATTTTTTCTCGAAAATTTGGCTTCCAAAAAGTTCATCGTACTTTTGCGATGAAAATGAACCGAACCGAACATGGCCACCACTAAAAAAGAAGCCTTCGGGCGCGACGAACAGGAGCTCGCGGCACTCGCCAAAGCACTCGCCCACCCAGCGCGAATTGCTATTTTGAAAGAACTAGCACGGCGGCAAACTTGCATCTGCGGCGAAATCGTGGAAGTGTTGCCCTTGGCACAAAGCACCGTGTCGCAACACCTCAAAGAATTGCAACAAGCCGGCCTAATTCAAGGCACGGTGGACGGGGCGAAATCCTGTTACTGCATCAACCGCCAGACCTTCCAAAAATTTGAGCAGATATTGAAATCATTTTTCCTCCACACCGCTGGCTCACCATGCTGCTGAAGCATGATGGGCTATTTTTTTAGCCAAAACCATCGTCTTTCTACGATAAGCCCCCCCGATTGCCACATCTCCATTGCTTTCATCCACAACTAAAATTTTTACGCTATGCAAACCGCAGAACAGATTAAGTCCATCGTCCGGGAAAAATACTCGGAAATTGCCTTGCAGGACAAAACCACCAATGCCAACTCCTGCTGTGGTGTCGGAACGCCCGGCACCTACAACATCATGTCGGATTCTTACACCGACCTCGAAGGCTACAATCCCGATGCCGACTTGGGCCTCGGCTGTGGCCTGCCCACCCAATTTGCCCAAATCCAAGCAGGCGATGTGGTGCTCGACCTCGGCTCCGGCGCGGGCAACGACTGCTTCGTGGCAAGGGCCGAGGCCGGGCCTACGGGCAAAGTCATCGGGGTGGATTTCACGCCAGCCATGATAAAGAAAGCCCGAGAAAACGCCGAAAAAAGAGGCTTTCACAATGTGGAATTCCGGCAAGGCGACATTGAAGACCTGCCGGTGTCCGACAACTCTGTGGACGTGGTGGTGAGCAACTGTGTGCTCAATCTCGTGCCGGACAAGCCCAAAGTGTTTGGTGAAATACGGCGCGTGTTGCGTCCCGGCGGGCATTTCAGCATCTCCGACGTGGTGCTTGTGGGCGAATTGCCCGACGTGCTGCGCAACGCCGCCGAGATGTACGCGGGGTGTGTTTCGGGAGCCATCCAACGAGACGAATACCTCAACATCATTCGCCAAACGGGTTTTGAAAACTTGAGTGTGCAAAAGCAAAAGCCGATTTTGATTCCCGACGAAATCCTGCGCGAGTACCTTTCGGAAGAAGAATTGAAGACCTTTGTCGCGTCCAAAACAGGCATTTTCAGCGTCACGGTTTTTGCTGAAAAGCCGGGTGGCGACCCTACCCAAAAAATGGCCCGGGCGGAAAAGCGCAAAGTCGAGATGCGCCATCTGGCCGCCGAGGCAGGCAGTGCCTGCTGTGCGCCGGGTAGCGGCTGTTGCTAAATCAAGCGATTTGAGGATGGCTCGCAAGCATTGTTTTCGGCAGGCCCAACCATGCAGTGTAGGAACTCATGAAGTGGCGCTTCCTGTAAGGATTTGCTTGCGAGGCATCCTCATCGAAACATAATGATGACCAAGACTGAACTCATGCTTGCTCTCTGGGAAGAGGGGCGCACACGGCTGACCAATCAGTTGCCCAACATCGCGCCGGCGGATTTGACGCGACGGTTGCACCCCAATTCCAATTCGCTGGGTTGGCTGCTTCGACACATCGGCGAAGTGGAGCAACTTTTTGCCAAAAATGTGTTTGGCGAGCCTATCGCGGTGCGGGCCTCTACCGTCGGGCCTTTGGCCAGAACTCACGGACAGTTCACGGATTTGGATGCCTTGCTCGCGCATTTGGAGGAGGCTCATCGGGTGTTGCGTGCCGCGCTTGAAAAACAAAGCGACACGGATTGGGAGTATTACATCGAAACAAAAGAGTTCGGTCGAAAGACGAAGGCCGAGGCACTGGCACGGATTTGCACACACACGGCTTGGCATAGTGGGCAGATTTCATTGATTTTGAAATACGGCACCTGACAGAGAGGCATCCCTTCGCAACAATAAACACGCCCTTATTGACCACCTTTTTCTATGAAAATCGCGCTTTTCTCCGACATCCACGCCAACCTTCCGGCCCTTGAGGCTTTTTTTGAGGATGTGGAAAAACACCAGCCCGACCAGATTTTCTGCCTTGGCGATTTGGTGGGCTACAACATCTGGCCCAACGAGGTCATTCGTGAAATTCGTCGCCGAGGCATACCGACCATTGCCGGCAACTACGATTATGGCATTGGCCGGGCAAGCGACGACTGTGGCTGCGCGTACAAAACCGAGGCGGAAAAAGCCAATGGCGCGGTGTCCATTTCATTTACCAACCAAATCGTGCAGCCCAACGAACGCCAGTATTTGCGGGAATTGCCCAAGCATATTCGCGTCGAATTGGAGATGCAGGACGGCGAGCCTATTTCGCTGCTGCTCGTGCACGGCAGCCCGCGCAAAATCAATGAATACCTGTTTGAAGACCGCGAGGAGGCGAGCCTATTGCGCATTTTGGAAGGAGCGAATGCCGATGTGCTTTGCTTCGGCCACACGCACAAGCCATATCACCGCGTGCTGAACGCTGTCACGGATGCTGAGCCGCGTTTTCGCCATGCCATCAACATCGGCTCGGTGGGCAAGCCCAAGGATGGCGACCCTCGAGGAGGCTATGTGGTGCTCGAGTTGGACGAACACAGCAGCCTGAAGCGAGCCGATGGCATCCGCGTGACGTTCGCCCGTTTCGATTATGACGTGGAAAAAGCGGCTCGTGCGGTGGAGGAAAGTCCTTTGCCGAATGCTTACGCAGCGGCGTTGCGGGAGGGGCGATAAACAAAGGGCATTCCCATCGCCGCCGCCTATGTTATTCGTTGTGCATTTTCTCAAACTCTACCGCCAATAGTTTGAGATTTTGTTTCATCAGATTGATGTGTGCCTCAATCTGGTCGTGCATGTTGGCTCTGTTGGTCAGCTGGTCGGCTGTGTATTGGCCGCCATCGCCAAAGAACAAAGCGTGTACTTTTTCCTTGTCTTTTTCCCTGGTGTCGGCAATTTGTCCAAAACTCACCCACTTATCAACGAGTTGTTGCCTGACCGACTTGTATGCTTGGCCGGGGTTTTCGTAGGTGAGGTAATACCAAACCGATGCCGGGAAAATTTCCGAAACGTCGGGTGCCGCCCAAATGTCCCTCAGCGCATTTCTTGGATGATAAAACTCGACTTTTCTTTTGTTGGCAAGAATGGACAGACCCAACGCGGCCTCTATCAAGCCTGCACCTATCCCTATGAACTCTGGCGCATTGCTGTCGTCGCCGCTTGCCAATAAAGCCCCTGCCACGATGGCCCCCGTCGCGCCCACGATGATGGCCCCGACCGTCAGCTTGGTTTCCGCGTCATCTTCCTTGCTTTTCAAGTAAGTTGCGATTTGGTCGGCTCGTTCTTCCTCGCAGTCCATTTCGGAAGCGACTGCCGAAATTTCAAGCGAGGAAATTATTATTCTTTGGTTGATTTTGCGGGACAGTTCGGCGATTTCGATTCGTTGTTCGATGGTTGGGTTTTGTTCATATTGTTTTCGGAGGTTTACAAACGTTGTCAACAGATTGAGCACTCCGATTGCGTTTGCGGTGTTCAATGCGTGAAACGAAAAGCGGCTTGCAATGGCCGTGTCAATTTCTATTTCGTGAATGGGCTTTGGAAGGTCGGCTTTGGCGTAGGGCGGCGTGACCTGTTGGTTGCAATTGCTCTTATCGAACGGAGAGTTGATTTTTCCGCTTTTTAAACTTGCGCAAGAGCTAAGCAATAATATCAGCATTGCCCGCAATGCAGTATTTTTTATGTTCCCAATCATCCTTTTTTCTGTAGTTTTTATGTCAAATGCGGTGAAACGCGAATCATGGGCTGAAATGTTGGAGCCTTGGTGTTCGAACGCTTATTCATGTCTTGACTTCGAACCATCACATGAATAGCACAGGTTTTCAGCTGCTATCAATCTACACCCGCCGAATCTTCGCCCCAATCGCGTGCTGATATTACTTAAAAACTTGAAGAATTGTATCCAATTTTTCGATAATTTCAGGTTCAACATCCGCAGGTTCTAATAAATCAATTAAGTGATGAAAAGTGCCCTTTCTCATCATCATAGGCTCATGCCTTTTTTCAAAATATTCTCGAAATACGTCTTCACCCCATGTTGAGCGCGGATCTCTGGACCACCACTCATGGGAACGATTGCTCAAATAAATGGGTGCAGTCAAGTTTTCTATCGCTTGTTGCATCTGTGCAATACTCGCCGCACTAAACAAATCTCGATTAAGTCCTGCCCAGCGCAACATCAGTTCAGGGGTCAAAAAATAATTTTCGACCTCGCAGCGCTGCCATTGAAGTACTGGCACGAGAGAGTCAGGGCTTGTCTGCTTGCCGTAGAGATTGTCGAAAAGTGCAACACCTTTCAAATCGGGAACGACTACTTTGAGTGCGGCAAAGCGTTTGAATGCTTCGTTTGGTTGATTGCTGCCTAAATAATCAACATTTGCTGTCGGTAGCAATTCATAGAGCGGGTGGCCCAGTATCTTGGCAAAAGCCTGCAATATCAGGTCGTCAGTCTCACCTTCGAAGAAGAGGATATGCTTTTTCAATTTAGCTTTGTAATAGCGTTCCCAACCTATCTCTGTTAGCGATTTTCTGACCTGCTGAACCATGTGGCGGTCAATCAACGGTATGGCTTGTTGCTCAATCACAGCTACCACTTGGTCGCCTTTGGCTGCGGCTTCGCTCAGCACAACCTCTGAATGGGAAGCTATGATTAATTGAGAATTTTGGCTATTGGCCACATCAGATATCAGTTGGTATATTTCTCGTTGGCGCAAAACTTCCAAATGTGCATCGGGTTCGTCCATCAAAATCGTGCTGTTAGGGTGGGCAAACAAATAGCACAATAAAAGTAACGTTTGTTGAAACCCTCGCCCAGCAGATGTCAAGTCATACTCCACGCCATTCTCTGTATATTTCATTTCCAAAAGACCTGACTCTGGGTAATAAACCGGTGCTTGAATAGATAGTCCAAATTTTTGTTTCAAAATCCGAGCAGTATCATCCCATTTTCTGAACGCTTCCTCCGGTTCTAAATATTCGCTTGTTTCTGGGTTCAGGAGTTGATAGCAGATGTTGCGAATTACATCAGCTGTTTTTCCTTCGCCGATTTTTCGGTCAACCGACCCTCGTGTAAGTCTGTCCTCTTGTGAAGCCAAACCTGACATAGGTTGAAGATAGGCTACCCGTGTCAACAAAGCCTCCGGAGGGAGGCTGTGGCGTTCTTCACCTTTTTCATCTTTTCTTAGGAGTCGAACATAAAAGGACTCATCGTTTGCATAGTCGAATTCCAGCCCAACTGTCCAAGACTTACCCTGAGAAAAACCTTCAGCAACAATTTCAATTAGAATATTCTTGGTTTTTGTCAGCCCCCCGCCGTTTTCCCTTTCGTGTTGTCGGACGTTTTTTTGAAACCATAAAAGTTTAGCGGTTGGAATAGGTATTGATGCCAAATCCCGACGGTTGATAGCAATGCCAGTTCTCTGTTTCCCTCCGCGAGGCTGGCTGGCGATTTTTCGGAGGCCAACATCAAGGAGAGTAATGGCCTGCAACAGGGACGTTTTTCCTGAGTTGTTGGGGCCCACCAATACCAAAGGAGTGCCTAATTCAAAGGACACCTCTTCAAATTTTTTGAAGTTCTTGATAGTAAGACGTTGAATCATTTGCTAAACAATGTGCTGCGAAAGTACGTCATCGAAAGTCAATTCCTCACACCCGCCGAATCTTCGCCCCAATTGCGTTCAACCTTTCGTCAATGTGCTGATACCCTCTATCTATCTGGTGCACGTTGTGGATGATGCTTCGGCCTTTGGCTGAGAGTGCGGCAATCAGAAGCGCCTGTCCCGCGCGGATGTCGGGCGAAGTCATTTCGATGCCGCGCAGTGGGTAGCGGCGGTCGAGGCCGATGACGGTGGCGCGGTGCGGGTCGCAGAGGATGATTTGCGCGCCCATGTCAATCAGTTTGTCCACGAAGAAAAGTCGGCTCTCGAACATCTTTTGATGCACTAGCACGCTGCCCCGGGCTTGGGTCGCCACGACCAAAACGATGGACATCAAATCGGGGGTAAAACCCGGCCACGGCGCATCGTATATTGTCAGGATGGAACCGTCTATGAAGGTGTGGATTTCGTAGTGCTCTTGAGCGGGGATGTGCAGGTCGTCGCCTTTTCGTTCAATTTGAATCCCCAATTTTTCAAACGTGGAGGGGATGATGCCGAGGTGCTCCACGCCTGCGTTTTTGACGGTGATGTCGCCCTGCGTCATGGCGGCCAAGCCGATGAACGAGCCGATTTCAATCATGTCGGGCAGGCAGCGGTGTTCCGTTCCACCGAGCTGTTCCACGCCTTCGATGTGCAAAAGGTTCGAGCCGAGGCCTTCGATTTTCGCGCCCATGCGCACCAACATTTGGCAAAGTTGCTGCACGTAAGGCTCGCAGGCGGCGTTGAAAATCGTCGTTTTGCCTTTCGACAAAACAGCCGCCATCACCACGTTGGCCGTGCCCGTCACGGAAATTTCGTCCATGAGGATATAGGTGCCTTGCAATCCCCCTTTTGGTTGCTCCACGTAGTAGATGTCTTTTTCGTCGTCGTACTTGAACTCCGCGCCCAATTTTTGAAAACCCAAAAAGTGTGTGTCGAGGCGTCGTCGGCCGATTTTGTCGCCGCCGGGCTTGGGCAGGGTGGCGCGTCCGAACCGCGCGAGCAGTGGGCCAATAAGCATGACCGAGCCGCGCAGTCGTCCAGCATCTTTCATAAATGCGTCGGAACGCAGGTAGGCGATGTCCACCGTGCCGGCGCAAAAGCGCCAAGTATCGGGCGCGAGGCGCTCCACCGTGACGCCGAGGCCGCGCAGGAGCTCGATGAGTTTGTTCACGTCGAGTATGTCGGGCACGTTGGCGATGGTGACTGGGTCGTCGGTGAGCAGCACGGCGCTGATGACTTGCAGGGCTTCGTTTTTGGCACCTTGCGGCTGCAATTCTCCTTTGAGCGGCTGGCCGCCAATGACTTCAAAACTGTCGAGTTGCATGGGAAATAGTTCGGACTGGTTTGAGTGGGTTTTAGTTGGGAACGGCGGGGCGAAGGTAGGAAAGCCGCCAATAAAAAACCTCCGATGGTCGCCCACCGGAGGTTCAGAAATTTTATGAATCAAATGTCTTGAATCGCTTACGCGATTTTGACATCAACTGCATTCATTCCTTTTTTGCCGCGCTCGGTATTGAACGTGACGTTGTCGCCTTCACGGATGTTGTCAATCAGCCCTGTGACGTGAACAAAAATTTCCTCGTTTGAGGCACTGTCAACAACAAAGCCAAATCCCTTGGCCTCATTGAAGAACTTAACGGTTCCACTGTACATGTATAAAAATTGAAATTGTGATGTGGCGATGTGCCGGGTCAAAGGTAGGGCTATATTTCACAAACTTTTGATTTTCAAGATTATTAACAGTATTTACTTTTGGTGACACCTCCAGCCATTAGTTAGGCCCGCTCATTTTCCCGTTCTGTTAAAGCCCTGTTTCCATGTTGTTAAAAGTTAAAACCATACTAAACCGTATTGTGACGCTTGACTTGGCTGGATGCCTGCCCCTACGTTTGCCCCAAAATAACAGCTATGAAAAAGACCCTTTTATTGCCCATTTTGGCAACTGCCCTGCTCTTTTCCTCTTGCGACCGCGCTCCTTTCCCGCTCCGCCTCGCTCACTTTGACGTGCGCTGGTTTGACGACGACGAGAGCGGAACCCGCACGCCGGGCGATTATTTGCAATTCGCCATGCGGGTCGTCACCACCGCGCCCGACCCGGACGACCAGTTCATCACCGACTGGGAATTTGCCTACTACGTCAATGGTGCGTTTGGAGGCACGCTGCAAAGCGACCGAAACCTTCGGAGCAACAGTATCACGCTTGATGCGGGCATCACCATCAAAAACCTGTCTTTGCCTCGCCCCGGCCCGCTCAAACCGGGCGACGTGATAGAATTCCAATTTTGGGCAAAGGACAATTGGGGCGAACACGAAGAGCGGCGTTACCGATATGTGTTAGAACCATGAAAGAACGCCTGTTCGCACTCGACGGCGGGCGAGGGTGTCTTTAGGTGGCGCGTCCATCCGTGCCGACACCCTCCAACGCCGCCGCCCTACCCACGATTGAAGAAGGTTTCCGCCCACACTACTGGACATCATTTTTGTGCCACAAAGACATAAAGGCACAAAATGCGGCAAATCAATGCGTATTTTGCTTTGCGTCTTTGTGACTTCGTGGCAAATTTGAAAATATCCATTAGTGTGGTTTTCGCTAACTATAAAACATTGTCTTAACACAGCATTCACCAATAGGTAACGAGCGCCTCTCGTTTTGCCAAAAAATGATTCAAGATGAAATTTTTGGCTTTGCTCCTATCCCTCACGTTTTGCCTCGCCGCAGCCATTGATGCCACCGCGCAACAAAAATTTTCTCAACACGAACACGAAAATCGGTTTGGCATCGGTTTGGCCCCTTTCAGCCTCCTGTTGCCAAGCGGCAAAGCCAATCTGCACGGCGAATGGGTTTATGCCCACAACAAATCCCTTTCCCTGCTTGTAAGTGTGCCTCGCCCCACGCCTGCTCCCGGTTTCTTGGGGGGCAAGTTTGATTTGGAGGACGACGTTGCCACCACCACCAATCGCTTCACTTCTTTCGGGGCAGTGCTGGAGCAGCGTTTTTATTTGGGCAAAAACGCGCCCAATGGCTTCTATCTCGCGCCTTATGGTCGGTACAACAATTTTTCCCTCACCCGCACCACACAGCAAGCAGACAGCCCCTACAAAACAACCGTGAAGGGCGGTGTGGGAGGGTTTGGTGTCGGGGCGGCTTCGGGTGTTCAGTTTCGGCTCGGCGATTTCCTTACCCTCGATGCCACTCTTGTCGGCGTGGATATCAAATGGCTGAGCGGCTCATTCCTCTACACCACCAACGACCCTGAGGCAGACCTCGCGGCTTTCCGCGACAGGGTGCAAGGAACGGTGGGCGATATTCCCTTCATCGGCTCGAAGTTGGTCGCCGCGATTGATGGTGATGTGGTGAAAGTGCGCACCCCGGGACTGCCCATGCCAGCATATCGGTTCAATTTGACGTTGAACTATGTGTTTTGAACGATTGCACTCACGCACACCGCCGCCTGCGTTGGCTTTGCGGGTGGGTTTTCGGCGGCATTGGCGCACATCCGTTGGTAGGCGATTATTGATTTGTTTAGGCCAAGCCGTTCGATGACGGCCCGATTTTTTCGATAGAAAGTCCTGCGTTTTTTACAACAAACTCGGCGGATGCTCCTTCAAGTAGAGCGTTTTCGGCAATTTCTTCCTTACTATTTTTGAGTGCCTCGCTTACAGCCGTTGAAATTTCGGTGGTGGAAATTTTTACCTGACAACATTTAAATTGTAGTGGTATGCGAATAGTTTGAAGTGCAGGTTTAGCATATACTCCTTTTTGGAGAAAGAGAGGGTCTTTCGGACGAGTCGGCTGATGCGCTGGCGCAAGGTGTTGTTCAGCCTTTCGACATGGTTGGTCAGTCCGGTCTCTTTGCCGACCATGAGGTGTGTCTCGCTGGGCAAACATTGATACGCCGTCCAAAAATCGCTGAAAATCAGACATTTTTGGTACTCGTAGGGGAGTTTGCGCCAAAGTCGCTTGCACGACCCCACCGAGCCGTCGCCAATGAAAAAGGAGAGTATCCGCCTTGTTCTACAGCACTGAACAATCCAGACCCGTACTTGATTGATTTTCACGGCGATGTAAGCGAACAGTTCGTCCGCCTCTAACCGGCCGTCGGCTTGTCCTTCCTCAATGGTGGTTTTGAAAGGGGGAAGTTGCCAAGCTTTTTTTATACCTTGATTCGCTAGGATTTGTTAGATGAACATGATTGATGTTCTTGATTTTTAGCAGATTGCGATTGCAGCCATGCTCAAAACCTAACGGCGCGAAGTATAACCAATTGAGCACCGTCCGATACGAGACGTTCAGCGAACGCCTGTGCCCCGAAGGCTTTGCCGCTCTTGGTAGGCACGCTCCATCAGTTCGGGGTCTAGGTTCCTGCTGGGCTGCTTGCTGTCCAATACCCGGCAGCAACCACAATCTTTGCACTTGTAGGTTTGGGTGCCGGAGCGGTTTTTCCCGTTTTTGACGATGTTGCTGCTTTCACAGCGGTGGCAACGACGAACTTCTGTTATCATGGCGAAAAATTACAATGTCAGTCAAATATTTCCACTACCTCTTTAATGAATTCAGATATTCTTTCTTTCCAGTCCTTTGTATGCCAAGAACGTTGTCCTTCTTTGAAGCCATTCCAATATTTTGCTTTTGTGACCTCTAATCCGATTTCGCCATTTGCTAATTTATCTCTTTTCTCTATGAGTTCGCTACATGTCAACATAACACTTCTTGGCTTTTTTGTTTATACGCATACTGTCGGTTAAACTTGCTGCTAACGGTTGGCTTGCTGCCGTGCCGCCGTGCGTTGGGTTTGCGGGTTGGGTTTCGGCGGCATAGGCGTACATCCGTTGTTCATGCCCATTTTTTTTATTTTTGACCTTTTGTTTGCATATATGCCGGTTATTTCCACCTTTGCGCCATGACTTCAAGTATTTGGCACGACAAGGTTAAAAGACTTCTCAAATCAGAGATTGTGCGTAGGGGCATTACCTACGAACAACTTGTTGATTTACTTGCAGATATAGGGGTTGAAGAAACCAAAGCAAGCATTGATAGCAAAATGTCCAGAGGCACTTTTAGTGCTGCATTTCTTGTCCAATGTCTTGTTGCCATAGGCTGCAAATCCTTCTGCCCCGAAATTTCTGCCGATATGGTTGAAGAACCTCGTGCAATTTACAAATCAAAGAAAAAGGCTACTTATGAGATACAAGAACAATAGAACTGGGCTGACCTACATCCCGACCTCCGCACATGATGCCACACTCAATGGTATGGACTATACCGTAGTGAGCCTTTTTTCAGGTGCGGGAGGGCTTGATATTGGCTTGGAACAAGCAGGTTTCCGAACGGTCGTGTGTATCGAAAACGACATTAATTGCCGCTCTACTTTGCGCCATAATCGTCCGGAGTGGTTATTGTTCGACAATCCCGTGAAAATCAAAGATGGTCGGATGCTCGAAAGGCAACCGGGCGACATCCGTGAAATCGAAGTGGACGAACTACTTGAATTTTCAGGACTTCAAAGAGGCAAAGTTGCCCTCGTTGTCGGTGGAGCACCTTGTCAGCCGTTCAGTAACATTGGCAAAAAACAAGGCGAAAACGATGAGAAAAACGGCGATTTGTTCTTGGAGTTTGTCAGAATGGTCAAAGGAATTGAACCAGAAGCCTTTATTTTTGAGAATGTTGCTGGGATAACTCAAAGCAAGCATTCTAATGTGCTTCAATATATGTTCGACCAATTTAACGGGTCAGGGTACAGTCTTTCTTATTCTCTGCTAAATGCTGCCAATTACGGTGTACCGCAGAGAAGGGAACGTTTCATTTTAATTGGCATTAAAGGCGATGAAAAACCAGCATTTCCGTTGCCCACTCATATAAAAGATAATAGAACTTGGGATTTGTTCACTTCCGAATTATCGCCTACTCCTCAAACAAAGCCCGAAAATTGGGTTACGGTCAGACAGGCTTTTGATAAACTTCCTTCGGAATATGCCAAACGGAAAGACTATGCCGTAATGGGCGTTTCGCCAATCGTCAAAAAGCGCATGACCTACGTTGAACAAGGCAAAAACTTCAAGGTTTTGCCGGACGAACTCCGCCCTGATTGCTGGAAAACGGGCAAACATCAAGGAAATGACACTTTCGGGCGATTGATTGCGGATTTCCCTTCCGTGACGATAAGGACAGCGGCATACAACTGTGCCAAAGGAATGTATATTCATCCGTTTGAAGATAGAGGGCTGAACACCATTGAAATGGCTGCGCTTCAAGATTTTCCCTTTGAGTGGGAATTTAAAACTTTTGGGCGTGCCAACGTTACCCTTGTTAGCTGCGGAAAACAAATTGGGAATGCCGTACCTCCGGGGCTTGCGAAAGCATTAGGTCTTGCCCTGCGAAAGCAAATATCCACTAACTTAGAATTGAGGAAAAAGCAAGATTTGCTTGTTGAAGTGTATTGACCTCGTAAACCTCATCTACTGCTGCTTGTGGCAAACTGAAAACTGTTGTCAAAGAGTGTGTAGCAACCGTTTTCAATGCGTTTCTATCCGGCTCCGTTATTTTGGTCGCCACAGCATAGTATTTCAACCCTTTCGGCGATGTTATCCATTCCCTCGTTTGAAGGTGGGCGTACAAGGCTTTCATCAGGCTGCCCTCATGCGAAATCTGCAAACGCCTATCCGGGCGGAGCGAAGTCTTAACTGAAATATAGCCTTCGATTTGCTCAAAATTGCACTTGTCAATGAACTTTTGGTACGTTCCTTCGAGCTCCGTCAGGTTATCCGGGGTTATTTCGTCAATTGCAGAAACTTGTCCAATTACTTCTCTTGCCAAATCTCCGTCTATAATTACAAAATCGGGGTTCGATGTAATCAATTGAACTTCCGATACTTCTGCAACCTTCTTTTTTAGGTCTATAATCAGGTTATTCAACCTTTTCTCGTACAAAGTAGCAACATCGAACTGTATCACGTTTGGCAGAAGTATCGCCAAGTGGGAGTTTTCGTTTTTCACGAAGTAATTCCATGCGCATACTGCCAAAAGCCATTCGTACCAATCACCGTGAACGTTGCTCATCGCCTCTCTTGTAATCCGGCTGTCTTCTTTCCGCACCACATCATCAAACTCGTTGAAAAGGATGGAAAACTGTTTGTTGGCAGCCGGAAGTTTGCCTTCCAGCAAAGCACAAAAGGCTAAGTCCTTGATTACCTGCGACTTCCCTCCACCTAAAACTCTTATGTATGACATATCTTATTCTTTTGAGCCGCAAAGGTACGTTTCCTTAATTATATTTTTAATACATTTTGTTTTTGTATTTTCAATGTTGTTTATATTGTTTTTATTTTTTGTTTTATTTTAGTTTGGGAGAACGGTGGCACTCACGCTGTGCCGCCCTGCGTTGGCTTTGCGGGTTGGGTTTGGGCGGCATAGGCGTTGAGTGCTTTGTTCCATGCATTATTTTATTCAACCTTTAGGAGTTCATTTTCAATTGCTGATTCAAGTAATTTACTATCCCCCCTGCTTTTTTCTCCCATTATTATGAGGGCATATTTTGCACGAGTTATCGCTACATACATTCTGTTATGCCAAGCATAATTTAAAAAATGAGACGATTCCGTGTAATTATCAGTCGACATAGGAGGAACTCTTCCTTTATCTACACCCACGATTATCACTCCGTCAAATTCTAATCCACCTACATAGTCTATTCCGGCTATTAAAAAGCGGTTGCTTCTAATTGCAGATTTAACAGTTTCTAAATCGCCTCTGCTTTTTAGTAATTCAACTGGTTTGTTTATTTGCCTTGTATATTGTTCCAACTTATTTAATAATAATTCAGTTGTGGAAATTATTAAAATTTTGGAATTTTGCGTCTCCAACTCTTTTTTCATTTTTTCTGCTTCGAGCAACGCCTCCTTAATTAAAACATCATCATTCTCCTTCAAAATATAACGAGGTGATTTTGACTTCTTCTCTTCTTTTTCGGTAAAATTAAATGACGCTTTTTCCAATGGGTTTTCAAAGTTGGTGAATAGGGTTGCACCTGATGATAGAATAGTGAATGCCAAGTTTACAATCTCAGGTGAACTCCTAAAAATTGTATTTAATCTTTGAGATGCATTTGCCTCCAAATTTTCAAATCCCAAAGCATCAAAAAGCACATCATCAACAAGTCCCCTGTCTCCAACCGCTTGTGATTTATCAATAGTAAAAACAATATTTTGCTTATACGATTCTTTGTTTAAATAGTGAAAAATCGAAAGTTCGTTTAAATTAAACAAATGCGTTTCGTCAACAAATGTGGCGGTAAAGCCTTCTTTCTCTCTACGTCGTCTCCATATTGGCGTATTAAGTTGCCCCAGAGAAGAAATAATTATATCATCGCTATCGAATTGATTAGTAAGTTTTAGCATTTCCTGATAATATTGATATATCAAAAAAAGGAAACTCAAATCGCCTTCTTTTGTGCATGGTATTGAATATTTTAGACGAGGTAAGTTTAGATATTTTTCTTTATCTTCATTTGCCCTTCCTTTTATTGTTACGGCAACTTCGTGTTGAATCATCTCCAATAATTCTTCTCTGTCAGTATTTTCAAAGAAATGGAGAAAATTTTCTGAACAAAATAATTTAAATGAAGAGTAATCATTAGCAAGTGCCCTTGATACTGCTTCATCAAGGTACATCTTCTGAAGAGTTTTTGAATCTTGGGCATCTCTGTCTAAATACTCTGTGCTTCCGATATTAGCACCTAAAAATGTTATACACCATTCTTGTAAAGTAGTAATCGTAACACTAACAGATGAATGGCTTTTATCTAAAAATAAGTCAATTTCTTCAAAATTTGACCGAAATATGTCAAGTATTTGATTTCTTGTAGAAATTGAATGGGTTATGAATAGTATATGATAGACTCCGCCCGATTCATAATTCTCTTTAATCAAGTTGATACACCGAAGTATCATCGTCAGGGTTTTACCTGTCCCGGCTGCCCCCTCAAGTCTTTCGGGTCCAGAAACAGGTTTAAAAATAAATTCTTTTTGATTATTAGTTAAATAATGTTGCCAGTTAGAAAAGCCAATATTTGAAATTATTGATAAATCATTTTGTGGTTCTAATTGAGTAAGTTTTAGAGCATGAATTTTCTCAGCATTTGCAGTTTCTGTCTTAAATAATTCAGATGAATATCTACAAATATTAATTGCCTCTTCCGCTGCTTTATGTAAAATAGTATATGATGGTTTTTGGATATTTTCTGCGCCTCCATCTGCAAAGACTAATAAATATTGCTTTAGCCTTTTTGCAAACCATTCTGAATCAGCATCTCTATCTACTGTAATTCTGTAAACATCTTTCGTCGCTACCCAAGGAAATGGATATACAAGGCTAAAACTTGTACCCGGTAGATGCCTCTCACATGTTGTAGGAGGTAATTTTTCAAAATAACGAATTGCAAACTTTAGTGTTTTCTGGAAAATTGTTATCAATTGGTCGTTCTTTGCAGATTCGAACCCTTTGAATGTGGTCAAATCAAACACAATCCCTTTTTTTATATCTGGTTGAGTTGTAAAAAAGAATCCACCCTTCTCGGCCTTTGAGAAAATAATATTAAATCTTTTCCAAGTCCCCAACTCTCCTTTTAAGATTTTGCAGATATCTAAACTTTCGTTGAAGTCTGAACTTTGCAATTGATGAACCGATGTGAGTTCCTTAATCGCATCATAAGATATAAAAAGAAAATTCATGTTATTTCAAATTAAGTTTACAGCCTTGTTATGGAATTGTGATTCTAGGTCTTCTGGATGGTTTTCAACGCCAATTCTGCCAAAATTCCAAAAAAACTGCTGAATCAAATGCTCAATATGAGGAGATTTAAGCGTCGCAGTAGAATAGACAAATTCATCACCTTCTGGTTTTCGGGCAATATCGTTATTGCTGAAATCACTTTCAGAAATCTCATATTGATACACACCACGAGATACCTTATTTGCTAATGAATAAGTCAGTTTTCTTATTTCTCGCAATAAAACCACATAGTATTCTGAATTGGTTTCCCAACTTTCTAAAAGGTAAAACTCTTTTATTTTATTTTCTTTTAGTTCCTTAAAAACACTTTTAGATACTTTGTTGTAGGATTCAATCAATCGCTTGATTTCTAAATTGTCAATTTCGTGAAATTTTTTTGACATTTCTTCTAAATCAGACAATAATTTGCTGAATTTATCTAAATCGTCTTTTTTATTGATTTGGTCTTTAAGCGTCTCTCGAAGTTGACTTGGGCTAAATGATTTTATCAATGTACGGCTCAATTTGTATCTTTCAAGAATTGAGTAAAGTTTACCAATTACTTCATTCTTGGCTCTGCTGGAAAATATCAACCAGAAATCGACGGCAATCCAATCATCAAGTTTAATGACAGGCAGGTAATGAACCGTTGAGACCTTATTATTGTCTATGTCGCAACGAGGGGTGATTATTATCCCAAAGACTGAAACACCATTGTAGTTTTCAGCAATGCAACTATTGATAATAGTTCCTTGCTCGATACTTCCGATTACCTTGGTGTTATAAATTTCTCTCACGGATTATTTTATGTTATATTTTTTACATTTTTAATTGCATGGAACTCTTGTTTTCCGCCACCTCCAATTGACGGTTAAACTCGCTTTGTCGCCCTGCTGGTTGCGACAAAACAACCGATAGGGGTGGACTGCCGCAACTGGCGCATTTCCGAAGGCTGCTCGCTGTGACAAGCCCAACCAAGTAAATGTCGCACTCCCGACTTTGCCCACGCTCTATGGGAGGTTCCGGGGGCGCGAATGTTTTAAATGGTCGAGGTGATAGCCATGTGATTATGTCCATACAAACATAAGGGTGGCATTTTGAACCGCATGGTACGCTGGCGATTTTCTCCCTTCTCTTCAAATAAGCCACCGGACTTTGGGTTTTTCCGAATGCGATTGGCGAGCTAAAACCTCCGAGTGCTTGATGCTCAGACACTTATTGAAGCAGTCTCATAAAGAGGGTACGCTACGAGGACAAAAGCCGAGTGCGCTCGACCGTAGAAGTCTTCGTGGAGCGAACGGTTGCGCCTACCGGCGGATGACAAAAAGAGTGCCAACGAGCAACTGTGCAAGGATATGCCGCGGTGTGAGAAAGAAATTTGAATCGGGATGAGAAGGATGAGGGAAGAGTCACTAGGCGCGGCAAAAACATTTCTCATCTTTTGAAAATCAAGGGCGCCCTACTTTACCTTCCAGCCTCACAGCACCCCAAACCGCTCGAAAAGCCGCGCCAATGCCCGCGCATCCGCCGCGATAAAATCGGCGCCGCACTCAAGCAGCCGCTCGTCGTGACCGTCGTGAATATGCGCCGCGCCGAGAAAACCCACCACTCGAAGCCCGGCCTGTTTGGCAGCCACCACACCTGTGGGGCTGTCCTCCACCACAAGGAGGTCGGCGGGCTGAAGTCGCAGGGTTTCCAACGCGAAATGGTACACATCGGGGTGAGGTTTGGGGCGTTCCACGTGTTCCGCGGAGAAGATATGCCCATCGAGGGCCGCACGCAACCGCACCCGGCGCAGGCATCGCTCCACATGACGCACGCTGCCGTTGGAGACCATGCTTTTGGGAGTTTTCAATTTTTTAAAAAGGGAGGGCATGCCCGCTATGGCCCGCAGCTCCGTGTCGAATGCGGCAATGTGCAGGGCGCGTAGTTGGTCAAAATAATCATCGGGCACCCGGATGCCGTATTCCTCACTGACAATCGCCACAATGTCGCGTTCCAAGAGGCCAGGGAAACGGCGGCTATATTCCTGCTCGCTTATGTGGAGACCATAAGTGCGGAGCAAACTCAAAGAGGTACGCACGGCGATGATTTCCGAATCCACTATGGTGCCGTCATTGTCGAAGAGAACGTGTTTGAGCATGGGAGTTGAGCGTATTGAGGGGTTGGAACGACAGCACAAAACAAGAGAGGAAAGGCTATTGTTTCTGAAACTTCCGTGCAAAAGAGTCGCGTCCGGCGATGACTTGCAAAGTGTAGAAACCAGCAGAGAGTGTCGTCAAGTCGAAATCGGGCAGGAGCTGATGCGAGGCAAACACGCCGCGTTGGACGAGCCGGCCCGATTGGTCAAACATAGCCCAAACAGCATCTTCCGACAAAGGTTTGTCCAACTGCAAGGCTAGCCGGTCGGCGGCGGGAGAGGGGAAGAGGTGGATGGAGGCAGGTTGCTCATACGATACGGTGACCACTTTGCTGTGAGTAAACCGACCATCAAAATCAACTTGGCGAAGACGATAATAGTTGATGCCGGGCAAGGGCGTTTCATCGGTGAATGTGTATGATTGAGGTTCGTAGGTGGTGCCTGCCCCTCTTTTTCGACCTATTTCCGCAAACCGTTGGCCATCGGCGCTGCGCTCCACAGAGAAAAAGTCGCTAGAGGTTTCGGTAGCGGTTTGCCAGATGAGGCGGGTGGTGTTTTGCTCCCTGTAGCCTGCAAACCTTATCAACTCCACCGGAAGCACCGAACCCGCAGTAACTTTAAAATCATCTATACGGTAGTTGCCAGCAAAATTGTCGCAAGGCACATTCCCAACGGCCGTGACATAAGTCCACCGGAAGCTAAGGCTGGCTTGGTTTTCCGCGTCTTCTGGCAAGGTGGCCGAAGTAAACAGTGCCCAAGTAGTACCAGCGTTAGCGGAGTTATAAGCTATTGTGTTCCAAGATGAGCCGTCGCTGCTCCATTCAAGTGCAACAGCTGGTGTGAATGCGTTGGTCCGCCGGTGGCCGAAGCTAACAGTCAGCGTTCCATAGCCCACACTCGAAATCCCATCCACTTGAAAACTCCGTTCCTCGCCATTAGGGTTGCAATTGCGCGACAACAAGTTGTTGCCACCAGATGCCCCCGAGTAACCTGATGAAGGTGTGGCGCTGTTGGTAAAAATTTGGTCAGTAGTAGCCGACCAATCACCGGGCAGGTCAGGGACCGAAACACCATTAAAAGTCTGGGTATAAAGAACAGTCTGTGCCGCAATTTGAAATGAAAGGCCAAATAGGGCGATGATTGGTAGCAATTTTTTCATGAGGGCGTAGTGTTTGAACTAATTGGGCAAATATAGAATCCACTCGCCCATCCTTTTCCCATTTCCATCTTTACTTTTTTGTAAACAAAGCCGCGCACCGCTCAATCCAAAGCCTTCAGCACTGTTCCGCTCACCTCGCCGAACCCAACGCGAAGGCCGCCCTTGGCAGCCCAGCCCCGCATCGTCACCGTGTCGCCATCCGACAGGAAAGTGCGCGTGGTGCCGTCGTTCAGCCGAATTGGCTCTTTGCCGCCCCATGAGAGCTCAAGCATGGAGCCGTAGGTGCCCGATTGAGGCCCGCTAATCGTGCCGGAAGCCATCAGGTCGCCCACACACACGTTGCAGCCATTCACGGTGTGGTGCGCCAGTTGTTGCGCCATGGACCAGTAAAGGTATTTGGAGTTGGAGCGTGCCACGATGGTTTCCGTGCCAGCGCCTTCGCCCCTGATGCCTACTTCCAGCGCAATGTCGAAGTTGTGCCCACCTTTGGAGCCGTGTTGCAGATAAGGGAGCGGCGCAGGCTGTTGCTTTGGGCCTTTCACGCGAAAGGGTTTGAGGGCTTCGAGTGGCACTATCCATGGGGAGATGGAGGAGCCAAAATTTTTACCCAAAAAAGGGCCAAGCGGCACATACTCCCAGCGCTGTATGTCGCGGGCGCTCCAATCGTTGAACAACACCAAGCCAAAAATATGCTCATCCGCCTTGTCCACCGCTATCGGTGTTCCCAGAGAGCTGTCCTTCCCGATAACAAACGCCATTTCAAGTTCAAAATCGAGCTGCCGCGAAGGACTGAACACGGGCGTTTCTTGGTCTTTGGGCAGAATCTGCCCCCACGGGCGGCGAATAGGCGTGCCGCTCACCACCACCGACGACGCCCTGCCGTGATAGCCCACCGGAATCCAGCGCCAGTTGGGCAGCAGCGGGTTGTCGGGACGAAACATCTTGCCCACATTGGTGGCATGCTCGATGCTGCTGTAAAAATCCGTGTAATTGCCCACGCGAACCGGGAGCAACATGGTCGCTTTTCGGTGCTCCACCAACAGGCGGGTGGCATTTTCAGGTGCGGCGGCTTGCGTGAGCCACGTCAACACTTTTTGGCGAACGCGGTTGGTGACGGGCTTGCCGAGCGCGATGAACTCGTTGAGCGTGTTTTGTTCAAATATTTTTTTAAAAAAACGGCGCTTGCCGAACAATCCGGCCTCCGCAGCAGTTGCCAAATCAACGATATGCTCGCCGATAGCGATGCCCGCGCGGGCTTTCCCGTCGCCCGTGTGAAACACGCCATAAGGCAAGTTGTGAAGCGAAAAATCAGAATCAGGAGAAATTGGGAGCCACGAAGTAAGAGTGCGCATGGATTTTAGTGCGTTATGGTTAAATTTGCGAATCGCGGCAAAAGTCGCAAATTCTCGTCGGAGCAGCCTCATCAATCGTCCTTCGTCAGCTCCGCCTCACTTGCAAGTAATCATTTTATGAGAAATCGCTGGTACGAATATCTCTATCCTCCCACGTTGGTAAGTATGTTGCCCCGACCGAGCGAGCGGGTGCGGCGGCGTTCTTTCCGCATCAAAATGCTCTATGCGTTTATCTATCCCTTTAGCTCCGGCATCGTCATCTACGCTGGCCTGATGACCTTCTCGGTGGTAGTGACGAACGTGACGGGGCTGCTGCCCCAAATCGCCGAAGACTTGTACGAGGGCAAGCTCAACACCGCAGGGTCTATCTTTTTGTGGTTGTTCGCGTTTTTTCTGGGAGGCTTCTTCGCAGGCTGGTGCGTGGAGCGCGAAAAACTGCTCAAATGGCGCTATCTTCATTTGCTGCCGCTCATGGTGGTGGCCAGCATTTTCATCTATGTTGGCTCGGCAGCCGATGACTCAGCCGCCCTGAACCCCGTGGCTTTTCCGGGCATGATTCTTTTTTCCATCGGCATCCAAAACGCGATGGTCAGCCTCACCACCTCCTCGCTCATCAAAGCGAGCCAGATGACGGGGGTCGTGAACGAATTGGGGGTTGACATTGCGGAGATATTTCATTCGGAGGGCGAAAAAAGGCGGCTCATCCAGCGCGAGGCCCTGCTGCGCGTCATCGTCATGGTCAGTTTTTTGGCGGGCGCCATGTTTAGCGTGGGCGTGTTCCCGCGCCTGCACACTGAGGTGTTTTTTGTGCCGGCTGGCATCATCATCGGGGTCATGATACACGACCTGTGGCGCTTCAAGCCCAAGAGCGACGAGGATAAGTGACCCCAAAACCGTGACCTATCGGTGAGCATCCGACGAGGCATGAAATATCTTCCCGTTCCACCAACCCGTCTCGATGATGGCTCCGTTTTTCCTGTAAAAAGCCAGCGCAGGCTCGTTCCAATCCAACACCTGCCACTTGACCAACCGACATCCTCTGCGGCGGCCTTCTTCCACGAAAGCGTCGAACAGCATCTGCCCGATGCCATAGCGCCGATGCGATTCGGTCACGACAAAATCGTCGAGATAGAGCATTTTCCCCTTCCAAGAGGAATAGGCCATGAAGAACAAGGTCATGCCGACCACTTGGCCATCCATCTCGGCGACATGACTCTCAAACAAGCCGTTCCTAAAATCCTCCGTGTACTCGTCCACAGTGGTGAACACTGCCTCAGGCTCTTTTTCATACACCGCCAATTCGTACATCAAGGCGTGGATAGCAGGCAAGTCGGCTTCGGTGGCGGGGCGGATGCGAATGTTGTTAGGCATGGTTGAGTTGTTTGAGTTGCTTGAGGGCTTGTCCGGCCAAGCGGAGCGGAGGGGGCGACGAAAAAAGGGCCGCCCCGCAACGCGGAGCGCCCTTTTTCCTCAAAGAACGTTTTGTTTGGATGTGGTGGCCTCGAATGCCACCCCGATGCTCCCCTCGCACAGAGTTTTAGGCATGGTAGCCTATTGAAGTTGGTGAATTAGTTTGTACGATACGCCATTTTGAACTGGACCTGCGCATCCAGCGAGGCCAGCATTGGCAACGGGCTTACCTCTCGGCACGCTTGTTCAAACTCCTCGGCGCACTCCGGGGTCATTTCATCAAATGCCGCAAGCAGCACAGGCGAAATGCCGATTTCATCCAGCAAGTGTTTGTCCAGTGCCTGCCGCGTAATCACGTCGCGGGCAAACATGATTTTGGGGCGCCAATAACCGGATGTGGAGATGTTCTCCACCACGATACCCCTTGAAGAAGTGCTGTGCACACAGATGATGCCCTCGGCGGTGCGCTCCACCACCAAGGCAACGTGCGTGACGCGCCCCCGGCGGCCAAAAAACACCAAGTCGCCGGGCTGCACCGCATCGAGGCTGACTTCCTCGCCCTCCTTGGCTTGTGCCGAGGATGCGGGCGACACGGTGATGCCAAACTCGCGCAAGGCAAAACTCGTGAAGCCAGAGCAGTCGAAGCCCGATGCCGAAGCGCCACCGCCGTGTTTGTATCGGATGCCGGTGAAATTTTGAGCGTAGCCAGCAATGTAAGTGCGCAACTGGAGCATGCGCTCGCCTGCGTCGGGGCGTGGCACTCCGGGAGTGTTGTTGGCAAAAGCCGAACTGGTGAAAAAAATGAAGAGGGAAGCGAGTAAGAATGCAAAAGGTCTATTGGGGCAACAACTGGAAGGAATTGAGTCTGACATAAATTATGTCGTTTTGGTTCGACGATGGGCCTTTTGCCATCGCTCGCCCCGCCACAGGCGAAAAGTTGGTTTTAGTGATGTTTTTTGCGGGTGTACAGTGGTTCAAGCGGCTTTTGCGCATGGCGGAAATGTTAACCGGAAGGACTTGAAAAAGAACCATTGCATGGAGTAAAATCCACAAAAGCCGGGGCAAAGGTAGAAACGCTTTTCAGAAAACCATGCTTTTGAAACAAAATATGGAAAAAAGTTACTAACGAAAGTGGAAAACATCGCCATCCTGCAAAAAGGGCAATTGCAAACGGTATTGGCGCAAATTTTCCAACGATAGTTCGGCAGTAAGGAGCGCCTCTTGCCCATTTTGCTCAAAAATAATTGCTCCCGAATAATCAATAAGCGCCGAATCCCCCGCGTAATCCAGCCCATTGCCGTCGGTGCCCACAATGTTTGCCCCCGCGACGTAGGCTTGATTTTCAATCGCCCGCGCCATCAAAAGCGAGCGCCAATGGTGTGCGCGGCGGGCAGGCCAGTTGGCCACATAAAGCAGCAAATCGTAGAGCGGCTCCATTCTGCCCGCAAACGAACCGGGCGCGTTGCGGCTCCAAACAGGGAAACGCAAATCATAACAAATCAAGGGGCAGATGCGCCACCCGCGCCACTCCAGCGTCAACCTTTTTTTGCCGCCAGTGAAATAATTCGGTTCGCCCGCCAGCGAAAACAAGTGCTTTTTGTCGTAAAAATCGAGCGCCCCACCCGGACGCATGAAGACGAGGCGATTGAAAAACCGGCCACCGTCCTCGCAAATAAAACTGCCCGCGACGGCGGCACCCAATTCGTCGGCAGTTTGGCGGAGCCATTGCATCGTCGGCCCGTCCATTGGCTCCGCGAGCGCGGCGGCATTCATGGAAAATCCGGTCGTGAACATTTCGGGCAGCAGCACAAGGTCGGTTTGTCCGCGCAAGGGGGCGAGTTGTTGAGCAAAATTTTCTCTATTGGCAACAGGATTCTCCCAAACAAGCGTGGGTTGTAGGATGGTTAGGCGCATAACGCCGCGAAAATATGGTTTTTTATACCTCGCGCTGCTAGGTTTTGTGCATGGTCCAAACCGAAAACACGTTTACTAAGTACCCGGACAGATTTATTTCACACAACGACACGGCGACACTGCGATTTTATTTTTCTGATAATCAATTCTTTGTGCCGTTGTGTCGTCGTGTGAAATGCTTGAATAATTTTGTCTCAGTACTTCAACTTTGAAAGTTTAGTAACCGTCGCCAACCGAATGCACAAAACCTGACGGCGCGAGGCATATTTGGATGAGTACTCGAAGCAGCGCATTGAGAATGTGTCGTGTCGCCCCCACCACCTGAATATCTCGCGGCGACAGCGGTGGGAAATTTTCCCAGCCGCTCCGCTTGGATGGGCAAGCCTCAGACCCCGTGCCTCGGCATGAGGGCGGGTCGTTGCGACAGTTCGTGGTAGCAAACCACCCCCTCCGCAAAGTAGTGACACACCATGCTGCGGCGGGTCGCGCCGGGCTTTTTGATGGGGTTGCCCCCGTGGAGCAAGTTGGCGTGCCATATTAGCACATCGCCACGTTGGGCGAGAAACAGTTGTTTTTGAAGCCCCATTTCCTGCACGACTTGCGCTATTTTGTCTTCATAGCGGCGGTTGCTATGTTCGCCGATGAGCAGCGCCGTGTTGCCCGAATCATAGTCGCCCGTCGTGATGTAGGGCAGCCGATGACTGCCGGGGTAGTAGAAAAGCGGGCCGTTGTCCTCCGTGCAGTCCTCGAGTGCCACCCACGCCGCGATAAGATAGCCGGGTGGCTGAGTGGTCATGTGAATAGAGTCCGAATGTGCGCGTTGTTCGCTGCCGAGCGTAAAATTGAGCGATTGGAACGGCACTACTTCTTTCCCCAACAAGAAAGAGAGCATCTGCGTCAGCTCCGGGCGACGAAAAAACCGCTCGTCGGCCAGGCGGCTGGTTTCCCAAAGATTGAAAATTTTGCGCCCTGTGAAGTTGAATTCGGCCTTACCCGTTTTCAGCAAAGTATCCACTTCCTCGTTGAGCGCGTCCGTGTCTTCCTGTGGGAAAAAACGCTCCAGCACCGTGTAGCCCTCCGTCACGAATTGCCTGACTTTGCCTTTCGTCCGCTCGTTCATTTTCAGAAATTCCACATTTTGCTCCAAACGCTCCAAAGCGTCGGGATGGTCGAGCCACGGAAGGTCGGCGGCTTGTTTTCCGGCAAAATCGCGGCTGCCGATGGGGCTGAATATGCTTTTGCGCACGCCGTATTGCCGATAAAGTATGCGATTGTGCCGCAGACGGTGGGCGTTCAACACATTGTTGAGCACATACAGAGGCTTCAGGTTGCGCAAAAAACCCGTGTATTTTTGAAAAAAACGTTGGAGGGAAAAATTGGCCATAAGTTCTATCTCGCTCAATTCGCCGGGCGATTTTGATTCGCCCGACCGGTGTGCAACTTTTAGCAGTGAGGCATAGACACGCACTCACAACACCCCGCCTGCGGTGCGATAGAGCACAGTCGTCACCACTTCGCCCACGATGCGGAGCGTATTTTTGTCAATAGCATCCATATTGTCGTCGTGCGTGTGCCAATGCGGCACAAAACCCGTCTTGGTGCCTCCGGGCCTGCTGATGATATCTATCATCGGTATGCGGGCGTTCATCACGACGAAATAATGGTCGTCGGTGACGGCATTACCCGCCTCCGGCACAAACACGTTGGAGTAGCCCAGCGCCGCCGCGGTGCTCCACACCTTTTCCACAATGGTTGGCGCGGCCTGCATGGAGATGGCCTCCTTCTGAAACTTTGGGTTGGCACCGCCCACCATGTCGAGCAGGATGCCGTAGAGGGGCATATAGCCGGGTTTGTGCAGGTTTTTTGACCAATGCTGCGCGCCGAGGCACCACGTCTTGCTGTTGTCTTTGCCGTCGTCCGAATCATCGCCTTGGTCTTCCAAATCGAACAGCACAAAATCTACCCCGATATCCACCGGCTGTTGGGCAAGCAACCGGGCCATTTCGAGCAACACCCCCACCCCGCTGCCACCGTCGTCGGCGCCCAAGATGGGCTTGTTCCTATCCTTGGTGTCTTGGTCAGCCTGAAAACGGCTGTCCCAATGCGCCGCGAACAAGACCCGGCGGGGGTTTTCAGGTTTGTATTGGCCAATGATATTGACCCCATCAAACGTTCCGCCTTTGAAATGTGGGGCTTGAAATTTTTGCTCTATCACCTCCAACCCGTGCCGCTTGAACTCGCTCGCCAACCACGCGGCACACTTGCGATGTGCTTCCGAATTGGGCACGCGCGGGCCAAAATCAACTTGTTTTTTCACAAAATGATAAGCCGAGTCGGCATTGAAAGTCGGCACCGAAATGGGCGGAGCGGCAGGCTGCGGCGTTTGCGTCGCGGTGGATTTTGCGGGAGGCGTACCGTCCGATTTGCAGCGCGGCAGCGACAACACCAAATAGGAACCCGCGAACAAGGCGAGCAGCGCAAGGGCTAATTTGGAGCGAATGTTTTTTGATGACATAACGTGCGAATTTAGCCGCAAAGAACGCCCAAACAGACGACTTCTTTTGGAAGCGACAGAAAAATTCATGGCCGCAAAAACCGAATCGCGCACAACCCTCGTAAGTGCCGATACAGATTTCGAGACAAATTTTTTCACAACAAACACTTTTCAAACACAGCACAACAATGATAGCATTGCTCAAAAATGCCAGCCTCGCGCTCGCACTCGTCCTCACCACCCTTGCCCTGAACGCACAAAAGACCGACAACACCGTGATGGTGGGCGGCGAAGCCATGTTCCCGAAAAAAAATATCGTGGAAAACGCGAGCAATTCCAAAGCCCACACCACGCTCGTGGCAGCCGTGCAAGCCGCCGGGCTGGTGGAAACGCTACAAGGCGCGGGGCCTTTCACGGTATTTGCCCCTGTCAATGATGCCTTCGAGAACCTACCAGCCGGCACGGTGGAAACCCTCCTCAAACCAGAAAACAAGGCTACGCTGACCAAAGTGCTGACCTACCATGTGGTAGCAGGCAGGTTTGATTTCGATGCCATTGCTCAAAAACTCAAAAAGGGTGAAAACTCGCTGAAAACCGTCAGTGGCGGCACACTCACGTTCATGATGAATGGCCCGCGCAACATCGTGTTGAAGGATGAAAACGGCAACACGGCCAATATCTCGACCTACGACGTGTACCAGTCCAACGGCGTGATTCATTCGGTGGACGCGGTGCTGTTGCCCAAAATGTGACCCGACCCGGAATGTGAAAACAAGTGAGTGAGGGGGGGGCCGCAGGGCAAACGCATCAAAATACAACCGACCTCGGAGAGGTCAAATGTTGGTAGAGATGGTGTGTTTTTGTGATAATTATCACGACCTCGGAGAGGTCAAATGTCTATCGCAGCAAACAGGTCACCAACATTCGACCCCGCTGGGGTCGTAAACACCGCGAAAATGGGGCGTTTCTACCAACATTTGACCTCTCCGAGGTTTGTGCCATTTTGATGCGTTTGCCCTGAGGGGGGGGGGCCGGAAGGCTCCCTCTTTTTTTTCTACCCCGATTCGCCAAGATTTGTCGGATGTCCCTGACCGATAACGGCAGATTCAACCTTCAAATGCCTCCCTTTCAAAACACCTTCCACTTCCTCCAAGCGCATTTGTTTGGCCGCGAGCAGCACCAGCAAATGATAGAGCAAGTCTGCGGCCTCGTTGAGCAACCGCTCGCGGTTGTCGCCCATTGCCTCGATGACCGTCTCGACGGCCTCCTCTCCCACTTTTTGCGCTATTTTGGGAATGCCCTCGGCCAGCAGCCGCGCCGTGTAGGACATTTCCGGCGAAGCTTTTCCCCGCTCGTGTATGATGTTTTCCAATTCCAGCAAAAAAGAAACGGCTCGATTCTGTTCGCCCCAGCAAGTGTCGGCCCCTGTGTGGCACACCGGCCCGGCAGGGAACGCTTTTATCAAAATAGCGTCTTGGTCGCAATCGAGGCGCACATCGTGGAGGCGCAAGTGATGTCCCGAAGTTTCGCCCTTGGTCCACAACCGCTGCTTGGAGCGGCTGAAGAAAGTGACAAGTCCCGTCGCCTGCGTGTGAGCGAGTGCCGCCTCATCCATGTATCCCAGCATGAGCACCACCCCCGTTCGCGCATCCTGCACCACAGCAGGCACAAGCCCATCATGCATTTTGGCGAAATCGGGTGATAGGGTTTGAGGTGTCGCCGCATCAGGGCTGTCTAACGGATATTCCATGCGTTTTCAGGTAAAGTTTTAGTTCCGGTATTGGTATTGTGCCAAAATGAAACACGCTGGCGGCCAGCGCGGCATCTGCTTTTCCTTCGTTGAAAACATCGAGGAAATGATGCTTTTTTCCTGCTCCGCCGGAAGCGACGACGGGAATGGCAACGGCCTGCGAAACCGCGCTCGTGAGCTCGAGCGCAAAGCCGCTTTGGGTGCCATCATGTTGCATGGAAGTCAGCAGGATTTCCCCGGCGCCGCGTCGAGCGACTTCCTGCGCCCATTCGAGTGCATGGCGCTCGGTGGCGATGCGGCCACCGTTCAGATAGACGTGCCAAGTACCATCATCGTGGGGGCGAGCATCTATGGCGACCACGACACATTGGCTGCCGAAGGCTTGGGCCAATTCATTGATTAAATCGGGTCGGCGCACGGCAGCGGAATTGATGCTCACCTTGTCGGCCCCTGCTTGCAGCAATCGTCCGACCTGCTCCACCGAGCCAATGCCGCCGCCGACGGTGAACGGGATGTCGAGCACTTGGGCAATGCGTCGCACTAGGTCAACAAAAGTGGTGCGCCCCTCCTGCGTGGCAGCGATGTCGAGAAAAACAAGCTCATCCGCGCCCTGACGGCTGTAAGCAGCGGCCAGTTCCACGGGGTCGCCTGCTTGGCGCAGCTGCTCAAACTGGATGCCTTTCACGGTTTGCCCATCTTTGATGTCGAGGCAGGGGATGATGCGTTTTGCGAGCATGAATGGATGTCGCCAATTTTTAGGCTCGTTGGGTTTCGTTGGCCTCTCGTCAAGGCTACACTTTTGAAAACACGCGGAAGTACTGAAGCGGTATTTTCCCCTCAAAAAATGCCTTGCCGACAATGGCGCCGCTACACCCCAGCGCCGTAAGCGCCTCCAAATCGGACACGTCGCTGATGCCGCCACTGGCCACCAAGTGAATATCGGGGAACTTGCCCAGAATATCCTGGTAAAGGTCGAGTGCCGGGCCGGAGAGCTCGCCATCGCGGGCGATGTCGGTCACGGATATTTGGCTGATGCCGAGGCTGCGCATTTTCCGAATGAAATCGAATAGCGAGACCTCCGTTTGCTCGCGCCAGCCATGCACCGCGATTTGGCGGTCGCGCACATCGGCACCCACGAGGAAGCGCTCGGGACCAAATTTTTCGACCCATGCACTGAATTCGTCTTGTGCCAACACCGCCACGCTTCCCACGGAGAAAAGCATCGCTCCGGCATCCCATACTTGTTTGAGCGAGGGAATGGAGCGCAAGCCGCCGCCGTAGTCAATTTGCAGGCGGGTGCGAGCCGCCACGTCGGCGAGAATGTGCAGGTTGGCAGGCCGCCCGCTGCGGGCACCGTCCAAATCCACCATGTGGAGGCGCCGGATGCCTGCGGCTTCGAGTTCGAGCGCCAGTTCGAGGGGGCTGGCCGAGTATTCGGTTTTTTGGTCAAAATCGCCTTGACGAAGCCGGACGAGTTTGCCGTCCAGCAGGTCGAATGAAGGAATGATTTCCATGTAAAAAAAATTTGCTGCCCGAGGCAGTTTGTTTGTTGCTACCCTTTGATTTTCAAAAAATTGCTCAGGATTTTATGCCCCACCGCGCCCGATTTTTCGGGGTGAAACTGCACGGCGTGAAAATTGTCGCGCTGCAAAGCGGCGCTGAACCTCGTGCCATATTCCGCTCTTGCCGTTGCCGCCGGGTTTTCTTCGGCGTAATAGCTGTGGACAAAATACACAAAACTGTTTTCTTCCAAGCCGTCAAACAGAGCGCCGCGAAGATGGGACAAATTATTCCAACCGATGTGGGGGACTTTAAGGGGGGGGTGGGCGGCTGCTCCGTTGAAGCGCCGAACGTGCGCGTCGAAGATACCGATACAGGTGGTGTCGTTCTCCTCCGAGTGGCGACAAAAAAGTTGCAAGCCCAAGCATATACCCAACACCGGCTGTTGCAGCGAGCGCAGCAGCACGTCCAATCCACGTTCGCGCAGGTAGCGCATGGCCGACGATGCCTCGCCCACGCCCGGGAAAATGACCCGAGCGGCACCGCGCAGCAATTTTGGGTCGTCGGTCCATATTGCTTTTTCGCCCAACCTTTCGAGTGCGAACAGGACGGACTGCACGTTCCCGGCGTTGTATTTTACAATAGCTGTCATGTTTGTTTCGCGATGTGGAGGGTGGAAGCTGGAAGGTAGAAGGTTGCGAGACTTTTTTTAAAAGTTGAACATGGTTTCGATAGTGATGAAATCAGCTCTCCGCCAAGTCTTCACAAAACGCCTTTCGTGGTGGGCAGTTCGGGGTTGTGGGGGTCGCGCTTGGCGCTTGTTTTCAAGGCTCTGGCAAATGTTTTGAAAATCGCTTCGATTTTGTGATGCTCGTTTTGGCCTTCGCAGCGGATGTGGAGATTGCAACGGGCGGCATCGGAAAAGGACTTGAAAAAATGCGGAAACATTTCCGTGGGCACATCGCCGATTTTTTCGCGGCGAAACGCGGCATCCCACACCAACCAGGGGCGCCCCCCAAAGTCAATAGCGACCTGCGCCAGCGCGTCGTCCATCGGTAGGCCATACCTTTCGATGCCCCTTTTGTCGCCAAGCGCCAAAGCTACCGCTTCGCCCAGCGTAAGGGCCGTGTCCTCTATGGTGTGATGCTCGTCAATGTGGAGGTCGCCTTTGGCCTCGATGGTCAAGTCCATGCCGCCGTGTCGCGCCAATTGGTCGAGCAAGTGGTCGAAAAAGCCAAGTCCGGTGTGGATGTTGCTTTGCCCTGTGCCGTCGAGGTTTAGTTCGACGGTGATGTTCGTCTCGCGGGTGGTGCGTTGGTGGCGCACACGGCGAGGCGGCAGTTTCAAGAATTGATAAATCTCCTCCCAGTGTTCTGCCACCAATGCGGCCTCCAAGTCCTGATTTTCGGGATTATACTCAATGCCACGTGCGTGCCGCAACACTGCTCCCGGTACCGCCTCTGCCGCTATGCCCGAGGCGTTTTTCAAAAAAATCGCTTTCGTCCCGAGGTTCTTGGCCAGCTGCACGTCGGTCAGGCGGTCGCCGACTACGTAAGAGTTTGGCAAATCAACCTCCCCGTTCAGGTATTGGAGCAGCATGGCAATGCCGGGTTTGCGCGTGGGCAGGTTTTCGTGCGGGAAGCTGCGGTCAATGTGTACTGCCCGGAATCGAACACCCTCGTTTTCAAGCGTTTTCAACATTTTTTCGTGAGCGGGCCAGAAGGTGTGTTCGGGAAAAGTATCCGTGCCAAGCCCGTCTTGGTTTGTTACCATGACGAGCACATAGTCCAATTCGCGGACGATGCGAGCCAACGCAAAAATGACTCCCGGCACGAATTCGAGTTTTTCCAGCGAATCCACTTGTTGGTCGGGCTGCGGCTCCACGATGAGGGTTCCGTCGCGGTCAATAAAAAGTATTTTTTGCATGGTCACAAAGGTGTGTATTTGTCGAGGGTGTGCAGTAAACGTGTGTTCTCATCGGGTGCTCCGACGGTGATGCGCAGGCAATTTTCGCAATGCAGCTCTTTGCTGCGGTTGCGCACCACGATGCCGTTTTCCACCAGAAACCGATAGGCCGCGTCCGCATCCGCCATCCGCACCAACAAAAAATTGGCATCGCTCGGAAAGACCTGTCTCACGCAAGCCAACTTGGGCAGCTCTTTTTCCAAGCGAGCGCGTTCGGCAAGCAATGCGCCGACATTTCTCTTCACGATGGCCTCGTTTTTTATGGCTTCTTCAGCCAATCGGATGTTGGCCGTGCTCAAGTTGTAGGGGTACTTTATCTTGTTCAAAACAGTGATGATGAGCGGATGGGCGAAGGCCATGCCGACTCGCGCGCCTGCCATGCCCCATGCTTTGGAGAACGTTTGCAACACCACGAGATTCGGGAAGCGAGGCAAGTGCGACACCCACGAGGGCATCGTCGAAAAATCCATGTACGCCTCGTCAATCACAACTAGGCCGGGAAAATCCCGAAGCATTTCCAAGATGAATATTTCGGGCAGACAATTGCCGGTAGGGTTGTTGGGCGAACAGAGGAACAACAATTTGCTCGCCTCGTTCGTCGCTGCCTTCACGGCTTGTGCGTCGGGCAAAAAGCCGGGGCGCAGCGGCGCTTGCCGTTGTTCCGTGCCGTGAATGTCGGCTTGCACCGCATACATCCCATAAGTGGGTGGCATCAATATCACGTTGTCGCGTCCGGGTTCGCAAAAAGCCCGAAGCAGCAAATCAATGGCCTCGTCAGAGCCGTTGCCCAAAAAAATTTGGCTTGGCGCGATGCCTTTCAGTGTACCGATGGCGGCTTTGAGAAGCATCTGTTGCGAAGTGGGGTAGCGACTGTAATCGTCGCTTGATGGGCTGCCGAGGCTGTTTTCATTGGCATCGAGAAAAAGGGAGGTGGAGGGTGGAGGGTGGAGAGTCGAGGACATGGAGCTGTCTTTGAACTCGTCTCTTGCCGACGAGTACGGCTTCAACCCACGGATGTTGGGTCGCAGCAAAGCATTTATTTTTTCTTCAAAGTTGCTCATTGTCAGATGTTTGAAACGGGTGGCTGGCTTGATGATTCCGTTGTTGACAGTCTCATTTCCACAGCCCGTGCGTGGGCATCCAAGCCCTCGGCCCGCGCCATTTCGACAATCGTGGGGGCCAACGCGCGCAGACCGTTGGGAGAAATATGCTGAAAAGTGATTTTTTTCAAAAAACCATCGAGCGAAACGCCTGAATATGACCGTGCCCAGCCCTCGGTCGGCAGGGTGTGGTTGGTGCCAGATGCGTAATCGCCCGCGCTTTCGGGTGTGAACGCGCCGAGAAAAACCGACCCCGCGTTCACGACCTTTTCTGCCCATTGCGCGGCATCTGCGACCTGCAAAATCAGGTGTTCGGGTGCGTATTGGTTGGCAATGCGCATGGCTTCCTGCAAGTCGCTCACCAGAATGGCGCAACTGTTGGCCAACGATTTTTCGGCAAAATCACGACGCGGCAAATCCGCCAATTGTGTTCTCAGCGCCACTTCCACTTGCTCCAACAACTCCCCCGATGTGGCAATCAACAACACCTGACTGTCGGCACCGTGTTCTGCTTGGCTCAGCAGGTCCGCCGCAACGAAAGCGGGATGGGCCGTCGAATCGGCCACCACGCAAACTTCGGAAGGACCCGCAGGCATATCAATGGCCACTCCTTCAAGGCTCACAAGCTGCTTGGCTGCCGTGACCCACGGATTGCCGGGGCCAAAAATTTTCCACACGGCTGGCACCCCGGCTACCCCATAGGCCATCGCGCCGATGGCTTGCACACCGCCGAGTTTGAACACCCGGTGTATGCCACACTGCCGAGCCGCGAACAATACTGTCGGATGCACCGAACCATCAGGGCGAGGCGGGGTGCAGAGCACTATTTCCGCGCAGCCTGCCAGCTGGGCTGGCACGCCGAGCATCAGCACCGTGGAAAACAACGGCGCGGTGCCGCCGGGAACGTAAAGACCGACCTTCTCAATCGGCACACCCTTGCGCCAGCAGACGATGCCGGGCATCGTCTCGATGCGTCGGACTTCCTCTTTTTGCGCTTCGTGAAAGGTCTTTATGTTGGCGTGTGCCTGTCGAATAGCGGCTTTCAAAGCGGGGGGTACCTGTTGTTCGGCGGCTTTGTGTTCTGCCGCGGCGACCTCAAACGTTTCGGCGGCAAAACCATCGAATTGTCGGGAAAAACGCCGCACCGCCGCTTCGCCTTCACTGCGAATGGCATCCAGCATGGCGGCTACCTTGCTTCGGCGTTCGGCAGCTTGCCCATCAAGTGGGCGGGTGAGGGCTGCCGCAAGTTGAATCTGAGATGGATTGGCTAATACTTTCATGTTTTTCATCGCTGCGTCAGACAATCATTCTTTCTATGGGCACTACCAAGATGCCCTCAGCCCCAGCGGCCTTGAGCTGCTCCAACACGTCCCAGAAAACGGCTTCCGGCACCACGCTGTGCAGACTGCTCCAACCCTCCACCGCAAGCGGCAACACGGTCGGGCTTTTCATGCCGGGTATGATGCGGGCGATTTCGTGCAGGCGGTCGTTGGGCGCGTTCATCAGGATGTATCGGTGGTTTTTGGCGTTGCGGTTGGCGTGGAGACGAAACAGCAGGCGAGCGAGTATTTCCTGCTTGGGCGTTTCGAGGGCAAAGCTGGCGACGAGCAAGGCTTCGGATTCGAGCACGGTCTCCACCTCACGAAGGCCATTGGCCAACAGCGTGCTGCCCGTGCTCACGATGTCGAAAATGGCATCGGCCAAGCCAAGCGACGGCGCGATTTCGACGGCGCCGCTGATTTCGTGGATGTCGGCGCGGATGTTGTTTTTTTCCAAAAAGGCAGCAAGCACCCGGCCATAAGTGGTGGCGATGCGCAGGTTTTGGAGGCTTTGCACGCCGTCGTAGGCTGTGCTTTTGGGCATGGCAAGACTGAGGCGGCATTTCCCGAATCCCAACCGCTCGACGGTGCGCACGTTTTTTTGTTTTTCCAAAACCACGTTCTCGCCGACGATTCCCGCATCCACCACCCCTTCCTCGACATATTCCGGGATGTCGTCGTCGCGCAGGAAAATGATTTCCAGCGGAAAATTGTCGGCTTGCGCTCGCAGCAAGCGACCGGGGTTGCTGCCAAAAGAAATGCCCGCGTCGTGCAGCAGGGCGACGGAGTCCTCGAATAAGCGACCGGATTTTTGAATGGCAATACGAAGCATAATGTTGGGTTGTTGGCAAAAACAAACCCGGCTTGCCGAGTACACGACAAGCCGGGTTGGGTGAATGGAGCAAATGCTCAAGCGCGCCAATACCTCATCGCTTGCCGGAAGGCAGGAGATGATGGCGATGATGCAGAAGAGCGCATTCGATTTTCATAACGGGGCAAAGGTACACGCGGATTTTTTTATTTTTCAAAACGAAAATGGAGAGAACAGCGGAAAGTGGAAAAATCAGATAAAAAATCCTTGCTTTGCGGCAGCATATCGCTGATTTTACACACAATCTCCTCCTGCTCATTATGAAACAAAAGATACGCATGGGCATGGTCGGCGGGGGCATAGGCGCCTTCATTGGCGGGGTGCACCGCATGGCTGCCGCATTGGATGGCGAAATCGAACTCGTCTGTGGCGCTTTCAGCAGCGACCCAGAGAAATCCAAGGCTTCCGGCGCGGAGCTCGGCCTGCCGCCCGACCGTTGTTACGGCACTTTCAAAGAGATGATTCAGCGCGAAAAACGCCTCCGCCCCGACAAGCGGATGCAGTTCGTCAGCATCGTCACGCCCAACCATGTCCACTTTGCTCCCGCCAAGATGGCGCTGGAGAACGGTTTCCACGTTATTTGCGACAAGCCATTGGCTTTCAACATGAAAGAAGCCCTCGCGCTGGAAAAGTTGGTGGAAAAAACCGGGTTGGTGTTCGCGCTCACACACAACTACACGGGCTACCCAATGGTGAAGCAGGCGCGACAGATGATCAAACATGGCGAATTGGGCAACATCCGAAAAGTGGTGGTGGAATATCCGCAGGGCTGGCTCAGCACCAAGGCCGAGGATACTGGCTCGAAGCAAGCCGCGTGGCGCACCGACCCCCAGCGCAGCGGCATCGCCGGCGCAATGGGCGACATCGGCACCCATGCCGAAAATCTGGCGGAATACGTCACGGGGTTAAAAATCACCGAAATCTGTGCCGACATCAGCATTTTCGTGCCGGGCCGCCAGCTCGACGACGATGGCAACGTGCTGCTTCATTTCGACAATGGCGCAAAAGGCATCCTGCACGCCAGCCAAATCTCCGCTGGGGAAGAGAACAACCTGAACATCCGTGTCTATGGCGAAAAAGGTGGGCTTGAATGGCGACAGATGGAACCCAACACGCTCGTCGTGAAGTGGCTGGACAGGCAGACGCAAATTTTCCGCACGGGCGTGGGGCCGCTTTATCCCGAATCACTGGCGCACACCCGCATTCCGGCGGGGCATCCTGAGGGCTATTTGGAGGCTTTTGCCAACATCTACCGCAATTTCGCGCATTGTGTCCGCGCGCACATTGAGGGCAAAAAGCCCAATCCGCTGTATGCCGATTTTCCGCTCGTGGAAGATGGTGTGCGCGGCATGAGGTTTATCGAAAAAGTCATTGCGAGCGGAAAGAGCAAAAGCAAGTGGGTTCGGTTTTGAGTATTGACGGCATAGGCCCCTCAACGAAAAAGGCGACTCCGACATTCGGAATCGCCTTCTTTCTTGTTTTCTCAACGGCACATTACGCTGCTCCCGGTGCTTTTTTGAACAAACCGCCCACGAGCGAACCCGCGCCGCCGCCTATCAAGGCGGTGATGATGTTCAAAATCATGTTGTCGCCACCGCCGCCGCCCATGACGGCTGACACGATGAGCGGAAGCACGTTGCCTCCGACAGCGCCGGAAAGCAGATTGCCGACCATGCCGAGGCCGTTCTTTTTGAGCATATTGCCCAAATAGCCACCGCCAGCGCCGAGTAATGTGTTGAGAAGGTAAGGTAGAACCTGTTCCATTTTGTCCTGATGTTTGTGAAAGATGAAAGTTGCTTTTCGTGGGGCGAAACTATGTAATTGTTTGGTAAAAAAACCAAATCATCGTCAACTATATTTTTTAACAGCGACTTTAAAGCATTTAATTCTATTTGCTCGGCTTGGGTGGCGACTTTCTGTTTTTGAGATTTTTTTGGCGATTGCCACCCTTCACGCGCTTTTCTCGTCTGCACAATGATTCTAATCATCGCAACAACTGACAAAACCCTTGCAGAATTTTTGTTGGCGTTTGGCGAACAGCTTCTACATTTGCCGTGTTTAGATTTTGACTAAATTATTGGCCTTAACCAAGCCCCTTTCTAAGATGCAGCGCCGTTACCGCACCGTTCCTGACCTGAAACAAAACGAAAGCGCCCTCACGCTTGCCTTCACCGACCCCACGTTGGCGGGAAAATTAACCGCCATGGGGGTACTGCCTGGCGTACGCATTGAGTTGGTACGCCCCGCACCTTTTGGCGAAGCCTATTATGTAAAAGTTGATGGTGTCCGCTTAGCGCTCCGTGAAGAGGAGGCCGCGAGCATTTTATTGGAAGCATGAAAGAAGCACGCGGCAAAGTCCCGAAGATAGCACTCATTGGCAACCCGAACAGCGGCAAATCCACGGTTTTCAACCAACTGACCGGGCTGCGTCAAAAAACTGGCAATTTTCCCGGGGTGACGGTGGAAGTGAAGGAAGGTCGTTTGCGCTTCCCCAGCGGAGCGGAGGCGCTCTTGATTGACCTGCCCGGCACTTACAGCTTGCACCCCACCTCTTCCGACGAGAAAATCGTCACGACCGTGCTCACCAATCCCAAGGATGATTTTTACCCTGACGCACTGGTCTATGTGGCCGACGTGACACACTTGGAGAAGCATTTGCTGTTGTTTACGCAGCTGCTTGACTTGGGCTTGCCGATGCTTATGGCGCTCAATATGGCCGATACTGCCGCTGAAGCAGGCATCAAAGTGAACACTGGCAAATTGGCCGAACGCTTTGGGGTGCCGGTGGTCTCCATCAGTGGGCGCACAGGCGAGAACATCCAGAAGTTGTTGCTCGATTTGGAAAAATTGCTGAACGGCGACGGGCACCACCGACGCCCCACATCGGCATTTTATCCTTTGCGGGAGGTCGAAAAACAGGTGGCCGATGCGGCACAGCTCAATGTTGCGACGGGTAGCCCCTATCACGCCTTGTTGCTGGCCCATCATCACGCTTGGTTGCCTTTTTTGCAAAAACAGGAACGTGAGACATTGGCCGCCATCGTGCAGACCAAAGATTTCCAGTCCTTGCGGGTGCAGGTGGACGAAACCCTCGACCGCTTCGACCGCTTCACGCCCATCGTGCGGCAGACGGTGTCGCAACCTTCCGTCGAGCCCACCACTTTTACTGACCGTATTGACACCATCCTGACGCACCGTTGGTTTGGGCCACTTATCTTTTTTGGCGTGATGCTGCTGGTCTTTATGGCGATATTTTTTGGATACGACATCACGGGCGGCTGGGTGGAAAGCGGCATTGGCGTAGTGATAGATGCCATTAGCGGGGGTTTGAGAGAAAATTGGTTCACCGACTTGCTGACCAAAGGGGTATTGCCGGGCTTGCAGGGCATCTTGGTTTTTGTGCCTCAAATCGCGCTGCTTTTTCTGCTCATCACCATTTTGGAAGAAGTGGGCTACATGGCGCGGGCGGTATTTATTTTTGATAAAACCATGCGCCGCTTTGGCATGAACGGGCGGAGCATCGTGGCGCTCATTGGCGGTGGTGCTTGCGCGGTGCCAGCCATCATGGGCACACGCACCATCAGCAACTGGAAAGAGCGGCTCATCACGGTAATGGTGACGCCATTCATCAGTTGCAGCGCACGCATCCCGGTCTATCTGGTGCTCATCCCGGTGGCTTTGCCCCACAGCAGCTGGTGGACCAAGTCGCTCGTGTTTGGTGGGATGTATTTCTTCGGGCTGCTCGCCGCCTTGGGGGCTGCCTACACATTCAAGAAGCTCTTGCGGACCAGCGACCCTTCCTATCTCGCGCTGGAGCTCCCCGTCTATCGGATGCCCCACTGGAAAAACGTGTGGCTCACGGTGTGGGAAAAAGTCAAAGCCTTTATCAGCGGCGCAGGCAAAATCATTCTCTATATCTCTGTCATCTTGTGGATTTTAGGCAACACGGGGCCGTCCGGCGCTTTGGATAACGCCGAGGCGCAGGTGAAGGCCACCGCTACGGCAGAGATATCGCAAGACTCGCTCGACGACTTGGTGGCTGCCAAAAGGCTGGAAGCCTCGTTCGCGGGCATGGTGGGCAAGGCTATAGAACCACTCATCGCGCCGCTTGGCTACGATTGGAAAATCGGCATTGCCTTGCTCTCTTCATTTGCGGCAAGAGAGGTGTTCAATGGCACGATGTACACCATTTACAGCCTTGAGAGCGTGGGCAGGGTGGAGGAGGAGGAAGCCGCCAACCAACGTCCTTTTGAGCGTTATAGCCGTTTGCGAAGGCAAATGCGAGAGGATACTTTTAGGGACGGACGGCCTGTCTATACTTTGGCGACAGGCATCTCGCTGCTGGTTTTTTACGCGCTGGCGATGCAGTGCATGAGCACTCTGGCTGTGGTGCGCCGCGAGACGGGCAGCTGGAAATGGCCTTTGTTCCAGTTCTTCTTCATGAGTGGGCTGGCCTATCTGTGCGCGTGGGTGGCGTTTACGGTGTTGTCAAGATAAATCATGCAGCATCCCCCCCCACTTTGGGTTTGCCCTTGCCCCTTCTTCTTCGTCGCCTTCTTTGCGATTTTTCACCTTCGCCCGGAGGCTTTTTATCGGTCTCTTGTTTTCCCGTGCTGACAGGTTTCGCCTTCTGTGGCTTGCGGCGCGAGCGATGGCGGTCGCGCTCCTCGCCTGAGCCGATATGTGGCGGCACGGGGATTTTCGGCACCTCGTTGCCAATCAATTTTTCGATGCGCTTGAAGCGCACCAAGTCTGCGTGAGAGACCAAGGTGAGGGCGGCGCCCTTGCGGGCGGCGCGGGCCGTGCGACCGATGCGGTGCACATAGTCCTCTGCGTCGCGCGGCACGTCGTAGTTCACCACGAGGTCAATGCCGTCAATGTCAATGCCTCGGCTGAGCACGTCGGTGGCGACGAGAATGTCGGTTTGGCGGTTGCGGAAGGCGAGCATCACCTGTTCGCGCTCTTCCTGCTCGAGGTCGCTGCTGATTCGGGCAATTGGCAGCCCTCGGCTTTTCAATTGCTGGTAGAGTTGGCCGACGGCGATTTTGCTCGAGCAGAATATTAAGATGCGCTGACCCGTGCGGTCTTTCAGAATATCGGCTATCAGCGGCAATTTCTGGCGGTCGTTCACCATGTAGGCTCCCTGGCTGACCCCCTCGGCGGGTTTCGACAGGGCAATGCTGACGGTGACGGGGTTGCGTAAGAGGGTTTTGGCCAATTTCATCACCCCTTGTGGCATGGTGGCGGAAAAGAGCAGGCTCTGCCGTTGGGGATTGAGTGTTTTGATGATTTTGGTGAGGTCGGGCATGAAACCCATGTCGAGCATTCTGTCGGCCTCGTCAAGCACGAGAAAGCGCAGACGCGAAAAATTGACGTAGCCCAAATTGATATGCGCAAGCAGCCGTCCCGGCGTGGCGATGATGATGTCGGTGCCGCTTGTGATGGCCTCTTTGCCTTGCGCAAAATCTTTCCCGCCGCCGCCGCCATAGACGGCAATGGAGGAGATGTCGGTGAAATAGGAATACGCGGCAATGGCTTGGTCAATCTGCATGGCCAGCTCGCGGGTCGGCACGATGATGAGCGCCTGCGTATAGTTGGCCTCGTTCGATTCCAATATCTTGTGGATGATGGGCAGCACGAAGGCGGCTGTTTTCCCAGTGCCCGTCTGCGCGATGCCGATAAGGTCTTTGCCCTCTAAAATCACGGGAATAGCTTTCGCCTGTATGGGGGTAGCAGTTTTAAAATTGAGGGCCTCTATGCCGTCGAGCAAGTCGGGGTCGAATCCAAATTCAGTAAAATCCAATGAGTGGTTGTTTTTTGACTCGTTGCGGTGGAGGGCTTTCCCTTCACTCAAAGGCCTTCACCGCAACGAGTCTTTTGTTAATGGATAAATTTAGGCACAAAGGTAAGTCGCTTCAAGGGCTTTGAGCCGCGAAGGGGCGGCGGGTTTTATTTCTGATAATCAACAACTTTGTAAAAACTTAGCCAGCCTTAAAAACGATAGTTTTCCTATCAAAAGCGTTTGTCAGGTTCTGGAACACGTTCATTGAATGTTTGCGTAGAGTTGAGGTAAATGATTGTATGCGTGCATAGTGCTGCGCCCCTTTAAAGGTTTGGAAATTGGTGGCGACCTTTTGTTTGGTCTTCAGGCAACGGATGTCGCGCTCGGCTTGGTTGTTGGTGAACGGCACGTTTTGCTCAAAGGCAAAGGCAAGCCACTCGTCCCGGTGCTTGACCAGGCGATTGAGCAGGTTGCGTCCCTTCGAGTTTTTGGGCTTTCCTCTTTTGCCCTGTTTGGGGGGCGGCTCTTCCCTGTCGGCCGATTGGCAGATTTGCTCGAAGTGGTGCCGCCAGGTTTGAGGGTCGGCCACCGACCCGGTGCCCTTTTGGCTGGCTTGGTAGAGTTGCAGGACAAACTGGTGCATTTGGGAGGCCCATTTTGAGCCGTTTTCCGCCAGATTGGTCAGTTCCCGGAGCAGGTGCGCGCCACAGAGGGCGTGCTTGCACTGTTGAAAGTCAAAATAACTGGCCCAGCAGTCGTGCACGGCCCGCTTGGTGAAGTCCTTGAGCAGCGAGGCTTCGGATTCGAGCGCCTCCTTGCCCCGTTTTTTGTGGACGAACAGGTGGGTGAACAGCGCGGTCGAGGCGACGTGGAACCAGTGGAGTTTTTTCTCCACCCGCATGCCCGTTTCATCAAAATGAACCACATCGGAGGCCAAAACCGCCGTTTTGATTTGTTCCTCAATCGGCTCAAGGGCTTGGTACATGCCAGCGTTGGCCGTCAGGGCGGTGCTTTCGTTGAACGAACAGCCCCACAGGTCGCCCATGAGTTGCTCGATTTTCTCCAGCGGCAGTTTGTAGTCGTTGTTCAACAGGACGCTCAGCGCCTTGATCCGGGAACCGTACTGCACAGGCTGGCCTACCTCGGGCGGAAAACAGCCCCAATGCTGCCTGCCACAACAGACCGCCACGCCCAACTGGTGCTCCGTGACCTCCATGCGGGGTGCGGGAATATCGAACACCTGGCGCTTTTGGGCCACTTCAACCACGTCGGCAGTGGAAAAATCCTTCGAACAGCAGGAGCAGGATGTGGCATGGTGCACCACAACGTGGTCCACCGTGTCCACCATCTTGAGCGTCTTGCCTTTGTGGCCCAACTGGCCGCCGCTCTTTTTGGGCGGCTCTTTGGGAAGGCCCGGTTTCTTGGACAAACCATCTGACGACGGCGGCTTGTGACTGTTCTTGCTGTTCATCTTTAGGCGCGAACGCAATTCGGCAACTTCCGCCCGAAGGGCAGCATTCTCGGATTCCAGTGCCTCAACCTTGGCAAGCAAGACCATGACCAAATCCTTCAATACCGATATGTCATTCGATAACTCCATGAACCAGATGTATTCGCTAAAACAATTTTACATTGACTTGGGTTGGATGCCTAAGTTTTTACACAACTTTTAAATTTCCCCGCGTTTTCGCGGTGAATCACCCGACTTCCCATTTTTTGGTTTTAAAAAAACGCACGACGAGGTAGAGCAGCAACCCCGCTGGCCCTGTCAGCATTGTGAGCAACAAACTGGGGATGAGAAAAATATGCCCGATTTTCAGCTGCCGCGCATCGTGCGTTTGCCAAGTGCCGACGAGCAGACAGAACGAAAGGTAGTTGAGCCAGCCCGTCAGGAGCATTTCCTTGCTGCGGAACAGGTTGGTCAATCCATCCAACGAGCGCAGGCTGCCGCCACCTTCCGCCCCCACTAAGTATTGAATGGTGAAAATAGCCGCCGCCAACAACAACACGACCGCCGAGCCAAAGGCAATGGGTTCGGTGTATTGCCATCTGGGAGCAAAAATCAACAGCGCCCACGGGATGAAAATCAGCACGCTGGCGTACCAGTAAAAATCGTCGGATGACATGAGTTTAGTTGTTGGTTACTGGTTCATAGTTATTGGTTCTTAGTTGTTCGTTTTCAGTTGTTTGCTTGCCATCTATCGCTCTCCGAACGAAGAACAAACAACTATCAACGAACAATTTTCAAACTAAGGTCCAGCGGTTGCGCCGAATGAGTCAAGGCGCCTGCCGAAACATAATTGACCCCTGTTTGGGCATATTTTCTGACGTTGAAAAGGGTGATGCCGCCAGAGGCTTCGGTCTCGAAACGACCGCCCACTATAGCGACGGCTTCGTGCAAAATCGGAATTTCAAAATTGTCGAACATGATGCGCGTGATGCCGCCCGTGTTCAAAACTTCCTCTAACTCAACCAAGTTGCGTACTTCGACCGTGATGCCGAGATTGAGATTTTTTTCCTTCAAATAGGCACGCGCTCTTTCGATGGCTTTGCGAACACCACCCGCCGCGTCGGCGTGGTTGTCTTTTATCATTATCCAGTCATAAAGGCCCCATCTGTAGTTTTCGCAGCCGCCGATTTTGACGGCCCATTTTTCCAGAAAGCGAATGAGAGGCGTGGTCTTGCGCGTGTCGAGCACTTTCACAGGCAAGTCGCCGACCTCGAAGGCGAAGCGGCTGCTGAGCGTGGCGATGCCGCTCATGCGCTGCATGGTGTTGAGGGTAAGGCGCTCGGCTTGTAGCAAGGCACGCGTGTTGGCCTCTACCTCAAAGCCGGTCTGCCCGAAGAGCACGTCGGAGCCGTCGGGCTTGTGGACGGTCATTTTGGCGGTCGGGTCGAGGTGGCGGAAGATGCGCTCGGCCAGCTCTATGCCCGCCAACACGCCGTAGTCTTTGATTTTCAACACGGCGCGGCTGCGGCTGTCTGCCGGAATCGTCGCCAAAGAGGTGTGGTCGCCCGCGCCGATGTCTTCTTTCAGTCCGGCGACGATGAAGTCGTTGATTTGTGCGTCGGTGATTTGCTGTGGTCGCATGAATAGTGGATTTGTGGATTGGTTACTCCTTCCATTTAATGTTGCACCCCCCGCTCGGTCGTTGAATTGCGGGGGCGGGTTTTCCGGCCAAAACTGCGTCCAGCGCCGTCCGCAAATCTTCGCCCGTCGGGGGAATCGGATTGCGCTTGGGGCGGCTGGGGTCGAGTTGGCCGCGATAAAAGAGTTTCAAATCATGGTCAAAAACATAAAAATCTGGCGTACAAGCCGCGTCGTAAGCGCGGGCCACGTCCTGACTTTCGTCGTAAAGGTAGGGAAATGTGTAGCCCGCTTCCGCCGCGTGGGTTTTCATTTTGTCGGGCGCATCTTCGGGATGGGTCACCACGTCGTTGCTGCTGATGCCGACAAACGATACGCCTTTCGACTTATATTCCGCCACCACGTTCACGATTTCGGGGTTGACGTAGAGGACGTAGGGGCAGTGGTTGCACAGGAACATCACCACCGTCGCCCGTGCGCCAGCGGCCACGTCTTTCAGCGCGACGGTTTTCCCGCTCACCGTGTCGGGCAAGGCAAAATCCGGGGCTTTGGTGCCGAGCGGAAGCATATTTGATTCGGTGTAGGCCATTTTGAATAAGGGTTGATGAGAGTTGATAAGAGTTGATGAGGGTTGATGAGAGTTGATAAGGGTTGATGAGGGTTGATAAGAGTTGATAAGGGTTGATGAGGGTTGATAAGAGTTGATGAGGGTTGATGAGGGTTGATAAGAGTTGATGAGGGTTGATAAGAGTTGATGAGGGTTGATGAGGGTTGATAAGAGTTGATGAGGGTTGATAAGAGTTGATGAGGGTTGATAAGAGTTGATAAGAGTTGATGAGGGTTGATGAAGGTTGATGAGAGTTGATGAGGGTTGATGAAGGTTGATGAGGGTTGATGAGGAGAGTGTCCACAAAAGTGTGTCACCCCAATTCGGGCAATGAGAAAACACAGAGACACGGTGGCACAGAGTTTTGGTTTTCAATGATTGCGCTTCTTTGAGCGCAGCGTTCGCCGTGTAAAAAAACATGCAGGAAGGTTTGACACGCTTTTCTGAACATTCCCCCTTTATCAACCCTCATCAACCTGTTATTTGCAAGCCTGATTTATTCCCAAAACGTAGTTTTTCACGATGCCGATTTCGACTGCCGTTTCCGCGCCTTTGAAGCCTTTGATGTCAGCGTCTTGAATGTTTTTTTCGTATTGTTCCAAAAAAGACTTGCTGAGGGGAAGGTACGACCAATGCCATTTTTCCTCAAAATAGCCCGATGGCCGCTTTGGGGTGTAGGGTTGGCAAAACCCGTATTCGTGAGCGTGGGCGCTGAGCCATTGATAGACCTTTTCGAACTTGCCCCCTTGCTCAAACGAGGGATTGTTCAGGTCGTTCAAATCAATATCGGTGCCCCAATGGTGGCGCGAGGAGCCGGGCATGGAAGAGTATTCGAGGATTTTCAGGGCGCGGGCTTTGGCGCCGGGGGCATCCTTGGCGAAACGGCTCCATTTTTCCTCCCAAATCGTCTTCTGACGGTCGAAGTTGCGGGTGCTGGAAATGATTTTCAACACCACACCGTCTTTTTCTGCGGCGCTGTGCATCAACTTGAATGCCTCGAATGCCTCTTTTCGCATGAGCATGCCGGGCTTGTCGGAATATGGTTTGCCCACTGTCACAAAATTGGGGTGCGTGGCTGGGTTGAATTTTCCGAGCAAATAATCAATATCCACCGTTGGGGCGGGGGTGGCGGGTGGCGGGCTGGAAACCAACGTGCCCGGTGGCACGCCTTCTTGCCCGCTGGGTGCCATGTCCTGTCTGTCGGAGCGAACATTCGACTGGCAGCTTGATGCCACCAAGAGCAAAAGAAAAATGGAACGCATGCGCAGGATATGCTTTGTTTTGAAGCTCAAAAGTAGGGCAATCCCGCTTTTTGGTAAGAAACTGTTTTATACTTTGATTTGCCGGGATTTGCCAGTTGGCTATGATTGCACTGCTTGATTTTGAGCAGTAGCCATGCTCAAGACTTGAGGGCGCGGAGTATTAGAGCCTCTAAGGCTTGTATTTTAGCCGCCCTAAACCTGCCCGTCTCATGCCCAACTTTACATATTCCCTTGCCGCTTTCTTTTTGCTTTTTTCCGCCTGCCATTTTACTGCCACAAATACCGACTGGCCCGCCTATCTCGGCGACGACGGGCGCACCCATTTTTCTCGGCTCGACCAAATCAACACTGCCAATGTCGCCAGTCTGAAAGTCGCCTGGACGTATCAAAGTGGCGGTGCGGACACGGTGAAAAATACCACTCAAATCCAGCACAACCCACTCATCATCAATGGGGTGCTGTATGGTGCTTCGCCCGACGTGAGCATTTTCGCGCTTGATGCCGCCACAGGGCAAGAACGGTGGAAATTCAACACTTTCGAGTGGCTCGGCGGCGAAAACTCTTGGGCAGGCATTTGCCGAGGATTGGCACACTGGACGGATGGGAAGGCCCAACGACTGCTCTACTGCGCCAGTACTTTTTTGATTTCGCTGGACGCGACGACGGGGCAGCCCGATTCCACTTTTGGCCACAAAGGCAAGGTGGATTTGCGCCGCGACTTGGACTACCACAAAAACGATTTTTTCATCGTCAACACCTCGCCCGGCGTGGTGTATGGCGACCTTCTCATCTTGGGCATGCGGGTTTCAGAAGGTGCCGATGCCGCACCCGGCCACATTCGCGCCTTCGACGTGCGCACGGGACAGCGCCGCTGGATTTTTCACACCGTCCCGCACCCCGGCGAATACGGACACGAGACTTGGCAAGACCCCGACGCTTGGCAGCGCGTCGGCGGTGCCAATTGCTGGGCGGGCATGACGCTCGACGCGGAGCGTGGCATCGTCTTCATTCCCACTGGCTCGGCGGCGTTCGACTTTTGGGGCGGCAACCGCAAGGGCCAAAACCTCTTTGCCAACTGCCTCTTGGCACTTGACGCGAACACCGGACAACGCCTCTGGCATTTCCAAACCACCCACCATGACCTTTGGGACCGCGACCTGCCTTGCCCGCCTACGTTGCTGACGGTCAGTCGTTTTGGCAAAAAAATAGACGCGGTGGCGCAGCCCACCAAACAGGGCATGGTGTTCCTGTTCGACCGCACGACGGGGCAGCCGTTGTTCAAAATAGAGGAGCGGCCTGTTCCATTTTGGGGCGCGATGCCGGGCGAGGAGGTGTGGCCGACGCAGCCTTTTCCCGCAAAGCCCGCGCCTTTTGCCCGCCAACACATAACGGAGGCCGACTTGAATCCCTATTCGGAGCAGCGCGACAGCCTGCGAGTGGTTTTTTCCAATTTGCAAAAAGAATTTTATAGCCCGCCGAGCCGAGTCGGGACGCTTGTGTTGCCGGGCTTCGATGGTGGCGCGGAATGGGGTGGCGCGGCAGCTGACCCAGAGGGGGTGCTCTATGTGAACAGCAGCGAAATGCCATGGGTGTTGCGCATGGTGGACTTGCCTAAAAGCGACGGCAGCCAAGTGGGACAAGGGGAGAAACTCTACGCCACGCATTGTACGGGCTGCCACGGGCTGAATCGCCAAGGCAACGGAGCCAATCCCAATCTGGTGGGCATCAAAACGCGACGCTCGGAACAGTTTCTCGGCCAAATCGTCAGGCAAGGCAAAGGCGCGATGCCCTCGTTCGGCCACCTATCTCACGCGGAGCGCGAGGCCATCGTCGCTTATTTGACTGACAAAAAACCAACGCCCAACGGAGGCAAACACGCCGCGGAGCAGGAAGCGGGCATTCCGTTCACGCACACGGGCTACATTAGGCTGCAAGACGAAACTCGCCAGCCCGCCATCAAGCCGCCTTGGGGCACACTGAATGCTATTGACCTGAACACGGGCGAGTATCGCTGGACGGTGCCGCTTGGCGAAGACCCGCAACTGAAGCAAAAAGGAATCCGCCACACGGGCACGGAAAACTATGGCGGCCCAGTGGTGACAGCGGGCGGATTGGTGTTCATCGCTGCCACAAAGGATGAGAAAATCCGTGCTTTTGCTCGTTCGGACGGCAAATTGTTGTGGGAGGCCGACTTGCCCGCGAGTGGCTTTGCCACGCCCGCAACCTACTCGGTAGGTGGCAAACAGTATGTCGTCATCGCCTGCGGCGGCGGCAAGCTGGGGCGGCGTTCGGGCGATACCTACATGGCGTTCGCCCTTTGAGGTCAGGTTGGCCTGCTCAACGAGAAGGCGTATTTGGCAGCGTGGAGGGCGGTTTTGCTCATTGGCGGTGGAAGAATTGAACGGCAGGCCTTTTTTTATACTTCGCGCCGTTAGGTTTTGGGCATGGCTGCAATCGCAATCTGCTAAAAATCAAGAACATCAATCATGTTCATCTAACAAATCCTAGCGAATCAAGGTATACAAAAGATTCTAAACACTTGGCCGCTCGCGTCAGCCCCACCCCCACCGGGAGGGGAGCCGTCGCGTGCCGCTACGGACTGGCTCCATTTGCAACTCCTCGATGCGGAGGATGCGTTTTTGGAAGTTGCGGTGGGGGATTTGGGCGGCAGGCTAATCCAGCAATGGCAACCTTCCTTGCCGGGTCAATCTTTTTTGAGCATTCAGGTCAGTGAGTTGAAGCGGGGGCAGTATTGGGTGAGCGTGCGCAGCAAGAAAGGCCTGCACACCCGCTCGCGGCAAAAACATTGACCAAACGAGACGCATGATGTAGGAATCATGTTGGGTTTGTTGCCAATGCAAACACCAACTGTTTTACATTTGCCTCAAACATGAAGGCAACAAAAATCTCCGCTCTTGCTTCCTGCTTGCTTGTGGCTCAATCGCTCTTGGCACAATATGCCCCCGCGCCTGACTCCCTCGCAAGCCGCCCCGTCACCAGCGTCACTTTCGACTCGTCGTTCTACGATTTTGGCACCGTCCGTCAGGGGGAGGTCGTGACACGCGTTTTTCATTTCACGAACACTGGCACGGATTCGCTTGTTATCGCCGAAGTGAAAACGACTTGTGGCTGCACCGTGCCAGAATGGCCCCAAGAGCCTATTGCCCCCGGCGGCACGGGCGCAATCAAAGTAGAGTTCAACACCGCAGACAAAGCCGGGCGGCAGCTGCGCATCCTGCGCGTGTTCGCCAACACCGAACCGCCCGAAAGCATTCTGCAATTGGGCGGCGAAATAAAAGTGCAAAAAAAGAAGACACCCCCCAAAGGACAATAAACCGCCCCCAACTCCGTCCGCTCCGCTTGGCCGGACAAGGTGCTCAAACCACCCAAACCACTCTCACATGGCCTACACCGAATCAGATACGAACGCTTTCAAGAAGAAAGTCGAACGTTACAAAGAAATCCTCGAAAACACGCAACGCTACCGGGAGGCTTGGCAAAACGGCCTTCGGCAAACCATCATTGACCGGCTCAAGGAACTGGCCGAGGCGGGTGGCCTCGAATGTGAAATCGAGGAACGCAACGACATCGAAAACCTCGAAGCCGTGGTGCTCACGCTCGGCCATTCGGAGAGCGGCTTGGGCGAGCCAGTTGGCGGCGAGCTGCGCCGCGACCTCATCAAGCAAAACGGCTCGCTTGGTTATCAGCAGTTGTTCAATGGAAAGATTCTGGTGCTCATCAATTTCCCGTACATCGAAAAGTACGGTCAGCCGCAACCACCCAAAACTATCGCCATCTATCGGCCAGAGGAACTTAAAGATGCCTATATCCTTCGGCACATCGAAACGTTCATGACCGACATTACCAACTGGGAGGATTACGACGACGACCTGCCAGAGCCGAACCAACGCATTGGCTTCAAAATGAACTTTGAACAGGATGCAAAGGCGCAGTAGCCTTGCAAGGGCAGCACTGCAAAAGGGCCAAATCGGGCTATTTGAAAAGCCTTTCAAAAATGTGGTGCACGCCGCGCTCAATATGTTCAAACCCTTGATGCGCCTCGTAGATGGCCCTCATATCGGCCAGCACCTTGTCCTTATCCGCGTCTGTGGCGCAGTATTTTTCTTTGCAATCAAGAATGACTTCCAACGCTTCCGCGTCCGAACATTCCAAAAAACGCTGCCTCACCACCTCGTAGCGGTCGGGGGGCAGCGTGGGGGCAATTATTTCTTCCTCGTCGGCAGTGATGTAACCGTCGGTGTTGGCGGCAAAAAGCATCGCGAAAGCGCGAAAATCCTCGTAGGTCCAGTCAGTGTGCTGCATTGAATAAAAAATTTAGGAAGCGTTCGAGCGTACTTAAAACAATTGGCTTTTCAGCCTTTTTTAAATTCCGCAATCGCTTTTTTCGTGAAATCTGACAGTGCCAGCCTGCCGCTAATTGCCGCTCGTTCGGGGAGCAGCGCGTCCCAATGTTCTGTGCCTTGCCAGAACACCCGCTTCAGTTCGCGGAGTGCCTCCGGGCTGTACGAGCAGAGGTTTTTACAAAAATGAGCGAGGTAGGCATCCAATTGCTCCACCGTGTCGAAGGCTTCCTGAAACAAATTTTTCGACTTCGCCCAATCGGCGGTGAGCCACTCCGAAGGGTTCAAGGCCATTTGAGCAAAAGCTGCCGCGCCCACTTTCCGCTCCACCGCCGGGCCAATGACGAAAGGGCCAAAACCTACCGCCAGTTCGCTCAACCGCACCGAGGCCCACTTCGAAGCCATGCAAAAATCCGTCGCTGCCGCCAAGCCCACGCCACCGCCCACGGCTTTGCCGTGAATGCGCCCGACGACGATTTTGGGGCAAGTCCGCATGGCGTTGATGACATTGCCAAAGCCGGAGAAGAAAGCGAGGCTTGTTTCAAAATCGTCAATCGCGACAAGTTCGTCGAAGCTCGCCCCTGCGCAAAAAGTCTTGTGTTCGGCGCTGCGGAGGACGACGATTTTTGCCTCGGGATTTTTCCCTGCGGCCTCAAATGCCGCCACGAGGTCGTGCAGCAACTTACTTGGCAGGCTGTTGTGGTTGGGGTGGTAGAAGATGATATGCGCTACGCCATCGGTCGTCACGTCGGTGCGGACGTAGCCTTGTTGGGTGATGTCCATTGTGCGTTGGTTAGGTTTTGGGCAAAGGTAGGACAACGATACACCGCGCTGGACACACAGCGTGCGGTTTTTTGAAAACCACTTTGCATTGCGAGTGCCTTACGCCCAGCACAGCTTGGCCGCACGGGTCGCGCCAGTGGCACCATACAGTCTGCGAGTTTTCCCAAAAGAGCCTTTTTTAAACGAGGTCGCTCAATCCAATGCGACAATTTTCCCTGCACAAACCCTGCCTGCGACATCGCTGACCCGAAAGAGATAACATCCTGCCGGCAAACCCTCACGCCGAAACTCATAGGACTGCCCGGAGAACCGCGCCGTGCGAACCAGCCGCCCCGAGGCGTCGAACAGGTCGAAGCGTTTGTCGCCCTCGATGGGTTCGGTGGAAATAAATGTGGCCGCTTCGCCAGTGGGGTTGCCGAGGACGCGCCACAGCGGTGTGCGCCGTTGTGGCTCATCCACACGCACGAGCAACCGTCCGATGGTATGCCGCACGACGTTGGTGACGATGGGTGGGTTGAAGTCAAATATGATGGAGGCTTTGTTTTCAAAAACCGTCCCGTCGGGCAAGTCGGCAAGTTGTTGGATGGCAAAAGTGAAAAAGCCGTGCGAGGCCGGTTCGTTCACGTTGCTGTCGGGCAGAGCGATGGGAAAGAACAATACCTCCAGCGTGTCCATGCCGCGTATTTCCCAGACATATTCGTGCGAGGCGGCAACGGGCCGGAACGTATTGATGTCCAACCCCGGGGGCAACACGTCGAGCAGGAGCACCCGGAAAGCCGTGTCGGTGCCCGTGTTCTGAAAGTCAATGGTGTATTCAAAGGGGGTATTGGCTTCGACCAATTGTTCGGGGCCGACCCCTGTGGGGACCGCCGTTTTTTGGTTTGGGTCAAAAGCACCAACGACTTCCCGGCAGGCAAAATCATACTCCGGCGGACCTCTGTCCAGCCAAAAGGCATTGACTAAGAAAGGTGTCAACCCGCCGCAGTTCTCCAACGCGACAGCCGTCAGGGCTCCATTGGCATATTTAGTGGCCTCCATGCGATAAGTTGCCCCATCCGCTTGCATATCCACGGTCATGCTTTCCTGGCTCATCAGGCTGAAATTGCCGGTTTGGAACACTTCCTCGTTCCGAATAAGGCGGTAATCGTGCGGTGCAGAGGTAGGCGCGTCGCCGATGTTTTTTATGGTAAAGCGCAGGGTTGTGTCTGCAAGGCATTTTGCCGTCAGCTTGATTTCAGAGGAAGGCGGGGGCAGAAACGGGCAGGGCAGCAGGGTTCGGGCGAAAGCCTCCACGCATAGCGTTCGCTCGAAGATAAAATAATTGCAGTTGGTCTTTACCGTCATTTTAACAGTGGCGGCAGCCAAGGGCAGCATGTCTCCCAACTCGAAATACAGCGTATCGCCGTTTTGCTGCGCGAACGGCGGGTTGCTCGCGACAATATCCAACTCCAATGGTTTGACAAGGGTAAGGATAACGTCTTCCGCGAGGATATTGCCGGTGTTCCGCACGGATACCTCCATCTCTGATGTGGCAACGCAGCCCCTGAAATTGGACGGCATGCCGAGGGTCACCTCCAGCGAAGCACATTCCTGCTGAACCGGCGCCAGGATGAATGTCGCCTTGATGGTGTCCTGCAAGGGCGCCGGGCCGGGGTCAATGACCATGTCGTCTTTGCAAACCGCCCAGTTCGCCGAGGGGTATTGTGGCAGGTAAAGCGTGAACGGCCCGGTGTTGAAATACCGGAAATGCAGCAGCCCCTCCGCGTCGCTGGCTCGCAAGCCCATTTGACCGCCGCTCACCAAGCGCACCTGTACATCAGGAGCAGGCACATCGCCCGGACCGGCCAGGCAGTCGCCATCGTGGTCGAGCAATACCTGCACCTGCACCGGGATGGTGTTGCATCGGGAGACGACCTCTGCGTAAGAATCACATCCGGGGCCGTTGTTGTAAACGGCGAGGACGGTGCCGTTGGGGTCGTTGTTGAAGAGCAGCGAACAGATGCCATAGATGGCACATTCGCTCAGGTTGGGGTTATTATCTATAAACGAGATTTCCGGCCCAATGGAAACCAGGTTGTCCAAACCCTTCAAGGAAGCCAGTACCGGGTTGTCCTCAATCCGCATCCAAAGCCCGACGGATTGCAGGCTTTCCAACCCCTTAAAACTTGTCAATGACTGCGCAACCCTCACATAAAAAGCCCCGCCAATGGAACTGAGATTTTCGAGGCCGGTAAAATCAGTCACGTGCCAATGCCCCTGCAAACCAAAGTAGCCGCCGATGGTTTGCAGGTTTTCCAACCCCTCGAAACTCGCCAGCAAGTAAGGCGTGATAAATTGCCCGCCGATGGAAGTCAGACTCGACAAGGCCTGCACGCTCGTCAAGCCGGATTGGTTGTCAAGAATCAAATCCCCGCCGACTGTCACGAGATTTTCCAAACCGCTCAAACTTTGCAGCATCGGCGTTTTATTGACATATAAATTTCCTCCAACGGTAGCGAGTTGGTTCAAGCCTTCGAAGTCGGTAAGGACAGGGTTGTAGATGACGGTCAGGTTGCCGCCGATATGGGCGAGATTTTCCGCCCCGTGAAAACTCGTCAGCGCGTCATGTACATTAAAATTGCCGCCGATGAAGGTCAGATTGTCCAAGCCCTGCAAGCCGGTGATTGTATTGTCAATGATAAAATGCCCGCCGATGGAGTGGAGGTGTTCAAGCCCGGTCAGTTGAGCCAGCAGGGGATTGTATTGGAGATGGAAATTGCCCCCGATGTATGCAAGGTGGTCAAAACTGCCCAAATGCGTGAGCGCGTCGTGATACGAAAGGCGAAAAGCGTCGCCGATAGAATCCAGCATGGGCATACCGCTCACGCTCACCAACGAAGGATTGAACAAGACCATGAGGCTGTCGCCGATGCTGCGGAGGCTGTCAAAGCCGATAAGATTCTGTAGCCCAGCATTATTGGCCACCGTGAAATCTCCGCCAACGGATTGCAGGCTTTCCAGCCCAAGACAGTTGACAAGGGCGGGGTTATTGTTCAAGCCAAAGTTGCCGCCCACGGTTCTCAAGCGTTGCAAGCCGGTAAGTGCGAGCAACGCGTTGTTGCCGCTCAACAAACAATGATTTTCTACGGTAGCCAAACTGTCCAGGCCGCTCAGGTCGGTCAAGGCGTTATTGTCCTGGATGACCAAGCCGCCCACAGCACGCAGGCGGTTCAGCCCGATGATGCTTGGGAGGCGAGCATTGCCTGAAATGACCAAATCGCCGCCGATGGTTTCCAGACTGCCCACGCCGGAGAGGTTTTGCAGCAACGAATCGTTGTAAGTAGCGATGCTGAACGTTCCGCCGATGTGTTGGAGGTTGTCCAAGCCGCTTAAATTGGTCAGTTGGCTGGCTCCCACAACACTCAAGTCACCGGGGATTATATGTATGTTTTCCAATCCGGCCAAACTCGTCAAGGCCGGGTTGCTTCCTATGTACAGGCCGCCGACATGCCGCAGTTGCTGCATTTCCTGAAAATTCACTATCCCGGCACCGAACACCAAGAGTTCACCGCCGATAGTGTCTATGTTGTGAAGGCCCTGCAAACTTGTGATGGACGAGCCTAACCATATCCTGAGGCTCCCGGCTATTTTCCGCACCGCGCTCAATCCTTGCAGGTTGCTGATACCGTCCAAGGGAATGAGCACATCACCTTCGATGACCTGACAGCCGGGGTAATTCGCCTGAAAATTGTCAATTTCAGCTTGGTTGGAAAAGGTGATGCCTTCAGGAAGGCAGGATTGGGCGGTGGCGGGAAGGACCAGGCAGAAGAGGAAGAGGGCCAGCAGCAGTGCTTTTTTCATAATTGATGGGAGTGAAGGGCAATTCATTTGCTTTTGTTGGTTTTCGGAAGGGAGCAATTGACTTCATCGCCCCGCAAACTCCAACCCATACCAATACCCATCCAGCACGCGCTGCTTCATCTCGTTTTTTGGCAGGTTGACCTCAATGAAGCGGGTAGTGATGATCTCCAATCCCCGTTTGGAAGTAGCATAATAGGTATTGTCGCAAGGGTCGAATGCGCTGGAGTAAAACTCCGGGTTGACGAAGCGCTCCGGGCCGGCGGGCAGGCCGGCGGAAATATCAAAGAGGGTGGTCACTACCGGATCACCAGAGGTGACACGGATGGAAACCAACGTCGTTTTTACCTCGCCTGTCGTGGCGTTGTTGGTGTTTCTCATAGCCAGAAGCACGCCCTCGTCCCGTTTGTATTCCAGCCCGAAGTACTGCACGATGTTGTCTATGGGATGATAGGAGCGGTCAATGTCTATATGCCGGGAGGTATTGGCGTTCAGGTTGACCTCGATGAGGTTGGTACCGGAGAGGAAATAGAATAAATCTCCGCCGGTGGAAACGGCTGACATATACTCCGGGCGCAGCGGGCTGTTGGTCGTTGCGCTGTTGCCTATAAGCCCCACACCGTCCAATCCAGTAATAGGGTTGACCTCATTGATGCTGTAAAACCATTCGGATGCACTGAATTGCTCCGCGTAAATAGTGTGCAACCGGCCTTTGTGAAACACCGGACATACGTCAATCCTCGGCCCCGGTGTGAGGGTGGGAAGCCCCGACCCTGCATTGAAAGAAAAGAACTGGTCGCCGGTGCCGTAATAGTGCCAATACACATAGCGTCTGCTCGTGCTGTCGTAAGCGGAAAAGTTGGAGCGGATAAACCCGAGCATTGTCGGCACACCAAAAGGCCCGGCCTTGCTGACCGACGCAAACGGCTCCGGCACGGGCTTGGCGAACTCGTGCAGGCTGAAGGCCAAATTCACCCCCGATTCGGATTTTAGGGCGTAAAAAGCACCCCCGCACCGCGCCGGAGGCGGGGTGACGACCTGCTCGAGGGTCTCGCATTTTTGGCAGGCGGGGAGGGAGAGAAGGAGGGCTATGGCGGCGGCCAAAATGAGGGTCGCCTTGGTGAGGGAATGGGTTGTATTTTGCATGATGCTGATTTTTCTGATGTGTGTCACGTTTCTGTTTTTCAGGCCCGCAAAAGGTTTGCGAAACTTTGAAAGTTTCGCAAACCTGATTATACCTCCTGAAAGCCCGGCCCCAGCGTGTTGCGTACCTTCATAACACACCCGATGATTTTGTAGGTCAGTGTGTCTTTTATCATGTTGCGGCATTTTTCTGTCTGAATCAGGATTTTCAGAATCTCGGAATTTCTAAAATTTTCACCGTGCCGCGTTTTACAAGTTCTCCAATCCTGCGAATTCTGATTCAGACATTTTGGGCGCTGCTCCACCCGCAGCATAAACCCGCCGCTCTGCGCCTGGGCCGCCGAGGGCAAGAGGAAGAGGAAGAAGATAAAATGTCGTACATTCATACTGTCAGGATTGGTTTTGTGTTGGGCTGATGCTTCCACCTGCCCGTAATTTCGCTATCTCGTTTTTTACCGTGCCAGTCAGAGGCTGGCTGATGCCCGGCTTGCGTCATAAACGCTCGTCAGCCTTGTGGTTTTTTTATTGTTGCTGAACATTTGGGTAGTGCCAAATATCGAGTGGTGAAATCAATCATTTTTATCCAAAATCACTCATAGGTTGACACTACCGTCATTTGTTTTCTGAACTGGCATTATCAGTTATTATGTTATGGGGAGTAGAAACACGTAAAGCATCGGCCATAGTAGCATACATTTTAATCTTCAAAGTTGATTTTGAATTGTTGCTTGACTTGTCCTGATGGCTAGTTGACTGCTCAGAATCATTTTCAGATTGTTTATTTGTAGCAATTTTATTTGCTGCTCCAGAAAAATAGTTCATTGCTTTGTCGACTACTTGTTCTGTTAATGGAGAGTTAGCAACATCTTCCATTGTATAATAATAGCCTCTGTCAACAGGCTTCATATTGTTTTTTTTCTTTATTTGATATGTGTCATATTTTGTTGACATTTTAAATTCTTTTAAAACAACGTCGGTTGCTTCATTGCTTGCAAATCCAAATGCCAAATCAATTGCAACATCATACCCATCCTTATTTACAAATGCAATTTTTAATCTCTCTTCTGATGAATTAGAGTTCGCAGGGATATAATCTATAGATGCTTTCAGTATTTCTCCTTTGACTACTACTTGAGTCAACTTTTTTGTCAAAGTATTATTTATGGAACTTGCTAATGATATTTCAGTTCCTGTTCCCATTGTCATTACTGTCACACCTCCAGTAATTAAAGCATCCCCCCAATCAATATTGCTAACTGCGACTTCCCATCCAGAATTCGGATCTATTGCATAATTTATTGAGGCTTGTATTCCCGCATCTACGATTACCGCTGCTACAAATGCATAAATAAGATATGGGATTACATCTCCATTAGGATCTTTATTGAATATAGGGTTGTTTAAATTGTTATTATAAGGTGACCAACCAATTGTATTGTCAGCGCGAGGATCAATGCTAAACCATCTGCCAAGCCTCGAATCATACTGTCGATAATGAGATGAATAATTGTTATCAATTGCAAATTCTCCGAGTTCTTTCTCCATCCCATTATACCCATACCGATACCCCCCTTCCGAAAACTCCCTTCCCGGCATCCCGCTCCCGAACGGATAATAATCCTGCGCCGTCCACATATCTGCGTCGTAGCCATCCACCTTTCCATCGCTGCCGAGGTCGTAGGGCAGTTTGCGGTCGCTCACGGTGGCCAGCACGTTGCCGAGGTGGTTGCCTAACTCGAAGTACTTGGCGCCGCGGCTGCGGTGGCTGTACTCGGTGTCGTTTTGGCGGTTTTGCATGTTCTTCAGCGCCGTGAGGAACGTGTCTATGCGCTCCTCACCGAGGCGGCTGCTGCCGTAGAGGTAGAGGGATTGCAGGCGGTAGTCCCTGCTTTTGAGCGGCGGGGTTTCCACGTTGGTGTAGGTGGCCATCACGTTGCCCGTGGCATCGAGGACGTAGTAGGTGTAGGTTTCCTTTTTGGTGGCCGTGTTGGTGATTTTTTTGATGACCCGCTTGCCGGTGGGGTCGTAACTGAAATCAATGCGCTCGGCGGCGGCAGTTTTCTGGATGTACTTCACCTTGCCTGCCACGTTCCAGTGGATGCGCAGGTTTTCGGACTTGTCCTCGGTCAGGTTGCCGATGGCGTCGTAGCGGTAGTTGCCGGGGCTTTGGTCGTCTATGTCGTCGGGGTAGTTGCCGGCGGGCACGGCATCGTCCACGTATTCGAGACGGTTGCGACCGGGGTAGTAGCGGTATTTGAAATCGTCCATGTCCAATGGCGTGCCGGTAGCGGCCACGGCTCTGCGAGACAGGGTTTTCAGGTTGCCGTTGGCATCGTAGGAGTAGGTCGTGGCGTAGGCAGCCGAGACCAGGGTGTTCCAGTTGTTGAGTTTTGCGTTCAGCCCGTCGTAAGCCTGCATGGAGGTGATGCGATTCAGTTGGTCGTAGGTGTAGGCATAGCCCAGCGGCTTGAAATTCGTATTGGCGCCGGCGGGCTCGCCGATGGCGGTAATCATGCTCTGGATGTTGCCGTTGAACAGGTCGCGCTGCGGGCGGTGGAAGGCCGTGCCCGCGTAGGCCGGCTCCCAGCCGAGAGCGGGCGGGGCGATGGGCTTGTAGTCGTCGGTGTAGTAGCGCAGCACATAGCCGAAAGCATCTTTGGCCGTCTTGTACAGGGAAGGCCCCGGCACGCCGTCGCGCCCGATGTCCACATTTTCGTTGAGGGCGCCGCTGTTCACGCCCTTTATCCAGCCGTGGAGGGTATAGGCGTAGTCGAGGCCCTGCACGCGATTTTGGCCCAATGCGGTGCGGGCCAGCGGGCCGTGGCGGTAGTAGTAATAGTCGGCATCGGCATCCCACACCCGGCCGTCGCGACTGGTGCGCACGGTGATGATGCGGTTGTCGGCATCATACTGGTAGCGGTGGATGAACTGGTCCGGCTCATTCGGTTGGTAGCGCACTTCCAGCACGTTGCCGCTGATGAGGTCATAGTCGTATTCCAGCCTTTTTGGGCCGAGGCCGTGCACGTCCTGTACCAACTGCGCCACGTTGCCGTGGATGTCGTACCGGTAGTAGGTGGAGTGCTTCACGGGGCTACCGTCCAGTTCGGAGTAGGTCACGGAGGCGATGCGGTCGCGGTAGTTGCGGTCGTCGCCGTTGAAAAACTGTGCGGCAATGCCCGGCAGGGGCTTGTCGTACTGGGTGCGGGTCACCTCGCGCTTGGTCTGCGCGGCGACCCAGTTTTTGAGTTGGGGTTCGTTTTTGGCCAAAGCCGGGGTCATGGGCGTGGCGGCGTTCAGGATTTCGCCGGTTTCGTAGGGCCGGTTGAGCGGGTCGTAGAGGGTGTAACTGTAGCGTTTGTGGAGTGCCTGCTCCGGGTTTTGCGACACCACGATGCGGCTGAGGTAGTCGTAGAAAAACTCGCTCGGCCCGTCGTGGTCGGGGATGGTCTGTTTGCGCAACTGGTTGAGGCTGTTGTATGTGTAGTCGCTCGCCATTTCGTGTTTGGGGTTGACGGGCGTTTTTACTTTTCGGCGCATGTAGTCAATGGCCACGCTGGTGGCAGCCGGCGACAGCGGTTTCACGCCTTCCGGCGGCACGGTTTTCAGGAGGTTGCCGGCCTGGTCGTAGTAGTAGAGCGTGAAATGGTGCAGGTCGTCGGTGTATTTTGCGGTAAAGGTTTCTGCTGCGGCCATGCAGTGGCGCACATAGCCGTTGCGGATGCCGGCGGCCAACGAGTCCAAGTATTGCTGCCATTCGTACTCGGCATTGGCGTAGGCGGCCAATATCTGGTATTCGAGGCAGGGGTTGGGCATGGGTATGGTGGGCAGGCTGTCGGGCCACACGCAGGGGTCGCAGAGGTTGGCGGGCGGTTTTTTATACACCATCACGCTTTGCTCGCGGGCATTCAGGCCGCCGGGGAGCGTCAGGCTGTCGTAAGTAAGCGTATAGTCCAACGGGTCGCAGGGGTAGCACGGTTTGGTGGGGTCGTGTGCAGCCACAACGCTGAGGTTGCCGGGAGGGTCTTGGACTGGGCTGACGGTTACAGGTTTGTTGCCGGGCTTTCGGCCTTTGTTGTCGGGTACTTGAGTAACCGGGGCGAGGCCGGGGCGGGTTTGCCCGGGCGGGCATTTGCCGCAGTAACTCAGGGGGAAACAGTGGCTTTTTACCCCGATGCTGACCGTGCCGTTTCCGTTCAGGAGGGCCACCTGCATGACGGCGTGGTAGGTGTAGCCGGTGGTAGGGTCGGTCTGGTTGTGGTCGGGTTTGAAGGCGAGCACCGGGCCGAGGCCTACGAGGGATAAGCCGGGCGGCAGGTCAAGTGTGAAGCGGCAATTGACCTGACTGCTCGACAGGGTGGCATCAAGGGTATTGCCCACGACCTTGCCGCTCCAGGTGACGGGGCTTTGGACGTTGGGCAGGGTGTTGAAGTAGGCCGCAAAACCCGGACTGAGGTAGTTGCTGTTCAGGGTCAGGGCCTTGTCCAGCATCTTTTGGCTGATGAGGGAGTTGAACAGGGTAGCCAGGTACTTGGCTTCCGAAGTGGTCGGGCAGGCGAGGCCAGGGTCGGTGCATTGTTCGATCCTGCAATCCGGTCGGAATCTCAGTTTTATCGGCTGCGCCTGTTTGGAACTGTTGAACAGCGTGGCGCCAGCAGTATGAAATGAACTGTCAATGCCTATGTATTTGATACAACTCAGGCTGTCGGCATTTCTCCAATCTACGGGGGAGCCGGCAGGAATTCTAAGGAATATCCAGCCGATAATGGCAGTTCCGCTGATTAACTGTACGTCCAAATTATTAATATTGGTTTGAAGCGCGGCTTTGAAATGCGTAACGGATGGTATGTTGCAGTTGCTGAATACCTTCAGCAAATCGGCCGTAAACGGAAGGGTCGGCAAGGGCGTATTTTGAGGCGAACCGGCTAAGTAAGGCTTGGTGTCTATTATCCAATTCACAAACTGTGTCAGCGCCTTGTTGCATGTGCACGTGTCGCAGTACTCCCCTGTCATGCCGCCTGCCCATGCCGCAAACTGCGGCAGCACCGTATTCGGGTCGCCGTAGGGGTCGAAGTCGAACGGCATGTCATAGATGCTGGGAAAGCGCTTGGCTTTGTTTTGGTACAGGTGGTAGGTGGTCCAATGGCAGGCTGTGGCAGGCGAAGTGTTGGAGTTGAATGGTCCGTTAAAAGCGACACTGCCTGCTCCGGTGCTGAACCAGTTGAAATTTTCAGCTCCGATGCAGCCGTTGTAGCCGCCCTTGTTGGAACAGGTGTTCACGGCGTAGAAAGTGCGGCTGCGGTACTGCAGTGCTTCTTTTTTCGCTAAATACAGCGCTCGAAAATGCCTCCACACCGAGTCTTGCAAAGACGCGGTAGGGTTAGCAATCCAATTGTTGGCATCGCCCAGGGCATGCGGCAGGTTCGCCGATTGAAGGGCGGTCCGCACCGCCACCTGCAGCATACTGTGCGCTGGTATATTCTGCGCAGTATTCTGGTAATAGACATTGATTGCCTGATCCATCAGCGACACCCAAGTCGGGCTTCCAGTGGTGCCGCCTCCAGTACTGGTAAAATACGGGTCTTTAGCCCGAAGCAATGTTGGATTGGCTATGTCGAAATACCCTTTTGTCTTGGCTTCGTTGTAGGTAGCCATCAGCGCCAGATCCACATCAAAATCAAACGACGGCATATCCTGCTCGCACCATTGCAGGTAGCAATACTCGGGGTGGAAAGGCAGCAGGGTATTGGCAAAAGAGGGTTGCCACCAGTCCTCCAAGAAGGTTTGCAAAGTCAGGCTTGTATGAGATACCGGATTTCCGGCAGCATCTTTGAATTGAACGACTTTCCCTTGCTCATCGAAGTAGGTGAGGCTTGAATTTTTCCAATGCGCACCGGCCTCCGGCAAGCGATTTTGGTCGTTAAACACCGACAACGGGTCATTGGACGAATAGGTCGCCCAATCCAAGTGAGCGTACTGCCCGCCGGGGCTTACATCGCCCAGCATGCCCTGTCGGGCAATTTCACAGCGGTTTAGCGGCTCCTCGTCGTCAGCGAGGTCGCAGGCGGAGGAGTCCACCTTGCTGAGGTGGGATTGCAGAATTTTGTCATAGACATCGCCGCACTCCTTTTTGAAGCGGTCTAAGTAATGCTGAACGTAAGCCTCGGTGGCTGCCGGGTTGACCTTCAGGGTTTTGGTCACGGTGTAGGAGCCGACGGGCAGGTCTTTCAGCGTAAACGAGTGGTTGTACGACGTGGGGCTTTTGGGGCAGGCGTCGTTGACGGCGATGCTCCCGTCCGCATTGAACTGCAGGAGATTGATCTGCTTGACCTCATGGTATTTGACGGTATTGCAGGAGTAGTTGTCAATGATTTTGACTTCGAAGTCATAGACGCAGTCGTAGCACAGTTTAGCGCCCTTGCACAGGGCCGCCTCGAAGGCCGGCCTCGATGCCGAGTAGTTGAACACATAGTCGCTGCGGGTAGTAACCGTAAAACTCCGGGAAGCGACAAGTTCGTTGGCCATAGAGTCGGCCTGGTTGAAGACCATCAGGTCTATGTCCATCTGGTACGGCTTGTAACTGTCAAGCGCATCCACGTTTTTGGGCGGGTTTCCGGCCAATGCGGTGGCAATGACCTTGCCTTTGAGGTCAAGGAAACTGACGCTGAGTTGGCCGTTGGGGTCTTGCACCACGTTTTTCTTGTAGTGGTTGGCATCGCCCACTTCCACACCGAAAAGCATGCTCAGTTCTTCCTGTACGGGCGTGCCGTAGTAATACACGGTCTCGTGGCCGCTGCCCAACTTGTGGTGCGGCCCTACGCCGCTCTGCCGGCGGATGCGGCCAGTATTGTCGGGGGTGTATTCGGTTTGTATGAAGGGGTAGCCCTCCGCATCGGGGAGGTAGGCGTTGTGGCCGGTTTTCTTGGGGTTGGCCGGTGAGTAGTAGTTGGATGCACCAGATGCGGCATGCATAGGGTCTGCCGATATTTCACACGGTCCTGACAAGTTGTATTTGGTAATGTCAAAGTGGTTCCTGTTGTACAGTTGTCCGGGCGCTTTCAGGTTGAAGTGCTTATAGTATTTGAGCGTCGGGTCGTTGGTGGGCACGGGCAACACCTGTATGGCAGGGCGGCCCTGGTGGTCGTATATCTGCTCCGCCGCCATCGCCTCTTGCTCGGTGCTCAGGCCTGTGATGGTTTGCCGGGCGCGGTAGGTACCGTCCATAAAACTGATGACCCGCTTGCTCTTGCCCTCTTCGGCGTAGGAGGCGACGACCTGCCAGTTGATTTTGTCCTGCTCGAAGGGTGCCGTAATGGTGAATTTATGCGGCCAGGCGGCCACGGTCGGGGCCTGGTCGGTAGTCCATCGGCCTGTCATGGGGTACAGAATGTCTTTGGCGGGGTCGTAGTCCATGCCGATGCCGCGCACCCGGTAGAGGATGTACCCGCTTTCAAACACCAAGGGAAAGGTGTATCGGGTTTCCGTGATGCGCACCCGGGTGGAGTTGCGGGCCAAATTGAAGTGCTTGTCCAGTTCCAGTTGCGCTGGCGGGATTTTGATGACCTGGTTGTTTGGGTCCCTGTCGTAGTCGTCCACATAAGCCCATTCTAAGTCATAGTACTCGGCGCCGGGCATGGGCTGCCATTTGATTTCCAATTCGTTGCCGGCGGTCAGGAGGTTCGGCGGCAAAAAGGTCGGCGTTGCCTGAAAATTGAAAGTCAGGTAACGCTCCACGGTCATCTCGGAGCGCAAGCCTACCACGGTGGACACCAACTGGCGTTGTGCAGGAGACAGGTTTGTCGGGCTTGGGGGATTGCCGTCGGTCAGGGTTACGGTCAGCACCCGGTGTTCCACCCTGCCGCAATTGACAAAGTGGTAGTTGGCTTTTTCTATCCATTCAGTTCGCTCCTTGGGGTTGTAGTTGATTTTCAGGGTAACTTTGTCCACTTTCGGAGCAGCCGCACCGAGTTCAAATTTTTTGATTTCAACCTCTACCTCCAGCGCGTACGGAAAACTGATATGCGTAGCAGCATCAGGGTTGAGGAACAGTTGCAGGGTGTTTCCAATTTTCCGCACTTGCTGACCCGAGGGGAAGGAATAGGTCGTGGCGTTGAAGTCCGGGTGGCTGTTGACCAAGGACTTTTGCACCGGCAAGATTCCGCTGCCCGATATAAATGACTTGCCGGACATGGTGACGGTTTGCACCGGGTCCACGCCTCCGAAGAGCGCACCCGCATGGAACAAGGGCAATACCCACAGGCCGTATTTGAAAAAAGCCGCTTTCATGTTGTTCAGTTTTGTACCGCCAATTCGCGGATGTTGTTGATGAACTCATAGTCCCGGTAGGCGGGAACGGGCGCCCAGTCTTCGCCTTTGCGGCGGACGTAGCCGTTCAGGTCGAGGCGTTCGCGGCCCTGCCCGTCGAAGGAAGTGTTCCGGTACTCGATTTCTATGCGGGGCTGCACGGGGTCGCCTTCGGCATCGGTTTCCAATACGATGCTGCGTCGGTATTTCAAGATGATTTTGGCCGGTTGGAAGGTCTGCTTGTCGTACCAAATTTCGGCTTGCTGCACTTCACCGTACTCCGTACTGACCAGCAAAACATCGTGCTGCTCGCTCGCGTAGCGAACTTCCACCTCGTCCGGGTTGGCTGTCCAGACTTCCAGCGGGTCTATCGGTGCAGCCGTAGGCGGCAGGGAAATGCGGTTAGCGAGCAACACCAATCGGTCGTCGTGGTCAATCGCAACCGTGTAATCCTTTGTGGTGAGGCTTTCAATAGCGGCCAACCGTGCGTAGCGCGTATCGCCGCTTTGGATGAAAATGCCGTGGTCAACCGAGTGGGGCGTGGCCGTCTGGTGATCGGCGTAGAGCGTATAGGTCAACTCGTGATATATGTAGGGATGCGTCGCGTAAAACGTCTGCAGGTTTTCCAGCACCGCCTTGGGGTCGGAAAGCGCGGGTTTGCTCGGCATTTGCGGGTGATCGCCCGCTGCCAAAAAGGCAAAGCCGAAGGTGAAGAGCGAAAGTTTGAATAGGATGGTGCGCATGGTATTTTATTTTTTTGGACTGCTGTAATTGGATTCCTGGATGGTCATGATGCCCCGTTCCGTTTCCTGCTTCATGCGGATGAGTTCGCCGGCCTGGTTGTATTCGTAGAATTTGGCGTAGCCGTTGGCATCCAACTCGGCGAGCAACTTCAGCGAGATGTCGTCGTACACATAGTTTTTCATGCTCCCGTTGAAGGGGAATATGCGGATGTCGTCGAAATAGACCGTTGTATTTTTGTCCAAAGCCGCCAGTTCGAGCCGAATGTGGGTATCGCCCTTGGCGATGTCAAACTCCCCTTCCACGCGCTGCCAGCCGTCAATGATGGGGCCTGCCGCCCGAAACAAGCCTGCTATTCCGCTGCTGGTAAACACCTCCATCTTGTGCTGATCGTAGAACCGCTTGCCCAATCCGTTGCCTTCCTTCACCCAGGCTGTCAGCACGTATTTGCCGGGGTCGGGGGAAAAAGACTGGATACACTCGCAATCGAACAAGACGAAGGGCGTGCGTGCCCGTTGGGCGGGGACGTCTGTTTTGCCGGGGCAATTCTCCCAAATTTCGTAGTTGATGGTAACTTCCTTGCTCGAACCAGGCACTTCCAGTGCGTACTTGCCGGAATGGCTGGTTTTGTTGGTAATTCTGACTTTATTAAACCCCTCTCCGAAATGACGCGGGATAGGGCAACCGGAGGGCAAGGCGGCATTGTAGTCGAAATCCTCAAAGCCCTCAAAAGCTATTTGCCGGTATCGGCTGTTGGCCGCCACGCCAGTGATGAGTTGGTGGTAGTAGCCGAGTATTTCTGCCGAATACAGCCCGAGCCGGTTTTGCGATTCCAGTTCGGTGCCATTGGAGTTGATCTGGGTGGTCAGCGCCGACCAAATCCAATCCTTGTCGTCTTTGCGCCATAGCGCGCCGGCGGCGGCACTTGTCGGTTTTTGCCAGAAAGAATTGAAGGCCGTGTAGGCGCCGTTGTCGCGGAGGTCAGTACTGGAGTTGTTGGATGCGCTGGATGGCAGCGGCTTCCTGTCGCGCTCCGTAAGGTAGAGCCAGGAGCGTTCGGGCCGCCATTCGCCGCGCACATTTCGCACGAAAGGATTGACGGGGATGTCTTTTCGGAAGCAATTGCTTGCTTCATCGTTTTTCGCCGGCCCACAGAAGGACTGCCAGTTTTCGCTGTACTCCACGGCTTCGGCGTGCAGCACCTTGGTGTCTTTATTGAGTACCAGTGTATTCCCCTTGATGGGATTTTCCATTGAGGTGATGCTGCCAATCTGCGTGGAGGGCATGTTGCGGTAGCCAGAGCGGGTGACTTTGATTTTGCCGGTGGGGGGAGTGAGCGGTTGACCGTTGATGTCTATCAAGTATAGTTGTTGGTTGGCTGTGTTGACGTGCAGCACCCAGGCTTTCGTCGTGCCGTTCAGGAGCACTTCGTCGCCGGGCAGAAAATAGTTGGCTGCGGTGGTCGAGGTCAACTTCCCCAAGCCATTCGACACCGGGTTGATGCTTGTTTCAAACCCGATGTTTTGGTAAGCCCCTTGCATGCCCTTGTAGGCAAAGTGTGCGGGCAGTTTGAGGTTATAAATCGGGTCTTTGAACTCGTTGTAGGTGCGCGTGAGCAAGACCTCGCCCGTTTCGGCATCCCAGGCCAAGTTTTCGGTGGCTATGCGCGAGCCGAGGTCTTCGGCCTCTACGCGTTCCAGTACGCCGCACTTGTGGATGAGTTTGGTGAAGGACACGGACTGGAATTGCTCTTCGCTTGCCTCATAGTCGGGCCAAGGCATTGGGATCATAACCGGAAGAATGCCTATCATATACCCATCCAAATTGAAAGCCACACCGGCCGACAGCGTGTTGGATTTGGAATGTCGGGCATCGCCGGCCAAGGAGTAATGGATACCCAACAGCCCCTTTTTGACGCTGCCGTCGGCATGTATGACGTCCACTTCGTTGTCTAATACTCCGGGCGATTTGGTTTTGTAGTAGTAATGCACCCCGGAGATTTTCTCACCGTTTTCATCAAATACTTCGCTCGACATGGGCTGCCCGTGCATATTGTTGGTCTCCATCAGGTAGCCCTGCGCGGCGTTCATGTGTTCTTTGAGTTTGATTTTGAACAAGGAGAAAATGGGACTTACCCGCTCCGGCAGGCGCTGCAGGTTGGTTCGGTTGGGCTTCACCGGGAAATCCTTGGCGGTGTAGTACTTCATCACGGTATGCCCTGTGGCGGTGCGCTTCACGTTGCCGTATTGCAGGTTGCGCACCGTTACCTTGCCGAATACCACTTGCGGCGCGGGCATAAAAACTTCGCCGAAAGGCTCTTCCACAAAATGCACGTTATCGGCAGCAAATCGGCGCTTTTCCTTGAGGACGTGCGGCTTCCGCCAAGGGTTTTCGTCGCCGCCGATGAGCGGTTCGTACGCGGCTACCCCGCTGCTGATGGTGTCTTTGCTGCCGTCCGAGCGGATGGTCTCGGTGGTGTAGTCGTACTCCTGGCCGTAACGGAAGCCGGCGTTGGGGTCGCCCGTCATTTTGTCCCAGTTGTCCTCGATGACGATTTGAGACACCATGCTGCCGCCGCCGAATTTCACACCGTTAGGCTCGTAGAGCCTTATCCAGGAACGCTTCAGGGAGATTTCTTTGGCATACCCGCGAGCAATCATGACGTTGTTGAAGCCATGCACCAAATCCACGAATTGTTTGCTCATGGCTGCCAGCGGCTTGAACAAGCCGAGGTCCAAACGAATAGAACTTTCGTCCACCGGGTCTTGATCATAAGCGATTTCCGGCAGGTTTTCGCGCATGTACTGGAGCGCAAACTTGGTGACGGGGTTGATGTTGTTGCCTATTGGATTTATATCATCTTTTACAGGAAGTGCCACGAGATTGACATACCCATAGTTGATGCCATTGTGTTTTTCGACTCCACAAGATGCAATTTGAGTATAGACCGATACATATTCCCATCGCTCATTGTTCAATGGGCCCGAGTTCATTTTTACCAAGCATTTTAAATAAATATGGTCGTCATTGAATTTGATGTCTCTCAGGTAGTCTCTTTTCAACTCGGCAGGAGTAATGTTCTGATTCTTAAGGAAAAAGAAGACCTTGAACGTGTTCTGGAATGGATTGGTCAAACTGTAAAGTTTGTCCCCGTTTACGCTGCCCACTCCGGCGATATTCATCATCTGCATGGCCGGCCTGTCCTGCACATAAGCGTAGTGCTTGGCTTTGTAATCCACCTTGATGGTACCGCCGGAGGGCAGGTCAATACGATTGAGCGACCAAGTGCCGGCGTTGGCGTTGGCCGTGTTTTCGTTCTGTTCGGAGTAAGGAAACTCGTCGCTGCCGAGCGGGTCATTTTTACCCGGATTGGCGCAATTGAGGTTCTGGTGAACTCCGGCTTTGTAGTAGCCCCAGCGGTCGTAGTCTTTGCTGCTGTACTTGGCGCCCTCGTTTTTGTACTGGAATCTGTACTCCGACAGTTTGCCTTTTTGCGAATGGCCGTAGGTAAAGTACAGGCCTCGCAGGGTCAATTTGCCGCCGTTGGGGTTGTCTTTTATGTCCTTCTTTGAATTGTCCGTGCCGGGGCAGAGTTTGTAGTCGTAGGTAAAATGAACTGTCTTGATAGGAGTCGCTTTGGTGCCGTTTTTAATCCGGTCGGGTTTGGCATACAGGACGATTTTATCCAATTTCTTGTTGAGGTTGTACGCCGCAAAGCCGCCGTTTTCATCTTTTACCCCGTAACTATCGAACCGTTCGCTGTAATGGAACTCGGCCACCATGGTTTTGGACTCGATGGAGTACACATAGAGTATCTCCTTTTGCCCATAAACATAAGTTCCCTTATCATCGTGGGCCTTGGAGTAGAAGCCGGGGTTGTAGTTAGCCCGTTGTTCCCCGAAAGGCAAGCGCCAGTGATAGACGGTGTCTTGGGTTACCGGGTTTCTCATCCGGGCATAGTTGATTTTGGTGTAAGAGCCGAAATCGTCTTCCGTAGGCCCATTTCCGGTGCGGTCTTCGTAGTCTTTCCCCAATACAGCCGTCAACAGATAGGAATGCGCGTAAGCCGGAGTAGTAACGGCGCTGAAATAGTTATCCTGTCCCTTCTTGTTCTTGGGGCTGTTGTCCCCGTCTTTAGCGCCATTATAGATCACTACGCCTTCGCTACAATTAACTCCAGATTGCGCTACACTGAACGTTACTTCTTTTTGCAAAATGTTGTAGGCGGGTATGCCATAGATGTAGCGCATGCCGCCGGGCTGAACCGCCTCAATCTGGGAGATGTGGTGCCCTTTGCGGTATTGGCCTTTGCGGGAAACGGACGTACGGCTGCCATTTGGAAATTCATACGTATTGATGCTCTTTTCGAGGCCGGATATGGCCGCTTCATCGGCGGTGAGGTAGGAAACGACCTGATTGCGGCGCTCGCGTTTTTTTCTTGTTACTGCTGTATTTTGAGGCGTTTTTACAGTGGTGCCTTTGTCGGTGACAAGAAAGTCCCGGGTTTCCACATTAAAAGATTTGGAGCCTTTTTTCAGCACGGCGGTTACCGGCTGGTCCTTGCCGATGTACTCGAAGTATTGGTCGTCCGACTCTACGGCCATTTCCCCGGCGGCCTTGTAATAGGCGCTTTCATAGCCTTCGCCGGCGTTGCCGACAAAGTTGTATTTGTTCAGCAAAAGGTTATTTTTACTCCATTTCTTCGATATGCTGTTGGTCATGTTAAATTTGATGTCGGCGCCACCGTGGGCCGTATTGCCGGTTCCAATTTCTATCCCAAGGCTACCGCCGCGCCCAATAGCATCGCTTTTGGCATCAAAAAACACGGGCACGTCGCTTCTTTTCAACTGAAAACTGCCACCGATGCCCTGTCCGTTGACGCTCAGCACGTCATAGCCCGGATTGACGATGGGCAGGTGAATGCTGTAATCCTGGAAGGCGCCGTCTTTTTCTCGATTGAAATCCATCAGAGCATTATCATTCTGATAGCCGTTTTGAGCATACAGCATACCGTAAGCCGCTTTATTCACCTTTTTGCTACGCAGTCCCTGTTCCGAGTAGTATCCAGAGATGTTCGGCGCACCATTAGAGCCAAAGAGTTCAATACCCATTGGTTTTACGTTGACCGACACGGAATAGTTGGCCTGTGGCATGGTGAATTCAGGCGTGAACGTATTACCGGCGAAATTGAAACTAGCCGAAGCGGAACTGCCTGCCGAGGCGTAATTTACATCCTTGTCACCTATCCGCTGGTCTTTTATGTTTTGAGAAAAATCGGCAGACATGTTGACGGATTTCAGGCCGTTCCTTGAATTTATTGCCGTAGAGAGACTTGCCGCCATACCGAAATTGGATATGTCTTTTATGTCCTCCATTTTTTTAGAATACCGCAGGCTTGGAGTGAAATTGGCGCCGCCTTGAGAGTTTATGTTGAACCCCAAACTGGCGGTCAAAGAGCCGGCTCCTTTATCGCCCGACGAGATGCCCGGCGACAATCCAAATTCATAACCGACGCCCCAATAATTGTTGTAAAATGCCCCCATCCTCAATCCCAAATTCAATTCGCTGTTTATCCCTTTCGCTGCATCAAGTCCGTATATTTCATAACTGAAGGCGAGTGAGGCACCGAAAGTTCTATTGGTTTTCAAGTTGTATTCTTTTTGAACGGCATCTTCCCCTCCATTAAAATCATCCGGCAGCGCCCGCACATTCCGGTTGATGACCCCGGGGTTGATCGTCCAGCCCAGTCCTACGCAGGAGGCCTCCATGTCGGAAGTGATTTCGGAATGGTAAGACAGGTTCAGCGGGTAGCCCCCGATGTCCATGAGCGGTATGTTGTAGGTGAATCCGCCGTCGGGTAGGTTCACCATCTCCGTGGTGCCGATAGGTTCAAATGCCTGAAACTCCGGCTGGGAAGGTCCCCCGGTAAGCGCATAGGCTGGCACTCCCGATACCACCTGGAGTACCATGATGGCCAATAAAATCCGGGCGTAAATGACTCGTTTTCTCATTGCAATTGTGTTTTAGGTTGAATGGTCGCCAATACCGTTTGGCCGGAATAGACCACGTCGCGGACAAGGAGTTCGTCGCCTTGGGCGACGGGATGATTGAAGGTCAGGATGAAATTCATGTACGGCAAATCCATGTACAGCCGCTCTGCATGGGCATCGTAGCACGGGATGGTATCTGCCCCGGACACTAAGAAAACATCCTCCCGGAATTGCGTCCGATAATAAGCAAGCCGTGCCTGATGCTCTTCCGGCGTGCTCAAGCCGTGCTTGAGTATGTCCGCACGGGTGTGGAGCAATTGCATGCGCAGCAACACCTGGCTAAACCCTGCCGGAGCGTCTTCAAAGTCCGCAAGAGCGATGAAATCCAGCACAGGTGCTCGTGCGGGTTCTGACTTGGCCGTGCAGCCTGCCATGGCAAGACCTAATGCTATACACAGGAGACCTACGCTGTTTTTAATCCTTTTCATGCGCGGTGCTTTTTCCAATTTTGAACCTGAGAAAATACCGCCGGTGCTGCTCGTCTTGCACTTCGAGGCGGTAATAGCCTACCGGCAGGCCGCGCAGGCTGAAGGCGACACGGCCCTGTTCGTCGGTCGTATGAAAAGCGCTGCGGTTGCCCGGCAACAGGTTCTCCACTTTCAGCACCTCTTCGTTTTTGGCATTGAATATACTGCCGCCTACCTTCCCTTGCAGGTAAAGGTTTTTGGGCAAATTGACCCGCAGTTGGCCTTTTGCTTCCACATAGTTGCCGGCATCCTTGGTCAGCAATTCGTAGTAATAAACAGACTCGTCGCCCCCCACCTGGAAGGTGGCATACAGGCTGTAGCAATCGCCGGGGCAGGGCTTCAATTTATTGTCGTCCACCGCCTGCACCCGCCACTTGTACGTCTGATCCGGCTCCAGTCGGACGCTCTGTGGCAAGGCAAGCAAGTTCTTCCGCTGCGTTTTTGTTTTGAGAATCAGGGAGTCCGCGCCTCGACCGGATTCCGCCACCTTGTACAACCACAGGTTGTAGTTCGCCTTGGCGGTCTCCGGCTTTTCCCGCTGCCACTGCAACACGAGCGAGTCTGCCTCCTCCGTACTAATGGTGGCACCGTCTTCCGGGTATTCGGGCACGGGCGGGGCTATTTTGACTTCATCAGGCCTGTCCTTCTTTCCTCCGAATATAATGCCCAGCCCTACCGTCACGCCTACGCTGTTGAAATGACACTTGCGCACTTCCGCCACCGTGGGCGCTGTGCGGAGGGCTTCGAGCAGCGCTTCGTTCGTCATGTTGGGGCTGAAATCGCCATCGAGGAAGCGATAGGCGTGGCGTACGTCCCGCACATGGCGAAAATTGCCCGAGAGTGACAGGTCAATGTTCCGCGCGAGCCCGATGTTCAACCGCCCGGCGGAAAGCAGCATGGGATTGAACTGTTTCGCAACGGCCTCATTATTAGTCTGGTATAGCGTAAACTCCTGAACGGGTGGCGTGCCGATATTGACCAATTGGCTGTAGTTCGGATAAGCGATTTGTGCAACGCCGGCTTTGGAAGACAACTCAAAATTGAGCCGCTTCGAGAGATTCAGTCTCAACACAGGCCCTAACCCGGCGGCTAATTGCCGCCAATATCCCTGCTCAATATCCGCCGTTTTCACAATGCTCAGGCCGGAGTTGCTTGCCGGGAGCAGGTCTTCATATTGGATGTTGTTTTTGTCCATGCCGCCGTAGAGGCCGAGGCCGAAATTGCCCCACATCAAGTCCAAGTGCCCACCAAATTGGTAACCCTTTGCCGCATACACGTTCTGCGACTTGAAATCGCCGAGCGGGTAGGACAGACCTGCCTCGGGCAGCAAGCGGAGGCTGGCTTTTTGGGCCACGGCCATGTTCAAGCAGGCAAACATTAGGCTGAAAAGAATGATATGTTTCATATTGCTTGGGTTAATACTACACCGTTTACCATTAGATAGAGTCGGCTTATAAGACGGAAAATAGGAGCGCAAGAAACAGTGCTACAAGGCAGTAAAATGCTTTCATAAAATGTCATTTTAGGTGAAAAAATCACTCATTCAAACAGGAAATCCCCGCATACCCCAAATTGTTACCCTACCCCCCCAACAGGTTACCGTCTCAAATAAAAATTTCTCGAAAAAAATTTTTCCCTTTGCACAGCGGTAACCACGCCACCACTTTTCCAACATAACATGCACAACCCCGACTTCGCACCGGAAGTCATCATCGCTGCACTCGTCAGCAACGCTCCCGCCCAGCGGGAAGCAGCCTTGCGAGCCTTGTTCGACAATGAGGGACTGCGCCGACTATGCAGCGCCCATGTGCGCAAGCACGGCGGCAACCGACAAGACGGCGAGGATGTGTTTCAGGAAGCACTCATCGTGCTCGACCGAAAACTCCGGCTGGGCGACTATCGGGGCGAGGGCAGCATCGAAGCCTACTTCATGGGCATCGTGCGCTGGCATTGGTACAACGAGCAGCAAAAAACCGGACGAAACAACACCCGATACATGGAAACACCGCCCGAGCCGCCACCCAGCGGCGACCCCGAACTGGCGTTCCTCCTTGACGAGCGCCGAGACCACTTGGAAAAACTGTTGGAACAGATGGCTAATAAATGCCGCAACCTTTTGAAACTGTATCAGTTGGATTACTCCATGGAGGAAATCGCCAACCAAATGGGCTACGCCAGTGGTGCCGTAGCCAAGAAGGAAGCGTTTTTGTGTCGGAAGCGATTCAAGGCACTGTTGGAGAAATGGTTTGTCGGAGAAATGGAGAGGTGACCAAAGGAGGCTCGCCAAGGCAATTGTTCAGATTGTCGCAAGTAAATCGGAACGCTGTTCCGATATATGCCGCAACAGCGTTCCGGCGCACAAAAGCGACAATGTGAAATTCCCTCCTTGTTCATTGAAAATTGGACATTCAATTTTGAAATTTTCAATGTTCAATGGCCAATTTTCAATGTTCAACGACTTATGAGACACCCGCTATTGTCATAATCACACCATCCACGCACAAGGTTATCATGCACGAACAACTACCAGACGAACACATCAAAAACTATCTGCAGGGGCGGCTCACCGCCCCTGAGCGGGCGGTTTTGGAGGCACTGGTCACTAGTGAACCTGACTTCGCCCGTCGCGTGAACTTGCTCCGTGTCGAGATGGCCGCCTCGGAGCTCCTCATCGCCGCCGATAGCCGCCAGTTGTTTCAAGCTTGGGCAAAACAAAAACGACGCGGAGCGGCAAACGGCAGCACGCTTGGCTGGAAAGTCGCTCTGGTCGTCGGTGCCCTATTTTTGGCCGTGTTGGTTTGGCTCCTTTTGCCTCCGGGCAATGCGCCCGCTCCACGAGCCGCCCCCATCACACCGGAATCACAAAAAAACACCCCTGTCATACCCGAAACACCCCAGCCACCACCGCCCGCACCCGCTTCGGAAAAACCCATAGCCAAGCGGCGTGCCCGCCCCGACTACCGCCTTTTGGCCATTCGCCACTTGGATGCTCCAAGCCCGTCTGCTTACCGGCGCGTTCCAGCCGAGGGCGTGTCGGATGCGATTGCCGAGGCGCAGGAGGCATACAGTGCCGGCGAATACCAACGGGCACTCGACCTGCTCGCACAAGCCGAGGGTGAACGCGCCCAGTCCGCCACATTTTTGGCCGCCCATGCCCTGTTCCGCCTGAACCGGTTTGACGAGGCCGCCGGAAGATTCAGCGCCCTCGCGGAGCAACGCAGCCGCCAGTACCGCTACGCCGCCGAATGGGGTCTGCTGCTGTGCCGATTGGCTGAAATGCCCGAACAAGAACCGGCCTTCCGGCAGCAACTTGATGCCCTGCTGGCCCAACCAGAGCACCCGTATTGGGAGCAGGCGCGAGAGCTGAAAGCAGCCATGCAATGAAGCGATGCTACGCACGACTTCCATACTTTGCCTAATAGTTGCTCTGAGCCTCCCAAGTTGGACGGTTGCCCAAACCGATTCTGATGTGCGGAACGACTCGCTTTTGGCAGAAGAGTTCCTTAACAATGCCCGACAGCACCACAATGCCCATCATTATGCGGAGGAAATAACCTCAGCGACCAAAGCAATTGACATTTTTACGCGCCTCTACGGCTCAGACCATCCCAAGACCGCCTTTGCCCGTATGTTCGTCGCCCGCGGATTGCGGGAACTCAACCGGGAGCAAGAGGCCCTCCACCTGTACTTTCAAAATTTGCCTGTTTTTGAAACCGCACGCGATACGTTGCGTCAAGCCATTTGCCACCACCAAATCGGTCTGACCCTTCGCAAGCAATATCGTTTTCGGGAAGTGCACCACCACGAGGAAAGAGCCTTGGAACTCCTGCGCCCCGACAGCGTCCGATTTGCGCGTGTCATGGCCGATGTACGGGTAGGTATCGGTTCGGCGCTGAATGCCGAAAAAAAATTCCACGCGGCCATTCCTCCATTGGAAAATGCCCGTGCAGTATATGCCGACCGACAAAACCACGAGGGTTTGGGCTACGCTGGCTATCATCTCGGAAATGCTTGGTTCGGGCTGCACGACTTCGCAAGAGCAAGAGAACAATATCTGTTTGCCTTGTCCAAACTGAAAAACCTGCTGAAGCCCGGCGACTCTTACTTCGCTGACCTGTATGTGAAAATCGGGTGGTGTTGCCAGCAAATGGAAGAATCCGAGACTGGCTTGCGCTATCTGCTGGAAGCCAAGGACATATACCTACGAGAAGGCGCAAAAGACCTCGACTATATCCAATTTCTACAAGACCTCGGCTCGTTTTACCTGCGCGAAAAACAACCTGAACTGGCCATTGAGCAACTCGAAGCCTGCGTCTCTGCCAATGAAAAATACTATAGCGGCAAGGATTTTCACCTCATCGGAACCTTGCAGGTATTGGCCGAGGCATACGTCTCGGCACATCGGTACGCACAAGCCGAAGTGTGCTACCGCCAAGTGTTGCGCATCATTGAAGAACATTTGGGCGGCAACTATGCCCAATTATTCCGCGTTTACACAAAATTGGCCGAGTTGTCCCTTGCGCAAGGCGATTGGAGCTCCTGTCTGCTACGCTGCGACACAGCATTTGCCGCCGCTGGTTACTCGTTGCAAACCCCATCGGAAGTGCTGCCGCGCGACCATTTCCGCGAACTTTGTCTATTGTACTCCCGAACGCAATATCGCGTCTGGGAGCAAACACGCGATATTGCCCTGTTGTCTCGGTCAGAGCACTTCGCCGCCCTTGCCGCCGAAACCCTCTTTCACGAAGTGGAGGAAATCACCGTCAACAGCTCCCGCGAAATTTTCTACGACCTCGACCACCCCGCATTGGAACATTGGCTCGACACGCGCTTAGCACTTTTTGTCGCCACTGGCGATGCCCGACATGCCGAAGTGGCCTTTCAAATTGCAGGCAAAAGCAAAGCCTTCCTGCTTGCCGAGGCGATGCGACAACTCGGTGCGCTTCGGTATGCTGGCATATCCGACACACTTATCCTCTCCGAGAGCAGCCTCCGGCAACGCATCGTCTTTGCTGAAAAAGAACTGGAAACATCCCGCTTTATGGCCGACGCACACCAAGACAGCAATCTGCTCTGGCTTAATAGCAACCTGACCGAGTGGCGACAGGAATATGATGCCTTGTTGCGCCAAATCGAGCGCGAGCACCCCGCCTACTTCCAACTTCGCAAATTGGGCCGCGACATTCCCAGCGACGAACTGCACCGCCGCACACTCGCCCCCGACCAAGCCCTCCTGCTCTTCAGCCAAACGGCCAACAACCTGCACCTTTTCGTGCGCACCCGCGACACGCTGCTCGTACACACGCTGCCAATGGATGCCTCACTAAACGATGCGCTGGAACAGGTGCAGCAATCCCTGAGCGCATACCACACCGCCGATATGCCCACCGATGCCCTTTACGACAGCAGCTTGGACCGTTATGTGGCTGCCGCACAAGAGGTGTACCAGCAACTTATAGCGCCCGTAGCCGCCGTGCTGCCCGAACGCATCGTACTCATCCCCGACGGCAAACTTTGGCACTTGCCGTTCGGGGCACTCCTGTCCGGCGCCCCTATGGATGCGGACAATTTTCGCACCTACCCGTTCTGGCTGCGCGAAAAGGCGCTTAGCTACTCCCTTTCGCCAAACCTACTGCTCGAAATCAAGCCACCACCTGTCAAAAAAGCAGAAAAAAAGTGGCTGGGCATTGCTCCATTTTCCCGGCAGCAAGACGCTCAAACCGCCGCAGCCAACCGCCGCTTCCATACCCTGCCCTATTCTGGCGAAGAGGTGCAAGCCATCGCCGCGCTCGTGAAAGGCGATACTTGGCTGGGCTCAGCCACCAGCCTGACCCGCTTCCGCAACGACGCGCCACGGTACACCATGCTCCATTTGGCCACGCACAGCCGAGCCGACGACCGTCAGGGAGACTTTTCATTCGTGGCCGCCTCATCGGACGGCGAACTGTTGTTGGCCAAAGATTTGTTCGCGTTGGCGCTGGCTGCCGACATGGTGGTGCTCTCGGCTTGCGAAGCGGGTGGGGGGCGACTCCTTCGAGGCGAGGGCATCATCGGCTTGGTGCGGGGGTTTCTGTATGCTGGCGCTCGCAGCGTGGTCGCCTCTCAATGGGTGGCACACGACAGAAGCACGGCCGACCTCATGGTTGACTTTTACCGCAATCTGCAACAAAGTATGACCAAGGATATGGCGCTGCGCAAGGCGCAAATCAATTTCGCACACCAACACCCAGCGCAAGCGCACCCGTTTTTCTGGGCGGGGTTTCGGGTGTATGGGCATACTCACTGAAAACCACTTCCCGTAGTGCATTGTTTCTCCCGCCATGTTGCCCGCTGTGAACATCGTCTGGCTGAAACGCGACCTGCGCCTGAGCGACCATGCACCGCTTCAAACGGCCATCGCCGAAAGGCTGCCCCTGCTGCTGCTCTACTGCTTCGAACCGTCGTGGATGCGCCATCCTGACAGCGACGTGCGGCACTGGCGATTCGTGTGGGAAAGCCTGCGCGACATGGAGGCGCGTTTAGCGCCGCGCGGGATCCCGCTGTATTGGCTGCACGGCGAGGTGCTGCCCGTGCTGGATGCGTTGCGCGACATCTTCGAGGTAAAAACAATTTTTTCGCACGAGGAAACAGGCAATCGGCTCACCTTCGACCGCGACTTGGCAGTAGCGGATTTTTGCAAAAAACACGGCATCGCGTGGCGCGAATTTCAGACAGGTGGTGTGGCACGACGGCTTTTTAACCGAAAAAATTGGGAGCAAAAATGGGTGGACACCATGAGCCAACCCTTCGCCGAACCGGATTTTTCGCAGTGGCAACCCGCCATTTTGCCCGACGATTTTTTGCAAAAATTCAGGGCAAACCCGCTGCCACCCGCCCTTTTTTCGCCCGAAAAACAAATGCAACCCGGCGGTGAAAATCCCGCCCGGCGCTACCTCGACAGTTTCCTCCACGAGCGCAAGTCACAGTATTTCAAACACATAGCAAAGCCGGAAGAGGCGCGGCGCAGTTGCAGCCGTACCTCGCCTTATCTGACTTGGGGCAACCTGAGCATGCGGCAGGTGTGGCAGGCGACCCGCGCGGCCACCGAGCACACGGGCGACCGCTACAACCTCGGCCAGTTCACGAGACGCCTGTTCTGGCACTGCCACTTCATCCAAAAATTCGAGGCCGAGTGCCGCATGGAGTTTGAAAACCTGAACCGGGGCTTCGACACCATCCGCACGGAAACCGACCCCGCGCTCGTGGCGGCCTGGCAGGAAGGCCGCACCGGATTTCCGCTCGTGGATGCTTGTATGCGCTGCGTGGCGGCGACGGGCTATCTCAATTTTCGGATGCGCTCCATGCTCGTTTCCTTCCTCACGCACCAACTTTGGCAACCCTGGCAAGCAGGTGTCCACCATTTGGCGCGGATGTTTCTGGACTACGAGCCGGGCATTCACTATTCGCAGTTTCAGATGCAGGCAGGCACGACGGGGGTGAACACGATTCGGATTTACAACCCCGTGAAACAGGCCGAAGAACACGACCCGGAGGCCGTTTTTATAAGAAAATGGCTGCCCGAACTGGCCGATTTGCCCGCGCCTTTCGCCCGCGAACCGTGGAAAGTGACGGCTTTGGAGGCGGCTTTTTACCAGTTCCGGCCCGGCCTCGATTACCCCGCGCCTGTCGTGGATTTGGAAAAAACCAGCGCCTTCGCCCGCGAAATGCTCTGGAAACACAAAAAAGACCCGCTTGTGAAAGCCGAAAACCAGCGCATCCTTCGCGTCCACACGAAGCGCAAGGATGCCAATGAGAGCAGCGTGATGGGTGATGCGAAGACAGTGCGGCGGTTGTCGGGGTAGGCTCTGTTTGTCCCCACCCCGACAAGTCACTTGCCTTTAGGCCCCGTCGCGCCACGTTTCTCCAATTTTGAAAGTTCTACCGTCGTCATTTTCAAAAACAAAAAACGACAGGTATGAACCATCGGAACAGACTCTTCCTCTCGCTTTTGGCAGTGCTTGCTTTGGGCGCTTGTGTCAAAACCGAAATCGTCCCAGAAATTTTGGAGCCAACGCTCCGTGTCGAACCCGCCGCCATTTCACTTTCCATCGGGCAGACCCGCCAGTTGTCTGGCACCTACATCAATGAATTGGGCGAAAACCAATCTGGGCTTGTGGAGTGGCGCTCTTCGGCCCCGGCGGTGGCTTCGGTCAGTACCGCGGGCTTTGTGACTGCTGTTGCCGCTGGTCAGGCATGGGCCGTCGCCACAGCCCCGGGCGGGTTGGCCGATTCTGTGCTTGTGACCGTCGCGGTCAACAACAATTCGGTGGCAAAAGTGGTCATCACGACTGCCCAGACCTCTCTCGGCGTGGGTGCCCATCTCCAACTGAGCGCCAAAGCCTACAATGCCGCGAACCAAGAGCTGCCCTCGCCCAACGTGAACTGGACGAGCGCCAACCTCGCGGTGCTGACCGTCAGCGCCAGCGGCATCGCCACTGGGAAAAGCGAGGGGATATCGGCAGTGACGGCTTCCGTCAACGGGGTGAAGAGCCTGCCCGTTACGTTCCAAGTGACACCTGCCGGAGGTGTTTCGCGCAGCGGCACTTTTTCGGGCAACATGGGGTATTCGGTGAAAGGAACGACCACCCTGCAACAAACAGGCGCGGGGCTTCGACTTTTGCTCGGCAGCGATTTCCAATCGTCCAACGGCCCACAGCTCGGCGTTTATTTGGCAAAAACAGCCTCCGGCTCGCTGAGCTCGCAAAACAGCCTGAAACTCGCCAACCTGCTCAGCAACAGCGGCGCACAAGAATACGCCGTGCCCGCAGGCGTGGGGCTTACTGATTTCAACTATGTGGTGATTTACTGCATCCCGTTCAACGTGCGTTTCGGCACGGCGCAGCTTGGAAATTAGGAAACCACGTTTACGAAACTTTGAAAGTTTCGTAAACGTCCCACCCGCCTTATCCTGTAAATCTTGTGAATCCTGTCAAAAAGACATGAAAAATAAAACTATCGCACTTGTCACATTCTTTTTGCTCGCCGCCGCGCCTATGTTTGCCAACGGCTGGCCGCAGCCCAAAGGTCACGGCTTTTTCAAACTTGATTTTTCGTTCATACGCGCTCGCAGTTATTTTGGCCCCGATGGCAACATTTACGACCTCAACGGCTCTCGCACTTTGCTGGGCAACTACACCACCGCTTTTTATGGCGAATATGGCCTTACGAACAAATTGACTGCCATCGGATACGTCCCGTTTTTGGTGCGCAACACAGTGAACGAAGGCGTGGGCGCGATTACGGGCGAGGTGCTGCAACCGGGCTTGGAAAACACGGCTTTTGGCGATGTTGACCTCGGTATTCGCTACGTTTTTTTGAAAAAAGGTAGTTTCGTGCTAAGCGGCTCGGCTTGGCTCGGCATCCCCAGCGGCGACTACACGAACCCTGACTTGCTCTACACGGGCGACGGCGAGTGGAGCCAACAACTCCGCGTCGAGTGGGGCTACGGCGCTGCTCGTTGGTACACCAATGGCTTCGCAGGCATCAATCATCGCACGAAAGGTTTTTCCGAAGAGTTTCGCTACCAAGTCGAGGCGGGTTATTGGCTGGTGCAGAGCAGGCTTTTGGCTTCGGCCAAACTCGCCGGGGTCAAGTCCTTTTTCAATGGCAACCCTGACGGCACCACGAACGGCCTTTTCGCCAATAATGTGGAGTATGTATCTCCACAGCTTGGCCTTGCTTGGGAGCATAAAGGGAAATGGGGGGTAAGCGCCCTTGTCGCTGGCGCGTTTGTCGGCACCAATGCATTGGCCGCGCCATCGGTGTCGGTGGGGCTGTATCGGAAGGTGGGAGGCTGGTGATGCGGCAATGGGTGTCCTAAGCGGGGCGCTTCGTGACCGTGTGCCACAGGGTGAGGGTATTCACAAAATCACGGAGCACAAGAGTAGCCTGTCAGCCCATCACTCGCCAGTCCTTTTAAACTTTCTCTTACCTATACGAAGTCTGCTTCGCGCACGTTTTTGGCGGGCGATGGCGACAAACCATAAAATCGCGCTACTTTTGCGGACGTTCCCCGAAATGTCCTTGATTTTTTACTCAAAAATTGATTTTCGAGGGTATTTCCCTGTATATTCTTTTGAACATGAAGCACATTCGATTTTGGGCGCTCTTGGGCGGACTTGTCCTGACCAGCCAATTTTCTTTCGCACAGATGCGCGGCACGGAGGTGGGCGGATGGGTCGGCGCTTCGAACTATTTTGGCGACTTGAACACTAACTGGCGCGTCAATCGGCTCCACTTGTCGGGTGGTTTTGGCGCACGCTACAATTTCAACGACCGACTTGCGGCACGGCTGGGGTTCACCTATGGCAAAATCAGTGCCTTCGATGCCGATTCCCAAAACGAGTTTGAGCGTCGGCGCAATCTTTCTTTCGAGAGTATTTTGATTGATGGCACGGCTCAGTTCGAGTTCAACTTCATGCCCTACATTCACGGTCACAGAGATTTTTTCTACACGCCTTATTTGTTTGCCGGCATCACGATGTTTTATTTCAACCCTCGCGCCGAGTTGGACGGGAAACGCTATGACTTGACAAAAATGGGCACGGAAGGGCAGTTTCGCGGCGAGGAATACAACACCACACAGGGTGCGCTTGCCTACGGGTTCGGTTTCAAGATGGACCTGTCATATCGCTGGAGCCTCAACATCGAGTTGAGCGGGCGCAAACTTTTCACCGACTATCTGGATGATGTGAGCGGATCTTACGCCGACATCCGCGACATCCGTGCGCAGCGCGGCGAAATCGCTGCCCAACTGGCCGACCGCTCGCTGGAGCCCAAAATCGGGCAGCCCGGTCGCCAGCGCGGCAATGGGAAGAGCAACGATATGTATGCCTTCCTCACCATCGGGATGATGTACTATTTTGGCGACATTCGCTGCCCGGAGTTTTTGCGGTAAAAAAAGATTCACAGGTCGCCCAATTGGGGGCGTATCAACAATTCCTCCACCACTGCCGCGTCGCTCAGATTATAGCAGCCCCATACTGCTTTGGCAATGTCGGTTGCTTCCATGAGGCGCTTTTCGGGAAAATCCGCGCCGCGCCAAGAGTCCGACCAAGTGGCGCCGGGCAGGATGGCTGTCACTTTGATTCCCTTGGTTTTCATCTCTTCGCGCAGGCATTTGGAAAAGCCGAGCAGGGCAAATTTTGAGATGGTGTAAGCGCCGCCATTCGGGTAGGCTATGAGGCTGGCGATGCTGCACATATTGAAAATGTGGCCGCTGCGGTGCGACAGCATGGCTGGAAGCAAGGCCCGCGTGAGATGATAGGCGCTAAAAAGGTTGGTCTCCAACAAGGTTTCCAAAGAGCCTTCGCGCTCGTCGGCCACGCCGCCGGGCAGGTATATGCCAGCGTTGTTCACCAGCACGTCGAGGTGTTGCCAAGTGCTTTGAACAAAGCGGGCGAACTCCTGCACTTCTGACTTTTTCCCTACGTCAGCGGGGTAGGTATGCAGCTTTGTGTGGGGGAAACGGGTTTTCCACTCTGCTTGCATGGCATCCAAGTCAGCTTCCGTGCGCGCGCAGACGCAGAGGTCGAAGCCATGTTCGGCAAAAATCTCGGCAATGGCACGCCCCAAGCCTTTCGTGGCACCTGTGACGACAGCGGTTTTGTTCATAAACGTGGGAGATGAGCAATTGGTTATTGATATTGGTTGGCGGGCAGCCGTGTTTGCAGGACAATTTTTTTGCCTCAAAGTTTGAAAAAACTTGAACCTTTGAACCTGATTCCTTGCTTCAAGGATTTTTAAAAAATCGCCTTTGGGCAGCCTGCCCTCAAGTCGCAGCCCATTCGAGCCGCAAATATGGATTTTCTCTCAAGATACAACTATCTGCATCATCTGGGGCGCTACCTGCTGATGATGAAACAAGCATTTGGCCGCCCTGAAAAGCTTTCGATGTATTGGAAGGAGACCGCTCGGCAAATGAATGATATCGGTGTCGGTTCGCTCATCATCGTGTGCCTTATTTCTGTTTTTATCGGGGCAGTGGCGGCGGTGCAGTTTGCTTATCAGTTAGATGGTCAGCTAGTACCACGCTATTACATTGGCTACATTGTGCGCGATTTGGCGCTCATAGAGTTGTCGCCCACCATTACCTGTCTGGTCTTGGCGGGCAAAGTGGGTTCCAACATGGCTGCGGAAATCGGCGGGATGCGCCAGAAAGAACACATAGATGCCATGGAGGTGATGGGCGTGAACACCGCCGCTTATCTCATCACCCCAAAGTTGTTCGCGGCGGTGGTCGTCATTCCCCTGTTGGTTACTTTTTCGGCGTTTGTGGCCATCATCGGTGGGTATTTGGCGAGCGTCCCAACGGGTCTCATCACCGATGCCGAATACATTCAAGGGGTACGGTCTTTCTTTGTGCCGTACAATGTGTTTATGATGTATGTGAAATCGGTGGTGTTCGCATTCATCCTTACAAGTGTTTCCTGCTATCAAGGCTACTATGTGAAAGGCGGGAGCGTCGAGCTCGGCCAAGCCAGCACCCGTGCGGTGGTGTTTAGCGACATACTCATCCTGTTGGCGGACTACCTGATTGCGGTGTTGCTGACGGGCTGAGCTTTTTTGTGCTTGCCCGGCCAAGCGGAGCGAGCGGGGGGGTGCTCGCTCGGATGGGTTTTAAAAAAACTCCTTTAAATTGGTATTTAGGCCAAAATGCACCACACCGCCCGCGAGGTGGTAGGCTCCATAACCAAAGTCAATGCGGAAACGGCTGACTTTGATGCCTACGCCGCCGGAAAATCCTGCGAGGCTCCGGTAGTTGCGCACCGACAACTCTTTCTTACGGAGATGATTGTAGCTAAATCGCAGCTGGAACGCCTCGTTGCGCCCCAGCAAAAATTCTCCGTTAAAAATAAGGTGTCGGAAAAAATTGTCCACACCATTGTTGCTCACGCCCGCTGTGGGGCTGCCGCCAAAAATGAGGGTGCCGTCGTCCTGAAAATTGGGGTCGTCGTAGCGTATTTCCCACTGGTGGAGGTGATGGGCGATGATGCCAAAGCGAAAAGGCAAGTATCTAAAACGCTTGGTAATGCCGATCTGTACATCGAATGGCAAGTCTTCCCGATTGCCGTTGTAGGTGGAGAGTTGAGTGCCTGCATTGCGCAGTACCAGCGCGGCCGTGAAGCGCCGAGCTGTGTCGGCATACAGCATACCAGCATCGGCCACGAGGGCGGAGGATTTGTAGATGTCGAGAGTGGAGAAGCCCATGCGGACGTTTAGGCCCAAGGATAGGCGGTCGGTGAGTGGACGCGCTGCGCCGAGGGTCAGCGCCGTCTCAGAGGCCTGCACATTGCCGCCCAATCTGTTGCCATATTCGTCGGCCAACGGAATGTCGCCGTAGCCCACATACTGGATACCCCCGTGCACGGTGAAGCCGATTTTCTTGAGGTCGTTGGCATAAGCGACATAGCCGTGCTGAATGTCGGACAAAAAGAAGTTGTGCTGGAAGGTGATGCGACCATCCATAGCCGGGTTCAGCGCGGCGGGGTTGGCCGCTGCGAAAGCCAAGTCATCGTCCTTCACTGCGATTTGCATTCCGCCCAATGCCGTGATGCGGGCCGAGGGAGAAAGTTTCAGAAATGAAAACACCTGTTGACCTCCCGTGATTTGGGCATTTGCGTGATGCCAAGTGCCAAGAGCAAAAAGCAACGGGACTGCGGCGATTGTCCGTAAAAATATATGCATGGTCGTATTGTTGTGTGTTCGTTGTGCGGATGAGGGCATCTCATGAGTCATTGAAAATTGCTCATTGCCAATGACGAAATGGCCTGTGAGACGACTTCGACATCACGCCTATTTTTTCCAAGTAGTCAGGCAGACACCTTTGTCGCATTGAGCGATTCTAATCAGTTCGCCGCTCTCGTTGTACTCTTTGAGCTCGCCGTGTTCCAGTGGTTCGTCCTCAAAAACGACATAGATACCCTCTGCCTTTAAGTTGCCATTTTCCCAGTATTCCCAGAAAGGGCCGTCCTCCGTGTTGTTGCGAATCGTTACTTTTTCTTTGATGGCACCGTTCGGATAATAGACAATACTCAGCCCTTGCATCGCGCCATCCACGAACTCCTGCTCGACGTATAGCTGGCCGCTCTCGTAGAATCTTTGATACTTGCCGTGATATTGCCCCCTGCGAAAACGCTCCACAGCTTCTGTTTTGCCATTGGGAAAATAAAATTTTCGCTCGCCATCCAGCGTGTCGTTGGTGTAGCGAGCCTCTTCGAGCAGTTGCCCATTGGCTGAAAAACGCTGGTAAAGACCTTCTTTGGCAAAATCCTGCTTCCGGCGTTGCCAGCGTTCCAATTGGCCCTCTTTGTCGCGGCTTTCCACCGTTTCCACAGGGTTGTTTTTGCAAAAAGAAATGAAAAGCGCCAAAAATCCGAATAGCGCCAAAAGTGATAATCGAGTGATTTGCATGGAAAAATTAGTTTTGCCGCACAAACGTACGGGTTGACGACAAAAGTCTCGTTCAGGCTGCCTGCCCCTGCGATTTTTTGCCAAACCCGTCCGCTCTGCTTGGCCGGGCGGGCTTCAAACCACAAACTTTCAAATCCCGTCCGAACAGATGCTCATCCGAGCGGGCGGAAAACTACAACCCATGTCGCCTATCATACGTCCGCACGCCGAACAAGCCTACGCCCACGAACTGGCCGCCCTCGCGGCTCACGACGACCGCCCTCGCCCGACCAACTGGCGGCTCTCCCCTTGGGCTGTCGTCACCTACCTGCTGGGCGGGCAGGCGGGCGATGTGCGCATCGAGCCAAAATACTATGGTCGCCGCCGTCTTATCGAAATCGCCGTGGCCACGCTTGCCACAGACCGCGCCTTGCTCTTGCTCGGTGTGCCCGGCACGGCCAAGACTTGGGTTAGCGAACACCTTGCCGCTGCCATCAGCGGCGATAGCACACTGCTCGTGCAAGGCACCGCGGGGCTCAACGAGGAAGCACTCCGCTACGGCTGGAACTACGCACGCTTGCTCGCCGAAGGCCCTTCAGAGCAGGCACTCGTCGCCAGCCCAGTCATGGCGGCCATGCGCGAAGGCAAGTTGGTGCGCGTGGAAGAACTAACACGCATCCCCGCCGACGTGCAAGACACCCTCATCACCCTGCTCTCCGAAAAAACGATGCCTGTGGCCGAACTCAACACGGAAGTGCAAGCGCGTCAGGGCTTCAACCTCATTGCGACTTCCAACGACCGAGACAAAGGGGTGAACGAACTGTCAGCAGCTTTGCGACGGCGATTCAACACAGTAGTGCTGCCCTTGCCCGACACGCTGGCCGAGGAGGTGACAATCGTGCAAAATCGCGTGGCCGCATTAGGCAAATCCCTCGAACTGCCCCCAGAAGCGGCACCGGTGCGCGAGATACAGCGACTTGTCACCATATTCCGCGAGCTTCGGGGGGGCAAAACAGAAGATGGCCGCGAACGGCTCAAAAGCCCAACGGCTACCCTGAGCACAGCCGAGGCCATTTCGGTGATACACCAGGGGCAGTCGCTCGCCGTGCATTTTGGCGATGGCGAACTTCACGCCCACGACCTTGCCGCCGGCCTTGTGGGTGCCATCGTGAAAGACCCCGCCACGGACGGCGCGGTCTGGCAAGAATATCTGGAAACAGTGGTGAAAAAACGCGACGACTGGCAAGACCTGTATCGCGCTTGCCGGGAGCTGAGTTGACGAAGGTTCATTCGCCGTTCGGGACGCGAGCCACTTCAAGCCTCCTCGTTTTTTTCTTTTGACGGCGTGTCCGCTACGTCTTCTTCCAAATCAGGTGTGGTCGTTTCTTCGATGAGCAATGCCTCATCCACGGAGACAGGGGGCTTAGGCTCCTCCACAAAACCATCGCGAAAAAAGCGACGCTGAAAAAGCAAGATGCTCAAAACGCCCGTCGTGATGGCGGCATCGGCCACATTGAATATGGGGCTAAAAAACAGGAAACTGCCCCCCCCGAGCCATTCGGGCAGGTTGATGTTGAACATCGGGAAGTACAACATATCCACCACGCGCCCGTGCAAAAATCCGCGCATGGGCAGCCCTTCTTCCAGCCCGTAACCTTGGCCAAAAGGCGTCAATCGGGCCACCTCGTGGTAATCACCACTAAAAATAAGCGCGTAAAAAGTGCTATCAATGATGTTGCCCAACGCCCCGGCGGTAATCAACCCGACGCAATAGACAAATCCCATGGGGGCATTGGCTTTCAGCAGCACTTTGGTGTACCAAATCAGCCCCGTCACCATCAGGATGCGGAACAGGCTCAATATCAGTTTCCCATAATCGAAACCGCCATGGTCCACATTGAACTTGATGCCAAAGGCCATGCCTTCATTCTCAACGAACAGCAGCCGCGCCCATTCAAGGCCGAATAGATAGACCTGCTCGTTGATTCTGAAATTCGTCTTGATGTAAAATTTGAAACTCTGGTCAATCAGCAGCACCAGCAGCACCAGCAACACGACTTTATATCCCTGTTTCAATTCTGAGTGTTTTAGTGAAAAAGTCTGCAAAGAAACGACGAATTTATTTCCCGTCCACCTGCCTCAACAACCACTCCCGCTCTGCCAACGGGTTGGTCTGGGTGGCCATTTCGCGAAATTTTTCTTTCTGGGGCTTGGAGTAGATGTTGAGGTGCAACATTTTTTTCATCAAGCTTATCATGTTTTTGTAGGCAGCTTTACGGGTGGGGTCCAATGCTTCCTTGCGTTGTAGGTAGATGCGGAGACTTTCGAGGAGTGACTCGAAGGCATCAAACTCATCCTGTTCGTAGTAAATTTTGAGCAGCATGGTTTTGGCCACGATATTTTGCAACATATCATCATACTCAAAAGCCACCAAGTAACGCTGTGCGGTATCATACTCCCCCTTTTCAAAAAAGAGGCGAGCAAGACCAAAGTTGACTGTGCCATGCCGTTGTTTTTCTTCCAAATACTGTTGAAAATTTTCAACAAACTTTTCGGCCCAGTCAAATTCCCCTACTTTCAAGGCGCTGCTTACTGTGTTCAAAAAGGTGTATCGTGAAAGATTGTCGTTTTCCAAAAGTATTTTTGTTTCCACCCCGCTACGATACAGCTCGAAGGCTCTTCTGTAAAAGTCTTGCCTGCCTTGATTGATTTTTGGCACACAGTAGTTTAATGCTGCGAGATATAGAGTCCGTACCTCTGACCGATTAAAAAACGCCATTTGATTGTGTATCCTTCGCTCCAATTCATCAAAATAGGCTTCTTCCTCCGGATGGGTGAGCGCCATGTAAGTATTGTAATAAACGCCTATGGCGGGTTCATGCAGCATTGCCTTGTTGTTAGCATAGGCCAATACTTCCTGCAGCAATCCATGGTCGTAATTGATTTTCTGATAAATGCTTTGATGTGCCAACATATCCTTGCTGATGCGCAAACGCTCTTCCAAAAACCATCTCTCCAATGCATCGGCTGTTTCCTGTAGATTGACTGGTGCATTTTGGGTGATGTTCATGCGATGCTCGTATTCCACCTGCTCGAAGAAGAATTTGTTGAGCAGGTAAAAATCGTTGCGCAAAGGTTGTTTGTGAAGGTTTTCCCAACCCAAGCGATGCGACTGCTTATAGGCTTTGTCTAATTTTCGCCGTCGGTAAATCCGCGAAAGCGCCAGCTGGTAGCGCACGCCGTCGCGTGTGTAGTATGAAAAAACCAAGTACTCCTCTACTGCCCTCAGCAGAAAGTACATCACTTGACGCATATAGGCATCGTCGTATGGCTGCCCGGGGAACACCGCTTGCCAAGCCACCTCCTTTCCCAGCGACTCGCCCTCGTCCGAGAGATGTTTGCCCAGATAGTCAAACAACCTGACTACATCCTGTCGTTGGTTGTGCGCTGGCGATTGCAGCCATTTGTTGAGGTCGCGCATCTCCTTCTTTTCAAGGGAGCGGAGAATCTCCACCAAAACACTTTTTTGCATGAAATTTTTAAATTATCTATTCAACAAAATTTCAAAACAGCCATCGATAATCTAAATATTTTTTGAGGTTTAAGGTTCAAAATTCATTTTTTTTTAAAATTTTGAAAACTTCGCCTCAATTTTCAAAAAAAATCGCCATTCTAAACTGCTCAACAAATGCTTTTTTTTGTCTTTTACCCGTCGAAACATCACCCGCACTTTTGTATCGTCAAACAAAGGCTATTGCCAAGCCTAATCCGCAATCTCATGTTTAAGCATTTTTTGACTGCCTCATTCCTGCTGTTCGCAACGCTCGTTGTCGGGCAGGGTTGGGAGCGCGTGTATGGTGGCGGAGGACTGGACCAACTGAACGCCATCACGCAAACGCCCGATGGTGGCTATGTGATGACAGGTTTTTACAACCTTGGTCAGATTTACTTGATTAAGACTGATGCCGATGGCGACTTGCAATGGAGCAAGAATTATCCCACGGGAGGCTTCTTTGCAGAGGGTAAAGCCATTGTAGCCACTCGCGACAGTGGTTATGCCATAGCTGGCAATATACAGGGGGTAGGCCCAGGAGGACGCAATGCCTACCTGCTCAAGACGGATGCTTTCGGCAATGTGTTATGGACGAAGATATTCGGCGGTAATCAGAACGATGAGGCGAGGGGAATTGTGGAACTATCCGATGGCAGTTTGGTGGTAGTCGGGTACACCGTCAATCATTTGATACAAGTGACAGGAGAATGGACAGAGGATGTTTACCTCATCAAAACAGATGCGAAAGGGGAAGTGCTTTGGGAAAAAACCATTGGACAGCCTGCCACCAAGGAGCAAGGCAATGCCATAGTACTGACCCCCGAAGGCGATTTGGTGGTTGCAGGCAGTTTCCGCGTGCAGACCGCGCTCCCCGGCGATTTTCAGTTCTATGCCATCAGGCTCGACGCAGATGGAGATGTTATTTGGGAAAACACTTACGGTTTCTCCAATTTGGATGACATTGCCAGAGCCGTCGCACCGACACTGGATGGTCATTTTGTGCTGGCGGGCAGCACCAATCAAGGTCAAGGAGGTGCTGGTTTTGTGATGAAAATAGATGGCAGCGGCAGCCCCTTCTTTATGTGGTCAAAAACTTACCCCAAAACGGTTTTTAACAGTATCTCCGCCGACAAAAGCAAAGGCTTTTTTGTGGCGGGCAGAAAAGACATTGACACAGGCGGTACCTTGGGGGACTTGTATCTGGCCCGCTTAAACGAAGAGGGCGAAAAGTTGTGCGACGTGCTGGTGGGGAAAGCAGGTGCCGATGAAGGGTTTGGAGTGGTAGCTACCCCCGATGGTGGCGCAGCGGCGGCAGGCTACAGCAACCCATTCTTCAATTCTTCCGAATCAAACGCTTATCTGGTCAAAGCCGATTTGAATTGTCTGGTTTTCACCAGTTATATTGAGGGCAATATCTTTCAGGACCTGAATGTCAACTGCACGAAAGACGCAGGGGAAAAAGACATGGAAGGCTGGGTGGTTAGCATCACAAGCCCCAATTTCTCGCGCTATGCGGTATCCACGCAGGGCGGCAACTTTCGCCTGGCTGTTGATACGGGTCAGTACGACATCAAGCTTTTTGCGCCCAATGACAACTGGGAAGCCTGCAACGGGGTAGTGAAAGTATCGGTGCCCCAATTTTACGACACGATTTCAGCACTAATACCCATATGGGCCAAGTACTTGTGCCCACGCAACGAAGTGGATATAGCCACCCCCATTTTGCGTCGCTGTGCCGACAATGTTTACACCGTGCGGTACTGCAACACAGGCTCATCCTCATCCAACAACACGCGCGTTGAAGTCGCCTTAGACCCCGCCTTGAGCTTGGTTTCCAGCACCATTCCCGGTGTCGAGACTCCTCCGGGCAGCAACAATTATGCGTTCAACATCGGGACGCTTGCGGAAGGAGAATGCGGTGGCTTCAAGTTTACAGCGTTTTTGGACTGCGGCACTGTTACGGGGCAAACGCATTGCGCAGTAGCACATATTTATCCCGACACTTTTTGCGCGCCAACCGTCAACTGGGATGGCTCGATAATCGGGGCGAGAGCGCGTTGCGACGGCGACACCGTGCGTTTGTCTTTACTCAATCGTACCATCAACCCCGTAACTACACCTATTAGTTATGTAATTGCGGAAGATTTAATCATGCTTATCCCCCCAGGCGACCCCGATTACACACTACCCCCAGGCACGCTTGGCCCGTTGGGCGAAGTGGAAGTGTGGAGCCGCGAGGCCAACAACAAAACCATCCGCATCATCGCTACCCAAAGCCCCGGCTATCCGGGTGCGGGGTATCCGACAGCGGCAATAGAAGGATGCAAAACCGATAATACACAGAATCCGATATCGCTTGGGTTCTATACCATGTTCCCGGAGGACGATGCCGACGCTTTTGTCGAGACGGACTGCCAGGAAAGCAACGAAACCGATTACAACCCGACATTTATTAAGAGAGGTCATCCCAAAGGCTATGACGTGGCCCACTACGTCAGTCCTGAAACCGATTTGGACTTTTTAATCCAGTTCCGCAACACCGGGACAACCACCGTGCAGCAAGTCATCATCCGCGACACCTTGTCCGCGGCACTCGACCCAAGCACGGTTTATCCAGGCGCTGCCAGCCACCCCTATGATTTTGAGGTCTATGGAAATGGCATCGTGCAGTTCACACTCCCCAACATTAATCTTGTGCCGGGTAGCAGCGCAAGCGAGGGTTTTGTCAAGTTTCGCGTATCCCAAAAACCGACTTTGGAATGCGGGGCAAAAATCCTCAACAGCGCTGCTATCTACTTTGACTTCAATGCTCCGGTTATCACGAACCAGACTTTTCACACCGTCTGCGAGGATTCGATATACCTCATCGTGAAGACGAAAGAAATTCACTATCCGGGTGCCGACCTGCGGGTGTATCCTAACCCAATGGACGATATGGCCACCTTTGAAGTGAAGGGCGTGCAAGCGCGAACCTTTGGCTTGCGATTGTACGATTCCCAAGGCCGATTACTTACCGATTCTTTCTTTAATCATCCCACTTTCCGATTGTTCCGACATCAACTCCCGGCTGGAGTAATCTTCTACCAGCTTACCGCCGATGGTAAGCTGGTAGCCTCCGGGAAGCTTATGGCGCGATGATGAAGGAATTTTAGTAAGAGGCCATCCCGAAGAGGTTACATTCATGAAACATAATTTGAAGCCCGCGCTGCATAAGAGCAGTGCGGGCTTCTGTTTTGTGCGCATATCGCCCACCGCATCAGGCAACCCTGTCGCGCCTTTCTGCGTCAACCCCACGCTTATTCTTTTTCCAATCGGCAATTCATGCGCGAAGCAATGACAACACGTTGATTTTCAGAAAAAAACACTGCCACAATCAGCTTTTCTGTCACCGCTGCACGAGAGTTGCCCACCGACAAATCCACCTGCTTTATCGAAAATGACGAAGAAGAATTTCCTTCTTGCGCTAACCGGACTGCTTTGCCTCGCCACTTTGTACGCCTTCTCCCACCCCGAAAGTGTAAGAGAAAGCGTGCTCACGATATTTTTCCCGGAAAAAAAACCTTCGTTGGCGGTCGAATATTCGCCAGCATCTACCGACGTTCAGGCCGCCAGACGAACAGCCACTGCTCCGTCGGACACTTTTCCTCCCTTAGGCGAACGCTTTGGTGATTTCATCAACAGCGGCGGGGCCAACCCAATTGATTTGAAAGACCCCAAAGCCATAGAGCAAAAAGTGGAGTACGACCCCGAGACCAATATGTACATCGTGACGGAGAAAATCGGCGACGACTATTATCGGGCACCCACCTACATGACCTTTAGCGAGTATGTGAAATGGCGCGACGAAAAACAGCAACGAGACTATTTCGACCGCTTGCAGGGAGTGAGTATGCCGGGCGACGGCAGCGGTAGCGGCCTTGCTGACCCAATTGCCAAATTCGATGTCAAGACCTCCTTGGTGGACCGCTTGTTCGGCGGCACGGAGGTCACCGTCAGGCCACAGGGCAACATCAACCTGACCTTTGGTTTCAACTATCAAAAGATTCAAAACCCCATTCTTACCCTGCGCCAACAACGCACCGGGATATTCGATTTCGACATGGATATCAACATGAGCGCGGCGGGGAAAATCGGCGAAAAGCTCGACCTCAACTTCAACTACAACACGCGGGCGACTTTCGATTTCGACAATCAGATGAAAATCAAGTATGACACCAAGACTTTTGGGGAAGACGAGATTTTGCAAAATATAGAGGCTGGCAACGTGTCCATGCCGCTGCGCTCCAACCTCATCAAAGGCGCGCAAAACCTGTTTGGCGTGAAAACAGAAATGAAATTCGGCCACCTCCGCTGGACTTTCTTGTTGGCGCAACAACGCTCCAGACAACAAAACCTCAACTTGCAAGGTGGCGCCCAAGTACAATTGTTTGAGAAACCCATTGACGAATACGACGAAAACCGCCACTTCCTCATCAGCCAGTGGAACCGCAACGAGTTCGAGCCAGCCATGTCGTGCCTACCCGTGCCCATGTCCTTGTTCAACATCACGCGCATGGAGGTCTGGATAACCAACGACAAATTGGTGACGGAAAACGTCCGCGACATCGTGGCAATCATGGACTTGGCCGAACCCGCCCCTTACCTCGACGGCGATGTGCCAGATTGCCCATTGTGCCCGGATTTTTCGCTTCCGGCACCGCCAGCACGAGACATCAAGGGCAATCCCTTGCCCGACAACAGCAACAACCAGATTTACCCGCAAATCGCCGCAGACATCAAGGCTGACAAGGCATTCCGCTTTTCCGATAAAATCGTGAGCCGACTGACCACGCCCCCCTACGGCATGACGCAAATCCGCGACTTCGAGAAAGTGCGCGGCAGATTGCTCTCCCCGGCGGAATATACTTACCACGAACAACTCGGCTTCCTGAGCGTCAATCTCAACGTGCAACCCGACCAAGTGGTGGCTGTGGCATTGGAATACACCTACAATGGACAGCCATACAAAATTGGTGAGTTCACGAGCGATGTGCCCAACGGCGACTCGCTCAATCAGAACGTGCTCTTCCTCAAGATGCTGAAAAGCACCACAGCCAACGTACGCTATCCGATATGGGACTTGATGATGAAAAACGTGTACGCGGTCGGTGCAGCCAACGTGGACCCCAACGAGTTCCGATTCGACATTTTCTACGAAGACCCCGGAAAAGGACAAAAACGCTTCCTCGACGACGCTACCCTCCCTGCCAACCTGCGCTCGCGCCCCTTGCTCCAAGTGTTCGGGCTTGACAATCTCAACCTGCAAGGCGACCCCGGCCCTGACGGCATTTTCGACTTCGTGCCGGGCCTCACCATCAACCTGCGCAGCGGCCGCGTCATGTTCCCGGTGTTGGAGCCCTTTGGCCGTTATTTGGCTGACACGATGGCCAACTCGGGCGTGTCGCAAGAAACCATCAATCGGTATGCTTACCCCCAACTGTACGACTCTACTTTGTTCCGTGCGCGGGAGTTCCAACAGCTCAACCGTTTCACACTGAGAGGCCAATACAAATCCAGCACCTCCTCAGAAATTTCGCTTGGCACCTTCAACCTGCCAAGAGGTTCCGTGCGTGTGAGCGCAGGCGGACGACAACTCATAGAGGGCCAGGACTACCAAGTGGACTACAACATTGGCCGCGTCAAAATCCTGAACGATGCCATCCTGCAATCGGGGCAAAACGTGAGCGTCAGCTATGAGGACAACACCCTATTTGGCTTCCAAAGCCGCTCCATGCTCGGCATGAGATTCGACTACGAACTCAGCAAAGACATCAACATCGGGGCCACCTACATGAACCTTTTCGAGCGCCCACTGACGCAAAAGGTCAATATCGGCGAAGACCCCATCAACAACAAAATGTATGGGCTGGACTTTAACATCTCAAAAGATGCCCCCTGGCTCACCAGACTTGTTGACAAACTGCCCTTCATTTCCACCAAAGAACCATCGAGCATCACCGCGCAGGCAGAAATAGCAGCCCTCCGACCCGGACACAACCGCGCCATCAACCAAGGCGGCGAAAAAGGGGGCACCGTCTATATTGACGACTTTGAGGGAACAACGGCCAACTTGCCGCTGGCCAATCCCGCCAATGCTTGGGTCATCGCCTCTACCCCACAAGGCGACGACCAGCTGTTCCCCGAATCCAGTGCTTTCCTCGACACCAACATCATCTTGGCTCGCGGAGCCAACCGCGCAGGCATCACTTGGTATGTACCCGACCCTAGCGCCCGCGACGGCATTGATGCGGTCAACCCATACTCGCGCATCATCCAATATCAGGACATTTTCCCCAACCGACAGCTGACACCACTCGAACAATCCAACCTGCGTTCGTTCGATGTGACCGTCTATCCCCGCGACAGAGGCCCCTACAACTTCGACTTGCCGAACGGCGGCTATCCCGGCTACACAAAAGGCATTGGCATATCGGGCAAACTCAACGAGCCAGCCACCCGCTGGGCAGGCATCATGCGAGCATTGAACACCAACGACTTCGAAGCCGCCAACATCGAATTCGTGGAGTTCTGGATGCTCAACCCCTATATGGAAAAAACCGACGACCCCGGCAACGTCTCTACCGACGGAACCATGTACATTGACCTCGGCACCATCTCGGAAGACATCATGCGCGACGGACGGCAGTTTTTTGAAAACGCCCTGCCCACAGGCCAAGGCACCGGAACCACAGCCCGCACCCCATGGGGCCGAGTGCCCGTGTTGCCTCCCGTCGTCAATGCGTTCGACAACGACCCCGCCAAACGCGGCTTGCAAGACGTCGGCCTCGATGGCTTGGACAATGACGGCGAACGAGACAACTTCAGCGATTGGCTGGCACTCATTCAAAGCTCAGACCTCAGCCCCAACGCCAAGGCAGAAATCCTTGACGACCCTTCCAACGACGATTTCATCTATTACCTCGACGAGCGCTTCAAATCCACCTCGCCGGGTATGCTGACCCGCTATCGCAAGTTCAACAACCAACAAGGCAACTCCCCCGTCAACAACACCAACAACCTCAACCCATCGGCCACCAATATCCCCGACTCCGAAGACCTTAACCGCGACAACTCGCTCAACGAAAACGAATCCTATTTCCGCTACCAAATCCCCCTGATTAAGGGAGCCGTTCAAGTCCGCGACGCATCCGGCAATATCGTCACCTTCGAGGGCATTGACTTCGAAGACCCCACGCTGAAATCCATCATCACCGACACAGTGGTGTTCCAAAAAGAAGTAGGTGGCCCCTACTACGTTTGGTATCGTTTCAAAGTGCCACTCGACCTACAGACCCGCCAAACCATCGGCGGCATTCAGGACTTCCGTTCCATCCGCTTCATCCGTTTGTTCTGGAAAGGCTTCACCGAGCGCACCACGTTCCGTTTTGCCACACTCGAACTGGGCCGCAACCAGTGGCGGCGCTTCACGCAGGACATCCTCTCCTGCAAACCCACCGACCAGCCGTGGAGCGCCACCGCCTTCGACGTGAACGCCGTGAGCATCGAGGTCAACTCCGCCCGAACACCGTTCAACTACACCATCCCCTTTGGTATTTCGCGTGAACAATCCGTCGGCGCCTTCCCCGACGTGTTGCAAAACGAGCAATCGCTCGCCATGACAATTTGCAGCCTCCAATACTGCGATGCACGAGCTGTTTTCAAACCATTGAACATGGATTTGAGGCAATTCAAACGCTTAAAGATGTTCGTGCACGCCGAAGCCAGCGACCCGATTTCGTTCCCCTTGGATTCCACCAAACTGACGGTATTCCTGCGCCTCGGCTCCGACTATGTGAACAACTACTATGAGTACGAATTGCCGCTCATGCCCTCCGACGTGAACAACCTGAACGGCAACCCGGATAGCCGCGCATACAAAGACGAGGTATGGCGGCCAGAGAACAGCTTCGACTTCCCGCTAGAGTTGCTGACCGACGTGAAAAAATTACGCAACGATGCCAATGCCCGGCTCGACACGGCTTACGTCGTGCCAGACCCCGACAACCCGCGCGGCCTGGTAAAAGTGGTGGGCAACCCAAACCTCGGCTTTGTCAAAGGCGCCATGATTGGCGTGCGCAACGTGTCGGAAGACCAAAGCCGACAATGCGTGGAAGTCTGGCTCAACGAATTGCGCCTCAACGGGTTCAACGAACAACCCGGCTGGGCCGGGCAAGCACGGGTGGACATGAAATTAGCCGACTTCGGCAACATCTCCCTCGCCGGGATGTACACCAGCATCGGCTGGGGAAGCATCGAGCAAAGACTCATCCAACGCCAGCGCGAGGAAGTCATTCAATACGACGTGTCCACCAACCTCGAATTGGGCAAGTTTTTGCCAGAAAAAACAGGCATCAAAGTACCCTTCTATGTCCAGTACTCCAATATCACGCGCAACCCCGAATACGACCCTTATGACCTAGACATCAAATTGAAAGACAAATTGCGCGAAGAAACCGACCCGGCAGCACGCGACAGCATCAGGACAGTGGCGCAAGACGTGACCACAATAAGCGGCTTCAACTTCACCAACGTGCGCAAAGAACGGCGAGGCAATAAAAAACCCATGCCTTGGAACATCGAGAATTTTAGCCTCACTTATGCCTTCAACCAAACACGCCGCCGAACACCCTTCATCATCAACGACCACCTCAAACAATACAAAGGCGGCATTGATTACCAGTATGCGACAGGGCTAAAACCCATCGAGCCTTTCAAAAAATTGGTGAAAAACGAAAAGTGGCTCAAATTCATCAAGGAATTCAATTTCAACCCCATACCCAACACCTACGCCGTCGGCACCGACTTGGAACGCATCACCCAAGTGACAACCTGGCGCTTCGCAGGAGAAGACCCCGAACTGAACACCTACTACAATCGCCGCTTCACCTGGGACCGCGACTACAGCGTGGGCTGGGACATCTCGCGCTCCCTGCGCTTCAACTTCGACGCCATCGCACGCAACCTCATTGACGAACCCTATCAATACAAACCCGACGGCGTGGCCTACACCGACAAAGAACGCCGCGACTCCATCTGGACGAATATCAGGAACCTAGGCCGTCCGAAAAACTATCAGCACAATGCCAGCATCAACTGGAACGTGCCACTTCGTTTCTTCCCATTCATGGATTGGATGACGGTGAAAGCCTCCTACACAGCAGGCTATATCTGGACGGCACAATCCCTCAAATTGCAGAACCTCGACGCCGGCGACTATCAAGAATTCGTCAATTCACGCCACCTCGGCAACGTCATTCAGAACAACAACATCCGCCAAATCAACGGAGACTTCGATTTGGCCAAACTCTACGACAAGAGCAAGTATTTGTCAAAAATAAACAAGCCCGGCAAGCCCGGCGCACAAAAATCAAGCCCCAGAACCAACGACCGCAACAACCCACTCCCCACCCCCGGAGCACCCGGCAGCGGCGGCAGTGGCGGAAGTGGCCCCGGGGGCAAAAACAACCCGCCCGACCCCAGAAGCGGGCGCCCGGCAGGAGCACCCGGAGCCGCAGGCACCAACGACCCATCCGGCACAGGAAAGGACGACCCGAAGGACAAAAAGAAGAAAGACAAGGACAAGGACAAGGACAAAAACAAAGACCGACAGCCATCCACCGCCGAACGAGTCGCCCTGCGCCCGCTCATGCTGGTGCGGAAAGCGCGATTCACATACAGCGAAAACTACGGAACCGTCATCCCCGGATTCACCCCCGAGCCAGAGCTCATGGGCCAAAGCAGCGGCTTCAAAGCCCCAGGCTGGGCCTTCGTGGCAGGCGTGCAGCCATCCGACCGCTGGTTTAAAGACGCGGGTGACAATGGCTGGATAACCCACCGCCCCGAACTCAACCAACAAGTGATGCGCAACTACACCCAAAACATTGACGGCGGCATCACATTGGAGCCGTTTCAGGACTTCCGCGTGGAAGTCACCGGCAACCGCCAATATGTGCGCAACAACACCTTCCTTTTCAAAGACCAAAACTTCGACCTCCACCCCGACTCCGTGGGTTTCATATCTCGCGCCCAACGCGACCTCGGCAGTTTCACCGTCTCCTATTTCTCCATGCAAACCCTGTTCAACAACGACATCAACGGCCTATTTGCCCGCTACCAGTCGTACCGCCCCATCATATCAGAGCGGTTGGGCGTGTTGGCAGGCGACACCAATCCGCACGGCGACCCCGACGATGCCGGAGAATACAAAAAAGGGTACGGACGCATCCATCAGGAAGTATTGATACCCTCCTTCTTGGCCGCATACAACAAACAAGACCCGAACACCGTGGGCTTGGATGTATTCAAAACCCGCCCCGCCCCCAACTGGCGACTCACATACAACGGCCTCTCAAAAATCGGCAACCTTAAAAAGTATTTTGCCAGCGTCCAAATCACGCACGGCTATAAAAGCACCCTAACAGTAAGCTCCTACAACACAGACATCTTCTACGACCCCAATAACCCATACACGGAAGATGAGCTGAGCTTCAACTATATCGCCCGGTTTGAAATACCCCAGGTGCTTATCAATGAACAGATGTCGCCCCTCATTGGCATGGACGTCAAACTCAAAAACGACATGGCCTTCAAACTCGACTTCAAAAAAAGCCGCACCCTCGCCATGTCGTTCATTGACTACCAACTCGCGGAAACACGCTCCTCCGGCTATGTGGTCGGCTTCGGCTATCGCATGAAAAACGTCAACATCGGCTTCCTCACTGGCAACAAAACCAAAAAAGGCAAGTCGAAAAAACCACCAGCCAAGCCAAATGCCCCCACACCCCCGCCCCCACGCGGCGGCACAGGCCAGCAACCCAACGACTTGAACTTCAAATTCGACTTCGAAATACGCGACGACATCACCGTGAACCACCGCCTCGACCAACTCGAAGAAGCAGTGCCCACACGCGGTGCCCGCACCATCAGCATCAACCCCTCGGTCGAGTACGCGCTCAATCGGCGCCTCTCGCTCCGCCTGTTCACCGACTACCGAAAGACAGTGCCCAAAACATCCCAATCTTTCCCCATCACGACCGTGAACGCAGGGGTGATGGTGCAGTTCAAACTGAATTGACAGCACCGAACAATCAACGCCACCAATTCCCGAAGGCACAAAGATTCCGAAAGCGAATCCTTGTGCCTTCTTCTTTGCGCCCGTTCAGACACCAACACGCCCAATTCTCCCAAAAACAGGAAACCTCACCGTCTTCGTCACCCCCTCAGGCCAAACATTGCGAAGCGAACCCATAAAAGACGCGGTAAGCGGCGAGCAGCCATTCTTATTTTCAAAATGACGCAACGCCGACCATGTGCCAAGATAGCCAAGCAGATGCGAGAGCGTCCACTGATATGTCATCGCCATATCGGGCAACGCTATCTCGGAAAAAGGGAAAGCAATCGTTGAATATGCCGTATCCACCAATTGCCGCTCGGCATCCCAGTAACTCCCCAAAACATCGCGGTACAGATACTGGATGACCTCGTCCGTCGGAGGGTCAACCGTCAAAAGTTGATACCCCACCAAAGCCAGCAACCCGCCAGGCTTCATCACATAATTTATTGCTGGATAGAATTTTTCAAAATCAAACCAATGCGCCGCCTGCCCCACCGTCACGAGGTCGAAAGCATCGGGAGAAAAAGAAGGATGCTCGGCAGCCTCCACACTATACCTGATGTTGGGATGTCGAATGGCGTTATGCAGTTGGTTGGCGCTGATGTCAGTCGCCTCCACCCATCGAAAACGCCCCGCCAACGCCACGGCTATTTGCCCATTCCCAGTGGCACAATCCCACGCACAATCAAACCCCTTGCAGTGCGCGAACAAAAAATCAAACAACTGTGGCGGATAACCCGGGCGGAAGCGGGCATATTCGGCAGAACGAGTGGAAAAATTGTCTTTCACAAAAACACAATTTGTTTTTTTATTGAAAAAAATGTTTTAATTTCGCCCGTCGTTTTTCTTTTCACAGGTCAAAACTATAAAAATCCGTTACTTTGGGCGCTCATCATAAAACATCGAAAACAGCCAACAAAGCTGCCAAAACCCGTTCGGCCAAGAACGAACAGCGTTCGACGAACAACGAACAACGAGGAATGACAGAAATCCGCTACACCGAAGAAGAAATCAAAACCCTCGAATGGCGCGAGCACATCCGCCTGCGCCCCGGAATGTACATCGGCAAATTGGGCGATGGCTCCTCCCCCGAAGACGGCATCTACGTCCTGTTGAAGGAAGTACTCGACAATGCCATAGACGAGTACGCGATGGGCTATGGTCGCACGATTGACGTGACCATCAACGAGGAAGGTGTCACTGTGCGCGACTACGGTCGTGGCATCCCGCTCGGCAAAGTCGTGGATGTCGTGTCAAAAATCAACACTGGCGCGAAATACGACTCCAAGGCATTCAAAAAATCCGTGGGCCTCAACGGGGTCGGCACGAAAGCCGTGAACGCCCTGTCGGAGTATTTCAAAGTCGCCGCCGTGCGAGAGGGACAAATGAAATGGGCGGAGTTTCAGTTTGGCAACCTGAAAAAGGAGAGCAAGCTGGAACCCACGAAAGAAGAAAACGGCACGCTCATCGTGTTCAAGCCCGACAATGGGATGTTCCGCCATTTTCGATGGGTCAACGAGTACGTGGAGCAACAACTTTGGAACTACGCCTACCTCAACGCAGGCCTGAAAATCAATTTTAACGGAAAAACTTTCCACTCCAAAAACGGCCTGCTCGACCTGCTGGAGAAAAAAACAGGCACAGAAGAAACACGCTACCCCATCATCCACCTCAAAGGCGACGACATCGAAATCGCCATGACACACGGCAACCACTACGGCGAGCAGAACTACTCTTTCGTGAACGGCCAAAACACCACGCAAGGAGGCACCCACCTCAACGCCTTCCGCGAGGCGCTGGTGAAAGTAGTGCGCACCCACTTCAAAAAAGACTATGATGCCAAAGACATCCGTGAAAGCATCATCGCTGCCGTGAGCGTGCGCGTGGAAGAACCCGTCTTCGAAAGCCAAACCAAAACCCGACTCGGCTCGGAGCGCATCGCACCCGACGGCCCCGCCATTCGTACCTGGATGAACGACTTCCTGTCAAAGGCGCTCGACGATTATCTGCACAAAAACCCTGACACGGCGAAGGCGATGGAGGCACGCGTCAAACAGAGCGAACGCGAGCGCAAAGAAATTTCGGAGGTAAAAAAACTCGCCAACCAACGCGCCAAAGCCGCCAACGTCCACAACAAAAAACTGCGCGACTGCAAATACCACCTCAACGAAAAAGGCCCGGACGAGCTCAAACTGGCCACCACGATTTTCATCACAGAAGGCGATTCGGCCAGCGGCTCCATCACCAAAGCCCGCGACGTGAACACACAAGCCGTGTTCAGCCTGCGCGGCAAACCTTTAAACTGCTACGGCCTGACGAAAAAAATCGTCTATCAAAACGAGGAGTTCAACCTGCTCCAACACGCCCTGAACATCGAGGACTCGCTCGACGACCTTCGCTACAATCGAGTCGTCATCGCCACCGATGCCGACGTGGACGGAATGCACATCCGCCTCCTGATGCTCACGTTTTTCCTCCAGTTTTTCCCCGATTTGGTCCGAAACGGCCACCTCTACATCCTCGACACACCGCTGTTCCGCGTGCGCGACAAGCAGAAAACTTATTATTGCTATTCGGAAACGGAAAAACAGGAGGCGATTCAAAAACTGCGCGGCAAACCCGAAATCACCCGATTCAAAGGGCTGGGCGAAATATCACCCCACGAGTTCGCCGACTTCATCAGCGAGAACATCCGCCTCGACCCGGTCATCCTGCCCGAAGACACCAACCTCGACCACGTCTTGGACTATTACATGGGCAAAAACACGCCAGAACGCCAAGAATTCATCATCGGCAACTTGCGCGTGGAGTTGGACATCATTGATACGCCTGAGGAAGAGGCACAGGTGGAGCCAGCCGCACAGGAAGAAGTAGAGGCTGCGTATACTTCGCGCCGTTAGGTTTTGTGCATGGCAAAAAGCGCAATCTGCTCAAAATCAAGGAAATAAATCATGGACATCTGACAAATCCTAGCGAATCAAGGTATAACTTGCCGCCAAAATCTTCTTCACATGACCGTTTCGGACATCACCGACCTCATTCTCCGCCGCCGTGCCGTTTTCCCGAAATTCTACATTCCGGGAAAACCCATCGAACGCGCCCTTATCGAGCAATTATTGGAAAACGCCAATTGGGCACCCACACACCGCCTCACCGAGCCTTGGCGCTTTCGGGTGTTTCATTCGGAAGAAAGCCGTCAAAAGTTGGGCGCTTACCTCTCGGATTTTTACCAAAAAAACACCCCGCCGGAGCAGTTTTCGGAAGAAAAAATGAAAAAAAGCGGAGAAAACCCGCTATTGGCCGGAGCTGTCATCGCCATCGTGATGCAGCGCGACGCGGAAGAGCGAGTGCCTGAGTTTGAAGAAATCGCCGCCGTCGCCATGGCCGTTCAAAACATGTGGCTCACCTGCGCGGCATCGAGTCTGGGTTGCTATTGGAGCACCCCAAGGGCGGCTTTGGAAGCTGACACATTTTTGAGTTTGCAGCCCGGCGAGCGCTGTCTCGGCTTCTTTTACCTCGGATGGCACAATATGCCGGCAATCCCCGGCAAGCGCCAACCCATTGAAGAAAAGGTGACTTGGCTTTGAAATCAGTAAGAGCCAAAATATCGCCTCAAAAACCACTCCGCCGCCAACAGCCCAGCCAATAGCGCGAATATCCACTTCAAGTTGATGAGCGGATTGGTTTTTGTCGTCTGATAGATGACGGGCTTCACGGTCTGATTGGCCTTTATTTTTGCCGCGATGCTCGCCAATTCGCTCGGTGCCACCGTCTCGCCGCCATACTGGGCGCTCAACTGGCGCAGCACGGAATGATTGGCCGTTGTTTCAAACAGTTCCAACTCGATAGGCCGCACACTAAAGCGCCCTTCGTAACTCAGATTTTGGCCGTTGAAGTTTGTCAGCGCCCTGAACGTATAGTTGCCCACAGGAAGGATGCCCGCGTTGAGCGAGTAGGCTTTGCCCAACTTGTTGAAAGTGTAGGTGAACTCCTTGCCATCGCTGTTGCGGATGCTCATGGCCACATCGGGGTCGTTCACCAGCTCATAGTTGTCATTGTAGAGCTCCGCGCCAAACATGACCGACTCGTTTTCATTGAAAATGCTCTTGTCGAGGTTGACGCGGAATTTGCGTTTGTCCTCTTTTTGGGAGAGATACTGCACGGATTTGCCGACCAATTCGTCAAAAATATCGTGGTTTTGGTGCTGCATATAGTCGAACAAACGCCACCGCCACAACCCCTCGCCGAGGAAAATGCCAGTCTTGATGCCGTTGGTTTCGCCAAAAGCGAGCAGCGGTTGTTCGGTGTCAATTTTGCCGATGCGTTTCCAAAGCAGCACCTGCGCTTGCGGGGTGGCGGCAAATTTGCCAAATGCCGAAGTGACGGGATTGAACTTTGGCAATTCCGTCAGCACTTTTGAGTCCAATGTGAACGAAGCAAACTGCGACGACACCTTTCCCTGCACGTCGTCGCTCTGCCGACCGTCGCTCTGCATACTCACCAATCCTTGTTCCTTTGCCAACTCCGTGAAATTGGTCTGCATACCCGCAATGAAAAGGCGCGGTATCCGCTTGTCGTTGAGGACGCGCAAGATGCCCGAAATCTCATTTGTGTTGGAGGGCAGATTGTGCAACACCACGAAATCGTACTTGGTCACATCCAGCCCCGGGTCGCCTGCCATGCCGACGGTGACTTGATAGTTTTTATTGACCTCCAGCGTCTGCCGGGTCGCTGAGACATCGGGATGCGGGCCATTGGCCAGCAATAGTATTTTCTGGCGAGCATCGAGCACGTCAATAAAAATGTCCTTGCGGTTGTTGGCGGTGGAGGCCTCGCCCGGCAGCGTGGCGACGCTCACGCGGTATTGTGCCACGCCGGGTTGGTCGGCTTCGAGCGTCACCTCTTTGGTCGTGAAAAAGTCGCTGCCCACCACCGAGAGGGGGATGCTATGCAGCGCTCGCGTCTGCTCGCCTTCCACCTTGCTGACGTTGAGCACCGTTTGCTGCCCGGCGCAATTGGTGGCCGCCACGTCAATTTGAACCGTGAATTTATCACCGAGGTAGGCGATTTTGTTGTGAAAAACCCTTTTCACGAGCAAATCCTTCTTTGGAGTCGTGTCGCCCAAAGCCACCGAATAAATGGGGGCGGAGAGCTGTGCGTCCGAATAGGCGGGGTTGCTGCCCTCGTTGTAAACGCCATCCGAGGCAATGACGACCGCGCCGAGGTTTTGTCCGCCAAAAAGGTCGTAGATGCCGCGCAAAAGTTCGGAGAGGTTGGTCACTTTATCCGAAAATTCAAAATTCACCCCTTCGCGCACGGCATCGCCAAAAGCTAGTTCGCGCACTTCATAATCATCAGAAAGGTCTTCGCGCAGCGTTTGCCAATTTTGTTTGTACTGCTCCAACGCCTCGCCCGACAATCCAGCGGCGATGCTTTCCGATTGGTCTTGCGCCAGCACCACCACAGGTCGCTTCGTCTCGGTCAGCAAACTTTTCAGCAAAGGAGAAAGCAACAAAGCACTCAGGATGGTCACAGCGAGCCAGCGCATGATGCCCAGCCACAGGTGAAGTCGGGGTGTTTGTTCGCGGAAAGTCGTATCGCGGTAGTAGAGCAGCATCGCATAGCCCAGTCCCAACAACGCACAAAAAATGAGAAACCAAGCAGGATATTGAAAGGTAAGGTCAAGCATCGGGAATAAGTCATTAAGGTCAGTCATTTGAGCAGCGCGTTCGCCACAACGTCATTTGGCAAAATGATGAAATGAACGCCATCGCCTCACAACGACGAGATAAGGGGACGCAAATTTCAAGAAATTGTTGCAAATCAAAGGTGTGGCTTTCGACCGAAACACCCCAACCGCTCACGGAAAACAGGTAGAACGAGGATATTGGCAAATTCACGACTTTGGGTGAACGAGGATATAGCGGGAGTTTTCATCTTTGTCAACACTTATTCCACTTAATCTTTCCTCACATGAAAAAAGAAATCGTCTCCTTTGCCCTGTCGCTTGCCTCTTTTCAACTCTTCGCTCAAGGCTACTGTATCGGCGATACCGTCGTTTTCACGGAACCTGCTCGCCCGGTGGCCTACGACGACGTGGTGTATAAAACCGCCCCACAGATAGACGAATGGTTTTTCAATGTGCCCGATAACATCCGGCTACGGGTCTATTATCCGACCGATTTGCCCGCCGCCGAACGCCGCCCTTTGGTCATCCTGATTCATGGCGGTTATTTCATTTGGGGTAGTTATCTCGACTTCGATGGGCTGGCCAAGTCACTGGCAGAGAAGGGGTTCGTGGCAGCCACCGTTGGCTATAGGCTCTGTAACCGCACCGACTGTGTGGTGGCAAGAGCCACCAATTACCCCTGCAATGTCAGCTGGCCGTATTCATTCGTGCCAAGTGCCTATGTGGCGGCGGTGGATGTGCACGACGGGATTCGCTGGCTTCAGGAACGCGCCGCTACTTATCATATTGACCCCGAAAAAATTATTGTGGGAGGTCACAGTGCAGGTGCTTACACGGCGCTCAATGTCGCGTTTATGGACCAGGACGAGGTACAGCAGGTCATCCCCAGCGCCGGCGTGAGCGGCAAGTATCTTGGGGAGCCGCTCGACCCCGTGACTGGCATAAGAGCCTGCATACCCATGGCGGGCGCAATTCTTGACCTCGACTGGATTGGCACAAAAGAGATAACGGAACAGGGCATCGCCGTCGGCATCGTGCACGGCACCAACGACGGTGTTGTGGCCTACGACAGCGGCCCCCCAGTACCCTGTTGCCAAACCTACGGCGGCATCGTATATGGCGGATGCGGCATCGCAAAGCACGTCAGGGCGCTCGGTGGGAACTATTACATGCTCACAGGCAAAGGCTATGGCCACGACATCGGAGAGCCGGCATGGGCCGAAGAACTGGCTGTGCAGCTCCCCGCGTTCATCATCCGAACGGTGGTGTGCGGCAAGCCAATCGAAAAACATTCCATTCACGAACGCATTCCCCCGTTGCCTCTATGCCCAAACAATACCCCCAACCTGCCTGCCCCCCCGGTTTGCGACTTGGGCACAACCACCCCACCCATCGTGACCCCCACGCACGAATTGCATCTCGCTTATGCAAACCATCAATTGCCCCTGTCGGTCTATCCGTCTGTCACCGACGGCTCCATTCACATCGAGGCGCTGACACCCGAGGCCGACACTACTTGGCTGCTGACGGCCATGAGCATGGACGGGAGGGTGGTTTTTCGAGGGCAACTGCCATTGGATGGCATCACGACGGTGGAGCTGAGCGATGCTCCGCCGGGGGTGTACGGCCTTTTTTTCCAATCGGCAAAAAGCGGGAAAAGCGGAGTGGTGCGCGTGGTGAAGGCGAGATAGCCGCTCTTCATGGGCGGGGTCAAAAGGGCTTGAACAAATCTTCCAGACTTTGAGGCCTTCGTGCTTTTTCCCAAAAAAAGCCGTCGAGTTTTTTCGACTCCCTGCCCACCTTTCGCATGGGTATGAATTTGCCCGATGGTTCGTTGTAGAATTTGATGCCCTCCACTTTGTTGTTCCCAAAAAAGAGGCGCATTTCCGAGCACTCGGTTTCATTTACGCCGATGTAGGCGCGTGCGTCGTCGAGCGCATAATATACGGCTTGCGCGTTGCCCTCCACCAGCATCTCGCGTATTTGGTCATCGCGAAAAAAAGCGGTGGTGTATCGCCCTCTGATTTGATTGAAAAGCAATTCATCGTCCGAGTTGATGACCAGCGCGTTTTGGCGCAGCCATATCCTGTCCAATTTTTTGTCTTTCAATAAAATCCGAATCGTGTCGGCGGAAAACTGCGAAGTGTCGGCCCAGATGATGGGCAGGTTTTGTAGCTTGTAAAACCAAAAAATAGAATCTTCCGAACTGAACGAGAGCGAGTCGCACACGGCTTGCAAATCGCTTTTGTAAATCCGCACATCCAAGTGGGCGAGCAGCAGTCGGGTGTCTGAAGAGGTGTCGGGCTTGAAGGAAGTCAGCGTGTCGGCAGCCAAATACAGCGTGTCTCGGTCAATGAGGGACTTCATCAGCGGCCTCCCGTCGGCACCCGCCTCGCCCGCGCCGCCATAAGCATTGAGATAGTCGGATTCCTTGTTGTAATCCATGCGCCATGCGAGGATGGTGAAATCGCTCGTCGTGTCCGTCCACACCACGTCGCCCAAGGCCACGCCGCTGCCATTGGCATCATCGAAATCAAGCGAATCGGCTTCGATGATGTTGGGCGGGTCGCTCACACGGCCCCTTCCGGCGATTTGGTAGCGTTTGTTCTGGCTGTTGTAGCGGATTTCCTCGCCCACGATGTCGCGCGTGCTATCTTGGTAATGCGCATCGCCTATCAGCACGATGTCGTCGTTTTGCGTGTTGTAACGGATGACATTCGCCGATGTCATGCGGTTCTTCTCCTCAATGTAGGCATCGCCTTCGAGCACATATTCTTTGGTTTCGCCGGAATACCGCATTTTGCGAGCGCGACCGATTTGCCCTTCTTTTTCATATTGCGGGTTGACGTCGAACACCGCAAAATCATTCTCAATGTCGTAGAAACCGCCTTCGGTGTAGATTCTTCCCTTTTGTTGGCTTATCAAAGTCGGAGCCACGAAGCGTAAGGTTTGGGTCTCCGTGTTGAACACCATCGTATCGGTTCGCATGGTGAATTCAGGGTCGGTCACCAACACATCGCCCTTGAAATAGACTTCCTTTTCGTTCACGTGATAATAGCCGTGCGTACTAGTGAGTTGGCTTTTGCCGTTGGTCAGCATGGCTCCGGTGTGGTAAGTGGCGATTTTGTTCGCCATGTCGTAGCGCAGTCGAGTGGTGAACAGCTGCTGAATACCATTCACCAACACCACGTCGCCGAAAAGGTCGCTGATCTTGGTGCCGGCATGATAGTGCGCGCTATCGGCAAAAACCTTGACCGAATCGCCTTGCTCTATGACGACTTGGCCTTTCAGCACGGCGAAATCTTGGTCGAGGGTGGCAGTGTCGCAGAAAACCAAGGTGTTTTCCTGACGCATCCGCACATTGCCGCTGAGCTTTTGGATGGTGCGGTCGCCTTTCACAAAATACTCAACGAGGAAGGCCGTCTCGATTTTGAGTTTTTGGGTGTCCTGTTGTGCGGCAGGCGGTTGCGTCGGGTTTTGAGAAAAAAGCAGCGCAGGAAGGAGAAGCGTAAACAGGCCGCCTCCACCTCTCGACAGCGCGGAACGAACAAACACCCAAACACACATCTTATAGGTCGGCATCATGGTCTCTTTTTCCATTGTACGGCATAAACGACGCTTCTGCTGGCGCAGTACGCCGCGCCCATCGCCAGCAGAGGCAAAACTTATGTATAGGGTGTATTTCAAATTATCGCTTTTGTACGTCAGAACGCTGTTCCGACACACATATCGAAACAGCGTTCCGATTTAATTGCGACAATCTGAAACGCACCTTGGTATAGGTCATTTTTCTTGTGCTTTTTGCATGGTCATTCGTTTATCCCCGCTATCGTCAACTCTTGTGAGCCATTTTTCCATATACTATTGCCGAGTTCGGCCAATTTTTGCTTGTCACTTTCGATGACTCTTGCGAAGATGTTACACAGGCATCCAATCCTTTGCTGTCGCCATAATATACTTCGCGCCGTTAGGTTTTGGGCATGGCTGCAATCGCAATCTGCTAAAAATCAAGAACATCAATCATGTTCATCTAACAAACCCTAGCGAATCAAGGTATAAAACCTAAATTTTATTTTCAGGCCATCTGCTGTCGTTATTTTAAACTCTTTCATTATCAATGGTTCGTGAAAAATTTTCGATTGGAACAGAGCCTGTGCGCAGTTGAGAAATAAAAAGCGTGTACGTTTGGGTTTCCTACGCCTTATACACAAGCGCCATGACCAGAACCGAATCCCGACATATCGGGACTGGGCGCAATGGTAGGCGATTTGGCTGGAACGACAGCCGTCCGCCGTCGAATTTTGCAGACACTTTTCCCCTTGATGCTGATTTTCGGTCGCCTTGCCCCCTTATCCAACTGAAAAAAACAACCCTAAAACGAACGTGACTACTTAGGCAGGGGCAGCGCCCCGGAATATGTTTCGGGGCGCTGCCCCTGCCTAAGTTTTTACCACGAAACATTGAATTTACATGACAGCTAAAATTGAATTCCTCTCGCTAATTTTTGTCCTTACAGGCTTGGTAGCCTGCAAAACCACTCATACAAAAAACGCTTCCATTCCAGAAATCGGGATGTTCAAAGTATCTATACTTTACCCTAATGGGGAAGACAAAACCTTTGACATGGATTATTATGAAAAGAAACACATGCCAATGGTAGCTGGGTTTTTAGGCAAAAACTTAAAGTTTTATGAAATTGACAAGGGCATAGCGGGTAGAACACCCGGAGATAAGGTGCCTTTTGTGACCATTGGTTACTTTTATGTGCGGAATGTGGATGAGTACAACAAAGCGATAGCTCAGAACAGAGATGCCATCGTAAGTGATTTTAAAAACTATACTAATATCCAGCCAGTTGTGCAGATTAGTGAAATCAAAAAGTTGGAGCACAACAACTTGAGATAATCGCTTGGGCATCAGACCAACCTGATTTGCTTCCGCTACAACAGCGGCACCAAAAAACAGCCGCCACCTCGGAAAACTCCAAGGCAGCGGCTGTGCTTTTTCAATGGCGTGGATGGGCTTGTCTCAATGCCATTCCTCCAACTCGTTGGCATATTTTTCCAGCAACACCCCGCGCAGGCGCTGACGGGCGCGGCTGAGCCGACTTTTGGTGTTGGTTTCGGTCCAACCTAAGGCGACGGTGATTTCCTGTATGCTTTTTTCCTGAAAATAAAACAGTTGCAGGGCTGAGGCATCTTCTTTGGAAAGGTTTTCCATGGCCTTTTTGAGCAGGGCGCTGCGCTCGCTTTGCATCAAATGCTGCAACCCGCTGGGGCTTTTTTCCGTCAACTTGGCGACGGGCGATTCGGGCGCGTCGAGCGAGACGGTCGCCAACCGCTTGCGACGCAGGTGGTCAATGGCGACGCGACCCGCGATGCGGAGGAGCCACGTCTTGAAGCTGCTGTCGCCGCGAAATTTGGGCAAATAGCGAAATGCACGCAAAAAAGCATCTTGAGTTACTTCGTCGGCATCGCTTGAGTTGCCCGTGAGACGGAGCGCGACGGCATATACGGCGCTCCGATAGCGCCGCACCAACAGGGCGCAGGCTTTTGGTTCGCCGACGGCTGCTGCTTCGAGCAAGTGGTGTTCTTCGGGGCTGACCAACGGCCATTGAGCGGGCGCGGGCACTTCACTCATCTGACTGGGCGAGGGCAGGGCCGATTGAATTAGGAAGAGGACGTTCATGGTTTTCGTCGTTGTGATAGCTTAATTTCAAAAATCGTTGCAAAACTATGTTCGCATTCGGGTGGGGCAAGGTGCAATTGAGCGAATGGTCGGTTTTAATTAGCCATTGGAAGTTTTGTTGCCTCAAAATTGCGTTGGCAGAAGGCGCAACCACAAATGGTATTTGCCGAGTCGCCTATTTTGGGCGACGAATCGCCCCATGCGCGTTCTGAAAAATGCCCCTTACTTAAAGTTGCGCCAGTCGTACTCCCACTGTGCCACTTCATTGATGATGCCCACCTCGTTTTTCAGTAAGGCATCCAATTCGCCCAGTATCATGGCTTGGGTACCAAGCACCGTCGTGTAGAAATGGCCGAAGTCGTATGACGCGCCATACTGAACGCTTTTGAGCGCGTTGTTGAGGGGGGCGGTGCGTTGTTCGAGTGCTTGGCGGAGTTGGGCGAACATGGGAAGGGCTTCTTTCAGCAGAGCCTCCGCCACCTCGCGGTGTTTGGCCAACCCCTGTTTGCGCACTGCCTTTACCTGTTCGGGGTCGTGGTCGCGCCCATATTCACCAAAAGAATAAAGGGGCAGTTTTTTGATTTCGGCCTCGGTCCAAGCACGCACTTCATCGTGTTGAGCCTGATATTTTTGTTGCAAGGCTGCTTGTGCCTCCAACCGGCTCATGTCCGTGGCAGCCGAGGTATAGTCGTTGCAAAGGGCAATCCATTCCACGTCTGTGCCGGCGATGGCAGCGGTGTTCGTGTTGGGCGTTCCGCTCGCGGGCTTGATACCCTTATCGGCCAAGAGCTTGGCGATATAGGCGTGTTGCTCCTGCTCGCTCATTTGCATGAATTTTTGAGCAAAAGCCGGGTCGCTGAGCATTTTTTGAGCCAGCTCGGTCGTGGCGGCATCCATGGAGGCTTGCTGTTGGGGACTGGCGGTGGCGACCGGCTGTGCCACGGGGCGAGTGCCGGTGGGGTATTTCCGATAGAAGTCGGCCATGAGGTTCTGCACCTCCGAGCCAGCGCGTTCCACTTTGCCCGTCCACTGCTGGTAGTGTTGGATGGCGTTGGGCTTGGTGGCGCCTTTGGGATATGCGCGGTCGTAGGCCTCGGCGACGGTCGTGGGTGGGGCAGGCAGCTCGCGCAGCAGTGCCTGCACGTCGGTTTTGCTGACTGGTTGGGCAAAAATTGGGGTGAGGGCGATAGCAAGCAAGTTGCCGAAAATCAGTTTTTTCATTTTTTCAAAAGCTTAATTTTTAAAAATGTGTCGGAACGTTGCGCCGACTCCCAAATGGTTTGGGGAAGCTGCCGGGACAGCGTTCTGGCCTGCGTTTATTTCAAGCGGCGGCGCAAGGCAACGGCGCTGAAAATGGTTCGGATACCTACCCCGCTAACCACGAGGGCCACGAGGGCGAGCATTTGTTCGAGGATATTCATTGTGAGTTGTGAGTGTTTGAATAGTGAGACAAATTTCCGAGGCACGAGCCTCTCCCGCCGTCGCATTTTGCGACAGAAAAGAGACAAGTTGCGACATGGAATCGGGAGTGTGCGTAGAGGGGTTGTTGGAGCGCGTTGCCAAATGGCTCCAACAACCCCTGGCGATTTAAAGCGATTTCGGATTCGGCACCACGTTTTGGATGGGCTTCACGGTTTTCAAATAAGCAAACATGGCCTTTAGGTCATCGTCAGTCATTTTGGCGTAGCCCGGCCAAGGCATTGGCGGCAGGATGGGGCGGGTGCCTTCCATACCTTTTGACTTTCCTTCCCGGATTGCTTTGATAAACTGTTCTTCTGTCCAGTTGCCGATGCCCGTGTCGTCGGGCGTGAGGTTGGCGGCGTAAGAGATGCCCCACGGCCCTGCGGCGGCGGTCATGCCGGGGCTGAACACGGCCACAAAGCGCTCGCCGATGGCTTTTTTCACGTCGCCTGCCTCAAACGGCTCTTCTGCCGGATGTCCCATGAAGCGACGCGCCATGTCTGGCACCGGGCCTTGCGGGGTCATGTTTTTGGGTGTGTGGCAATCGTCGCAGCCAAGTATGTTGGAGAGATATTCCCCGCGTTGAAGAGGTGTCTCCTTGGAAGTGGCATCGGCGACCGCCGGTTGCTTTTCGACAGATTGTTGTTGGCAGTTGGTCATTGTGACGGTGACGAGCAAAAGGCAAAGCGCCGCAAGAGATGCGTTTTTCATTTCGTGAAAGTTTTAGATGTTAACGGATAATGATGGCTTTTGCGAGGCTGTCTTTTTCGATGCCAAGCAGGGAGGTGTCGCAATTCGGTTTGGAGCGAATTGGGGGGGGGCAATCTTGGCAAAAACAAACGAGATTCAGAGTCGAAATTTTCGGCTCCTTTTGTCACCGTATTTCCCCCCTCCCAATCACCCTAAACCGTGCAGATGCGACAACTTTTTCCTGACCTGATGTGCCGTGCCAACCGTGCGCTGTCTTAAAGCGACTTCGGATTCGGCACCACGTTTTGGATGGGCTTCACCGACTTGAAATAGGCGAACAAGGACTTCAAATCATCATCGGTCATGTTGCGCACCACTTCCCATGGCATGGGCGGCAACAATGGACGCGTACCATCCATGCCTTTGCTTTTGCCTTCGCGGATGGCTTTGATGAACTGCGCCTCTGTCCAATTGCCAATGCCGGTGTCGTCGGGCGTAAGGTTGGCTGCGTAAGAGACGCCCCATGGGCCCAAATAGGCGGTCAAGCCCGAGCTAAACACCGCGACGAATCGCGTGGTCGCCAAATCTTTCATGCCCGTCGTGTCGAATGGCTCCCCTGCGGGGTGGCCGGAAAAGCGGCGCGACATATCAAACTGTGGGCCATGCTCCGTCATTATTTTGGGTGTGTGACAGTCGTCGCACATGGCGAATCCGGCAAGATACTCGCCGCGCTGTACTTGTGCTTCCTTGGACAGGTTGGCTTGCGCGGTTGCTGGTTTGTCAGAGGGTTGTTGTTGGCAATTGCTCAGCCAGAAAATGGCTGCCATCAGGGGAAGTGCCAGAAGGGTTTTTGCGCTCATTGCTTCAAAATTTGATTGTGAAAAAAGTGGTGTGTAGGGAATAAGGGTTATTAGGGGTTATTAGGGGTAATTGGGGGTTATTAAGGGTAATTAGGGGTTATTGGGGGTCATTAAGGGTAATTGGGGGTTATTGAAGAGTCATTGAGAACCGAGAGTGTTCAGAAAACTGTGTCATCCCAAGGGAGACGATAAGAAAACACAGAGGCACGAAGGGCACAGAGTTTTGGTTTTCAATAATTTACATTCCTTTAAGCGCGACGTGTATTGCGTAAAAAGAAAACATCCGGTATGTTTTGACACACTTTTCTGAACACTCTCTGAGAACCCGAATGACCCCTAATTACCCTTAATGACCCCCAATGACCCCACAATTACCCCTAGTGCCCCCTACTTCCGCGCAGCTTTCACGGTGATGTAATCGTGGTTGAAATCTCCGGCGATTTGAAGGGCGTTGCCATTGATTTCCAAATTGTATTCAAGGATTTCGTCGCCGCGAGTGTCGAGTTTGATTTTGCTGCCCACGATTTCGTAGGAGCCGGTGGTCGTGTTGGTGCTGTTGTTTTTGTAGGTGATGCTCCAAGAAAAATCGCCTTTGGAGGCAGTGCTCGGCTTGAACTCGAGTTCAGAAGCCGCGATGATGAGTCCAATGCCCTCCACGTTGTCGAAGAGAAAAGAGGTAACAGTCCATTTGCCTCCGATGGCGTGCGTTTGTTGGGCTGGGGTGTCGTCCTTGTCTTTTTCGCAGCTGTTGAGGCTCGGCAAAACGAGCAAGAGCAGCGCAAGGGCGGTCAAGTTAATTTTCGAGAGAAGGGCTTTCATGCTTAATTCAAAAGTTTGGTGATGAGTGAAAAAAAGGGTTTTAGTTGTGTGGTTTTCAAAGGCTGTCGTGGAAGAAGCGAATGTTGTAGTGTCGTTCGAGGTACTGGGTATAGATGCTCAATTGAGCGGGCGGTGGAGGCTCGATTGGGCCATCCAAAGGGGTTTCGGTGCTGACTTCGCGGAAATAATTGGCGAAATCGCCGGGCGAAACGAGCAGGTGAAATCGCGCCGCCGGGGTCAGGATTTTGAAGGAATGGCGAATGCCGCGAGGCGCGAAAACGACCATGCCGGGCTTGGCATCAATCACTTGCTCGCCCACGAAGAAGCGCATTTCCCCTTCTTGCAGCAGGAATGTTTCGTCTTCGTTTTGGTGAATGTGTGGGGGCGGCTCCAAGCCAGCGAGGGAGGTCAGTTCCACAATGGCGAAGTCACCACCCGTATCCTCGGGATTGATGAGGAATCGGATTTGGGCATTTTTAAGCCAACGGATTTCGCCTGCTGTGGCGACGGGCTTTTTGATTGTTGTGGCAAGCATGGTTGAGTTAACTGTTTTTGTTTTCTTGAAAAAAAGCAGCCCATCCCGAACCAATGAGGGTTCGAACTTGTGGCGTCATCGCCGCCGCTCACGGCGGGACAGACTGCGCTCTATGGCCCCGCTCTTGCAGCTGAGCCTCCTTTGAAAAAAAATGAAAATACCGGATAGTTTTCGTCGGCAAAGGCGGTGGCCGACGCGGGCTAAAATGCCCGGAGCATGGGTGCGAATGGCGCCATTTGCTCGCTCCGCTTATGCGCGGCGCCCCCCCGGTCAAACGAGGAGCAGCACGGCGCGGCGGGAAGAAGGTTCTTTTTTCATCTTTTTCGTTTTTGTTTTCAGATTAAAAAAACTGTTTCCGACAGGTTTTTCAGAATGGTTTTCATGGCTCAAAGGTCAGGTGCTTTCACAGGTCGTGATTGAAAAAAAGCGACATTCTTTGTTGTGGGGCGATGTGCTCGCTTTCGGTTTCCTATGATGTTTGTCAAGCAATCATGGTTTCATGTTTTCACGGCACAAAGGTCGGGGTCGTTGGCTGCGCAGGCTTGAAAAAAAGCGACATTTTGAAGCGGGATGAATGGGGCTGCTTGGTTTGATTATGCTTTGCGTTGTCAAGTTTAACGCTCGGCGAATCAAGGTGTAGCGTTGGTTTTTGATGGCGCAAAGGTGTGAGGTCGAATCCGGGTTGCTTTTGGTAAGTACCAAGATTTTCAAACCACCTTTTTTTTGATTTTTGATGATGCAAAGTTAAGGGTAGGACGAACGGGGCCGAAATCACATGAAGGTGTGAGCGGGGCTTCGCGTGACACGTTTGTGGCACTTGAATCCTGAAAATTCATGCGATGCCCAAGGGGGGGATTTGTCAAGCCTTTGTCGCCAAAGGAGTGCTTGTTTGTGGGGCAAAGCCAGTCAGGAACGAAGTTGGGTTCTTTCCTGTGAATTCCTTGAAATCGCGGATGAAGTGCGACTGGTCGGAATACCCAAAGTTGTGGCTGATTTCGGTCCAAGTCGTCTTGGGGTGGCGCTGCACAAAATCGTAAGCACTCCTGAAGCGCACGATGCGGACGTAGGTTTTGGGGCTGATGCCGAGGTTCTCCTGAAAAATGCGCTGCAATTGGCGCTTGCCGACAAATACTTTTTCACACACTTCGTCCACCGAGTGTTGGCCCGTGGAAGTGCGGATGTATTGCATGGCCTCCGTGAAGTAGAATCGGTCGTGCCGTGTGCGAAGCGCCGCACGTTGACGGAAAAATTCAATGGCGACTTGCACCCGGTTTTCGTTTGAGGGGGCATCCTGAATACGCTTGATGAGGTCGCCGAGCGTATCGCCAAAAATAGAGCGGGCTTCCGCGAAGCTATCAGCCATCTCGCCGATAGGGCGCTCGAACAGTGTGACAAAAGTCTCTGGCTTGATGCTAATGCCAAATATCCCCGTGCCGCCTTGCATCTGGAACAACACTGGCCCCACATGCACGCCGCCCACGAAAGCCTCTGGAAATTGGGCATATTTGCCACCTATGTAGCCATGATGGTGAAATGGCGGGGTGAGGTGGACAATCATCTCCACCATAGCGTTGGCCAAGCAGTATTGTATGGGTGATGTCTCATGGGCAGGGCCGTCGGCCAACATATACCAAAACGAGCCGATGTAGGGTTGCAAATCGGGGGGTACCGCAAAACTTTCCGTGACTATTTTCATTTCCAATTCAAAATTGTCAAGCAATGGGTGCGAGCGTTTTACAGGGTGCATTTCAACTTGTCGAAAGCACATCGGAACGCTGTTCCGATATATGCCGGAACAGCGTTCCGGCACGTGAAAGGGACAATTTGACATGCACCCTGTTTTCATACCGTGATTCGCCGGGATTTTATCAGATGGCCATGACCGCTCTCCTTGATTTTGAAAAGATTGCGTTTTTGACCATGCTCAAAATTTGGCGGCGCGGGGTGTGGAAAAAGGAATGTGTCAAATACGGCAATACTGTTCAATCAGTTCTTTGTCCATGCCTTTTTTGATGGCTCGTCGCGCCAACAAGCGGAATCCCCTTTCGAGCCAGCTGAACACGCCGGGCAGGTTGGTGTCGCTCCATTGGATGATGAGTGCCATGTGATGAAGGCTTTTGGGAACTCCTTTGCGGGAGGTGCGGCCGTCGCGGGCGAGGCCGTAGGCCACCTGAAGCGTCCTTTCAAAGCCTTCGCTGCCGGGTTGGAGCAGCACGTTGAACACCACCTTTTCGGTGTCGGACGGATTGAAAAAACGGTGGAGCGAGCCGATGGGGGCGGTGGCGCTTTCGCCTTTGTTCAGATGGATTATCTGCTTGCCGACCTGAATGCCCAGCACGCCCTCCACTGCGGTGAAGGTTTCCTCGAAGGTCTTGTGATAGTGCAGCTCGTTGCCGCCGCTGGGAGCAAGCTCTACTTGCACAAGGGTGTATTTCCCGTTGGTCTCGGCGGATGTTTCGAGGAAAGTGACGCGGTCTTTGATGAGTGGGTTTTCGATGATTCTCGATTCAAGTGTTTTCATGCTTTTTTCAAATTTTTGTTTTTGTGCTGCAAAGTTGGGCGCGTGACGAGGTGCCACAACATCACATGAATGTGTGAAATCAGCCGCGAATCGCGCCCTTGTCAGGCATCAAATCAGGGAAAATCATGCGAGGGCGCTCTTGCAACCTATTGGCGGGACGGATGTCGGGGCGGCGCTTGCGGCGCGATGTTGCTTTTCGCGCCACAAAGCGCGACTTGAACACGCAGATGTCCATCGGGGGCATCTGGATAATCCCGACAAATCACGACGGTATTATTTTGTAAAAAATGGCGCGTCGAACCTGTCGAGCAAACGCTCGTCCGAGAAGCCGCTTCGATTGGTAAAAACCGCACTACCCAACCCGGATTCGGGGTAAACCCTGAGTTCGCAATAAAACCCTCCCCCCCCGCCTGCATGGCAGGAGTAGGGTTGTCCATACAGCCCCCCCTTATACCAACCCAAGCTCATGCCCGAGCCTTTTCCGTTGTTCAGTTCGTTTTCTTGCCACATCATTTGTTTGCTTTGCTGCGACAACAACCCTCCATCGGGTTTCAACAAACTTTGAGCAAAAGAGATAAACCCGCTCGGCATTCCAATAAGCCCTCCATAAGCCGCTCCGTTGAGGTAGATGGAGCGAAAGCTTTTCCAGCCATCTGTTTTTTCGCCCATGAATTGCTTTTTGTCCAGCAAAAAACCGAGCAAGAAGTTGCCAAAACTGAAGGCTTTTTGATAGCCAGTAGCTACTTTCCAGTGGCTTTGACAGGCAAAACCGAGATGTTTTGAAAGGCCAAGCGGGAGCAGTATGTTTTGCTCCACATATTGTTGGTAGGGGATGCCCGACACTTGTTCGATGAGCCAGCCCAACACGATGTATCCGAGGTTGGTGTAGGCAAATTTCTCGTTGGGCGCGAACCGGGTTTGGGGGTGTTTTTGGAGCACGGCCTTGAAAAATCCGCGCTCGTCGAACCCGGCGTGCTCTTCCGCTCGATGTATCCAACCGATGGGCAGGGGATTGGGCAAACCAGCGCTGTGTGCCAGCAAGTGGCGCACGAGGATTGAATTGCCATAGACAAAATCGGGCAGATGGTTTTTCACGGGGGCATCCAAATGCAGTTTGCCCCGTTCGACCAATTGCATCACTGCCGTCGCCGTGAAGGTTTTCGTCATGGAGTATCCGTAAAAAACCGTTTGCGCATTTACGGGTGTTCCGTTTTTTACATTGGCCTTGCCACCGGTAAACTCATGCAGGAGGCGGTCTGCGTCAAAAAAGGCGTAATAGATGCCCGGAGTTCGGCGGGTATCCAATTGTTGTTGCAAAAGGGCATTGACTTGCGCGGAGGCACTGTTGATAGGCATTTTCATGGCATTTTTACAATGAACTATAATTGGGTTCCAAAAGCCTCTATCTGCGCATCTTGCAAGGTGTGCGAAACAAGGCTCCTCTTGGACGTGGGCAAACCTTTAATGGTCGCAACCTCAAATTCGCATAGTTTCTAAAAAAATCGCCATGAATAGGTGCTTGAAAGTTTCAACCCGTGATTCGCGTTGCTTTTGTATACTTCTCGCCGTTAGGCTTTGGGCATATCTGCAATCGCAATCTGTTCAAAATCAAGAACATCAATCATGTTCATCTAACAAATCCTAGCGAATCAAGGTATAATTCAAAGACACTTTACCATCTCAAGCGGACTTTGTCATAAAAAGCCCCTTCAAATTGCAAAAATTCAGGCAAGCCAAGGTCGCCATTACCGTTTTTGGTAGTTCTTTTGAATTTGACCCTGAACGGCTTTGTTGCATGAATCCCCTCGCGAAGCCGGCTTCGCGAGGGGATTCATGCAACAAAGCCCTAGATCAGCTTAAGATAAACTGGGTTGAGCTAAGGTCAAGCAATGGTTATCAAAGATTCACGCTTGTTTTAGAAAACTTAGGCATACCGTTTAGACCATTTAATAGGAATTTGGACCGCGAACTTGAAATCATTTTGAACGAAATCCTATAATATCGCCTTACAAGAGGAGGCCTCACCGCGCATACGCCTCCAGCCACTTGCACTCCTTCACCACTGCGTTGTAAAATTTTGTGTTTGAGTATCTTGTGATGAGTAGATTGTAATAGTACATATACTCGGCAGGCAAGACGGGTATGAGCTGGCTGCCGGGGCGATAGGTACATTCGGGGGTGCAGAACCATTGTTTTTGCCGACATCGGGCAGCCATGTAGGCGGCGCGGGCGGCCACTTCCGCGTTGGGGGCGACGCGCAGGGTTTTTTCAAAATAAAATAGGGCGCGGCCCACATCCGTGTTTTCGCGGTTGCCTTTGGGCGAGTTGCGCAGGGGAAACACTGGCCCTTGCGCCAGTCGCAGCTGGTTGTAGCCGCTGCGGTAAAAATCCATCACTTCCCACTCGTAGCCGAAGTACGACATATTGTAGTAGCCCAGCCCCAACAGGTAATAGTATCGGGCTGCCATGGGGTCGCGTTCGGCCTCGGCGGCTTTTGCCAAAAATTCAAATTCAAGGATTTTTTCGGCCACCTGTCTGCGTGTCAGCAGCATGGTATCAGCCACGTCGCGGTGGATGCGCTCGCCCACTTTCTCGCGGAAGGGGCTGAATTTGGGCAGGCGGACTTCTTCGGTTGGCTTTATTTTTCGCAGGGTGGACAAAGCGGCTTCTGGCTCGCCGATGCTTAGCAGATACGCGCCTTTCAATTCGAGCAGCTCTGCCCGGATACGGTCGGGGTTGGTGTCCATCATCATGGTTTGGATGAGCAGCACCGAATTGCTCGACTCGGCCAGTCTCAGGAGGTCGTCCACTATGTCGAGGTCAGGATTGTAGCGCAGGGCCTTGGGGGGGTAAGCCGCAAGGATGGCTTTGCCGGGTTGGTTTTGGGAGGCATAGTGTTGTGAGAGCCAGTCTTGCAAAAAGGGTTCGAAGTGCGCGTGTTCCCTGAACACTTTTCGGTCTCTGATTCGGTAGGCGACGCTGTCGGCCTTTCCTTCGGCAATGGTGTCGAGGTTGACCACATCAAGCAGGCAACGCCATATTTCGAGTTGACGGCTGAGGTTTTTGTCGGTTTTTTTGGCTTTGCCAAGGTCTTTTTCCAAGCGTTTCCAAGTCGCGCCTGCCGCGTAGCGGTCGCCTGCCAAGAGTTCGAGGTAGCCCTCGACGGCTCGCCATAGCGGGAGGTTTTCCGCCTTTTTTTCGCGGACGACTGTTCGGACAAATCGCTGCAAATCGAGCAGCAGTTTGTCAGCGTTTTGTCGCTTGATGTCGCCAATGGCTTGGCCGTGTTTTTTGTCGGTGACGGGAGTGCGCAGGTATATTTTTTCCAGTTCCTGCAAATTGCTCACGAGGATGATTTCCAGCTGTTTGCTCTGCGGGTCTAATTGGTAAATCTGCGGCAGGTCGTCTATTGCCAACGACCGCGAGCGGCTGGCCCGCATGGCGTAGAGGGTAGCCCGTTCTTTGTCGTTTTGGCAAAGCCGCAGCGCCTGTTCCCAATCTTGGTCGTCGCGGATGGCCAAGCTTCGCCAAGCCTGCACCCGTTTGGATGGGCAATGCCGAAACACCAGCGAGTAGCGGTAGGCGGCCTCTGGGTATTGCCCTAATTTTTGTTTGGCGCCAGCCAAATGCCCGACGATCCAATAATAGATGATGCTGGGCTTTTTCAGGTCAATTTTGGGAATGAGGAAGTTGTAGAGGTATTCCACATAAGTCCAGTCGCGGGCGTAGTGGGCCAATCGGATTATCTGGTATGCATAGCGCAGGCGGATGAAGTTGGAAGCGGTTTGCTCGAAGCGCCCCATCCCCTCGTTTATCAGCGTGTGCATCGTTTTTGGGTCGCGTTCGGGGAGCGTCCAGCCGTCGCCTTGCGCGATGACGTAAGGCTCGCATTTTTTGGCGTACATGAGATAATCAATCACTTCGGTGCAGCCGTTGATGGCGAGCATTTCGGCGAACGTGTTGCCTGCCATCGTGTAGGGCAATGCGATGCCTTTTTTGGGGTCGAGCGCCGCGTTGCGCAGCCGCACGAGCTCGTCAAAGTTGGATTCGTACACCACCATTTCCACGTCGGCATATTCCGGTTGGCCACAGAATCGCTCTATCCATTCTCGCACGTTTTCGTCGCGTTGGATGTCTCTGTTGAAATATACTTGTTGGTAATAGTCGTCCCAGCGCAAAAAGAAGGGGGCGTAAGCGGCATTTGCGTTGATGATTTCGGGGTATAAAAATGAGTAGCCATAAAAGGGCTTGGCATCGGGGTTGCAATTCTGGACGGGGGTGGCAGCCTGTTCGCCGTGTGGGTGGAAAGAGGCAAAAAGCAAGACGGACAGGCCGAGCGCAAGGCACGCGGCTATTTGTTTGTGGCTGGGAATTGTACCAGTTGGCATACGCTGTCGAGCAGTTGAACCGGGTAGCGGCGCACCGTTGTGGTGTCCAAGTGAAAAAACGCGAGCGTCGCGTCGTTCGCCAAATGGGCGGTGGCTGCCAGTCGGGCGGCTTCGCGGAGCGTGTCGGGTGCCATCGCTTCCACGCGCAGCAGGTCGCCCGGGCGAAGATAGTGACCTGACAGGAATGTGCCTTTTTGAATGTGGAAGAGGGGGGCGGTCGGGTGCGTCCCGCCGAATGTTTCTGGCCTGCTCGGCCGGAAGCGGCTGGTGTCGCTCAGCGCCTGTTCGGGGGCTTCGGGGATGATTTTCCACAATTCGCCGTCGCGGTAGATAAGCGCCCACGAGAAGATGGGCAGGGCTAAGTCAAGTGGCAAAGGGTATTTTTTGGGTGCTCCCACGAGGTATTTTCTGACATCCTCCGAGCGAAAAATGGAGTTGGCCGCGTTCGCGTGCTCGATATTGCCTGTGTTGTAAAACATCAACATTCCGCGTTCGACGGGCGGCACGCCTGTTTTTTGTGGGAACTTGTACTGGTGCAGGCGTATGGTGGCGCTCAGGCGAACGTGGCTTGGCAGGTGTTTTTTTATTTTTTCCAAAAATTGAAAAAACGCATCGCGGGTGGAGGGTGTCCAGTCGCAGTCGAACTGAATTTCGCGTGTTTTGCTTTCCGGCTGCCCCACAAAAAAGGGGTGGCGCGAAAGGTTGGTTTGCGGCATGATGCCTTCCGCTTCCGGCGCGACGAGCGCCGATGCCACCTTGCGGGCCAACCACTCGTTTTTCTCTTCCTCGATGTTTTTGAACACCTCATTGACAATGAAAACGGTGGGCACCACTTCAAACCGAGCGAGGCCGGCGGTGTCCGCAATGTCGAGCAGGGAGTAGGGTTGGATGGCCCCCGATGCAGGGGCGCGCCCGATGTCCAATACCTTGACGTAGAGTTTTTGGCACCTCAAAGAGTCGAGGCAGGCAAGCTCGGCGGACGAGAGGGACAGGACGGTTTTCCAATGATAAAACGCGGGGGTGACGACGCGGCGCACGTCGTTCTTTCCACAACTGGCTGCCAGCCATGCGCTGACGAGGGCGGGGAGCAATAGGTGGCGGCTAAAATTTTTCTGACACCACATCGCGCACGGAGTCAATGTATTGTTTCCAATAGGTGCTGTTCAGCACGTCTTCTTCGATGACGCCCCGCGAGGTGGTGCTGTGTATGACGACGAGGTCTTTGCCGTTGTTCGACTTTACGAGCGAGACGTGAAAAATCGGTTCGTTGGCGCTTCGGCGGAAGAAGATGAGGTCGCCGGGCTGCGCTCGTCTGATGTCTTTTTCCACGCCCTGTTTGACCTGTTCGCGTGCGGCGGGCGAGAGGGAGATGTCGAAATGTTGGAACACATAACTGGTGAAACCCGAGCAATCGAAACCCGTCTCGGGCTTTTTGCCGGCGGGGGTATATTTTGAGCCTTTGAATCCGGCGGCATAGCTCACTATTTCCTTGCGAAACGTGGACTCGCGGGTGGTGGAGGGTTTGGAAGGGGGGGGGGCGGTGCTTTCGGTTTTTTGGAAAATTTTGCAATGACTGACGGCTACGGACAGGCAAAGCACGATGAGCCAGTGGGTGGTGGTGCCGATTTTTGTCAGGGAAATTTTCATGCGGGAGAATTTTTGCGAAAATGAAACGAAAGGCTGGGCGCTGATGCTTGTGCCGCGGTGGGGGATTATGATTTATTTCACGGTTGGTTCTGCAAAAAAACGAGCTGTGACGAGGTTTTCTGGTCACAGCTCGTAAAAATGCCATGTTCCTGTCACAGCCCAAAAATCGCCCTTCCCAAATACGTAGCGGCATCGCCCAATTCTTCCTCGATGCGAAGTAGTTGGTTGTATTTGGCCACCCGGTCGGAGCGTGAGGCCGAGCCGGTTTTGATTTGGCCCGTGTTGAGCGCCACGGCGATGTCGGCGATAGTGGTGTCTTCGGTCTCGCCCGAGCGATGGCTGATGACGGAGGTGTAAGCATGGCGCGTGGCCAAGGTGACCGCCTCGATGGTCTCCGTGAGTGAGCCAATCTGGTTGACTTTGATAAGTATGGAGTTGCCTACTTTCTCGTCAATGCCTTTTTGCAGGCGCTCGGTGTTGGTGACGAACAGGTCGTCGCCCACGAGTTGGATGCGATGGCCGAGGGTCTCGGTGAGCGATTTCCAGCCCGACCAGTCGTCTTCGGCAAGGCCGTCCTCGATGCTGTAAATCGGGTAGCGATTGCACCAGTCTTTCCAATAAGCTACCATGTCTTTTGGCGACAGGCGTTCGCCCGTTGATTTTTTGAAGACGTATTCGCCTTTTTCTTGGTCAAAAAATTCGGAAGCGGCGGGGTCGAGCGCGATGACCACGTCGTCGAGCGGGCGGTAGCCTGCGGCTTCGATGGCTGTCATCACGAGTTGAATGGCTTCTTCGTTGTTTTTGATGCCGGGCGCAAACCCGCCTTCATCGCCGACATTGGTGGCGTATCCCTTGCTTTTCAACACTTTTTTCAGGTGGTGAAAAATCTCGACCCCCATGCGCAGCCCTTCCCGGAAAGAATCGGCGCCCACGGGCATCACCATGAATTCCTGAAAGTCAATGCCATTGTCGGCGTGCGAGCCACCGTTGAGAATGTTCATCATCGGGACGGGCAACACATGGGCATTCACGCCACCGAGGTAGCGATAGAGCGGTTGGCCCAGCTCTTCGGCTGCGGCGTGTGTTGTGGCGAGCGAGACGGCGAGGATGGCGTTGGCGCCGATTTTCGATTTGTTGCGCGTGCCGTCGCGCTCTATCATCAAGCGGTCAATGCGGATTTGGTCGGTCACTTCCATGCCCACGAGCTCGGGGCGGAGCAATTTCTCCACGTTTTTGACGGCTTCTTTCACGCCTTTGCCAAGGTAGCGGCTGGCATCTTCGTCGCGCAGCTCTACTGCCTCGTGCACGCCGGTGCTGGCTCCGCTGGGCACGGCGGCGCGGCCTGCAAAACCTGTTTCTGTCCAAACTTCTGCTTCGATGGTGGGATTGCCGCGTGAGTCGAGTATTTCGCGGGCGAGTATTTCACGGATGGCGCTCATGCTTTGAGAGTTGTTGATTTGTGGAATGTTGATTTGTTGATGGGCAAAAGTAGAGAAATCTTGTGAGGGCATCCTTGCGGGCATTGGTAATCCTCAAAAAAAGGACGGGGAGCGTGCGTCATTTTTTTCGCACCCTCACTTGGTAGGCTTCTTTGGGGTTCGATTCCAGCAATTGCTCAAAATCCCGCTCGCCGAATCCTTGTTTGCGCAGCGTTGGCAAGAGCAGGTCGAAAATAAGGGTGTGGGGTGTGTAAGGGCCGCCGCCCGGTTCGCCGTGGGTGTACCAGCCGGCATCGTGCGCGATAAGGGTGCGATGGAGCAGGCCATTGCTTTTTAAGCGCTGCAACCATTGCACATAACGGTTGAATTCGGTGGAGTCGCCCCCGTGCGTATCGGGATGCACCCAGCCCAGCCCATCGAGAGAGACCCAAGCGCCGCGTCGGGCCATTTCGGTGAGCGACGTTGAGGGGCTGCCCTGCGCGTGTGTCCAAACAAAAGCGTCGGGCGCTACTCCTTCGGCGGCAAGGATGTCCAATTGTTGTTGGGCCAACTGCGTGTTGGCGCCTGTGTGCCCCACGATGGTCAATCCGGTGCGCAAGTGAGCCAGCGCCGCCGCTCGCACTATTTTGGCATCTATCTCTGAAAGCGTTGAGTCTCCATCCACGCCAATTTTGATGAAACCCGGTCGAATACCCGTGCCCTCTATGCCTTTTTCAAATTCCTCCACCCATCGTTGGGCTATTGCTTGCGGGGTTTCCTTGAAAGCGGAGGCCGGAACGTGCTGGTCGTTGCGAGCGCCATAGTAACCCGTGTTGGTCAGAATGTGCAGCCCACTTGCTTCCGACAGGCGACGCAACAACAAAGGGTCGCGCCCCAAATAGTTGGGCGTACATTCCAAAAAACTTCGCACACCGCGCGACTTGGCTTCGAGCAAGTGGGGCAGGATGGCCGCAAAGGCAGTGTCGCGTTGCCAAGTTTCGGGATGATAGCTGCCCACCGGACTCCAATCGAGGAAAACATGCTCGTGGATGAGGGTTGTACCCAAGGAGTCGGCAGGAATTGGGCCGAGCACCGTGTGTACGACGGGCTGGGGCGAGTGCTGTTGTTGGCAAGCGAGGGCGAGCGACCACAGGAGCATCGCGCATATTGGCAACCATTTCATCGCGTCAGATTTTTGATTTGGGAAAACAATGTCTGTTCGTCGCCCGGCGCGTACTTTTTATGGTGCCAAACGAGCGTCCCATTCGCGTCGAACAAAAAAACCTGGGGAAGGCCGTTCAACCCGCCCGGCAGCACGGACTTGAACGCACGGGAATAATCCCAATAGACAGGAAAAGGCCAGCCCTTTTCGTTCGCCATCTGTACTACCTGAGGCCAGCGTTCGGGGAAGTCAATCGAGACGGCGAGCAGGCGGAAATCGGCCTCTTGCTGCCAATCCGCACAATGCTGGGCGTAGCTGGCCAATTCCATCTGACACGGGCGGCAGGTAGTGAGCCAAAAGGCTAGCACGGTAGGTTTGTCGCGTTTCAACAAATCGTTGGTGTTGACTGCCACACTGTCGGGTTGGAGCAGCGGGATGCCAAAAGGAAACTCAGCGGTGATTTGAACATTTTGCCCCGAAAGGATATTGAAACCGATGCCGCAAAGAGCAAAGAGAAGCGATAATTTCATTTGAAAAAATTTATTTGCGGCAAAGAAAACGCTCCCTCAAAGTTTGTGCGAGCAAGGCTGTGACGCAAACAAGGTTTTAACGTCCCATTAACGGTTTTAAAGAAAACCAAGTGCGTCGGCTTTGTTTTGCGGCTTTTTTCGTCTCTTTGCGGGGGTATTTTTGCTTCATTTTTTTTCATAAACACACCCGGAAGTGTCGTCCATCGCCGCCAAAAAGGCAAAAGATTATACGGATACAGAGCTGATTGCCTTGTACTTGCAAGGGCAAAACACAACGTATTTCACCATGCTATACCGTCGCTACGCCAACAAGGTATTTGCCAAGTGCATCTCCATGTTGGGTGACGAAGGGCTGGCACGCGATGCCACGCAAGATATTTTCATCAAAATTTTGCTCAACCTCTCAAAATTCACGGAGCAGTCATCCTTCTCCACTTGGGTCTATTCAATCACCTACAACTATTGCATTGACCTCATTCGGAAAAAGAAAAAAATACCGCTCCTCTACACGGAAGACGTGGGCAGAATCAGCAAGGAACCCGAAGTGGAAATACCTGACAGCGTGTTGCTTGAGATGAAGCAGGAACGGCTGGCCAAAGTCCTTGACCGCCTTCCGCCGGGCGACAAGGCCATCCTGATGATGAAATACATTGATGATTTGCAGATAAGGGAAATCGGCGACGTGTTGGGCAAGACGGAAAGCGCCATCAAAATGCAAATCATGCGAGCCAAACAAAAAGCGCAACACATCTACGACGAGATGTATGCCACCGACCCCATAGAGGGCACCACCTGACAATCAATTTTTAAGAGCATCTTGCTCCAATACTTTTTTTGCTTATCGAAAAAATCTACAAGTTAACCGCTCACCCGGCAACGGGCGCAAAAAACTTAATCCGCTTATGGCCAACAATTTCCAAGAATGGCAAGGCGACTGGGAAAATAAAGAAGAACACCAAGAAGTGCTCAACGAAATAGAGCGCAACTTGCTTCATCAGGCGCACACCCTCTCCCACTTCGGCCGAGTAATCGAACTATTCGTCCCCAATGCCCTTCAAACGGCAGCTCACCTCATCGCCGGCGCCAAACAATCCGGCCCACACCGCCCCCCCAAAGGGCGGTATTCATCGCCCATCATACCCGAAGGCCGCCCGCCTTCGAGCGGAGGAGGAGCCAACAGCGAGCGGCTGCTTCCATCGGACAAAGAAACAATTTGACGCGCTGCCTCTTGCGAACCATCGCAAGAGGCCTCTCTTTTTGTCGAAAACAAAATTGAAAGCAAAACACCGCTGAACTGTCATGTTCGGCTTTCTTTTCACAATCTTCCTTTCCTGCCATTGTATGGACTTTCTCGACCAACTGAAAAACGGGGTATTCGCGGAATTGCTCGCCCGTTTTTCAGCCGCCATCCCCAAACTGACCTTTGCCTTGATGGTGATGCTCATCGGCTGGCTTATCGCCAAAGGCATCCGCAAAATCATACGCCGCGTGTTGTCGGGGTTGGGCCTTGACCGCCTCGCCGAACGGCTCAACGACATTGACATCGTGCAGCGCAGCGGAATGCGCATCGAGGTGTCGTCGGTGCTGTCGCAGATGGTCTATTACCTGCTCATGCTGGGGTTCGTGATTTTTGCGACCGATATTTTGGGCATCCCCGCCATCACTCAGATGGTGCGCGACTTGGTGGACTACATTCCGGCGCTTTTCTCGGCATTCATCCTGCTGTTGCTGGGGCTTTTCCTTGCCGAGATGGTGCGCGGCATCGCCCTCACCACTTGCCAATCCATGGGCTTGCCTTCCGCCAAAGTCATTTCCACCGCCATCTTCTACTTTCTTTTCATCACCGTAGCCATCAGCGCCTTGGCCCAAGCCAAAATCAACACCGGCTTCATGGCCCTCAATCTTTCCATCATCATCGCGGCATTGGCGTTGGCTTTTGCGGTGGGCTACGGCATCGCCTCGCGCGATTTGCTTTCCAACTACCTCGCAAGTGGCTACAACCGCAACAAAGTTCAGGTAGGCGACGACATCCGCATCATCGGGATGCGCGGCAAAGTGATTATGATAGATGCCACTTCCCTGACGCTACAAACCGACAAAAGCGAAATCATCATCCCTTTGAGCAAGTTGGCTACCGAAAAGGTCGAAGTTTTTTACCCGGACGGACAGGAGGAAAACCTGCTCGAACCCGGCGAATGATTGCTCTAACCCGTTCTTTTTTCACAAAACTTGTTTCTACACATGAAAGCACTTTACACCATCTTGATTGCGCTCTTTTGTTTCAATCTGCTTACTGTCAATGCGCAAGAAGCCAGCGATGCCCGCCTTAACGAAGTGACATCAATGGCACAAAAAGACACCTTCGGCTGGACGGTGGGTGGCGGCCTTGGCCTCGACTTGGCTGGCATGGGCATCTCCAACCCGCGCGTGGGCGGCGGCGGCGGACGCTTTGGCATCGGTGGCCTCGGCACTTTGTTTGCCAATAGGAAGGAGGACAAATGGTTCTGGAACAACGCCTTTTCGCTACAACTCTCCGCACAAAAATTGCGCTCTGCCGACCCCTCTCTGCCAAGAGGTTTTTTGAAAAACTTGGATGTGTCGCGCCTCACCTCCCGCTATGGCCGCAAAATGGGCAGCGACAAATGGTTCGTCGCAGCAGACTTCTTTGCGCAAACACTCTTGCTCCAAACCTACCAGAGCAACTACCTCTCCCCCGTGAGCGACGAAGACCGAGTAGTGGCCAAACTGTTCTCCCCGCTTCAAATCACCTTTGCGCCGGGCATTGACTACAAGCCCAACTCGCACCTGTCTTTTTTCTATTCTCCTTGCGGCGTTCAATACATTTTGGTTGCTGACGACAACATCGCCGCCCTCAACATTCATGGCAACGAGGAAGGCAAAAACACCTTTTTCGGCCTCGGCTCCGAACTCAAGGCAGCCTACAACAACAAGTATTTTGGCGACCGCCTCTCCGTCACCAATGGCTTGAGACTGTTTTCCAATTACCTGAAAGAGCCTCAAAACGTGGACGTGCTGTTCACCAACAACTTTAGCATCGCCCTCTTCAAAGGCCTTTCGCTGGATTTGCTGGCCGAATACTTCTACGACCACGACGTGAAAGTGCAGAAGAACTTCGGCAGCGAGGATGCCGCCAAATTGCCTTACAACGGTCGCGGCGGCCAAACGACAGGCGCGTTTCTGTTGAAATACAGCAAGATATTTTAGTGCAATGAAAATACTCATGGTTTGCCTCGGCAACATCTGCCGAAGCCCGCTGGCAGAAGGAATCATGCAACACAAAGCCATTCAAGCGGGACTTGACTGGCGAGTGGACAGCGCCGGCACGGGGTACTGGCATGTGGGCGAACAACCCGACAGCCGCTCCATCAAAACAGCGCGTCAATACGGCATTGACATCACCTACCAGCGGGCAAGGCAATTCCAGCCCGCCGACTTCGACCGCTTCGACCGCATTTTCGTCATGGATACCCAAAACCTCCGCGACGTGCTGCGCCACGCCCGCGACGACGAGCATCGAGCCAAAGTGGATTTGATACTCAACCAAATCTACCCCACCCAAAACCGCTCGGTGCCCGACCCCTACTACGACGACGATGGATTCGCAGAGGTCTTCGATATGTTGGATGCAGCTTGCGACGCATTCATTCAAAGCCATCTGAAAGCGCAAGGGGGACAAAACGATGTATGAAGCCAGCTTGCCAACGGCCACGCGATATTTTATTGTGCTATCCTATCTCGGCACCCGATATAGCGGCTGGCAAGTGCAGCCCAATGCCGTATCGGTACAAGCCACGCTAGAGGCGGTACTTTCCACAATTTTGAGACAAACGATTGAGGTGACTGGCTGCGGGCGCACCGACGCGGGCGTGCACGCCCGATACTATGTGGCGCATTTCGACGCAGCAGGCACTCTGCCCTCCACTTTTCTAAATGGCCTGAACAGCATTCTGCCCGACGACATCGCCGCGCACTCCATAAGGCAAGTGCCTGCCGACGCGCACGCTCGCTATGATGCCTACGAGCGCAGCTACGAATACCACATCGCCTTGCGGAAAGACCCATTTGCGACCGACACGGCTTGGCTCTTTCCCCAGCATGGAAAAGTTGATTTTGAAAAAATGCGGCGCGTGGCGGCACTGCTGCCTCACTACACTTCTTTCTCTCCTTTTTGTAAAACAGGCAGCGGGCTGGAACATTTCGACTGCGAAATGAAGGAGGCTCGTTGGGAGGAACGACACGAGGCCTTCCGCTGGGTATTCCACGTCACGGCCAATCGCTTTCTGCGCGGCATGGTGCGGCTCATAGTGGGCGCTTGCCTCAACGTCGGGTTGGGGAAAATAGAACTGGACGACGTGAAATCCGCTTTGGATATGCAACAGCCGCTAAAAAAGAGCCTAAGCGTGCCACCGCAAGGATTGTTTCTGACCGATGTGAAATATCCTTATTGAGCAAACTCACCCAGCGGCGTGACCCCTGTCATGGCACGGCTTGGAGGGGGAAGAGACCTTTGTGCAACTCCGTTTTTTTGATAGGATTCAGGTTCCATATTGACCGGATTGAAAAACAATCCTGCAAATCTTGTCAATCCAGTCAATAAGATTTTTGTCCGAACAAAATCTCCCTCCGTTTATGAAAAAAATACTCGTTCCCACCGATTTTTCCAAAAATGCCAAACACGCCCTGCGCGTAGCTGCTACCATAGCTACCAAAACCGGCGCAAGGCTCGGGCTGATGCACACCAACACGGCGCTTGCTTACGCGCCCGTGCTGCCGGAATACAATTTTATCGGCTCCTACGACATGAAAAGTTATTACGACATGGTGGCCGATGAGTTTCGGCACACCAAAAAGTCTTTGGTGGCTGAGCCGGGATTTGAAAAACTTGACATTGACACTCGCATAGAAGAGGGCTTGCTCTATGCGTCCATACGGCGCGTGGCGGAAGAGGACAAGGCCGATTTGGTGGTGATTGGCACAAAGGGGGCCACAGGCGCGGCAGAGTTCTTTGTGGGTTCCAACACAGAAAAAGTGATTCGCACGGCTCCATGTCCGGTGCTTGCCGTCCCGGAGGAATCGGGTGATTTTGACCTGAAAACGGTGGTGCTGCCTTCTACTTTGGAGAAAAACCAAATGCCCGTGTTCGAGCAATTGGCCGAGTGGCAGGGGCACTGGCCTTTCACGGTCAAGGTGTTGTATTTGAACAACCCTGCTATGCTCCGCTCGGAGCAGGAAATAGAGCAGGTGGCGGGTTCCTTCGCACAAAAGGCAGGGCTGAATAACTTCAGCGTCCACACCTTGGGCAGCAACTTCAATGAAGAGGCCTCCATTTTGCAATTTGCGGCACGAGTGGGGGCAGATTTGATTGCGATGGGCACTCATCAGCGAAGGGGCTTGTCGCACCTACTGTTTGGAAGTCTCACGGAGGACACGGTCAATCATTCCAAAATCCCTGTGCTGAGCGTGGCGGTGCGTTGAAGCGAATAGGGTATTGCTGGAATGGAAGCCTTCGATGTACCTTTCGCCGGAATAGGTCAAAACTTCCTTTCATGGCAAAAAAAAATGCGCCAAAGCCCCATGCTCGCCCCTCAAAGTCGGCAGCAACGCCAATGCCCAAACAAACGATTTCCGATAAATGGATGCCATGGATACCGCTCGTGCTGGGGGTATTGGTTTTTAGCACGGGCCTGACGAATGAATTGCTGGGCATTGACGACCATACTGCTACTGTTGACAACCCGGCAGTGCGCGATTTCAAACTGTTCTCCTCCTTCAACTTGGGTATGTACGCCCCCCTCACATGGGCAGTTTATGGCGTGGCGTACACGTTGGGGAAAGACAACCCTTTCTGGTATCACCTATTTAGCCTTGCCGTTCACGCCTTCAACATCTGGCTGGTGTTTCGTTTGCTGGCCCGCTTGAGTATTGGGGCAAAGACATCATTGGCCGTGACGCTCCTGTTCGCCATCCATCCTATTCAAGTAGAATCGGTCGCTTGGATAGCGGGATTTAGCACCCCGCTTTTTTCCATGTTTTTTTTGCTATCGTGTTTGAAATATCTCGATTATGCCGAACGGCCGGCAGAGGCGAAACCCTACTACCTGTCACTCTTGCTTTTCGTGGCCGCCTGCCTCTCGAAAAGCGCCGCAGTGACCCTTCCTTTGGTGCTTGTGGTGCTCGACCTTTGGCGCAAGCCCGCCATGCCACGAGCGCGTCAGATGCTTGGCTACCTTCCTTTCTTCCTAATAGCCCTGATTTTTGGCCTGCTCACCATTTACTCCCGCACCCAGTCGGCCATTGTCACCGAGACGCCGGGAAGCGAGCTTACGCTCTTGGAACGCTTGCAGGTGTTGTGCTACACCCCTGTTTTTTACTGGTTCAACACGCTTGCCCCATTTAAACTAAACATCTACTACTCGTTCGACAAAGTGAACGGCCATCTACCGTGGCCTTATCTGATTGCGCCATTTGTCGTGATTGTCAGTTTCGTAGCCGCTTGGCGCTATCGCGAAAAAGCATCATGGTTTTGGTTTGGCTTGTTGTTCTTTTTCGCAAATGTGTCCGTTATGCTTCCGTTCGTGTCGCACGGGACGTTTGAGTTCATCGCAGACCACTACAACTACTTGGCGATGATTGGCACCAGTCTGATTTTGGTGAAAGGATGGCAAGCACTGCGAGAGCGGTGGCCGAGCCTGTCAGGTGGGCTGCGATGGATAGGCCTTGCTTGGCTTGGCCTGATAGTGATACTTTGCCTTCGGCAAATCGGGGTATGGAAAGACACCAACACCGTTGTGAGCAATGCCATCGAAAACGGATATTATCAAAACGGGCTTATGTATGCGGCACGCGCCAAGCACTTCGGCAACAAGGGCAAAATAAAGGAAGCCATCCGGGACTTTGACAAGTCTTTGGAAATCAATCCTAATTTGTATGAATCCTACAAGTTTCGCGGCGGCTTGTATGGGATGATGAAACAATACGAAAAATCCGTGGCCGACCTGAGCAAGTATCTGGAGCAATATCCCAATGACGCGGAGCAATACTACAATCGCGGTCTTTCGCTGCTCAATCTGGGCCGCCTGAACGATGCTGTCGCCGACTTTTCGAGGACACTCGAACTCAACCCCAACTTCGCTCGCGCCTACCGTGCCCGGGGCAATGCTTACAAGTCGCTGGGCGAAATGGAAAAAGCCGAGTCGGACTTGGCCGAATGGGAAAGAAGAAATGGCACTGGCGGAAATTGAACCAGAAAGAACAATAGGTTTGTTGCGGTGGAGGGCTTTGAGTGAAGGGGATTGTCATTTTTTCGACTGGCGAGGCAAGTTTTGCA